>CAWFNY010000002.1:0-1053661 GCA_963817435.1 uncultured Gemmatimonadales bacterium
GCAAAACGCCGATTTTTTCGGCTGTAAATTATTGAAAATAAACGACCGCAATTTTGCAAAAACCTATTTTGCCGGCTCCGCACGCGCGGGGCTATTCTCTTTTGGCGCTTCGCGCCTGGATTGGCGGGCGTAAATCGTTGTTGCAGAATACTTAACTCAGCACGACAAACCAGGAGCCGAGGCCGCGGTCCTCCGGGCCCGGCTCGATGTTCGACCGGCCCCCAATTTGCCGTTCGCCGGTTGATTCCGCGTCTGGGGCGGCCCGAAAACGTGAATAGGCCCGTAGGCCCGGCCGTCAGGCCGGGATAGAATTGGCGCATAATGGAGCGCCGAAGGTGCGGCACAGCGAACCTGAGCTCTGTATGGGGTTCAGAGTATGGCGCCGTACCTCGGAGCGCCTCCCGCGCGGAAATTTGTGGCGGCATTTATTCCGGCCAGGGGTGCTTGGGGTAGCGGCGCTGGAGCTGACGGCGCAGGGCTGGATAGTGCCGTTCCCAGAACCCGGGCAGGTCCTGTGTTACTTGCACCGGACGCCGGTTGGGGGCCAGGAGCCGGACCGTGAGCGGGACACGCCCGGCGCATATCGCCGGAGTCGACTTCATGCCGAGGAAATCCTGGAGCGCGGATTCGATCCAGGGCGGATGCCCGGGTTCGTAGTGGACGGGGACCTTGCGGCCGCGCGGCAGCGTGATTCGCTCCGGCGTTTCCCTTTGCAGGAGATCCCTCTGTTTCGAGGTCAACCTGGCCACCAGCGCGTCGACCAGCGACACCCTGGCGAGTTCGGCGAGACTGCGTTTTCCGGAACAGCATGCGGCGTATGCGGCCGCGGTCGGATCCTCCCCGAGAATTGAGAAACCGGCGGCAGGGAAGTGTTCCGCAAGAAGCGCGATGCGCGCGCGAAGACCGGGATCTGTTCGTGGTCGCCGAATGAGGCCGGGCCGCGGGCCAGGGCGTTGGACAGCAAAATCGTTGAAACATCGTCCGACGGCGAAGCCGGGCGCACCGTTTCTTCGAGCACCAGGTCGCCGTACAGGGTCCGGGTCGCTTCTTCCACACGCCCTGCATCCCCATTCCAGGCGAGCTCGACGCGGCGGTGGATCTTTTCCGGATACAAACCTGCCAGCCATTCGGGCTCGACGGCCGAGGCAAGACGGATCAGCACCCCGGCGCTGTCTCGTGTTCCCTTCCGACCGGTCCTTTCCTCGGCGTCGACTGCCACGATGAGAGGAGCCTGGTGTACTACGCTCCCTTCCGCCAATCGGCCCGACCCACCGGCCGAAAGCAGGAATTCCGGCGCTCCGGCCGTACGCCGCCGGGCGACGCGATCGGGGAAGGCGGCCAGGACGGCGATCATGAGAGCCTCTTCGATTTCGCCGGCCGGCGCGCATCTCCCGGCAGGCTGGGTGAATCGCATCAACTGCCGGCGTGCGCGCTCCACGGATTCCACGGCGCGCGCATCAAGATCCAGCGACCGGAGACGGTCAGGCTGAAAGCGCGCCATCTCGGCCTCGTGGAAGCGGTCGAGCAATTCGATAAGGTCGGGACGGTCCGGTGCTGCGCGCAGCTTTGGACGCGGCCGAACGGTTCCATGAGCTGCGTTCCCCGAGCCGGATGTCACGCTCCGAAAGCAGCGCGGCAATCAGGCAGCTCGAATCTGCCGCGCCGAGTCTCTCTCCTTCGGCGACCAGGCGCGCAAGGCGCGGGTGCAGTGGATAGCGCAGCATACGGCGGCCGGTTTCAGTGAGTGTGCCTGAAGTTTCAATGGCCCCCAGACGTATCAGGAGGTCATCGGCGGCTACCATGGCGGCATCGGCGGGCGGTTCGAACCATCGGAAGGCACGAACGTCGGTGATTCCCGCCCCGTGCAGCGTGAGTACCGGTTCCGCCAGGTCCGCGCGCCTGATTTCGGGAAGATCCTGCTCGGGGCGCGAGTCAAAATCAAATCGTGTGTACAAGCGCAGGACTCGCCCATGCCGCGTTCTTCCTGCCCGCCCGGCGCGCTGGGTCGCGGATGCCCTGCTGACTTTGGCCAGGGAGAGAACGGGCATACCGCTCCATGAAGAATGCCCCGACATGCGCGCGAGCCCCGAATCCACCACCGCGGCAATTCCGGGAATCGTCACCGAGGATTCTGCGACATTCGTGGACAGGATGATCTTCCTCTGTTCTGACGGTTGCACGGCGCGTGCCTGAGCCGCGGCCGTCAAATCCCCGTGCAGGGGAAGAACCATCAGCCGGGCCCGGGCGGCAAGCGGTTGCAGCGCCTCCGCCGCCATTCGGATTTCGGCGGCTCCCGGGAGGAATACAAGGACGTCACCGTCCAGTCCCGTTTGTACAAGCCTGGAAACGGCAGCCGCGACCTTGTCGTGCAGGGGCCTTTCTTCCGGCCGTTCTTCGTACTCCAGTGAGACTTGAAACGGGGAGCCTTCTGAAATCCGCAGGGCATCCCCGCCGAGGAATTCCGCCACTGGGCCCGCGTCCAGGGTCGCCGACATGACGACGAGTTTCAAATCCGGACGTTGCCGGGTTTGCAGGCGGCGCAGGAAAGCGAAGGCGAGATCGGTGGCGAGATGCCGTTCGTGGAATTCATCGAGGATGACGGTGGAAACCCCCGATAGCTCGGGATCCGCTATGATCCGGCGTGACAGGACGCCCTCGGTTAGGAATCGGATCCGGGTTCGGGGCCCCCACACATTTTCGAAGCGGATCGAGAATCCCACGGTCTGTCCCGGGGATTCCCCGAATTCCTCCGCTACGCGCGCGGCTGCCAGGCGCGCCGCCAGCCGTCTGGGTTCCAGTATTAGAATTTCACCGGTTTCTGCGAATCCGGCCATGAATAGCGCCCGGGGCACGCGCGTGGTCTTTCCGGTTCCCGGAGGTGCGCATATGACCAGCCCGCGCGAGGACTCGAGCGCCGTCACGATCGCGGGCAGTGAGGCATCGATAGGTAGAGTTTCAAGTTGGGGAATCATGCGGCTTGATTCCTGGTTCGGCGAGCGCTCGAGTCCGCGACTTGGAAAAGCAAAAGCGCAACGCAGAGGAGTACTCTTGCGACGGTCCGTCGTTCATTGAAAACAGAAACGCGGGGGCATCCGACTGCAAAGGCAAAAGCAGCCACGAATTTCACGAATTAAAGGCCGAATTAAATCAGGTTGAATCCGATCTCCGCTAGGTCGCCCCGCGCGCAGGTTTTCTTTATCCCATTCGTTGCCCAGGCGAATCAATCATCCGGATGTCGTGCAATTCGTGAAATTCGTGGCTGCAGTTGCCTTTGCGCCCACCTGACAGTTCAGATAAGGAAGTTTCCGCAGGGGTTGTAGAGATGCGCCTGGTTGTCCACGTTTTTCCACGCTTTGGGGAAGTTTCTTGGCAAACCGCCTACTGGTTCCCGCCGCGTCCGCGTCCACCGCCGGCCAGGGCCGAGGGCGGCTTGCGCGGCATCCTGTCATCGCGATTTGCCGCCAGATAGGCGAACCCGGCGACGATCGTCGCCATCTGAATGTTGTCGCTCGGCTGCAGACGCTCGTACGTATCCATATTCGTATGGTGCGTGATGCTGTTGTACTCGACCTGGTCCTGGATGAACTGGAATCCGGGAAGCCCCGCGGCGTCGAACGACAGGTGATCGGTACCCGAAGTATTCCGTGTGGTCACGGTCGTCATCCCCAGGCTGCGGAACGGTTCGAGCCACTCACGGAAGATCGGCACAACCGCCTCGTTCCCCTGCGTGTAGATGCCGCGCAGGGCGCCGGTGCCGTTGTCGATGTTGAAATAGACCGAGAAGGGCTCATGTTCCGGTTTGAGCTGGAGCGGGCCCTGGGCACCGCCACGGCCGCCGCCGCGCCCGCCCGCCGCGGCCGCCCGGAACTGCCTGCCGCGCGGCATAATGCGTCCACACATAATCGCGCGAGCCGATCAAGCCCTGTTCTTCAGCCTCCCACAGCCCGATCCGGACGGTGCGGCGCAGCTTGACTCCGGTTGCTTTGAGAATGCGCATGGCCTCCATCATGGCGGCCGTGCCGTTGCCATCGTCGGCCGCTCCGGTGGCCGCGTGCCACGTGTCGAAATGGGCGCCGAGAAGGACAACTTCGGCAGCCTTGTCCGTGCCCGGGATTTCTCCCACGATGTTGAACAGCGGCGGCTTCTCGTAGTAGGTGTTCTTGATGTCGGCTTCGATGGTGACCGGTACATTTTTGGCCACCATGCGTGCAATCCGCCCATACTGCTCGGCGGCGATCACGATCGCCGGAAGCACCGTCGCCGGATCATTGGTGCGACCGGGGCCCCCGATCGTGTACATGCCGTGACCGCGCGGGGCGGTCGAAATCGTTCCCAGAACCCCCTCGGCAAGCAAAAAATCATTGCGCGCGTTGCCGCCGCCGGCGCCCCGCCCTCCGGCGGGGGTCTGCTGCTGCGGCGCGCCCGCGGGGGGTGCACCTGCTCGTTGCCCCGGCTGTGCGGCGGCCGGCGCCCCGGGTCCCCCTTGACGGGCCTGTTGAGGCTGGCCGCCCTGACGTCCGCCTCCGGGCGGAGTTACGCCGAATTCAGGCTGCGCCCGCGGGCCTTCGAGGGCCGCGAGTTCTTCCGGGGTAAAGCGCTTGGCCTGCGCATCCCACATCGCCGGAACGTCCGGAGCCGCCTGGGTGAGAATCCATTTGCCCTTTAATTTGCCCTTGTAGGGGGCCAGTTCTTCCGCCGATGTGGCGGTCACGAGCGCCACCTCACCGCTCACCAGCCCGTTGGTACCCGGGGTCCAGGCGGTCGGAGTGCCCGGAATCGGGAATTTCTCGGGTGCGGTAACGTGCATATAAAACTTATCGTTGGTCCAACCGCGCGGGATGGTGCTGATGTTGGCCGGATCGGTCCATGGTTCCATTTTGACGTTGACGAGGCCCCATTCCTTCAGCTTGCCCATCGCCCATCGAGCCGCCTTTCAGATGGTGGGAGATCCGGTCAGGCGCGGGGCGTAGACATCGGACAGCCAGCTGTTGAGTTCCATGACCTGGGAACGTTGCATGCCTTCGATCTTTGATTTTGGTCAGGTCGTCGTAATTGATGCGTTTCATTGGTGGCCAGCAAGCGGCAGGGTGACGAGCAGCGCGATCGTCGCCAGAATGCACAGCTGTTTTCTTTTCATGGATTCCTCTCCTTACGGGCCGGCCGGCAAAGCGGGCCTGATCAGGCGCACGGCTTTGAACGATGCCGGGAACTGATTCTTTGCGTTTCTACCACGCTCCTCCATGCCGGGCAAGCGATTTCCCGATGCGCCGTGCGTCGGCGTATCGGAAAATGAACCGCGAAGACCTCGACGACAGATCTTCCAGAAATGTTTTTTTCTTCGAGGTCTTGGAGGTTCAGCTTTCCTTACCCGTGGAAATGGCTACCCGGCGGCGGTGAGCCGGCGGGCAAGAGCGACTGCGCTGCTGGCGTTGTCGGCGTAGCCATCGGCGCCGATCCTCTCGGCGAATTGCTGCGTCACGGGCGCGCCGCCGATGAGGACCTTGACCTTGTCCCGGATCCCGGCCTGCTGCAACGCTTCGATGGTGCCGATCATGCCCGGCATGGTGGTGGTGAGGAGGGCGGAAATCGCAACCAGGTTCGCTCCCGAACTGCGTACGGCTTCGATGAATCGCTCGGGGGAGACGTCGGCGCCCAGGTCCACGACTTCGAACCCTGCCCCCTTCCAGGAGCGAGGCGACCAGGTTCTTCCCGATGTCGTGGAGGTCCCCCTTGACCGTGCCGATCACGACCTTGCCCGTGCCCCGGGTTCGTGCGGCCGCGAGTAACGGGCGCATCGGATCGAGAGCGGCCTTCATGGCGCGCGCCGCCAGAAGAAGCTCCGGAACATAGTATTCCTCGCATTCGAACATGCGCCCGACCCGGTCCATCGCCGGTATCATGTATTGGGAAATGATCTCAAGTGGCGGCACCTTGGCTTCCAACGCTTCATGAGTGACGGCGGCTGCGGTCTTGGCGTCCCCCTTGAGGATCGCGTCGTACAGGATCTGCAAATCGACCATGTCGCCTCCTTCGCAATTCGGTATCTGGGGCTCTATCTTAACATCATTCCGCCGCTTTGCACACGCGGCCATCGGCATCGGGATTCTTTTTAAGCGGATATTTTTAGGGGAACTGAGTTAATGGGAATGAAAAAGCGATTAACGAAGCGGCCGCAATTGCAGATCCGGTCCGGGGCTGCCAAATGGACGGGCGACAGTCAACGATGCCCAAATGCCGTACGCGGCGCCCTTCGCGCTGATATCGACCTGGGACTGATGCCGATCGAGGGCCGTCCCCATGGCGTAGTAGTTGTTCTCGCATAGGAACAGCACCGGGAGCTTCCAGAGCGCCGCCAGGTTCAGTGACTCGTGGAATTCCCCCTCGGCCACCGCCCCATCCCCGAACAGACAGACGGTCACGGCGTTGCGATGCGTCAGGGTGTCGGCGAGCGCCAGGCCCACGGCCACCGGCAGGCCCCCGCCGACGATGGCGTTGCCGCCGTAGAACCGCCGGCCCGCGTCGAACAGGTGCATCGAGCCGCCCCGGCCCCGACTGACCCCGGTCGCCTTGCCGAACAACTCGGCCATGACCGGTCCGGCCGGCACGCCGCGCGCCAGCGCGTGACCGTGCTCCCGGTAGGTGGACACGATATTGTCATCCGGAGTCAGCGCGCGCACCGCGCCGACCGAGACCGCCTCCTCGCCGATGCAGAGATGCAGGAAGCCGTGGATCTTGCCGGCGCTGTACAGCTCGGCGCAGCGTTCCTCGAACCTCCGGATCAGCAGCATCTGGCCGAGCAGGTCCCGCGCCGTGGCCGAGTCGAGCGGCGGGGACGGCCGATCGGCCGGGGGCGCATGGGGAACGGGCTCCTGGAGCGCCGTGTCAGGCATTCTGGCCTCCCTCTTCCAGCGTGGAGGTATCGCCCTCGGGCAGTCCGAGTTCCCGGGCCTTCACCAGCCGGCGGAGAATCTTGCCGCTGCGGGTGCGCGGAATCGTCGCGAGGAAGCCGATGCTCTTCGGAGCCACCACCGCGCCCAGCCGCACCCGGCTGAAGGCCAGCAGGTCCCGCGTGAGTTCCGCTCCGGCAGTGAACCCGGCCTTGAGCGCCACAAAGGCCTTGACCATTTCTCCGGCGACCGGATCGGGCAGTCCGATCACGGCGGCCTCGGCGACAGCAGGGTGCTCCAGCAGCACGCTCTCGACCTCGAACGGTCCGATGAGGTGGCCCGAGGTCTTGATCATGTCGTCGGCGCGGCCGACGAACCAGAAGTAGCCCTCGGCATCGCGCCGTACCAGATCGCTGCTGAGGTACCACCCCCCGGCGAAGCAGCGAGCGTAGCGCTCCGGCTCGCCCCAGTAGCCGCGGAACATCGAAGGCCACCCGGGGCGGAACGCGAGTTCGCCCTGCTCTCCCACCGGCAGGAGATCCACTCCGCCGTCGTCCCGACGGCGCACCACGGCGGCTTCGACGCCGGGAATGGGCTTGCCCATGGAGCCGGGACGCACCTCCATCGCCGCGAAGTTGGCGACGAGGATGCCCCCGGTCTCGGTCTGCCACCAGTTGTCGTGGAACGGGCGACCGTACACCTCGGCGCTCCAGCGCACCGCTTCTGGATTGAGCGGCTCTCCCACGCTGGCGAGGAAGCGAAGGCTGGAGAGATCCCGGCGCCGGGCCAGCTCGGCGCCCGCTTTCATCAGCATCCGGATTGCCGTCGGGGCGGTGTACCAGACGGTCACGCGCTCCGACTCGAGAATCTCGTACCACCGCTCCGCGTCGAAGTCCGACTCGTCCACGATCACCGTCACGCCGTTGGTGAGTGGCGCGATGACACCATACGAGATGCCCGTCACCCAGCCCGGGTCGGCGGTGCACCAGTAGATGTCGTCGGGATGGAGGTCGAGGGCGAGGCGGCCCGTCACGTGATGGGCCACGACGGCCTCATGGACGTGGATCGCGCCCTTCGGTGTCCCCGTCGTGCCGCTGGTGAAATGGAGAATCGCGGGATCTTCCGGTTGGGTCGGATGCATCACGGCTGCATCGGAGGCCTCCGCCATGAGGCGCGGCAGGCTCAGCACCCCGGGGCCCTCGTCTTCCGGACCGGCGCCGATGAGCAGCACCTTCTCGAGCGCCGGCAGCGCCGAGCGCGACGCCGCCAGCTTCCGCTGATAGAGCGCCGCGGTCGTCACCAGGATCCGGGAGCCTGCCTTGCCGAGGCGGGTGCGCAGCGGCTCCGGGCCGAAGGCGGAGAACAGCGGAGAGAACACGGCCCCGGCCTTCCAGGTGCCCAGTGCGACGACGAACAGTTCGGGTATCCGGCCGCACAACGTCGCCACCCGGTCGCCCGGCCGGACGCCGAGGCCGCGCAGTGTGCTCGCGAACCGGTTGGAGAGGTGGTCGAGGTCGGCGTAGGTGAGATCGCGGGCCGGCGCGCCGCGGCTGAGGCAGCGGATCGCGACGTGGGCGCCGAGCGGTCCGGCCGCGTGCCGAGTGACTGCCTCGTGCGCGATATTGAGTCCTCCACCGGGGAGTCCGCTCAGCTCGTGGCGTGCATCTGTCCAGTTGAATGTGCGGCAGGTCGCGTCATAGTCGGCCAGGTTGGGTGGCGCCGATGACACAACGGGGCGAGGCGGTACGGTGGCTGCCATGGGTACTCCCAGAGGCACAATTCACCGCTTCAATATGGGCCGGAGCGGTCTGAGACAACGTTGAGCCGACGGTGAAGGCCGTCTCACAGTCCGCGTCGTCTGGCATCTCCTTCATGCAGGGCTCATGATGGATTCTGGGCCGGCTGGGTAGACTCCCGCCGACCCCAAACGCGTCAGGATCCGTATGCTCCGCGAAGTGCAGGTCAAACCCGCCTACGCCGACCACTACCCCACGCTAACCCCAGGGCGCTGGTACACCGCTGCGGCCATCGCCGGGCTCGTCAAGGGGACCCGCATCATCAAGGAGGGACGCGAGGTCACGTTCACCGGGCGGGTGCTCCCGTCCGAGCACTTCGAGTTTCGGGGTGGCGCCGAACGGCGCGGGCGCTGGGCGGGGATGCATACTCGGCGGATCGATCGTCACCCGGTCGGGGGGAGTCGGCAAGCAGGCTGAGCGGAGCACCCCCCTGCCGCTTCGCGGCCTCGGCAAGTCGAGGACCAGGGAACGGCTGGCGAGACTCGAGGGGCCGCGCGACATTGACACCGTCGAGGACGCATTCGCCCTCGGCTCGCTCCTGCACGTCCCTGGCGGGCGGCGACACGACACTTCGACGTGAGGTTCGATGATGCCTGAGGGGTCCCCCCACTTCGCTCCGCTCTCGACCTACAAGGAATACTCTCCTGAGGAGATGCTCGATCGCAGTCGCCGCTTCGCCGAGGACATGCAACGCCGGCGCACGGTCCGGCAGTTCAGCGATCGGCCGGTCTCGCGCGCGGTCATCGATGCCTGCCTTCAGGCCGCGGGCACCGCACCGAGCGGAGCCAATCTGCAGCCGTGGCATTTCGTGGTCGTTGCTGACCGGGAGGTGAAGCGTCATATCCGCGCCGCGGCCGAGGAGGAGGAGGCTCGCTTCTACCAGACCGCACCGAGAGAGTGGCTGGCCGCGCTGGCGCCATTGGGCACCGATGCGCAGAAGCCGTATCTGGAGATCGCCCCGTACCTCATCGCCATCTTCGCGCAGCGCCATGGCACCGCGCCAGGCGGAGGCCGCGTCACGCACTACTACGTGATGGAATCCGTCGGCATCGCCACCGGCATCCTCATCACGGCACTGCATAACGCCGGGCTGGCCACCCTCACCCACACGCCGAACCCGATGGGGTTCCTCACCCTGCTGCTCAATCGCCCGCCATCAGAGCGGCCGGTGATGCTGCTGGTCGTCGGCTATCCCGCCGCCGATGCCGTCGTGCCGCAGATTCATCGGAAGCCGCTGGAGAGTATCATCACCTATCGTTAGGGCTGGGATGCCGCGACCGGCGGTCACACTCGAGCCGCCGGCATACGTCCCCCTCACGAAGGCCGCATTTCCTCGTGCCTGCCCGCGTGAACCTGGTGGCAGCGGTGCGCCCGATTGGCGCATCGTGGCGGATGCGCCCTCCTTGCCAACTCCACAACGCCGAGCGTACCGTATGGCCATGGTTGCCCCACGCTACTACACCGCCGACCTGGTCCGGGCGCTCCCCGAGGACGGCAACCGCTACGAGGTGGTACGCGGGGAGCTGCTGGTGACGCCCGCCCCCCGGCTCTGGCATCAGGAAATCGTGCGCCGGCTGACCGTCACCCTCAGTGCCTATCTGGCGCGGGAAGGAGTAGGCCATCCCTTCTGCGCCCCGGCGGATGTTTCGTGGGGCCCCGATGTCCTGCTGCAGCCCGATCTCTTCGTGGTGCCGCTGACGCAGGCGCGCACGGCGACCTGGGCCGGGATCACCGACCTCCTGCTGGCGGTCGAGGTCTTGAGTCCCTCGTCGCTCCGCGCCGACCGGTTCACCAAGCGGCTGGAGTATCAGCGCCAGGGAGTTCCCTGCTACTGGATCGTGGATCTCGATGCCGAGCTGGTCGAGGTCTGGTCGCCGATGGATCGCCTGCCCAGTATCGAGCGGGAGCAGTTGCACTGGCACCCGCCCGGCGCATCCGCACCATTCACGCTGGCGCTCCGCGAACTGTTCCGGCCAATCTGAGTGCGTTTGGTGCCACGAACAACCAAGGGGCGGACCAGGTGGTCCGCCCCTTTCCCGATGACCTGCGACCGGATGACCCCGGAGACTCCCCTCACACCCCCCGAAACACCTCGGCCAGGTTGATGTCAATCGCCGCGACCAGCTCCGGCCGCTGCCAGCGCAGCAGATCGGTCACCGGCACATCGCGCGCGTCAGGCGTCGAGACGAACACCGTCCGCGCCTCCAGATCCACCAGCCACACCTCGCGCACGCCGAGAGCGAGGTAAGCGTCCCGCTTGAAATCGCGGTCGTAGATTCTCGAACTGGGGCTGAACACCTCCACCGCGAGCCACCACTCATGGATCTCACGCCAAGACTTCGGCAGCCCGGTCGGCGCCCCGAACACCAGCACGTCGGGCTCGAGTCCGGTATCCGGCGGGGCGTACACCGCGCCCGGGCAGGCGACGTGGAGGCCATGATCCCCGGCCAAGGCGGGCGAGAGAGCGGCCGCGATGCGGGTCGCGACGACCTGATGCGCCGGCACCGGTGCCGGCGTCACCAGCAGCACCCCGCCCAGCAGCTCGTAGCGCTGCCCGTCGTCCGGGAAGTTCTCGAGGTCGTCCAGGGTGTAGCGGGGGATCGAGAGCGGCATGGCCATAATATCGGCGCTCGGCGCTGAGGGAGGCAACTCGGCATGGCCGAGCATGAGATGGTCTCCCTATCCCGGCAGAATCGCACCAACGCGCACTGGCGCGCACAGCCGCGGGGGAAGAGCCGGCCGCGTCCCGTCAGGACATTGCGCTCCGGCTATTGGCCTGCAGCTTGACGATGGAGACATCTCCTCCCCCAACCGGTGCGGCGCCGGTAGAAGCTGAAGATGAGGATGAGGATGTAGTGTCGATCAGCCTGGTGGTCACCGGGGATCATCTGGATGTCGACTTCCCTACCCGGCGGCTCCGCGCGATTCCGGTCCTGGCCGCCAGGCGTGGCGAGGACGCCGAGGCCATTGCCCAAGGCTTTACCGAGCCGATGCCGCGCTGGGAATACCAGCTGATCTGCCCTCCGGACTGTACCCTGAATGCCGCCGTCGACCTGCTGCTCGAACCGCTCCCGGACGACCCGGAGGTCTGGGACGATCTGGCGAGTCAGGGGACACTCGTCGTCGAATGCGCCTTGCTCCTCCCCAGCCAGACCTCGGACTGCCTGCTTTCCCTGGAGACGATGGCGCGGCTCGCGGCCCGGCAGCTCAACCTGATCCTGCACCTCGTCGACCGCGCGGCATTCCCGGCGTCCTGATCGGAGCGCCGACTGCGCGGAATTCGGGGGATCGCTTCGTCGGTCCGTGCGGGACCGCACTGCAACGACACAGTGACTTGTAGGGGAGCCCAACGGGGTACGGTCAGTTCACTGACATCAGCCGAGCCGGGTTCGGATCGCAAGCAATCGCTTCCTCACACGCCCCAGCCCCCCCTCCCCACGTAGTGGGGAGGGGCCGGGGGAGGGGCACAGAACCCGATGTCGGCTCCGGCCACTCCGCTCCGAGGCCGGACGATCGCTTCTTCCGGACCCCGCAGGACCGCTTCGAAACGTCCGCCCGTGTCCTCCTAGGTGTCCACCCAAGTGTCCTCGCGCGTCCTGTTTGGTGGACACTCGCAGAACATCCTCCCAGGCCCGAGGTTCCGTTTTTCAGCTTCGAAAATCGAATTTCCAGGCCGCTGACTCCGGTGTCTGATTGCTAGACAGTCGCTCCGGCCGCGAAATCAATTTCTGCCCCCGGAGGTGCACCCGTACCGCCTCGCGGGAGACCTCACAAGTCTGAAACATCCGCCGCACAACTCCGCCCTGCTCCTCCCCAGATCGCCGATCCTGACCGTCAGGCGGCGCTCGCTCATCGCCAATTTGCGGAAGACCGCTCGCCCAGAGCAGAAATCTCCCCGAAGATCGCCGAACACAGTTGTCGGGTCGCAGAATCAGAGTTGCGGGGCGCTGGTTCGAATCCGCAGATCGCCGGTCGCACTGTACCGGAGACTTCTCCATCCTCCCGGATGCCCGCGGCGGCCGCGGGACTCGCAGCCGCACAGGCAGTACCAGCGCTTGTCAAAATCTTCGGCAGCGCCATCCGCTCGGCCGAACAAGACCACAATCCGCCTGACACTGATCCTTGCGTGTGGCACAAAACTTACGTCTGCTCCCCGCCGATCCGTCCTCGGTCGACACGGGTCCGGCACTCACAGGACAGACACACGCGGGGTCGACGTCTCGACCGGGCCCCGCGGACGCGCCCAAGAAAGGAGCGTCGTATGACCGATCTCATCCGCAGAACGCTCGACATGGTCCTCCGCGTGCTGGTCTTCCTGCACGCGAATCCCTCCGACGACCCGGCGTACGTGGCGAATGTGGGGCGCCTCGAGGCCGACTCCGCCCGGCTCCAGGAACTCGCGGCGCAGGAAAAGAGCGGGCACATCGAAGTCGGTGCCGCCGTTGTCGGGAAGAAGGAGCAGAAGGGCAACATCAATGACGCCATGACCCTCCTCTCTCGTCTGGCGGCCACCGCCACCCGCGACGTGCCGTCCATGCCGGTGCGTCTCACCATCCCCAAGCCGCACAGCGGGGCGCAGACCCTCATCACCGGTGCCCGGGTTGTCGTGAACGAGGCGCGGGCCCAGCAGGAGCTGCTCACCACGTACGGCATGACGACCGGATTCCTGGATCAGGTCAGCGGCATGATCGACCAGTACGAGCACGCGATCAGCGCCAAGTCCTCCGGCGTCAACGCCCACGTCGGGGCCAATGCCGAGATGCAGGAGGTCGCCACCGAGATCGTCCGCCTGGTGCGCGTGCTCGATGCCGTGCAGCGCCCCCGCTTCCGCCACGACCCGGAGAAGCGCGCGGCCTGGAAAAGCGCCAGGAGCATCGTCCGTCGCACCCCCAAGTCCGCGACCGAAACCGAGACCAACGAGCCCGCCGTGCCACCGAAGGACTCGGCTCACCCGCAGCATGAACACAGTAAGGGCGGGCCCCCGGGCCCGCCAACCCTTCGCTCCGGCCACACAGGACTTGCCCCCCGGCTCACCTGGCCGGCGGAAGAGCCGCCGCCGGCAACCGGATCGCGAGACAGTCGTACACCACGCGGCCACCCTGATAGGACACCGAGTTCCGCTTCACCACCTTCCAGCCGCCGTTATGGAAGGCGCCCTCGCTTTCCAGCCGCTCGATGAGCCCGGTCGCCGCCTCCAGTATGTCGGCCAGACCGGCGGCTTGACTCAGTACCAGCGGGGCGAGCCCGGGAACGACTACCAGGCTGAGCGGTTCCACGATCAGACTGGTGAGATCCCGCGCCGTCTGGGACTCGAGACTCGGCCGCGCCTGGAGCTGGATCATACGGGCACGTGCGTCCGGCCCCACCGTGTCCTTGGTCGAGCCGATCAGGTCGAGCAGATAGTTGCGGACCTCGTTGAGGTCCTTCACCGAGCGGAGCTTGTCGGGATCGGCGTAGGCGCTCAGCGCCTTTGCGAGCAGCGAGATCTCCCGCAAGTAGTGGTTGCGCTGATTCGACGGCACCAGGTACATCGCGATCATCGACATCGGCATCCCGTCCGGGGCGCCGAAATCGATGCCGGTCGGGCTCCAGCCGAGCACGCAGACCAGGTCCTCCTCGAAGGGGACCCGCGCGTGGGGACAGGCCCATCCCTTGCCGAGGGCGGTGCTGGTGACCCGCTCCCGCTCCATCACCAGGCCGACGACATCGGTGCCGTTGGGCACCGATGGGATCGCCTCGAGGATGTGGGCGAGGAGCTGCAGCGCATGCTCCCGGTTGTTCTCCGGGAGCTCGATCAGTCGGCCTTCCTGCAGGGCATCCAGCAGCGAGTCCATGTCTATTCAGCTCCGTAACGCCTGATGAACCAGCTCTTCACGAGATGCGTCAGCGCGGCGTAGGCGGCAAGAAAGCCGGCGATCCAGAGCCAGAAGGCGGCCGGGAGCGGCACCATGCCGAGGTCTACCGCGACCGGCGAGTAAGGAAGCCACGCCCCAATCCCCATGATAGTCAGCGTGGTCAGCAGCATCGGCGTGGAGGCCCGGCTCTCGAAGAACGGCACCCGCCTGGTACGGATGATATGCACGATCAGCGTCTGGGTCAGCAGCGACTCGACGAACCAGCCGGTCTGAAACAGACTCGCCAGCCGGGTCTGCTCGGCGGCGCCGGTGCCCGGCGCCAGCCAGGCGCTGCACCGAAAGACGAACCACATCAGCGCGAAAGTCGCATAGTCGAAGATCGAGCTGATCGGGCCGACCCACACCATGAAGCGCTTGATGTTGTCGATGTTCCACTTGAGCGGCTTCGCGATCAGCTCCTCGTCCACGTGGTCCGAGGGGATCCCCGTCTGCGAAAAATCATACAGCAGGTTGTTGGTGAGGATCTGGATCGGCTGCATCGGCAGGAACGGCAGCAGGTAGCTCGCTCCGACCACGCTGAACATGTTGCCGAAATTGGAACTGGCCCCCATGCGGATGTACTTGATGATGTTGGCAAAGACCTTTCGCCCTTCGATGATCCCCTCCTCCAGCACCAGCAGGCTCTTCTCCAGCAGTACGATGTCCGCCGCTTCCTTCGCCACATCGACGGCGGAGTCCACCGATATCCCGACGTCCGCCGCCTTGAGGGCAGGCGCGTCGTTGATGCCGTCCCCCATGAAGCCGACAACGTGGTTGCATGCCTGCAGCGACCGGACGATCTGCTCCTTCTGCACCGGGGAGAGCTTCACGAAGACGTCCACCTCCTGGGTGACCCGGGCGAACTCCTCCGGCGCCATCTGGGCGAGTTCGGCGCCGGTGACGATCCGCTCCGCGGGGAGTCCGACGTCGTCGCAGATCTTCCGCGTCACCAGTTCGTTGTCGCCGGTGAGCACCTTGACCCGGACGCCGGCGCCCTTGAGCAGCTTGAGCGCGGTCTCCGCCGAGTCCTTCGGCGGATCGAAGAAGGCGATGTAACCGAGCAGCATCAGCTGGCTTTCGTCGGCGGTAGTGAAGGCGGTCTTCGCACGCGGGAACTCCCGGTAGGCGATGCCGAGCACCCGGAAGCCGTCGCTGTTGAGGCGTTCGACCTCCTCGAAGAGATCGGCCCGGATCATGTCGATGCAGGGTGAAGACCTCATCGCCTATCTGGTAGTGGGTGCAGCAGCTGTAGATCTCCTCGACTGCCCCCTTGCAGATCAGCACGTGGTCGCCCTCGTAGTCGACCACGACCGACATCCGCCGCCGCTGGAAATCGAAGGGCAACTCGTCGACCAGCCGGCAATTCCGCTCGACGTCGAGGTCGCTGTGCTCGAGGACCGCCCGGTCGATCAGGTTGCGCAGCCCGGTCTGGTAGTAGCTGTTGAGGTAGGCGTAGGTGAGCACATCGCTGCTTGCGTCGCCCGGTGATATCGACGTGGTGCTCGAGCACGACGTTGTCCTGCGTGAGGGTGCCCGTCTTGTCGGTGCAGAGGATGTCGATGGCGCCAAGGTTCTGGATCGAGGGCAAGCGCTTGACGATGACCTTCTTCCTCGCCATGGTCAGGGCACCCTTGGCAAGGTTCACCGTCACGATCATCGGCAGCATCTCCGGGCGTCAGCCCGACGGCGATCGAGAGGCCGAAGAGGAGGGCCTCGAGCCAGTTGCCTTTGGTGAGCCCGACGATCAGGAAGACCGCGCAGACCATGACCACCATGAAGCGGATCATGAGCCAGGTGAATGAGCGCAGCCCCCGGTCGAATGCTGGTTTCCTCGCGCCGCCTCGGCCAGCCGCTCCGAGATCGCCCCGAACAGGGTCCGGCGCCGGTGTTGACGACCAGGCCCCTGGCCGATCCGCTGGTCACGTTGCTGCCGAGGAAGCACGCATTGGGGAGATCAGGCGGCCGAGTGCTCCGGCGAGGTCTGCGCGTCTCAGCGCTCTTCTCGACCGCCATCGATTCGTCCGGAGAGCGCCGATTGACTGACAAAGAAGTCCTTGGCGACCAGCAGCCGAAGATCCGCGGGGATGAGGGAACCGGCCTGGAGGAGGACGATGTCGCCCGGCACCACCTCGGAGATCCTGATCTCCGTTCTCCCGTCCGTCGCGGAGCACCAGTGCGCGACTGCACCCGCTTGCCGAGCGATCTCGACGGCTCGATTCGACCGCCGGTCGAGGATATAGGAAAGCCCGACGCTCAGCACGACCATGACGCCGACGATGACGGTGGACTTCATCTCTCCGATGACCGCGGAAATGACGGCGATGACGAAGGAGCTGGATGACGAGGGGACTGGTGCAGCGGTGGTAGATGTCGGCCCAGAAGCCGACGTGCTTGCTATGCGCGAGTTCGTTGGGCCCGTACTCGGCGATCCGCCGGTCGGCCTCCTCACTGCTCAGCCCGGTGAGCGCGCTGCTGAGACCAGTCAGCGCCTCGGCGGGCGTCATCGCGCACAGCGCGATGAGCCGCGACTTCGTCCGCGACGCTGGTCCCCGGGGTGTCCTGCTTCATGTGCCGGCCTCCAGGTGCGCCGGGGAGCGGGCGGTGCTGCGACGGGCGGCAAGCTATGCCGGACATCGGGGGCCGGTCAAGCGCCAGACAGGTGGCGGCCGATCCCTTCATCGTGGATTCATCGGCCCCTCATCGGCGCCCTCCCGCTCGTCGCCACTTCAGGCTACTCCGCCTGGACCGCCACTGAATGCGCGCTCCCACTCCTCGTCCCAGGCATGCGGACGAGCCGCCTCCGGCCGCACAGCGTTCATGAACCAGGCATGAACACTATTGTCAGGCGCATCGCGCCGGCGTCATCGCGCTGCGTCACCTCAGCACCCAACTGGGTGACCTCACCCAGTGCACCGCAGCGCCTCCGATACACCACGCTCGATGCGCACCGGCTGCAAGCCTAACAACTCACCGCGCACCAATCAGTTGTCACGATGATGCCCATCGCCATCCTTCGTGGCATGGTGACTGCATCCGGCATCGCCTGCCTGGGTCCGATCGCTGCCGGATTGGGTCAAACCACCCACCCGTCTCCGGTCCGGGTCACCCGCCGAGTCGACAACGCGCACCGCACAGGATCGCAATACGGGTTCACGTAACCTCGGCCGGCGGTGCATGCCCGCAGGGGAATTCCTGGTGCCCAGCCCGCATTACTCGCGCTCCAGTTGCGCAGGCGACCTTCTCCGAGGGCACCCCGACCATGCCGACCGCCCGTTCGCTCATTTCCGGTCTCCTCCATCCCCTTCTCCTCGCTTCACTACTATCCAGTTCGTCGGTGCCGCTGCTCGCCCAGGAGCCGGCGCGCAGCGACACGCTCCGCGGCGATTCCGCGAAGGTGATCCTCCCGGAGATCACCGTCACGGTGACTCGCAGTCAGGAACCGGTCACCCGGCTGCCCGCCGCAGTCGATGTCCTCGACCGGCGCGCGGTGCGCCTGGGTCAGGCCACCCGGGGACTCGACGAGGCGCTCAACAACATCGCCGGTGTCTACATTCCCAGCCGGCGCGACCCGCGGCTCACCATCCGCGGCTTCGGCAGCCGGGCCAATTTCGGCATCCGCGGCGTGAAGATCCTGCTCGATGGAATACCGCAGACCCTACCGGACGGTCAGAGCCAGCTCGACAACGTGGAGTACGGCAGCATCGACCGGATCGAGGTGCTGCACGGATCCGCGTCGTCGCTGTACGGCAACGCCTCGGGGGGCGTGGTCTCGTTCTTCACCGAGGCTCCCGGACCCGCGCCCTTCAGTGCGAGCGTCCGAAGCGAAGGTGGCTCGTATGGCCTGTTCAAGATCCTGGGGTGGGTCAGCGGCCGGAGCGGGCCTGTGAATGGCGGCGTGACCGTCTCGCGATACGCGATCGACAACCACCGGCAGCACAGTCTCTCCGAGGCCACCCAGGTGAATCTGCGCGGGGACTGGCTCCTGAGCGGCTCGACGAGTGCCGCACTCCGGTTTGGCTACGCCGACCAGCCGAGGAACCAGAACCCCGGCGCACTCACCTTCGCGGAGTACGTGGCGAATCCGGACTCCGCGGCGGCGAACAACATCCGGCGCAACGCGGATGGGGTCAACCAGCAGAAGCAGTTGTCGCTCACGGTACGCCACGTCAGCGCGAATGCGAACGAGTACAGCGCGACCTTCTTCGGATTGCTCCGCAGCGTGGACAACCGGCTCGCGACCGGCACCTACGGGACGATCGACCGGAAGGTCGGGGGCGCACGGCTGACCGGCAGCACCGCCTTCACGGGCAGCGCAGCCGCCCCGCGAGTGACCTATGGCATCGACCTGCAGCAGATGCGGGACGCACGCGTCAACAACACGACGGTAACGGGCGGGCTCGACTCCGTGGTCCTCGACCAGCACGAACGGGTGACCGAAGCCGGCCCCTTCATTCAGCTGATCTGGTCCCCGGTGCCGAGCCTCACAGTGAGCGCCGGCGGGCGCTACGACTGGGTGCGATTCGACGTCATCGACTACCACCTCCGCGACGGCGCGGACAACAGTGGCTCCCGGACCATGCATGCCGCCAGCGGTCAGGCGGGCATCAGTCTTGGCGAAAGCGAGCTGCTGGTACCGTACGCGAACATCTCGACCTCGTTCGAAACGCCGACCACCACCGAACTGGTCAACCAGCCGGGGTCGACCGGCGGATTCAACCATCAACTTGGCCCGCAGCGCGCCGTCACCTTCGAGGTCGGCGCCCGGGGACGGATCGGTCGGGGGTTCGGCTATTCGGCCGCGGCGTTCTTCGGACGAATCAGGGATGCGATCGTGCCGTACACCGAGATCGGTGGTCGCGCCTATTTTCAGAACGCCGGCAAGCTCCGCAACGACGGCCTCGAGATCGGGCTGACCGGAGAGCCGGTGAACGGCATCCGGATCTTCGGGACCTACACCTACGCACACTACCGTTTCGGGGAGTACCGGCGCGTCAACGGGGCGACTGTCGACACCCTGGATGGCAAGCTCCTGCCCGGCGTGCCGAAGGCATTCATCCGCCTGGGGCTCCGTGCCCGCCTCCTCGCACGGGGCACGCTGGATGTCGATCACACGATGAGTTCGTCGCTCTTCGCCGACGACCGGAACACGGTCTACGTCAACGGCTGGGGGACGAGAGCGATCGGCATGCCGGAGGGCTTCGGCAAGGGGGTGACGAATCTGCGGATCACCTGGGAGCAGCCGCTTGGCTCCGGGCGAGTCGCGCCCTTCCTGGGGGTCAACAACCTCTGGGACAAGCAGTATGTCGGCTCGGTGGTGGTCAACGGCATCTCCGGCCGGGTCTTCGAACCCGCGCCACGCCGCAACCTGTATGCGGGCGCCGAGATCGGCTGGGCAAAGGAATAGCCACGCGTGCCACGGCGAGGCGACCGCATCCGAGTCGGAATCGCACAGCAAGAAAGGGCCGGTTCATGGAGATCCAGAGCGGCACCGCCAGCCGGATGGTGCGGCGCAATCTGCTGCAATTCGGTATCTGGGCGCTGGCGATCCTGCTGCCCTCTCAGGCACAGGCGCAGCGCGACGACGGCTGGCCGCTGCACGGCCACGACCTCGGCGGCCAGCGCTACTCGGCGCTCACCGCCATCGATACCACGACGGTTCAGCGGCTGGTCCCGCGGTGGACCTATCACAGCGGCGTGACGGCGACATTCCAGGCCACCCCGATCGTCGCCGACGGCGTCATGTATGTCTCGCTGCCGTTCAGCGGTGTCGCCGCACTCGAGGCGTCGACCGGCCGGGAGCTGTGGAAGTACCGGCATGTGTCGCGCGTGGCGGAGCTCTGCTGCGGCCCGGCCAACCGCGGCGTGGCGGTGGCTGGGGGCAAGGTCTATATCGGGACGGTGGACGGCCGACTGGTCGCCCTGGATGCGAAGACCGGCGTAACCCAGTGGGATGTGGCGGTGGCCGCCTATCAAGGGGCCACCGAAGCCGCGACCCAGTTGAGGCAGGATTCGCTGTCTCGCCGTGCCACCATAGGTACCACCGGAGTGGGTATCGCTGCGGCGCCGCTGGTGTACGACGGCAAGGTGTTCGTCGGTATCGCCGGCGTGGGCTTCGGGCTCCACCTCGCTCCGGGCGAGGCCGTGGGGCTCGCCGTCGTCGGTGTGGCCGGCGAGTATGGGCGTCCCGGCCTGATGGCCGCGTTCGATGCCGAGACGGGTCGGAAGATCTGGCAGTTCGACGTGACCGGGCCCGGCTGGGAGGGTGACTTCCGTAGCGCCACACCGGACGGGGTGCCGCTGCACCGCGATCTCGCGACGGAGCGAGCCGGGGCGTCCACGCATGCGGACGCCTGGAAGTACGGCGGCGGGTCGGTCTACACCACGCCCGTGGTGGATGCTGAACGGCACCTGCTCATCTTCGGCACCGGCAACCCCTCTCCCCAGATGGCCGATGAATCGCGGCCCGGCGACAACCTGTACACCACTTCGCTCGTCGCCCTCGACCTGCGCACCGGCAGGCTGGTCTGGTATTACCAGCAGGTTCCCCACGACCGCTGGGGATACGACGTGGCGAATCCGCCCATCCTGCTCGACATCGTGTACAACGGCCAGCCGGTCCCCGCCGTGGCACAGGCCAGCAAGACCGGCTGGGTCTACCTCCACGACCGGCGCGATGGTCGGCTGCTCTTCAAGTCCGATCCCTTCGTCCCCCAGAGCAATCTGTTCGTCCCACCCAAGACCGGTGCGGGCGTGCTGGTCGCACCGGGTGCCGCCGGCGGCGCGGGCTGGTCCCCGTCTGCCTACGACAGCGGCCGGCGGCTCTTCTACGTCAGCGCCCTGCACCTCCCCATGCGCTACATCGTGCATGAGGAGCGGCGCCCCGACGGCAGTGTGATCCGGTACACGAGCACCCAGAACGCCGCGGAGGCCGAAGGCACCCTGACCGCGCTCGATCTCGGCGCCGGCGGCCGGCTCCGCTGGCAGGTCACCACAGACGAGCCCCTGATCGGCGGAGTGCTGGCCACGGCGGGTGGCCTGATCTTCTCGGGTGCGGGAAGAGGCGTGTTCGCGGCCTTTGACGCCGGCAGCGGGAAGCGGCTGTGGTCCTACCAGTGCGGGGCCGGAGTGAACGCCCCCCCGATCACCTACAGCGTTGGCGGCCGGCAGTACGTGGCCGTCGCCGTGGGCGGGAATTCGATGTTCGGCTTCAAGCAGGGCGACATGGTGGTTGCGTTCGGGCTCCCGGAGTGAGCGATACCGCAGATCCTCTCCCCGCCGATGCCGCGGAGTGGAACCGGGCTCCACAAGTACAAGTAGCTGCCCGGTGAAAGGCAGGTCGACGCTGCTCAACGACTGCTGATGGAGCAAGCTGGTGGGAGAGAATCGTCCGGTCAGAGAGACATGCTCGAACCCAAAAGAGAGCCGGGTGCGTCAATCCCTCACTCCATGCGTCCGATGGCGACTAGACCAGCGCAGGCATGGCCGGGTCGATGACCAGTTCGTTCTGTACCCGGGTGACCCCGGGGGCCCGCCACGCGGCATCCTCCGCCTCTCGCCTCTCGGCGAGCGTACGCACTGTCCCGCGCAGGGTGATGGCGTGACCCTTCGCTTCCACCGCGATGCGCTCCGCGTCCAGCTCGGCCTGCCGCCGGAGCGCGGTGGTGATCCGCTGCTTCACGTCCGACGGCGCCGGGATCTCCTGTACCCGGATCAGGTTGCTGACGCCCCGGACGCCGGCGAGACTGCGGACCATGCGCTCCGCCACCATCCGGGGGAAGTTCCACGGTACCTCGCCTTCCAGGATCACCTGGCCGCTGGTGACCGTCACCGTGATGCGCTCCGCGGGCACCTGCAGATCCCACTTGAAGGCGTTCACCACCGCATGCGCGATCTCCGCATCGGTGCGGTTGGCCCCGGCCGCCCGCCCGACGATCACCTCATTGACCAGCGCCTTGACACCCGCCGTGCGTTCCACGACCCGCTCGGCGCCGTGCCATTCCGCGAAGCTGCCGACCACGCCGGTGAGCGTCACCACGCCGTCCCTCACCGCGATCGCCAGGTCCTCATGACTGATGCTGGGCTCCAGCCGGAGTTGGGCGACGATGTCGCGTTCCAGCTCGATGTCGCTTCGCATGGCGTCCTCCCGTATCTCTGCGGGGGCTGGCATCCCCACGCATGCATCACATCTTACTCGGGCAGGACTGACCAGCCGCTGAGCCGGGGATGAAAGTCCTCTCAAGATTTCGGTAGCTCCGCCTTATCTTCCTGCCTTCGCCAACCCAATCCGCCCCTCGACCGCCTGGACAACCATGAGCTGGCTCGCGTCGATCTTCGTCGCCATCCTCACCGCCGCCGCCGGCGCGGCCGCGAGCGGCTTCGTCGCCTCGCTCTGCGTCGACTGGTACCACGTCTCCAGCCGGGAAGGGGCCTCGGGCTACTTCGTGGTCCTGCTCGGGCTGCTCGGCCTCATCGCCGGCGGCATCATCGGGCTCGTCGCCTCCCGCTACGTGGCGGCGCACGCCGACCCCTCCTTCTTCAAAGCCCTCGGCGTCTCCCTCGGCGTGGTCGCCGGCCTGGCCGGCGGCATCGGCGGCGTAGCGAGACTGCTCGCCGATGTGCCTCCCACGATCGACGGCGAGCCGCTGCTCCTCGCGGTGGAAATCCGCTGGCCCGCAGGGCAGGCGACCTCGCCTGCGGCACAGAAGGCCGAGAGCTACATCGAGCTGCATTCGGTGCCGGCCTTCTCCCATACCGTGCGCGCCTCGGTGCGCGGCCCGCTCTGGGTGGAGGACGCGCATCTGGTGGATGGCCGCTGGGTCGCGCCGGGCGCGGTCGAGGTGTTCACCAGTCGCGGCAGCCGGCTGCTCACGGTGCAGCCCGGCGCGGACAGCAGCGAAGGCTTCCTGCTGCGGCTGCCGGCATACCCGTCGAAACGGGACACGGTGTGGACCGGGTGGCTCCCCCGTGAGGGCCGAGGCGGGCCTCCGCGCGCCACGGGGCTCACCTACCGCTACCGGGTGCAGCGGCAGAGCGAACCGATTCGTTCGGAGAGCGTCGGGCAGTTCGAGGTACTCTCGGTCGTGAGCCAGTTCTACGACAGTCCGGTCGAGGGCAAGAACGCCATCGGCGCGATCGCGCGCTTCCGCCTGCGCCTCGCGGGCAATCCGGTGCGACTCGGAGCTGCACAGGAGGGGGCGCCGGACGAGACACCGCTCGACGAGGTGGCGGTGCTCCCCGGTCCCGTCAGCGCGCTCCTCGTCCACACCGATCCGTCCGACACGCCTGGCGAGTGCTTCCTGGTCGTCGCGGAGGGCGCACGGCCCCGCGTGGACTCGCTGCCGGATTGCGGCAGCGTCAATCAGGCGCAACTCCTCACCTCCGACCCCGCGCGCTTCCAGACGGCGAAACGGACCGCCCTGATCCCCGGGCGCATCAACCGGGTGACCTTCGCGGAGCACGGGATCTACCTGCTGGGCAACTCGGTCTTCGACACGCGAACGCTGGCCATGCACCGCTTCACGCCTGACTCGGCGCTGACGCTGGTCCCGGCGGTGCCCCCGCTCGGGCTCTCCCCTGACGGCCGCAGCTTCGTCCGCTTCGGATACGGCCAGGGCGACAACGGCACCGCGAGCGAGGACCTCCCGCGACTCGGCGTCACCGACGTGATGAGCAATCAGAGCTATCTGCTGCCGATCGACCCGGCCCGGATGCGCTACCCGACCTTCGACGCGCTGGACCCGGCATGGGTGGACCATCACTTCGCCTGGGTGCGCGGCGGTGATGGCGTCGACCGGCTGGTGGAGCGGAAGCACTTCACACCCCTGCCCTATCACGGGGCGGTGACCACCGAGGATGGCGGCGACCACTACTACCGCATCGAGAAGGCGGGGAGTGCCCTCCGTCTCGCACTGCTCGACTTTCTCGTCGCGGAGTTCAAGGCGGAGCGGATGCCGGCGGATTCCTCCGCGTACGAGATACCGGTGCGGATCGACGGCCAGACCGTCAACGTGGCGGCGAGTTCCGACTTCGGGTATGTCGCGGTTTCGATGGAGCGCGGCAGCAGCGATACGACGCTCGTCCAGCGGATCGCGGCGCGCTTCGACTCGGCGCTCGCCACCGGCCAGTACGATTCGATCTTCGGCAAGTGAGACCCGGGCCAGCGGTCACGATCACCCAGACCGGTCGCGGCGGGAGCATCCGCTACTCCGAAGGGGAGCGGAGCATCCACTTCGACTGGGAGTTCGCGATGTCGCCGACGCTGGCGCTCATCTGGGGGCCGAAGTCCGCGCTATGGAATGCGGAGTATCCCTGGGCCGCGGGCCGGCAGCGGGAGGTGTACGAATTCGTCGGCGCCGAGGTCGTCCGCCAGAAGGCGAGCGACGCCCACTTCGAGTACGACCTCGACGCCGGCACGATGGACCTGATCAGCGGCCCGGCCGCACGGTGACGGCGCGGGTCGCGCCCGGCTCAGCGCTGCTTGAGGAAGGTTCCGTTCCTGAGCTCCGCCACCGCCTGCTGCAGCTCCGCGGCGGTGTTCATCACGATCGGCCCGTACCACGCCACCGGCTCCTCGATCGGCTTGCCGGACACCAGCAGGAAGCGGATCCCCTGCTCGCCGGCATGCACCACGACCTCGTCCCCGCGATCGAACAGCACCAGCGACCGGTTGCCGGTCTGCTCCCGCACCACGGTTTCCTCGATACCGTCCTTCTCCGTGAGCACGCCGAAGGGCTCGGAGGAATCACGGAACCTGCCGGAGCCCTCGAAGACATACGCAAAGGCGTGGCGCGCCACTTCGACCGGAAGCACCTTGCGGCGCCCGGCCGGAACGGTGATGTCGAGATACACCGGATCGGCGGCGACGCCCTCCACGGGACCGGACTTTCCCCAGAACGATCCGCAGACCACGCGGACGGTGGTGCCGTCGTCATCGGTCACGGTCGGGATGTCCTTCGCGCCGATATCCTGGTAGCGCGGACGGGTCATCTTGAGCGATGAGGGAAGGTTGGCCCAGAGCTGGAATCCGTGCATGCGGCCGGCCGGGTCGCCCTTGGGCATCTCCTGATGGAGGATGCCGGAACCGGCGGTCATCCACTGGATGTCACCGGCGCCGAGCGAGCCCTGATTGCCGAGACTGTCGCCATGCTCCACGGTCCCGGCGAGCACATAGGTGATCGTCTCGATGCCGCGATGCGGATGCCAGGGAAAGCCGGCCAGATAGTCGGCCGGACGGTCGTTGCGGAAATCATCGAACAGCAGGAACGGATCGGTTTCGCCGGTATCGCCGAAACCGAAGGCGCGCCGCAGGTGGACGCCGGCGCCTTCCATCGTCGGCGTGGCTTCCACGACGCGCTTGACCGGTCGGATCGACATGGTGCTCCTCCAGAAGGTGAATCCCCGACCCCAAAATAAGGGATTCAGACTCCGGGTGCCCCGGACGTCGCCGCGGCGCGGGGCGACGACGGGCTCGTCGGTCTAAGGAGCAACAAGGGCCGCGGGCACCTTACCGAGCGCGCCGGGGTCGACTGCCGGCACAGCCGGAAGGATACCGGGAGCAGCGGGAATCGCGGCCGGCCTGGGTTCCATTTCCCGCGAGGAAGTGAGCAAACGCCCGGACTGTCCAGCGATTCCGTGGGCGGGGTGGGAGAGAGCGTCGCGACGAACCGAGGGTGCGCTGGTCAGCCGACCGAGACCGGCGGCTCCGCAGTCTTCGCCGGCGCCAGATAGGCCAGTACATCCGCCGCCGTGTAGTGCTGACGCCCGGCGAGAAATCGCGCGATGCCCGCGAGGTCATCGCCGCTGGTGATCATGACCGGTTCCAGCCGGCCCTCCGCCCGTTCCTGCGGGTGACCGATGTTGGCCATCAGCGCGTTGCAGAGACAGCGGCGCCCCTCTGTGTCTTCTGCCGCACCGCCCTTTGCCACATACGCCTCCACCGGTTCCGCCGCACAGCGGTAGCCAATCCGCCCATCCGGAAGATGGTAGGCGGTGCGCAGGTACCCGAGATCGCAGACGCGCTCACGCGGCTCCGGCATTCCCGCCGTGGGATCCTCCGGCCACCGAACGACCTTGAAGGGATATCCGGTTGGCGAGGCGCGTGGATCGGTGAACACCTCCACCTCCCCCCGGGCAGCGGCCCGGAGAACTGACTGCTTCACCTCTTCCGCAAATCCCGACTCCTCGCAGAAGGCGAAGAGGGTACCAACCTGGATTCCCGCCGCACCCGCGGCGCGCGCTGCCTTGAGCGCCTCGGGCGAACCGGTCCCGCCGGCGAGCCAGAACGGGAGCCCGAGCTCGCACAGTTTCGCCAGATCGACCTCGTCCCGCACGCCGTAGATCGGCTCTCCCTTGGCATTCAGCTGCGTCTCGCCCCGCGGAGGCGCGTTGTGGCCGCCGGCCGTCGGCCCCTCGACGATGAAGCCGTTGACCTTGCCGCTGGCCTTGCGGGCGAGCATGGTCGCCAGCGAATTGCTCGCAACGATCGCCAGGAATTGCGGCCGGCGCAGCGGGGCGGGCACCTGGCCCTCGGGCCAGTGGAGGCGCGGATCGAAAGTGATTGTCTCCGTCACGCCCGCCGGGAGTCCCTCCACCTCCATGCGCAACGCCGCCGGCTGATGCATCGCAAAGGCGTCGAGCACGGCGGGAACATCTTTGGGGATGCCGGCGCCCATCAGCACGACATCGACGCCCGCCAGCATCGCTCCGTAGAGCATCGCGAGATTGGGAAGCTGGATCTTGGTCAGCAGGTTCACGCCGACGACACCGTCGTGCCCCTCCTTGGCGAGAGCCACCTCCACGAAGCTGGCCAGCATGGTGAGCTGCTGCCGGGCCCGGGTCACGACCTGACGGTACATCGGGAGCAGCTTGTACGGCGTGCCCTCCGGTCTGCCGTCCGGAAGGAAGTACCGGCGCAGCACACCGGCGGCAACGCCAGGGACGGGAAAGCGTTCCATTGCCCGGCGGACATCTCCCCCAGGGTCACCGTCCTGCAGCCGCCGCACCATGAGCGAGTCGAGCGCCGTCGCGGAGACGACACCGAGCTGGCCGAGCCGCGAGACGGCCCGGGCCAGCCTCCAGTCGGAGACTCCGATTCCCATCCCCCCTTGAATAATCTCGGGAAGCGCTGGCGCAGTTGTCATCGGACCGGGACCTTCCAGGGAGAGGCGCAGCATGCCTGGGGTTTTGCTGCGTTCGCGGTCGGGAATATGGGCGCCGAAGGCTGAAGAACGGCTGAAGCTTTGGTGAGGGTCGGAGCGGCCCTGCCCCGTCAGCGGTGGGCGGGTGGCGGACTCGGCTCGGCTCCGGTGAGCAGGTCTGGCGTGATTGCACCGATGCGTGGCGCCCCCGCGAGCTGCATCGCCTGCAGCAGCTCGTCCCGCAGCAGCTCCAGCACTCGGCGCGCGCCGGCTTCGCCGTCCAGCGCGAGCCCCCAGAGCACCGGTCGGCCGATGAGCACCGCACGGGCGCCGAGCGCCAGGGCCTTCAGGACATCGGTTCCGCGCCGGATGCCACCGTCCACCAGCACATCGAGCCGGTCCCCCACCGCCTCCGCGATGCGGGGCAGTGCCGCGATCGAGGCAACGGCGGTGTCGAGCTGGCGACCGCCATGATTCGAGACCACGATCCCCGCTGCCCCGTGATCGACGGCGCGCAGCGCGTCATCGGCGCGGACCACGCCCTTGAGCACCAGCGGAAGCCGGGTGAGCGAACGGAGCCAGTCCATGTCTCGCCAGGTGAGCGAAGCATCGTGCAGTCCGGCGAAATAGGCGGCGAGGGCCGAGTCGTCCTGCACCGCCGGCAGGGAGGCCCGCCCGTCGGGGCCGAGGTTGGCCAGCCGGAGATCGGGAGGAAGCTGAAAGGCGTTACGCAGATCCCGCTCCCGTCGCCCAAGTACCGGGACATCCACCGTGAGCATCAGCGCCTCGTAGCCCGCGGCCTCCGCCCGCTCCACCAGGCTCCGGGTGAGTCCCCGGTCCTTGTGCACGTAGAGCTGAAACCAGAGCGGGCCGGTGCTCGCTCGCTTCACCGCTTCGAGACTCGCGGTCGAGAAGGTGCTGAGGACCAGCGGAGCACCGATGGCACCGGCGGCGCGTGCAGCGGCAAGCTCGCCGTCGGGATGCGCCAGCCGCTGGAAGGCCATCGGCGCCACGAGGATCGGCGTGGGATAGCGGCGGCCGAGCAGGGTGACGGAGGGATCCACCGCGCTGACATCGACCAGAACTCGGTAGTAGATCCGGATCGCTTCGAGGAGGCGGCGATTCTCGCCGAGGGTGATCTCGTCGCAGGCGCCGCCGGCGAAGTAGTCGGCTGCATTGCGCTGCAGCCGACCGCGGGCCAGGCCCTCGAGTTCGAGCAGATTGAGGAACTCGGTCATGGAGTCGGTCGCATGGCTCGGGGGCTCCTTCCGCGCTGGATCGGGCAGGTGCAACTTGTCCCGCTCAATCGCATTCTTGCCGCGCGCGTCTCAACTCGAGGTCGGTCGTCATGCCGGATGTTTCGCCGATTCTGATCGATGGCGCCTGGGTATCCGCCCGGAGCCCGCTCTCCCGGGAGATTCGCAATCCTGCCACCCTGGAGCTCGTCGGCATCACCGCCGACTGCGGGCCCGAGGATGTCAATGCCGCCGTCGAGGCGGCGGCTCGGGCACAGCCGGAGTGGTGGAGAATAGCCGGAGTCGAGAAGGCGAAGCTGCTGCGCCAGGTCGCCGCACGAATCCGCGCCGCCGAGCACGAACTGTCCACGCTGCTCACCCGGGAGACCGGGAAGCCGCTCATCGAGTCGGTGGACTGCATCGACTGGGTAGCGGCGGCATTTGACTACTACGCCGAGGTCGGGCGGCGGAGCTATGGCAATTCGGTGCCGCCAGTGGCGCCGCACCAGCTCAATTTTACCATCAAGGAGCCCTTCGGCGTTGTTGCGGCGATCGTGCCGTTCAATTTCCCGCTGCTGCTCATGGCGTGGAAGCTGGCACCGGCGCTCGCGGCAGGGAATGCCGTCGTCTGCAAGCCGCCGCACCAGAATCCGCTGTCGAGCCTGCTGATGGCCCGCTGCTTCGACGGGCTGCCGCCGGGCGCTGTCAACATGATCACCGGCGGGCCCGAGACCGGCGAGGCACTGGTGCGGCATCGCAAGATCGACCTGATCGCCTTCACCGGCTCGGTGGCGGCCGGGCGGAAGATCGCGGCGCTCGCCGGGGCGGAACTCAAGAAGGTGAATCTCGAGCTGGGCAGCGTCGACCCGTTCATCGTCTTCGGCGATGCCGATCTCGATATCGCGGTCCCGGGGGTGGCCTGGGCCCGGCTGCTCAATGCCGGCCAGGTCTGCACCTCCTCCAAGCGGATCTACCTGCTGGAGCCGATCGCCGAGGAGTTCACCCGCCGCCTGCAGACGCACATCGAGACGCTCCGGCTCGGCGACCCGATGCGGCCGGAAACCGACATCGGCCCCCTGATCTCCCGGGAGGCACTGGAGACGGTCGAGCGCCAGGTCTCCGAGTCGATGCGACAGGGGGCGCGGATCCTTCATGGGGGACAACGGACCGCGCCCGACGGACTGCCGGGACACTTCTACCAGCCGACGATCCTGACCAATGTCAGGCACGGGTCGCTCCCCACCCGGGAGGAGATCTTCGGCCCGGTCATATCACTGACCGTGGCCGCGACTCCCGAGGAGGCGATCGCCATGGCGAACGACTCGAAGTACGGGCTCGGCGCCTGCATCTATACCAACGACCTCTCGCTCGCGATGCGGGCGATGCAGGGCATCAAGGCGGGAACCTTCTGGATCAACGATCCGCTGAGCGACAACGACGCCGCACCGTTCGGCGGCATGCGCTGGAGCGGAATCGGCCGGGAACTGGGCGAGGAAGGCCTCGACGCCTTCCGGGAGCCGAAGCACGTGCATCTCGATTACCAGATGGAACGGAAGAGCTGGTGGTATCCCTACAGTGAAAGGCCGCTGCCGGGGCACTGAGGCGGGAAGGCGGACTGGCGGGAGGAAGAAAGAGCATTGTCATCCCGAGCGCAGCGAGGGATCTCTCCAGGTGTGCACCGAATAGAGATCCCTCGGTCGCTCTGCTCCCTCGGGATGACAATGCCAGCCTCGCCTCCCCGCCAGTCCACCTACCCCGTCACCGCATTCGCGAATTCCTCGAACACGGCGATGTAGAGATCAACGTCGGCATCGCTGTGCTGGACCGACAGCGTCCACTGCTCCTCGTCGCCTGGCGTCATGAAGACGCCGCGATTGAGCAGCCAGGGATAGGATGCAGCGAAGAGTTCGGGCCGGGTCTCCAGGAAGTCCCGGTAGTTGGTCATCGGCGTCGGGCGATAGGAGACGCAGCCCTTCGCACCGAGATCGACGGTGTGCGCCGGCAGCCCGTACTGCTTGATCACCCGATCGCAGCCGGCGGTGAGCCGGGCGCCGAGCCGGGTGAAGTGCGCGTAGGCGGAGGGGGTGAGGATCTCGCGCAGCGTCACCAGGCCCACGTGGGAAACCAGCGGGTTGCCGTTATAGGTCCCCATCTGTGAGACGCCCTGCTCGATCAGCCGCATCAGGTCCTCACGCCCGCCGAAGGCAGCCGCGGGAAGGCCGCCGGCGATCGCCTTGGCGAGGCAAACAAGATCGGGCTGCACGCCGAAGCGCTCGGTGGCGCCGCCGGGGGCGATCGTGAAGCCGGTCTTGATCTCGTCGTAGATGAAGACGACGCCGAACCTGGTACAGAGATCGCGGACCCGCTGCAGGTAGCCGGGCTGGGGCTGCACGATGCCGATGTTCATCATGGACGGCTCCATGATGAGACAGGCGATCTCGTTTCCCTTCTCGGTCAGCAGCTGCTCCAGCGCGGTGGCGTCGTTGAACGGCACCACCTCGATGTACCTGGATGCGTCCTTCACCAGCCCCTTGGACACCGGCGCCTTGGCGGGCCGCTCGCGGCCACCCATGGTGTCCGCGTTGGGGACCACCGAGAACATCACCGCATCGTGATGACCATGGTAGGAGCCCTCGATCTTGCAGATGACGTCGCGGCCGGTCGCGGCCCGGGCGACCCGGATCGCGTCCATGGTTGCTTCGGTGCCCGAGTTGGCGAACCGGATCATCTCGAGGTTGAAGCGCTTGCAGATCTCCTCGCCGTACTCGACCGCTTCCTCGGTCGTCACCGCGAAATGGGTGCCGCGGCTGGCCGCCTCGCGGCAGGCCTCCACGATCCGGGGATGCGCGTGGCCGACGACCATGGCGCCGAAGCCGCCGTGAAAGTCGACGTATTCAGTCCCGTCCTGATCCCACACGTGGCTGCCCTTGCCGTGGGAGACGTAGATCGGGTACGGCGACCCCTTCTGGAATGACGAGACTACCCCGAACGGCAGGGTGCGGACGGCCCGTTCATAGAGCCGGGCGGAGGCTGGGGTGCTGGCGAGAAGCCTTTGCGTCTCCACGGTCCCGAGCTGCTGGGCCCGGGTGAGTAGACGGTCAAGCCCCGCCGGTTCCCGTGACGGAATGGTGGCGGTCATTGGATTGTCTGTTTTGAGTGGGACAGGTCGCTGGGTGCTATCGCTCGCTGCGGGGAGACTCACGGCTGTGCGCCGAGGCTTGGAGCATACTGGCGTCCGGGTCGGCGGTTGTCAACTCTCCGGTTGTGCTGCACATTGAGTCGGTCACGCCGCATCCCCCCAGCCGCCTGAGGCCGCCCCGCATGGACGCAGTCATCACCCTGGATCACGTCAGCAAGCGTTTCGGTGATTACGTCGCCGTCCATGAGGCGCATTTCACGATCGGCAAAGGTGAATTCTTCTCGATGCTCGGCCCCTCCGGCTGCGGCAAGACCACGACGCTCCGCATGATCGCCGGCTTCGAGCAGCCGAGCGGGGGCCACATCCTGCTCGAGGGCCAGGACGTCTCGACCACGCCGCCCTACCGCCGGAACGTCAATACCGTATTCCAGCACTATGCCCTCTTCCCGCACATGTCGGTGCGCGACAACGTGGCCTTCGGCCCCCGGAGCAAGAAGCTCCCGGAGGCGGAGGTCACCAAGCGGGTGGAGGAGTTGCTCACGGTGGTCCGGCTGGAAACCTATGCGGACCGGAAGCCGGCCCAGCTCTCGGGCGGGCAACAGCAGCGGGTCGCGCTGGCCCGGGCGCTGGTGAACTACCCCAGCGCGCTCCTGCTCGACGAGCCGCTCGGCGCCCTGGACCTGAAGCTCCGCCAGGCGATGCAGATCGAGCTCAAGCGGATCCAGCGCGAGGTCGGGATCACGTTCATCTACGTGACCCACGACCAGGAAGAAGCGCTGACGATGTCGGACCGCATCGCCGTGATGAACGAGGGGCGGGTGGAACAGATCGGGACGCCGGAGGAGATCTATCATTCCCCGGCCAGTGTCTTCGTGGCCAACTTCATCGGCGTCGCCAACCTGCTTCCCGCGACGGTCGTGGGCGTGATGGACCAGACCTGCGTCGCAACCGTCGGCGGCAACACCCGGATGGAGTCCGCACGGCCGGCGTGGGACGCCAAGGTCGGCGGCAAGGCGATCCTGATGGTGCGCCCGGAGCGGCTGCACCTCAGTACGCCCGGACACGGCCTGCCGGCCACGCTGGAGGCGGCCGTCTTCCAGGGCCCCGTCATCCGCTGCCTGCTCCGCACCGCCGACGGCGTCGAGGTGGTGGCGCACGTCGGTTCCGAGGGCGCGCGCCCCGAACTCGTGACCGGCCGCGGGTATGCACTGCATTGGGACGCCGAAGCGGCCCGGCTGCTTCCGCAGGCCAAGACGTCGCCCACGCTGGATCCGAACGATCGCACCACCATCGAGCTTGCCTCACAGTAGTGACCGAACCCCGTCCCCTGAGGATGCCATGAGTACACCCAAGTCGTACGATGAGCAGGAGCTGCAGCAGCTGGTCCGTCGGGCGCTTTCCCGCCGGGATTTCCTCGGACGCACGGCGCTGGCGGCCGGCACGGTCGCCTTCGGAAGCGCATTCCTGAGCGCCTGCGCCAAGAAGGAAGGCGCCGCCGCCGGGGCAGACTCCGCGGCGGCCACCGCCACCGCGACCAAGACCGTCCGGATTTCCAACTGGCCGATCTACATCGACAAGAACACGGTGGGCGACTTCGAGAAGGCGACGGGGATTCACGCCGAGTATACCGAAGACATCAACGACAACAACGAGTTCTTCGCCAAGATCGAGGAGCCGCTCAAGCGCGGGCAGTCGATTGACCGCGACATCATCGTGATGACGGACTGGATGGCGGGCCGCATCATCAAGCTCGGCTACGCGCACGAGATCCCCGACGCCCCGTTCCCGAACAAGGCGAATCTGGTGGACAGCCTGCGCGACGTCGGGTTCGACCCCGGCCGCAAGTTCAGTGTGCCGTGGCTCTCCGGCATGACCGGCGTCGGCTACAACCCGAAGAAGACCGGGCGTGAGCTGACGAGCATCAACGACATCTTCGACCCGAAGTTCAAGGGTCAGGTCACCATGCTCACCGAGATGCGCGATACCCTCGGCCTCGTGATGCTCGGCCAGGGCAAGGATCCGTCCTCCTGCACTCTCGACGACGCCAAGGCCGCCTGCGCCAAGATCAAGAAGTACCGGGAGAACGGGCACATCCGGAAGTTCACGGGCAACGACTACGCCGCCGACCTCGCCAGCGGCAACATCGCCGTCGCCATCGCCTGGTCCGGCGACATCCAGGGCCTCGCGGCGGACAATCCCGACCTCCGCTGGATCGCGCCGAAGGAAGGCGCCATGCTCTACTCCGACAACATGCTGATCCCGAAGACCAGTGAGCACCCCGAATTCGCGGCGGCCTGGATGAACTACGTCTACGACCCCGCCCACTCCGCCCAGATCCTCACCGCCGCGCCGTACATCTCGGCCGTGAAGGGCTGCGGCGAAGCGCTCGCCAAGATCGACCCGGCGCTCGCTAAGAGCCCGCTGGTCAATCCGACCGACGAGATCCGGGCGCGGCTCCATGTGTTCAAGTGGCTGGAGGATGCCGACGACAAGGCGTTCAACCAGATCTTCCAGGACGCGATCGGAGCGTAACGGTCGATGGCAGGTATTGCCGCAGGTGGATCCCGGCGCAGCCCGGTCGCCCCATATCTCCTGGTGGCGCCGGGGATCCTCTGGCTGCTGTTCTTCTACGTCGTGCCGATCCTCACCCTCGGCAAGACCTCGGTCGCGGTCGAAGGCGCCCCCTGGTGGGACGGCTTCGCCCGCGCCTTTACCGCCTATGGCGGTCATTTCTTCCGTTCGTTCCAGTACGCGCTCACCAGCACGCTCTTCGGGATCGCGCTGGGCTATCCGCTGGCGTACTTCATCGCCTTCCGTTCGGGGCGCTCGAAGAACCTCCTGCTCGGCCTGGTGATCCTGCCGTTCTTCACCACCTTCCTGGTCCGCACCTTCGCCTGGAAGACCATCCTGAATGACAGCGGGCCCGCGGTCTGGCTGCTGACCTCGCTGCACGTGCTGCCCGTGGGGGGCCGCCTGCTGGACACCTCGATCGCGGTGATCGGCGGCCTCACCTACAACTTCCTGCCGTTCATGATCATGCCGATCTACGTCAGCCTCGAGAAGATCGACCGGCGGCTGATGGAGGCGGCGCAGGATCTCTACTCCAGCCCGTTCCGTGCCTTCCTGAAGGTGGTGCTGCCGCTCTCGATGCCGGGCGTCTTCGCCGGGAGCCTGCTCACCTTCATTCCGGCGACGGGGGACTTCATCAACGCCGAACTGCTGGGCAGCCCCAACCAGCGCATGATCGGCACGGTCATCCAGAATCAGTTCCTGCAGGTGCGCGACTATCCGCTCGCCGCCTCCCTGTCATTCGTGCTGATGGTCGTGATCACGCTCGGCGTGCTGGCCTATGCCCGCGTCCTCGGTACGGAGGACCTCGCCTGATGGCCGCCGTCACTCCACTCTCGCGGCGGATCGCCAGCCGGCTGATGGATGTCTACGCCGTGCTGGTGCTCGTCTATCTCTTCCTGCCCATCGGCGTGATCATCCTCTACAGCTTCAACAAGCCCGAGGGGAAGTACAACTTCGTCTGGAAGGCGTTCTCGTTCGACGCCTGGCGCGATCCGTTCAAGTTCGAGCCGCTGGTCGAGGCGATGAAGCTGAGCCTCAAGGTGGCCAGCCTTTCCACGCTCGTGGCGACGCTGTTCGGGTCGCTGATCGCCCTCGCCCTCTGCCGCTACACGTTCAAGGGCAGCGGGCTGATCAACATGCTGCTGGTCCTCCCGCTCACCACGCCGGAAGTGGTCCTTGGCTCGTCGCTGCTCTCACTCTTCCTGAATCTGAATGCACAGATGGGATTCGCGACCATCGTGATCGCGCACATCATGTTTTCGGTGAGCTATGTCGCGCTGACAGTGAAGGCACGCATCAAGGGCTTCGACTGGACCCTGGAGGAGGCGGCGATGGACCTCGGCGCGAACCCCTTCCGGGTGGTGATGAAGGTGACGCTGCCGCTCATCGCCCCGGGCATCGCGGCGGCGGGCATGCTGTCGTTTGCCTTATCGCTCGACGACTTCATCATCACGCTCTTCAATTCGGGCAGCAGGGTCACCTACCCGCTCTACGTGTACGGCGCCCAGCGCGCGGCCTACCCACCGCAGATCAATGTGGTCGCCACGGCGATTCTCGCGGGCAGCCTGCTCCTCCTCGGTGGCACGGTGCTGTGGCAGAACCGGGCGCTCAGGCAGAGCGGGATGTCGGCGTAGGGCGCATGAGAGTCTGTCATCCCGAGAGAGTGAAACGACCGAGGGATGACATGTTGTGGGGCCCCCGGTGGATCGGGGCCCCGCTGCTATAACCGGATCGGAAGACTCCGCACCGGCTTGCCGGTGAGCTTGAAGAGCGCGTTGGCGACGGCCGGCGCGATCGGCGGCGTCCCCGGCTCACCCACACCGGTCGGTGCCGCCTCCGAGGGGACGATGTGCACCTCGACCACCGGCATCTCGTTCAGCCGGAGCGGGATGTACGTATCGAAGTTGCCCTGCACCACCCGCCCCTCCTTCAGCGTGATCTCGCCATGCAGCGCGGCGGTGAGCCCGTAGGCGATCCCGCTCTCCATCTGCATCGTGATCACGTCCGGATTCACCGCAATGCCGCAGTCCACCGCGCACACCACCCGGTGCACCCGCGGCCTGCCGTCCTCGATCGAGACCTCGGCGACTTCCGCGACAAACGAATTGAACGACTCGTGCACCGCGATGCCCCGCGCGCGGCCCGCGGGGAGCGGAGTCCCCCACCCCGCCTTTTCGGCGGCGAGGTTGAGCACGCCGAGATGCCGCGGCGAACCGGCGAGAAGCGCGCGACGGAACTCCACCGGGTCCCTGTGGGCCGCCGCCGCGAGCTCGTCCATGAACGCCTCCACGGCGAATGCGGTGTGAGTATTGCCCACCGAGCGCCACCACTGCACCGTCACCGGCAGTTCGGGTGAGTGCAGTTCGACCCGGATGTTGGGGATGCCGTACCTGGTGTTCGCGGCGCCCTCGACCGAGGTGACGTCCACCCCATCCTTGATCATCATCCCCTCGAATGGCGTGCCCTTCATGATCGACTGGCCCACGATCCGCTGGTACCAGGCCACCACCTTGCCCGACGCATCCACCGCGCCGCGCATCGCGTGCACCGTGAGCGGCCGGTACATCCCCGCCCGCATGTCGTCCTCGCGGGTCCAGACCAGCTTCACCGGCGCGGCGCCCTTGATCGCCTGCGCGATCGACACCGCCTCGAGCAGGTAGTCGGACTTGGGATTCGCGCGGCGACCGAAACTGCCGCCGGCGAAGAGCTGATTGAGGAAGACCTGCTCCGGCTTGAGCCCGGTCAGGTGGGCGATCGCGCCCTGGTCAACCGTCTGGAACTGCTCGCCATTCCAGACTTCGCAGCGGTCGGCGGAGAGCTGCACCACGCAGTTCATCGGCTCCATGGAAGCATGGGCGAGGTACGGCACCTCATACACCGCCTCGACGCGTTTGCCCCGCCCAAGCGCGCCCTCGGCATCGCCATCCTTGCGGGCGACGGCGCCCGGCGTCGCCGCCAGCGCGCGATACCGGGCCGAGATGTCGGAGGTGCTCTGCGTGAAGGCCTGGGACTCGTCCCACTCCACCTTGAGCGCGTCCCGGCCCTGCTTCGCCGCCCAGAAGCCGTCCGCCAGCACCGCAACACCGGTGGGGACCTGCACCACGTCGTGCACGCCCTTGATCGCCTTCGCGGCCGCCGGGTCGACGGACTTCACGGTGGCACCGAAACGGGGCGGGTGCAGCACCAGCGCGGTGAGCATCCCCTTGAGCTGGATGTCCTGCGTGAAGATCGCCTTCCCGGTGGACTTGGCCCGGGCATCGACGCGGGGCGCCTTGCGGCCGACCAGCCGGAAATCCTTCGGGTCCTTGAGCGATACGTTGTCAGGCACTGGCATCGCTGCGGCCTTGCTCGCGAGGGACCCGTAATCCGCCCGCTTGCCGCTCTTCGGATCCGTCACGACTCCCGCCTCGGTGGTCAGCATCGAGGGGTCGGCGCCCCACTCTTTCGCAGCCGCAGCGACCAGCATCGCGCGCGCCGTGGCCCCGGCCTTCCGCAACTGGTCCCAGGAGTTGGCGATCGCCGTGCTGCCGCCGGTCCCCTGGATCGGTCCCAGGAGGGTGTTGTTGTACTTCGCCGCGTCCGCCGGTGCCCCCTCGACCCGGACTTTGGTCCAGTCGGCGTCCAGCTCCTCGGCGACGATCGTCGCGAGTCCGGTGTAGGTGCCCTGGCCCATCTCAAGGTGCTTGGCCAGCACCGTCACCGAACCGTCTTCCGCGATCTTGATGAATGCGTTCGGTTCGAACACCGGCCTGGCGGCCTGCGTGTCCCCCAGCCCCGCACCTTCCCGGCGGCCGCAGCCGCTCAGGGAGAAGGCCAGCGTGAGACCGGCGCCCGCCGTGGCGCTCACCTTGAGGAAGTCGCGCCGGGTGACCTGAGTCGTCGTCATGGCTCAGCCCTCCTTTCCGGCCGCGCGGTGGATCGCCGAGCGAATTCGCTGGTAGGTGCCGCAGCGGCAGATGTTCCCGCTCATCGCCGAGTCGATGTCGCTGTCGCTCGGGGACGGGGTCTTCGCGAGGAGGGCGGCAGCCTGCATGATCTGCCCCGACTGGCAGTAGCCGCACTGGGGGACCTGCTCCGCCACCCACGCACTCTGCACCGGGTGACTTCCGTCCGCCGAGAGGCCCTCGATCGTGGTCACCTTCTTCGTGCCGACCGCCGAGACCGGCGTGGAGCAGGAGCGCACGGCCTCCCCGTCGAGATGCACCGTGCAGGCGCCGCACTGCGCCATGCCGCAGCCGAACTTGGTGCCGGTCAGACCCAGGGTATCGCGGATGACCCAGAGAAGCGGCGTGTCAGGCGCCACGTCGACCGATTGCGCCTTGCCGTTGATATTCAGCTCGATCACACGACCTGCCTTGAGGGGAGTGGCGGTTGAGGGAAGGTGTTCATTGTTGCGCATCCAGCCGACCCGGTCAAGGGCGCTGCACCCCGTGACCTTTCCGGTACGCGGAGGTACTGTGCGGAGAGGCTTGCCGCCCGGTCTCAACCTTGGACAACACGATGACCCCCTCGCATCGTCTCGCCCTGCTCAGCGTTGCCCTCGCCGCGCACCTCGCTGGTGCAGCCCGGCCGGCGCTCGCCCAGCGGCAGGACGTCATCGCCATCACCGGCGCGACACTCTGGGACGGGACCGGAGCGGCCCCCGTGCCCGAGGCCGTCGTGATCGTGCAGGGACCACGAATCGTCTGTGCCGGACCCCCGTCGCGCTGCCCCATTCCCGCTGGCGCCAGGGTGCTCGACGGCCGGGGCCGGTTCCTCCTCCCGGGGCTCATCGACACCCACGTCCATCTGCTCTTCCGGCAGAACGGCATCACCGACACCTCGATCAAGGCCGATCTCCACGATCTCCTCGCCCGCGGCATCACCACGGTCCGCGACATGGGGAACAATCCCGCGCCTTTGCTCGAGGCGGTCGACGCCACGACTCCCGCCCCGCGGGTCTTTGCGATGCAGCTCGTCGCCGGTGCGCGGTTCTTCTCACCGGAGATCGAGCGCGACCCCGACGGCAATGTCCGCTCCTACGCCCCGGCGGCGATCGGCATGCGGCAGCTCGGCTGGTGGCCGATCCTCTTCACCCTGTCGACCGACCCCGAGGCGGTCATCCGGCAGGCGCGCGAGGGGGGTGCGATCGGCCTCAAGCTGTATCAGGACCTGGATTCGGCCCAGGTCGCCTCGCTGGTGCGCGCCGCGCACGCGGCGGGAATGACCGTCTGGGGACACGGCTGGGTGCAGCCCGCGAGCGTGCTCGAGCAATCCCAGGCGGGACAGGATGGCGTCGTCCACGCCGCCGGCCTCGCTGGAGAGCTCGTAGCCCATGCGGACCGGGACACCCTGCGCACCAGCAGCGACCTGCTCCAGCTCACCGCCGACTCCGCGACCGCGGAGACCGCTCGACGGCCGCAGGTGCTCGCAGCACTCGACAGTCTGGCCGCACGAGGGACGTTCTTCGAACCGACGCTCCGCGCCGAGGAGTTGGGTGCCGAGCGGGCCAGGACCAGCCATCGCCGGATCCAGGCCCTGCCGAACCGGTATGCGCTCGCGGCTAGCGTCTTCGGCATGGAGGTGACGAGGCAGGCGGCGATGCGCGGGGTGCGGATGACGGCGGGCACCGACCATGTCGCCTATGGGCCGGTGGAGCAGCGGGCACAGCTCAACGAAGAGCTGCAGTTGTTCGTGGATTCGATCGGAATGTCACCGTCCCGCGCCCTTCTCGCCGCCACCCGCGATGCGGCGATCGCAATCGGTCCGCCGGCGAAGGATCTCGGCACGGTGACGGCGGGAAAGCTCGCCGACCTGGTCCTGTTCAGCGCCGACCCGCTCACCAGCATCGCGAACCTGAAACAGGTCGAATGGGTGATGCACCTCGGTGAGATCTACAAGCCGGAAGCATTGCGCGCATTGTCCGGGGCGCCTGCGCCCTGAGCTGGGAACCAGGCACTCTGAACTCGGACCCTTCTACTTCTCGATGGGCAGCTCCTCCCGCTCCGACCACTGGGTCCATGAACCCGCGAAGATTCGCACCCGCGGATACTGCAGCAGGTAGACGAGCGCGAAGTAGACATGGCTCGCCTCGGTCCCGCTATTGCAATAGAGGATGATGTCCCGGTCCGGCGTAATCCCCTGCGCCGCATAGGAGGCTCTCAGGGACTCCGGCGACTTCCAGACCAGCGCGAGGTCACGCTTCTCCAGGTCGTCCTTCCAGGGATGGTTCACTGCGCCGGGAATGTGACCGCGGCGCATCTGCGCCCCCGCCGCGCCGCTGAACTGCTCCGGCGGCCGGGCATCGACCAGCAGCACGCCGGAGCCTCGCACCGCCGCCTGCACGTCGGCGAGTGAGGCGACGGCGGGGCGGAACTTCCCGGGCTTGAAGCCACCGCCCTGCAGCCCGTCGTGCGGATAGCGCTGGGTGAGCGGCAGGGCGTCGAGTTCCCACTTGGCGTAGCCGCCATCGAGGACCATCACGTCGGTGGCACCAGCACTCGCCAGCAGCCAGGCCGCGAAGGTCGCATCCACGTCGGCCTGGTCTCCCGCACTGTAGACGACCACCCGCCGCCCCGGCGTAATCCGGAGCCGCCGGAACAGTTCGGCGTAGTGCTGCGCCGGCAGCAACTGGAAGGGCAGATCGGCCTGCTGGGCCCGGAGCGTCTCGATGTTGAGCCAGATTGCCTGGGGCAGGTGGTCCTGGAGATAGCTGGTCCACGACTGCCGCACATCGACGACGACCAGTGGCGCGTATTCCCTGATCGCCCTGCCCGTGGTATCGGACACGAGCATACCCGCCAGCTCGGTGGTGGTGACAAGGCGTGGGACCTGGGCCCGAGCATCGACGATCACGACCGACAGTGCGACCAGCGCCGCGACCGCGTTCGTCCACCGTATCCCTGACCGCCCGTGGCCACAGGCCGACGCCCCAGGTCTATTCCTCACTGTCCAACCCCATCAATTCCTTCTCCATTTCGAGATAGATCCGCACCGCGTTGCGGCGCATGCGCGAGTTCCAGGTCACCGGACGCCCGCTGTCCGCGGGCGGAAACGCGGCGACCGCCCGCCCCATCGGCGTCCCCCGGCGCACCTCGGCCCGCATCGAGTCGCGGATCGCGGTGATATACACGCGAGTCCGCTCGGTGAGCGCCTTGGGATCGGCGAGGATCCGCCCGTGCCCCGGGACGACCACGCGGGGGTTGAGTGAGTCGATGAAGGTGAGAGTGCGGAGCAGCGCCGTCGAGTTGCCGTCCACGACCATCGTCCCGCCGTCCTCGAGCAGGATGTCGCCCGCGAAGAGCACCCCCGATGCCGGGAGCCACACGATCAGATCGCCCGCGGAATGGGCATCCCCCGGGTGAAAGACGAGGATCGTCTTGCCGCCCATCCGCAGGGTGTCACTCATCGCAACCGGGCGGTCCGGCGTGTTGGCGTACTCGAAGCCGAGCAGTTCCTGGAGACCGACCACGCGGTCCCAGTCGGCCAGCATGGCGTCCGGCCCGCCCTCGCCGGCGAGCACGCGAGTGTCGGGATGTGCGATGATGCCGGCCCCGCGGCGCTTGAACTCGATCGCGCCGAACATCATGTCGGGGTGGTGCGCGTAGAGAACGAGCCAGCGGAGCGGACGCCGCGTCCTGGTGCGAATGGTCCGGATGACGGCGCGTGCCTGCGCGGGGCTCGCGAGCCCGCCGACCGCCACCACGCCCGCCGACGTCGCAATGAAGCCGGCATTCGGCCGCCCCTCCGCGCCCTGCCCCGAATCGCCGAGCACGGCATAGACCGACGGCGCGAGCCGCCGGAGCGGGTAGATCGTGCGTTCGGTGGTCGGCGAGAACGCCCGGGAAGGCGCCTCAACCTGCGAGGCGAGCGGAGTGCTGACGCTCATCAAAACGAAAAGGGCGAACCGGAGCCCGAAGCTCCAGTCCGCCCGTCCGCCATTCCGCCTGACCGCCCGCCTCACGTCGTCGCGAACTTGATCTCGGCGGCGCCGCGGTATTCGCTCGCGCGATTGTCCTTCGAGATCACCGTCAGCGTCGCTTCCCTGTCCGCCCGGAGCTGGAAGCTCACCATCGGATCCTTGCTGATGCCCGAGGTCCACTCGAAGCGGGCCACCTCGTCCTCGCCGTACAGCACCCGGACATCGTTGATGAACCACGCCGGGATCATGTTGGCGTTGGCGTCCCGGAAGAATCCGGTGTCCATCGGGTGCTGCATCACGACCTGGACCCGGATCACGTCGCCCCGCTGGATCCGCTCAGGCACTACGATCTTGGTTCTGCCGGTCTCTGGCATATCAACCGCACCCGTTGAGTGTGGTTTCGACCTTCAGGTAGCCCGCGTACAGCTCCCCGCCGCTTGTCTCCGCGATGGCCCTGATCCAGCTCGTCCGCTTCATCTTGATGCGGGTCTGGATCTGGACCGCCGCAATGGCCGGGGTCAGGTGGAACACCGTCACCAGCGGGTCGGGATTGTGATCGACGATGAGGAAGACGCCCTTCACGTAATTCTCGGCCGTCATCGGCAGATCGCTTTCGAGGATCACCGGCACATAGCGCCCGTCCTCCGCCATGGCCGGCATGTCCAGCGTCACATGACCGCGCTGAATCGGGCGGCCCTGGAAGCGTTCGGTGAGGATGCGCTGGACGATCTCGTTGGGCACCGGCGGCTCATCGGGGTCAGGACGCGAGGCCCGGATCGCGGCGGGCAGGTGCCGGGTGGCGCCGCTCACCCCTTCCACGGCGAGGGCCGCGCCGAGCACGCCCACCGCCTGCAGGAAGGACCGGCGCTGGATCGGTTCATTCAGACTCATCATTGCCTCCTTAGTCCCGCTGGAAAGCCCAAGCTGGAATGCGCGACCGGAGCCGTCAAGCCGCGTTCAGGGTTCTCGACATCGGCTAGCCGCCGCTGGTCAGTGCCCCGACCAGACGGAGCGCCACGGCCGCGAAGTAGGCGACATCGCCCCGGGCACGGGCGATGAGCATGGCGCCTTCGAGCCCGGCGAGCAGCGCGGCCGCAGTCGCCGCCGGCTTCCCGTCGAAGCGGAACTCGCCCGCCGTGCGCCCCGACGCGATGACTCCGGTGAGCCACACCTCCTGATCGGCGAAGAAGCCGAGTACCTCGTCCCGCACAGGGGAAGGAAGCGTCGCCGCATCCGACGCGAGCATGCCGTAGAGGCACATGTGATCGCCGTCGTGCAGCGCCTCCTGGAACAGCCGTACGTACCGCATCAGGCGCCGGGTCGGATCCGGGAACTCCCGGTCGAGATCACGCAGCCGCTCGGCAAAGGCGCCGCGATAGCGCGCCGCCACCGCCCGGGTGAGTTCCGCCTTGGTGGCGAAATGGTGGTGGACACTCGCCTTCCGGATGCCGAGGGCCTCGGAGATGTCGGCATAGCTGAATGCCTCGTAGCCCCTGGTCTGCACCAGGCCTTCAGCAATGTCGAGAATGCGGTCGGCAGTCGAAATCGGCGTGGTCACGCCACCAATCTACCAGTAGGTAGACTCAGGTCAAGCGCGCAGCCACTCCGCCACGGCCTCCCGCTTCGGCATGCCGCCGGAGTGCACCAGGCGGCCGTCCACCTTTACGGCCGGCGTGGCCATCACTCCGGCCTGCGCGATGCCCGCGAAGTCCTCAATCTTTTCAAGCTGGACAGCCACCCCACGCTCCGCCGCGATGTCCAGGATCAGCTTGGCCGTCAGCTGGCACTTCTGGCATCCGGGCCCGAATACCTGGACCTGTTTCATCACATCCCTCCCTTGACCGCATTGAAGACGTACCCAACGATAAGAATGCCGGTGGCGACGACCCCCGCGAACGTCAGGATGAGCGGGAGTTTCATCGCCTTGCGGAGAATGACCATCTCGGGAAGGGAGAGCGCGATCACGCTCATCATGAACGCCAGTACGGTGCCCAGCGCCGCCCCCTTGCTGAGGAGGGCCTCCACCACCGGCAGAATGCCGGCCGCATTGGAGTACATGGGGACCCCCACGAGCACGGCGGCCGGCACCGACCACCAGGCATCCCGTCCCATGATGCGGGCCATGAACTGCTCCGGCACGTAGCCGTGGATCAGCGCCCCCACCGCGATTCCCGCGAGGAGGAACGGCCACACCCGGCCGACGATCTCGCGGACGTTCTGCCACCCATTCGCCAGCCGCTCCGCCCAGCAGAGCGGCGTGCCGGCCGGCGCGGCGGACTCGCTGCGGAGCGCCTGCACCCAGTCCTCGAGATACCGCTCCATGCCCAGTCGCCCGATCAGCAGACCCGCGAGTATGGCCACGGCGAGCCCCAATGCGAGGTAGAGCAGCGCCACCTTCCAGCCGAAGAGGCTGAAGAGCAGCGCCAGCGCCACTTCATTGACCATCGGCGCACTGATCAGAAAGGAGAACGTCACCCCGAGCGGCACCCCGGCCGAGAGCAGACCGAGGAAGAGCGGCACCGCCGAGCAGGAACAGAATGGCGTCACGATGCCGAGTCCGGCGGCCAGGATGTTCCCGATTCCCTCGCGGCGCCCGGCCAGCACCGCCCGGGTACGCTCCGGGGAGAAGAAGGTGTGCACCACCCCCATCACGAACACCACCAGCACGAGGAGAAGCAGAACCTTGGGCGCGTCGTACAGGAAGAACCGGAGAGACTCGCCCGAAGCCCCGGCGGGGTCGAAACCGAGCGAACCAACGGCCCAATCGGCGAAGCGCGGCAGCTGGCGATACACCACGACCCAGCTCACCAGCGCCAGGGGAAGCCCCCAGCGCCAGGCGCCGAGCGATTTCGGTTCGAATGGGCTCTGCAGCGTGGTGGTCATTGGGCCTCGCTCTCCTACTGTTCGCCGATCCGCCGGACCTGCATTTCGAGTGTCAGTCGCTCGAGCTTCTCGATCGGCAGCGCCAGCAGCAGGTCGATCCGCCGACCGAGGACCATCATGGTGTCCCGGAAGGCGCGGAGTTTCGTTTCATCGTCGCCCTCGACCTCGGCGGGGTCGGGCATTCCCCAGTGCGCCAGGATCGGAGTGCCGGGAAAGATCGGGCAGGCTTCCTTCGCACGGTCGCAGACCGTGATGACGAAATCCCATCGCTGCTGATCCAGACCCTCGAGCCCCTTCGGCGTCTTTCCCTCCCACGGGATCCCCGCCTCCGCCAGCACCCGGACGGCGAAGGGGTTCACCCGTGACGCGGGCTTCGATCCGGCGCTCACGACATCGAAGCGGTCCGCGCCCTTGCGCGCCAGCAGCGCTTCGGCGATCTGGCTGCGGGCAGAGTTGCCGGTGCAGAGGACCAGCACGCGGAAGCGACGGGAGGAGTTGGACATGGCCGATGGCGTGGGGGTCAGGTGACGAGGGAGGCGGGTTCGCCGGGAAAGAAGCGGCGCGCCCAGAGCGAGACGTATACCAGCCCGACCAGGGCCGGCACTTCGATGAGGGGGCCGATCACCGCCGCCAGTGCCTCGCCGGAAGCGATCCCGAAGGTTCCGATCGCCACCGCAATCGCGAGTTCGAAGTTGTTGCCCGTCGCGGTGAAGGAGAGCGCGGCGGTCTCCGTGTAGGAGAATCCGAGCTTGCGCGAGAGCGTGAAGGCGAACCCGAACATCAGGGCGAAATACGCCAGCAGCGGGATGGCCACGCGCAGTACCTCGACCGGGCGGTCGATCAGGCGATTCCCCTGCATGGCGAACATCAGCACGATCGTGTAGAGCAGGCCCAGCAGCGCCGTCGGCCCGATTTTCGGGAGAAACCGCCGCTCGTACCATTCGACGCCCCGCCGGCGCACCAGCAGGGTGCGGGTCAGATAGCCGGCGATCAGCGGAATGCCCAGGAAGATGAGCACGCTCCGGGCGATCATTCCCATGGAGATGTCGATCGCGGTTCCGGTGGCTCCCAGCCAGCCCGGCACCACCGCCAGGAAGAAGTATCCGAGCACCGAGTAGGTGAGGACCTGGAAGACCGAGTTGAGGGCGACGAGGATCGCGGCGAGTTCACCGGAACCGCAGGCGAGCGTGTTCCAGATGAGCACCATCGCGATGCAGCGTGCGAGCCCGACGAGAACGAGGCCGTTGCGGTACTCCGGCAGGTCCGGGAGCAGCAGCCAGGCGAGTCCGAACATCACCACGGGTCCCAGGACCCAGTTGAGAAAGAGCGACGTCCCCAGGAGACGCCGGTTGCCGACATGCTCCCCGATCGACTCGTAGCGGACCTTCGCCAGCACCGGGTACATCATCCAGAGCAGCCCGATTCCGATGGGCACCGAGACCCCCGCGACCTTGACGCGGTCGAGCAGCGCGCCGAGTCCGGGAGCGACGCGCCCCAGCAGCAGCCCGAGTCCCATGGCAGCGAAGATCCAGACCGGCAGGAATCGGTCGAGCAGCGACAGCCGCGCCAGCAGTCCGGCCGGCGGGATGGCCGCGTCGGTGGTGGTCATCGGACAGCCGCGCCTGCCGCGCCGGGCAGCGGCTTGGTCATGCAGATCGACGCCATGCAGAGGGTCGTGAACTGCGCTGTCGCACGGAGCGCGGGTGGGGCCGCTTCCCTCGGGATCTCCGCGAACCCGCGACTCGCGAAGAACGGGCCGGCGTCGGATGTCAGCAGGTAGAGCACGCCGATCCCGCGCGCAGCGGCGAGGCGCTCGGCCTCGAGCACCAGCGCGGAACCGAGTCCGCTCCGCCGGCGGTCCGCGCGGACCGCGAGCGACCGCAGCAGACCCACCTCCCCGAAGGGCTGGATCGCGACGATGCCCTCGAGTCCGCGACTGTCGCGCACGCCCAGAAATTGCGCGCCTCCCGCCGCGAGATCGCTGGTGGGGAGTCCATTCGCCGAGAGCAGCGCGACGACCTCCGGCAGCTCGTCGTCACCGAGCGGCTGGAGGCTGCTCATCGGCCGCCGCCGCAGCAGTCCGGTCCGCAGCCGCACGCCTCCGGCTTCGTCGCACGGATGAATGCGCCCATGACCTTGCCATCGATTTCGGCCGCGATCCGGTCGGCATCCATGCCCGCGCTGCGGAGGAATTCGCGGGCATCCTCGGCACGGTACACCCGGGTCGGCTCCACCGAAGCACCGGTGAACCCTGCCCGTGTCAGGCGGGCGCGATAGTCCGCCTCATCGAGCGCACCGGCCACGCAGCCGGTCCACAGGTTGAGGCTGGCCCGCACCGATTCGGGGATGTCGCCCTGCGTCACCACATCCGACACCGCGAACCGCCCGCCCGGCCTGAGCACCCGGAAGGCCTCGGCGATGACCCGGTCCTTGTCGGCCGAGAGGTTGATCACGCAGTTGGAGATGATGACGTCGACGGAACTGTCCGGCAGCGGGATCGATTCGATCTGGCCCTTGAGGAACTCGACGTTGGTGGCCCCGGCCCGCGCCTGGTTGGCCCGCGCGAGCGCCAGCATCTCGTCGGTCATGTCGAGGCCGTACGCCTTGCCGGTGGGACCCACTCGCCTGGCGGACAGCAGCACATCGATGCCCCCGCCCGAGCCGAGGTCCAGCACCGTCTCACCGGACCTGAGCTCGGCGAGCGCCGTCGGGTTGCCGCAGCCGAGGGAGGCGAGCAGCGCCTCGGCGGGGAGGCCGTCGGTCTCGATCGCGTCGTAGAGATTCCGGGTGATCGGGTCCGCGCTGCCGCACGAGCTCCCGGTGCCGCAGCATCCGGCCTTGCTGCCCTGGACGACCTCGAGCGCGGCCTTGCCGTAGCGCTCCCGAACGATGCTGGTCAGATCCGTCATGACGAAACTCCATCAATAAAAGTTGATCAATCTTCGAAAATAAAAGAGCCTGTCAGCAGCAGCGCGCCTTCACGGTACGCACCGCCGCGGCCGTCGAGAGTTCAGCAATCGCTTCGTCGAGCCCGTCCAGGGCACCAGGGACGAGAGAATAGTAGGACCACCGCCCCTCCCGACGGTCCTGCACCAGGCCCGCATCCTTGAGGGTACGGAGGTGAAAGGAGAGCCGCGACTGCCCGGCGTCGAGCGCTTCGGTGAGATCGCACACACACCGCTCACCGTCCCGCAGCATCGCGACCAGGCAGAGACGAGTCTCGTCCGACAAGGCGTGAAAGACCCTGGCGAGGCGAGTGAGACCGGCGGCAGACGTGACTGGCATGGGTTCAACGTATCAAGTTTTCTTGATTTGTCAACAGCACGCGCCCAACCCGGCACCTCCATGCGCTGCGGCTGCTCAATCGACTGGGCTACGGGACAGACGATGCGGCCCCGACCCTCGACCTGGCCTGCAACCCGGTTGGGGCCTCCCTGCCGAGAGCACAGCCGGGACTCGAGCGGGATTACTGGCGCCAGCTTGGTGACGCCTTCGGCATCCGCTTCGACCGGCTGTACACGATCACCAGCTTGCCCCTCAAGCGCTTCCTGCATGACCTCGAACGGGAGAGCCGGCTGCAGGAATACATGGCACTGCTTGTCGGACACTTCAATCCGCGGGCCGCCCTCGGCGTGATGTGCCGTTCGCTGGTCTCGGTGGGGTAAAATGGCGTACGCCAGGACTGCGACGTCGACCAGATGCTGCAGCCTGGGCAGGGCGACTCTGGTCCATCTGGGACATCGGGGACCTGCGGGAACTCGAATCGGTGCCGATCACCGCCGGCGACCACCGCTATGGCTGCTCCGCCGGCGCGGGGAGCAGCTGCGCCGGCACGCTCGCCTGACACTGCCTCCGGCCGGCGCTTCGGCGGAATCCCCCAGGAACAGCGGGCGGCGAACCGGTGGTCAGGCGGAGCCGTCCGCCTGTGACATGCCGCCCGAATCGGGATGAGGCATCGCCCTCACCCACTCCAGCAGCGCCCGCTGCGATGGCAGCAGCTCCGACTCCACGACCCTGGTCCCCGCAAGAATCATCAGATCGTCCGCGCCATCGACGTCTGGCATGGCACCGAGCATTGCGACGGCGCCGAGTGGGTGGAATTGGCGAAGAAGCTGGTTCGCGGTGTCCGCGGCACTGTACGGGACGGCCTTCCATGCCTCCGTCGGGACCGGGGCGCGGCCGCCGAACAGGTAGAATCCGCCATCCAGGGCGCGGCCGAGCACGAACGGCTTGCCCGCCGCGTCGATGGCATCCCGGGCGTCGCAGAGATGGCGCGCGGTGAGCAGCGGACTGTCAGCGCCGACCATCAGCACCATTTCGTGTGCCTCACGCAATTCGGAGTACACCCGAGCCAGCCGGCTGCCGAGTCCCCCTTCCCCCTGCCAGACGGTGGCGAAGCTCTGCCACCGCGAGTCGGCGAGCGCCTCCCGCTCGGCGACCGCCCAGTAGGGTGTCAGGTCTCCACACTCCATCGCCGCCTTGGCCGCGACGGCTTCCACGATGTTCACGGCGCGGCGGTAGAACTCGCGGGCGACGTCGTTCCCCGCTGTCGCGGCGAGCCGCGTCTTCACCGGCGAAAGTCCCGGCGTCTTCACGAAGATCGCGACCGCGCAGCGTGTCATTGTTTCTCTCCTTCGCCGTGAGCACGCTCACCCCTCGATGGCGTCGGAACGAAGTCGTGGAGGAAATGCGGGCATTGACGGGACAATAGTGGACCGTCCCGCCGGGGGAAATCCTGGCCCTTTGAAGGGTTGTGCACCGGAATCCAAACCTTTAGCTTGTAACAGCTTAGTTACCGTAATTGGCGGACCCCGTCTTTGAGGATCGAGGCCTAGTGGATACCCAGACCCAAGAGAGCGTCCAGCTCTTCGAGAAGTGCCGCAGCTTCACCAAGGCACGCGAGATTCAGGCAGCCGGTCTCTATCCGTACTTCAAGCCGATCTCGGACTCCGAAGACACCACTGTCGTCATTGAAGGCCAGAAGCGGATCATGCTCGGGTCGAACAATTATCTCGGCCTGACCCATCATCCCAAGGTGCTCGAGGCCGCAGCGCGGGCGCTGTCGCGTTACGGCTCGGGCTGCACCGGCAGCCGGTTCCTCAATGGCACGCTGGACCTGCACGGCCAGCTCGAAGCCTCGATCGCGGCGTTCCTCGGCAAGGAGGACTGCCTGGTCTTCTCGACCGGCTACCAGGCGAACCTGGGGCTCATCTCCGGCCTCATTGGCCGGGGCGATCTGGTGTATCTCGACAAGCTGGACCATGCGTCGATCGTGGATGGCGCCAAGATGTCGTATGGCGATACCATGCGCTTCAATCACGGCGACCTGGCGAGCCTCGAGCGGATGATCGAGCGTACCCGCAACAACCGCGGCGCGATGATCGTCGTGGACGGCGTGTACTCGATGGAAGGCGACATCGCGAACGTGCCGGAACTGGTCCGGATCGCGAAGAAGCATGGCGCCGCGCTGGCGCTCGACGACGCGCACTCGATCGGCGTCCTCGGCCCGAACGGCGAGGGCACGGCCGCACACTTCGGCCTCACAGATGAAGTGGACCTCATCGCCGGGACCTTCTCCAAGTCGCTCGCCTCGATCGGCGGTTTCGTCGCCGGCAGCGAGAGCGTCATCCACTACCTGAAGCACCACAGCCGGCCGCTCATCTTCACGGCCTCACTGCCGCCGGCCAATACCGCGGGCGTCCTCGCGGCCCTCGAAGTCATCCGGGCCGAACCGAATCGCCGGGAGCAGCTGTGGGCCAACACCCACCGCCTCCATGCCGGCCTCCGTGGCCTCGGCTACAACATCGGCGAGACCGAGACGCCGATCGTGCCGGTGCTGATCGGCCCGCTCGAGACCACTCTCGTCTTCTGGCGCAAGCTGTTCGACGCCGGGGTGTTCACCAACCCGGTCGCGCCACCGGCCGTGCCGCCGTCGCAGTGCCGCCTCCGGACGAGCCTCATGGCAACGCACACCGCCGATCAGATCGACTTCTGCATCGAGCAGTTCGGCAAGATCGGACGCGAGCTGGGGGTCATCTGACGGCCGAAGTCACCATCCGGCCCGTGCAGGGCCGGGCCGATCTCGATCGATTCATCGCCTTGCCGTACGATATGCACGCGCGGGACCCGAACTGGGTCCCGCCGTTGCGTATGGACATCCGCACGCTGCTCGACCGCACGAAGAACCCCTTCTTCGAACACGCCGAAGCCGAGTACTTCCTCGCGGAACGGGGCGGCCGGGTCGTCGGCCGGATCGCGGCGATCAGCAATCGCCTGCATAACGAGACCCACGCCGACCACGTCGGCTTCTTCGGCTTCTTCGAGTCCCAGTACGACCAGGCGGTCGCCAACGCCCTCTTCACCGCGGCCGAAGGCTGGCTCCGCGCCAGGGGCCACGATGTCATGCGGGGCCCCGCCTCGTTCTCCGTGAACGACGAGTGCGGCCTGCTGGTGGATGGCTACGATACGCCGGCTACCCTGATGATGCCGCACAATCCGCCCTACTACGTCCGGCTGATGGACGGAGCCGGATTCAGGAAGGCCAAGGACCTCCTCGTCTACCGCGGCGGCTGGATGGCGGAGTACCTGCCGGTGCCCGAGCGCCTGGCCCGCGGCACCGAGCTGCTGCGCAAGCGGCTGGGCATCACGATCCGCCCACTCAACCTGGCCGACTTCAAGAATGAGGTCGAGCGGATCAAGGTTCTGTACAACAAGTGCTGGGAGAAGAACTGGGGATTCATCCCCATGACGGATCATGAGATCGACCACCTGGCCGAGCAGTTCAAGCCGGTGGTGAATGCCGATCTGGTGCCTTTCGCCGAGAAGGACGGCGAGGTGATCGGCTTCGGTCTGGCGCTCCCTGATCTCAATCAGGTGTTCCAGCGGCATCGCTCCGGCCGCCTCACCCCGGCGGTGATTGCCGATCTGCTGCTCTCGCTGAAGCTCAAGCGGATCCGTCGCGCGCGCATCCTGCTCCTCGGAGTCATCCCGGAGCTGCGTGGCAAGGGCATCGACGCGATGCTCTACCACTGGATCTGGACCAAGTCTGCGGAGCATCGGATCTACTGGGGTGAAGCCGGGTGGATTCTCGAGGACAATCCGGCCATGAATGCCGGCCTGGAGAAGATGGAATTCTCCGTGTACAAGACCTATCGCCTGTACGACCGGCCAGTATGAAGGCGCTGGTCACGGGAGCGACGGGCTTCGTCGGGAGCCATCTCGCCGAAGCCCTGCTCCGTCGTGGCGCCGAAGTCACGGCCCTGGTCCGTTCTCCCGGCAAAGCCGCGCTCCTGAACGACCTCGGCGTCCGGCAGGTCAGGGGCGACCTGCATTCGGCCGAGGCCCTCCGCGCCGCCACCCAGGGCCAGGACGTCATCTATCATGTCGCCGGCCTGGTCGCCGCACGGGATGAAGCGGAATTCCTGCGCGGAAATGCCGAGGGTACCGCCAATCTGATCGAGGCCCTTGGAGGCGCGAGTCCGCGCCTGGTGCTGGTTTCGTCGATGGCTGCGGGCGGCCCCGCTGCGCGCGGCCTGCCCCTCACCGGGGACGAGCAGCCGGCGCCCGTCACGATGTACGGCCGCAGCAAACTCGCGGGAGAGGAGTTCGTGCGCGCCAGCGGGCTTCCGTGGACGATCATCCGCCCGCCGATGGTGTACGGGCCGAGGGACACCGAAGTCCTGAAGGTCTTTCGCATCGCGCGCTCGGGGCTGATCCCGGTGTTCGGCGACGGCAGCCAGCAGCTTTCCGCGGTCTACGGGCCGGATCTCGCGGAGGCACTGATCGCCGCCGCGTCGTCGGACACGGCGATTGGCAAGACCTACTATGCCTGCCATCCGGAGCTGTTCTCGAGCATGGAGTTCGTCCGCGCGGTCGGCGGCTCGCTCAGCAAGTCGGTCCGGGTACTGACCCTCCCCGAGTGGGTCGCACGGAGCGCGCTGGGGGTGACGGGTGCGGCGGCGCGGCTGGCGGGGAAGGCGACAATTCTCACCGCCGACAAGGCCAACGAGTTCTTCCAGCCGGCGTGGACCGGTGATCCGGCCCCGCTGATGCGGGACACGGGCTGGCATCCGGCGCATGATCTGGCCGCGGGTCTCACGGCGACGGCCCAGTGGTATCGTCAGCGCGGCTGGCTCTAGTCCGCCCGGCCGAGCGGATCCTTCTCGGCTATCTCGGCATCATCACGGTTGTCGGCGTGCTGCGGCTGCCGCAGCAGCCCGCCATCGCCTGGGTCATCGCCGCTCATGTTCTCTGCGGCGTGCTCATCCTGCTGGCCGCCCGCCCGGATCTCGGCCGCATCGGTCGCACCATCCGTGAGCTGTATCCCCTCCTCCTCCTGGGCGCGCTGTATCCCGCACTCGACATCCTCAACAACTTCGGCGCCGTGTCGACCCACGACGCCACGGTCCGCGGATGGGAGCAGGTGCTCTTCGGCCAGGAGCTGAGCCGCACCTGGTGGCAAGCGGCACCGAGTACCTTCTGGAGCACGGTCTTCCACGCGGCCTATTTCGGCTACTACCCGATCATCGCCGGCCCGCTGATCTACTTCGTCGCGCGGGGTGATCTCGCGGCCGCGCGACGGACGACGCTCTGGGTCCTCTGCACCTTTCTCATCTGTTATCTGGTCTTCCTGTTCTACCCGGTCGCCGGTCCCTACTACGAGTTTCCCCGGCCCGCGGCGTGGTTCGTCGCCAACCTCCCCGCACGACTGGTCTACGCGACCCTCGCCAGAGGGAGCGCCTACGGCGCCGCCTTTCCTTCCTCGCACGTGGCGGCCACCCTCGTCGCCACCGCCGCGGCCTTCCGCGGGTCGCGTCGACTCGGAGCCATCCTGATCGTGCCGGCGGGGTTGCTGACGCGTGGGAGTCGTGTACTGTCAGATGCACTACGCGGTGGATGCCGTCGCGGGGATCGTGCTCGCAGCCGTCATCATCACGGCCGGATGGTGGTGGGAAAGACAGCGAGGGCCGGATCGCGAACTCTCGCGACCCGGCCCCCGGTGAGCCTGGCGGTACGCTTACTGAACGGTGATGACGCCGCGCATGCCGAACGGAACGTGCGGCGTGCAGTAGTAGTGGTAGTCACCAGCCGGCGCGCCCGCGAACGAGATCTCGTAGGTCTCGCCAATGCCGACCTTCATCGGACCAGTAAGGGGCGCCATCGTCTCGGTCATCGCCTTGCCGAGCACGTCGGCGGCGCCGGCCGGGATGCTGTCAGCATGGAACGCCACGTTGTGCGGCGGGCCGCTCTTCACGACGAACTTGACCACGTCTCCTGCCTTGATGGTCAGCGCGGCAGGCGTGAACATCGCCTTCTTGCCATCGAAGTCCATGTCAACCTCATGCGTCTCACCGGCCGGCGCGGGCGCCGCGGCCGCGGCCGGAGCCGCCTGCTCTGCCGGCTTCTGCTCTTCGCCACCCTTGCCACCACAGGCCGCAAGGGCCAGGGCCATACCAGCCACCATCGTCATCGCGCGCATCGAGTACCGCCTCCGCTCACAGGAACAGGTAAAAGAGAGAACCTTGTGAAAAGGTTCACAAAGGTAAGGCCTTGCCATCGAAATGGCGAGTGGGCCGACGAGCGGGATTAGATTACACGCGTGCACCCTCCACCGCCATGTACCGCGCTCGGCTCCCAGTGTCAGGAGCTGGCCGTCACGCTCCGGGTCGGCCTCCTGGACACCGGGATTGACTCGGCCGACCATGAGGCCACCTGGCTCATCGGACACACCCAGAATATCAGCTTTCGGCAGCTCCGGCGGGTCGGAATTGAACTGCTGGTGGACGCCACGCTCCATGTCCGGTGTCGCCACCTCAAGGCGGAGGGCACCGAGGGTCGCTGCGCCGCCCACGGGCATACGGGGAAGATGCCGCCTCGAACCCGAGGCGCCGATCAGCCTCGCCGGCTCGGGGGCGACCGATTCCTGGTCGTCGAACACCACGAGTTGACGGCACTCGATCTTCGCTTCCCGCCCCGCTCCCTGCCCGTCCTCGAGGAGGAGGGCGGAGGCGAAAACCCCTGTTCGATTGCTCCCTGCGCCACCGCCGATCACACCCGGGGGAGCGCGTGCTGCCGGGACCTCCAGGTCGAAATCGTCTGCCCCAGGTCGGAGACTACCCTCGAGGCCCTGGTCCGCTCCCGGCAGTCGCCCTACCTCTGCAAGGTCAGCCGGGAGTCGGCGGATTCTCTGGAGGCCGAGATGATTTCCGCCTGCGGCTTTCTGGACGACCCGGGCCAGAACTGCACGCTCCATGGGCGGACCCGACTGGATGGCCGCTCCGCCAAGCCCGATCTTTGTAACGAATGGCCGGACGACGGAAAAGGGCTCCACCCGGGCTGCATCTTCTATATGCCACCGGTCAAGGGGAGGAAGCGCCAGTGACGGGACAGGCGGACGCCAGTCGTGTGTTGCCCACCCGGCGCCGGACGTCGTAAGATCATCTGCCAAACCGCAGTTCCCCTCATTGGCGGAGTCCGGACGGCCCCGTGCTGGGAGATTCCGATGGGCGACGAGCTCGAAGAGCTTTACCGAACGACCTACACCACGGTGGTGCGATTTCTCTACCGGAAGGTCTGGGACGCCGATCGTGCTCACGATCTGGCACAGGAAGTCTTCATGCGGGCGATGAACCACCGGCCTGAAAAGCCGCGGGCCTGGCTGTTCGCCGTCGCGGCCAATCTGGCCAGAGACGAGGCGCGTGCCGCGGTCCGGCGGAAGCGCCATCTGACCCTGCTCAAGGATGATCCGATCACCCAGCCGTCCATGCCGCAGGCCGCCGACGAGGCGGTGGAAGATGATGAGCGGCGGGCGAAGGTGGATGGCGCCCTCGCGGCGCTGACCAAGCGTGACCGCGAGGTGCTCCTCCTGTGGGATGCAGGCATGAGTTACCCCGAGATCGCGCAGCAGACCGGGCTGGCCGTGGGAGCGGTCGGCACCACCCTGGCCCGGGCTCGCAAGCGCCTCGTTGATGCCTATGACCGGATGGAACATGAGAACCGTGCGGCACATTCCTGAAGACGAACTCCACGCCTATCTCGATCAGGCGCTCAGCCGTTCGCAGTGCGTCGAGATCGAGCGGCATCTGGCGGAGTGTTCCTCGTGCCAGGGCACGCGGGACGACATCGCCGCCCTTCGCGACCGGACCACGGCTCTCCTGGCCCGGATTGGTCCACCGACCATCCTCCCGCCCCCCTTCGCAGTCCTGCAGGCGCGACATGCCGAACGCCGCGTTGTGCGCACCCGCCGTCTCGCGAACGGTGCGTGGGCGGCGAGTGTGATTGGAGCCGCGCTCCTCGGCTGGGCCATGAATCGCGCGCAGACGGATCACCCTCAGCTCGCACTGGGCGGCACTACCCATCTGGCCGCAAGCGCCGCTCCCGCGGCCGCGCCGGCACAGCCTCCTGGCCACATACCGATCCGGACAGCAGTGCAAGCCGCGAAGCCGGCCCATCGCGCTCCTTCGCCCAAGCTGGTCCGTATCAATCGGGATGACGTTGAATCCTCGACCTCCTGGGGCTTTGCGAAGGCGGTGGAGGCCGACCCCGCCACCGTTGGCACGCCGCGTACCCCAGCCCCGGCCCCGGTTTCGGTATCTGCGGTCTCGTACGAAGTGCCGGATTTCTCGGCGCAGCCGGTGACGGCCGCCCCCGAGCTCGCCGGACTCTGGCGGACGGTTGTGCCCGACAGCGCCGGTGCCATCCGGAGCGGAGACATTCCGCTGGTATCCGGACTCGCGGTGGTCCAGATGCGGGTTCAGCCCGGGCATGGTGAGGGTGACGTGACCGCCGTGGACCAGGCGCTCGAATCGGGCGAACTGATCCGGACGATCGCCGGACCGGCGGGCCGGGTTGGAGCGCTGGTGGAACAGAACAACGAACTCGATCCGCAGGCGGAAACGACGGGCTCACGGGTCACAGTGACGATCCGCCAGGGAGACCGGATGGTTGCGGTCACCGGCCCATCCGAGGCACTCGGCTCGCTGCTTTCACGGGTGAACCGGCGGAGATACTGAGCGCAGGATCCGCCCGGGCTGCCGGGCGGCACGACATTCAGGCCACCTATCAGAGAGGCCGGGTTCCCGTGGGGAGCCCGGCCTCTTCTCTGCCTCCGACCACCGTGCGTGCTAGTGGTGGCCTCGTTCCTTGTCGAGCGTGATCATGGCGAGTCTCGGCGAGACCATGGGGAAGGTCCGCCCGAAGTAGCCGTAGCAGAGGAGAAAGAGCCCCAGGAAGGCGATCGTCGATCCGACCTCCGGCATGCCGAACACCGGGCCAGCTTCCTTGGTGACCGACGGCAGCACCAGGAGGTACCGTTCGAGCCAGAGGGCGCTCAGGCTGATCGCCGTGAAGATCCCGAGGGCGACGGCGCTCTTCTTGGGCGCGACACCGAGCAGGCCGATGAACGGGATCACGAACATGCCGAGGAACACCGCGCTCCCGATCGGCCGCCACTCGCCCCACAGCCTGGCGAAGACGAAGCCCGTCTCCTCGGGGAGGTTGCCGTACCAGATGACCAGGAACTGCGCCCACATCAGGTAGGTCCAGAACACCGAGAACCCGAAGATCAGCTTGCCGAGGTCGTGCTGCTGCTTCGGGCTGATGTACTCGGCGATGCCGATTTCCCTGCGGCCGTAGAGCATCATCAGGGCGAGCAGGGTATGCGCGCCGAGGAACGACCCCATGAAGTACCACCCGCCGAACAGGTTGGAGAACCAGTGCGGCTGCAGGGCCATCATGGTATCGAACGCGACCATCGTGAAGACCAGCGAATAGATGACAATGTAGACCGGAGCGAGCATGCGGATGCGCGCCTCGTGGCGGGCGCGGCCTTCCGGCGAAGCATCGAAGCCCTGGGTCCAGCGATCGTAGAGCGACCGCCGGCCATCGCTGACGCTGCCCTTCACCTCGTACAGGTCCGGCACGAGGTCGGCCTTCACGAGACTGAAGCCGACGTAGTACAGGAGGGAGAGGCCGATCGCCAGCCGGCCGAACATGAAGCCGTGGGAGAGCCAGACTTCCTTCCCGTGCGACAGTCCGATGCCGTGCATCTCGGGAAAGATGTGGTGGTAGCCGACCGTGAAGATCAGCAGGAAGCCGACCAGCGACACCGGGAAGAAGAAGAACGGCGCCGCCTCCGCAAAGCGGATGACCAGCCCGGACCACTTGGCGTTAGTGATCTTCTGGACCGCGACGAAGGCGAAGCTGCCCCCGGTGAGACCGGTGAAGTAAACCCAGTTCACGTGGAAGAGATGCCAGGCGCGGTCCGACTGCTCGCCACGGGCATAGACCACGAAGAGGATCGCGCCAACCACGGCCAGGGCGGACCCGAGACTCACGAACAGGTTGTACCGCGCGGTCAGGGATCGCGCGACGAGCTGCTCGCGCACCGACGAATTCGCCATCACTTGACTCCTCCCGGCTGTGCCGCCGCGGAATCGGCCCTGGTCTGCGCCGTCGCCGCCGCCTGCAGCTGCCGGACGTAGTTCACGATTTCCCACCGCGCCTTCCCCGGGATCCTGTCCCCGTAGCGGGGCATGACGCCTCGGCCGTAGCGGATGATGCTGTACAGATATCCGTCGCTCCAGGCAATGGCCCGCGGCGTGATCAGCGGCAGCGCGGCGACCCTGGGGCCTACCGGACCGTCGGCATAGCCGGTGTTGCCGTGGCAGACCGCGCAGTAGGTGTGATAGAGGGTGTCGCCCCGCTCCGTGGCGGGCTGGCCCGCGAGGGGGTTCACCAGCTTGTCCGCGTAGGTCGTGTTGGCGACGCCCCACTCGGCGGACCAGTCGGCTTCACCTCCGGTGATGGGGACGGTGCCCGCGACGGTATTGCGGGGGATGTCCGCGCGCTGGTAGGGGTGCACCGACGGCTGCTTGATCATCGCGTCGAACCAGGGGACCAGGTGCATCAGGTCGTCCGGGGACGGCACGTCGTTGTAGTAGTAGTCGCAGCCGGTGGCGAACAGCACCAGGAGTGCCCCGAGGAGCTTACGCCGCATGACGGACCTCCACCGAGCCGGCGTCGCGAAGCATCCGCTCGAGCTGCGGCACGTCCCCGGATGGGCAGGGGATGAAGATGCCGATCCGGTCGTCGCTGAATTTCGGGTCGTAGGCCATGCCGGTGGTCGGGGTCCGGAGCGAGAGGATGATGATGCCCGCAACGGTCGACAGGGCCCCGATGAGCACCATCAGCTCGAACATGAAGACCACGTAGGGCGGCACGGTGGCGATCGGCTTGCCACCGACGAGCAGCGGCCAGTCGAGGGACATCCAGAAGGTCATGCCGACCCCGGCGCAGACGCCCACGATTCCGCCGATGAGCGTGAAGAGGCTCACCGGGCTCGAGGTGATGCCGAGCGCATCCTCGAGTTCGTGGTTCGGGGCCGCCGAGTAGACGGTGATATTCCTGCGCCCCTGGGCACGGAGTGCCTGGATCGCGTCACAGGCCGCGTCGATGTGCTCAAAGGCGGCGAGCACGCCGGGAATGGGCCGGGCCATCAGTGGCCTCCCTTGCGAAGCCGGGGCATCGGGATCTGCTCCTTGATCTCCTGGATCGCCACGACCGGGAAGGCGCGGGCGAACAGCAGGAACCACATGCCGAACCAGCCGAACGAGCCGGCCAGGATACCCCAGTCCGCCCAGGTGGGCTTCATCTGGCTCCAGGCGTAGGGGAGGAAATCGTTGCTGAGACTGGAGACGATGATGACGTAGCGCTCGAACCACATCCCGATATTGATGAAGATCGAGATCACGAACAGCGCGGTCAGGTTGGTGCGCACCTTCCTGAACCACAGCAACTGGGAGACGAAGGCGTTGCAGATGATCATCGTCCACCCGCCCCACCACATCGGGCCGAAGGCCCGCATCCAGAAGGTGGTCTGCTCGAAGGTGTTGCCGCTGTACCAGCCGATGAAGTACTCCATCGCGTACGCATAGAACAGGATGGAGCCGGTCAGCAGGGTGAGCTTGGCCAGGTTGTCGAAGTGGTACTCGGTGATCATGTGCTCGATCTTCAGCGCCTTGCGGAGCGGGATGAGCAGCGTGAACACCATGCCGACGCCGGAGTAGATCGCGCCAGCCACGAAGTACGGAGCGAAGATCGTCCCGTGCCAGCCGGGGATGATCGACATGGCGAAGTCCCAGGACACGACCGAGTGCACCGACAGCACCAGCGGCGTCGCGAGCGCGGCAAGGTAGAGATAGGCGCGGGAGTAGTGACGCCACTGCTGGTCGGTGCCCTTCCACCCCAGCGAGAAGAACCCGTACACCTTGGCGCGCCAGCCGTGCATCATGTCACGGGCGGCCGCGATGTCCGGCACCAGCCCGACGCAGAGAAAGGTCGTGGAAACCGTCAGGTAGGTCGCGATCGCGAAGACGTCCCAGATCAGCGGCGACTTGAAGTTGGGCCAGAGGAAGCGCTGGTTCGGATAGGGCAGCAGCCAGTAGAAGAACCACTGACGCCCGATATGGATGATCGGGAAGAGGCCCGCCGTCATGACCGCGAAGACCGTCATCGCCTCGGTGGCGCGGTAGACCGCGGTGCGCCAGGGCGAGCGGAAGAGAAAGAGAATCGCGGAGATCAGCGTGCCGGCATGGCCGATGCCGACCCAGAAGACGAAGGTCGTGATGTAGACGGACCAGAAGACCGGCGGATTGTAGCCCGCGAGGCCAAGGCCGTCCTTGAGCAGCATGACGAAGGTGCCGGCCCCGACCAGGAAGAGCCCGACGGCCCCCGCCAGCAGGAGGAAGTAGCCCTTCCCCGCGGTCCCCAGGGTGTTGACGACATCCCGGGTGACCTCGTGGTGGGTCTGGGTCGGCTGCGTCGGATCGTGCTCGTGTGCGATGGCGGCCATCGGTTATGCCTCCGTCCGGTGCAGGACCTTCGCGAGATAGGTCACGGCCGGACGTACGTTCAGGTCCTCGAGGACGTGGTATCCGCGGTGATCGGCGCCGGCCTTCGCGACCCGGGACTCGGCGTCCTTCATGTTGCCGAAGGTGATCGCGCCGGAGGGGCAGGCCTGGGCACAGGCGGTCACGACATCGCCGTCGGCCAGGATCCGATCCTCGAGCCGGGCCTGGTTCTGCGCTCCGCGGATCCGCTGCACACAGAAGGTGCACTTCTCCATGACACCGCGCGCCCGCACCGTCACATCCGGGTTGAGCTGCAGGTTGAGCGGCTCGGGGAAGGCGGTCTTGTTGTAGGCGAGCCAGTTGAAGTAGCGCACCTTGTAGGGGCAGTTGTTGCCGCAGTAGCGCGTGCCGACGCACCGGTTGTAGACCTGGCCGTTGAGGCCATCCGGCGTGTGATAGGCGGCGTAGACCGGGCAGACCGGCTCGCAAGGAGCCGCATCGCAGTGCTGGCACAGCATCGGAAGGACGCGCGCCTCGAGCGGCTCGCCGTCCACGCCGCCCTCCCAGTAGCGCTCGATCCGCATCCAGGTCATCTCCCGGCCTCGGAGGATCTGATCCTCGCCGACGAAGGGGATGTTGTTCTCCGCGTAGCAGGCGGTGACGCAGGCCGAGCAGCCGGTGCAGCGGGCCAGGTCGATCACCATGCCCCACATCGGCTGTTCGGTGGCGTAGGCCCCGTGCTTCCGCTGCTCGAGCTGGGACGCGCGGAAGCCGCTGATCGCCTCGACCTCACGCTCGGTGTTGACCTCGTGCTCCTCGTGGCCCTCCGCCCGCGCGGCGAGGGCGGGGGTCATCCCCTGCTTCGCCTCGCTGAAGGTCATCGCATCCACGATGCCGCGCCCGAGCTGCCGGGTGGTGCCTTCAGTCTTGGCGACCTGCTTCCATTCGCGGGTCTTGGTGGCCGTGACCCGGGTGGAGAGGTACGGCAGGAAGCCGTTGCCGGGCTTCCCGTCGACGAGATCGAGCACGTTCACGCCGCGGCCGGTGGCGAACTGGCCGTACGAGGTGTGACCGAGGCCGATCGGGATCGCCAGCACATCGGGGTGGATCCCGGGGTAGACGTAGACCGGAGCCGAGATGGTGCCGTGCGGCGAGGTGAGCTGCAGGAACTCCCCCTCCTGCACGTCGAGGCGCTTGGCGGTGTCCGGATTGACCTCGATCCAGCTGTGCCAGGTGATCTTGGTGACGGGATCGGAGAGCTCGAGCATCCAGGGCCGGTTCGCGAAGCGGCCGTCCCCCAGGACCGAGGTCGTCGGCATGAGGTAGAAGCCATCGGCCCCCGCCTCCCCGTCGAACGCGGGCGCGGCGTAGGTCAGACTCTGCGCCGTCGCGGCGAGCTTCACCGGGGCCGCGGGGGCCTCGGCGAAGACGCCGCCATGCTGCAGCGCGGCCCGCCAGGCATCGTCGGTGCCGAGGCTCTTCAGCCACTGCGCCTTCAGGTGTGCCTCCCAGGTCGGCGCGTTGAACTGGGCGAGGGCGCCGCCGGCCTTCTGCGACACCTTGAGCAGCAGATCTCCCGTGGCCATCGTCTGGAAGACCGGCTCCATCACCGGCTGCATCAACCCGGTGACGCCCTTCCGGGAGCGGGCATCGTCCCACCGTTCCAGCGGATGGTGGTTGGGCAGGAGCAGATCGCAGAGCTGGGCCGTCTCGTCGAGATACAGCGAGGTGGAGACCTTGAAGGGCGCCTTCTTGAACTTCGCCTCGAACCCGGCGCTCTTCGGAAGTCCGTAGGCCGGGTTGGCCTCGTGGACGATCACGACCTGCGCGCCGCCCTGGTCGATCGCATCGAGCAGCGCCAGCGTCGCGCCGTAGCCGTCCCCGCTATCGAGATCGACGCCAAACTTCACCGTCTGGCCGACGTTGCCGGCGATGTAATTGAGCAGATTGACCGCGGCGCAGACCTCGATCGCGCCACGGTGCTGGGCGGAGATCCCGCCGGCCACCGCGAGCCCCGGCTCGGCCGATGCGAACTCCCGCGCGATCCGCTTGATGATTTCGGCGCTGACGCCGCTTTCCTGCTGCGCCTTCTCGGGCGTGTACGCCGCCAGCATGCCACGCAGGGCGTTGGCGTCGGCGGGATTCCGGCTGCGCTCGGTGAGCAGCAGGTTCGCCATGGCGAGGATGATGGCCGCCTCGCTGCCGGGCTTGATCGCCACCCATTCATCGGCGTTCATGCCGGTGAGCGACATCCGCGGCGAGAACGACACGTGCTTCGCCATCTGGCCATCGGCGTAGCCGTGCGAGACGGCGAAGCCCCGCTGCTGCTCGACCGGCGAGATCCAGCCGTCGAGGAAGTCCGCCCCGAAGGAAAGGATGAACCTGGCGCGGGCGAAATCGTAGGCGGGAAGCTCCGCCGTCCCGAAGGTCAGCTGATTGGCAGCGCGGATCGGCTCGTAACTGAACGGCTGGTAGCGCGCGACCTTGCCCCCCTGGGCCTGGGTCCAGGCGGCCAGAAAATCGGAGAAGCTGCCGCGGCCGGCGCCGCTCAGCACCGCGAGCTTCCCGCCCGCGCCCTGGAGCTTCTGGGCCAGTGTGGCGACCGCCTCGTCCCAGGTGATCTGCTTGAAGCTCCCGTCCGCCTGCCGGGCCATCGGTCCGCGAACGCGCCCCGGATTGTACAGCCCCTGGAGCGCGGACTGGCCCTGGGAGCAGAGCTTGCCGGCATTGACCGGGTGATCGGGATTGCCCTCGAGCTTGATCGCTCGCGCTTCGCGAGTCTTCACGTGCAGACCGCAGCCGGCGGCGCACTCGGTACAGGTGCTCGCGTACCAGGTCGGGATGCCGGGGACCTGATCCTCGGACTGCACCAGGTAGGGAACCAGCTTTTCGATCTTGGCGGTCGAGCAGCCGGAAACGACCGCGGCACCCGCCCCCGTCACGCCAAGGACGGAGAGGAAGCGCCTGCGATCCATGCCTTCGGGCGTTGATTCGTCGGACATTGAAGCTCCAGATGAGCCGTCAGTCTTCAATTATCAGCCATCGATCGTCAGGCCGGCCCCGCGGCGGCCATCGCCGGACACCGGCTGGCGGCGATCAGATCAGTAGTGACACGTCGTGCAGTCGCGCGTGATCTTGCGCTCGAGGTGACACGTGATGCAGAAACCCATGTTGTTGATGTTGTTCGCCTTGAAGACCTGGGGCATGCGGGCGACGTCGCCATGACAGGTCTGGCAGGCGTTCCCGCCGAGGGCCTTGATGTGGCGGGCGTGCGGAAAATGCACGTGCCGGGCCAGGGTGTGAACGCGCACCCACTCGATGGGCTGCTTGTTGTTCCAGGAGTCGCGGACCTTCTTGATCTCGACTTTGTGCGAGGAGTCGGTGCCGCCGATGATCAGGTGGCAGCCCATGCAGCTCTGCATGCTGGGGACCCCCGGCTCGCTTGAGACCGAGACCGAGTAGTGGCAGTACTGGCAGGGGATCTTGCTGCTGCCGGCGTGGATGTCGTGGCGGAAGAAGACCGGCTGACGGGGGCCCTTGAGGCTTGCCGTGTCGCCTTTCGCGAGGACCCAGGCGGCGAGGGTGTCCGCCTTGGCAGGCGCGGCCTGCTGGGCCGTGGAAGTGCGCTGGACCACGGCGATCGCGCCGAGCGCCAGCAACAGGGACCCTGCTCCGAAGAGTGCCAGCTTTCGCATGATTTCTCACAGCCGTGGGAGGTGCCACCCACGGGAGGATCGGGGTTCCGCCCGGTTATGAAGTCTTCAGGAGTCGGCAACGCGTTGCGGGAGCACCGATTGCCGCGACAAGTATAGTCAGTGACCTGCGACGAGCCAAACCTGCAAACGGCACGAGATAGGGTCGTTGCCGGCCCGGGATTCCGGGCTAGCTGGCCAGCGAACGGCGCCCCTGCGGTCCCGGGGTTTCCGCGACCAGCCACTCGAGCTTCCGGCGCACAAAGCTCAGGAAGGCGTCCGCCGCCTTCTGATCGCCCACGTCCAGTGCACACCAGCGCACCGGCCCGGTGCGCTGCGCGCTCCGGATGGAGGCCGCGATCGCGGCCGGCAGCCTCGGTACCGCGAGGGCCTTCGGCTCCTCGGTGTCCGCGATCGTGAAGGTGATCGCCGGTCCGCTCTGCATGACATGCAGCCAGCACAGCTTCCGGTGGCCGACGGCATACTCCCAGGACCAGTGCCAGGAGTTACCCATGTACTTCACGTTCTCCGTGACGCCGGGGAGCTTCTGGAGCCCCTCCCGCAGACGGCGAAACCGCGCGGCGGCGGCGGCGGGAAGATCCTTGTATGGGGCCGACGGCTTGGGTTCCTGACGGGAGTTGGGGTACAGATTCGTGGCCCAGTACGCAGCAGATCGCCCCACAGATCAGGCTCCCGGGAAATATGGCAAGTGATGGACGCGGGAAACTAACCGGGACCGCCCGGTTCTTCCAGCGCGTCCTCCGCCTCCTCTGGGGGTGGGGTCCCCGGGCCCCGGGCCTCCGGGGGGAGCGGCAGGCCGCTCCGCTCCAGGAACCGCACGACCTCGATGCCCATGGCCCGGACCAGTGAGGCTTCACGCCCGTCCAGCTCGGCCCGGAAGAGGATTTCCCGCCACGAGCGCATCACGCTGGCGCTCTGCCGGGTCTTGAAGAACTCGATGGCCCACAAGGCACGCCGCCAGTCGGCGAACACCCGCTCCATCAGCTGCATCGAGGCGGGTTCCGCCGGCTTGCGGGGCGGCTTGATCGGCCGCCGCTCGCCGCCGCGCGCCAGCCAGGTCTCGTAGCACATGATGGCGACGGCCTGGGCGAGGTTCAGCGACTTGTAGTCGGGATTGGTCGGGATGGTGACGAGGGCGGTGCAGCGGTCCAGTTCGTCGTTCGAGAGCCCCTTGTCCTCGCGGCCGGCGACGAACGCGACCGGACCGGAGCCGGCATGGGCGACGAGTTCAGCCGCCGCCGGACCCGGTCGATAGACCGTCCGCTTGGCGGTCCGTTCTCGCGCCGTCAGCGCAAGGGTCCAGGTGCAGTCGGCGATCGCCTCCTCGAGCGAATCGTGGATTGTGATCTTCTCGATGAGATCGCCGGTGTTGTGCGCGATGCCCTCGATCCGCCAGGCGTCGAACACCTCCGGCGCGACCAGCCTCACCTGGGCGAGGCCGAAGTTCTTCGCGATCCGGACGGCACTGCCGATGTTGACGATGTCCTGCGGGGCGACGAGGACGAGGATGGGGGCAGGTAGCATGGGCGACAATATCGCCCGATCGCCGGTGCCGGCGTAGGGGTGACCGGCCGGTCGCTCCTACCCCGGCACCACCAGCGCCAGCACCTCCATGAGGTCCTTGAGCGCGAACGGCTTCGACAGCACCGGCCGGGCGGCCTCCTGCAGGAAGCGCGAGGCCTCCGGCGACAGGACGTCGCCGGTCATGAAGATGAGGTGGCTCACCGCGGGCGACTCCATCGCCTGCAGCCTCCGGTAGAACTCATGCCCGCTCATCCCCGGCATGCGGAGGTCACAGAGGACGGCGTCGTACTCGCTGCTCTGCAGCTGCCGCAGCCCTTCGTCCCCCGAATCGGCGAGATCGACCGTCCATCCCGAGCGGGTGAGGAACTTCGAGATGCTCCGCCGGATGTCGGGCTCGTCGTCCACCAGCAGGATCCGCCCCCGGCGGGTCGAGACGGGCGGCGGTGCGGCGGCCGGGGCGACGGCCGCCACGGCGTCCCGCGGCTCCGCCTGACGGAGGGGGAGCTCCACCTCGAAGCGGGCGCCGCCTCCCGGCCGCTGGGTCGCCGAGATCCTGCCCTGGTGGTCGGCGACGATGCCCGCGCTCACCGACAGGCCGAGGCCCGTGCCCTCGCCCTCGGGCTTGGTGGTATAGAAGGGATCGAAGATGCGGCTAAGGAACTCCGGCGGAATTCCGGGACCGTCGTCATCCACCGTGATCGTCGCGCAGCCCTCCGTGACGGCCAGCCGGATCCACAGGTGTCCCCGGCCCCGCGCACCGCGGATGGCGTGCTCCGCGTTCACCAGCAGGTTCATCAGCACCTGCTGCAGGTTCACGGTGTTGCCCCAGACCAGCACCGGCTCATGGGGGAGGTCGACGAGCACCTCGATCTGCTGGTTGAGCAGCTGATTGCGCCGCAGCGCGAGCGCGCTCCGGATGGCCTCGCGCAGGTCGACGACGGCCCGGTCCGAGCCCTGGCCGCGCACGTAGGTGAGCAGGTTGCGCACGATCTGGGCGGCGCGATCGGTCTCGACCTTGATCGCCTGGAGCGACTCCGACTGGGCGGGATCCTTCGCCTCGCCGAGCAGGAGTTCCATGTTGACCAGGATGCTCGCGAGCGGGTTGTTGATCTCGTGCGCCATGCCGCCGACGAGCTGCCCGATGGCCGACATCTTCTCCGCCTGCAGCAACTGCGCCTGCACCCGCCGCTGTTCGGTCACATCGCGGACGATCCCGAGCACCGTCGTCACCTGCCCATCCTCGACCAGCGGCGAGATCGTCATCGCCACGACGCCGCGCTCGCCGTCGGGACGGCGGAGACTCACCTCGAAGGCGCACGACTCTCCCGCCAGCGCGCGACTGATCTGCTCGCCCACGATTTCGGGGGTATCGAACGAGAGCACCACGTCCCAGCGCCCGCCGACCGCGGCCCGCGCCCGGACATTCCAGACCCGTTCCGCCGCTTCGTTGAACGAGGTGATCACGCCCCGCCGGTCCAGGGTGACGATCGCGTCGGAGGCGGCGGAGAACAGCCGGCGATAGCGCTCTTCCGACTTGCGGAGCGCCTCGCCTGCCCGCGCGGTCTGGTAGCCGGCGCCGGCGTGGTCGGCGATCTGCGCCAGCCGCTCCACCTCCGCGACCAGGAAGGAGGACCCGGCCGAGCGGGCCAGCATGAGCACCGCGAGGATCCGGTTCTCGCACCAGATCGGCACGGCCGCGATCGCGACCGCCCCTGCCCGATCACGGAGGTTCGCCGAGAGCCGGGCATCCACCGACACATCCGCCGAAATGAACACCGCCCCCTGCTCCTCCAGCATCCAGCCGACGACCGACCCCGGCACCGGCAGCGGTTCCGCCAGCGTGCGTGGCACCGTGCCCCGGCTCGCGACCAGCACCCGGTTGCCATCGCCGGTGATGAGCCCGACCATCGCCGCGGTCCCGCCGATGCCCTGATAGGCGGCGTCGGCCGCGAGCTCGAAGACCTGGGTGGGCCGCGCCTCCGGATCGGTGGCGGTGCGCGCCATCTGCCGGAGCCACTCGGCGGTGATCCGCTGGCGCCGCTCCTCCTCCAGGCTCTCGAGATTCTCGAGCGTCACGCCAAGCTGCTGCGCGACGATCTCCAGGATGCGCACGTCTTCCGCCTCGAAGGCGTTGTCATGCGTCTCGTCCTCGATCGCGATGACGCCGGTGACGGCGCCACGGGTGCGCAGCGGCACCGCCGCGAAGGAGCGGGGGGCGGTGTCGAGGCTGAGCCCGAGTCCCGCCGCCTCCTCGGCCGCGTTGACCGGGAAGTAGTAGGTCCGGCCGGTGCGCCAGACCTCCTCCAGCAGTCCCCGCTCCAGCGGCCGGCGGATGGTGTCGCGCACGTCGTTGCCACGGCGGAAAATCGGGAAGGAGATCTCCTGCCAGACCTCGTCGACGATGCCGATGCGGACCGTGCCGATGCCCAGTGCGCGCCGCAGCATCTCGGCCGCCTGACTCATGGCGTCGGTGGGCCGGAGGGACTGATGCAGGCTCGCGGACACCTCGGCGACCGAACGAATCCGGTCGGCGTACTGGCTCACCCGCACGTTCGCCAGCCGTGAGAGGAGTGCGAGTTCCGCGATCTCCGTAAGGCGGCGGAGCAGGTCCTCCTCGTGCCGCTCGAACGGACGCTTCTGCCGGACCAGTTGCAGACACCCCGGATGATCGGTCACCTGACCGAGCGGGGCCGCGAGCAGGAAGCCTTCCCCGCCCGCCAGGGCGCAGCGGTGGACCAGGTCGGCCGCGGTGAGCTGGTGGCCGCACAACAGTTCCGTCCCCGAAGCGGGGGCGCGCGTGACGGGCGGCAGCTGGCCGTCCACGCCGGTCACCGCGACGTGCCCCTGCACCACCTCGCTGAGCCGGGCCCCGTCGGCCTCAAGGGCCCGGCGCACTTCCGCCGTGATCACGCGGCGCAGCTCGGGCGTGTCCTCCACCGAGGCGAGCCGGGAGGCCACCTGGGTGGCGAGTCGGCCTTCCCCAATGTGCCGTTCCGCCTCGGCGAGCAGCCGCGTTTCGCTGAGCCCGGCGGTCGCGTGCATCGCGAAGCGAAGCAGCGCCTCGCGGTCGGCCTCGCCGAACCGCCCCGGCATGTCGCTCGCGACGGTGAGCACCCCGATGACGTCCTCCACCCGGCGGAGCGGTACGGCGACCAGCGACCGAATCCAGGACGACGGGCCGGCCGCGCCTCCGTCGGGAGTCCAGTCACTCGCCAGCACCCCTTCCATGCTCTCCAGCGCAACGCCCTCGAAGCCGAAATCCCGCGGGCGGTGGCGGCCCAGATCGGCGCTGAACCGGCCGGTCGCCGCCTGACAGACCAGTTCCGCGCCGTCGAGCAGGGAGACGCGGACGCAGGGGGATTCGAGGAGCGCCGAGGCGATGCGGGCGATTTCGCCGAGGGTATCCCGCTCTTCGAGGCGACCGGAGGCGACGAGCGCCATCCGCGCCGCGGCGCGCACCTCAAGCTGGGTACGGGACTCCACGAGGGGCGCGGCTCCCGGCCCGGCGCTCCACAACCCGGCAGCCAGGGCGGCGAGCCGGGTCAGCGTGGTCGCGTCGTTGCGGCGGAAGTGACCCAGATGGCGGTGATAGAGGACGAACACCGCAGAGGGGCGGCCGGCCACGATGACCGGCACCGCCATGACATCGACCGTGCGATCGTCCTGCCACAGCGCCACCTGACGGCCGCGCGGCGGCGGCTCGGCCCCCGTGACGAGACGGGCACGATACCACGCCTCACCAGAGACACTGCCTTCGAGCGGCAGTCGTTCGTCGACCATCGGGGCGTTGGCGCCGCGCGTCTGCAGCACCCGCAGCTGTTCCGCGTCAGGCACGAGCAGCGCTGCACCGGTGGAGGCGGTGGCTTCAAGGGCGAGATCGAGGAGGATGCCGAGACCATCGGCGTGGAGCAGCGCGAACGGGGGGGCCAGCGTGGTGCTGGGCTGTTCGGCAGACAGCATTGCCATGGACGCGCTCCCCGTGTGCGCGACGGCGGAATCCGTCGCGCTCAACCGGTCCTGGGGGGCGGACCACCTGCACCGCTAATCTATGCTATACCGGGGGTTAGACTCAAGAGTCGGCCAGGAACGAGGTGTCGAACCGCCTGGCTTTCAGGGCCGTCGCGAAGCTCGATTTCTCGACCGCGCGCAGATAGGCCTCCCTCGGTTCGACCTGCTTCGACTCCACCAGCTCCAGCAGGGCGTCGTTCAGGGTCACCATGCCCGCCTTCCGGTTGGTCTGCATGATCGACGGGATCTGGAAGGTCTTGCCCTCGCGGATGAGGTTCGACACCGCCGGGATCGAGAGCAGCACCTCCTTCGCCGCCACCCGCCCGCCACCGATCTTCCGCAGCAGCACCTGCGCGATCACCCCCTTCAGCGACTCCGCGAGCATCACCCGCACCTGCGACTGCCGGTCGACCGGAAACTGGTCGATGATGCGGTCGATCGTGGACGGCGCCGTTGTCGTGTGCAGCGTGCCGAAGACCAGGTGCCCGGTCTCGGCGGTCTCGATCGCGATCGAGACGGTTTCGAGATCGCGCAGCTCGCCGACCAGGATGACGTCCGGGTCCTCTCGAAGCGCCGCGCGCAGCGCGTTCTTGAACGACTGGCTGTGCTGCCCGACCTCGCGCTGCGTCACCACGCACTTCCGGGGCGGATGCACGAACTCGATCGGGTCCTCGATCGTGAGGATGTGATCGGTGCGGGTGCGGTTGATGAGGTCCACCAGCGCCGCGAGGGTGGTGGACTTCCCGGAGCCGGTCGGCCCGGTCACCAGCACCAGGCCCTTAGTGAGATAGCAGAGCTTCTGGATCTCCGGCGCGAGACCGAGTTCGTCCGCGGTGAGAATCCGGGAGGGAATCACCCGGAAGACCGCCATCGGCCCGCGCCGCTCCTGCGCGGCGTTGCAGCGGAAGCGCGCCACGCCGCTGACATCCCAGGCCCAGTCGACGTCGCCGGTCTCCTTGAACACCCCGAAATCCGCCGGGCGCATGATCGAAGTGATCATCGCCAGCAGATGCTCCGCCTCGAGCACCGCGCCCTCCTGGCGCACCAGTTCGCCATCCACGCGCAGGATCGGCTGCTCCCCGGTGCGGAGATGGAGGTCCGACGCACCGCGTTCCGAGGTGAGCCGGAGCAGTTGCTCCATCTCGGCCCGCGCCGCCCCGCCATCCACCGCCGCCGAAAACATCGCGGTCCGGCGGCCGGGAGTCCTGGGCGCCACCGGTTCCCCGGTGGATGCGGGCTCCGGCCCCGGGACGGGCGCGGACTCGGTCACCGCCCCGGACGACGCCGGCCTGAGCAGCACCCGGGTGCCGTCCGCTTCGGGGAGCACCTCGACCGTGAACGGCTGTCCGGCGTATTCGTAGCCGAAGCTGAAGGTCGTCGGGCCGTCGAGCCGGTAATGATCGGCCAGCGGGGTGATCTCGCGGACGAGCGCGACGATCTGCGCGCTCGACAGCGGATCCTTGGTCACGGCACGCGGCGCACCGTCGAAGAGCAGGCTCGCGGGTTTGCCGGGCGCCAGGACGAGTCCCTGCGCCTTGTGATCGAAGATGGCCTGGAGGAATCGGTCGAGTCTGGGCACGTCGATTTCAGGAGAGGGGACGGACCGCGCGAACGAAGCCCCGGTTCAGGCAGAGGCTCCCCTCGTCGGTGATGAGCAGGAAGAAGCGTTCGGGAGCGTTGAGGAAATCGAGCGCGCGCGAGCGGGTCGGTGGCAGCTCGCTCACCGCGATGCCCCGGTGCTCCGCGCCGCCGACCATCATGATCTCGAGGGGAATCATGCGAGCGGCCAACTGGCGGTCCGGATCGTCTTCGGCGGGCGCCGGCATGAACGCGAACGCCGCCACCTGGGCCTTGGCCACGAAGACCACGTCGCCCTGGGGAAGGTTCAGGGCGAAGAACGCATCCCCGCGGTTCAGCATCTCGATCGGCGTCTCGGGTCCGTCGCGCCACGCCACCCGCGGCTGCAGGTGCACTTCACCCTGGATGACCAGCCCTTCGGCCAGGGTCACCCGCGCGGGCAGCCGCTGCGTGGAAGCCCAGTCGTTCATGAGCCCCTGATCGCGACGCCGGCCCGCTCCTCCTGCAGCCGGATCGCCTCCAGGTAGTCGCCATCCTCGCCGAGGGCGGCGCGCGCTTCATGCATGAGCTGGCTCACCCGGGTGAGCAACGATCCGGCGACACCCTGGCTCTCGAGAAACCGGACCGCGATGCCCACGTCCTTGTCCAGCAGCGCCAGGCGGAAGGTCTTGGGATAGGCGCCGGTCAGCACCCGGTCCGGCACCAGACCTTCCGAGACAAAGGAGCGCCCGGACGAGGCGTTGATGACCTCGAGCGCCTTGCGGACCGGCACGCCGGCCTTGGCGAGCGCCACGAAGCCTTCGCCGAAGGCGAGGATGTGCGCGGCCAGCAGCGCGTTGTTCACCGCCTTGACCGCCGAGCCCGCGCCGATGGGGCCGAGATGCTCGATCCGCTTCCCGAAGCAGGCGAGCACCGGGCGCGCCCGCGCGAAGGTCGCGGGGTCGGCACCGACCATCACCGTGAGCGCCGCCGCTTCGGCGCCGTTGGTGCCGCCGCTGACCGGGCAGTCGGCAAAGGCGACGCCCGCGGCGGCGAGCCGCGCCCAGATGCGCTGGGCACTCTCCGGATCACCCGAGGTGCAGTCGAGGAACAGGGCGCCCGGAGCCAACCCGGCGAGGATCCCATCCGGACCGTCGAGCAACGCCTCCACTTCTGCCGAGGTCGGCAGGCAGGTCAGGACGACCTCGGCCCCGGCCACCGCCTCTCTCGGGGTCGCGGCCGCCCGGGCCCTGTGCGCGGCGGCGAACTCCGTCGCGCGCGCGGTCGTGCGGTTCCAGACCGCGAGTGTGTGGGTGCGCGCGAGATGAGCCGCCATCGGACGACCGATGGCACCGAGGCCCAGAAAGGCCATCTGCATGCTCAGGCCTCTTCCGCCGCGCCGGCGGCCCCGCGCTGTCCGAGTTCGCGGTCGAGCATGACCAGCGCGGCCTGATTGTCACCCACCCGTCGCACGCTCTCGAGCACGTGGCTCGAGTTCTTCTCCTCTTCGACCTGCTCGGTGATGAACCACTCGAGAAAGACCTGGCTGGCATAGTCGCGATCGTCCAGGGCAAGACCGTAGAGTTCGTTGATGCTCTTGGTGACGCCCTGCTCGTGGCGCTTCACCTGCTCGAAGACCTCGAGCGGATTCTTGAACTTGACCGGTGGACCGCCAAGCGGCTGCAGCTGCACCCGGCAGCCGCGATCGATCAGATGATCGAAGATCTTCATCGCGTGCACCGATTCCTCGCGCGCCTGCTGCCGCAGCCAGGCGGCGAAGCCGGGGAGCGTCTGGTCTTCCATCCAGGCTGCCATCGACAGATACACATACGCGGACTCGAATTCCCTGCGGATCTGGTCATTCATGGCCTTCTGCAGGCCGGCTGTTGGCGTCATGGCTGCGCTCCGGTTCTGAAATTGATGGCGGGATGAACGCTATACCGGCGCGGCATACTCGGCCAGTCATCCCCATCCCCGGCGCAGGCGCCGCTGACTCAGGGGGGCTTCGGCGCATCCACATCCTGTCACGCGCCGGACGGATGTCGTCACCGCCCCGTACCGTGCATTAGCTTTTGAGCTGAACGACGGTCCCGGAAGAGAGCCATGCCCCCACGCATCATCCACGTCGACCTCGACGCCTTCTTCGTCGAGGTGTGCCGCCAGCGGCATCCGGAGCTTCGCGACGTGGAGCTCCTGGTCGTCGGCGGACGGCGCGAGTCACGCGGCGTGGTGCAGTCGGCCTCCTATGCGGCGCGCCGCTTCGGGGTGCGCTCCGGGATGCCGATCGCCGAAGCGGCACGCCGCTGCCCCGGTGCGACCTTCTTCAAGGGGGAATTCGCGCACTATCGTGAGGCCTCGCGCGCGGTCCGCGAGGTGCTGGGCCGCCATTCCCCCACCGTGGTGATGGCCTCGCTCGACGAAGGCTACCTCGACTTCACCGGCACCGAGCGGCTGTATCCGCTCTCGCTCCTTCCGGTGGCCGAAGCCCTGCGCGCCGAGATCGCCGCGACCACGGGACTCGATGCGAGCGTCGGCATCGGCCCGAACCGCATGATCGCCAAACTCGCCTCCGACTATGCCAAGCCGAAAGGTGTCTGCGAAGTGCGCGCGGGCTGGGAGGAGGGTTTCCTCGCCGGCCTCGAACTGCGGGCGCTTCCGGGTGTCGGGCCGCGGACGGCGGAGCGGCTCGCCCAGTCCGGGCTCACCGACGTCGCCCAGGTGCAGCGGCTGTCCGAAGCGGAGCTGGCCCGCCTGGTCGGCGACTTCGCCCGCGAGCTCAAGTGGCGGGCGCACGGCCATGGCTCATCGGCACTCCACGGCGACCGCCTGCCCCGATCCATCAGCAGGGAAACCACCCTGGCGCGGGATGCGAGCGACGCAGCCTACCTCGACACCCTGCTGACCCGGTTCGTCGGGCTGGTCGCCTCACAACTGCGCAACGAGGGCCTCGTCGCCAGGACGGTCGTCCTCAAGCTGCGGCACGGAGACTTCCATACCGTCACTCGCCGGCACACCCTGGACACCGCGACCGACCTCGACGCCGAACTGCTCGCCCCGGCGCGCGCCCTCTTCCGAAGCGCCTTCGACGAGGCTGTCCGCCGCCGTCAGGGCGTCCGCCTCATCGGCATCGCCGCGACCAGCCTGGCCCAGTCGGCACCGGCGGATCTCTTCGAGCCCGCCGAGCGGACCCGGCTGCGCGAGCTCACCAGCGCTGTGGACCGGGTGCGGGAGCGCTTCGGATTCGACGCCGTCACCCCGGCCGCCACGCTGCGACTCGATCGCCGGGATCGTGCATGAGGTTCCCAGCCACGGTTCTGATCCTCTCCCTCGCCGCGGCGCCCCTCGCGGCCCAGGACGAAGCCGCGACGACGGCGATACTGGCGCGATGCAACGCCGGCGAGGCCGATGCCTGCGTCCGCTTCGCCCAGCTGCTGGCCCAGGGCATCGGGATCAGCGCCGATCCCGGGCGGGCGGCACGCGTGTCGCTGCAGGCCTGCGATCTCGGGGCCCCGGAAGGCTGCACCCAGCTCGGCCGCTGGTTACAGCGCGGCCTCTACCTCAACCCGGACCCCGGCCGAGCCCTGGCGCTCTTCCGCCGGGCCTGCGACGCCGAGGATCCGGAGGGTTGTCAGGCAGCCGCAGGCGCGTACGAGAATGGCGAAGGGGTGGTCCCCAGCCTGGAGACGGCGCTCGGCTTCGCCCAGCGCGCCTGCGACGCCGGTGGGGGACGGGCCTGTCTGCAGCTCGGGGAGCGCTACGAGCAGGGCCTCGGCCCGACCTTCCGCAACGAGGCCCGGGCGGCGGCGCTGTATGAGCGGGGGTGTGACCTGGAGGAGGCCAACAGCTGCGTGCGGCTGGGGACGATGTACCACGATGGACGCGGGGTGAGCCAGAACGACGATCGCGCGCGGGCGCTGTATCAGCGGGCCTGCGACGTCGGCAACAACGCCGCCTGCCACCTCCTCCCGCTGCTGCGCGACGGCCTGCCGATCGGCCGGCCCTGATCGGAGCCGGCCGCCCGCGTCAGGGGCGGAAATCCTTGGATTCGAAGCGAAGACCGACCGATCCCGTTCGGCGATCCACCTCCTCACCCAGGTTCTTGAAGGTGGCGGTCGTGCCGTTGGCGGCGGTGGCCGCGACCGCGCTGTTGAGGAACAGCGGGTAATACCCGATGCGTGCCCGGGTGGCGCCGGGATTCACGCTGCAGTTGCACGGCTGGGCGTTCACGGTGCCGGCGTTGACGGTGATGATCACCGGACCGTCCGTGGCATTGCTGATGAGCGGCGCGAATACCGGCTGTGTGGTGTTGCCCGCGTCCACCGCGCGCACCAGCTCGCCGCTCGGCGCGGGCTCGTTGATGCTCCCCTGCAGTTCGATGCCCAGCGGCTTCCCCCCCGGCCCGATCGGGCGCACCAGGTACCACTGGGCCACCAGCGGCCCCTTTCCCTTCACTTTCTGCGAGGTACGACCACCCGCGGGAACTTCGAAGGTGACCGCACCGACGGTGACCCTGATCGGCTCCACTAGCAGGTTCTCGACCACCAGCACCGGTGAGCGTCCGGCGAACATCCATGCCCCCGCTGCAGCGGCCACGACCACTAGCAGGAGCAGCAATAGCGGAACCCGGCTCTTCGACGACGGCGGCAAGGCCGAGCCGACGACCGGGGCCTTCGCCACCGGGGCCGAGCGCTGGGTCGGCTGGGCCGGTGCGGTGACCGGCGCCGCCGTGCGCGGGCGCTCCGTGCTCGGCATGATCGCCGTCGCATCCTCGCTCTCCAGCTTCCGCGCAATCCGCTCAGCGCTGATCACGTCCTGCTGCCCCGACTCCCGGCCGGTCGTGAGCGCGTCGAGCAGCATCGCCACCGACTGGAAGCGCTCGCCCGGCCGCTTCGCCAGGCAGCGCACGATCACGTTCGACAGCCACACCGGGATCCGGGCGTCCTTGGCCGTGGCGACCGGCGCCGGCTCGCTCAGGTGCTTTCCGACGATCTCCTGCGAACTCTCCCCCTCGAACGGCGGCGCGCCCGTCACCATCTGATAGAGCACCGCGCCGACGGCGTAGATGTCGGACCTGGCGTCGAGGTCACCCTGGCCGAGCGCCTGTTCCGGGCTCATGTATTGCGGCGTGCCTACCACGAACCCGGTCTGGGTCTTGTGGCCCTCGCCATCAATCCGCTTGGCGATTCCGAAGTCCACCAGCAGGGGCCGGCCGGTGCTGGCCTCCAGCATGATGTTGTCCGGCTTGATGTCCCGGTGGATCAGCCCCTGGCTGTGCGCATGGGCGAGCGCATCGAGCAGGGGCCGCATGATCGCGAGCGCACGGTCGGTCGAGAGCGCCCCGAGGCGGCGGAGCATCGCGGAGAGCGCCTCTCCCTCCACGAAGGGCATTGCGTAATAGACCAGCCCCTCCCCTTCGCCCACGAAGTGGATGGCGAGGATGTTCGGGTGGCTGAGCCTGGCGATGGAGCGGCACTCCTGGCGGAAGCGCTCGAGCATGCCGGCCGACCACGCGATATCCGGCTTGAGCACCTTGACGGCGAGTCGCCGCTGCAGATCGGTGTCGAAGACCTCGTACACCTGCGCGAAGCCGCCCTCGCCGAGCAGCCGGCGGACCTCGAACTTGGGGCCGAGCGCACGCGCCAGACGGCCCGGCACATCCGCCAGGGGGTCCGCCGCCAGCCGCGAGTCGCCGGTGCCGGTGCGGCTCCCGCAGCCGGGACAGAACAGCGCGGCGTCAGGCAGGGGCGTCTTGCAGGTGGGACACGGGGTCTCGGCCATGGCAAGAATCTACGGGAAAAGGGTGAACAGGGAACGGGGCACCGGAATCGGGAGATTCCGGCTGCGTTCCCTGTCGCCCGCTCCCGGTTCGCCGTACCTTATGAACTCTTCTCTCCCCCACGAACCGATGACCAGACCATCTGCTGTCACGCTGCGCTTCCTCGCCGAACCGACCCACGTGAATTTCGGAGGCAAGGTGCACGGCGGCGCGGTCATGAAATGGATCGACCAGGCCGGGTACACCTGCGCCGCGGGCTGGACCGGCGAGTACTGCGTCACCGCCTACGTCGGCGGGATCCGTTTCCTCCATCCCATCGCCGTCGGCGAACTCGTCGATGTCCGCGCTCAGGTCATTCACACCGGGCGGACCAGCCTGCACGTGTCGGTCGACATCTACGCCGGCGACCCCAAGCAGACCACCCGCAACCGCTCCTGCCATTGCGTCGTGGTGTTCGTGTCCATCGACCCGGGCGGGCAGCCGATCCCGGTGCCCAAGTGGACACCCCGCACCCCGGTCGAGCGGGCGCTGGAAGACCATGCGCTGCGGCTCAATGAGCTGCGCAAGAGCCTCGACACCGAAATCGAGGAGCGGCTTCGCTGGCTCGACCAGCAGCCGCCAGACGAGCCGGCCAGTGAATGATTTGACGCGTCCGCTGCAGCTCTCGCTGCTGGTCTTCGATGACGCCGAGGTGCTCGACGTCGCGGGACCCTTCGAGGTGTTCTCCATCGCCGGGCGCCGGCACGACCTCGAGCCCTTCCGGGTCGCACTCGTCGCCGAACAGCCGGGACCGGTGACGCTGCGCAACGGCTTCACCGTCCAGCCGCACTTCGCCTTTGCCGACGCGCCCCGAGCCGACATCCTGATCATCCCGGGTGGCGCCGGCACCCGACGCGAACTGCACAATGCGGAGTTGATCGCCTGGGTCCGTCAGACAGGGGCGGAGGCGGAACTGGTCCTCTCCGTCTGCACCGGTGCCCTGCTGCTCGGCGCGGCGGGGATGCTGGATGGACTGGACGCCACGACCCATCACGGCAGCGTCGGACTGCTCCGGGAAGTTGCCCCGCGGGCGCGGGTTCGGGAGGGGGAGCGGTTCATCGACAACGGGCGGATCGTGGTGGCGGCCGGTGTCGCGGCCGGCATCGACATGTCGCTCCACGTGGTGGAGCGGCTGCTCGGCCCGGAGCTCGCGGAGGAGGCCGCGATGTATATGGAATACCATTGGGACCGGAACGAGGAGGGGCTCCAGGACACCGGCGTGTAGGGCCAAGCCGTTTGGGGACAGCGGGTTGGGTGGGCCAGAGCGAGCCCAGAATGGCCGCAATACACCAGCAAAGCCGCACGGAAATCCGTGCGGCTTTGCATTTTTTCACGTAAAATATCGCATGATTGGCAGTTTGAAGCGAATAAGTGTCCATCAAAATGTGCAGAATATGCAGATTTCACTTGACAGTACTGTACCTCGACTCTATACTGATGCCCGTCGACCGGCTCCCCGAACCAGTCGGGTTGCTCCGGACAATCACGCGGCCCAGAGCCGCCCTCGACTACCACCTCGACCAGGACCCTGCGATGCCTCGATTCCGACACCTCCTCGTGCTGGCCGCGCTCGCGGTGCCCGCGGCGCTCGCCGCGCAAGCCGCGCCAGCTGATTCGGCGGCTCTCGCCGCACCAACAGTGGCCGCCGCCAAGCCGGCGGTCGACTCCCTGGTGAATGCCGCCAATACCGCGGCCGCCGCGAATACCGTCGGGATCAACTTCGTCTGGACCCTGGTCTGCGGCTTCCTCGTGATGCTCATGCAGCTCGGCTTCGCGATGGTGGAATGCGGATTCACCCGCGCCAAGAACGCCGCCCACACCGCCACCATGAACTTCATGGTCTACGGCGTCGCCATGGCGGCCTACTGGGTCTGCGGTTTCGCCATTCAGGCGGGTGGCCTCGGCCCGATCACCACTCTCGGGCAGACGGCCGAGACGGCGACGCTCACGCACGCGCTGAGCGTGACCCTCGGTGGCCACACCTGGAACCTCATGGGACTCAGCGGCTTCTTCCTGACCGGCCTCAACTACACCTCGCCGGTGTTTGCGTACTTCCTGTTCCAGATGGTCTTCATGGACACCACCGCCACCATCCCGACCGGCGCCCTCGCCGAGCGGTGGAAGTGGTGGAGCTTCATCGGCCTGAGCATCGCCATCGGCGGCCTGATCTATCCGCTGTATGCCAACTGGGTCTGGGGCGGCGGCTGGCTCTCGCAGCTGGGCACGAACCTCGGGCTGGGCCACGGACACGTGGACTTCGCCGGTTCCTCGGTGGTGCACCTGACCGGTGGCGTGATCGCCTTCGTAACCGCCCGGATGCTCGGCGCACGGCGCGGCAAGTACGGACCCAACGGGGAGATCAACGCCATTCCCGGGCACAACATCCCGATGGCGATGTACGGCACCTTCGTGCTGTGCTTTGGCTGGTTCGGCTTCAACGCCGGCAGCACCCTTGCCGGCAGCGACCTTCGCATCGGGGTCATCGCAACCAATACGATGCTGGCTGGGGCGTTCGGCAGTCTGTCGGCGATGGTGTACATGGTGCTGCGGTACGGCAAGCCCGATCCCTCCATGCTCGCCAACGGCGTGCTGGCCGGCCTGGTGGCCATCACGGCGCCCTGCGCCTTCGTGACGGCCCCGGTCGCGGTCCTCATCGGCACTGTCGCGGGTGTGCTGGTCTGCTGGTCGGTGTACTTCGTGGATCGCACCCTCAAGATCGACGATCCGGTCGGCGCGATCTCGGTGCACGGCGTCAACGGCGCGTGGGGCATCGTCGCCCTCGGCCTCTTCGCGGACGGGACCTACGGCGACGGCTTCAACGGTGTCGCAGGCGGTGTGCGGGGCCTGTTCTATGGCGATGCCGGCCAGCTCGCGGCCTCACTCATCGGCATCGGCGCCAACATCGTCGCAGTCGGGGGTCTCGCCTATGTCTGCTGGAAGATCATCGGCCTGATCGTCGGCGGTCACCGCGTCTCCGCCGAGACCGAGGAGCTGGGACTCGATATTCCGGAGATGGGCGCGCTGGCCTACCCGGATTCGCAGGACATCTCGTCCGCGGTCGTGCTCGCCACGTCGTCCGCGCACTCCAAGACCACGTCGCTCAAGAAGGAAGCGGCCTGATCATGATCGGCACGAAGGGCTGCCAGCCAACTGTCGTCGGCTGCCGGATCCGCGGGATTCTGCCGCCCCCTCCCCGGGGCGCGGACTGGCCAGGATCGCCGGACACCAGTGGACGGAGGCAGGCAACTGGCAGCTCTTCTTCACCCTCTAGATTCCGCTGGAGTCAGACATGAAGCTCATCAGCACTGTCATCCGCCCGGAGAAGCTGTCCGAGGTCAAGGCCGCGCTCTTCCGGGCCGGTGTCACAGGCATCACCATCTCGCGCGTCAGCGGCCACGGCGGGGAGAAGGAACTGGTCGAGATGTATCGCGCCACGAGCGTGGTGCTGGAATTCCGCGAGAAGGTCAAGATCGAAATGGCGGTCTCGGAGCCGTTCGTCGAACCCACCATCAAGGCCATCCTCACCTCGGCCCGCACCGGCGAAGTCGGCGATGGCAAGATCTTCGTACAGCAGCTCGAACAGGTGATCCGGATCCGCACTGGAGAACGCGACAACGCGGCGCTCACCCCGGTCACCGCCGATGCCGTGCAGCGCCAGGCCCTGCAGGAGACCGTCGCCATCGGGTGAGTGGCGCCGGAGCCCGCGAAACAAGCCAGGGGGCCGAGTGGCCTCCTGGCTTTTCCGTGACCATCGCAGTCAACGCTATCTTTGAGCCCCATGCTCCTCTTCCTCGAAGCCGCGACTCCGGCCGCCCACGATGGCGGCGCCCAGCTGGTGCTGGCCCTGGCCGTGATCCTGGCCGCCGCCAAGCTCGGTGGCGATCTCTCCGAGCGGCTCGGGCAGCCCGCCGTCCTCGGCGAGCTCCTCGCCGGCGTGCTGCTGGGCAATCTCGACCTCGCGGGCCTCGGCTGGTTTCGCGGGCTCACCGCGAACACCACCCTCGTTGGACTCGCGGACGTCGGCGTGGTGTTGCTGCTCTTCGAGGTCGGCCTCGAGTCGACGATCCAGGACATGCGCCAGGTCGGCTGGCGGTCGCTCATTGTGGCGGTACTCGGAGTCGTCACACCCTGGATCCTGGGGTACGGCGTGGGGGTGGCGCTCCTGCCCCACCACAGCCCCTACGTCTACCTCTTTCTCGGCGCGACGCTCACCGCGACGAGTGTCGGCATCACCGCCCGGGTGCTCCGGGATCTGGGTCGCTCGCAGACCGCCGAGGCGCGGATCATTCTCGGCGCGGCCGTGATCGACGATGTGCTGGGACTCGTGATCCTCGCGGTCGTGGGAAACCTCATCCTGGCCGCGAACACCGGGACCGATGCCTCACTCGGCGCGGTGGCCTTTGTGGTCGTCAAGGCGGTGGTCTTCCTGCTTGGGTCGCTCTGGCTGGGGACCATCATCTCCCCGCGACTCTTCGGACTGACCTCGCGGCTGCGCGGAAGCAGTCTGCTGCTGGTCACCGCGCTGGTGTTCTGCTTCCTGCTGGCTGGCGGGGCAGCGGCCCTGGGACTCGCACCGATCGTTGGAGCCTATGCCGCCGGGCTCATCCTCGAACGCGTCCACTACCAGCCGTTTTCGGACCGGGGGGAGCAGCACCTGGAGGACCTCGTCCGGCCGATCTCGGGATTTCTCGTCCCGATCTTCTTCGTGATGATGGGATTGCGGGTGGAACTGGCGGGACTGCTCGATCCCAGTCACCTGGGACTAGCGCTGGTGATCATCATCGCCGCGATCATCGGGAAGCAGGCCTGCGCCCTTGGCGGGCTGGGAACGACGCTGGACAAGCTGTCGATCGGCATCGGCATGATCCCCCGTGGCGAGGTGGGGCTCATCTTCGCCAGCATGGGGCTGACCCTGATGGTCAATGGCGAGCGGATCGTGGATGCGGCGATGTACTCGACGATCGTGCTGATGGTGCTCGTCACGACCGTGCTCACGCCGCCGGCGCTCAAGTGGAGTCTAGGCCGGGCCGCGCGGCGGGCGGCGCGGGAGTCCTGAGCGACTCCCCCGCCGCCGGCGACTACCGGCCGGCGAGCGCGGCCGGAGTGACCGCCGCCTCGTCCCGTTCGCCAGTGCGGATCCGATGCACCTGCTCGACATCCAGCACGAAGACTTTGCCATCCCCGACGTCGCCGGTGCGGGCCGCTGAGAGAATCGACCGGACGGTGGTGTCCACGAAGGAGTCGGAGACCCCGATCTCCAGCCGCATCTTCTCCTGCAGACCCATCTTGACCGTCGTCCCCCGGTAGTTCTCGACCTGCTCGGTCTCACCGCCATGTCCCATCACCCGGGACACCGTGAGCCCGCGAACCTCCGCCCGGTACAGCGCCTCGAGCACGTCGTTCAGCCTGTCGGGCCGCACCACCGCAACGATGAGTTTCATTCTCGGATCTCCTTGCGATCAGTGAGCCGTGGCCTGCTGCGCGAGCACCGGGGACGGCATGGGGGCGATCTCGAAATCGGCCAGCACGAGCACCGATCCCTCGCCACTGGTGTAGGCCTCCTCGCCGTGCTGGCTGACATCCATCCCGAGACCTTCCGCCCGGCGATCGGCCCGCAGCTCCATGACCAGCCCCATCAGCTTCAGAATCACGAAGGTCATCCCGCCGGCGTACAGCACCGACGCTCCGGCACCCAGCGCCTGCAGGCCGACCTGCGCCGGGTTGCCCCCGACCAGCCCGTCGGTTCCGCCCCATAGCTTCTCGGCGAACACCCCCGTCAGCAATGCGCCCGTCAGGCCGCCGAGGCCGTGCCCCGCAAAGACATCGAGCGAGTCATCGAGGCTGGTGCGCGAGCGATAGACCATCGCGAAATAGCTGGGGAACGCGGCGATGCCGCCGAGGACCAGGGCGTAGCCCGGACTGATGAAGCCGGCCGCGGGCGTGATGGCGACGAGACCGATCACGATGCCGGTGGCCCCGCCGACGGCGGTGATGTGCCCGGTGCGCCAGACATCCAGCGCCGCCCAGACCACCAGCGTTGCCATCGGCGCGAGGAAGGTGTTGGTGAACGCCAGCGCGGCGGTGCCGTTCGCCGCGAGGGCACTCCCCCCGTTGAAGCCGAACCAGCCGAACCAGAGCAGTCCGGTGCCCAGCAGCACGAAGGGCACACTGTGCGGCAGGATGGCCTGACGCCCGTAGTCCTTTCGGGGACCGAGCACCGCCGCGGCGACCAGTGCCGACACGCCGGCGTTGATGTGCACGACGGTGCCGCCGGCGAAGTCGAGCACTCCCAGCTTGCCGAGCCAGCCTCCGCCCCAGACCCAGTGGGCCACCGGGGCGTAGACCGCAAGCGTCCAGACGACGATGAACCCGACGTAGGGCAGGAACTTCATCCGCTCGACGATCGCGCCCGAGATCAGCGCGGCGGTAATGATCGCGAACGTGCCCTGATACGCCATGAAGAGGACATGGGGAATGGTGCCCTTCGGCTCCACGCCGACGCCGGCGAGCAGCGCATTGCCCAGTCCGCCGAGTACCGGGGAACCCTCCGAGAAGGCGAGGCTGTAGGCCACGAGCGCCCAGGTCACCCCCACCGCGCCCAGCGCGACGAAGCTCATCATCATCGTGTTCAGCGAATGCCGGGAGCGCACCAGGCCGCCATAGAAGAAGGCGAGGGCCGGCGTCATGAGCAGGACCAGTGCGGTGGAGACCAGCATCCAGGCCGTGTCGGCACCGACGATGGTCGGGACCGCATCCTGGATCAGGGGCAGCAGGGTGGGAGTGGGCACGGAGCCGGGGCCTCCAGGCGAACGCTGGTTCTTGGGATTCGAGTCCTGCCCGGATGATCTGGCGACATCCTGGGCAGCAGGGAGCCGGGATCGACTCGCGCGGGGACAAATTGGCGATCGGGAGGCGCTTTGTCAAGACAGAATTGCAGAATCAGCACATTTCTGGCGTCACCTGATCATCAGATTTCGCATATTTCAACTCAACTGCTCGCTCAAGTTGGCATTTTGGTCGTGTCTACTGCGTCAATATGCAACGCACATCGGGGGCTGGCGCCTGCGCCGGCAGCCGAGTCCGGAAGAGTTCACGCCCTTCGGCTCGTGGGTATCCTGCGCACCAGCCCTCACCCCAACTCGTGCGAACAAGACGTGGAGGTTCCACGCCTGGCTGAAGCGCCCTCACCGCCTCACGAGGTCGTTACTGCGCGCGACGGCGACGCGCGCCACGAGCGCTTTGGTGGGATTCTGCGGCCACGGGAAGGTGTCGAACACCGTGCCCTCCGTCCCTCTCGCAGGGCGGCCGGGGCGCCCCTAGCCAACCCCCTCGGGGACGGTAGCTTTCACGATCCCTCATGCCCACGACCCTCGAGCAGCTCTCCACTGCCCTCGCCGACCGCTACCGGATCGAGCGCGAGCTCGGCGCCGGCGGCATGGCCACCGTCTACCTGGCCTACGACCTCCGCCACGATCGCAAGGTCGCCCTCAAGGTGCTCCGTCCGGAGCTGGCCGCGGTGATCGGCGCCGAGCGGTTCCTGGCGGAGATCAAGACCACCGCCAACCTGCAGCACCCCCACATCCTGGCGCTGTTCGACTCGGGCCGCACCGGGGACGGATCCGGACGGGGGACGGACGTCGTCTACTACGTCATGCCGTTCGTCGATGGCGAGACCCTGCGTGACCGGCTCACCCGTGAGAAGCAGCTCCCGGTGGATGAGGCGGTGCGGATCGCGCGGGAGGTGGCGGACGCGCTGGAGTATGCCCACCGAAGCGGGGTGGTCCACCGCGACATCAAGCCGGAGAACATCCTGCTGCACGGGGGCCATGCCCTGGTGGCCGATTTCGGCATCGCCCTCGCCGCTTCGCGCTCCGAGGGCGGCACCCGGATGACCGAGACCGGGATGTCGCTCGGCACGCCGCACTACATGAGTCCCGAGCAGGCGATGGGCGAGCGGGAGATCACGTCACGGAGCGACGTGTACGCGCTGGGGTGCGTGCTGTACGAGATGCTGGCGGGCGAGCCGCCCTTCGTCGGACCCACGGCGCAGGCCATCGTGGCGCGGGTGATGACGGAGGAGCCGCGGAGTCTCACCCTGCAGCGGAAGAGCATCCCGCCGCATGTCGAGGCGGCGGTGAACACGGCGCTGGAGAAGCTGCCGGCGGACCGCTTCGCGAGCGCGGCGGCGTTCGCCGCCGCGCTCGACAACGCCGCCTTCGCCGGGGCGACGCGCGCCGCCGGTGCTGCAGCAAACGTGGCCGGGGGCACGCCGCGGGCGCGCACCACCCTGCGCACCGTCCTAGCCACCGCGGCCGCCGTCGCCGTCGTCACCTTCGGCCTGACCCGCTGGCTCAGCTCCCCCCGCGGTGTCACCGGCGGGCGCAGCGCCCATGTCAGCATCCCGCTGCCCGACGGGTACGAGCTGGGCGCCGGCAACCTGAACCCGGTCGCGATCTCCCACGACGGCGCTCGCATCGCCTACGTCGGGCAGAAGGACGGCAAGAACCGGATCTTTGTCCGGGCGCTCGAGGAGACCGAGGCGAAGGCGCTCGATGGCACCGAGGGGGGGGATGGGCCCTTCTTCTCCCCGGATGGCCAGTGGATCGGCTTCTTCTCCGGCTCGAAGCTCAGGAAGATCGCCGTCAGCGGGGCGGCGCTGCAGCCGCTCGCCGACGCGCCGTTCCACCGGGGCGGTGACTGGGGCGACGACGGATTCATCTATTTCGCGCCGACCAACACCGGCGGCATCTGGCGGGTGCCGGAGGGCGGCGGCGCCGCCACTCTGGTGACGCAGCTGGACACCGTGGCGGGCGAGATCAGTCACCGCTGGCCACACCGGGTCGCGGGGACGAAGGCGCTGCTCTATGCCGCGTGGACAGGACCCGGCGATGACGAGCACAGTGTTGCCGCGCAGACGCTGGAGACCCCGGGCCACTCCCTCCTCGTCAAGGGCGCCGACGCCCCGCAGTACGCCACCAACGCCGGGCTGCTCCTCTATTCCCACCGCGGCCAGCTGTTCACGGTGCCGTGGCGGCCAACGGAGTCAGGCATCGGCAAGGCGGTGCCGGCGACCGCCGCGGAGCGGCCGAACGACGGCATCGGGAACGAAGGCTCGGGAAATTTCGGCGTGTCCGACGACGGCACGCTCGCGTACATCAGCAGCGGGAGCTCGTACAATAACCAGCGGCTGGTCTGGGTCAGCCGAGCGGGGGCAACCACGCCGCTGCCGCTGCCCGAGCGCGCCTATGAGAACGTGGTGATCTCACCGGATGGGAGCCGGGCCGTGCTCCAGGTCCGGGAAGGCACGACCCGGCTCTGGATCTACGACTTCGGCCGCGGCACCTGGACGCCGCTCGGCACCGGCACCGGCAGCAGCCAGGCAGCGCAATGGACCCCCGACGGCACGCGCGTCATCTACCGGGGCACCCGCCAGGGGATGCGTAACATCTATCGGCTGCCTGTCGACGGGTCGGGAGACGAAGAGCGCCTCACCGCGAAGCGCGGGGTGATCCAGACGCCCACCTCGATCTCCGCCGATGGCCGCATTCTCATGTTCGACGAGACCGGGCCGGATGAGCCGGACGGCGCCGGGATCTGGGTCCTGAGGCTCGAAGGCGAACCGGCACCGCACCGCCTCTTCCCGCTGCCGGCGACCGGCCACGACGGCCAGATCTCGCCTGACGGAAAGTGGGTCGCCTTCCAGGCGAACGTCGCGTCGCGACAGGAGGTCTTCGTGGCTCCCTTCCCTGGCGCCGGCGAGCGGCGCCTCGTCTCGACGGATGGCGGCACCGAGCCGCTCTGGTCGCACGACGGCCGGGAGCTGTTCTTCCAGAACGGCAACCGGCTGATGGGCGTCACCGTGGCACCTGGCGCAACCTTCTCCGCCAGCCCCCCGCGGGTGGTGCATGAGGGGCGGTTCTACCGGACGATCACCGGCAACACGAGCTTCAGCATCACGCGGGACGGCACCCGCTTCCTCCGCATCCAGCCGGTCGATCCGGTAGCGGCCATCACCCACATCGAGCTGGTGCTCAACTGGTTCTCCGAGCTGAAGCGACGGCCTGCTGGCAGCGCCGAGTAGGGACACAGACCGGCGGACCCGCGACCTTCGCAACGTTTGCAGTCACTTCGCCGTCTTCCGGCGAGGCAGCTTCTTCGCACTATCCGTCCGAATGATGAGATTGCCACCCCCCGTGGCTGGCAACCGAACTCCACTCGCGTTGATCGCAGCGGCGATCAGTGCGTTGACATCCGGATGCGCCAACCGGCTGGCAGCCTCCACATGGATGAAGCGGGTTTGCCTGCCCGATCCCATCAGCAGCTTCTTCGGGTCGGGCAAACGATTTCCCTGATTGAAGTAGAGATCCACACCGCTGGGACGCGCAGCGGTCGAGACGATCCCCTCGATGCCGTGCTCCGTCGGTGAATACGAGATGACGAGGGAGTTCCCGTAGTCGTACACCAGTTCGTTGGCAGTCGGCAATCGCTTGCGGAGCGCAGACCGGACTGCGCGGATGAGCTTCTGGTGCTCGGGATCGAACTTCTCGATGAGGGATCGAAGCTGGGCGGCCGGTGTGCGCTTCGCGTCAACCGAGCTGGCTGCCATCCCATCCTCCGGGTTCTTGCAAGGAGTGCTGCAGGCGATCCGCCTGACGTCTGCGCATAAGCTGCATAGCGCGGCGCACTTTCGCCAGTAGTCCCGGGGAAGCCGGCCGCGCTTCGGCAGCCTCATTCGCCGGTTAGGCGACGGCGTGGAGGCCTCAGCCCCAGAATATGCAGGTTGGGTCCTTCTCCACCTCGTTGAGGAGCACCTGGAAGGATCGTGCCTCGGGACGAGGCTTGTACCGGTGCCACTTCAGATCGCGGAACTGGCAATACAGCTCCCAGACCCGCCGAGTGCCCACGTACCTGAACTTGGCGACCGGTGCTTCCATCCACTCGGAGGGGCGATCGTAGCGAGGGCGGACCTCAAACAACTCCACCGCATTGCCGCGAATGCGAAAGTCATGACGCAGCTTGTCGCGTACGCGAACCGGGACACGGTCGCAGTACGCGGACAAAGCCTTCCACACTTGTGCTTCCTGCAGATGGGTGAGCGCCATACCAGGAATCTACGCGCGAAACGTGGTGCCGCGAGGGGCCGCGAACCCTGGAGGTCGGCACGCATCGACCCGGCATCGACCCGGCATCGACCCCCGATTGATCGGCCCCACGACGCCACGCTCGCGATTGTCAGCCAGCAGACCAGACCACACTGCCGTTGTCTAGCGACCGGCGCATGACCTGGAGGGCCGCGGCCGGAGCTGGGGACCTGCCTGGCAATGCCTGGCCGTGCCAGCCCGGAGGAACCCGACGGCAGCGCCCCGCCTGGCGCATGCGCTTGTTATGCGCCCACGCAGGCATCGTCACCGCTTGTAATGAACGTCCGCGAACTGAACCCGCACACCATCCGGGTCCTGGACATACACCTGATCCTTGCCTTCCAGAGTGGCCTTTGCCTCGGGCATGGCTCCCTGGAGCGCGTTCAGCGTCGTCTGCGGGTCGTACTTCTCGATGCCGAAGCAGAAGTGATTGAATCCTGGTTGCTGGCCAGGATCAGGCTCGTAGATGCCTAAGAAGCCACTTTCCAGCCGGAATTCGCAGAAGTCCTTGTCCTCAGCCTGGACTGGCAGACCTGTAAGGCGTTGGTAGAAGGCTTTGGAGCGTGCGACGTTGGACGCATAGAGGGTCACATGGTTCAGCGTGCGAGCCTGAAACAGCCCCGGGGACTGCTCTCGTGCCCGAAGCCCACCGGCAAGAGGCCGTGCGACATATGGGCCAATACCGAGCGCGACTAGCCCTTGCACCAGCTGGCGTCGGGAGAGGCTGCCGCGGTCGTATAAGCCAAGAAGCGAGTCCACTGCATGGTGCATGATGCCTCCTTGAGACGGCTGCGGGGAGCCAGCGGTCCGGGTGCGGTGCGCCTAACGACCTCCGCTTCTGCGGCGCGTCTGGCCCCGTCCGCAGCAAGCGCGAGTTCGGGCGCGCCCGACTCGCAAGTGAACGTCGGCCCGAGTGCACAAACGAATCTACCGTAGAATCCCCGGACAGGGCGGGCCAGCAGAGATAGGAGTACTGATCGCGGACGGCCCCTGCCCTCCCTGCGCGCGCACAGGCGCGCCGCTCGCTGGCCTAGTGGCCGCCGGGTCCGTGAGACGAATCGGCGAAAAGGAGTACGCCTGCGCGTCTTTCCTGATCCAACGCCGCCTGGGGACCACCCGAGCCGTCCGGATTCCCGCGGATTGTGGCGCGACGCCGCAATTCGTCAAGGTACTGTTGGTCAAGAACCACATCGGCACTGATGGGTTGGCGAAGCAGGAGGTCGCGGCGTCCAGTGTAGAGAAGAGCATCAACCCCGGGGTACCCCCGGCCGCGGCCCTCCAGGTAGGGGTTGAAGTACATCGACCCCAGATCGGCCAGCCAGCTGCCGGCGATCGGTACCACCGAAGGCACCGGCCATTTCGCCACACGCTCCTCCAGGAGAGCATTGTAGCGCGCTAGGCGTGTCATTTGCCCGAATCCCATATAGTGGGCGACAACATAGATGGCGCCGGGATACTTGCTCTCGATGATCCGCGCAGCGCTGCCGCCATGCCGCACGTGGAGGATACCGAACGGCATCAGTACCTTGCGGTGACGCGCGAGGACCTCTGTTTCGACGACATCAGCGATCGAGCGGTCCCGATCCCCGAACTGCGCCGCCTCCTCCCGAGTCCGGACCTTGCTCCAGTCGATCGGCGGGTCGCAGGCGAGGACGCGAAGCCGCCTGCCAGGCGGGAGCGATGCATTGATGCGGCGAACGAGTGCGACAAGTTGCGGATAGAACGGGGCAAATCCGCAGTTGGGCTGCGTGGTGTTCCGCCAGACCTGCTGCACCTGGTCAAACGGTACGTCCTCACCGTTGGTGTAACGGTCCAGCAGCGGCTGATAAACTGAATTGCCGCACTCGATGGCAATGTCATTCACCTTGGCAACGAACGCCGGATTGCGGACGAGCGCCAGCAGAAAGTCGTCGGCGTCCTTGTTGGTGACGCCGAGGCCGGCCACGATGTCATGGCGGTCGAAGGCCGCGAGGATGGCATGCTGGGCATCGACCGCCACTGGATCTGGCCCGGTCGGATGCGGTGGCGAGGTATCGGCCGCGGCGGACGGCTGCGGCAAGGCCACACCGGGCGCCACCGTCCCGACCGCTCGGCTGAGGGCGAACCGGATCGTGTCACCTCGAGGATCGACCACGGTGCCCGTCATCCGATCCCCGGTGACCACCGCCGCAAAGGCGAATCGCAGCGTATCACCGTTGGGTCGGACGCGTTGCGCCTCGAAGGTGATGCGATCACCGTCGACCTTGCCGTTGGCGATCAGGAACGGCGGTGCCTCGGGTGAGGTGGCGAGCGATCCCGTCAGCGACGTGCCCTGTGCCTTGAGCGTGAGGGTCAGTTCCTGTGCGCTCCCTTGCGGATCGGTCGCCTGACCGCGCCAGACGCCGCTCACGTCGACGGCCAACTCACCAGCCAGAAACACAACGAGTGCTTGGACCAGGACCTTCAATGAGCCGGTCATCGCTTCCTCCCGGACGCCGTGGCGCGACGTGCCTGTATCCGTGGTTGAACGGTTGGGGATGCCTGCCTGGCGATTGGACGCCAACCGGCAATCCGGTCTTCAAACGGGTTGCGCCGAAGCGCGTCGATCGCCTGCTGGAGCAACGGTGTCAGCGGAACGGCGAGTTCGCGCTCCAGGCCGACCTGCGCCTTACGGGTCGCCTCCCAGATCTGCTTCAGCTGCGGCAACAAGTTGAGCGCCCGACGGCTCAGGCGCACGATGTGCTCACGCGCATCTACGCCGGCCTCGATGCGCACCAGACAGGCGCGTTCCATCTGGGCCACGGTCTGGGACGCAGCGGAGTGGGTCAGTTGCGCGTGGCGAGCGATCGCGCGGATCGAGGCGGCATCGAGCTCGACCAGGGCACGCATCACGGGGGTGTACCGGGGACGGTAGCGAAGCCCGAGCCGTCGGTACTGCTTCTCCACATCGCGATCGAGGAGTTCGACCAGATGCCGCAGGAGCGTTCCGAGGCCGGGAAGCTGGCGTGTGGGCATCCAATGATTATAACACTGCTGTTACATCAGGTTGTTGCAGGGATGGAACATCTGGCGCCAGCCAATGACGTTGACTGCGAGAAGCGACCTAACGCCCCGCATAGTTGCAGGGCCGCGGCGCGCTTCACTGGAGTATGGGGGACGCCGCCAGGTGGTGCCCGCCCCTACACCAACCGTGGGCCGCGCCCTGTCAACTTCATGCGGTCGTTAGCTCGCAGCTACCGGTGCATACGTCAGCCGGAGCACATCCTCACCAATCCGCTCGGTCGAAAGTAGGCGCAGGGGCGGTCGGGGACCCGCGAAGTAGGGTGAGCCATGGCCAAGAATGACGGGATGCAGATAGATCCGGTATTCATCGATCAACCCCATTTTGGTGAGGCTATGGGCCAACCGTGGACCGGCGACTTCGATCTCTCCCTCGCGCGTTGCCTTGAGCTCACGGATGGTGCTCTCCGGATCTCCGCTGACTAAGGTGGCATTGGGCCCCACGGACGTTAGCGACCGCGAGACGACCCACTTCGGCTGATGACGCCAGGCTGACGCGAAGGCGCGTTCCTCCGCCGTCCATTCTGGGTGCTCGTCATCCCAGTAGCGCATGATCTCGTACATGACGCGACCATACATACTGCCAGCCTGGCCCTCGGCCTCCTCGATGAAGTGGCGGAAGAGTGCGGGACTGGGGGCGAACGCCATGTGATCGACGTAGCCATCAAGGGACTGATTCATGCCGAACACGAGTTTGGCCATGCCACTTCCTCTGGTATCGCGTCAGAGCTGCGAAAGCTCATCGGGTTGTACAACCGCGGTTGCACACTAGAGCGACGGCGATGGAGGCATCCGGGCGGAAGCTGCGCAGAGCAGGCGAGCCGGGAGAGGAGGACCGGTGAGGTACGCACCGACTGCTGCGAGCTAACGTCTGCGCATAAGCTGCGAAGCACGGCTCAGGGGCGCCAGTAGTATCGGCGACCGGACCCCGGCAGAACATGCGGCCTTGTTTACCCCCGAGGAGGGGCATTCCTCAACGCTGATCCTCCGATCCTAACCGGCACTACTTCGGGGGAAAGGTCAGACGCGCGTGTGAGGGTGTATGCGCCGAGTCAGAACACTGGGCGCCGTGGCACGGGCCGACCTGCCGTCGCAAGAGTGAGCGGCTAGGCCGGGGCGTGGGGAGGCGTAGCCGAGGTCGATTAGCGCTTACGGAGGCCGTCAGGTGGGTTGATCCCACCCCTCACGTTGCGGGCGACCGAGGCCTTTATGGATTTCCGCTTGAGAGTTGAGAGGTTCAACGTCTTGGGGGCGGGCTTCTTCTTGGGGGGCATGAGTCCTCCAGGGTGGAAAGGCCAGGAAGGGACGGTGAGGCGAAGGTATCGGCCAGAGGGGGAGTCCGCAAGCGGAGAGCTCCTCCATGGAGGTGGTAGACGATGCGGTAAAGACGGGGCGAGCGCCCACCAGGCGTCGAGGGCTAGGGAACGTGGGGGCAGCCCAACGGCCTGGCGTTGACCTGCGAGACCACCGCTGTAAACCCATCAACGAGCGGACGACCGGTGGCCTCGACTGGTCCAACGCCTTGTTAGACGGCTGCGGTGCGGTGGAGCTTGATAGACACGTCAACGACACCGGCCTGCTGAGCGCCACACGATGATCGACCGAACGCACGCGCTGCCTAACCACCAGCCCGTCGCCTCGCGTTATCTCCCCCGGCTCAGACTGTACAGTAAAGACGGGACCACTTCTGCCACGGGACCGTAGCATGGCTACGGCTTTGCGTCGAGAAAGTCGTTCACCATTGGGACGATGATCGGCATGCGCTGCATCAGTGTCACGTGAGTGGTGTTGGGCAAGATGGCCAATCGCGATGCGGAGCGCGGCTTCATGTCGCCGTGGATCTCGCCACCCTTCAGGCGAAACATCTCCGCGACGTGCGCGAGCCGCACGCCGTCAGCGTCGCCATGGATGAACAACATGGGCGTCGTGGTGGCCTTAAGCCTGTCGGCTCCGAAGTCGTACCCTTTCGAGGCCATGGCGACGATTCGCTGGACGAAGTTCGGAAACTCGTCCGGAGTCGGACTCAGCCTCTTGTACTCGGCCTCAATGGGCGTGCCTTTGAAATCGTCCGCCGTCAGTTTCAGGATGGCTTCACGCGCCCCCGCGACCATGCCGTCACTGCGGAACGTGGACGAAATGATGACTGCCCTTCGCACTTTGTCCGGATGGCGGATCGCGCACTGCATCGCCACGGCTCCCCCCATGCTGTAGCCGATAAGGTCCGCTCGAGGGATCTTGAGATAGTCGAGCAATGCGGCCACGTCGTCGGCGAGGTTTTCGTAGGTGAACTCTCGTGGCACGTCCGCCGTCCGGCCGTGACCCTGCATTTCGACGGCGATGACCTTCCGCGTTTTGGAGAGCTCTTCGATCCACCCGTCCCAGTTGTTGGTGATCGTCATGAACGCGCCATGAAGCAGCACCACCAGTTCGCCGGTGCCGTGGACTTCGTAGTACATGTTGAGTCCATTGACTGCCGCGTAGCCCGTCGTTGGCTTCTGCTGCGCCGACACGTCAGTCGCCACGAGCGTCATCAGGAGGAAAGCTGCTGTCCGCATGCTACGGATTGGCTGCATCATTTTGTCTCTGTGATTGATCCCAGGGTGGCGAGAAGCTCGGCGAGTTGGTCGAGCGCCTCGGGCATCGCGCCCGTCGATCCGGATTCGACCGCTTCTGCCGAGGGGTAGAGATCGTGCACGACCACCAACGTCTTGCCGGCGTTCTCCTCGAAGGTCACCGTGGTGATGGTCTTGCCGCCGTCTCCTTCCTCATTGGTCCACACGAGGCGTGAGTGCGGTGTCACTTCGAGGTACGTGCCGAAGAACTCCATCGTCGAGCCTTCGTAGGGGAACACCAGACGATACTGTCCCCCAACCCGAACATCCATTTCGCAGGAGAGCAGGGTCAGCCCAAACGACTTGGGTACCCACCACCTCCTGAATAGCTCTGGCTTGGTCCACGCCTCGAACACGAGGCGCGCAGGACCGTTGACGGTTCGTGTGACGACGAGTTCGAGCTCGGACTTCCGTTCCACCCTCGTGTGGTTCTTCGTGGGGGTCGCCTCACCTTCTCTTCTTTCGTCCATCGACGCTCTCCTTCCGTGTTAATTCCTCGACCACGTTGTCCAACTCGTCGAAGCGTGCGCTCCAGAGCTGGCGGTACCTCTCGATCCAGGCCGCCTCTTCTTGCAGTCCGCGGCGGCCGAGCCTGCAGGTCCGCACGCGCCCGACCTTCTCCGTGGTGACGAGCCCCGCTTGCTCCAGGACGCCTACATGTTTCTTCATGCCCGTGAGGGTCATGTGGAACCTCTCGGCAAGGGCCGAGATCGAAGCGTCCGCACGCCCGAGCTGCTCCAGAACGCCGCGTCGGGTGGCGTCCGAGAGCGCGCCGAACGAGGTATCGAAGTGGGTTTGGCTACACTGAACCATATGGTTCAGTATAACAGCGTGGGTGACGGCACGCAATGGGAGGCTGAGCGCCCGCTGCCTTGCCGGCGTTCGCGGCAGTCTCATTGCCGCCTTCTACTGCACCGTCCTTGGAAGCTCAAACGATCTCCATCTCCTTCAACCTTCCGATCTTCGTGAGTTCGGCTTCTGATCGTTCTGGAACGACATCTTCAAGGAGTACTTGGTGCCGTATCCCTCACAACCGTCGTCGGCAACACCGGTTGACAGACCAGCTCATCGGCAAGGCCGGCCAAGCCGCGCGGCGCGTCAGTACCGGCGCAAGGGGACCGGCGCGCGAGGCACGGCGCGCGGGCTCGTGGCGAAGAACCTGATGCCTGGGCGCGTGGGCCGTGGCGGATCGCGACCGACGGAACGGTCCGGCACACATGGCCCGGCGCGTCGCGTCCGGCGGAGGGACCCGAGACCGTGGCCGCAGCGCGAGGACCCCTCAGTCTACGGGGAGCCACCCTTCACGATCGCAGTGTGCCGTCGCTCTAACGGCCGCGCATGACCTGCAGGGCCGCGGTGAGGTCGCCAGACCTCGCCCGGGCAGGGTGGGTAGACTCAAACAGTCGCCAACCGACGGCCGCGCCTCGGCTGGTCCATGCGCTGGTTAGGCGGCGACTGGGCGTGGGACGATTAGTGTGACGAATTGAACGACCGCCACAAGGAGGCTCCACATCAATCCGGCGACAAACGCCAACACGGCAAACTGCGGGAAGTAGCCAAAGGCCGCCGGCGCGCTGAGGATACTGCTGGCCTAGCCGTCGGGAAGCAAGACGAACCGGACTAGAAGAGGCTCCAGCGCAAGTTAGTCCGCGATGCGAATGACCACTTTGCCGACGGCGCGGCCGGATTCCACGTAGGAAATGGCGTCGGCCGCGGCCTCCAACGGAAAGGTCTTGTCCAGGATCGGCTTGATGACGCCAAGGTTCACCAGCGTGCCTATGCTCTCCAGCTGCTCGCCGCTCGCGCGCATGAACAGGTACCGGAAACGCGCCGACTTCTCTCTCGCTTGGCGATCGACCTTGCGATTCAGAAAGGCGAGGATCCAGACGAGCGGCAGGCTCAGGCCCCAGGCGCGCGCGAACGTGCCGTCGGGCCGGCCGCCGATCGTGACCACCACGCCACCTGGCTTGACCGCCTCGAAGGATCGAAGCAGCGTGTCGCCCCCCTGCGTGTCGAGGACCACGTCCTGATCCTTGGCCACCGCTTCGAAGGGGGTCGTCCGGTAATCGATGACCACATCCGCACCGAGCGACTTCACCAGCGCGTGGTTCCTGGCGCCGGCCGTGGTCGCGACTTGCGCGCCGAGGTGTTTGGCCAGCTGGATGGCGAAGGTGCCAACGCCGCCCGAGCCGGCATGGATCAGGACTTTCTGCCCCGCCTGCAACCGGGCGAATTCGATCAGCGCCTGCCAGGCAGTGAGCCCCACGAGCGGAAGCGACGCTGCCTGCGCGTAGTCGAGACGCGCGGGCTTCGTCGCGGCGGCGCTCTCGCGTACCAGGGCATACTCAGCGAAGGCGCCTATGCGGTCGTTGTCGAGATGCGAATAGACGGCGTCGCCGAGCTTGAACTTGGTGACGCCTGGGCCGATCGCTTCCACGTCCCCGGCGAGGTCGGTGCCAAGAACCAGGGGGAAGGAGAAGGACAGCAGCACCCGGACGGCGCCGTCGCGGATCTTGTAGTCGAGTGGGTTGACGCCGGCGGCCCGCACCCGCACCAGCAGTTCGCCCGGGCCCGGTTCAGGCCGCGGCAGGTCCATGATTTCCATGGGAGCCTTGTAACGACGGATGGCGAGCGCTTTCATACGGGGGCCGTGGCGGTGCGCGGCGATGCCCCAGGCGCGTCGAGCCGCAGGTCCTTTCGAATGCCGGCGTCCACCAACCGAGCAGGCGCAAATCGGCGAAGCAGGCGCAGGCGGTTGGCGAGACCACCGGCCGTGTATCGGAGCTTGGGGCGAGCCGAGCTGGCGGCTTTCAGCACCACGTCGGCCACCACGCCCGGCTCGTCTGCGGTCTCGAGCGCCGCTCTCAACTGCCTGGTCACGCCGGCACGCGCCTCACGATATTCATCAAGGGTAGCATCGGGTTCCAGCAAGTTCGCGTCGAAGTGCGTCTTCGTGTACGCGGGCTCGATGACAGAGACCCGGATGCCCCTCGTGCGCAGCTCGTGGTCGAGCGATTCAGAGTAGCCTGCGAGCGCGTGCTTCGTGGCGGCATAGAGCGCCATGTATGGCGCCGGCAGGAAGCCCAGCACGGAGCCGACGTTGATGATACGGCCACCCCCGTGACGTCGCATGTGCGGGACGACGGCACGCGTCATCCGGACGATCCCGAAAAAGTTGGTATCGAAGATCGCCCGAGCCTGTTCGATCGAGCTCTCTTCCGCGCCTGCGGGGGCGACGCTGAAGCCAGCGTTGTTCACGAGGAGGTCGATGCGACTCTCCGACCGCAGCAGGGCGGTGACGGCGGCCTCGACCGATTCATCGCTGATCACGTCGAGAGAGAGCATCTCGAACGGGCGCCCGCCCGGGGTCGCGGCTCGTCGGCTCGTTCCGTAGACCTTGTAGCCGGCCATGGCGAGACGCTCTGCGGTTGCCTTCCCGATGCCCGATGATGCGCCCGTCACGAGTGCGACAGGTTGTGTGAGCTTCATGTGACTACCCTCCAGAAGGTGGCCGGCGATCATCGTACACTCGCCATATGATGAGCGTCATATTAGGACGCAATGAAAACGGCTACGACCGGTGCGGGTCGTCCTAGGTGCTTGTGGGGTCGCAGTATTTCAGGGATGCTTCGCGCAGGGCCTCGGACAGCTTGGGATCGTCCACCGCGCGGGCCAGCACCAGAGCGCCGACCATCGTGGCCACCGTCACGAGCGCGTGCTCGTAGGCACCCGGCGTTCCCTGGTCGGGCAAATGCCGGGCGACGACATCGATCACTTCCTTGATGCGACGCGTCGCGGCTCGCCGCACCTTTGGGGCCTGGCGCGGCATCTCCGAGCCGAGGGCGGCCACCGGGCAACCGGTCTCGGCGTCCTCGACGTGCTCTTGTGAGAGGTAGGCCTGGATCATCGACCGCAGCGCCTCATGGGGCGGCGCTGTCGCGGCGACGCGAGTCAGTGTGGCCACGCTCTCAGCACCGGCCTGGTCGGCGGCCTCTGCGAGCATCGCCTCACGGGAGGCGAAGTGCGCGTAGAAGCCGCCGTGCGTAAGGCCGACATCCTTCATAATGTCAGCGACGCCCGTGCCGCTGTAGCCGCTCCGACGGATGGCGCGCGCGGCGGCCCCGACTATCCGCTCGTGGGTGGCTTCCTTGCGGCTGGGGGCGGTCCGGTTGGCAGTGGCAGCACTCATATGATGACCATCATATAGCATTCCACCACAGCGCGCAAGGCATTGCTCCTCGGGCGAGCGGGGTACGGGCTGCGCTGGCTTGGTAAACTCCACTCCCACAGCGGTTTACCGGTCGGGCTTGAGCTCTCAAGCCAGGAAATCCAACCGGCAACCCGCAGATCACCGGGCAGATACTCCGCGATACCGCGCGCTACCCCATGGCACTCGCCGAGGCTGGCGGATGCGCCATCGCACGGGCTCGGGGACATGCTGCCTAACGCACGCGCAGGACCTGCGAGGCCGCGGCGCCGTCAGGACTCCGGAGATGTCAACGGAGCCTCGGTCGGTTCGGATGAATCGACGGCGACCGCCTTGCACTGGCGAGGCGGATATATCACAGGATAGTGCCGCCTAACGACAGCGCATCGCCTGCGGGGCCGCGGCAAGAGCTGGAGACCTACGCGGCGACGGTTGGTGGTGCCAGCCCGAAGGAAACCGACGGCCGCGCCCCGTCTGGTGCATGCGCTGGTTAGGTGGCCGTCAGCGCTTCGAGCGCGCTGTTGATGGCGGCTTCTTGGCGGGTGTCTTGTTCTTGACGGCTGCAAGGAGGCCAGTCCGTGGGTCGATATACAGGTCGCCAGGCCGGAGGCGAAAGCGCTGGACCGGACCCCATCGAGCGAGGCCATAGACGGCACCCGATGCATCAATCGTCGCGTGGCGTTCGACGAAATCCCATACGTGCTGCCGAACGTGCTGTTGAACAGCTGAGCTTACGCGCAAGTTGGCCGAGATGTCACTGTAGACCTTATTCCAGGGTCGTCCCACCTGCTTCACCAGATACCGTTTGAGGGGCGCGAGGTTCTCGTTGAGGCCCCTAAGACCGGAGCGTTGATGAGGCTTGCGAACCCCCTGCTTGGAAGGCAGCGCTTCAGCCGGGGCATTCTTCTCTCCCAGCTTCCCTCGAAACGGGCCTCGACTACCGCGACGAGGCCGCTCTACGATCACCTTGTGCATATCCTTGCGCATAGTGGCAGTCCGCGAGAGAGTCGCGAAGACGGGCTTGGAGGCCACGTAACGTCTGCGCAGAAGCTGCGAAGCGCGGCTCAGGGGCGCCAGGAGTTCCGAGGAAGCTCGCCGCGCTTCAACAGCTTCATGCGCCGGTTAGGCGGCCGCAGTACTGCATGAGCATCGGCACCATAACCCACTGGGTACCGTCACGTAGCCCGTGTTTGGCTTGGCGCTTGCGTGCCTCTCGTGGCGATACTGGCTATAGAAAGGTGTAAACGTATTCTATCACGTAGTTCGTCAGCCCGGCTTCGGAGCAGCAATACGTCATGAAGATGCCGTCGGCGAGCGGATTAGCAAGCTCTACGCGCCAGTCCATGATGTAAGCAACCTGAGCTGCGCCGGGTTCGGTGGACACCATCCTTGGGTACATTGGGTCATGGAGGTGTCCGATGCGAGCACGGCGGAAGCACAGTCGGGAGTTCAAGGTGGAGACGGTCATCCATCCCCTCCCGGTCATACCCGCCGCGAGAGAGACCATCCCACTTGGGGTGCGACCGGCTGATAGTCGAGACCGGCGCCCTGGGCGGGACGAGACGCCTGCCCGCCGCGCAACCACTTGCCAGACCACCGAATCAGTTGTTCAAGGAGCGAATCGACTTCTCAGTTTGCAGATTCGAGTTGCAGGCTCGCGAAATGAATCATCAGCCCGTCAAATCGGGTTGCGAGCCTGCCGAACCGGAGTTTCAGGAGGCGACTCGGATGGTCAGACCGTCGGGTAGAAGCTTCAGGGAGGCAGGATGAACTGCGCGGCAGGCGAATCGACTCTTCAGCCTGGCGGGACGGTTGTCGAGATGGTCAGTCGGTTTGCTCCGACCGCCGGGAGAATTTGCCAGACTGTCGAGTTCGATGTTCAGCCCGGTGAATTGGAATTCCAGAGCGCTGAATGGAATGTCAGCGCGCCGGTCTGAACGTTCTATCCGGCGAGTTAGATGTTCAGTTCGCCGGGTAGAATGTCCAGCGCACGCTCCTGAACTCTTGCTCCGCCGCCCGACGGATCCGACCCACCACGCAAGACTTTTTCTGGCGCTCGCGACAACTTTCCCGCCTCTTGGCGGTTGCGGAAGCCCTCCGTCAGGAAAGTGGCCGGCACGTTCCCAATGCCGACGACCGAGTCCCGAGTTCTTAGCGCCGTGTGCCTTGTGCTTGGTGCTGAGTGCCTGGCGGGAAAGGCGCGACGGGCCGCGGAGTGCCGGAGGCGCGTCAGTGAGCGGTCGCGTTCTGAGTACCCAGCCCTGAGCGCGAACTGCAGCGCACGGAGGGGCCCGCGGCCGGAGCGCGGCGATGCCCGCACAGCAATAGCAGAGGGATACCCGGGGTCCTGCTCGGAGCTCGAAGGGATCCCTCGCTGCGCTCGGGATGACAAAAGGTGAGTTCTGTGTAGGGGCGGGGCTGAGCCCCGCCCCTACCCCCGGGACGACCTGCCGAGGCCGCCCGAAATCGATAGATTCCAGCCCGTCGCTTTCTATTATATCCCTTACCGCGCCCCGCCCATGCCCCACAATCTCCGCAGCCGCACCGTCACCCAGGGCGTGCAGCGCGCCCCGAACCGCGCCATGCTCCGGGCCGTCGGCTTCGGCGAGGGCGATTTCGAAAAGCCGATCATCGGCGTCGCCAACGGCTACAGCACCATCACCCCCTGCAACTCCGGACTGGACATCCTCGCCCGCCGTGCGGAAGCGGCGATCAGGGCCGCCGGCGGCATGCCACAGCTCTTCGGCACCATCACCGTGAGCGACGGCATCTCGATGGGCACCGAGGGGATGAAGTTCTCCCTCGTCTCCCGCGAGGTGATCGCCGATTCGATCGAGACGGCGGTGAGCGCGGAGAGCATGGACGGGGTGATCGCGATCGGTGGCTGCGACAAGAACATGCCCGGCGCGATGATGGCGATCGCGCGGATGAATGTCCCGGGCATCTTCGTCTACGGCGGCACCATCAAGCCGGGCCACCTCGACGGCGAGGACCTCACGATCGTGAGCGCCTTCGAGGCGGTCGGGCAGTTCAGCGCCGGGAAGATCGACGCCGATCGGCTGCATGCCGTGGAGTGCCACTCCTGCCCGGGCGCGGGCTCCTGTGGCGGGATGTACACGGCCAACACCATGTCGTCCGCCATCGAGGCGATGGGCATGAGCCTCATGGGCTCCTCCACGATGGCCGCGGAGGATGCCGAAAAGGCGGACAGCGCGGCCCGCTCCGGCACCGTCCTCCTCGACGCGGTGGCCGCCCAGCGGCTGCCCCGCCAGATCATGACGCGGAAGGCGTTCGAGAACGCCATCGCCGTCGTCATGGCAACCGGCGGCTCGACCAACGCGGTGCTGCACCTGCTCGCCATCGCGCACACCGCCGGCGTCCCGCTGGCGCTCGACGACTTCGAGGCCATCCGCGCCCGCGTCCCCGTCCTCTGTGACCTCAAGCCGTCGGGGCGCTACGTCATCACCGACCTGCACAAGGTCGGGGGCATTCCGCAGGTGATGAAGATGCTGCTGGAACATGGCCTGCTGCATGGCGACTGCCTGACAATCACCGGCGAAACGATCGCCGAGTCGCTCCGCGGCGTGCCCGCCGAGCCGCCCGCCGGACAGGAGGTCATCCGCCCCTGGAACCGGCCCATGTATCCGCAGGGGCATCTCGCCATTCTCCGCGGCAACCTCGCCGAGGAGGGCGGGGTCGCGAAGATCACCGGTGTGAAGACCAACAGGATGACCGGACCCGCCCGGGTGTTCGACTCCGAGGAGCTCTGTCTCGCCGCCATCCTCGAGCGGAAGATCAAGCCGGGCGATGTGCTGGTGATTCGCTACGAGGGGCCGAAGGGCGGGCCCGGCATGCGGGAAATGCTCTCGCCAACGTCGGCGATCATCGGTGCCGGACTCGGTGATTCCGTCGGCCTGATCACCGACGGGCGATTCTCCGGAGGCACCTACGGGATGGTGGTCGGTCATGTCGCCCCGGAGGCGGCGGTGGGCGGGACCATCGCGCTCGTCAACGAGGGAGACTCGATCACCATCGACTCCGAACGCCGGCTGCTGCAGCTCAACGTGGACGATGCCGAGCTCGCTCGGCGGCGCGCGGCCTGGCGCCCCCGTCCCTCGAGTTACACGACTGGTGTGCTGGCGAAATACGCCCGGCTGGTGTCCAGCGCGAGCCTCGGCGCGGTCACTGATCTGTTCTGAATCAACAGCGGTGGGCGCCGCTCGCCTCGCCCGCTCGAAACAAACTGGCCTCCAGTCCGTCATGTCCCCGCTCATCGGAGACCACGACAGACCGGAGGCCTGCATGCGTTGCCAGCACTGCCAATCGCGTGATGCCCTCGAACGGGACGGTATCCCCGTTCAGGTCCAGCTCTTTGGAGAGATCGAAGGCTGCTTCTGCGCCGAGTGCATCGTCGCGCTGCAGGAGCCGTACAATCGCGGGCTCCGCGCCGACATCGCTATCAAGGCGCCGGAACTCTCGGAGCTCGAACTCGAGTCGGTCCCCGATCAGATGCTCAAATTCACCCTCTGCTTCCCGATTCCCAGGCAGCCCGTCTAGGCGAGCAGCCCCACGATCCGTTCCGTCATCGCCCGGGTGCCGAGGCTCGCCTCGCCCGCCCGGGCGATGTCGCGCGTACGGGCCCCGGCGGTGAGCGCCTTGGCAATCGCCGCATCGATAGCATCTGCGGCGTCCGGCCGCTTGAGCCCGTAGCGCAGCAGCATCCCCACGCTCGCAATGGTGCCGATCGGATTGGCCACGTCCTTGCCCGCCAGCGGCGGCGCCGAGCCATGAATCGGCTCGAAGAGCCCGGGGCCATCGCCGAGTGAGGCAGAGGGCAGCAGCCCGAGCGAGCCGGCGAGAACGGCCGCTTCATCGCTCAGGATGTCGCCGAACATGTTCTCGGTGAGCAGCACGTCGATCGTCGCGGGGTCGCTCACCAGCCGCATCGCCGCGTAATCCACGTAGATGTGCTCGAGCGCGACGTCCGGATACAGCGCCCCGATCTCGGTCACGACCCTTCGCCAGAGCTGGGAGACTTCCAGCACGTTGGCCTTGTCGACGGAGAGCAGCTTCTTCCGCCGGCCCTGGGCCATGCGGAACGCCAGGTGGGCGACCCGCTCGATTTCCTGCCGGGTGTACCGCAGCGTGTTGACGGCGACCTGGCCATCGTTGCTCCGCGGCTCACCGTAGTAGAGACCGCCCGTCAGTTCGCGCACGATCATCATGTCGGTGCCCGCGAGCCGCTCGGGCCTGACCGGTGAGCTGTCGGCGAGCGCGGGATGAATCGCGACGGGGCGCAGGTTGGCGTACACGCCGAGCAGCGCCCGAAGCGCGAGCAGTCCGGTCTCCGGCTTGAGGTGCCTCGGCGCATTGTCGAGCGAGGGATCGCCGACGGCGCCGAGCAGAACCGCGTCCGCCCGCTGCACCGCCTGACGCGTGAGCGGCGGGAAAGGGTCCCCCGCGGCGGCAACGCCGGCGGCCCCCATCGGATACTCCTGCAGGTCGACGCCGAACCCGAACCGCGCCGCGGCGGCGCGGAGCACGGTGAGCGCGCCGGCGGTGACTTCCGGTCCGATCCCGTCACCGGGAAGGACCGCGATGCGGGCGTGGGTCATGCCTCGAGCCGGGCGAGCAGCGTCGAGCGGCGCCGTTCAAAGGCGGCGATCTTGTCTTCGTGGAGCAGCGTGCGGCCGATCTCGTCGAGCCCCTGCAGCAGGGATTCGCGGCGATACTCGTCCATCGTGAAGCTCGCGCGGAAATCGGCCTCATCGGTGACGGTGCCGGCAGCCAGATCCACCGTCAGGGTGTAGCGGCCGTCGGCCGCCTCGTAGCGGCGGAAGAGCTCCGCCATCTCCGCCCCGGTCAGGCGGACCGGGAGAATCCCGTTCTGGCAGCAGTTGGCGTAGAAGATATCGGCGAACGATTCGCTCAGGATCGCGCGGAAGCCATACTCGCCGAGCGCCCAGGGCGCATGCTCGCGGGAGGAGCCGCAGCCGAAGTTCGGGCCCACGATCAGAATCGTGGCTCCGAGCGCCTTGGGCTGATTGAGTTCGAAGCGCGGATCGAGGGAGCCATCCGCCAGGTAACGCCAGTCGTTGAAGAGCGCGACCCCGAACCCGGTGCGCTCCACCCGCTTCAGGAACTGCTTGGGAATGATCTGGTCGGTATCCACGTTGACGCGCGGCAGCGCCGCCGTGGTCCCGGTGTGCGTGGTGAAGGGTGTCATCTGGCGCTCAGGGCCTCTTCCTCGAGGACTTCCCACTGGCGGACATCGGTCAGGTGACCGGTGATCGCCGCCGCCGCGGCCATGGCGGGACTCACGAGGTGGGTGCGGCCCCCCTTGCCCTGACGGCCCTCGAAATTCCTGTTGGACGTCGAGGCGCAGCGCTCGCCGCTGCTGAGGATATCCGGGTTCATGCCGAGGCACATGGAGCAGCCGGCATTCCGCCACTCGAACCCGGCCTCGAGGAAGATCCGGTCGAGCCCCTCCCGTTCCGCCTGCGCTTTCACCGGCATGGAGCCGGGCACGACCATCGCGCGAACGCTCGCGGCCACCTTTCGTCCGCGGACGATGCGCGCAGCTTCCCGCAGATCGTCGATCCGCGCGTTGGTGCAGCTGCCGATGAACACCCGATCAACGGGGAGCCCCTCGATCGGCGCTCCCGCGGTGAGGCCCATGTACTCGAGGGCGCGCGCGACGGCCTGACGATCGGCTTCGGTGCCGAAGCTTGCCGGATCCGGCACGCAGCCATCCACCCCCGTCACCATGCCGGGGCTGGTCCCCCAGGTGACCTGCGGTGCGATGGCCGAGGCGTCCACCAACACGATGCGGTCGTACCGCGCATCGTGGTCGCTCGCGAGCTTGCTCCACCGGTCCACTGCGTTGCTCCATGCCTTGCCCCGGGGTGCGTAGGGGCGGCCCATCAGGTACATGAATGTGGTTTCGTCCGGCGCGATCATGCCGGCCCTGGCGCCCGCCTCGATCGACATGTTGCAGACCGTCATCCGCCCCTCCATCGAGAGGGCACGGATCGCGGCGCCGGTGTACTCGATGACGTGTCCCGTCGCGCCCGCAGTCCCGATCTGGCCGATCAGCGCGAGCACCAGATCCTTGGCGCCGACGCCTGGACCGGGCGTCCCGACGAACCGGGCCTCCAGCGTCTTCGGCTTCTGCAACAGCACCGTCTGGGTGGCCAGCACGTGCTCCACCTCGCTGGTGCCGATGCCGAAGGCCAGCGCCCCGAAGGCGCCGTGCGTCGAGGTGTGGGAGTCACCGCAGACGATGGTCATCCCCGGCTGGGTGTGACCAAGCTCGGGGCCGATCACGTGCACGATGCCCTGGCCCGGTGAGGCGAGATCGTACAGTTCGATCCCGTAGTCCCGCGCGTTCTGCAGCAGGAGATCCACCTGCCGCCGGCTGATCGGGTCGGCGATCGGCAGGGTGCGATCGGTGGTCGGGACGTTGTGATCGACCGTGGCCACGGTGAGATCCGGCCGGCGAACCCGCCGCCCCGCGAGCCGCAGGCCTTCGAACGCCTGCGGGGTGGTCACTTCGTGAATCAGGTGGAGGTCCACATAGAGCATCGCGGGCCCCCCGTCAGGCAACTGGTGCACGACGTGGGCGTCCCAAAGCTTCTCGAACAGGGTGCGTCCGCTCATGATGGTCAGACGGTCGCCGTCCGCGGGGTCTTCGCCTTGGCCGCGGCCTGCGCCGCCTTCCCCTCCTCGGACCACGGCATCATGGCGCGCAACTGCGCGCCGACCTTCTCGATCTGATGGTCGGCGTCCCGCTTCCGCATCCGCGCGAAGTTGGCGCCGCCGCTCCGGTGCTCGGCCAGCCACTCCTTCGCGAACTGCCCGCTCTGAATCTCGGCCAGGATCTTCCGCATCTCCGCCCGGGTCGCCTCGGTGATGATCCGCGGGCCGCGGGTGTAGTCCCCGTACTCCGCGGTGTCGCTGATCGAATAGCGCATGAAGCCCAGGCCGCCGCGATTGATGAGGTCGACGATGAGCTTCAGCTCGTGCAGGCACTCGAAGTAGGCCATCTCGGGGCGATAGCCGGCGCTGACCAGGGTCTCGAAGCCCGCCTTGATGAGCTCCGACGTCCCGCCGCACAGCACCGCCTGCTCGCCGAACAGATCGGTTTCGGTTTCCTCGCGGAAGCTCGTCTCGATGATGCCGGCGCGCGCGCAGCCGATGCCCGCGCCATAGGCGAGCGCGTTGGCGAGCGCCTGGCCGCTGGCGTCCTGATGAATGGCGACCAGGCCCGGCACGCCACGCCCCCCCTCGAACTCGCTCCGGACGAGGTGCCCCGGCGACTTCGGCGCGATCAGCGACACGTCGACCTCGGCGGGCGGCTTGATCTCGTTGAAGTGGATGTTGAAGCCGTGCGCGAACATCAGCGTCTTGCCCGCCTTCAGGTTGGGACCGACCGATTCATCGTAGATCGTCCGGCCGTCCTGGTCAGGCACCAGCATCATGATGACGTCGGCGGCTTTCGCGGCGTCGGCGACCGTCATCACCTCCAGGCCGGCGGCTTCCGCCTTCTTCCAGGACCCCCCGTTGGGTCGCAGGCCGACGATGACCCGGACGCCGCTGTCGCGCAGGTTCAGCGCGTGCGCATGCCCCTGGCTGCCGTAGCCGATGATCGCGACCGTCCGGCCCGCGAGGCGGCGCGGGTCGGCATCGTTGTCGTAGTAGATCCGGACGCCGGTCGGGGCGCGATCGTTTGCTGCCGTCATCATGTCTCCAGAAGCGTGAAGGGTGAATGCAATTCGTCGTTCATGCCGGGATGGCCGTCGCCACCCGGGGCGACGCGGCGCTCGGGCGCTGGGCGCCCGACTCCGGCGGGGGAGCGGGCGGAAGCGCCAGCGTGCCGCCGCGGGCGAGATCCACGATGCCGAAAGGCTCCAGCGCGCGCAGCAGGGACACCATGAAGGGGGCGGTACCCGTCGCTTCGATGAGCAGGTCGTGCGGACTCTCCTCCACCACCTCGGCATCGAACAAGGCGACAGTGTCGAGCAGGGCCGAGAGCTGCACCGGGGAGACCCGCACCCGCACCAGGGCGTGCTCGCGGCCCGCACATTCGGACTCGGGGTGCACCAGGACCTCCGACACGCCCACCATCTTGCGGAGCTGATTCGCCATCCGGACCGTCGCGGCCTCATCGCTTTCGACGATGCAGGTCAGCCGGGTCACGCCCGCCCGCAGACTCGGGCCGAGCGAGAAGCTCGGCACGTTGAGGTTGCGGCGGCGGATGATCCCGATCGCCCGGTTGAGGGCAAGGAGATCGTCGTCGAGCAGCGCGGTGACCACCCAGGTGGGCATCGGCGCGCTCACGGGACGGGAGCGGCGGCCGGCGCCGACTCGATCGGCTCGGAGAGCGAGCCGCCCGGAGGAATCATCGGGAACACGTTCGCCTCCTGTTCGATCAGGAACTCCACCAGCGCGGGCCCGGGGTCGCGCATCGCGCGATCGACGGCCTCTTCGATCTGCCGGGCATGTTCCACCCGGTAGCCGGCGATCCCATAGGCCTCGGCCAGCTTCACGTAGTCCGGACTCCAGATGGGCGTCGCCGAGTAACGGCGGCCGTGGAAGAACTGCTGCCACTGCCGGACCATGCCGAGGTAGCCGTTGTTGAAGATCGCCATCTTCACCGGAATGCCTTCCTGCACCATCGTGGCGATCTCCTGCATGTTCATCTGGAAGCCGCCGTCTCCCGAAATGGCCCAGACCGGACGGTCCGGCCGCGCGAAGTGCACACCCATCGCGGCCGGCACGGCGAAGCCCATCGTGCCCAGCCCGCCGGAGGTGATGTGGCTGTTCCGCTCTTCGTAGCCGTACAGCTTGGCGATCCACATCTGGTGCTGTCCCACATCGGACACGATGGTCGCGCGGCGACCGCTGCCTTCGCGGATGCCGGCCAGAATCGTCTCCGGCGCCATGGCCCCACGGAACGCCTCGTGGCGCTCGCGCATGAAGCTCCGGATTTCCGCCCGCCAGGCATCGCAGTCGCGGGGAGGCACCGCGTCGAGGAGCCGGGTCGTGATCTCCCGCGCGTCACCGACCAGTCCCACCGCCACCGGGATGTTCTTGCCGATCTCCGCCGGGTCCAGGTCGACGTGAATGATCCTGGCCTGCGGCGCGAAGGCCGAGGTGTTGCCGGTGACCCGGTCATCGAAGCGGAGGCCGATCCCCAGGATCACGTCCGCGTGCTGAATGGCGCGGTTGACGTGGACCTCGCCGTGCATCCCGGGCATGCCCAGGTGCAGCGGGTGCGATTCCGGAAAGCCGCTGATTCCGAGCAGCGTCGTGACGACGGGAATCCCCGTCTGCTCCGCCAGCCTCTGGACTTCGCCGTAGGCGCCGCTCTGGATCACCCCATGGCCAACCATGAGCAGCGGGCGCTTCGCCTCGACCAGCAGCCGGACCGCCTCACGGAACGCCTCGGGCGACCGCGGATTCATCCGTTCGGCGGACGCGGAGGATTCGCGCGCGGACATCCCCGCGTCCCCCTCCCAGTCCATCTTCTGGTTCTGGACGTCCTTCGGAATGTCGATCAGCACCGGACCGGGCCGGCCCTCGGTGGCGATGTAGAACGCCTCACGCACCTTCTCGCCGAGTTCACTGATATCGTTGACGACGACGCTGTGCTTGGTGATCGGAAGACTGATGCCGACGATGTCGGTCTCCTGAAAGGCATCCCGCCCGATCATGCCGCGCGGCACCTGCCCGGTGATGGCGACGACCGGAGAACTGTCCATCTGCGCGGTCGCGATTCCGGTGATCAGGTTGGTCGCGCCGGGCCCGGAGGTCGCCACACAGACGCCCGGCTTGCCCGAGGCGCGAGCGTACCCGTCGGCGGCGTGGGCGGCCGCCTGTTCGTGGCGTACCAGGACGTGGCGAAGCCCCGGATACTCCGGCAGGGCGTGATAGAACGGCATGATCGCGCCGCCGGGATACCCGAAGACCACATCCACCCCCTGCGCTTCCAGCAGGCGGCAAAGGATCTGAGCGCCCGAAAGCGTCTCGCTCATACGCCCCAGTGCTGGGTGGAGTCGTACGCCGTCGCTTCGAGCCGCTCGGCGTGCCGCTCCTTGTTGAGCGCGTGCACCAGCGCGCGGGCGGAGGCCTCGACGATGTCCGTGGAGGCGCCCTGGCCGGAGAGCGACTTGCCGCCGATCCGGCACTGCAGAAAGACCTGGCCCACCGAATCGCGCCCCGGCGTCACCGAGCGAAGCGAAAGGTTGATGACCTCCACCGGGCGCTCCAGGATCTCGCTGATGGCGGCAAAGGCCGCCGCGATCGGGCCATCCCCCCTGCCCCGTGCCGAGCGTTCACCGGCCCAGGGACCCGTCATGCGGACCTCGGCCTCCGCGGGCACGCTGCCGCAGACCACGCGCAGGTGGGTCAGGAGATGCTCCTCTGGCGCGTCATGGAAACTCTCGTGCAGCAGCGCCAGCAGATCCTCGTCGAGGATCTCCCGCTTGCGGTCGGCCAGGGTGGTGAAGTCCTTGTAGAGCTGCGCCAGCTTCTCCTCCGACAGCTCGTAGCCGAGTTCCCGATAGCGGCGCTCGAGCGCATGCCGGCCGGAGTGCTTGCCCAGCACCAGGGTCGACCGGGGAATCCCCACCGACTCGGGCCGGATGATTTCGTAGGTCAGGCCGTGCTGCAGGACGCCGTGCTGGTGAATGCCCGACTCGTGGGCAAAGGCGTTCCGGCCGACGATGGCCTTGTTGGGCTGGGGGAAGCTTCCGGTGAGGTACGCCAGCAGCTGGCTGGTCCGGAAGATCTCCTGGGTATTGATGTGGGTGTTGAACCGGGCCAGTTGCGGCCGCACCCGGCTGGCCATCACGATTTCCTCCAGCGCCGCGTTACCGGCCCGTTCGCCGATCCCGTTGACGGTGCATTCCACCTGGCCCACGCCCGCCTCGATCGCGGCCAGCGAATTGGCGACGGCCAGCCCGAGGTCGTCATGGCAGTGGGCGCTCCAGACCACCCGGTCCGGATCGGTCATGCGGGCGCGCACGTTGCGAAACATGGCGGCGTATTCGTCCGGCAGGGCATAGCCGACGGTGTCCGGGAGATTGATCGTCGTGGCCCCCTCCTCGATCGCCATCGCGACCATCTGGCACAGGAAGTCGAGGTCGCTCCGGCTCGCGTCCTCGGCGGAAAACTCGACGTCGTCCGTGTACTTCCGGGCCTGACGGATCGAACGCCGGGCCAGTTCGAAGGCGTCGTCCCTGGTGATCCGCAGCTTGTGTTCGAGGTGCAGGTCGGAGGTGGAGAGGAAGATGTGCAGCCGGCCGCGCTCCGCACCGCGGATCGCTTCGCCGGCCAGCTCGATGTCCCGCTCGTGACAGCGGGCCAGCGCGGCGATCACCGGCCGGCGGATCTCCCCGGCGATGTCCCGGACGCTGCGAAAGTCCCCGTCGCTGGCGGCGGGAAACCCGGCTTCCATCACGTCCACGCCAAGGGCGTCGAGCTGGCGCGCCAGCCGCAGCTTCTCCTCGGGAGTCATGGTGTTGCCCGGCGCCTGCTCGCCGTCGCGGAGCGTCGTATCGAAGATGATTACGTCCCTGACCATACCGATTTCTCCATCCTCCCCGAAGCGGGGCAGAAAAAAAACCGCGGACCTTGGTGGGGTCCGCGGCGAGGGGGCTTGAACCTGCTGTGCTCGACTAAGCCTGCCCGTACGCGCCGCGATCCCCGTGCCCGAGTCCAAGAAGGACCAGCACGAGGCTAATAAGGACGAGCACGAGCGGAAGCGAACGCAGCATCACGATCCTGTCTCAAGTCGGCCGGGCAGCAACTTTATGCGCCGGCGAGGAGCATCGAACCTACGGCTTCCTTGCGGGGCTGTCAAGAGTGCCCGGAAAACGGCCGAAATGCCCCTTGCCGCGCACACCACGGCCGCCGGGAGTCTCGTCGCCCCTTGACCACAAGTCAGGGCCTTGTATTTTTATTCACATGCTCAGCGCACCCAGCCGTGACGCCGTCCTCGTCCTTATTACCGCGACCGCCCTCCCGAAGAGGGGCGGTCCGGAAAGCTGACGCGCGATTGCGCCCGATGCTGACCGGCCCGCTCCCAGGTGGAGCGGGCTTTTTTCATGCTCGTAAGGAGGGCTCCTGATGCCGCATCGCCACGTACATCCCGTCCCGAACGCCCGGACCATGTCCGGTGCCGCCACCCGCGAACATGACGCCTGCGGAGTCGGCTTCGTCGCCAAGGCGACGGGTGAGCGTTCCCACGAGATCGTCCGCATGGCCCTGCAGGCGGTCGCCCGGGTCGCGCACCGCGGGGCGGCATCCACCGACAACTCCGGCGACGGCGCCGGCGTGCTCACCCAGATCCCGGTCCGCCTGTTCCACCGTGAGGCCTATCGGCTCCGGCTCCGGCTGCAGCCGGGCCAGCCGTTCGGCGTGGGCGTCTTCTTCCTGCCGCAGGACCCCGAACTGCTGAACCGCGCGATCCGGCTGACCGACAAGGTGCTCGAACGCAACGGCATCCCCTGCCTGGGCTGGCGCGAGGTGCCGGTGGAACCGAGCGCCCTCGGCCCGCTCGCGCGAGCGAGCTGTCCGGCCATCCGCCAGGTGTTCGTGGGCAAGCCGATCACGGCGAACGACGACGATGCCTGGGAGCGCGCACTCTATCTCGCCCGGCGGGACATGGAGCGCGATGCCGAAGCCGCCGGGCTGGCGCCGTACTTCGTCAGCTCCTTCTCCTGCCGGACCATCGTCTACAAGGCGCTGCTGACCGGCACCGCGCTGCCCCTCTTCTATCCCGACCTCCGCTATCCGGAGTACGAGAGCGCGGTCGCGCTCTTTCATCAGCGCTACTCCACCAACACCCTGCCGAGCTGGCCCCTCGCCCAGCCCTTCCGGATGATCGCCCACAACGGCGAGATCAACACGCTCTGGGGCAACCGCAACGCGATGGCGGGCCGGGAGTCCGATCTCTCATCCCCGATCTGGGGCAATGACATCGAACGGGTCAAGCCGGTGATCTGGCCGGAGGGCAGCGACTCGGCCGGCTTCGATAACACGATGGAATTGCTGGTGCGCAGCGGCCGAGACCCGCTCCACACGATGATGATGCTGGTCCCGCAGGCGTGGGAGCAGTACCCCGATGTGGAGCCGGCGATCCGGGACTTCTATCGCTTCCACGCCCACCTCACGGAGCCGTGGGACGGTCCTGCCGCCCTGGCCTTCACCGATGGGGTCATCGCTGGCGCGGCCACCGACCGCAACGGCCTGCGCCCCTGCCGCTACAAGGTCACCCGGGATCAGCTGGTGGTCGCGGGCTCGGAGGTCGGGCTGGTGGACCTCGATCCGCGAGACGTGGTGGAGAGCGGCAGACTCGGCCCCTGCGAGTTCATCGCGGTCGACATGGCGAATGGCACCGTGCTGCGCAACATGGATGTGAAGCGCCGGGTCGCCTCCAGGCAGCCGTATGGCCAGTGGTGCCGGGACAACATGCAGGTGCTGGCGGCCGATCCCGCGGCGCGCTTCGTTCCGCTTCCCAGCGAGCAGCTGGTCGCCCAGGAGATCGCCTTCGGCTACGGCACGGAGGAGGTGCGATTCGTGCTCGAGGCGATGGGCGGCGCCGGGATCGACCCCGTCTGGAGCATGGGCGACGACGCCCCGATCCCGCCCCTCGCCCGTACCCACCTCAACCTGTATTCGTATTTCCGCCAGCGCTTCGCCCAGGTGACCAACCCGCCCATCGACCCGTTGCGCGAATCCGTGGTGATGTCGCTCCGGGTGCACATGGGCAAGCACGGCTCGTTCCTCATCGAGAATCCCGCGCTCGCCGGCGTCCTGCGGGTGGACCATCCGATCCTGCTCGACGAAGAGATGGCGGCGCTGCGCAACACACCGGGTTTCTCCTGTGTCACGCTGAACACCGTCTTCCCGGCCGCGGACGGCCCCGAGGGCATCCGCTCCGCACTCGACCGGCTGTGCAGCGACGCCGAACGCGCGGCGCGCAACGGCGCCCGCCTGCTCGTCCTGTCGGACCGGGCCGCCGATCGCGACCTCGTCCCCATCCCGATGCTGCTCGCCCTCGGCGCGGTGCGCCGGCACCTCATGGACGGCGGGCTGCGCATGCGACTCGGCCTCGTGGCCGAGACCGGTGATGCGTGGGACATCCATCACTTCGCGGCCCTGATCGGCTACGGATGCGAGGTGGTCTATCCGTGGATGGCGCTGCAGGGCGTGAGCGCCGCATTCAGCGAGGAGACCGAGGCGCGCGACTCGCGCCCGGGACAGCGGAAGAGCCGCTACGACGTCGGCACCGATCGCCCAAGCGCGGAGCAGGCCCGCCGCAACTTCCGGGCAGCCGCGGAAAAGGGGCTGCTCAAGATCATGTCGAAGATGGGCATCTCGGTGCTGACCTCGTACAATGGCGCGCAGATCTTCGAGTGCCTCGGACTGGGACAGGAAGTCGTGCAGCGGTGCTTCCGCGGCACCGATTCCCCGATCGGCGGGATCGGCTTCGAGGAGATCGCCGAAGACGCCCTGATCCGGCACCGGTTTGCCTACGGCGACGCGGACATTCCGGGGGCGGAGGGGCTGCCCGACTATGGCCGCATTCGATACCGCAAGGACGGCGAGGAGCACGGCTGGGCGCCTCCCGTCGTCGTCGCGCTGCAGAAGGCGGTCGGTGGCGGCAAGGCACGGAAGACGGAATCCGGCGAGCCGGCGGAGGTCGCCGCCGGCTACGCGAAGTTCAAGGAATACGTGGCGAAGGTCGAGGAGCGGTGGCCGGCGAATCCCCGCGACCTGCTCGGATTCCGCACCGGCACTCCGATTCCAGTCGAGGAAGTCGAATCGGTCGAGTCGATCATGCGGCGCTTCGTCTCCTCGGCGATGTCGCTCGGCGCGCTATCGCCGGAGGCGCACGCCACCATCTCCATCGCGATGAACCGGATCGGCGCCCGCTCCAATTCCGGCGAAGGGGGTGAGGATCCGTTCAACTACACTCCGCTGCCGAACGGCGACCGGGTCGACAACCGGGTCAAGCAGGTGGCCTCCGGCCGCTTCGGCGTCACCACGGAATACCTGGTCCGGGCGGAGGAGCTGGAGATCAAGGTGGTCCAGGGTGCCAAGCCCGGCGAGGGCGGCCAGCTCCCCGGGCACAAGGTCACGGAATTGATCGCACGGCTCCGGCATTCGGTGGTGGGGATCCCGCTGATCTCGCCGCCTCCACACCACGACATCTACTCGATCGAGGACCTCGCCCAGCTGATCCTCGACCTGAAGACGGTCAACCCGAGGGCGCGTGTGGGCGTCAAGCTGGTGGCGGAGACCGGCGTGGGCACCGTCGCCGCCGGAGTCGCGAAGGCGTACGCGGACTACGTCCTGATCGCCGGCCATAGCGGCGGCACGGGCGCCTCGCCGCTCTCCTCGATCAAGCACGCGGGAAGCCCGTGGGAGCTCGGGCTGGCGGAGGCCCAGGCGAGCCTCGTGGCAAACGGACTCCGGCACCGGATCGAGGTGCGTACCGATGGCGGCTTCAAGACCGGGCGCGATGTCGTGATCGCCGCGCTGCTTGGTGCGGAGTCGTACGGATTCGGGACCGCGCCGCTGGTGGCCATCGGCTGCGCGATGGCGCGGCAGTGCCATCTCAACACCTGCCCCACCGGGGTCGCAACACAGAGGCCGGACTTGCGGGCCAAGTTCAAGGGCACGCCCGACCAGGTCGTCACGTTCTTCAGCTTCATCGCAGAACAGGTCCGCGAGATCCTGGCGGGTATCGGCGCGCATTCGATCGATGAGATCATCGGCCGGGCGGACCTGCTCGAGCGGATCGAACGGCCGGACATCCCGCGGGCACAGATGCTGGATCTCTCCGCCCTGATGAGCCCGGCCAACCCGGGAGAAGGCACCGCCTGCAAGCGGTTGATCGAGCGCAACGACCGTCCGGGCGTCATCTATCTCGACGACGAGATCCTCGCGGAGTGCCGGGGGCATATCGAGCAGGGGCTGCCGTTCTCCGGGTTCTACGACATCCGGAACCATCACCTCGCCGTGGGCGCGCGGGTGGCCGGCGCCATCGCCACGAAGCATGGCGACAAGGGGCTGCCGGATGGCCACGTCCACCTGCGATTCCGCGGCAGCGCGGGCCAGAGCTTCGGTGCCTTCGCCACCCACGGCATGCACCTCGACCTCGAGGGCGAGGCGAACGACTACGTGGGCAAGGGCCTCTCGGGCGGCGAACTCAGCATCCGGCCGTTCCGTCAGGCGGCCTACGTGAACGAGACCCACGAGAACACCATCGTCGGCAACACCTGCCTGTACGGGGCGACCAGCGGACGGCTGTTCGCCGCCGGCCAGGCGGCGAGCCGGTTCGCGGTGCGGAATTCCGGCGCGCTAGCCGTGATCGAGGGCGCAGGCAACCACTGCTGCGAGTACATGACGGGGGGGATGGTGGTGGTCCTCGGACCGGTGGGCCGGAATTTCGCGGCCGGGATGTCGAACGGGGTCGCTTATGTGCTGGATGAGAGCGGCGGGTTCACCAGCCGGGTCAACATGGACATGGTGCGGGTCGACCGCTGCAACGAGGAGGACGAGGCGCAGCTGCTGGCCCTGATCCACGAACATCAGGAGCGCACCGGGAGCGCGCGCGCGCGGCAGCTCATCGCGCAGTGGCCCGAGTTCCGGCAGCTCTTCAAGAAGGTGATTCCGAACACCGCCCCGACGGCGCCCAAGGCCGTCGCGCTGCCGACGGAGCCCGCACCCGAGCCAGCCCCGGAGCCGGCCGGCGCCCCGTCCTAGCGCGCCAACCGCACCGGCGCGAGGGACGGGGCAGGCTCGTCCGTCCCTCGCGCTTTTTCCGGGTCATAGATGGTGAGAGAGGAGCCAGGCATAGATGTCGTAGCCGCCGCTCCCGTCATAGGTGCGGGTCCACACCTCGTGTCCCGCCCCCGGATAAATCGTCAGCCGGGCCGGTTCATCGGGCGGAGGCTGACAGGCGTTCAGCGCCTCGACCAGTCGCGATTCGTGGCCGAGCGCCTCGTCCTTGTCCTCCCCGCCGTGAAATGCCCAGACCGCGACCTCCCGCATGGCGCAGATCCCCTTCGGGCTGCCGGTGCCGGCGATGGGCACGATCGCGGCGACCGCATGGGGCCGGGCCACTGCGTAAGTCCAGGCGCCTTCCGCCCCGGTGCTGATGCCGGTCAGGTAGATCCGGCTGGGGTCGAGATGCAGGGTCTGAGACGCTGCGGCAATAACCTCGTCAATCAGCGCGACCGGCCAGTGTTTCTGGTCCATCGGGAGCTGCGGCGAGATCACGACCAGCGGAACCGTGCCTCCGTGGGCGATCAGTCTCGGCAGACCCCACTTCAGCACCTTCGGCAGCTCTGACATCCCGTTACCGCGCTCCCCGATTCCGTGCAGGAAGATCACCGCCGGTCTCGCGAGCGGAGCGGCGGAGTCCGACACTGCCGGGAGGTAGGCGTAGTAGCCGATGGTGGTATTGAGCGCGAGACTCTGAAAGTGGTGCGGCTGCAGTCTCGCGGGACTCACGGCGGCGCTGTCCGCCTGGCGGGCGAGGGAATCGGGAGACGGGTGCACCTGGGCGTGGAGCTGGCCGATCGGGGAAAGGCCGGCCAGAACACAGAGCACCAGGAGCGGGGAATCTGGGCGTGCGGTCATGGAAGGATGAAGGCTGGGTTTAGCCGGTTTCGCAATTCTGCCGGGGCTCGGCTTGCGGGTTCTGGTACAGAACAATAACTTGCTGAACGTCAAGCAAGCCATGAGATCCGTCTCCTTTATGGTAGAGCCGCCGTGAACCGACCTCAGGACAAGGAGCGGAATGCCGCCCGGAGCCGAGAGGCGATTCTGGATGCCGCCGAGCGGCTGTTCGCGGAACGGGGGTATGAGGCGACGAGCCTCACGGACGTCGGAGCTGCCGCGGGTGTATCTCGGGGGACGCCGGGCTACTTCTTCGGCTCCAAGGAGCAGCTCTACCGCGATGTGCTGGAGCGTTGCCTCGAGCGGGTGCGCTCCGCGGTGCGAAGTGGCCGGGAGCGGGCGCAGGCCAGCCTGGAGCCGCCGGCCGTGGTGCTGGCTGGCGCCGTCGGGGAGTACTTCGACTTCATCTCGGCCAACCCCGATTTCGTCCGGCTGCTCGAGCGGGAGGCACTCGATGGGGGGAAGCAGATCGCGACGCTTCCCCCGCATCTGGAGGCGGCACAGGAGGCCCTCGGCGCGATCGTGACGGAGCTCGCCATGGACCCCGCGGATCAGGCGGAGGCCCGGCAGCTGATGATCAGCATGCTGGCGCTGTCGTGGTTCCACGTCGTGCACGCGCCCACGGTCCTCCGGGCGCTGGGAGTCGATGCGGCGGATCCGGCGTTTCGGGACGAACGCCGCCGCCATGTGGTGAATCTGGTGGTGCAGGGTGTACGGGGCAGGCTGAGCAGTGGTGGCATCGCCAGCGCCCCCAGCGCGCGCAACTCATAGCGGCCCGGACGCGGCCGATAGTCTGGACTCGCTCCTCAAGGAAGTCGACCATGACGAACGTGATGACGCCGGAACCGAAGGCCGCGGGCACCCCCGTGACGCCGCTGGCCACCGAGAAGGAAGCGCGGGAAGTCGCCGAAGCGGCCCGCGAACATGACTGGCAGGCGCCCAGCTTTGTCAGGCAGCTTTTCGAGGGCAACTTCGAGCTCGGGCTGATCCATCCCTACCCCGAGCCCTCCGCGGCCGACGTGGAAAAGGCGCGGCCGTTCATGGAGAAGCTCACCGCCTTCATGAGCACCAGGGTCGACAGCGACAGGATCGATCGGGAGGGAAAGATCCCGCCGGAAGTGATCCAGGGCCTCCGCGATCTCGGCGCCTTCGGGATCAAGATCCCCGAGGAGTACGGCGGGCTCGGACTCTCCCAGCTGATGTACACCAAGGCGATCGGCATCGTCACCAGCCAGGACGGAAGCATGACCGCGCTCCTCTCGGCGGCGCAGTCGATCGGTGTCCCGACCCCGCTCAAGCTGTTCGGCACGCCGGAGCAGAAGAAGAAGTACCTGCCCCGGCTCGCGAAGGGCGCGATCTCGGCCTTTGCGCTCACCGAGAACAACGTCGGCTCCGACCCGGCGGCGCTCGCGACCCACGCCGAACTGTCCGCCGACGGCACCCACTACATCCTGAACGGCGAGAAGCTCTGGTGCACCAACGGCACGGTGGCCGAACTCTTCGTCGTCATGGCCCGGACCACCGGGAAGAAGATCACGGCCTTCATCGTCGAGGCCGACTGGCCCGGGGTCGAGGTGGTTCACCGGCTCCACTTCATGGGGCTCAAGGCGATCGAGAACGGCGTCATCCGGTTCACCAACGTGAAGGTGCCGGTTGAGAACGTCATCTGGGGGGAGGGCAAGGGCCTCAAGCTGGCCCTGATCACCCTGAACACCGGCCGGCTCACGCTGCCGGCCTCCTGCGTCGCGGGGGCCAAGAAGTGCCTCGAGATCGTCAGGCGCTGGGGCAACGAGCGGGTCCAGTGGGGCCAGCCGATCGGCAAGCATGACGCGATCGCCCAGAAGATCGGGCGCATGGCCGCGGAGACCTTCGCGATGGAGGCGGTGAGCGATCTCGCGAGCCTGATGGCCGACGAAGGCAAGCGGGACATCCGGCTCGAGGCCGCCATCGCCAAGATGTGGAATACGGAGCTGGGCTGGCGCATCGTGGACGACACGCTGCAGATCAAGGGCGGGCGTGGCTACGAGACCGCGGACAGTCTCCGTTCCCGCGGCGAGCGGCCGGAGCCGGTCGAGCGGATGCTCCGCGATTTCCGGATCAACCTGATCTTCGAGGGGTCCTCGGAGATCATGCGGCTCTTCATCGCCCGCGAGGCGGTGGACACCCACCTGAAGGTCGCCGGCGCGCTGGTCGATCCCAGGTCCACGGCGGTCGCAGAAGCTGCAGGCGCTGCTCAAGTCGGCGGCCTTCTATGGCATCTGGTATCCCAAGCTCTGGCTGCCGTTCAAGAGCTGGTTCGGCTACAGTGAGTTCGGCCGCCTCGCGGGGCACATGCGGTTCGTGGAGCGTTCGAGCCGGAAGCTGGCGCGGAACCTGTTCCACTGCATGATCCGTTTCGGCCCGAAGCTGGAGAAGAAGCAGGCGGTCCTGGGCCGGCTGGTGGAGATCGGCGCGGAGTTGCTCGCGATTTCGGCCTCCTGCTCGCGGGCGCAGATGATGCTCAAGAAGGCGCCGACCGAGACCGGGCCACGCGAGCTGGCCGATGTCTTCAGCCGGCAGGCGCGGCGGCGGGTCGAGCAGAAGTTCCATGAGCTGTGGGCCAACGACGACGATGCGACCTACACGACCGCGCGTCACGTCCTGGACGACCACTTCCTCTGGCTCGAATCGGGCATCGTGAAGAGCCCGTTCTAGGACGGCGGGCGATGAAAAGGCGGGGCGGACCGGATGGTCCGCCCCGCTTTTTCACGCCTGCCGATCACCGGGCGGAGAACCGGTTCACCTGGTCACGGCTTGCGGCGTGCGGGTGCCGCACAGGTGTAGCCATAGGCGAGCTGCTGCAGCAGGCCACCCTTGTCCTCGAAGAGACCGCTCACCGTCACGCACTGTTCCAGCGAGGCCTCGAGGGCCACGGTGCCGCGGTAGCGGCCGGCCACCCTGGCGCTGGGATGTTCCCGTTCGAATTCCACCCGCGACATCCGGCCGGTCGCTGCGGGGTCGACGACGAGGACCAGGCGCTGGTCGGTATCGAAGTAGAGGGTCGGCGACTCTTTCGTCTCATCGACCTTGATGCTCGGGCGGATGACCGCGCCGCCCAGGGTCCAGCGCGGCTGGGGCGAGAGCCGCCGGGGCACACGCGAACTGGCCAGCGCCTCCCGCTGCCCGCGATCGGCGAAGATCTTCTGGATGTCGGTGAGCGTGGTGCGGCCCAGAATCAGCCCCACCATGTCGGGTGCGCCGGCCGTGGCTGGCGTGAAACGCGCCGGCTCCTGCTGGGCCAGCAGCGGAGCCTGCAGCGCGAGGAGCAATGCGAAGGTGTGATGCAGAGCACGCATCGTGCGGTCGTCCTGAGTGGGTCCTCCCATTCAGGGGCAACCTGCGTACCGCGCGGAGGGTGGCCACTAACCTGTTGCCACGCAAGGCCCTTCGCCACGTGCTGCCCGGAATTCATCCCGCAGCCACCGGCAACCCGCAACGCACACGGAGAAGCGCTTGCCGGATGCCGGGCCCGGAGTTTCCGGGCGGCGGGCGGCGCTCCGCGTCGGGGTTCCTTAGATTGGGGCGAGGAATCAGCGGGCGGCGATAGCGATCGCCTTCAACATCCTGGAGCGCGCGATGGCGACAGCAGAGGGACGGACACTCGCATTCGTTGGGCCCGAGCAGGTGGACGTGGCCGTCCTCGAGACCTTCGGCTACGAGGGACCGGAGCAGGAGATCCTGACGGAGACGGACGAGTTCACTGCGGTCTGCCCCTACAGCGGCCTGCCGGACTTCGCCAGGCTGACGATCCGGTACGTCCCGGGCGCCCGGTGCATCGAGCTCAAGAGTCTCAAGTACTATGTCACCAGCTACCGAAACGTCGGGATCTTCCAGGAGCATGCGACCGCGAAGCTGGCCGAGGACCTGCAGCGCGTCCTCGAGGCGAAGTGGATCGAGGTGAAGACGGTCTACAACGTGCGCGGCGGCTTTCTCACCACCTGCTCGGTCCGGCTTCCGAAGGCCTAGGCCCGCCGCCGCCTCGGCAGCGAGAGGACATATCCGGTCACGACGACGGCGAGCGCCACGAGGCTCGCGCCGATCAGCAGCAGCCGGATGTGGCGCCGCTCGATATGCAGCGCGGTGAGCGAACCGAAGGTGTGGAGGCCGTGCAGGGTGCTCGAGGTCCGGCTGGTGGTCGTGCTGATGTTGATCAGGCCATCCTGGGTGCCCACGTGGAACCACGTGGCCCCCTCGTCTCCGAACCTCACCCGCCACGCCGGCAGGCTGCCCGGATAGCCCCGGTCGTTGGCGCGGATCAGTTCGGCCGACACGATCGGACTCCCCGGTACGGCACTCTGCGCCAGCGCTCTGGCGAGCGATTCCGTGATCACGATGCGCTCAGCCGTTCCCGCATCGATGAGCGCCGTGCCCCGTGGCGAGCCCTTGACCCGATAGATCACGCGGTCGCCGAGCCGATCAAGCTCGACGCCGCGGATCGCGTGCAATCCACTGTCTCCCCGGGTCGCGGCGGCGACCGCCGCGGCTGGTGCCACGGTCGCCATTCCGTAGTCCGGCGGGGCGCCGCGATCCTTCCCCCGCCCTTCGCCCGCGCTGAGCAGCACTCCCGTGACGATCCACATCAGGAGGACCACCCCGACCGCCACTCCCACCCACTTGTGCACCTTGTAGAACCAGCGCAGCACCATTCGCTCCTTCTCCCGGATGTTCCCGTTCCTGCCTGCTCCGCAATCGGCTCCGGCCCTCAGCCCCCCGTTTCCGGTACCGCCGGTCCTCCCGGCAGGAGACCAGCCGGCTCCGCTGAACTATGCATTCACAAGATGAACGCAGGATGACAGCGCAGGCGGGTCCAGCCTAACTGACACCGACGAGGCTCGTGGCCAGTGCCCGAATCCGGTCGCTGTCCGGCACGGCCTCGACCCAGCGCCCCGGGACGGCGCGCTCGCCGTCCCGGGCGCCCATGAGCCCGCCCGCAACGGCGGCGTTGGTGTCGGTATCGCCACCGGCGTTGACGAGCCACAGGAGCCCGCGCTCCAGACTGGGTTCGTGATAGGCAAACCAGAGGGCGATCTCCACGCCATGCACCACGTAGCCTGCCGAGGGGCCCACGATGGGGAGCTCCTCCTTCTTCTCGAGCGGCACCCGGCGGACCGCGGCGAGGAGTTCGGCCGGTGCCTGGTTGCTGGTCAGTGACTCGATCACGTCGCCGATGAAATCCCGGCGCCCCTGCAGGAAGCAGGCGGCCGCGACGTTCACCGCCACCGCGCCCCACGCACAGCGCTCGTCGGGGTGAGTCAGTACCGCCGTGTGATAGGTCCCGCTGATGAGGTTCGCTGGCTGCGCGAAGGTGCGGAGTGCCACGGGGAGGCAGCGCGAGATCGTCCCGTTGCCGGCCTGCCCACCCGTCGAGGCCGGCGGCGAGTCGTGGGTGCGGATGTGGCGCAGTGCGGTTCTGGTCCACACGCCGATCCCGCGCCCGTCACGCTCGGCCCAGTCGGCCCAGCGCATGGCGAGCCGCTGCAGATCGACCGACGGCTCGAGCAGCTCTTCGGCGAGAATGATCGTGAGGGCGACATCATCATCATAGGGCGAGTCGGCGCGATCTTCGCGCAGGAGTTCACGGATCCCGCCCGGAAATGCCGCCGCGATCCGCTCGGCGGTCTCGAGGAATTCGGTTGGCACACCGAGTGCGTTACCGGCCGCGTGACCGAGCAGCGCGCCCCGTGCGCGACTTGCGAGATCGGGAGAATTCATGAGCACGATCGCCAGAGAGTCCAACATGCGCCGAAGTGGGAGCAGGCCGCCAGCCGATGGGGGCCAACCCGTTGACGCCCCTAAGGTAACCGCGCCCGCGGACCCCCTGCCAAGCGGCAGTCAGGCGTCCCGCCTGAGCCGTCTGGCGCCGCTCGCTGCGGCTGGATTCTTCGGTCTGGCGCTCTGGGGAGTCCGCCACGCGCTGGCCGGGGTGAGCTACGGGACACTCTGGCAGGCCATTCTGTCCGTGGGACCCAATCAGCTCGCGCTCGCGGGCCTGCTCGCGGTGTTCGCCTACATCGCGCTCACGGGATACGACGTCCTGGCGCTGCGGTATGTCAAGCACCCGCTCGACTACCCCCGGACCGGTCTCGCCTCGTTCATCGCCTTCGCCTTCAGCAACAGCGTCGGGCTGGCACTGCTGACCGGGGCATCGGTCCGCACCCGGCTCTACTCCGCGTGGGGTCTGCCCACGCCGCTGATCGGCCGCATCGTGGCCTTCGGCGCGGCGACGCTGTGGCTCGGGGTACTGGCCGTGGCGGGCACGGCCCTCGTGGCGGAGCCCGCGACCATCGCCACCCTGGTGCATGCGCCGCAGTGGGCCATGGTGCTCACCGGACTCGGCGGCCTGACCGTGGTCGCGCTGTACTTCGCGTGGTGCGGGCTGTGGCGCCGGCCGCTCGCGATTCGCGGGTGGGGGTTCGAGCCGCCATCGCTGCCGATCGCCCTCGGTCAGCTCACGGTGTCGGTGCTCGAGTGGCTTGCCGCCGCGGGCATCCTCTACGTGCTGCTCCCATCGGGTACCGGCATCTCGTATCCGGCGTTCGCAGGACTGTTCGTCGTCGCCCAGGGGCTGGGTCTCGCGAGCCATGTGCCCGGTGGGCTGGGGGTGTTCGAGGGCACGATGCTGGTGCTCGCGGGACAGCGGCTGCCGGTAACGACACTCGCCGGTGCGCTGCTCACCTTCCGGGCGATCTACTATTTCGCCCCGCTGCTCGGCGCCACCATCCTGCTGACCGGGCACGAGGGGCTGCAGCACCGCGCGCTGCTCGGACGCGCCTCCCGCGCCATCGGGCGGCTGGTCCCTGCCTTCACGCCCCCGCTGCTGGCGATCACCGTCTTCGCCACGGGCAGCATCCTGCTGATGTCGGGCGCGACGCCGACCTCCGCATGGCGGCTGCACCTTCTGCGTCAGATGGTCCCCCTGCCGGTCCTCGAGGCTTCACACTTCCTGGCCAGCCTGACCGGCGCCGGACTCGTGTTGCTTGCCTACGGCCTTTACCGGCGACTCAGCGCCGCCTGGTGGCTGACCACCATGCTGCTCGCCGCAGGCGCCGTCACCTCCATGCTCAAGGGCCTCGACTTTGAAGAGGCCACGGTGGCCGTGCTCGCACTCGGGGCCCTGCTGCCCGCCCGGGCGACGTTCACCAGGCGGAGTTCGCTGCTTGCGGAGCCCTGGACGCCTGGCTGGGTCATCGCGGTCGCCGTCGCCCTCGCGACGTCGGTCTGGCTCGGCTTCTTCGCGTATCGCCACGTCGACTATTCCAACAGTCTCTGGTGGGAGTTCGAATTCGGCGCGGATGCGCCCCGCTTCCTGCGCGCCACCGTGGGTGCAATGAGCGTGGCGCTCATCCTCGCCCTGGTCCGGCTGCTGCGTCCCGCGCGGCCGGTGCATGTGGCGCCGACCGCGGACGACCTGGCCCGCGCCGCCGCGATCGTCGCCCGCCATGGGCAGGCGCTGGGAAACCTCGCGCTGCTCGGCGACAAGACCCTGCTGTTCAACGACGCAGGCACGGCCTTCCTGATGTACGCCGTGCAGGGGCGCAGCTGGATCGTCATGGGAGACCCCATCGGCACCGATGAGGACGCCGCCGACCTGGCGTGGCGATTCCGCGAGATGGTGGATAGCGCCGGCGGATGGCCCGTCTTCTACGAAGTGAGCCGTCACCGGCTGCCGATCTACCTCGAGCAGGGGCTGACCCTCGTGAAACTGGGCGAGGAGGCACGGGTGCCGCTTGCCACCTTCTCGCTCGAGGGAAGCGCGCGGGCGCGCTTCCGCAACTGGCGCAATGCGGCGGAGAAGGTGGGTTGTCAGGTGGAGGTGCTGCCCGCGGGATCGAGCGACCTCCTGCTCGGGGATCTCTGCCGGATCTCCGACGACTGGCTCGCCGCGAAGCGGACCCGGGAGAAGCGGTTTTCGCTGGGCGCCTGTTCCCCCGACTACCTGCGCCGCTGCCCCATCGCGGTGGTACGCCAGCATGGGCGGCCGGTGGCGTTCGCGACCCTGATGACGACGTCGACCAGGGACGAGCTGACGCTCGACCTGATGCGCTACGCCTCGGATGCCCCGCCCAACGTGATGACTTATCTGCTGGTGCAGCTCATGCTCTGGGGCCGGAGCAACGGGTATCAGTGGTTCAGCCTCGGCATGGCGCCGCTCGCGGGACTCGAGCAGCGGGCCCTGGCTCCGCTCTGGCATCGTGCCGGCTCATTCGTGTTCAGGCAGGGCGAGAGCTTCTACAACTTCAAGGGCCTCCGGGACTACAAGGACCGCTTCGATCCCGTCTGGGAGCCGCGGTATCTCGCCTCGCCCGGCGGACTCGCCCTGCCCTTCATCCTCACCGACATCGCCGCCCTCATCGGGGGCGGCATCAAAGGAGTCTTTGCCAAATGACCGGTGCGCTGTTGCTCCTCGCCTCGACGCTGGCCGCCGCGCCGCAGTTGCCCGCAGCGGATCCGACGCTGCACTTCCGGCATTTCGGCACCGTCAGCGTCTACCGCCCCACGACGCCGCCGACGTCGGTCGCCCTGTTCTTCTCAGGGGATGGCGGCTGGAATGAGGGAGTGGTGGAGATGGCCCGCGCGGCGGCGGCCAGTGGAAGCCTGGTGCTCGGTGTCGACACCCCGCATTACCTGAAGGCGGTGAACGCGAGGGGTGACCGCTGCAGCTACTTCGCCGCGGACGCCGAGGCACTCAGCCAGTATGCGCAAAAGAGCCTGGGGCTCGCCCGTTACCAGCCACCGGTGCTGGTGGGCTATTCCTCGGGAGCTGGCCTGGCCTACGCGGCACTGGCACAGGCGCCCGACAACACGTTCAGCGGCGCCCTCAGCGTCGCCTTCGACCCGCTGCTCCCCACCCAGACCCTGCCCTGCGACCGGAACGGCCTGGCGAGCACGCTGGGACCGAACGGTCGCGGTCGCCGGGTCGGCCCCGTGCCACGCTTGTCAGCGCCGTGGCTGATCCTGCAGGGTGAGGAAGACGCCGTGTCGCCGATCGACTCGGTCGCGGCCTTTGCGAAGGTGATCCCCGGCGCGGAGGTCGTCAGGCTCGCGCACGTCGGCCACGGCTTCTCCAAACCGATCGCGTGGATGCCGCAGTTCATGGATGCGCTCACCCGGCTGACGACCGCGCCTGCGAGCAGCGGGCCGGCACCCGCCTCGCTCGGCGAATTGCCCGTGGTGGAGCTTCCGTCGCCGGCGGACCCGGGCGACTACTTCGCGATCGTGCTGTCCGGCGATGGAGGCTGGGCCAGCATCGACAAGCAGATCGGCGAGGAGCTGGTGAAGTCCGGGGTACCGACGGTGGGCTTCAACTCGCTGCAATACTTCTGGCAGAAGCGGACACCCGAGGAGATCTCGGTGGACCTCCAGCGAATGATCCGGCACTATCAGACGGCCTTCCACCGCGAGAAGGTGATTCTGATCGGCTACTCCCTGGGCGCCGATGTGCTGCCCCTGATGGCCTCCCGCCTCCCGGGCGCCACCCTCGATCAGGTCCGGCTCATCGCCTTTCTGGGCCTGGAACACCAGACCGACCTGGAATTCCGCATGGGAGAGTGGCTCGCGGCGCAGCACACCGCCACCTACAAGCTCCTGCCGGAGATGGAGAAGCTTCAGGGACGCCCGCTGCTGTGCGTCTACGGGACCAGGGAAGGGGACACCCTCTGTCCTGATCTGCCGGCCGGGCTGGCGGACGTCGTCGAGATCAAGGGTGGGCACCACTTCGACGGTGACTTTCACGGCCTGGCACGTCTCATCATGTCCCACGTGAAGCCGAGCGGTGGAAATCCCTGAACCGTCGTTCACTCTGCCTGACCCCTATTTCGCGCGCCGCCCCGCAACGCTTATCTTTGCGGCTCCCATCCAATGAAGAGCCGCACGTGTCCAAGGACTCGCTGACGATCACCGACAATCGCACCGGCAAGCAGTACGAGCTGCCGGTCAGCGAAGGCACCATCAAGGCCGCCGACCTCCGCCAGATCCGCACCAGCGAGGACGACTTCGGCCTGATGTCCTACGACCCCGCCTTCCTGAACACCGCCTCTTGCCGGAGCGCGATCACGTTCATCGATGGCGACAAGGGGATCCTGCGCTACCGGGGCTATCCGATCGAGCAGATCGCCGAGAAGGCCAGCTTCCTCGAGACGGCCTACCTGCTGTTCGAAGGCGAGCTGCCGAACAAGGCGCAGCTGGACAAGTGGGAGAACGACGTCCGCTATCACACCTACGTCCACACCAACATCATCAAGTTCATCGAGGGCTTCCGGTACGACGCGCACCCGATGGGGACGCTGCTCGGCGCCGTGGGGGCCCTCTCGACGTTCTATCCCGACGCCAAGCACATCGAGGATCCGGCCAGCCGCTATCTCCAGCGGGTCCGGCTCATCGCCAAGATTCCGACCATCGCGGCCTTTGCCTTCCGGCATTCCCGCGGTCTGCCGTACGTCTTCCCGCGGAACGACCTGAGCTATATCGGCAATTTCGTGAACATGACGTTCGAGATCGGCGGCCGGCACGAGCCCAACCCGGTGCTGCAGCGGGCGCTCGAGATCCTGCTGATCCTGCACGCCGATCACGAGCAGAACTGCTCGACCAGCGCGGTGCGGAGCGTCGGCTCCTCCCAGGTCGACCCCTTCTCCGCCGTCTCGGCCGGGATTGCCGCGCTGTACGGACCGCTTCACGGCGGCGCCAATGAAGCGGTGCTGCAGATGCTGGACCACATCGGCGAGAAGAAGAACATCCCGGCCTTCATCGCCGAGTGCAAGGCGGGCGGCGGGCGCCTGATGGGCTTCGGCCACCGGGTCTACAAGTCGTACGATCCGCGGGCGAAGCTGATCAAGAAGGTGGCCTACGACGTCTTCGAGCAGACCGGGCTCAACCCGAAGCTGGAGATCGCGCTCGAGCTGGAGCGGATCGCGCTCGAGGACGAGTACTTCATCAAACGGAAGCTGTACCCGAACGTCGACTTCTACTCGGGGCTTATCTACCAGGCGATGGGCTACCCGACGGACTATTTCACCGTGCTCTTTGCGCTGGGCCGCCTGCCGGGCTGGATCGCGCAGTGGGAAGAGATGCTCCGCGACAAGGAGCAGAAGATCTCGCGTCCGCGGCAGATCTACATCGGCTGCGACGAGCGGGAATTCAAGCCGATGGCCATGCGGGGATGAACGAGGCCGAGCTGGACGAACGGCTCTCCCGCCCGACTGACGGTGTGCTCGAGGTCCTCCGGCAACTGCCGGGGGACCTTCTCGTTCTCGGCGCCGGGGGCAAGATGGGGCCCAGCCTCGCGCGGATGGCACGGCGCGCGCTCGACCCGCGGCACCGGGTCGTGGCGGTGTCGCGCTTCCGTGAAGAGGGACTCCGCCAGCGACTCGAGGCAGCCGGAATCACGACGATCGCCGCCGACCTGCTCGATCCCGCGGCGCTCGCCCGGCTGCCCGACGCACCGAACCTGATCTTCATGGCGGGGCAGAAGTTCGGCACCCAGTCCGCGCCGGACGTCACCTGGGCAATGAACGCAATCGTCCCCGCACGAGTCGCCGAGCGGTATCAGAGCGCGCGCACGGTGGTGTTCTCCACCGGAAACGTCTATCCGCTGACGCCGGTCGGCTCCGGCGGTCCGGCCGAGGACCACGCGGTCGGCCCGGTGGGGGAGTACGCCATGAGCTGCCTGGCGCGGGAACGGATCTTCGAGCACGCGGCGGCGGCACGCCGCACACCTGTGGCCATCATGCGGCTCAACTATGCAATCGACCTGCGCTACGGGGTACTGGTGGACGTCGCGCGCCGGGTCCGCAGTGGTGACGCGGTGCCGCTCGCGATGGGCCACGTGAACGTGATCTGGCAGGGAGATGCGAATGCCCGCGCGCTGCAGTGCCTGACACTGGCGGCATCGCCCGCGGTGGTCCTGAATGTGACGGGCCTGGAGACCATCAGCGTGCGCTGGCTGGCCGAACGATTCGGCGAACGCTTCGGGCGCGCTCCACGATTCGAGGGCACCGAGCGGCCGGACGCCCTGCTCAGCAACGCGTCACGGTCGGTGGCCCGCTTCGGGCCCCCGACCGTGACGCTTGCCATGATGATCGCCTGGGTGGCGGACTGGCTGGAACAGGGCGGGCCCCTGCTCGACAGGCCGACGCACTTCGAGGAGCGCTCCGGGCGCTTCTGAGCGGCGCTACTTCGCCGCCTTGAGCAGCTGCTCGGCGGCCGCGCCGATCAGCTGGGACTCATCGACGAGCACCGCCGCGACCCGGTCGATCTGCTCCTGCGCCAGCTGCCAGTCCTTCTGCTCGATCGCCTCCCGCACTCCCGGCAGCGTCTTCACCCCGTAGCCTGTATAGAACCCAGGCGCATAGATGAGGTGGGTGAACCAGCTCCGCTTGGGCAGCCCCGCCTCACTGGTCAGCCGGCGCTCGCTGTCCACCAGCCGCGCATTGAGGCCGTCCGCCGCCGCGCGTGCATAGCCGGCCCCGTCCCCTGCCCCCACTTCGGCGAACGCCGAGTCGTAACGGCTCGCGCTCTGGCTCAGAGCCTGGAGCGCGTTCTCGAGCGGGGCGAAGTTGAGGAATGGCGGCGGCGTTTCCCGTGCCGGCGGCGCGATGGGGTCGCGGGCATTATTGGTCGCCGGGAAGACGCCTTCGTCCAGCTCCCGGTTCACCTCACGCACCGCCTCCTGCCGGTCGGCCAGCAGCTTCTTCACCTCGGTGGTGTACTTGCCGATGTTGTCGGCGAGGGCGGTGAAGTCGAGCGGGAGGACCTCCGCGTCGGCGAGCCGCAGGATGGCGGTCCCCACGGTCTGCGCCAGCGCCCGGCCGTAGACGAAGCTGGTATCGCTGAAGTGGGTGTACCAGTAGAAGTCGTCGTAGATGGAGTGATAGATGCCGCCATCATCCTCGCCGCCGAATCCGAGGTCCAGCGAGGCGATGCCGAGGTGCTGCAGGAAGGGCGTGAAGTCGGAGCCGGAACCCAGCGGTGCGAGCCGCTGGTCGGGCCGCTGTCGGGCCTCGGCCCGCTCCTCGGCGTCGCCATCGCGGATGGACCGCAGCTGGTCCCGCTTCCAGACGCTGAGCCCGGTCTCCGGATCCTCGATGTCCCGCGCCACCCCGTTCATGAAGCGTTCGAGCGTGTGCGATCCGCCCATGCCCAGAAAGCCGCGGCCGTTGCCGTCGGTGTTGATGTAGACGGCGGCATGCTGTCGCAGCTCGGCGGCGTGCGTCTCGACCCACTCGGTGGAGCCGAGGAGTCCGGGCTCCTCACCGTCCCACGCGGCGTAGATGATCGTCCGCCGGGGCTTCCACCCCTGCTTGAGCAGGGCACCCATCGCGCGGGCTTCCTCCAGCAGGGCCACCTGCCCGGAAACGGGATCCTCGGCGCCATTCACCCAGGCGTCGTGGTGATTGCCACGAATGATCCACTCGTCAGGCGCCTCCGAGCCGCGGATGGTCGCGATGACGTCGTAGATCGGCTTGACCTCCCAGTTGGACTTGAGCCGGAGGTGCACCCGCGCGGGCCCGGGACCGATCCGGTAGGTGAGCGGAAGCCCGCCGCGCCACCCGGGCGGTGCCACCGGGCCCTCGAGGGCGCGCAGCAGCGGTTCCGCATCGGCGTAGGAGATGGGCAGAACCGGGATCCTGGTCAGCGTGGGCGCCTCGGCGACCGGCAGCCGTGTGGCGCCGGGGAGGGCACCGACCCCCGGGGTCAGCGGGTCGCCCGGGTAGAGCGGCATGTCGGCCACACTGCCCCGTTGCACCCCTTCTCGCGGACGAAAGGCGCCCTTCGGGAAGACCACGCCCGGGCTGTACCCGTCATCCTGGGGATCGGAGAAGATCAGGCAGCCGATGGCACCGTGCTCCGCAGCCACCTTCGGTTTGATCCCGCGCCACGACCCGCCGTACCGCGCGATCACGATCGCCCCCTTGACCGAGATCCCGCGGCGATCGAGCGCCTCGTAGTCCGCGGGAACACCGCGATTCACGTACACCAGCGGGGCGGTGACGTCGCCGTCGATCGAGTAGGCGTTATAGGTTGGCAACTGTTCGGCGCGCTGCCCCGACGTCAGATCGATGGCCAGGGCCGGCTCCTCCAGCTTCGCGACGTACTTCGTCGGCGCGAGGAGTTCGACCAGGCGCTCGCGGGGCGTTGGGAATAGCACATCGAACTGCTCGATCCGCGCCTCGAGGCCCCAGGACTTGAAGCGGCCGAGGATCCATTCGGCGTTGGCCTTGTCATAGGGAGAGCCGGTGTGATGGGGCCGGGCGGAGAGGATGCGCATGCTCTCGCGGAGCGTGTCGGGATCCGGGATCGCGCGGAGCCGCGACTCCCATTCGCGTTCCACCTGCGAAGCCGAGGCGGAGTACCCGGCGAGCGGGAGATCCCCGAGCGGCGCCGCGGCGCCGAGTGCCACCGCCCCGAAGACGAGGATGCTGATACGTACCCTGCCCGCAATTCGCCGATGCTTCACCATGAAGTCCCTCCGTTGCAGGCCGGCCGATTCGCCGCATCCGCGGGAGTCGTCCACCGGCCAGGTGTGATGATGCGCCGTCGGGCGCCGCTTGAAGCTATCCCGAGCCGCGACCGCCGCCAGACGGAGAGGAACGGCGTCCGGTTGCAGCCCTGACTCGCCACGCTTCCTCCCGAAGCGTACACTTCTCCCGATGATGGAGCTGCGTCCCCACCTGCTCGCCGGTCAGGTCATCCCGGCTCACCCCCTCGCGCTCACGGCGGCGCGCAAGCTCGACGAACGGCGCCAGCGTGCACTGACCCGGTACTATCTCGATGCCGGCGCAGGCGGAATCGCCGTCGGCGTGCACACCACCCAGTTCGCCATCCGGGAGAATGGGCTGTTCGAGCCGGTGCTTGCGCTGGCCGCCGAAACGGTCAGGAAGTCCCTCGAGGCGCGCCCGCGGCCGTTCGCCAAGGTCGCCGGTGCGATCGGGAAGACCGCGCAGGCGTGCCGGGAGGCCGAGATCGCGGCCCGACTGGGCTACGACGCGGTCCTGCTTTCGCTCGCCGGCTGGGGCAACGCGAGCGACGAGGCGATGCTCGACCACTGCCGCGCCGTCGCCGAGATCCTGCCGCTCTTCGGCTTCTACCTGCAGCCCGCCGTGGGTGGCCGCGTCCTCGGCTATGGATTCTGGCGGCGCTTCGCCGAGATCCCGAACGCGATCGCTATCAAGATTGCACCGTTCGACCGGTACCAGACGCTCGACGTCGTCCGCGCGGTCGTCGATGCGGGACGCGCGGACCTCGCGCTCTACACCGGCAACGACGACAGCATCGTGGTCGACCTGCTCTCCCGATACCGTTTCGGGAACATGGAGCGGCGAATCGTCGGCGGCCTGCTCGGCCAGTGGGCGGTGGGCACCCGGCACGCGGTGGAACTGCTGCACGCCGTGCAGCGCCTCCCACCGGAGCAGCCACTCGACCCCGCATGGCTCAGACTCGCCACTGCGCTCACCGACTTCAACGCCGCACTCTTCGACCCCGCACACGACTTCGCGGGCTGCATCGCGGGGATCCATGAGGTACTGCACCGGCAGCGGCTGCTCGCGGGGCCGTGGTGCCTCGATCCCAGGGAGATGCTCTCCCCCGGACAGCGCGAGGAGATCGATCGGGCTCTGCGGCAGCACCAGGATCTCGGTGACGACGACTTCATCGCCAGGCATCTCGACGGGTGGCTGGCCTAGTCGGCCGGCGCAGGCCCCCTTGACCGGAAGGTATCAAAGTGATATCATAGCGATACCATTCACCATTCGAGGGTAAGGCCGTGATTCGCGAGATCGAGAAGAAGGCGATGTCTGGCGGTGTGATGCTGGTGCTCCTGCTGGTGCTGACGGTCGCGACCGTGCTGGGGCTGATCAGCGCGGCGCAGGCGGAGAATGCCGCCCGCGCGATCGGCTTCGCCATCGGGTCGGTGGTGCTGGTGATCCTGTGGACCGGCCTGTTCACGGTGCAGCCGAACCAGGGCAAGGCGCTGCAGCTCTTCGGCACCTACGCCGGCACAGTCCGGGAACCGGGGCTGTGGTGGGCCAATCCCTTCTACACCAAGAAGGGGATCTCGCTCCGGGTCCGGAATTTCGAGACTACCAAACTCAAGGTGAACGACCACGGTTCGAACCCGATCGAGATCGCGGCGGTGGTTGTCTGGCAGGTGACCGACACCGCCGAGGCGCTCTTCGAGGTCGACAACTACGAGGACTACGTGAAGGTGCAGAGCGAGTCGGCGCTCCGCGGCCTCGCGAATCAGTACCCGTACGACGCCCATCAGGAGGGACAGATGTCCCTCTCGGTCAACACGGCTGACGTCGCGGACAAGCTCAAGGGAGAGATCCAGGAGCGCCTGCTGAAAGCGGGAGTGAAGATCCTGGAGGCCCGCATCAGCCACCTGGCTTATGCTCCCGAGATCGCGGGCGTGATGCTGCGCCGCCAGCAGGCCAGTGCGGTCATCGCCGCGCGGCAGATGATCGTCGAGGGTGCGGTCGGCATGGTGGAGATGGCGCTCTCCCTGCTCTCGCAGAAAGAGATCGTGCATCTCGATGAGGAGCGGAAGGCGACCATGGTGAGCAACCTGCTGGTGGTGCTCTGCTCCGAGCAGGCCACCCAGCCGGTGGTCAACGCCGGCACGATCTACTAGGCGAGTCTGCCCGTGGCCGAGCGGAAGGCGTTTCTGCTGAGGATCGATCCGGAGCTCCATGACGCCCTGCAGCGCTGGGCTTCGGACGATCTGCGCTCGCTCAACGGGCAGCTGGAGTATCTGCTGCGCCAGTCGCTGAAGGATGCCGGACGACTCGGACCGGAAAAAGCCGGGTAGTCCGGCGCCTGATCACGTAGCTGGAGAGTGCACATGCCTGCACCGGTCTGTCCCAAGTGCGAAGGTCACTTCGAGGCGGGATTCACGCTTGACCTCGGCGATCACAACTCCCGCAACCAGACCACATGGGTCGAGGGCAAGCCGGAGCGCTCGTTCTGGAGCGGGCTCAAGCTCAAGGGCCGGGCCCGGCATCCCATCGTCAGCTATCGCTGTGGCCGTTGCGGCTACCTGGAGTCGTATGCGCCCGCGGAGTGACTCCGGTCGGCCTCGGCAGATCACCCTGCTCCTGCTGGCCCTCGCCGCGCCCGTAACGGCGTCAGCGCAGGCGCCGGACGCCGGTGTCTATCAGATGCGCCAGGGCAGTTCCGAAGTCGGACGGGAGAGTTTCAGGCGGAGCGCTGCGGAGTTCGATCAGGAGTCCGTCATCCCGGTGCTGAACCTGCGGCTCGCCGGCAGCGCCCAGCGGGGGCCGAACGGCAGCTTCGGGGGATTCTCACTGGTGGTGAGCAATGCGGCCGGCGATTCGAGCCGGGGGAGCTATCGAGCGGTGCCGGTCGGTGATTCCGTGCGAATCACGAGCGCCTTGCGAGGCCCTGCCGTGGACCGCGTGCGAAACGCCGCCTTTGATGCGGTGCTGCCGCCACAATCGGTGGTCAGCTTCGCGGAACTGGTCGTGCTGGCGCAGGGGCATGACACCACCTTCCGGCTGCTCGTGGCCGGCCCGGACACCGTGCTGCCGGCCGCGCTGCGGTTCAGAGGAGATTCAGTCTACATCACCTTTGCCGGCCTCGAGATGCTGGCGCTCGTCGAGGGTGGACGCGTCGCGTCGATCGACATCCCGGCCCAGCGCGTGCGGGTCACCCGCGCCGCCATGCCCGACAGTCTGCCGCCGCTCACCGGCCTGCGGCGGCCGCCCCCGGACTACAGCGCGCCGGCGGGCGCTCCCTTCACGGCCGCGGAAGTCCGGATCCCCGCCGGCACAGGCAGCGATACGTTCTCCCTGGGGTGCACGCTCACGACCCCGCGGGCCGGACGCCGCCCCCTTCCCGCCGCCGTGACGATAACCGGGTCCGGCAGCCAGACGCGCGACGAAGCCTTGTGGCCCCTCCTCCCCGGCTACCGGCTCTTCGGGGAACTGGCAGAGCGACTCGGCGCGGAGGGAATCGCCGTCCTTCGGTGCGATGACCGCGGGACCGGAGGCAGCACCGGGCACCCGGATTCCGCCACGACGGCCGAACTTGCCGGCGACACGCGGGCCCAGATCGCGTGGCTGCGCGCCCGTCCGGAGATTTATCGCGCCAGGATCGCCCTCGTCGGGCACAGCGAGGGCGGAATCATCGGGCCGCTGCTCGCGGCGCAGGATCGGCGCCTCGCGGCACTGGTGATCATGGCAGGTCCGGCCAAGCCCGGCGTGGACGTGCTGGTCGACCAGGCCCGGTGGCCGGTTCTGACGAACCCTGGCCTGTCGCCCGCGGCGCGGCAGGCGCGACTGGCCGAAGTCGAGGCCGCGGTGCGGCGTGACTCACTCCCCGCCAATCCCTGGTTTCGGTGGTTCATGCACTACGATCCGATCCGCGCCGCGCGTCTCGTCCGCCAGCCGACGCTGATCGTGCAGGGCGCGCTCGACCGCCAGGTCAGCGCGGGCCAGGCAGACACCCTGGCCGCGGCGATCCGCCAGGGTGGCAACGGCGATGTCACTGCGCGGGTGTTCCCCCACCTCAATCACCTGTTCCTCACCTCCGGAACGGACGGCTCACCCTCGGAATACCCCTCGCTCCGCGATGAGCGCGTGCCCACAGCCGTCATGGATACCATTGCGGTGTGGCTCAGGGTCCGGCTGGGGGTCGGAAAGAGGTAGAGGGCGGAGCGATCGCCTTCCTCGCCGGTCACGGAACGCTCGACGTCATCGACGTGCGTCCAGCTCACCCGGTGTCCCGGCGGGAACCACGAGGGTATCCGGACCGTAGCGGTGGACACGGACGGTGACGCCGGGCTCCCGGCCGCGGCGCGCGCCAGCCCCACGACCTTCAGGACCACTGCGAACCGGTACTGCCTGAGTCGATGCACACCGACCCGCGGTTGAGGAAGCGCGCCGTGACCGGCGCGCCCAGGGCACGGCGGCCGGTCGCGACAGGGTTGGATGGGGGGATGACCCCGAACCGGGGAATACTTGACTAATCAAGCAATGCGCCATATACTGTCGGCCATGCCGAACCCGCCGAGCCGACTGCAGCAGGAGATCAAGCAGAGCAAGCCGTTTCGGTCGACGGCCCAGGAGGCCTCGCTGGGACTGCTGCGCACCGTGGACGTGCTGAAGCGACGGATGGCGGCACTGATCGAGCCGCACGGAATCACGGGCCAGCAGTACAACGTGCTCAGGATTCTTCGCGGCGCCGGGAGCGATGGGCTCCCAACGCTCGAGATCGCGGAGCGGATGATCGAGCAGGCACCTGGCATCACCCGCCTGCTGGACCGTCTCGAGACGAAGCGCCTGGTCCATCGGGAACGGTGCCCCGAGGACCGGCGCCAGGTCACCTGCCGGATCACCGCGAGCGGGCTGACGCTGCTGGGCCGGCTCGATGAAGTGGTCAACGGTGCCGATGAGACGCTAATCAGCGACCTCACACCAGCCGAGCAGAAGCAGCTCATCCGCCTGCTCGACCGGATCCGGGATCGCCAGGAAGAGAAGTAGTCGCAGAACCCGATGCATTCGCTGGACGTTCTAATACTTGACTAGTCACTAATTGATTGACCAACAACATCCGTGAGGAGCTGCCAGATGACCACCACCGCCACCCCGTCCGTTGCGACCTTGGACGCCGAGCTCAATCAGACCGTCCTCGGCGGCCGGATCCTTGACGCCTTCGACCGCTTCTACGCCGATGATGTCGTCATGCAGGAGAACAACACCCCGGCCACGGTCGGCAAGGCCGCCAACCGTGAGCGGGAGATCAAGTTCGTCGACAGCATCGAGCAGTTCCACAGCGCCGCGATCCTGAACACGGCAGTCCAGGGGAACCTCAGCTTCTCCGAGTGGGTGATGGACGTGACCTTCAAAGGCGGGGTGCGGGTGAAGCTGGAGCAGGTCGCCGTCCGGAAGTGGCTTGACGGCCAGATCACGCACGAGCGGTTCTACTACAACGCCGGCAACGCCTGAACCAGAACCGGGAGAGAGATCATGCTTCAGAAACTCATCAAGACCAGCGACGATCCGCTCGCGCTGCTGCTCCGCCTTACTCTCGGCCTGGTGATGTTTCCGCACGGCGCGCAGAAGGCGCTGGGATGGTTCGGCGGCTACGGCTTCAGCGGCACCATGCAGTTCTTCACCCAGCAGGCGCACATACCGGCCCTGTTCGCCTTTCTGGCGATCACCGCCGAGTTCGCGGGGTCGCTCGGCCTCCTCAGCGGGTTCCTGACGAGGATCGCGGCCTTCGGCATCCTGTGCAACATGGTGGTCGCCGCACTCACCGTGCATCTCGGGAACGGCTTCTTCATGAACTGGTACGGCACCCAGAAAGGTGAAGGGTTCGAGTACCAGATCCTCGCGATCGGCCTGGCGCTCGCGATCATCATCCGGGGTGGCGGCAAGGCCTCGGTGGACCATGCGCTGAGTCCGGCGTAACGGTCGACGTGGCTCGAACGCCAGAGGGGCGGCCAGACATTGGTCGCCCCTCTGCTGTCCGGGTGCGGATACGCACTCAACGATCAGGTGCCCGGCAGCTCCTCGCCCTCGAGGTAGGTGTAGCCTTCGAGTCCCGCGACGTAGTCGGCGATGAACTGATTGGCGTCGCTCCGGGACAGATCCTTCGCGTTCGTCACCTTCCGGCGGAAGGTGGTGAGCAGATCGGCCGGCTGGAACTGCACGTAGTTCAGCACCTCGGTCACGGTGTCCCCGTGGACCATGTCGGTGATCTCGTAGCCCGCGTCGGTCAGGCGCACGTGAACCGCGTTGGTGTCCCCGAAGAGATTGTGCAGGTCGCCCAGGATCTCCTGATAGGCGCCCGTGAGGAAGATGCCGAGCAGATACGGCTCATCCTCCCGGATGGGATGGAGTTCGAGCGAGGGCTTTCCCTTGCGGCCGCCGACGAAGCGATCGATGACGCCATCGGAATCGCAGGTGATATCCTGGATGGTGCCCCGGCGGGTGGGCTGCTCGTCCAGGCGGTGGATCGGCATGATCGGGAAGAGCTGGTCGATGGCCCAGTTGTCCGGCAGCGACTGGAACACCGAGAAGTTGCAGAAGTAGCGGTCGACGAGCGTCGCCTCGAGGTCCGACCAGATTTCCGGGTGCTCCCCCTTCTCCATCTCGACCAGCCGCGCGAGCTGGTTCATGGTCGCCAGGTAGAGCTGCTCGGCGTTGGCGCGGTCGCGCAGGGTGAGGACGCCGCTGGCGAACAGCTCCTGCGCCCGCTCCTTGCCGAAGCTGGCGTCGTGGTGGACCTCCTCGAGCCGCTCCGGGCTGATCGATTCGAGGTTCTCCTTCAGCTCGACGAGAAGCGGGTGGGGATCGGCGCCCAGATCGGGCATCTGCGGATCGCTCTGCGACTCGACGTCGGTGACGTTGATGAGCAGCAGCGAGTGGTGCGCGGTGATGGCGCGGCCGGATTCGGAGATGAGGTGCGGCATGGGAACGCCCTCGGACCGGCACACCGTCCCGAGCGTGTACACGACGTCGTTGGCGTATTCCCGCATGGAGTAGTTCATGCTCGCCGGCCTGGTCGACCGGGAGCCGTCGTAGTCCACGCCGAGTCCACCGCCCACATCCACGTGGGTCAGGGCGAACCCCATCTTGCGGAGTTCGACATAGAAGCGGCCGATCTCCTCCAGGCCCGCCTTGATGAACTGGATGTCGGTGATCTGGCTGCCGAGGTGGAAGTGCACCAGCCGCAGCACGTCCTTGCGACCCGCGGCCTCCAGCTTGTCGAGCACCTTCATCAGTTCCATGGCCGAGAGGCCGAACTTGGACTTCTCGCCACCGCTCTTGGCCCACCGGCCCGAGCCCTCCGTGGCCAGCTTGATGCGGACCCCCATCGTCGGCATGATGCCGAATTCGTCGGCCACCTTGAGGAAGGTGTCGACCTCCGAGAGCTGCTCGATGACGACGAACACGGTATGTCCGAGCTTCTGGCCCATGAGGGCCAGCCGCATGTACTCCTCGTCCTTGTAGCCGTTGCAGACGATAATGTGCTCGGCGCTCTCGGTGATGCCGAGCACCGCCTGGAGTTCGGGCTTGGAACCGCACTCGAGGCCGACGCCGTGCACCGAGCCGAACTCGACGATCTCCTGGACCACGTGGCGCTGCTGGTTCACCTTGATCGGGTAGACCGTGGTGTAGGCGCCTTCGTAGCCGAACTCGGCGATCGCGTTCTGGAACTGGGTGGCGAGGGCCTGGATGCGAGCCCGGAGAATGTCCGAGAAGCGGAGCAGCAGCGGCAGGCCGACGCCCTGTGCGTTCAGGTCCATCGCCAGCTGGTAGAGATCGAGCCCGCGCTTGGGGTTGCCATCCGGGTGAACGGTGACCCGCCCGTCGGGGCTCACGCGGAAGAAGCCGAGCCCCCAGCCCTGCATGTTGTACAGCTTCTCCGAGTCCTTGACGGACCAGTGATTCGCGGCGATGGCCGGCCTCCGGGGCGCGCGGTGAGGGGGGAAATTCTAGTGGAGGACCCGGTGCAGAGAAAGTAGGGGCGAGGGGCCGGCGTGCCCTGCGCCGGGCCGGGCTCAAGAATTCCCGGCCCGTGCCGATAGTCTGCATATCCTCGGACATAGCCCTCAGGGGCCCCAGACGGCCGGTCTGGGTGATGAATCCGGCCTGAAGACCCGATCGCGGCAGCGCGAGCGGGTTTTCTGTTTACTATTCCGGGCATGTCATGGTCGTTCCGCATTGCCCGCATCATGGGCACCGATGTGAAGGTGCACGTCACCTTTCTCCTGCTGCTCGCCTTTCAGGCGTTCGACGGCTTCCGTACCGGGGCACAGAACGGGGCGCTGTTCGAGGTCGCCCTGACCGTCTCGGTCTTCACCTGTGTGCTGCTGCACGAGTTCGGGCACATCCTGATGGCCCGTCACTACGGCATTCGGACTCCGGACGTGATCCTGCTGCCGATCGGAGGCCTCGCCCGGCTGGAGCGCCTCCCCGAGCAGCCAAGGCAGGAGTTCTGGATCGCACTGGCGGGGCCGGCGGTCACCCTGGTGATCGCGCTGGGCCTGTTCGGCTGGCTTCAGCTCACCGGCCCGCTCCCCTGGCCGCTCGAGGAGGCCAACGGCGGCCGGCAGTTCCTCATGCTCCTGACGGTGATCAACGGCCTCCTGCTCGCCTTCAACCTGATCCCGGCCTATCCGATGGACGGTGGCCGGGTGTTCCGGGCGGTGCTCGCGTCCCGGGTGGGCATGGTGAAGGCGACCCGGGTCGCCGCACGGGTCGGCCGGACGATCGCGATCGCCGGCGGCGCCTGGGCCCTGTTCGCCCAGCAGCCGATGCTGGTGCTGATCGCGCTCTTCATCTTCTTCGCGGCCGGGCAGGAGGCATCGCTGGTAGAGGCCCGGGCCGCGGGACGCGGCATCATCGTCGACCAGATGATGATCACCCGCTTCGTGACGATCCCGGTCTACGGCACCCTGCGCCAGGCGGTGGATCTGCTGCTCGAGGGTGAACAGAGCGAATTCCCGGTCGTGGACAATGCCGGTAGCCTCGAGGGCCTGCTGACGCGGGACCTCATTGTCAGTTCCCTGACGGCACACGGCCCCGACGCGCCGGTGAGCCAGGCGATGGTCCGCCCGGTCCCGAGGCTCCCGCTCGGCATCGGCTTCGAAGAGGCTCTCGGCAGGCTCCGCGCGAGCGGCCTCCCCGCCCTGCCGGTCGTGGACGCTGGCGGACGACTGGCCGGGCTGCTCACGCTCGACAACATCACCGACCTGATCATGGTCCGACAGGCGGTCGCGAAGTAATCCCGTCAGCACGCCGCACCACCACCCGGTTCCCCAACCATCATGCGCGACGCCACCCGTGTGCTCAAGGCCGGACTTCCCGCCCCTTCGCCCGGGGGAGCGTTCCTGCCCGGCCCCACCTTCGCCGGGGCGTTCCACGCCGCGGGTGATCCCGCCGACTCGCCGTTCACCTACGGCCGGTTCCACAATCCGACCTGGTCGCTGTTCGAGCAGGCGCTGGGCGAACTGGAGGGAGGGCCCGCGTTGGTGTTCGCATCGGGGATGGCCGCGGCGACCGCGGTGTTCGCCACGCTGCTGAAGCGGGGGGACGTACTCGCGCTGCCATCGGATTCCTACTATACCTGCCGGCTCGTCGCCCAGAACTACTTCGCCGAACAGGGCGTCGAGGTGCGGATGGCGCCGACGCCCGGCAACGGTCAGCTGGCCACGCTCGCGGGCGCGAAGCTGCTCTGGATCGAGACGCCTTCGAATCCAGGCGTGGAGGTCTGCGACATCCGGGCCCTGGTGGCGGCGGCGCACGCCGAGGGTGCGCTGGTGGCGGTGGACAACACCACGGCCACCGCACTCTCTCAGCGACCGCTCGCGCTGGGTGCGGACCTGTCGGTCGCTTCGGACACCAAGGCGCTGACCGGCCATTCCGACCTGATCCTCGGCCACGTGGCGGCGCGCGACCCCGCCCTGCTGGAACAGATCCGCACCTGGCGCACCCGGTTCGGCGCGGTCGCGGGTCCCATGGAGGTGTGGCTGGCCCACCGCTCCCTCGGGACGCTGGACATGCGACTGGAGCGGCAGAGCGCCAATGCCCTCGCGGTGGCGCAGCTCCTGGCCCGGCATCCTGCGGTGCGTGCGGTACGGTATCCGGGGCTCTCCGGCGATCCTGGCTACGCCGTCGCCCGGCGGCAGATGACCCGGTTCGGCTCGGTGCTCAACTTCACCCTGGGCAGCAGGGCGGCGGCGGAGCGGTTTTTCGCCGCGACGGCCCTGGTGTTCGAGGCGACCAGCTTTGGCGGGCTGCACACGACCGCCGAGCGCAGGGCACGGTGGGGCGGCGACCCGGTGCCGGAGGGGTATATCCGGATGAGCGTTGGTTGTGAGGCGGTCGAGGATCTGCTGGAGGATCTGGCGGCAGGACTGGATGCAGCTGGCCCCTGATGAATCAGGGGCCCACGGGTCATGAGCCCGGCGAACCCCGCAAGACGGGCCGAGTCAGGCAGGTCGGCCCGCCTTCAGCCTTGAGGGAGATATCGGTGCCACGATAGGTCTGAACCGCGCACCCCGCGGCTTCGAGCCGGGCCCTGGTGACGGGGTTCCCCTCCAGCATCAGACAGCGCCGCGGGGCCAGGGCCAGGACGTTCGACCCCATCGTCAGGAATTCCCCCTCGGGAACTTCGACCATCCGGATCTTCCGCTCCTCCAGCAACTGGTAGAACGGCACCGCCATCAGCGGCGGGTAGACGACGGCCAGATCGTCGGCGACCATGCTGATGAGCGACATCAGGTGCAGGCAGGCGTCCGGCCCGGTGTAGTACGGCAGCTCCACCGTGATGACTCGCACCTCCGGCCCCACGGCCTCCCGCAGCTGCTCCACACCCGCCGCGTTGGTCCGGTAACCCAGTCCGACGGCCAGGGTCCGTTCATCGAGCCAGAGACAGTCCCCGCCTTCCCCGAGCGCGTCGCCATGGAGCCGGTAGTGGATGGGGATGCCGGTCCGCTCGAGGCAGCGGCCGATCGCCTCCTCCTCGCCGCGGCGCAGCGGCTTACCCATCCGCATGAGAATCGCGCCCCGGCGGGAGATCAGCACGGGGTCGTGGACGTAGATCGCGTCGGCCAGCCCGCTGAGCGGATCGTCGTGGAGGATCACTTCGGCACCGGACTCGGCGAGGATGCGGACGAGCGCCTGGTGCTCGGTCGTCGCGGCCGCGAGATCCGGCCGGGCGGTGTAGTGCCACGCGACCGGGTCGGCATCACCGAAGGCCGCGTCAGGCGCACGGACCACCACGCGCCGGAGCGGCGCCACCATGGACTGTGCACCAAAGCTCGGGGTCATCAGGAATCTCCGTAAGGCATGCGGCACGGCGCCATCGGGGGGGGCCTTCACATGCCGCCCAGCTCTTCCAGGAGGCGCGGCCCGGGCTGGCGCGGGCGCTCGAAGTACCACCAGTTGCGTTCTTCGGTCCAGCCTTCATCGTCGGCGACGATCCCGCCCCAGAGGCAGCGCCCCGCGGGGACCAGATTGAGCCGGACCCGCATGTCGGCATCGTGGACACGCGGCAGAAAGGCGTTACGGACCTCTTCGGGCGCAAGCTCCAGCGCGTTCTCCAGCAGCTGGCGGCCATCCATGTCGTTCAGGTAGTCGTCGAGCGTGAGGTTGTAGCCCTCCAGGACCTGCGCGACCACCCGCTCCCAGTTCTCGACCAGTCCACGCAGCCCCTGCGCCACCACGGAATACGGCGCGCCACTGCGGCGCAGGTAATCGCGGACCGGATCGTTGGGACCTGAGCTGCGCGAATTCATGGTACGCTGCGTCCCCGCTTGAGCTGCCGCTGGTAGTACGCTTGGCCGTCGTTGGGCCGGAAGAAGGTACGAATGATGCCGTCCCGGTCAAAGGCCAGGAAGTCACCACTGGCCCTGTCGTACCGCGTCACCACGCCATCGGCACGGACCGACTCGAGGATGGGGCCGCCGGCCGGCGCATCGCGCAGCGCCTGCGCCGCGCGGAGATACTCCTCGATGCTGATCCGGCCGAATTCCGCGCCATGCTTCTGGTAGTGCTCCGCGAGGAGGCTTCGATCCCGGAAGCCGATCTCCGGGCGGGTCACCGTCGCGGCCGCGCCGGACGCCGGCGACTCCACCGGCACGGACGCGGCCGGCACCGGAGCCTCGACCGGAACAGTCCGCCCCCGCTGACTCAGCCACGCCGCGCCCGCGGCGATGAACAGGAGGGCGAGGCGCACCAGTCTTCGTGCGTTCATCGCACCCAGACGTTGTTGCTGCGGTCGATGTCCGGCATCGATTCGTTCGGATCGACCATCACCTTCACCACCTTCTCCCGACCGCGGTGGCGGAAGGTGAACCTGGGGCCGAGGTTCCACATGTCCGCCGGGAGCCGGGTGTATTGCCCGTTCGACGTCCCGATGGAATCCATCGTCTCCACGTAGATGACAAGCGGCATGACCATCGTGCCGCGATTCGACAGGTAGATCTCCGTCAGGCTGTCGCTGGGGGTGCGCACCGAGTCGATCGCCTGATCGAGCCGCGCGGTGGTGTAGATCCAGCCGCGGAAGAACCAGTCGAGGTCCATGCCGGACTGGTCGCGCATGACCCGGATGAAATCGGCCGGCGTCGGGTGTTTGAAGGCCCATGCGCGGAGATACTCGCGAAAGGCGGGGTCGAAGCGCGCCTGGCCGAGCACTTCGTAGCGGAGCTGCTGCATCATCAGCGCCGGCTTCTGATACCCGGTCCAGAACAGGTCGCGCGACTCGACCGGCCGGGTGATCATCGGCTGCTCGAGGCCGGGCACGGCGTGGTCGTGGTAGAGGTGGAGCGGGTGCACCTCGATCGAATCGGCGTAGGGCGTGCCGGTGAAGTAGCGCGAGGCGTTGGCGAGATCGATGAAGGTGTTGAAGCCCTCGTCCATCCAGGGATAGAGCCGCTCGTTGGAGCCGACGACCATCGGCACCCACTGGTGCCCGAGTTCGTGGGCGAGCACCCACTGCAGGTCGATCCGGGTCGGGCCCGCCGGGTCGAAGGTCATCATCGGGTACTCCATGCCTTCGACCGGGCCTTCGATGCTCGAAATGTGCGGGTACGGATAGTGGTACCACTGCTGGCTGTAGTAGCGGACCGCGTCGTGCACGATCGCGTTCGCCTCATGCCAGAGCGTGGCGCTCGGCCGGTAGAAGGTATGGATGTAGATCCCCTGCCAGCCGCTCGCATCCCACTGGAAGTTCGGCGCCGCGGCGAAGGCGAAATCGCGCACGCTGTCGGCCGTGAAGCGCCAGGTGAACGTGGCGCCGCCCGCCGGACGGGTACGGGCGCGAACCCCGGCTTCGTCCTTCGTGATGATCGCGATCGCGGAGTCCGAGGTCCGCGCCCGGGCGAGCCGTGCGCGCTGTGTCGCGGTGAGCACCTCGAGCGGATTGCGGAGCACGCCGGTCGCGGCCACGATGAAATTGGCCGGGACGGTGACGGCCACATCGAAGGCGCCGTACTCCAGGTAGAACTCCCCTGCCCCGATGTAGGGCTCGTGATTCCAGCCCTTCACGTCATCGTAGACCGCCATGCGGGGATACCACTGCCCGAACTCGTAGAGCGAGCCGTCATGTCCCATCCGCCCGCTGCCGAAGGCCGGGACCTTGAACCGCCACGCCACGTCGAGATCCATCGCCATGTGCGGCGCTAGCGGCCGCGCGAGATCGACCCGCATCGTGGTCCCGTACACCGTATGCGCAAGCGGACGGCCGAGCGATGTGAGCGACTCGAGCTGCAGGCCGCCCCCGGCGACCGTGCAGGAGAAATCGAACGACGAACCGAGAAAGACCAGCGGTGGCTGATCGAGCTGGCTGGTGAGGTTGCCGGGCGCGCAGATGTTCTGCTCCACGTGCATCCAGAGATAGGGCAGCGCATCGGGGGAGCGGTTCACATAGTGAATCGTCTCCCGGCCGATGAGGGTCCCGGTGATCGTGTCCAGCGTGGCGCGGATCCGGTAGTCCACCCGCTGCTGCCAGTATCCGGCGCCGGGCTTGCCCGACCCGGCGCGGACCGACGTCGGCGTCGGCAGGTCGAGGGGACGGAAGGGTGAGCTGTCGGCCACCTGGGCAGCGAGCGGCGCGGCGGAGAGAACGAGAGCGGCAGCGATCGAGAGGCGCATGGGTCGCGACGAAACCGGCTTGGGAGGGACGGCGGGGACGCGCGGAACGGGGAGAAGATACCCCGCGCGGCACGCCCCGGTAGGGGCGAACGGCGTGGCGAGGGCGGCGGTTGTCCGCGCGGCGGGGAACAAACCGGCCCGGGGTGAGTACGCGAGCGTGACCGGGGCATCCGGCTATAATCCGCCATGAGGGAACCACCGCCATGACTCGATTCGAACTCACGAGCGAACTGCCCTGTTCCGCGGAACAGGCGTACGCCTGGCACGCCCGGGCCGGCGCCTTCGAGCGGCTGACGCCACCGTGGGAGCCGGTGCGCGTGCTGGAGCGGCACGGGAGTCTCGAGAGCGGAACGGTGGTCCTCGACGTGCCGGTGGGGCCGACCCGGCAGCGCTGGGTCGCGCGGCACCGCGACGCCATCCCCAACCGGCAGTTCGTCGACGAGCAGATCGAGGGGCCCTTCGCGAGCTGGGTCCACACCCATCTGTTCACGCCGATCGGACCGGGCCGGACCGGCTACACCGACCGGATCGATTACACGCTGCCTCTGGGCGCCCTCGGCGAATTGGGAGCTGGGTTCGCCGCCGGCAAACTGCAGCGCACCTTCCGGTACCGTCACGAGACCGTTCGCGACGATCTGGCGGCGCATACGCTCCATGCAGCGCACGGGCCGATGACCATCGCCATCACTGGCGCGACCGGCCTCATCGGCCGCAGCCTCATCCCGTTCCTCACTACCGGCGGCCATCGGGTGCGCCGCCTCGTCCGGGGACGGGCGGGCGCGGACGACATCAGCTGGGATCCGGCCGCGGGCCTGCTGGACGCCGCCGCGCTCGAAGGGGTGGATGCCGTCATCCACCTGGCAGGCGAATCGATCGCCGGCGCCCGCTGGACGCAGGAACAGCAGCGGCGCATCCTCGACAGCCGCATCCAGGGCACCACCCTGCTTTCCGAGACGCTGGCCCGCCTGACACGGCCGCCGCGGGTCCTGATCTCCGCGTCGGCGGTCGGGATCTACGGCGATCGCGGCGACGAGGTCATCACCGAGGAGACCCACCTCCGCACCGGACCGGAAAGCATGTTCGTCGAGCAGGTGGGCCACCAGTGGGAAGCGGCGAGCGCGCCGGCCGAGCGAGCCGGAATCCGCGTGGTGCGGACCCGGATCGGTATCGTCCTCACGCCGGCGGGGGGCGCACTCGAGCAGATGCTGCCTCCCTTCCGGATGGGCGCGGGTGGCCGCATGGGAAGCGGCCGCCAGTACATGAGCTGGGTGAGCATCGACGACGTAGTAGGCGCCCTGCACCACGTGCTGATGACGGAGAGCCTGCGGGGTCCCGTCAACGTGACCGCCCCGGAACCCGCAACCAACGAGGACTTCGCACGCATGCTCGGCGAGGTCCTCGGCAGGCCGACGCTGTTCCCTGTACCCGCCGTGGCGTTGCGGCTGCTGCTCGGCAAGATGGCGGATGAGCTCCTCCTGGCCAGCATGCGTGTCCTGCCGAGCCGCCTGCAGCAGAGTGGATATCCGTTCAGGCATCCCACACTGGAGCGCGCCCTGCGCCACGTGCTCGGCCGCTGAGCGTGGCAGCGACCCGAACGGGGCGCCCTTACTCGGTGGCAGGGGAGTTCATAGCTTTCCGCCATGGCACCCGCCCCCAGGGCCGTCGTCCTCGTCTCCGGCGGTCTCGACTCCGCGACCGTCCTCGCGATCGCCATTCGCGATGGCTATCAGCCCTACGCGCTGAGCTTCGATTACGGCCAGCGGCATGTCGTGGAGCTCGCCGCGGCGAGCGAGGTGAGCCGGCGCGCGGGCGTCGCGGGGCACACCGTTGTCACCATCGACCTGCGGAGCTTCGGCGGCTCGGCGCTCACCAGCGACCTGCCGGTCCCCAAGGGGCGCTCAGCCGAAGCGATGAGCCGGGATATCCCGATCACCTACGTCCCTGCGCGCAATACGATCTTCCTCTCCTACGCGCTGGCCTGGGCCGAGGTGCTCGGTGCCGCCGACATCTTTCTCGGCGTCAACGCGCTCGACTACAGCGGCTACCCGGATTGCCGTCCCGCGTACATCGAGGCCTACGAGCGGATGGCCAATCTCGCCACCCGGGCCGGGGTCGAGGGAACGACGAAGCTGCGGATCCACACTCCGCTCATCAGCCTGACCAAGCGCGAGATCATCGCCACCGGTCTAGCACTCGGTGTGGACTACGCGATCACGCGGAGCTGCTACGATCCTTCGCCGTCGGGCGACGCCTGCGGCGCGTGCGACTCCTGTCAGCTCCGGCTGAAGGGATTCAGGGAGAACGGCATCCAGGACCCGGCGCCGTACCAGGAGGTCAGGGAGGCGTGAGGAGTTCTTGCTCGCTGGACGGCGCGCCGCACTACTTTTGGGGATGAGCTACGCCGTCAAGGAAATCTTCTACACCCTCCAGGGCGAGGGCGCGAATGCCGGCAGGCCGGCGGTGTTCTGTCGCTTCGCCGGCTGCAATCTCTGGACGGGTCGTGAGGCGGACCGTGACCGGGCCATCTGTCAGTTCTGCGATACCGACTTCATCGGAACCGACGGCCCCGGCGGCGGCACCTTCCAGACGGCGGCCGAGCTGGCACGGGCGGTCCGTGCCGCCTGGCCCGCGGCGAGTGCCCCCTCGGCGAAGCCGATGGTCGTCTGCACCGGAGGTGAGCCGCTGCTCCAGCTGGATCAGGAGGCCATCGCGGCGCTGCACGCCGAGGGTTTCGAGATCGCGGTCGAGACCAACGGCACCCAGCCAGCGCCCCCTGGGCTCGACTGGATCTGCGTGAGTCCGAAGGCGGGAGCACCGCTCAAGCTCACGGCTGGGCAGGAACTCAAGCTGGTGTTTCCGCAGCGGGGCGCCGAGCCGGAGCGCTTCCGCCGCATGGCGTTCCAGCATTACTTCCTGCAGCCGATGGACGGACCAGACCGCGCACGGAACACCGCGCTCGCAGTGGAATATTGCCTGGCTCATCCCGAGTGGCGGCTGAGCCTTCAGACTCACAAGATGCTGGGCATTCCATGAACCCTGGCTATTCGGATCGGATCGCGCACGCTCTCGCCTTCACCGCGAAACATGGCGCGGCCCGCTCGCGGCGTGGCAGCGGCGGCACCTGGCTCACCCAGCCGGCCAACGTGGCGGTCATCCTCGCGCGCTACGGCGCGGATGAAGTCACGATCGTGGCGGGCATCCTCGCATCACTCGTGAACGAGACCGAGCCGTCGCTCCAGCCCGAGATCATGCAGAAGGTCGGCGTGAAGTTTGGCGAGCGGGTGGTGGATGTCCTCCGGCAGGTGGTGGAGCCGCGCTACGATGCCCGTGGCAAGGAGCGGAGCTGGGAAGCCTGCCGGATGGACTTTCTGGCGGAGCTGACAGCGGCGGATCAGCGGGCGCTGGAGGTCTGCGCCGCCAACGAAATCTTCCAGTGCGGCGCCGTCGTCACCGACGCTCGCCGGCTGGGGCCCGAGTATCTCTCCGGCTACGCCCCCGGCGGCGCGCCCGCGCTGCTGCGCTGGTTCCAGGGTGTCGTGGATGCACTGGAGCGGCACCCGATCGGGCCTCGTCCGGGCATGCTCGCGGAACTGCGCGGCCTGGCGAGCCGCCTCAGCGAGTTCGCCTAACGGAGCAGCAGGAGCACCGCCGCGCCGGGTCTCCTGCACGAGTGGTCCTCGCAGACCGCCCCACCGGGAACAAGACCACTTCCCGGCCTGATGACCGGGCTGGGTTCGCGAGCCCCACAGCCGCGCCGCGATCACCGCCCCGGCGAAGGCCCGACGGCGCCCAGCGCCGGTTCCCGAGCATTCATGAACGCCGCAACGAGACCGGGCCTGGGCTTGGCCTGCGTCCGTAGCGGTGCCCGCCGGGCTGAATTGAGGCGCTCCAAACGCTCGCCTCTCCGTAGGCCTATCGCTATATTGCCCAACAAGATGGAATCTTCCTCCGCACTCTCCGCACTGGCCTCGATCCCGGGCGCCTTTGCCGCCGCCTGCCGCCACGCCCGCACGGACAGCGAACTGTTCGAGCGCTGTCGTGAGGCCCTGGTTCAACGATTCGGCAGCGAGAAGATCTGGTTCGGCGTCAAGTCGCCCGGTTCGCTGATGCCGCAACTGCCCCCGCCCGACTGGCTGTCGAGCGGGGTCGAGGTGGTGCGGCTATCCAGCGGGCAGACCGAGATCGCGATCTTCGCCGAGCCGGCGGTCGCCCCTGAGCTCCGCGGGCACGCGACCCCGATCGCGCTCGGCCTCTCGGTGATGCTCGAGCTGCATGCGGTGCTGCGGGAGCGGCAGGGCCAGCTCGACGACGCCGTGTTCCAGCTGCGCGCCCTGCGCCAGGTGGCGCGGCTTCTCTCCTCGGTCCATTCTGCCGAGGAGACCGAGAATCTGATCCTCGACTTCATGGCCGAGGTGTTCTTCTGCTGGTGGGCCTGCCTGTACCGGCCGCTGAGCGAGATCTACGTGCCGAAGGTGGTCCGGTCGCTGAAGGGGTCGATGTCGCTCAATCCGATCGACCGCGCCGCCCTCGACCAGGCGCTGCCCCCGGATCTTCCCGTCACCACGACGCAGGACGCCGCGATCGGCAAACTCTTTCCGTCGACGGCTCAGATCGTGGTGTCGCTCGACGCCGGCGCGGAGCGGCTTGCCATGCTGGCGCTTGGGCCTCGGCTGCACGATCAGTCCTTCGGCCCCGCCGAATGTGACCTCGCGGGGACGCTGGCCTTCGCGGCGGCCATCGCACTCAAGAATGCGCAGCTGGTCGAGCAACTGCAGAGCGCGGCGAGCACCGACCCGCTCACCGGGCTTTCCAATCGGCGTGCGATGGAGCAGCGCCTCGGCGCGGAGCTCTCCCGCACCAAGCGGCACCAGATCCGGACCACGGTGGTGATGATCGACGTCGACCGCTTCAAGCTGGTCAACGACACCCTGGGCCACGGCGCGGGCGACCGGCTGCTCGCCGAGCTGTCTCGCATCCTCAAGCAGCAGTGCCGCACCCTCGATGCCGTCGGTCGCATGGGCGGGGATGAGTTCCTGGTGATCCTGCCGATGACCACGACGGCCGAGGCGATGATCTTCGTGGAGCGGGTCCGGGTGGCGGTTGGCCTGCTGGAGCGGACTCATCCGGAATTCGGCAGGCCCTCGCTCAGCATGGGAATCGCGGAGGCGCCGCTGCATGGCGTCACTCCCGACGCCGTGATCGGCGCCGCCGATGCCGCGCTCTACCGGGCCAAGCGCGGCGGACGCAACGCGGTCGAGACCGCCGAAGGGCTCTGATCGTGCCGGACGAGGAATTCCTTCTTCTGGGCGAGGCCCTCTGGCTGGAGTTCGTCAACACGGCGGAATCTCCGCCGGTGGGTCGCGATTCCCTGAGCGACCCGGGAGAGTACCTTCGCTGGACCAAGGCCGTTCGGATCGAGCCGCCCAAGGACGCGGCGGCCTTCGACGACGCCCTCACCCTGCGCACCAGATTGCTCGCGCTGGCACGCGCCCTCGATGGAGGCCGCAATCCGCCGCCCTCGGCGATCGAAGCGATCAATCGCCTGCTGGTCGGCATGGACGGCCGGGAACAACTGGTGCGGGTCGGCGGCAACTGGCAGCTCCGCTTCCAGGCGGTCCGTCCCCCGAGCGCGCTGGAGGCGGTAGCCCAGTCCGCCGCGCAGACCCTCGCCAGCCCGGTCGCCGTCATTCGCCGCTGCGCCAACCCGGGCTGCGGGCTCTACTTCTGCGACGAATCCCCCACACAATCACGGCGCTGGTGCAGCCGCAGCCGCTGCGGAGACAGCGGTCGCATCGAGCGGCGGCGGAATACGCCGCGTCCCACCCCGATGATCACCGAGGGGTGAGGCTCCACCCATGACCACTCCGCCGCCGCTCACCATCTTCGAGCGCGTGGAGGCTGCGCTGGGCCAGCGGTTCCGGCTGGAAACCATGGTCGCAGCCTCCCGGGAGCGAGTGCTCTTCACCGCACTCGACGTCCTCCTGTCCCGCCGCGTCTCCCTGCGCGTCAACCTCTACCCCGATGACCGGACCCGGGCCTGGTTCCTCCGCGAGGCGGAGGCGCTGGCACAACTCGACCACCCCGCGATCCGCCACGTCTACGACACCGGAATCATCGGAGATCTCGCCTTCCGGGTCGGCAACTGGATCGAGGGGGAGAGCCTCAAGGAGGCGACACAGCGCGGGCCACGCCCCTTCCCCGCCGTGCACATCCTCGCGCGCGACGTGCTGAGCGGTCTGGAACACGCACATGCCCACGGCATCATCGTCCGGCGCATCGCGCCGACGTCCCTGCTGGTGAACCTCGCCGGCCGCGGCACGGTCACCGATCTGCGGTTCTGCAACTGGACGCTGCCCGCGATTCCGCCCGGTGAAGTCGCCGGCGCGCAGGCGTTCCTCGCGCCGGAGATCCGCGACGGCGCCGCGGGCGATCCCACGAGCGACATCTACACCGCCGGCGCGATCCTGTACTTCGCGGTCACCGGTCAGGAGCCTCCGCTCGACTCGAACGAGCTGAAGCCGCCCTCGGCGCTCCGCCCCAACTGCCCCCAGGCGATTGAGCGCATCCTGCTCCGGTCGCTTCGGCCGAGCCCGGACGACCGCTATCTCACCGCGGCGGAGATGCTGGACGACTTCGCCTCTGATGCGGGGACCTTCGAGAATCCGGCGGTGATGGTGCAGGCCAATTCGCGGCTGCTCCAGGGCGAGAGCGAAGATGGGCGTCATTGGGAGAAGCGACTCCGCCGGGCGCTCGGGGACGACTACGAACTCCTCTCGCCACTCGGCCGCGGCGGGTACGGCCGTGTCTACCGGGTGCGCGACCTGCACCTCGAGCGCGAAGTCGCCCTCAAGGTGCTGCACCCCCACCTGACCGCGGACCCCGCGGTCGTGGAGCGGTTCCGCCGCGAGGCGCAACTGGCCGCGCGTCTCAACCACCCGAACATCGTCGCGATCTACGACATCGGCGGCCGGGCGGGAATGCTCTGGTACACGATGGAACTGGTGAAGGGGCCGAACCTGGCGCAGCTCGTGGAGAAGGAGGGCCCGCTCCCGCTGGAGCGGGTGGTGCGCCTGCTGCGCGAGTCGCTCAGCGCACTCTCCCAGGCCCATACCGCCGGCCTGGTGCACCGCGACCTCAAGCCGGAGAACATGCTCATCGACCAGACGATGAGCGTGCAGATCACCGACTTCGGCCTGGCGCTGGCACTCCGCGGCCAGGGACGCTTTGGCGGCGCGACCAGCCAGAGCGGGACCCCCATGTTCGCCAGCCCAGAGCAGTTGCTGGGCGAACGGGTGGACCAGCGCTCCGACCTCTACAGCCTCGCGGCGGTCGCCTACTTCGCGCTGCTCGGCGAGCCCCCCTTCAGTGGCAAGACCGTCGAGCAGGTGCTCACCCGGCAGACCAACAACCAGCGCCCGGAACTGCGCGAGCGACGCTCCGACCTGAGCGAAGACGTCGCCCTGGTCCTCGAACGCGCCATGCATGCCGAGGTGGAGCAGCGGTACCCCTCCGCCACCGAGTTCCTGCAGGCCCTGAACCGGGCCACCGGGAAGGGGCTCCGGCGGCGCAGCGGGGAGTGGGCCAAGGCCGCCCTCCGATGGTGGAAGCCGTAGTCGGGAATCCCCCTTGACGCCACGGCTGGAGACCCCATTTTAGTGGCGGCTGGAAATGGCCAGAAGGCTTGGCCGGGTGGCATCCGAGCAGGGTTATTCCTCACCAGGAAGACTGCGCGACCCGGGCAATACCGAGCCCGGGTCGTTTTTTAGCCGTCCCGGTCGTGGCCCCGGAGATCGGCGGACCCGACATCGTTTTCCCCTCGCATGGAGTACAGCAGTATGCCTCGCGTAACCGGCACGGTGAAGTGGTTCAACGACGCCAAGGGCTTTGGTTTCATCACGCCCGAGAACGGCTCCAAGGATTGCTTCGTCCACCACACCGCCATCAAGTCCGATGGGTTCCGCAGCCTCGCCGAGGGTGAGCGCGTCGAGTTCGACATCGTTGAGGGCGCCAAGGGCCCCGCGGCGGAGAACGTCACCAAGGTCAAGTAAGGTCCCCGCGCCGCTCGGCGCCGAGACCGAAACAGGCGGGGGCCGGTCATTCGACCGGCCCCCGTTTGCGTTGCTGGCATGCCAGACTGCCTTCGATCGCACCCAGGCGGGGGCGACCGGCCCGTCGCCCTCTACTTGTGGCGGTAGATGACCCGGCCGCGCGTCAGATCGTAGGGGGAGAGGACCACGGTGACCCGGTCTCCTTCGAGGACGCGGATCTTGAACTTGCTCATCTTGCCGGCCGCATAGGCGAGGATGGAGTGCCCGTTCTCGAGGAGCACCCGATAGTTGCGATCGGGAAGCACCTCGCTGACCACGCCCTCCATTTCAATGCCTTCTTCCTTCGCCATTCACCCTCTCCGACAAGGTTGTTTGAAGCGACCGCGACGGGCGGAAAGCCGGATCACGGCAGGACAGCAATCTACCCCGGGGACTGCCAGCGAGCCAGTTCGGACTCCACCAGGGCGACCAGCTCGCCGATCCGGTCGGCGTCGAAGGTGAACTCCACCCCGGCCGCACGGTACAGCTCCGGGAGCGACCTGGTATTCCCCAGGGCCAGCGCCTCACGATACCGCCGCACCGCCTCCCCCTGGTCCTTGAGACTGTTCCGCCAGACCTGCAGGGCGCCGATCTGGGCGATTCCGTATTCGATGTAGTAGAACGGGTACAGGAAGATGTGGAGCTGGCGGTACCAGCGGGTCATCCGCTCCCGCTCCAGCCCGCTCCAGTCGATGCCCCGCTCGAAGCGGCTGCGCAGCCGGAGCCAGGCCTGGTCCCGGGCGGCGGCATCGTGGCCCTGCCCACTGGAATAGATCCAGCTCTGGAAGGCGTCCACCGACGCCACGTGCGACAGGGTGACCAGCACATCCTCGAGGTGATCGGCCCGGGCCCGCGCCAGTTCCTCACGGGAGAAGAACCCGCCCTGCTCCCGGCCGAGGTAGGGCGTCGCGAGCAGTTCCATGGACATCGAGGCGAGTTCGCACATCTCGAGGCCGGGATGGCGCTGCCAGATGAGCGGCTGATGGTGCGACTCGAACGCATGGAAGGCGTGCCCCGCCTCATGCAGCAGGGTCGAGACATCATCCAGCACCCCGACCGAGTTCATAAAGATGAACGGGCGACCACGGAACTGCAGCGTCTCGCAGTACCCGCCAGGCGCCTTGCCCTTGCGCACGTCGAGGTCGAGCATGCGCTCGTCCATCATCGTCTGAAACTGCTGCCCGAAGGCCGGCGATACGCCCTCCAGGACGTTGCGGCTGGTCCCGATCAGTTCCTGCACTCCGGAGAATGGACGGATCGGCTCCCGGCCGTCGGGATCGGGACCGACATCCCACGGGCGCAGCCGATCGACACCGAGCCGCTGCTTGCGCCTGACCATGATGCGCTCGACTGCGGGTGCCACCACCTGCTCGACCGCCTCATGGAAGCGACGGCAGTCCGCGGGCGTGTAATCGAACCGGCACTTGGCGGCAAAGGCATATTGCTCGTAGTCCGCGAAGCCGGCATTCCGCGCGACGCGGGCGCGCAGGTGATACAGCGAATCGAAGATGCCGGCGAGTTCGCCCTGCCGCGCCGCGTAGGCATCACACCCGAGACGGAAGGCGCGTTCGCGGGCGTCCCGGTCGGTGCCCTGCAGGATCGGCTGCAGTTCGGGGAGCGTCTTCTCCACCCCGTCCCAGAGGACCGTCAGCCCGCCGGTGATCTTCTGATACGTGGTGCTGAGCTCTTCGATCTCGGTATTGAGCGGGACGTTCTCCTCGCGGAACAGCTCGGCACCGCGGCGGAACCTGGCGACCGTTACTTCGAGTCCCGCTCGGGTAAACCCCATCGCAAGCAGACGCCTCGCGAGTTCGACCTCGAGCTCCTCCATCTTCGGGAGGATCTCCGCCGAGAACCGGAGATGGGCCGCTTCCTTTGCGGGATCGGTGGTGTCGCAGGTATAGGCGATCATCGCCGTCGCGGCCGCTTCGCTGACGACTTCCTCCAGGCGGGACCAGTCGGCCAGCCAGCCTTCCACCGATGCGGCGTCGACCGGCCGATCGACCAGTTCCTGGTATAACGGACGGAGTTCCTCCCAGGTCACGTCGGCAAGAGCGGCCGGTGTGAGGGAGGCGATTGGGAGCATGGTCATGGGATCGGGAGGCTACTCAAAGCGCGGCGAATCTGCAAATCAGGCGGCCCCGCCATCGCCCGAGGCCCCGCGGTGATAGGCGTAGGCCACCGACAGCGACACGACGCCCAGAATGAGCGCCGAGCCGACCCGATAGAGTGCGTCGAGTTGCGAGAGGTCGACGAAGACGACCTTGAGGAGCGCGAGACCAGCCACCGCGAATCCGGCCAGCCGGAGCGGCCGCACCCGCCGCTGGAAGCCGGCGAAGAAGCATCCCGCCGCAAAGCAGATCCACCAGGCGCTCACCGACAGCCCGCCCGCGAGGGTCCGGTCCTTGAACTCCGATCCGCTCTGCTCGAAGTACTGTAGCAGTTCTCCCGTCACTCCAAAGAAGAGCAGCACACCGGCCAGCCCCCACAGCAGCGGGCGGAGTCCCTGCGGCGCGAACTCGGTGTCGTCGTCGCGCAGCAGTTGCATGGCGAGCGCGACGATGACGGCGATGGCGAGCCAGAGCGTCAGTGCCCACGGGCCGAGGAAGGCCCGCTCCATCGCCGGCTGATTGGGAAGATCGGTGAGCACGAGGTGACCGAGCGCGGCCGCAAGGGAGAGCAGCGAATACCACCGGCCGTCGTTTCGGGGCCGGAGATGGTCCATGCCGGCCCACAGCACCGTCAGCAGCAGCAGCGCCCACACCGCCTCGAGCCCCGGCCATTGCACCAGGGCCGCAGCGCCGAGCGCGAGCGCGGCGACCAGCGCGAAGGGTCGGCGCGTCGCGCTGACGCCCGCGATCAGGTAGGGAATCGCAATCAGGACTGGCACGAGCCCGGGATTCTGGTCGAACCTCGCCGGTGCGACCTCATGAAGCGCCGCCGCGAGGAGCAGCGGCGACAGGTAGAAGTAGAGGCCGTCACCGAACGCCCTGCCGTCCGGCCATACGGTTCCGGCCCGGAGCGCGCGCCACCATACCGGCGCGGTCAGCACGAGCCCCCCAAGCAGGGTGGGCCAGTGCTCGGCCGCGGCGCCATTCGCGACGCCGAGCACACCCCAGCCGCCCGCGAAGGCGAGGAAGCGGGTCTCAAACCACCCCTCGCGCAAACCCACGTAGAGGCCCGCTGCGCCGCCGAGCGTGGCGTACAGGTACAGCAGGATGGTGTTCGCCTCGGAAAGAATGCCCCAACCCGCGATGCCGAAATAGGCGAGCGCGACGACCAGGGTCGCGATGCGCCAGTGCCGCCTGGCCGAGACCCAGCCGAGCCCGGCACCCATCGCACCGAGATACAGCAGCAAGAGGTCGACGTCGCCCCCTTCCTTGCCGATGACGATCGGAGCCAGGAGGGCACCGAGTGCGGCGGTCGCGCCGAGCGCCTCGACATCAATCGCCAGCGCGATCGCGGCGAGGCCGAGCGACACCAGTGCGAGGGCGACGATGGCCGACGTCGGAGGAAGGAACTGGTACAGCCGGGTCGCGGCCCACACGGCCAGATAGATCACCGCGGCGCCGCAGCCGATCAGCGCCGCGCCATAGGTCCGGACCCCACGTCCGTGCAGCCGCCAGCCGAGGTATCCGATGCCTCCGCCAGCGAGCGCACCGGCGACGCAGCGCATCAGCGGCGAAATCCAGCCGCGATCGAACGAGAGCTTGAGCAGATACCCCGCGGCGAGGATCACGAACGTCACCCCCACTGCCAGCAGGCCCCGCTGCCCGAGCCACTGCTCACTGAATATGGGAGTCGCGCCGCCGGGTGCGGACCTCCCGGCGCGCGGGCGCACGGAGACGGGCGGCGCCAGGGCCGGTGGCGGCGGCAGCGGCCGGGAGGAGGGAGGAGGTGGCGCCGGAATGGGCCGCGGCGCTGCGGCGGTCACCGCCGGCGCCGGGCGGGCCGTCTCAGCGCGCGCGGCCGAGTCAGGCGCCGCCGCCTGCGGGGCCCGCTCCGCCACGAGCTGCCGGACCAGCGCCTCGAGGACCTGCAGCCGATGCTCCAGCGCGGCGATGCGATCGGCGTCGCTCATCCCGAGCCACCGGGTTTCGGCACTGGCGTCTCGGCGGTGTGCATCGGTACCGGCTCGATGCGAAGCGCCATCAGACCGACGATCGCCACGGTGAAGGCGGAGAGATAGAACGGCGAGTCATAGCCGATGCGCTGGAATGCGCCGGTTGCGAGCAGCGGCGCCGCCACGCGCGCCACGCCCGCAAAGGTCTGCGCGACGCCCATGGTGGTGCCGAGCTGCTCCTTCGGCGACAATCGGGACATCATCGCCGTGGTCGACGGGAAGAGCAGCGCGGTGCCGATCGGTACCAGCGGGATGATGAACGCCAGCGCCCAGACGTCCGGCGCGATGGTGTAGAGCAAGAGGCCGGCGACGAGGATCCCGGTGCCCGCGCGCATGGTGCGGGTTTCACCGAACCGGGCGACGATCGGTCCGAGGAACAGGGAACGCATCAGAAACGACAGCGCGCCCACGTAGCTGTAGAAGTACCCGATGGTCTTCTCGGTCACACCGAAGCGGGCATCGAGGAACAACGCGAGCACCGAGGTGAGGCAGCTGAAGGCGAACATGCCCGTCCCGTAGATCCAGATCAGCCGGGACACCGGCCTCGCCGGATGCTCGAACACCTCCGCGGCCGCGGCCCACACCGGCCGGCGCTGCGGGATCGTTCCACCTGGGGGCGCCGGCACCCGAGACTCCGGCAGCCATCGCCACGCGAATGCCACGTTGATCAGGCAGAGCGCCGCCGCCACGAATCCCGGCGCCGAGGGCCCCAGATAGGCATGGCTGAAGGAGCCGATCGCCGGACCGATCGCCACGCCGGCGCTGGTCGCCGCCGACAGCCAGCCCAGCGCCTTGGCCCGCCCCGAGGGGCGGATGGTGTCGGCCACGTAGGCCTGCGCGACGCCCGTGGTCCCTCCGCCGGCGCCCTGCACCAGGCGGGAGAGGAACAGCAGCCAGACCGAGGTGGCGAGCCCGAAGATGACGTACGCGATCGCCGAGGCGGAGAGGCCGATCAGCAGGATGGGGCGGCGCCCGTACCGGTCGGAGAGCCGGCCCCAGTAGGGTGCCGCGATGAGCTGCGCGACCGAGAAGGTCGCAGTCATCAGCCCGATCAGCTCCGGCGTCGCGTTCAGCTTGAGCGCGTAATAGGGCAGCAGCGGCAGGATCATCGCGAAGCCGATCATGTCGATGCAGCATGTCGCGATGAGGATCGAGAGCTGTTGCAGCTCCGTGGGCGCTCGGCGCGTGGAGTTCACCGGGTCACGACCTTCCGCTCGCTGCCGAGGGCGAACACCAGCGCGGAGAGCGCCATCAGGAATACGCCGTACGCCGACGCGATGCCGACGTCACCCTGGCGCAGGCTGGCCAGTATCTCGAGCGACAGGGGACGGGTGTCGTACGTGTAGAGAATGATCGAGGTGACAAAGTCGCCGAGCGCGGTGACGAAGGCCAGCGTCGCCCCCGCCGCCAGCGCGGGCCGGAGGAGCGGCAGGCTGACCTCCCGGAACCTGCGCCAGCGCTCCGCCCCAAGCGAGGCCGCCGCTTCATCCAGGGCCGGGTCAAGCCCGCGAAATCCGGCCAGCACCGCCCGGCTCGTGATGGGCAGATTCCGGATGACGTAGGCGAGCGGCAGAATCCAGATGGTCCCGACCAGCACCACCCGGCCAACCCAGGGCGCATGGATGCTGAAGGCGGTCGCGAGCGCGACTGCGAAGACGGTCCCCGGCACCAGCCACGGCAGCGACAATAGCCGTTCGGCGGCACGCGTCCAGCCATCGGTCCGGCGCACCACCAGGACTCCCGCCACGACCGCGAGCAGCAGTGCGACGAGCGTGGCGATCGTCGCCATCCAGAGGCTGTTGCCCAGCGGCCGGAGCCGCTCCGGCTCGCTGATCAGGGCGAAGTAGTTCTGCAGCGTGTAGGCGGGTGGCAGCGTCTCGACCGTCCAGGTGCCCGCTGGCACGAACGAGAGCAGCAGCAGGGTGACGTGGGGGAGCAGCAGCAGGATGCCCAGGGCCCAGCCGCCAAACGTGGCGGCCCGGCGGAGACCACGACTCTGGATGGCGCGTGGCCCCGGTGCCACGCCTTTCCCGGCCGTCTGCGCACCCGCGACGTCCCCATCGCGCACCAGCCAGAGACCGGTGAGCGCGAGCAGGCTGAGCACCACCGTCTGCGCCATCGCCATGCCGTAGTCGCCGTTGAGACGGGTGGAGACGATCTGCGTCGTCATCACCCGGAAGCCGCCGCCAAAGATGTAGGGCGCGCTGAAGGAAGCGAGGGCGGTCATGAAGGTGAGCAGCGCAGCGCCCCGCAGTGACGGGCCCAGCAGCGGCAGGGTGACCCGGCGGAGCGTCCGCCATCGCCCCGCCCCGAGCGAGGCCGCCGCCTCGAGTGCCGCATAGTCGAGGCGCGCGAGGCCGGCGCGGGTCAGCAGGTAGAAATAGACATACATCGAATAGGCGTGGACCAGCAGGATGGCCCAGGCACCCTCGAGCCGCCACGGCGGATTCTCCAGGCGCAGCATCGTCTGCACCAGGCGGGCCGCGAAGCCGGTTTCGCCGTAGAGGAAGAGAAAGGCGATGACGCCCACGAGCGGCGGCAGCACGACGGGGAGCGCCACCATCGCCCCCAGCAGCCGGCGACCCGGGAAGTCACACCACTCGAACAGGAACGCGAGGGGGATGCCTAACATACCGGCCAGCACCACGCTGGCGACCGAGGTCCACAGACTGCCCCACAGCGCCTCCCATTCCCCCGGCTCCGAGACGAGCCGCGCGAAGTAGCCGATCGTGAATCCCTCGGGGCCGCGGATGCTCTCCATCGCCACCAGGAGCAGGGGGTAGGCGACGGCCCACGCGAGCCCTGCCACCAGGGCGATCGCGATCCAGCGGCGGGTACGGCCGTTCACGCGCCCTCCAACGGAAAGCAGCGCATCCCGGCTCCCGCGTCGGCGGGATCCCCGATGGGCTCGAGCGACACCCGGTCGCCGACCGCGGCGGCGGAAGGCGCCGCACTGACCTCGACCACCTGTCCCCCGGCGGTGTTGATCACGAAGAAGGCGCTGGCCCCGGCGAACCGGCGATCCGTCACCGTCCCGGAAAGCCCCGAGGGATCGACCGGTGCCAGCCGCAGCGCTTCAGGCCGGATCATGACCCGGACCTCCCCGGTCGGCCCGCTGACGGCGAATCGCCACTCCGTTCCCTCGACCCGCACCCGGTCGCCGGCGCGGACACCGCGCAGCCAGCTCGCGCGGCCGATGAAGGACCCCACGAAGCTGGTGGCCGGCGCCTGGTAGAGCTCCTCCGGAGTTCCCACCTGCTCCAGCCTGCCCTGCTGCAGCACCGCCACGACGTCACCCAGGTCGAACGCATCCTCCTGCTCGTGGGTGACGATGACGGTCGTGATCCCGATGCGGCGAATGAGCGCGCGCAGCTCGCGCCGGGTGCGCTCGCGCAGCGCCGGATCGAGATTGGAGAGCGGCTCGTCCAGGAGGAGGACACGCGGCTCGGGCGCGAGGGCCCGGGCCAGCGCCACCCGCTGCTGCTGCCCGCCTGACAGCGCGCCCACCGCGCGCCGTTCGAACCCCGCGAGGTCCACCAGCGCCAGCGACTCCGCGATCCGCCGCGCCGCCTCCCCGCCGCGTACTCCCAGCGAGGCCAGCCCGAACTCGACATTCTCCCCCACATCGAGATGCGGGAAGAGCGCGTAATGCTGGAAGACCATGCCGAAGCGCCGCCGCTCCGGCCGCAGCGGGGCCACATCCTCGCCATCGACCAGAATCCGCCCCGCATCGAGCGGTTCGAAGCCACCCAGCAGCCGCAGCGTCGTCGTCTTGCCGCTCCCGCTCGGCCCGAGCAGCGCGAGGGTCCGTCCCCGCTCGAGCGAAAGCGAGAGATCGAACACGCCCGCCGAGGAGCTGAAGCGCCGGGTGAGCGATTCGAGCCGGAGATAGCTCATGGGCGGTCACTGCCGGGAGCCGGGGAGCGCGGGCGCGCCGTCATCGTGCCCTCCCCGTGTTCCGCACGTGCTGGTCCCAGTATCCCATCCACGTCGCGCCCTCCCGGGTCAGGAGCTCCCAGTCCATCGGCTCCACCTTCATCTCCCGCTCGACACCCGCGACCCACGCCGGTATGCGATCCGCCGGCAGGTCGTGGCGAGCCGGAAGCCGGAACACCTTGTCAGCCGCCAGAATCTGACCGTCCACGCTGCCGACGAAGTCGATGAACTGCTTCGCCGCCTCCGGATGCGGCGCGCCGGCCACCAGCGCGATCGCGTCGTCGATCACCACGGTGCCACTCGAGGGAAAGACATACCCGAACGGCATCCCCTTGCTCCGCGCGATCAGCACGTCAGGCAGGTCCCAGAGTGTCACCAGTCCCTCCTGGCGCGCCAGCTTGGCGTCGAGGAGCGCGGGGGAAAGCGCGTAGGTGCGCGTCTGGGCATCGAGCCGGCGGAGCCACGCCATGCCGGCCGCGGTGTCCCCCGTCTGCCGGAGGCTGCGCTGCAGGATGAGGCCCCAGATCGCGCGCATCGTGCCACTCGCCACCGGATCGCGGATGAGCACCTTGTCCCGCCAGCGCGGCGCCAGGACGTCCTCCCAGTCACGCGGCACGAGCGAGTCCGGCACCGCGGCGTTGTTGTAGACGATGACGGCGGGCGTGCGATAGGCCGGATAGTACAGATCCCGGGGACCGATGCCGGACGAATCGACCGCGTCGGCCCAGCTGGGCCGGTACGGGGCCAGCAGCGAATCCTCGACACCACGCTCGAACAACGTGGTGGGTCCGCCGAACCAGACGTCGGCCTGCGGGTTCACCCGCTCGAGACGGAGCCGGTCCAGGACCTCCTGACTGCCGAGATCGAGGTAGCGCACGTCGATGTCGGGGTGCAGCCGCTCGAACTCGTGCTCCAGCAGCGTGAGGTGATCCCGGCCGTGCGGCGAATAGAGCGTGAGGGGAATCCGGCCATCGCCGCACGCGGAGACGAGGAGCATCGCCAGCGCCGCCCAGAGCGCCTGACTCGGCGCAGACGGGCCGCGAAACCGGCAGGCTGCCGGGCGACTCCCCGGCGCACCCGGGGGAGCCGCTCTCCTCGCCGGCGTGCCGCCTCGCGTCACTCCCGCTCGACCTTCAGGGTCTCGGCGGGAGCGCGCCCGCGGCCCGGCCCGCCCGGAGTCGCCTGCCCGAGTGCCAGCAGGTTTGCGAACAGCCGCCATGCACCGGGCACCCCGGCCGGCAGCTGGCGGAAGAAGCTCACGCCGGTGTACACGTAGGTGCCGCGGCCGACCCTCGCGACGAGCAGACTGCCTTCGAGCGGGCCCTCACCCGGATCGTGCATTTCGATGACGGGCTTCCACTGGGGATCCCAGGTTCTCGCGAAGTAGAGTCCCCGCTCCTGGACCCAGCCCTGCCAGTCGCCCGGGCCGATCCGGTTCGGGAACCGGAGGATCGGGCTGCCGGGATTCACGACCGTGACCGGCGCGTTCTCGTCGGTAACCCGGTCGTGGCCGCCGAGCAGGGCAGGCGCTGCCGCCGGGGCGGACGGCCCGCCGGGGCGGGCCACGGTCGTAGCCGAGTTAGGCGCGCCGGGGGGCGTGCTGCCGACGGTCAGGGCATACGGCGCGAAGCCGCCGAGGAAATAGCCGTACTGCTGGTACTGGACGATCACCGTGCCCCCGGCGCGTGCGTAGCCGAGCAGCCGGTCGTTGTTCGCGGGCAGGTCGGCATCCGTCTCCCAGGCGCGCGGTCCCACCACGATCACGCCGTAGCGCCCCAGCGGCCGCTCGGCGAGATCGGCGCCGGTGATCAGCTCGAGCGGCAGCCCCACGCTCTGCAGCGCCTCCGGCACCCGGTCCGCGGCACCGCGGAGGTAGGCGATGTGCGGCGTCTTGGGCAGTGCCAGGTCGGTCACGCGCACCACCGCGGCCGCGCGGACGGCCCAGGAGCGGGCCCGGATGTGCGGATGGTCCACCGTGCGCAACCCGACGTCGTAGGCCTGCCCCCCGGCGGTCGTGGCGACGGCTGCGACCTCGAAGGCGCCGGCGGCGAGGTGCTCCGGGGGACGCACGCTGAACCGGAACTCCGCCCGCTCGTCCTCGTGCGTGAGCCGGAATCGCTGCGCCGCCGGCTCGGCCCAGCCGCGCGGCACCCGCAGCCGGACCGTGCCGGCGGTGGTGTCGCGCGCGCCGTGCGTCAGCGTCACGATGAATGTCCGTGGCGCCCGGTTCGTGGCCGGCCACACTTCGAGATCGGGATCGAGGCGCACATCGACGCGGGGGACGACCATGACGGGCCTGCGGAACTCGCCGGACCCCTGGTCGTTGCCGCGGAAGGTGATTTCCCGGGTGTCGGCATCACCTGTTGTCAGGCGGAACCGGGCCGGCTCGAACGGGAGCCCCCACACCGAGCGGTCGGCGGGGTCCCACTGGTAGAGGTCGCCCTGGCGCGGCAGACGGAGGAAATAGGGCGTCGAGTAGTCCTCCGACTCGGGCACGGTCGCCGCAAGCCGGGTCGAGACCAGCCGCCGTGGAGGCAAGGAATCCGGACTCGTGCCAAGCGGCCCGAGGGCTCCCGTGGCCGCCTGATACCCAAGACAGCTTCCGCGTCGCGAGGAGCCCGGGAGCGCACCCCGCCCGGAGGAGTCGGCGAGGATTCGCCAGCCAAGCTCGACGCCATCGAGACACAGCCCGACGGGCGCGGCTCCGCTGCCGGCATTCCAGGCCGAAAGCGTCACCCCCACCCGCTGGCCGGGCACGACCCGCGCATCCTCACTCACCCCGTCACTGATCAGGTCCAGACTCGCGAGCTGCGCGGCCCGGAACCGGCGCGATTCCCCCTCGAACGGGTCGCCGTCAGGCGAAGCGTCGAGCCGCGCCCGCGCCGCCTGGCCTCCTGTGAGTCCGTCGGTCACCTGGCGCCGCGCCTGCCCCAGATCCTCCCCAGCCCGGCTGAGCAGCTCCCGCAACTGCGATCGCAGTGGCGCTGCGACCAGCAGCCGGGCGGAATCGACGCGCGCCACGTACCGCGCCAGCAGATCCATGCTCCGCTGCCGCCACTGAGGCCGGAGCGCCTGTACCAGCGGGACCGCAGCGAGCGTGGTATCAATCCCGGCCCAGAGCCCGCCCGTCCCCTGCCCCGTGCGGTCCTGCAACAAGGCCAGGCGCACCACGGAGGGCCCGATCCCCTGGAGCTGCCCCATGTCCTGGGACCGGTGCAGGCTCCGGCCCCGCATCGCGATCTGATGGAACGACTGTCCCACGGCGGGATCGAGTGCGCCGCCATCGAGCGTCAGCGTGGTGGCGGCGGTATCAAAGCGGGCGCTTCGGTAGAGCTTGAGCGGGGTGAAGGCAATCAGCCCCTCCTCCCGCTCGAGCTCGGGAAAGACGGTGCTGTCGCCCGCGAGGCGGAACGCCTCCTGCGCGGCCCAGCCCGCGGCCTGGTGCTGGCCGTGGCCGTCGCGTGGGGTCCCGCTGAAGATCGAGACGACGATCTGCGGCCGGAACCGTCGGATCGTCCGCACCACGTCCTTGAGCACCGAATCGCGAGGCCAGTGCGCCCAGGTGTCGTCCAGGTTCTTGGAGAAGCCGAAATCGTAGGCGCGGGTGAAGTACTGCTGCGCCCCGTCCAGCCGGCGGGCGGCCAGCAGTTCCTCGGTACGCAGCAGGCCCAGCGCCTCGCCGAGTTCACTGCCGATCAGGTTCTGTCCCCCCTCTCCCCGGTTCAGCGAGAGGTAGGCCGCCTCGGCGCCCATGCCCCGGACCAGCAGCGTGAGGAGTTCGGTATCCTCATCGTCCGGGTGCGCGGCGATCATCAGGACGCGCTTGTCATGGGCCAGCATCCGCAGTCGCTGGTCCAGCGCCGCGTAGCCGCCGGTCGAGGGTGGCTCCAGCTGCGCGGCCAGGGCGACGGGCAGGAGAGCGAGGAGAACGAGGCTGAATCGAATGGGATAGCGCACGGGGGCAAGGTAATCCCCGGCGGGGAAGTCAGAAAGGAGTGCGGGACTAGTGCTGATCGCGTCCCTCATCGGTGCGCTTGCCGACGATGAAGGCCCCGACGAAGCAGGCCAGGGCGAGGAGGATCAGGCCGAGACCGAACAGCTGAATGAAGCCGGAGAGGAAGAAGATCATCCCCAGCGACACCGCCACGGTGCCGGCGCCGCGTAGCACTTCGTCGAGGTTCCGCCAGTGCGTCTCCCGCCCCCACTGCACGGCGCCGGAAAGACCCAGGACGCCGAGCACGAGGAGCCCCGCCCAGATCCAGATCCAGATATCACCGCCGGCAAGGGGGAGCCAGTACCGCGGACCGATCATGCCATCACCGGGGATCGCCCGGCCTGACAGGCCGGGCATGGACAGGACGCGAGCAGCCGCTCAAACGTGAAGATGCCGGTGCCGTGACCATCACTCCACGAAATCCGGAGGCCATACACCCCAACCAGGGCCACGCGGAGGGGACGGACATCTGCGGGAACATTGTCGGGATCGAGCACCGGCCGCCCGGTCATTTCCTCGACACAGGCCGCGCACGGACAGGAGAGCCGCAGCGGACGTGCCGGGAAGAATCCTTCATGGGTCCCCGCGGTCCATTCGATCCGTACTCCCGCATCTTCACGGGTCACGGCGTACGGCACCACTGGTGTCTTGGCCATGCCGGGAAAGCCTCGCGCGTTTTATACTTGGGCAACAGCCCGGTCATCTCTATCCCGATACGACCTATGACGACCACCCCGCTCAATCCGTTCGGCGCTCGCGGCACCCTGACTCTGGGATCCGAAACCGCAACGATCTTCCGCCTTCCGGAGCTTGAGCGCAAGGGTATCGCCCCGCTCGACCGGCTCCCCTTCTCCATCCGGGTACTGCTCGAGAATGCGCTGCGTTTCACCGGGCGCGGACTCGTCACCGAGGACCATGTGGCGGCGCTCGGTCGCTGGTCGGGCACGGGAACCGGCCAGGGCGAAATCCCCTTCATGCCGGCGCGGGTGGTCCTCCAGGACTTCACCGGCGTGCCCTGCGTCGTCGACCTGGCGGCGATGCGGGATGCGATGGCGCGGATGAAGGGCGACCCCGACCGGATCAACCCCATCGTCCCGTGTGACCTCGTCATCGACCACTCGGTGCAGGTCGACTACGCCGGAACGGCGGACGCCTATCAGAAGAACGTGGATCTGGAGTACGAGCGGAACCGCGAGCGCTATCAGCTGCTCAAGTTCGCGCAGCGCGCCTTCCGCAACTTCCGCGCGGTGCCGCCGGGCACCGGCATCGTCCACCAGGTGAACCTGGAAAACCTGGCGCCCGTGGTGCAACTGCGCGAACTGCACGGTGCGCTCACGGCGTATCCCGACACCTGCGTCGGAACCGACTCGCACACCACGATGATCAACGGCCTGGGAGTACTGGGCTGGGGCGTGGGTGGCATCGAGGCCGAGGCCGTCATGCTGGGGCAGCCGTACTTCATGCTGATCCCCGAGGTCATCGGCATGAAGCTCGTCGGCGAACTGCCGCTCGGCACCACCGCGACCGACCTGGTGCTGACCGCCACCCAGATGCTACGGAAGAAAGGGGTAGTCGACAAGTTTGTCGAGTTCTACGGCCCGGGCCTCTCCAGCCTCGGCCTCGCGGACCGCGCCACGATCGCCAACATGGCGCCCGAGTACGGGGCGACGATGGGCTTCTTCCCCGTCGATGCGGAGACGGTGCGCTACCTCGAGCGCACCGGCCGCGACAAGGCGGTCGTCGACCGGGTGGAACGGTACTGCAAGGAGCAGGGTCTCTTCCGTACCGACGCGACCCCCGACCCCGATTTCACCAGCACGCTGACGCTCGACCTGTCGACCGTGGTGCCGAGCCTCGCCGGCCCCAAGCGGCCCCAGGACCTCGTGCCGCTCAGCACCCTCAAGCGCAACTTCCAGGTGTCGCTCCCCGACCTCATGACACCTGCGGTGCCGGCCGCGCGACGGGAAGCGGCGGAGGCCAACCTCGCACGCTGGACCAGCGAAGGCGGCGCCACCGGGGTGCTGGTCGAACACCCGCCGGTCGCCGCCACACTGAATGGCCAGGCCTGTGAACTCCGCGACGGCTCCGTCGTCATCGCCGCGATCACCAGCTGCACCAACACCTCGAACCCATCGGTCATGATGGGCGCCGGCCTGCTCGCAAAGAAGGCGGTCGAGAAGGGCCTCACCACGAAGCCCTGGGTCAAGACCAGTCTCGCCCCCGGCTCGCGCGTCGTGACGGAATACCTCAAGGCCGCAGGCGTGCTGCCCTACCTCGAGCAGCTGCACTTCAACGTGGTGGGCTACGGCTGCACCACCTGCATCGGCAACTCGGGGCCGCTCCCTGACCCGATCGCCAAGGCCATCGAGGAGCATCAGCTCGTGGCGGCCGCGGTGTTGTCCGGCAACCGGAATTTCGAGGCGAGGGTGCATCCGCTGGTCCGGGCCAACTATCTCGCCTCGCCTCTCCTCGTCGTGGCCTACGCCATCGCCGGGCGCGTCGATCTCGATCTCAGCACCGAACCGATCGGCACCGGCAAGGACGGGAAGCCCGTCTACCTGAGGGACATCTGGCCGTCGCCGAAGGAGATCGCCGACACGATGGCCGCGTCGCTCAAGCCGGAGCTCTTTCGCGAGCGGTATGCCTCAGTGTTCGACGGCGACGAGGTCTGGCAGGCGCTGCCCGTGCCCGAGGGCAGCCGCTACGCGTGGGATCCCAAGAGCACCTATGTGGCCGAGCCGCCGTTCTTCCAGAATCTTTCGGCAGAGCTGGGACCGCTCAAGGACATCATCGACGGACGGGTGCTCGCCGTGCTCGGCGATTCGGTGACCACCGACCACATCTCGCCTGCCGGGTCCATCCCCAAGAACGGTCCGGCCGCGAAATACCTGCTCGAGCACGGCGTGCAGCAGGTCGACTGGAACACCTTCGGCGCCCGTCGAGGGCATCACGAGGTGATGATGCGCGGGACTTTCGGCAACGTGCGGATCAAGAACGCGCTGACGCCGGAAAAGGAAGGCAACTGGACGCTGCACATCCCGAGCGGCGAAGTGATGTCGATCTTTGACGCGGCCATGAAGTATCAGGCAGCAGGGACGCCGCTCATCGTCCTGACGGGCAAGGAATACGGCACCGGCTCGAGCCGCGACTGGGCCGCCAAGGGACCCGCCCTGCAGGGAGTGAAGGCGGTCATCGCCGAAAGCTACGAGCGCATCCACCGCAGTAACCTGGTCGGCATGGGCGTGCTCCCGCTTCAGTACGAGCCGGGCACGACACGCCAGACGCTCGGCCTCACCGGGCGCGAGACGATCACCATCACCGGCATCGCCACCGGGCTCACGCCCGGCGGCCGGGTCGCCGTGACCGCGACCGGGGCCGACGGGAAGGTGACCAGGTTCCAGGCGATCGTCCGGCTCAACTCGGCGGTCGAACTCGATTACTACCGCAACGGTGGCATCCTGCAGCGCGTGCTGCGCATGTTCGCGAGGGGCGAGGCCTGATCCGGACGGTGCGGGCCTCGCGCCCGCGCCACCCTGAAGGTCCCTTCACTAAGCGTTCACCCTCCCCTCCTCGGCCTCCGGCGAGCATTCGTCGGAGGCTTTTTCATGACCAGACAGTTGATGATGGATGGCAACGAGGCGGCGGCGCGGATCGCCTACCTCGCGAGTGAAGTGATCGCGATCTACCCCATCACGCCCGCATCCACGATGGGAGAACTCGCGGACCAATGGGCCGCCGACTCCCGCCCCAACGCGTGGGGCGTGGTGCCGAGCGTCGTGGAAATGCAGAGCGAAGGCGGCGCGGCGGGCGCCGTGCATGGGGCCCTGATGGTCGGTGCTCTGACGACGACCTTCACGGCCTCCCAGGGCCTGCTCCTGATGATCCCCAACATGTACAAGATCGCGGGCGAGCTCACGCCGCTCGTGATCCACGTGGCGGCCCGCGCCCTCGCCACGCAGGGACTCTCGATCTTCGGCGATCACAGCGACGTCATGGCCGCCCGCGCGACCGGCTTCGCTATGCTCGCGTCCAATTCGCCCCAGGAAGCCCTCGACCTCGCCCTCGTGGCGCACGCCGCCACGCTGGAGGCGCGGATCCCGTTCCTGCATTTCTTCGACGGATTCCGGACCTCGCACGAAATTGGCCGCGTCGTCCCGATCGAGGCCGACCTCGTCGCCGCGTTTCTGCCCGAATCGCACCGCCGCGCCCACCAGGCACGGGCACTCTCCCCGGATCATCCCGTGCTTCGGGGCACGGCGCAGAATCCCGACGTCTTCTTCCAGGCTCGCGAGGCCGCCAACCCCTATTACCGCGCCTGCCCCAGCATCGTGCAGGGAGCCATGGATCGGCTCGCGGCGCAGACCGGCCGCGCCTACCACCTGGTGGACTATGCGGGGGCACCTGACGCGGACCGGGTGATCGTGGTCATGGGCTCGGGCGCGGAGGTGGTCGAGGAGACGGTCGATGCACTCCGCGCCGCCGGTGAGCGGGTCGGGCTGCTGAAGGTGCGGCTGTTCCGCCCCTTCCCTGGCGAGGCGCTGTGCGCGGCCCTTCCGCCGAGCGTGAAGGCCATCGCCGTGCTGGACCGCACCAAGGAGCCGGGAAGCGCGGGCGAGCCTCTCTATCAGGACGTCGTCACCTGTTTCGCCGAGAAGAACGGGCCGAGCCCCGTCATCGTGGGCGGACGCTATGGACTGGCCTCGAAAGAATTCACCCCCGCGATGGCGAAGGCGATTTTCGAGCAGCTCGCCAGCCCGGCGCCGCGCAACCACTTCACCGTCGGCATCCAGGACGACCTCACCCACACGAGCCTCGACTTCGACCCCACCTTCTCCACCGAGCGGCCCGAGACCGTGCGCGCCGTCTTCTACGGGCTCGGGGCGGACGGGACGGTGGGCGGCAACAAGAACTCGATCAAGATCATCGGCGAAGAAGCAGGCCTGCATGCCCAGGGATACTTCGTGTATGACTCCAAGAAGTCGGGATCGGTCACGGTCTCGCACCTCCGCTTCGGGCCACACCCGATCCAGTCCAGCTACCTGATCAGCCGCGCCAGCTTCGTGGCCTGCCATCAGTTCCATCTGCTGGAGCGCATGGACGTGCTGGGACTCGCGGAACCGGGAGCCACGGTCCTGTTCAACAGCCCCTATCCGGCCGAGGAGACCTGGAACCATCTGCCGGCGCCGGTACAGCAGCGGATCATCGACCAGCAACTGCGGCTGCATGCCATCGATGCGGTGTCGGTGGCCCGTCAGGCGGGGCTGGGCGGCAGAATCAACACCGTGATGCAGGTCTGCTTCTTCGCGCTGACGGGGCTGATGCCCCTCGAGGACGCCATCAGCGCCATCAAGCGGGGCATCGAGAAGAGCTACGGGAAGCGGGGTGAGGTGATCGTCGCCAGGAACTTCGCCGCAGTGGATGCCGCCCTCGCCAGTCTGCACGCGATTCCGGTGCCGGCCGTCGCCACCAGCCGGATCGCCATGCGTCGCGCCGTGCCCGCCGGGGCGCCGGAGTTCGTGCAGCTCGTCAGCGCCCGGCTGATCGCGGGCGAAGGCGACCAGCTCCCCGTCTCCGCCATCCCCGCGGACGGCGCCTGGCCGACCGGAACGACGCAGTGGGAAAAGCGGGACCTTGCAGCCGAGGTCCCGGCCTGGGATTCGGAAATCTGCATCCAGTGCGGTAAGTGCGTCCTCGTCTGTCCCCATGCCGTGATCCGCGCCGCGGTCTACGACTCCGCCGCTCTCGCGGACGCCCCCGCGGGGTTTCCCTCGGCCAATGCGCGCTGGCGCCAGTTCGGCGATCAGAAATACACCCTCCAGGTCTCCACCGATGACTGCACCGGCTGCCGGCTCTGCGTCGAGGCCTGTCCCGTCAAGAACAAGCGGGAGGTCCGGCTCAAGGCGATCAACATGGTGCCGCACGACCCGATTCGCGCCCGGGAGCAGGCCAACTGGGATTTCTTCCGGACGCTGCCGGAAGTCTCGCGCGCCGCACTCTCGCTCGACCATGTCAAGGACGTGCAGCTGCTGGAACCGCTCTTCGAGTTCTCGGGCGCCTGCGCCGGCTGCGGAGAGACCCCCTACCTCAAGCTGCTGAGCCAGCTCTTCGGCGATCGCGCCCTCATCGCCAACGCGACGGGCTGCTCCTCGATTTACGGGGCGAACCTTCCGACGACGCCATGGACCACCAACCGCGCGGGGCGCGGCCCCGCGTGGGCCAACTCGCTCTTCGAGGACAACGCCGAATTCGGGCTGGGCATGCGGGTGGCCGCCGATCAGCAGCGGCTCCACGCGGAGGAGCTGCTCGCCCGGCTGGCACCGAGTGTCGGCGAGGAGTTCGCGGTGGAGATTCTCGCCGCCGACCAGCACACGGACGCCGAGATTTCGGCTCAGCGCGAGCGGGTGCGGCGGCTGCGCGAGCGGCTCCAGGGTCACGACGACCCGGCGGCACGCGAACTCCTCGCCGTGGCGGATGCACTCGTCCTCCGAAGTGTCTGGATCGTCGGCGGGGACGGGTGGGCCTATGATATCGGCTTCGGCGGGCTTGATCACGTCCTCGCTTCCGGACGGAACGTGAACATCCTCGTGCTGGACACCGAGGTCTACTCGAACACCGGGGGCCAGATGTCGAAGTCGACCCCCCGCGCCGCCGTGGCGAAGTTCGCGGCCGGTGGCAAGCGCACGCCCAAGAAGGACCTCGGGCTCTTCGCCATGTCGTACGGACACGTGTATGTGGCCCAGGTCGCGCTCGGCGCCGACGATGGGCACACGCTCCGCGCCTTTCGGGAGGCGGAGGCCTTCGACGGGCCCTCGCTCATCATCGCCTACAGCCACTGCATCGCCCACGGCTATGACCTGGTGCATGGCCTGGAACAGCAGAAGCTGGCGGTGCAGTCGGCCCACTGGCCGCTCTTCCGCTACGATCCCAGCCTGGCTGCGGAAGGAAAGAACCCGTTCCAGCTCGATTCCAAGCCACCAACGGTTCCGCTGCGGAAATACGCCTACAACGAGACCCGTTACACGATGCTGGCCCAGAGTCACCCCGACGCGGCCCGGGCCCTCCTCGAGCAGGCCGAACGCGAACTGCTCGAGCGCTGGCATCGGTACGAGTACCTGGCGAAGGCCCCCGCGGATTGGGGAGTGGCCGCAGCACAGGAGGCACTCCATGCCTGACCTCTCCACCCGTTACCTCGGCCTGTCACTCGCCAACCCGATCGTAGCCTCCTCCTCGCCGCTGACCGAGCGAGTGGAGGACCTGCAGCGGCTCGAGGCCGCGGGCGTCGCCGCGGTCGTGCTGCCCTCGCTGTTCGAGGAGCAGATCACCATCGAGAGCCACGATCTGGACACCTACCTCTCCCGCGGCGCGGAGAGCTACGCGGAAGCGATCTCGTATTTCCCGGACATGTGGGACTACAACTTCGGCCCCGACGGATACCTCACCCGGCTCGCGGAAGCAAAGAAGGCGCTGAAGGTCCCCGTTATCGCGAGCCTCAACGGAGTATCGAGCGGCGGCTGGACCAGTTATGCCAGGCGGATCGAGGAGGCCGGGGCGGATGCGCTCGAGCTGAACGTGTATTTCGTGCCGACCGATCCGGGAATGAGCGGCGCGGAGGTCGAACAGATGTACCTCGACCTCGTGCGCGAGGTCGTCGGCAGCGTGAGGATCCCGGTGGCGGTGAAGCTCACACCCTTCCTCAGTGCGCCCGCCCACGTGGCCAGGCAACTCGGCGAGGCCGGCGCTCGCGGGCTGGTCCTGTTCAACCGCTTCTATCAGCCGGACATCGACCTTGAGAAGCTCGAGGTGGTGCCCGCCCTCAATCTCAGCGGGCCGGTGACCCTGCGGCTCCGGCTCCGCTGGACTGCCATCATCTCGGGGCACACCAGCGCCGACATCGCCATCACCGGCGGCGTGCACAGCGCCCACGACGTCCTCAAGTGCATGATGGCCGGCGCCCGCGTCGCGATGATGGCCTCCGCCGTCCTGCGGCACGGCCCGGAGCACGTGCGGGCCGTGCTGGCGGACCTCGCCACCTGGATGGACGCGCACGAATACGATTCGATCGGGCTGATGCAGGGGAGCATGACCCAGCGCGCCTGCGCCGAGCCGGCGGCGTTCGAGCGCGCCAACTACATGAAGGTGCTGCGATCGTACGCCCTCAAGGAACGATGACGATCGGGGGGCGAAACGAGAGCGACCCTCCACTCGGGGGAGTGGAGGGTCGCCGTCGCTGCCGGCCTCCGGCGCCTCTCAGGCCACCAGATCCTTGAGCTTCTGGCCCTGCTCGCCTTCCCGCAGCCGGGTCAGCGCCCGGTCGCGCAGCTGGCGGATCCGTTCCCGGGTGACACCCATCATACGGCCGATCTCCTCGAGAGTCCGGCTGTTGCCGTCGTCGAGGCCGAAGTACAGCCGCAGCACCTTGGCATCCCGCGGCGGCAACGTCGAGAGGGCCGCCTCGATGTCGGCGGTCTGGCTGTTGGCGATGGCGGGCGCGTCGGTACCTTCCTGGTCGAGCGCGGCAAACCGCTCGATCCGCTCGCTGTTATCGCCATCACGCGTCGGATGATCGAGACGCACCGCTTCGGTGTTCAGGGCCCCGAGACTCCGCACGGCCTCAACCGTCAGGCCGGTGGCGCGGGCGAGCTCCTCGGTCGTGGGCATCCGGCCCAGCTTGTCCTTGAGGAGCGTCGTGGTGCGCCCGAGCCGCGAAAGATCCGCGGTCCGGTTGAGTGGCACCCGAACCGGACGGCCGTGCCGGGCAATGGCAGCCTGGACTGCCTGACGGATCCACCAGACGGCGTATGAGATGAATTTCACGCCGCGGTCCGGATCGAACTTACGGGCCGCCGTCATCAAGCCAAGGTTCCCCTCGCCGATCAGATCGACGAGCGGCACCCCGCGGTTCTGGAACTTCTTGGCGACGGACACGACGAAGCGGACGTTATGGCGAGCCAGCTTTTCCTGGGCCAACACGTTGCCCCGGAATGCCTTCCGGGCCAGCTCCATCTCTTCGTCACGGGAGAGCAGCGGTACCTTGCTGATCTCGTCGAGATACAGGTCGAGGCTTTCGCGGCCTTCATCGATCGCCTTGGCGATCTGGGCCGGCCGTACAGTGCGCCGCTTACGGCGTTGCTGCATGGTCACGCTCGCCCCTCCTTGGGCTTAGGGACGTCCAAACATCAGAGGGCCGGTCAGACAACCGCCCAATATAAGGCAAGACACATGGAAAACAAAACCGAAACTCCAACTCATTGTCTCAATTCGACTTACAAGTACGACATCCGAACACATACCGGCGGAGGATCTGAACGCCACCCCGCCATCTTCCCAGACCCCTCGGCGGCTCCAGGGTTCCCGATTCCTGCACCGGGAACCAGGACGCCGCCCGTGAACGGCTTCGCGGCTGGGGACGTGCCCAGTCGCCGCAATTGCACCAGCACACGGTATACGCACCGGAGGCCGGCCGCGTTACACTTCGGCGCATGAAAACAGACGCCGCCTACGAACTGCTGCGCCAGTTCGCCTCCCCGATCGTCGCCATCACGTCCGCCTGGCAGGGCCGCACGAATGGCATGATTTCCGACAGCGCCGTCCGGGCCTCCATCGCGCCCAGTGTGCCGCGCCTGTCGGTCTATATCCACAAGTGGCACTTCAGCCACGACCTGATCTGGAACAGCGGCCGCCTCTGCATCCATCTGCTGCACCACGGTCAACTCGACCTGGTCCACCAGCTAGGATTCTCAAGCGGGCGGGAACGTGACAAGCTCGCCAGTATTCCCCATCGCCCCGGTCAGCTGGGATTGCCGGTGCTGGAGGACCGGGTCGCGGCCTTCGAGATGCGGGTGATCAACACGATGGACGCGGGCTACGCGACCCACTTCCTGGGCCACGTCGACGCCGTCCATCCCGGCAAGGAGGCCGAGATCCTGACGCCACCCTGGTTTCGGGCGAACATGCCGCCGGCGTGGCAGGAGGAGTGGCTGGCCAACTACCGGAAGGCGCAGGACGTCATCGAGCAGCATGCGGCGATCGAAGACCGCCGCTGGACCGGGCCCGCCCGGTCCTGAACCAACTCACACCGAGGAGTATCAGCATGCGGACATCGATGCGGTTTGCCGGTCTCGCGCTGGGCACCGCCCTGCTCGCCGGCCCGCTCGCGGCGCAGGGGTTTGAGGGCGTCGTGGCGTACAAGATGATGGGCAACGGCGGCAAGAGCAGCGACATGGCCATGTCGATCAAGGGGACTCATGTCCGGACCGACATGTCGGCCGAAGGGCGCACCATGGCGATGCTGCTCGATGGACAGGCGATGACCATGACGATGCTCATGGCCGAGCAGAAGATGTACATGACCATGGACATGAAGGCGGCGCGCGAGCGCGCGCAGGGGATGAAGCCGGGCGATCATGCCCCGCCAAAGATCACCGCGCTGGGCACCAGCGAGACGATCGCGGGCCGCTCCTGCGACAACTACCTCGTGGAGACCGAGAAGTCCAAGATCGAGTTCTGCAACTCCAAGGGTCTCGGCAACTTCATGTCGGCGCAGAGCCCCATGGGCCGGGGCGGCGCCTCCCCGCTGAGCGATCTGGACAACGAGGCCTATCGCGCCTACTTCAAGGACGGCTTCTTCCCGCTGCGGGTGAGCAGCTACGATGGCGGCACCAAGAAGGTGATGATGGAGGCCACTCGGGTCGAGCCGAAGTCCCTCGACTCCGCGCTGTTCGAGATTCCGGCGGGCTACACCGAGATGAAGATGCCCGGCATGGGCCGTCCCTGAACGGCGAGTGAATCCGGAAGCAGACGACCCCCGGGCGGTGCGCCCGGGGGTCGCTGCATTTCATGGAGCGACCTGGGCGGCTCAGTGCATGCCGCTCTCGCCGGCCAGCTGCTTGACCAGCTCGCCGATGACGGCCTTGGCATCGCCGAAGAGCATCCAGGTCTTGTCGGCGAAGTAGAGCTCGTTGTCGATACCGGCGAAGCCGGGATTCTTGCTCCGCTTGATGGCGAAGACCGAGCGGGCCTTGTCGGCATCGATGATGGGCATGCCGTAGATCGGCGATGACTTGTCGAAACGGGCGGCCGGATTCACCACATCGTTCGCACCGACCACCAGGCAGACGTCGCACTGCGGCATGTCCGGATTGATCTCGTCCATCTCGACGAGGTCGGTATACGGGATATCTGCCTCGGCGAGCAGCACGTTCATGTGTCCGGGCATGCGGCCGGCGACCGGGTGAATGGCGAACTTCACCGTGACGCCGCGCTTCTTGAGCTGGTCGTAGAGTTCTCGGACCTTGTGCTGCGCCTGGGCGACGGCCATGCCGTACCCCGGCACGATCACGACCAGACTGGCCTGCTCGAGGATCTGGGCCGCGCCCTCGGGCGTCTCGCCCTTGTAGGTCTTCTGTTCGCCCGCGCTCTTGGCCTGCTGCACCTGCCCGAACGCCCCGAAGAGCACGTTGCTGAACGAGCGGTTCATCGCCTTGCACATGATGATCGCGAGGATCAGCCCGCTGGAGCCGTCCAGCGCGCCGGCGGTGATGAGCAGCTTGTTGTCGAGCACGAAGCCCATCGCGACGGCCGCGAGGCCGGCGTAGGCGTTCAGGATCGCGATGACCGTCGGCATGTCCGCACCGCCGATCGGGATGATCAGCAGCACGCCGAAGATGAGCGCCAGCACGATGATCGCCGGAAAGAGCTGCGGCGCCCAGGCGGCCGTGGGATGCAGCACCAGCGCCACCCCGAGTCCCGCCGCGACGCACAGCAGCAGGAGGTTGATCAGGTTCTGGCCCGGGTAGGTGACCGGCCGCTGCGGGATCCACTTCACTTCCTGCAGCTTGCCGGCCGCCATGAGGCTGCCGGTGAAGGTCAGGAAGCCGAGAATGATCTCGATGATGATCGCGGTCATCCGGAACGCGGTCAGGTTCTCGGGGCCCTCGGAGAACCACAGGTAGAACTTCGCGGTCCCGACGAGGCCGGCGGCCAGGCCGCCGAAGGCATGCGACAGCGCGGTTCGCTGCGGCACCGCGGTGAGCGGCACCATCGCGAGCGGAATGCCCACCGCGAAGCCCGCGATGATCGGCAGGATGAGCCAGAGATGATCGACGACCGTGGGCTGAATCCACGTGACGAGCACGGCGATGGTCATGCCGGCGACGCCCGCGTAGACGCCCTTGCGGGCCGTCGCGGGCGTGTTCATCCAGTGCAGGGCGAAGATGAACAGCCCGGTCGCGAGGATGTAGGCGACCTGTGTGAGGGCGTACATCATGGCTTGCCTCCCTCGGGCCGCTTCTCGTCAGTCTTGAACATCTTGAGCATGCGATCGGTGATCATGAAGCCGCTGACGATGTTGGTCATCGAGGCGAACAGCGCGATCGCCCCGAGCACCTTGATCTCCAGGGGATACTCGCCGCCGGCCACCAGGATGGAGCCGATCACCGCGATGGCGGAGATCGCGTTGGTGATCGACATCAGCGGTGTGTGCAGCAGTCGCGACACGCGGCGGATGACGCCCATGCCGATGAACGAGGCCAGGACGAAGACGAACAGCAGGCCCCAGAAGTCGACGGTGGGCAGAGTGTGGGCGCCTGCGGCGGCGGAATCCGCCGTGGCCTGCACCAGGAGGAGTGAGGTCATCGTGCGCCCGCCTTGTCGAGAGCCTCTTTGGTCCGGGCGTGCTTCACGTCGCCCGCGTGGGTGATCACCGCGCCCTGCTGGATGTCATCATTGAAGTCGAGCTGGAACGCCTTGTCCTTGGTGAACGCCTGCAGGAAGGCCGTCAGGTTCCGCGAGAACAGCAGGCTCGCATGGAAGGGCATCGTCGCCGGCAGGTTGAGCGGCGCGATGATCGACACCCCGTTGACGCTGGTCGTCTCGCCGAGCACCGACAGTTCGCAGTTTCCGCCGCCATCGGCGCCCAGATCGACGATCACCGAGCCCGGCTTCATGCCGCGCACGGTGTCCGCCGAAAGCAGCCTGGGCGCAAACACACCGCCAATCAGCGCCGTGGTGATGACCACATCGGACAGCGCGCACTGCTCCACCAGGAGCTGGCGCTGGCGCTGCTGGTCCTCGGCCGAGAGCTCCTTGGCGTACCCACCGCCGGCCGCCGCGCTGTCCTTGAGTTCGATGCCGACGTACTTGGCGCCGACACTCTCGATCTGCTCCTTCACCTCCGGTCGCACATCGGTCGCCAGCACGTTCGCGCCGAGACGCTTGGCCGTCGCGATGGCCTGCAGCCCCGCGACGCCGGCCCCGATGACGAAGACCTTGGCCGGAAACACCATGCCGGCGGCAGTCATGAGCATCGGGAAGTAGCGGTTGAGTTCGACGGAGGCGAGGAGGACACCCTTGTAGCCGGAGATGTTCGCCATCGAGGACAGAGTGTCCATCGCCTGGGCTCGGGTCGTCCGCGGGATCGCGTCGGTCGCGAAGGCCGTCACCTTCTGCGCGGCCAGCGCCCGCACCGCGTCGAGATTCCGCAGCGGCATCAGGGAGCCGAGGTAGATCGCGCCGGGCTTGAGCCAGCCGACCTCGTCCCTGGCGCCGAGCGCTGGTGCGTTGACTTTGGCGAGGATGTCGGCGGTACCAAGGAGGGTTCGCGCGTCGGCCTCGATGGTGGCACCGGCATCGCGGTACATCTGATCTGCGAATCCCGCCGCCTCACCGGCGCCGGCTTCTACCGAAATCTCGTAGCCGGACTGGATGAGTTTCTTGCAGGATTCCGGAACGAGCGCTACACGCCGCTCACGGGGAGCGGTCTCCTTCGGGACAGCGATGCGCATCGGGCCTCTCGGTGGCTGGGCAAGAGCCGCCAATCTACCCCAATCCGAGTGGAGCGGGAATGGGCAAGCGCCAACTTATTTATCGAATGAAACCAGTATGAACGAATTGCGGTGACTGCGACGCCTGCCAGCCCTGCCGCACCGCGGCAACTCAGAGCTTCGGTAGCGTGAGACCACCCGCCGCGGAACCGGCGAGGCGCTTCAGTTCCGTCTCCAGTCTCTTCTGCACCTCGTCGAGCTGGCCCTTCTCCACCGGCAACCGCTGCAGGGCCTGCGTCTGGAGCTCGGTGACCGTTCCCCGCAGCGCTGTGACCTGCTGACCCACGAGGCTGTCCACCGCGTCGCGGGCGCGCTGCTCTCCTTTGGCGAGTTCCTCTCCCACCAGACCGCGCAGGCGCGCGGCGATGGCCTCATCGAGGTTCGAACTGACCTTGAGCGTCGGATTCGAAACGGTTCCGCCCAGGTCGGCGCGCACATGCAGCCGAGTCAGGCCGCTGACCACCTTCCAGATGGTGCCCTCGACCAGCGAGGCGGCGCTGAGCCGGTTCGAGTCGGCGCTCCATGTCGCCTGATCGCTGGTCACTTCCCACGACCCGGCGATTCGGTCCCCCGCGAGGCTGAAGGCGAAGCTCACGCTGCTCCGGCCGGGGTTCACCGCGATAGGCAGTCCGGGGAATGCGATCGCGGGGAGGCTCACACCCTGGATCGCCGCGACCAGCGAATCCTTCGGTGCAGAGCCGAAATGCCGCGACAGCAGCGCGAGGTCGACGCCGACCGGATGCTCCCCCGCCAGGCGGCCGCTGGCCGCAAGCGTTGCCGGCCGCCCGTAGAGCCCCGGCTGCGAGGTGATGCCGCCGAATGAGGCCTTGAACTGATTCGCCCCGGCGGCGCCGGTCGCCAGATCGAGATCACCCTTCCGCAGCAGGAAGCGCGGATAGGTCTTCTCCCTGGGAAACTCCACGCTGGTGCCCGCCATGCGCACCCGCGCGGGGCCGGGCCGGTTCCACGGCTGCAGACCGGGCGGCACGTAACGGCGCACGAGCTGCGCGTAGTAGAGCGCCTGCTGGAAGTAGTCGGTGCTCGGCGTCCCGAAGAGCGAAGCGCCGATGTTGGGCGCGTCGAAGCTCGGCAGCTGGAGCAGGCCCTTGGCGAACGCGTAGTCCCGCTGGCGCGCGGCATCGACGTCCTGCAGCCCCTGCTGCAGGAGGCCGAACGACTTCCTGGCCGTCGTGTCGAGCGCCGCCAGTTTCGTCCTGGCTTGCTTGACGCGGTCGATCGCGCGGCGCGCGTCGTCGATCGCCGTCTTCACGCCGGCGACACCCAGCTGCTTCGGATCGCTCCGGGCCAGGCGGGTCGCGAGCGCGGTGGAGGAGTCCACCAGCGGCTTGACCTGCAGGTCCGCGAGGCTCTGCTCGAACGCGGTCCTGGTCGAATCGACCGTTGCCACGAGCGACTTCGCAGCCTTCACGGTGGCGAGCTGGTCAGGATTGAGCACCAGGCTCCTGGCCGAATCGATCCTGCCGAGCGCAAGCCTCGGGAAATTGAACTTGTCCCTGGCCCACTGCTCGGTCTCGCGGAGCAGCTTCCCGGCGGGGCTGTCGGGGTCGGCGGGGCGCGCGGGAGTCTTCCGCGCAGTGAGGAACCGGAGCCCGGAGAGGCGCAGCTCGTCGATGACGATCTTCTTCTCGGCAAGCGGCACCGGATCGAGATCGACCGTGATCGTCCCGGCCTCGATCAGGTTGCGGTCCGGATTCCGCGGGTCGGCGATCTGCAGCCCGCCGAGGTCCACCGCGGCGTCGGTTTCCCGGATCCGCAGGCTGGCGAGATCGACCTCGGTGCCGAGTGTCTCCGAAAGTGTCGCTTCGGTCTCGCGCCGCGCGATCCGGTCCGCGAACAGCAGGTACAGGACGACGAGCACCAGGCCGAAGAACAGCAGCGGCCCGACCGCGCGCCAGCGGAAGATCTTGAGCGGGCGCTTCATTGCGGCACGAACCAGGAATAGACGTTGTAGATCTTCGACGCCTTGAGGCCCTTCATGATCCGCGAATTGAGCACCCGTTCGCCGTAGGTGGCCCGGTAGTGCACGATGCCCCGCGTCGCGAGAAGGTAGATCGGGAGCGCGGCGACGACCCAGACCACAAAGCTGCCGAGCGTGACGCTGTTGTTGAAGTTGGTATAGGGCAGGAGGGGGACGTTGTACCACGCCGTCCAGAGGCCGCGGAGTCCTGGGGCATCGAGCAGCGCGAGCCCCACCTTGTCGAAGAGCGGGTCGAGCAGGAAGCCGAGGGGCGTGAACAGTGCCATGCCGAGCATGCCGCCGCCGAACGAGACGTTCAGCAGGACGATGGCCGCGAACAGCACCAGGTTGTGGGCACTGAGCAGCGGCGTCAGCCCGATGCCGGCGCCGAGCATGATGCCGGCCGCGACCTGACGTGGGCTCCCCTCGGAGTGCAGCGTCTGGAAGAGTGACTGGAGCAGCTTGATCACGGTGAGCATGGTCGGAAATTAGGTGACTATCCCATTCGACGACAGGCGAGGGGCGACAGACCCCGAGCGCCGGTGCATCGGGCCCTTTCCGGGCATACCGGACCCGCCCGTCGCGTGATATCCTTCCCGCCCTATGTCTCGGCCCAGCGCTCAGCTCGAAGTCCACAAGTTCGGCGGCGCCTCGCTCGCGGATTCCGCGGCGGTGCGTCACGCCGTTGCCATTCTCCAGGCCAGGCCCGGCCCGCGCGTGGTCGTGGTTTCCGCGATGGCGGGGGTGACCGACCTGCTGCTGGAAGCGGCGGAGCGGGCGCGTGCCGGCGACGTGAAGGCGGCAAACCAGGCCGCCGCGACCCTCCGGGAACGCCATCATCTCGCGGCGCGGGCTCTGGTGCCCCAGCCCGCGGCGCGGGCCGAGTTGATGGGCTTCGTCGACGCGCAGATCGACGAGCTGGAAACTCTCGCCAAGGGGCTCAGCATTCTGCGCGAACTGACGCCCCGCACCAGCGACTTCCTGGTGGCCCGAGGCGAGCGGCTGTCTGCGCGCCTCGTGACGGCGGCGCTCGCCGCGTCCGGCGTGAAGACCCGCTATGTCGATGCGGCGGAGGTCGTGAAGACCGACGCCAGCTTCGGCAACGCCTCCCCCGACCTCGACAAGACCGACGCGGCGCTTCGCAAGGCGCTCAAGCCGCTTCTCGCGCACGGCGTGACGCCGGTCGTGACCGGCTTCATCGGTTCCGCGCCGGACGGCGAGGTGACGACGCTCGGGCGCGGCGGCTCGGATCTCACCGCGGCGCTCGTGGGGCGCGCCATGGCCGCGGTCCGGGTGAACCTCTGGAAGGATGTCCCGGGGCTGCTCACCTCCGATCCGCGGGTGGTGCCCGACGCCCGGGTGCTGGCGCAGCTCAACGTGCGTGAGGCGGCCGAGCTTGCCTACTACGGGGCGAAAGTCCTCCATCCGCGCGCGCTGATTCCGATCATCGGACGCAAAGTGCCGCTGCTGGTCAGGCCCTTCGGAGACCCGGCCTCCGAGGGCACCGAAGTCTCCGAGCGGGAGACCGGTCTCGAAGTGCCGGTCAAGGCTCTGTCAGGCGCGCCGGGCCAGGCGCTGATCACGGTGGAAGGGAACGGCATGCTGGGCGTGCCGGGCGTGGCCGCGCGGACCTTCGCGGCGCTCATGCGGGAGAACATCTCCGTCTCCCTGATCACCCAGGCCTCCTCCGAGCACTCGATCTGCTTCTGCGTCCCGGCCTCCAGCGCGGAGCGGGCCCGCGCCTGCCTCAGCGAGGCATTCCGCGACGAGATCACCCATCACGAGATCGACGGCGTCACCGTCCGCGGCGGCGTGGCCACGATCGCCGTGGTCGGCCTCGGCATGGCCGGTACTCCGGGCGTCGCACGGCGGGTCTTCTCGGCGCTCGCGGATGCCGGAATCAACGTGATCGCCATCGCGCAGGGCTCCAGCGAGCTCAACATCTCCGCGGTGGTGGACGAGGCCCAGCTCAAGGAGGCCCAGCGCGCGATTCACGCCGCCTTCCAGCTCGGCAAGGTCGGTGGCGGTTCCGCCGCCCCGCGCGACCGGCTCGATGTCTTTCTGCTCGGCTTCGGGCGTATCGGCCGGAGCTTCGCGGAGCTGGTGGGGGAGCTGCCGGCTCAGGGGCCGAAGGTGCGGATCGTGGGCGTGGCCGACCGGAGTGGGGTGGTCTTCGATCCGGCGGGCCTCTCCTCGCATCGCACCCTCACGATCGCGCGGGAGAAGGCGAAGGGTCACACCCTGCGCTCGATGGACGGGGGAACGCCGTGGAACGCGGAGTTCGCGGTGAAGTCCGCCACGCGGCATGCGCTCTCGCATCCGGTACTGGTCGACGTCACCGCCGACGACACGACCGCGGTCATCCGCGGCGCGCTCACCCACGGCATGGATGTGGTGCTCGCCAACAAGAAGCCGCTCGCCGGCGGCAGCAAGGAGTCCGAGGAGCTGTTCGCGCTCGCGGCGGCGCACGGTCGCCGGCTGCGGCACGAGGCGACGGTCGGTGCCGGCCTCCCGGTGATGGACACCTTCGCGAAGCTCATCGAGACCGGCGACGAAGTGGTCTCCATCGAAGGCTGTCTGTCCGGCACGCTCGGCTTCCTGCTCTCCGAGCTGGAGCGCTGGAAGAAGTTCTCGCAGGTCCTCGGCGCCGCGATCGACGCGGGTTACACGGAACCGGACCCGCGGGACGATCTCTCCGGCACCGACGTCGCGCGCAAGGCGCTGATCCTGGGCCGCCTGATGGGCTTCAAGGGAGAACCCGCGTCGGTGGTCACCGAGTCGCTGGTGCCGGAGAGCGCGCGCGGCCTCCCGCTCAAGCAGTTCCTCGCGCGGCTGTCCGGCTGGGACGATCACTTCGCGCAGAAGGTCCGGGTCGCGCAGCAGAAGGGGCAGGTGCTGCGCTACATCGCGACCGTCACGCCGAAGCGGCTCCGGGTCGGGCTGCAGGCGGTCAGCGCCGACAGTCCCTTCGCGGGACTCAAGGGCACGGACAACCAGATCGTGTTCACGACCACCCGGTATCGCGAGCACCCGCTGGTGATTCGCGGACCGGGCGCCGGCCCCGTCGTCACGGCCGCGGGCGTCCTCAACGACGTGCTCGCGCTGGCCCGGCGATGAGCGCCCGCCGGGTACGTGCCTTTGCGCCAGGCTCCGTCGGCAACGTGGGCCCCGGCCTCGACATCATGGGCATGGCGCTCGCGGGCCCGGGCGACGTGGTGATCGCCGAACGGACCGCCGAGCCGGGCATCACGGTGCTCGATGCGGGGCATCCGGACCTGCCGCGCGAGGCGGGGGCGAACACCGCCGCCCTCGCGGCGCAGGCCGCCCTGCACCTCGCCGGGGTTAAGGACGCCGGGATCGCGCTGACCATCGAGAAGGGGCTCCCCCTCTCGGGCGGACAGGGCGGGAGCGCCGCCTCAGCGGTCGCGGGCGCCGTTGCCGCCAACGCGCTGCTCGCGCTCCATCTCTCGGAACAGCAGCTGCTCGAGTCGGCGCTCGCCGCCGAGGCGTGCGTGGCGGGCTGGCACCTCGATAACATCCTGCCCTCGCTGATCGGCGGCATCGTGCTGATCCGCGACGCGAGCGCCTATGACTACGTCCGGCTGCCGGTGCCGAAGGGGCTGCGCGTGGTGATTGCGCACCCCGGGCAGCGGCTCCGCACCGCGGAGGGCCGGGCGGTGCTCCCCCGCGAAGTGCCGCGGGACCTCGCCGTCTTCCAGGCGGCGCAGGTGGCGGGCATGGTGCTGGCGTTCGCGACCGGCGACCTCGACCTGCTCCGCCGCTCGCTCGACGATCGCATCGCCGAGCCGGCGCGGGCGCCGCTCCTGCCGGGATTCGTGGCGGCCAAGCAGGCCGCGCTCGCCGCGGGTGCCCTCGGCTGCTCGATCAGCGGCAGCGGCCCCACGGCCTTCGCCTTTGCGGCCGACGATGCCGCCGGACGCCGGATCGCGGAGGCCATGGTGGCGGCCTATCTCGGCGCGGGCGTGTCGGCAACGGCGCGGGTCACCGAAGTGAGTCCCACCGGCGCGGTCGTCCTGGAGGCGAGCTGATGGCATCGATGCAGGTCTGCGCCGCGTGCGGTGACCGGCTGACGGAACTCGATCCCCACACCCGCTGCGACTGCGGCGGGCTGCTGGAGATCCGCCATGACCGGCCGGCGGAGGATGGCGCTTCACTGCGACGGCTGTTCGAGGAGCGCTGGGGCCAGCGGAACGACGTGAACCTCTCCGGCGTCTGGCGCTACCGCGACCTGGTCATGCCGTCGGTCGGGGACCATGCCGTCACGCACCCGGAGGGGAACACCCCCCTCATCGCCCGGACGAGGATCTCCCAGTGGGCGGGCCTCCCCAACCTCCGGGTGAAGCACGAGGGCCATAACCCGACCGGGTCCTTCAAGGACCGCGGGATGACGGTCGGCGTCACCCAGGCGAAGCGGATCGGTGCCACGGCAGTCGCCTGCGCCTCGACGGGCAACACCTCGGCCGCGCTCGCCAGCTACGGGGCGCAAGCGGGACTCCCGGTGCTGGTCTTCGTACCCGCGGGACAGGTCGCGCTGGGCAAGCTCTCCCAGTCGCTCGCCTACGGCGCGAAGACCCTGCTGGTCGATGGCGACTTCGACGACTGCCTCCGCCTGGTGCAGGCGGCCTCCGACGAACTCGGCGTCTACCTGCTCAATTCGATCAATCCCTGGCGGCTCGAGGGCCAGAAGACGATCGTGCTGGAGCTGCTGCACCAGCTCTGCTGGGAGGTGCCTGACTGGATCGTGCTGCCGGCGGGGAACCTCGGCAACACGGCGGCCTTCGGCAAGGCGCTCACCGAGGCAAAGGCCCTCGGCATCATCGACCGGCTGCCGCGCATCGCGTCGGTCCAGGCGGCGGGGGCGGCACCCTTCGCGCGGGGATTCGCCGATCGGTTCGCCACCCGGCACACGGTGAAGGCGGACACGATCGCGACGGCCATCAAGATCGGGGATCCGGCGTCGTGGGATCGCGCGGTCAACGCGATCCGCGAGACCAACGGCGTGGTCACCTCGGTGAGCGACGCGGAGATCCTCGAGGCCAAGGCGATCATCGACGCGGCGGGTGTCGGCTGCGAGCCCGCCAGCGCCGCGAGCGTCGCCGGTGTGCGCCAGCTCCGGGAGCGCGGCACGATCGGCCTCGACGAGCGGGTGGTCGCGATCCTCACGGGACACGTGCTCAAGGACCCGGGAGCGCTGATCACCTATCACCAGGAGACCGAACCGGCTCCCCGCTACGCCAACCGTCCGGTGCCGATCCCCGCGGACCTCAACGCCGTCGCGCGGGTGCTCGGGAAGGCGCGATAGAGACGATTGGCCTGACGAGGCGGCGGCAACGCCAACGACCCTCCGAGCGCGGGGCTCGGAGGGTCGTTCGTCCTCAGGCGCTCCTGAAAGCGAGGGATTACGGGGTGCTGTCCCGTTTCTCGCCGTCCCGGCGATCCTCGCGCAGGTCCCGCCGGTCGTGCCGTTTCTCGCCGCGATCCTCGCGCAGGTCCCGCCGGTCGTGACGGCGATCGCGCTTGTCCTTGCGGAGTTCCTTCCGCTGCTGCTTCACGCCGGTGCTGTCACCCTCCCGCCGCTCCTCGCGCAGATCGCGGCGGTCCTGCCTGGTCTCCTGGCGATCGCCCTTGAGGTCCCGGCGGTCCCGCCGGGTGTCCCGGCGATCGTGCCGCAGTTCCTTGCGATCCCGCTTCGTCTCCGCCCTGCCGCTGTCGGGCTGCTGCGCCGCGAGCGGTACAGCCGCCAGCGCGAGCCAGAGCACCGTGCCCATCAGTATCCTGCTTCGCATGTTCCTCGTCCTCAGTGGGTGGGTGACGAGTGAGACGCCAGCGGGGGGGCGGTGTTAACCGGGCCCGCCCGCTCAGCTACCCGACGCCTTCTCGACGGCGACCCGCAGGTCCTGATAGGCCTTCGGATCGATCTCCCGGAACGGCGCGGCCACGTAGCTGATGCGTCCGTCCGGACCCACGACATACAGCGTCCGATTGTCCGTCCTGTAGCCGGATTCGAACGCCCCGTACCGTTTTCCCACGACCCCGCCGGAGTCGCTCAGGAAGCGGAAGGGGTAGCTGCGATCCTTCGCCCACGAGGCCAGCTCCGCCGGGGAATCCACGCTGATGGCGAGGAGGACCACCTGCTTCCCGCCCTTGAACACCGTCGCGTACTGATCACGGTACGCGTCCATTTGAATGGTTCAGCCACCGGTCCTGGCCTTGTAGAAGAAGGCGAGGACGACGGTCTGCCCCCGGAAATCCCGCAGCTTCGCGGGCAGCGGCAGGATGCCGTCGCGCGTCGCCGCGGGCAGGGTGAAGTCCGGCGCCACATCTCCCACCGCGAGGGGCTTCGCGTCCTGGGCCGCGACGGTGGGTGGCGCCGCGGCCAGCATTCCGGTGGCGAGCGCGGCAAGCAGAATCGGTTTCAGCAAGGGTCCTCCGAGGGGTGGAGGTGATTAGAGGGCCATGATCCGCCAGATGGTGCCACTCGACTGATCTGCAATGTACAACGAGCCATCGGGGCCGACCGCGAGCCCGGCGGGACGGAGACTGGTGGGGCCCTTCTCGCTGGTCGCGAAGGTCTGGTACTCGCCGGCCGGCCGGCCCGGCGCCGAGAAGGGCACGAAGGTCACCCGGTACCCCTGCTGCGGCAGCGGCGCGCGGTTCCACGAGCCGTGGAAGGCGATGAACGCGCCACCGCGGTACTTCGCGGGGAACTGGGTCCCGCTGTAGAAGGCGATGGCCATCGGCGCCCAGTGGCCCGGGAAGCCGATGAGCGGATTCTTCCGGGTGCTGCAGCGGCCGACCGCACGGCCATCGCCCCCGTATTCGGGCGCGAGCACGAGCAGCTTCTGCTGCCAGTCGTAGTAGCAGTAGGGCCAGCCAAAGTCATCGCCCGCGTCCACCTGCATGAACTCCTCCGACGGCAGTTCGGCGTTCTGTTCGTCGGTGAAGCCCCAGTTCTGGCCGAGCTGGTCGCGCCCATGGGGTGCGGCGTAGAGGCTCCCGGTCCCCGGCTCCACGGCGAGCGCCATCGCGTTGCGGAGCCCGGTCGCGTAGCGCACGCCGTCGCGCGGGCGCTGGTGCAGCCTGGCGGAGCTGAAGCGCCAGAGGCCGGCGCGCTCCTCCAGCTCGGGACACGGGTCCCGGCCGGGAGCGCGACGGGCGCGATCGGCAACCTGACAACTGTTGGTGGCCGAGCCGATATTGACGATCAGTGTGTCGGCGCCGAGGAAGGCGAAGGTCTTGGCGGTGTGACCGCCGGTGGGCAGTCCCTCGACGACGACCTCGGGGGCGCCGTGCGGCGCGAGTTCGCCGGAGGCCAGGGCCCAGCGGAGGATGCGGTCGTTCTGGGCGAACCAGAGGGCACCGTCGTGGATGGCGATGCCGGTGCCGCCGCCGTCGAAGACGGCCTTCGTCTGATCGGCGCGGCCGTCGTCGTTCGCATCGCGGAGCGCCACGACGCCCCCGTCCTGCAGGGCGGCATAGATGTCGCCATTCGGGGCGACGGCGATCTGCCTGAGCCCGCCGAGTCGGGAGGCCACGACGGTGGCGCAGAAGCCCTCGGGCAGGACGAGGCCGTTGGTGCGGGTGCAGGTCGCCGGAGGTACGGAGGGGGTCCCTCCGAGGGGAATCAGCACCGCGGCGGAGAGCAGCAGGGGCGTGATGCGGTGGTGCATGGCAGCGTGCTCCGAGTGATTTCCGGAGGAACATAGCCCCTATGGAGGATGCTTCCCAGAGGGAAAATGGCCATTTTCCCTCTTGCGAAGGGGAGGCAACCCCTTACTTTGGCTGGACACGGCGCCGCTCTCGAGACGCGCCGATCGCACGTTTTCCCTCTAGCGGAGGCACTCGATGGCCACCAAGAAGAAGGCGAAGAAGAAGGCGACGAAGGCGAAGACCAAGCGGAAGCCGAATGCGGCGTTTATGAAGCCGGTGACACCGAGCGCGGCGCTCGCGGAAGTGGTCGGCTCCAAGGCCGTCCCGCGCACCGAGATCACCAAGAAGCTGTGGGGCTACATCAAGAAGCACGGCCTGCAGGACAAGAAGAACAAGCGGAACATCAACGCGGACGATGCGCTGAAGACCGTGTTCGGCGGCAAGAAGACCGTCTCGATGTTCGAGATGACCAAGCTGGTGAGCAAGCACCTGAAGTAGGTGTTGCTCAGGCCCGGCCCGGCGTGGCTCGTGGCCTCTCGCGGTACCAAGGGCGCTCCCGTCGGAGCGCTCTTCGCGTTTCCGGGGCGATTGCGGAGGGTCGCCCCTACACACCCGACCCGCCCCCACCCATATTCCCCGCCCTATGGCCGGCGAATACATCTTCACGATGCGCGACCTCAGAAAGGTCGTGCCCCCCTCCCGCGAGATCCTCAAGGGGATCTACCTCTCGTTCTACCCCGGCGCCAAGATCGGCGTCCTCGGCTCGAACGGCGCGGGCAAGTCCACGCTCCTCCGCATCATGGCGGGAGTCGACACCGATTTCATCGGCGAAGCGAAGCCGCTCGCGGGAACCCGGATCGGCTATCTGCCGCAGGAGCCGCAGCTCGACCCCGCGAAGGACGTCCGCGGCAACGTCGAGGACGGCGTCCGCGCGGTGCGCAAGCTGCTCGACGACTTCAACGAGATCTCGAACAAGTTCGCCGAGCCGATGAGCGACGACGAGATGAACAGGCTGCTCGAGAAGCAGGGACGGCTGCAGGACCAGATCGATCATCTGGGCGCCTGGGAGCTGGACCACAAGCTCGACATCGCGATGGACGCGCTGCGGCTCCCGCCGGGCGACGCCGATGTGACGAAGCTCTCCGGCGGCGAGCGGCGCCGGGTGGCGCTCTGCCGGCTGCTGCTGGAGCAGCCGGACATGCTGCTGCTCGACGAACCGACCAACCACCTCGACGCCGAGTCGGTGGCGTGGCTCGAGAAGTATCTCGAGAATTTTGCCGGCACCGTCGTGGCCATCACGCACGACCGCTACTTCCTCGACAACGTCGCCAAGTGGATCCTGGAGCTGGACCGCGGCGCCGGCATCCCGTGGGAGGGCAACTACTCGAGCTGGCTCGAGCAGAAGCAGAAGCGCCTCGCCACCGAGGAGAAGCAGGCGTCGGCCCGGCAGAAGACGCTGGCGCGCGAACTCGAGTGGGTGCGGATGAGCCCCAAGGCGCGCCACGCCAAGAGCAAGGCCCGTATCGCGCGGTACGAGGAGATGCGGACGGAATCGGAGAAGCAGAACGAGGGCTCGGTCGAGATCCTGATCCCCGTCCCCGAGCGGCTGGGTGACGAGGTGGTCGTCGCCAAGAACCTGAGCAAGGGCTATGGCGACCGGCTGCTGTTCGAGAACCTCAACTTCTCGCTCCCCCGCGGCGGCATCGTCGGCATCATCGGCCCCAACGGCGCCGGCAAGACGACGCTGTTCCGGATGATCGCGGGGCAGGAGAAGCCGGATGGCGGCGAGCTGATCATCGGCAAGACGGTCAAGATCGCGTGGGTGGATCAGAGCCGCGATTCCCTCGACGGGAACAAGACCGCCTACGAGGAGATCTCCGGCGGGCAGGACGAGATGCTGTTCGGTACCCGCAAGGTGAACGCACGGGCCTACTGCGCCGGCTTCAACTTCCGCGGCTCCGACCAGCAGAAGAGGGTCAAGGACCTCTCCGGTGGCGAACGGAACCGGGTCCACATGGCCAAGCTCCTCAAGAGCGGCGGCAATCTGCTGCTGCTCGACGAACCGACCAACGATCTCGACGTCGACGTGCTCCGCGCCCTCGAGGACGCCCTGCTGAGCTTCGCCGGCTGCGCCGTGGTGATCAGCCACGACCGCTGGTTCCTGGACCGGGTCGCGACCCACATCCTCGCCTTCGAAGGCGACAGCGAGGTGGTCTGGTACGAAGGCAATTATCAGGAGTACGCGGCCGACTTCAAGAAGCGGAAGGGCCAGGACGCCAACCAGCCGCACCGGGTGAAGTTCAAGCCGCTCAAGCACTAGCCGAGCCAGGCACCACGCATGCGAGGGCCCCGCCGGCAGCACTGCCGACGGGGCCCTTCCTGTCAGCACGAGACGGCATTCTGCGCGACCGTGGCACTGCCGCAACGATGAGAGGTTCATCACCCTCGGCGGGTTTCGCACCCTCCCGATTCTGAGTAGCTTCCCCCCCTGCCAGTCCGCGCCCCGGTCCACCTGCGAGTGCAATGAGCCAACCCCGCGTCCGTATCCCGTATCTGCCGCCCAGAATCGAGGGCCTTGCCGCCCTGGCCACCAACCTCTGGTGGAGCTGGTCCACCGACGCGAGAGCCGTCTTCCGCAGAGTCGACGAGCCGCTCTGGCATCTCACCAAGCACAATCCGCTGGAGTTGCTGCGCCGGGTCGATCCGGCCCGGCTCGCCGCCTGCGCGGGCGATCCCGGCTTCCTGGTGCTCTACGACCGGGTCATGGATGCCGCGAGCCGGGTGCTGCACAGCCCGAACACCTGGTATCAGAGCCACTACCCCGACCTCACCCGGCCCGTCGCCTATTTCTGCGCCGAGTTCGGGCTGCACAACTCGGTGCCTATCTACTCGGGCGGCCTCGGCATCCTCGCCGGTGACCACCTCAAGTCGGCCTCCGACCTGGGGCTGCCACTGGTCGGCGTCGGGCTGTTCTACATGAAGGGCTACTTCGATCAGCGGCTGCGCATCGACGGCTGGCAGGAGGACAGCGATGTCCGCTTCGACATCGAGTCGACGCCGCTGGAGCGGGTGACCGGTCCCGGCGGCGAGCCCTACCTGACGGTGGTGAGCACGTTCGGCCGCCCGGTGCACGTCGGGGCGTGGCGGATGCAGGTCGGCCGGGTGCCGGTCTACCTCCTCGATACCAACCTCGAGCAGAACGACGAGGCCGAGCGCGATCTGTCCGCCAAGCTGTACGCCGGCGGGCCGGACATGCGCCTGCGCCAGGAGTGGATTCTCGGTGTCGGCGGCGTCCGGGTGCTGCGGGCCGTCGGGGTCGATCCCGCCGCCTGGCACGCGAACGAGGGCCACGCGGCGTTCATGCTCATCGAGCGCCTGCGCGAACTCACCACCAGCGGCATGAGCTACGCCGATGCGGTGACCCAGGTGCGCTCGCGAAGCGTCTTCACCACCCACACCCCGGTTCCCGCGGGCCACGACCGCTTCGACACCGAGCAGGTGCTGGCGTGCGCCGGCCCCGTCTGGGAAGAACTCGGCGTTCCGGCCGCGGAATTCCTGCGCATCGGCAGCCACCCCGAGGACACCCATCCGCTGTTCCACATGACCGCGACGGCCATCCGGCTCTCCGGACGCGTCAACGGCGTGGCGAAGAAGCATGGGGAGGTCTCCCGGGAGATCTGGTCGCCGCTGTGGCCCAGCCTCAAGCCGGAGGACGTGCCGATCGGCTCGGTGACGAACGGCGTGCACCTGCCGACCTGGATGGCGAGCCAGGTCATGCATCTCCTCGACCGGCACTTCGGCGAGGGCTGGCAGGAGCGGATGGACCAGCCCGGCTTCTGGGATGCGGCGCTCACGCTCGACGACATGGAGCTGTGGGATCTGCACCTGGAGATGAAGCGCGGCCTGCTCACCTTCATCCGCGAGGAAGCCCGCCGCCGCTGGGCGGAGCGCTGGAAGGAAGCGGCCCACGTCGTGGGCGCCGGGACGCTGATCAGCCCCGATGCGCTGGTCATCGGCTTCGCGCGGCGCTTCGCGACCTACAAGCGGGCGGCGCTGCTGTTCAGCGACTTCGACCGGCTGCACGACCTGCTGGTGAATCCGTGGCGCCCGGTGCAGATCATCTTCGCGGGCAAGGCGCACCCGGAAGACGGCCCCGGCAAGGAAGTACTGCAGCAGGTGTACGCCTTCACCCGCGATCCGCGGCTCGAGGGCCGGGTGGCCTTCATCGAGGATTACGAGATGCACCTGGCCCACCGGCTGGTGCAGGGCGTGGATCTCTGGCTCAACGTCCCGCGGGTGCCCCTCGAGGCCTGCGGCACGAGCGGGATGAAGGCCGGCCTGAACGGGGTGCCACAGCTCTCGACACTGGACGGATGGTGGGCGGAGGGCTACATGGGTCTGAATGGATGGGCGATCCCGCCGGTGCAGCCGGGCGAGGACCCCGACGAGGCCGATGGCGAGCGCCTCTACGATCTGCTGGAGCAGCAGATCGTGCCGATGTACTACAAGCGTGACGCCCGCGGCCTCCCGGTGGAGTGGCTGCAGCGGATGAAGCATGCGATCATGGAATCGGGGGCGCACTTCAGTGGTCGGCGCATGGTGCAGGACTATGTGAACGACTACTACGCGCCCGCGATGCGAGGGGAGGCACCGTCGAGTGTCCCACCGCTCTGAAGGCCGCCAAAGTGGCGAACATCGCGTAACCGACGCAGGACTCGGCACGACGGAGGGCGCGCCGGTCGGCATCGTCCATCTCGCCGCCGAGTACGGCTGGCTCGCGCGCACCGGGGGCCTCGCCGAGGCGGTGGCCGGCCTCTCCGCCACCCAGGCCGCCGCCGGCATTCCGGTGGCGGTGGTGATTCCCCTGCACCGCTCGGTCCGCAGCGCGGCGCCGGCGCTCGAGCGCGTCGCCGGCCCCTTCCACGTCCAGGTCGGACCCCGGCACGAGGAGGCGCGGCTCTTCCGCATCCCCACCGAACCGGGCAAGCCGAAGATCTACTGCATCGAGCATCCCTACTTCGACCGGGCGGGGCTCTACGGGGAGTCGGGCATGGACTATCCCGACAACCTGCAGCGCTGGGCCTTCTTCTGCCGGGCGGCGCTGGAGCTGCTGCCGAGGATCACCCGCTCGCCCTGCATCCTGCACTGTCACGACTGGCACACCGCGCTCGCACCGGTGTACCTGCGGACCTATCACCGCGACCAGCCCTTCGCGCGGGGCATCCGCACCGTGGTCACGGTGCACAACGCGGGCTTCCAGGGGCATTTCCCCCCGGCGGGCATGCCGGAGATCGGGCTGCCGTGGGAGTACTACACCTTCGAGTACCTCGAGTGGCACGACAAGCTCAACCTGCTCAAGGGCGGCCTCAAGTTCGCCGACGCCGCGACGACGGTCAGCCCGACTCACGCGCATGAGCTGCGGACGCCGGTCGGCGGCTTCGGGCTCCACGACGTCTTCATCGCGTTAGGCAGCCGTTTCGTCGGGATCGTGAACGGGATCGACATGGAGGAGTGGAACCCCGCGACCGACCCGCACATCACCTCGACCTACACGGCGGACAACCTCGGCGGGAAGTGGCGCTGCAAGGCGGCGCTGCAGCGGAGCTTCGGGCTGCCGCAGCGGCGCCGGATCCCGCTCTTCGCGATGACGGCGCGGATGACCCACCAGAAGGGGCTCGAGCTGATCACCGGCGAGTACACCCTGTTCATGCTCGAGGCGCAGTTCATCTTCCTCGGCACCGGCGAGCCGAAGTACGAGGCGATGCTCAAGCTGTACGAGGCCCGCTGGCCCGACCGGATCAGCGTGCACCTCGGCTTCTCGGAGCGACTGGAGCACCGGCTCATGGCCGGCGCGGATATCTACCTCATGCCCTCGCTCTACGAGCCCTGCGGCCTCGCGCAGCTGCGCGCGGAACGCTACGGCGCGATCCCGCTGGCCCGCCGCGTCGGCGGGCTCGCGGACACGATCGAGGACGGCGTCACCGGCTTTCTCTTCGATGAGTACTCGTCCGAGGATCTGCTGCGCGTCTCGCGCCACGTGATGGACCAGTACCACGACACGGCGGCGTGGGAACACCTGATGGGGAATGCCATGGCCAAGGACTTCAGCTGGGCACGTTCGGCCGAGAAGTACATGGAGGTCTACCGCCGGATCCTCGCCAATCCGGCCGTGTCGTGAAGGAGCAACCCATGGACTTCGTCCTCGCGCTGCACAGCCACCTGCCGTACGTCCTCAATCACGGGCGCTGGCCCCACGGCAGCGACTGGATTTCCGAGGCGGCGATCGACACCTATCTCCCGCTCCTCTCGGCGCTGCGCCGGCTGAAGGTGGAGGAGGTCCCGACCCCGCTCACCATCGGCATCACGCCGATCCTCGCCAATCAGCTCGAGAGCCCCGTCTTCGCGACCGAGCTCGAGGCGTACTTCGCGCAGCGGCTGAAGACCTGCGACGAATCGGAGGACTCGCTCACCTCGACCGGCGACGAACTCCTGATCCCGCTCGCCCGCTACTGGAAGAGCCATCTCCTCGGGCTCCGGTCGCTGTTCCGCAGCACCGGCGGCAACCTCGCCGCCGCCTTCCGGCAGCTCGAGGAGGCGGGACGCATCGAACTCATTTCGAGCGGGGCCACCCACGGGTTCCTGCCGCTCCTCGCCCGGGACGAAAGCATCCGGCTGCAGCTCGGCCTCGGTCGCGCGGAACACCGCCGCATCTTCGGGCGCGACCCCGATGGGCTCTGGCTTCCGGAATGCGCCTACCGGCCCCGCGGCCCCTGGGCGCCGCTGCCCGAGGCCCCGCGCCGCCCCATGCGCCGCGGCATCGAAGAGCACGTCGCCGACGCGGGCTTCAAGTACTTCTTCGTGGACAGTCACCTCGCCTCGGCGGGCCACGCCTTCAAGCTGTATGGCGCCGAGGGGGGACCGGCCGACGAGGCGGAGGTCAGGAACTCGCCCTATCGCGCCTACCGGGTGGCGGGCGCGCGCGGCGCAACACCAGTCTCCGCCTTCATCCGCGATCCGCTCGCCTCACGCCAGGTCTGGAGCCGGCAGGAGGGGTATCCCGGCGACGAGTGGTATCTCGAGTTCCACAAGATCCGCTGGCCCGGCGGGCTCAAGTACTGGCGGGTGAGCGCGCCGGGCTCCGACCTCGGCGCGAAACAGCCCTACGACCCCAGCCGCGCGGTGGAGCGCGCCGGATCCCACGCACGCCACTTCGTCGGCCTGCTCGGACGGATCGCCGCGGAACGCGTCGCGGCCAGCCCGGGCGAGCGGCGCCCGCCCGAGGACGTGATCGCCGTTCCCTTCGATACCGAGCTGTTCGGGCACTGGTGGCACGAGGGGGTGGATTTCCTCGAGCAGGTGTACCGCGCGCTCAAGGCCAATCCGGTCGTGGCCGGCGTCACCGCGCGCGACCACCTCGCGCACACGCCCTCGGGCCGCGGCATTCATCTCACCGCGGGCTCCTGGGGCGCGAACGGTGACTTCAGCATGTGGCTCAACGACGAGACCCGGTGGACCTGGCCCCGGCTCTGGGCCATCGAAGAGAGCTTCTGGGAACAGGCGGGCGCCGCGCTCGACTCGCCGGCGCTGCAGCCGGTGCTGGCCCAGGCCGCGCGCGAGATGCTGCTCGCCATGGGCTCCGACTGGCAGTTCATCATCTCCACCGGCGCGGTGACCGATTACGCGGTGAAGCGCTTCACCGAGCATTGCACCGAAGCCGAGTTCCTGCTGTCGGCGCTGGCGCCGGGGGCGGACAATCTCGCGGCGGCCCAGACCCGCACCGAGGAGCTGTGGCTTCAGGATCACGTGTTCCCGAACGTGCTCGATGCCGTGCGCGCGGCCTTGTCAGGCAGCCGTGCGCTGTCGGTCTAGCCGGCACCCGGAGGGCGCCTGGTGACGGGAACAGCGGAGCGGGACGCGGTGCGCGGGCGGCCATGGCGGCGCAGGCTCGCCGCGGCCCGGGTCGCGGCCCTGGACGGATTCCGGATGTACCGCGGCACCGCGATCCTGCTCGCGGTCACCGCCGCGGCGGCGCTCGCCGCGGTGCTGCCGGTCGCGGCGCTTGCCACCTTCCGCGAGCGCGGCCTCGCGACCCGGCTCGGCTTCGCCACCATTCGGGGAGGCGGCCTGGGACTTCCCTGGATCACCGCGACCAGGAGCCCGGCCGACATCCAGTCCGGTGCCGTCAGCTTCTTCTTCAATCTGCTGCTCATCTCTGCCGCCGCGACGCTGGTCATCGCGGCGGTTTCGCTGCTCACCCTCTCCGGCGCGCGGGCCCTCTCACGCGAGGGGGAGGTCGCCGTCCGCCGCGCGGTGGGCGCCTCACGCCGGGCGCTGACCGCGGCGGCGCTGGTCGAGGGTCTGGCCCTCAGCGCCACGGTGATCCTGGCCGGCGGCACACCGGGCCTCCTGGCGACGTCCGTCGCGACGCGCACCTGGCCCGGTGCCGTCGCGCCTGGCGGAGGGGGGACCGCGCTGGCGGCCGTGGCTGCCGTGGCGCTTCTGGTCCTCATCGGCACGCTGCTGCCGGTGGTGTTCGCGCGGCGGGAGCGGATCGGTGAGGACGAGGCGAAGCCACTCGCCCTCTTCGGACCCACCCTGCTGCAGCTCGGCCTGAGCCTCATCGTGCTCACGACCGGCGCGCTGCTCACCCGGCACACCGACCGGGCGCCCGCTCCCGCCACCCGGCAGGATCCGGTGTTCCAGCTCGACGCTCCCGCCGGGGACCTCGCCACCCGCGCCCGGGACTACGAGGAGATCCTCGCCCAGCTCGGCCGCCACCCGGAACTCGGCACGGTGAGCCTGACAAGCGCCGGCACGATCACCGGGCTCGGCACCATCGCCCACGCGACCACCGACTGCGGCGACTGCTCCGAGGGTGGCCTTCCGATCCGGTGGCGCAAGCCGACGGTGGTGCACCAGTTCGTCAGCGCGGACAGCTTCCTGGCGCTCGGGATCCCGCTGCTCGAGGGTCGCGGCATCACCAGCGCCGATCGCTGGGGCCGCGAGAAGGTCGCCGTGGTGAGCCGCTCCCTGGCGCGGGACCACTTCCAGTCCGGCGAGGCGCTGGGCCGGTCTCTCCAGGTGGCGGATGACCCCGACGACTGGTACACCGTCGTGGGCGTCGTGGACGACGTGGCACCGGCCGGCTTCGGCGGCGGCACGTTGCCGACGTACGCGATCTACCTCAGCATCCTGCAGCATCCCGCGCGCAGCGTGGATCTGTTGCTCCGGCCACCGGTGACCGGGCTGCCGCCGGCGGCGACCCGGCGGCTCGTCTCCGAGGCGATCGGCACGCGCGTCCGCGCGACGGGAGTACTGCCGGAATCGGCGCTGTTCGCGGCCGAGCTGGCGCCCCTCGCCTGGTTCGGTGACGCGCTCCGGTATCAGGGATGGGCCATGCTCGCCATCGCGGCCACCGGCCTCTTCGCCCTGATGCGCATCTGGGTCCGGTCGTCCTGGCCCGAGTTCGGACTGCGTCGCGCCGTGGGCGCCCGGCGGCGGCAGCTCCTCTCCATCATCCTGCTCCGCGCCGCGGCCGTCGGGCTCGGTGGCCTCGCGCTGGGACTCTGGTTCGGCCCGGCCCTGTGGAGCGCGCTGCCGGACCTGATCACCGGCCTGGCACCCTGGGACCGCGACGTGCTGTTCCCCTACGCCATCGTGCTGCTCACGGTAACCCTCGCCGGCGCGGCGGTGCCCGCATGGACGGCGATGCGCACCACCCCGCACGACCTGCTCGGCTCGACGGGCGAGTAGAGCCGATCTCCGCCCGATGACCCTCCCGCGCTCGATCGTCATTCACGGCCATTTCTATCAGCCGCCCCGCGAGGATCCCTGGCTCGACGAGGTCGAGGCCGAGCCATCGGCCGCGCCGGCGCACGACTGGAACGACCGGATCGAGCAGGAGTGCTACCGGGCGGTCGCCGCCGCGCGACTCCCGGGGCCCGGCGGGCGCATCGCGCGGATCATCAACCTGTACGAGTGGGTGAGCTTCAACTTCGGGCCGACGCTGCTTGAATGGCTGGAGCGCGCCGCCCCCGACACCTATCAGGCGGTGCTCGATGCCGATCGCCTGAGCCGGGAGCGGCTGGGGCATGGCAATGCCATCGCGATGCCGTACCACCACGCCATCCTTCCCCTCTCCACCCGGCGCGAGAAGGTCACCGAGGTCCGCTGGGGCATCGAGGATTTCCGCCGGCGCTTCGGGCGCGACCCGGAAGGGATGTGGCTCCCCGAAACGGCGGTGGATGAGGAGACACTCGATGTGCTGGCGCTCGAGGGAATCCAGTTCACCATTCTCGCACCGCACCAGGTGGATCCCGTCCCCGCGCGCGGCCTGCCCGGTCTGGTGCGCACCCTCTCCGGCCGCTCCATCGCGGTGTTCGTCTACGACGGGCCTATCAGCCACGACGTGGCCTTCGGGCCGCTGGTGCGCGACGCACTGAGCTGGTCCTCACGCCTCCTCGCCACACCCGACGAGGACGAACCGCCGGCGCTGATCTCCGTCGCCACCGATGGCGAGACCTACGGGCATCACCATCACTTTGGCGAGATGGCGCTGGCGATGACCCTGGAGCGGGTGCGCAGCGAGCCCGGCGCCACCATCGAGAATTTCGCCTCCTTCCTTGCCAGGCACGGCGCCCAGCAGGAGGTGCGGCTGGTGGCGCCGAGCGCGTGGAGCTGCACCCACGGGGTGGAGCGGTGGCGGAGCGACTGCGGCTGCCGCATGGCCCATGACCCGCCCACCAACCAGCGCTGGCGCACTCCGCTCCGCGACGCCGTGAGCTGGCTGACGGAGACCTGCCATGCCCTCTTCGACCGGGATGCCCCCGCCCTGCTGCAGGATACCGGCGCGGCGCTGGCCGGTTACGGCGGCGTGATCGGCGCCGGCGCGGAGGCGGTGCGGGCATATGTGCGTGGCGCCGCGAAGCCGGACCTGTCACCGGCGGCGCTGGTCCGTGCGGGAGAGCTGCTGGAGATGGAGCGGGGTGCGCTGCGGACCCTCACCAGTTGCGCCTGGTTCTTCGACGACATCGGCGGGCTGGAGCCGCTGCAGGTGCTCCGTTACGCCGCGTGGGTCATCGGGCTGGGCGGGGATGAAGCCCACATGCTGGAGGAAGGCTTCACGCGACGGCTGGCCCCCGCGGAGAGCAACACGCCCGCGCTCGGCACCGGCCGGGACATCTACCTCCTGCGGGCCCGGCCGCATCAGCCGCCGCCGGCGCGCATCGCCGCGGGCCTCGCCGGCGCGCGCCGGATGGCTCCGGAGGCGGCGACCAGCGCGACCTGGTCGCTCGAGGGCCGGGACGAGGACCTCAGGCTTTCGAACCTCCGCACCGGACGAGCGTACCACCTGTCCGTGTCGCTGGAACGGACCGGACTCGCGGTGCTGGCGACGGTTCGCTCGCCGCTGCTCGACTCACCCGTGGCGCTCCCGCTCGCCGACTTTCCCGAGCGCCAGCGGGTCGCGGTGGCCGCGATGCTGCGGGGCGAGGCCATCGCGCGGCTGCTCTCCGCCGCGGAGCGAGCCGCGGTCGATCGGGGCGACCGGCTCCGTCCGGTGGTGCGGAGGGCGCTGATGCGGCACGTCGGGGAGCTGCACCTGGACCGGAGCGAGCAGACACGCCAGGATGTCATCGACCTGCTGCTCATGCTGGAGCAGCTCGGTCAGGCGGTCCCCTTCGAGGCACAGTCCCTCTTCTACCGGATCTGGCGCTCGGGGGACGTGAACGATGCGGGCATGGCGGAGCTGGCAAGCCGGATGGGATTCGTGACGGAACACGCCGACCCGGCCTGAGGCCGGGCCGGGGTCAGTGCCGGTGGTACTTCCGGGCGGCGGCGATGAAGGCGCGGAAGAGATGCCGGGTGTGGGGATCGGTCATCTCGAACATCTCCGGGTGCCACTGTACCCCGACCATGAAGTGGTCGCCGTCGCGCTCGATCGCCTCGACCAGGCCGTCCGGCGCGACCGCGGCCGGCACCAGCTCGGGCGCGAGCTGCTTGATGCCCTGGTGGTGCATGCTGTTCACCAGCAGCTTGGGCTTCTCCATCAGCGCCAGCAGGCGGCTCCCCTTGGCCAGCGACACCTCGTGCGCGAGGTGATCCCGTTCGAAGCCCGCGGTGGGGAAGTAGTCGTGCTTGATCGCCTCCGGCACCTGGGCCGCGAGGTCCTGGTAGAGGGTCCCGCCGAGCGCCACATTCATCACCTGGATCCCGCGGCAGAGGCCGAGCATCGGCTTGCGGTCCTCGATCGCCCAGCGGGTGAGCTGCAGCTCCACCCGGTCCCGGGCGGGGTCGACGGCGCCGAGCTTGGGGTGCCGCGCCTCACCGAAGGTCGCCGGGTCCATGTCCACGCCGCCGGGCATCAGCAACCCGTCCAGCCGGTCGTAGATCTCCCGCAAGGTGTCTTCGTCGTCATCGAGCAGCGGAATCATCCACGGCACCCCGCCCACGATAGTGGCCGCGAGGAAGTACCGCTGGTTCATCACCCAGGACTCCGGCAGTGCGGCCGGAATCCCGTCGATGGCGTGCAGCGTCTGGGTGGTGATGCCGATGACAGGGCGGTTGGACATCAGTTCCGGGTTCCAGGTTCCGAGTTCAGGGTTCCGAGCCCGCGATCGAGGGCCCACCGCCGAACCCGAGCAGCAATACTCGTGCTACAAAGGTAGTCAGTCAGGGCCCTACACCACCCCTTCCGCCGTCTCCCGGACCAGCTGGTCCACGACCGCCCGCATGTCCCCGGTCCGCTTGAAGGTCGCGATCTGCCGGTCGGCACTGGTCCCCTGGTCGAAGATGGTATAGGCGTACTCGACCTCCTTCCGGGTCCCCAGCTCGTCGAGCACGTCGCCGAGGAACCACTCGATCATCTCGCGGATGAGCTCGCGGGCCGGGCGCTCCTCGTTCTTGCCGAAGTCGATCAGCTTGCCGTCGAGGCCGTAGCGGATGGCGCGCCACTTGTTCTCGTCGATCAGTGCCGCCGGGTAGACCCGGAACGTGAGGTTGTCGCGGCGCAGCTTCCACAGCTTGTAGATGATGGCCTGGAAGATCGCGGCGATGCAGACCGCCTCGTCCACCCGGGTGCAGACGTCGCAGATGCGGAATTCGAGCGTCGGATAGCTCCAGCTCGGGCGGACGTCCCACCAGATCTTCGAGGCGTTCGGAATGCAGTTGGTGCCGACCATCGTGCTGACGAGCTGCTCGAACTCCGACCAGGAGTGCAGCGTCCGCGGAATGCCGGTCCGGGGGAAGTCGCGGAAGACGATGCTCCGGTAACTCTTGAGCCCGGTCTGCCGGCCCATCCAGAACGGCGAGCTGGTGGAGAGCAGCAGCACGTGCGGCAGCAGGTAGCGCGAGACGTTCATCGCGTCGATGAGGAACTCCCGGTCCTCGATCCCGATGTGGACGTGGGTGCCGAAGATCAGCAGCCGCTGCGCCAGCTCCTGCAGGTCCTCCTTGACCCCGATGTAGCGGTCGAGCGGCGTGATCTTCTGCTCCAGCCACGAGGAGAAGGGATGACTCCCCGCCGCGAGCACCTTGAGTCCCTGCTTGGCCGCGAGATCCATCACCAGCCGGCGGAGCCGGACCAGCTCGCTCGCGCACCTCGGCGGGGTGGTGGCAGACCTTGGTCCCGACCTCGACCATCGACTGGTGCAGCTCCGGCTTGACCTCACCGAGCACCAGCGAATCCTCCTTGAGGATCTCGGTGATGTAGGAGCGGAGTTCACGGGTCTCGGGGTCGATGATCTGGTACTCTTCTTCGACGCCGATCGTCAGGCTGGGTGGCTTCATCAGGGGGCCTGGGGGTTAGGGCTGCGTAAGTATCTGAGGGAAGAGGGAAGGGGGAAGAGGGAAGCGGGAGGGAGTTCCTCTTCCCTCTTCCCTCTTCCCTCAATCACCCGGCCCTCGGCTCCACGATGAAGCAGGGCACCGTGCTCCCGCCGCCGGCCGTCACGTTGAGCAGCGCGGCAGTGGAGAGCCGAGTCAGGCAGCCGTCCACCACGGAGCCGCCCAGGACGAAGGGCGCGGTGTCCAGCATCCGGTCCACCACGTGCAGCACTCCGTCCACCACGCTGGGAAATGGTTCGGCGGGCACCACGACCCGCTCCTGCACGATGTACGGCTCGGCCAGCGCCCGTGCCAGCGCGCTGCGCCACTCCTCGGCGGACACCGTCCAGCCGAGCACCACCCCCGCCCCGCCGTAGTCGTCGTTCGGCTTGAGGACCAGCCGTTCCCGATTGGCCTCGATGAACGGCAGCAGATCCACCCGTGCCCCGCGCAGGATGGTATGCCGCGGCTCGACCAGCCGGGTCCAGGGGATGAACTCCGCGATGGCCGCCTGCTGGTCGGCCGAGAAGAGCGCGGCGTTCCGCTCGTCGGAAAGCACGGCGAGGCTGGCCTTCTTGTGCAGCAGCTTGCAGCGGAACGGATTGACCATGCAGACCGCGCGGTCGCGCACCGCCCGCACGATGGCGTGATCGACCCCTTCCCGCTCGATCAGTTCGTTGATCAGCACCCGCTTGTAGATCAGGTCCACCGGCGCCCCGCCGCCGTACAGCTTCCCGCCGCGATATTCCATCGTCCGCGGATCGACGATCACCGTGCTCGAGGCCCAGCGACTGGAAATAGGCCTGGAAGATCTCGAACTCGATCCGGGTCGGCACGTCGTCCCAGTCCACGATCGCGATCCTGGGCCCCTGCCACCGGCCGGAGAACTCCTTCCACGCATCCAGCAGCACCGTGGCGACGCCGGGCCGGGCCGGGATCGGGCGCACGTCGTACCGCTGCCGGAACGCCCGCATCACCGGGATCACCGCGAACGACTCGGTCAGCAGGTCGTTGAATCCGGCGCCCGCCGGCGTCTCGGCGTTGTATTCGGTCAGCGCGAGGACGCCGGTCTCGTCCACCTGGAAGCAGTCGAGCCGGCCATGCGGACTCGGACTCCGGTACCCGGGATCGGCGAGCACCAGCGGCTCCTCCCAGTCGGCGAGCCGGAACTGTGCGCGGAGCGCGGTATCGGTCATCGCCACCTCATGCGCGCGCGTGAACGCCCCCATGAGCCGGTGGATGCGGCTGGCGAGCGTGCGCACCTGCTCCGGCGTGAAGAAGCGGGGCCGGAGCACCGTGCAGAGCGGCCGGTCGCCGAAGACCATCTGCCGCCGGCGGAGCTGGTCCTCCAGCATCACGTGCGAGGCCTGAGCGACATCGCCCTCGGCGAGGAGGTCGTGGTAGACCCCGATCGCGCGGTTCATGGCCGGCGCGAGGAGGCGAAGAGCGCCGCCCATCCCGCCTGCGCCACCTGGCGCCGGCCGCCCTTGGCGAGCCGGATGACCATGTCGGCCATGTGGGTGACGACCCAGTCGAAGTAGGGCTGCGTGAGGGAGTAGATGTCCATGTCAGGCGCGGGGTTCATGAAGTCGATCGCGTAGGGGACGCCGTCCCGGATCGCGAACTCGATCGAATTCATGTCGTAGCCGAGCGCCTTCACGATCGTGCGGCAGTCGCGCACCACCCGCTCGTGCAGCGCGGGGGTGAGATAGTCCTGGTCGACGATGTAGCAGCGCTGCCTGGGATCGTAATGCATCACCAGGATCTCTTCCTGGCCCAGGCACATGCAGCGCACGAACTGCTCGAAGTGGATGAACTCCTGCACGATCATCGTGAGCAGCCCCGACTCATCGTAGTTGGCGATCAGCTCCTCGAACGAGCGGCAGACGTAGACGTCGCGCCAGCCGCCGCCGTGGGCGTCCTTGAGGATGCAGGGAAGCCCGATCTCCCGGACCACCCCTTCCCAGTCCACCAATTGCATGTTGCGCAGGCTCTCGTGCGGCACGATGCCCTTGATGTACTCCTTGTTGGGGAGCACGACGGTCTTCGGGCTGACGACGCCGAGCTTGGTGATCAGCGCCGCGCCGAAGAGCTTGTCGTCGGCGGTCCACATGAAGGGGTTGTTCACCACCGCGACGCCCTCGAGCACGCACTGCTTGAGGTAGGTGCGGTAGAACGGGACCTCGTGGGAGATCCGGTCGACGATCACGTCGTAGGGACAGGGCTGGTCCATCGCGACCGCGCCGATCGAGACGAACTCCGCCACCACGCCTTCGTCCCGGCGGTTCACCTCATCGATGAACGCCGGCGGAAAGGACCACTCCCGGCCGACCAGCAGGCCCACTCGCTTTGTCATCAGTCATGCCCTCGCAGGTAGATCCGGACCATCTTCTCCCAGTACGGCCAGTCGTGCGCGTTGCCATCCCAGACCCTCAGCGCGTTGCCGATCCCCTTGTTCCACAGGAGGCTGGAGAAGTCGGCATTGTTCCGGTACATCGGGTCCTCTCGGCCGATCGCCATGATGATGTCCTGCCGGCGGAAGGCGTCGAGGCGCCCGGGGTCGTGCTCGTTGCGCATGAACGCCATCGGGTTCACCGCGTAGACGTTCTCGTCGGAATAGCCGCCGATCATCCTGGTGATGTCGTACAGCCCGCTCATCCCGAGGATGCGCCCCACCGATCCGGGATACTTGAGTCCGAACGTCATGGCGTGGCTCGCGCCGAGACTGGCACCGGTCGCGATGACGAAGGGGTTGGGGTTCTTCCACGCCGTGAAGGGGAGCACCTCCTCCTGGACGTAGCGATAGTACTGCACGTGGGTCCACGCCCGGTGGCCCTGTCCCACCTCCTCGTTGCCCCAGTTCTCCTGGTGGGGCTGATCGAGACAGTAGAGCTGGATCCAGCCGTTGTCGATATGGTCCTGGAGCACCAGGTGCATGCGACGGTCCGGCCACTCCGAGTGGGTGCCCATGCTCGTGGGAAACACGAGCACCCGGGCCCCGGCGTGGCCGATCACCTGCAGGGCCATGGTGCGCCCGAGCAGCGGGCTGTGCCACGAGGCGGTTTCGTGATGCATGAAAAGCGGCTGGAAACGGGGAACGGGAACGGCCGGCGAAGGGAGGGAATCTACCCGGGATCGGCCATTCCTCCATGCCCCCCGGGGCGGACGGCTTCCCCCTACCGCAGCTCCCGCTCGATCTCCCCCCGGTACTGCTCGAACAGCCGCCGGCTGACCGCGATCGGGTCACCCTGCGCCGTCGTGCGGAAGCTGTCGTGCCCCTCCGACCAGGCCTGTTCCCACTCGCACGACTCGGCCGCGAACGGCGCCCGGTCGAAGGCCGTCCCCTCGGCGAGAGAGCGGTTGAGCCGCTCGAAGAACGCCCGCCAGCGGGGCCGGAAGTACCCGCTGAACATGCCCTGCCACTCCTTGAAGGCGTAGAGATTCAGGTCGTCCCCCTGCCCCTCCGTGCACTTCCGGCCCCAGAGGGTGATGAGGTTCCGGGCATTCCACTCGTACAGGTTCCGCTCCGCGTCGGTGGTGCCCCAGCGCCGCGCCGATTCGATCCAGCGACCAAGCAGGAACTCCTCTCGGGTCCCGACCAGCTCATCGAGATCCTGCAGCAGCGCGAGCACCCCCGATTCCGCCTGACGGAGCGCCACCGAGTCCCGCGCCGTGTATGCGGCCTCGACCGCATTCACCTTCGGCAGCCCGAGCTGACCGAGGAGCTGGCGAGTGAGATTCACTACGTCGTACCGATAGGCATCGCTCTGGCCGAGCTCGGGCGCGGCAGCGAGCAGGGAATCGAGCGCCACGGCGAGCTGACGGTTGTCGTACGGCGGCAGCGGCTCGCTCCGGTACGCCACCTTCGCCTGATAGAACCCCGGCCGCTCGGCCAGGAAGGTGCCGGTCTGCGCCGGCGACCGGTACGCGGTCGCGAGCAGGGTCCGCCACGCGGCCCACGCGGACGCATTGGCGACTCCGTACCGGCGCACGACGTAGTCCTCCGTCCACTGGCTCAGGTCGGGGACCGCGGTGCGCCAGGTCATGTCCATCACGAAGTCGGGCACGATCGGGTTGTTGCCGAGGCCCTCCATCATCATGCCGAGTCCGGTGAGGCGCCCCTTGTCGGGACTCCGCAGCACGTCGCTCAGGTTGGCGGCGATCTTCGGCAGGTCGCCGTTGAGCGTGACCTTGCCGCCGAAGTTGTAGAGCACATTCCAGATCCATGGCTTGCCGTAGAACGCCTGGCGCTGGTTCCAGACCGGGTGACGGTCGCCCCAGAGGTCGAGCACCACCATCCGGTCGTCAGGCACCGCGCCGAGAAGCGCCCGCGCCTGCGGCTCCTGCCAGAACTTCGCCTGGTAGTAGAGGAACCACCCCTGCAGCACCCAGATGGAGGCGCTGTCGGCGGCCTGCATCGACTGATAGACCGCCCGGCCCATCCCGGCGAGGAAGGTGGAGTCGTTCGACGGCGGGTCGATCTCATTGAAGCTGTCGGCCGCATAGTAGTGATCGGTGCCGAACAGCTCGGCCTGGCGTTCGATGAACCGGCGGCCGATGCGCTGGAAGAGCGGGTCGAGCGGATCGAGAAACCAGGTCCCCGGGAATCCCGCCGACCAGTCGCCGGTCTGGTGGATCTTCGCCGCGGGAAAGACCTGGGTGATCGAGGCGGGGACGTGGCCGGTGAATCCCTGCAGCACCGGCGTCATGCCCAGCGCCCGCTCGCGGGCGAGGATCCGGCGCTCGAGTGCGATATGGCTGTCGATCCAGGTGCCGGGCAGCGGACCGCCGAGCCCGTCGATGTTGCCCATCCATCCCCACGGCAGATATGCCGGACCGACCAGGAACTCGCCGATCTGCAGGTCGGTGAAGCCGAGATCGCGCAGCACGAGGCGCCAGGTTCCCTCCTGACCGGTGGCGGCGAGGGGCATGTTGATGCCCTTGAGCGCCATCCAGTCGATCATCTTCTCCCAGTCGCTCCAGTCCCACCACGCCATGCTGTAGGAGAAGGTGCAGTAGTTGAAGAAGTAGCGGAGCCGGTAGGGCGTCTCGGCCCGGTATTTCGAGGCGACCACCGGAAGGCGCGCCGGGAGGTGGATCGGGTGGAGCGGAATGCCGACCGTCGTCCGGGCGACGTGCTCGAGGTACCAGTCGAGGGCGGAGGCGAGCGCCACGCCAGTCGATCCGCGCAGCACGATCCGCCGGCCCCGGCTCTCCACCTCGAAGACGTCGCGCCCTCCAGCGGACGGGATCACCTCGAGCCGGAAATCACCGCGGCGGCCGGGGACCACCCGCTCGACGAGCGCCGCGACCGCTTCGAGATCCACCGTCCTGGGCGTGGCGCGAGGGGATACCGGCGAGGCAAGGAGCAGCGCCGGGAGCGCGATCAGCGATGAGAAGGGGAGCAGCACGGATACCTCGAAAGCGAGGAGGCGAGGGAGCAGGCGAACAGGAGTGTGGTCATCGCCCGCGGTGCGTGACATCGGGGTGGGAGGTCGACGGTGACCTCTTCCGCATCGCCGGGCAGGGCGCCGACGTCGCGCTGAGCGGCGGCAGTCTCCGGCTCGATGGGTTCGATGGCGTCTATGACTTCGACGGCGACGGCACCCCCGAGCCGGCCAAGTTGAACTTCGTGATGGTGCACTAGCCAGCCGCCGGTCAGGCCCCAGCCTTCTCACTCTCCCCTGGCCCCTGACCGAAGCGCTTGAGCCGCTCGCGCGAGCGGCCCTCACCACTCCGCACCGCCTCGAGCCGGCAGAATGTCGCCGGCCCGATCGGCCGCGTCCCCACCTCGTAGATCGCCTCCGCGCCCGAGACGGTGTAGATCTCGTGATGGAAGCCGACGCCTTTCCCTCGATGGTCCACCAGCCACTTCCACCATCGCGTATGCGGCGCCACCCGCGACCAGGCATGCAGCGCTTCCGCACTCTCCCAGTACTGAAGGAGCAGCCGGGCCGTCTCGGTCTGGCAGGGGACCGTGCAGAGGTGACCGGGCGCCGCGCCGAGCGAAGCCTGAATCTCCTCGCTGATGCCCGATGCATCGTACAGCCGCTGGCCTTCGCCGGTGATGAGCTGGATACCGAAGATCGCGACGCAGAGCCTGGGGTGCTCCCACAGGGCCGCGATGTAGGCGGAGTCCTGAGGCGGCATCGGGCTCGCGGGGGGAGTGGCGTTCATGCGCTGATTCCCTGGGGAAGGGGGCGGACGGGAAGGCCGAGACATCCGGAGGCCGCCACGGCGAGGGCGCCGGGCGGGCCGACGCGGGAACGCGCCGGCTATGCGGACGCGCTCCCGGGCAGCTTGAAGGTGAACATCGCCGGCGGATCGCTGAGGCGGCGGCCACCGACGGCCTCGTACAGTCGCATGGCGCCCTGGTTCGCGGGGCTGGTGAGCACCCATCCCTCGCGGCAGCCGAGGCTGTGGCCGTGCTGGAAGAGGCGGGTGAGCAGTTGCTGCGCGAGTCCCTGCCGGCGGTAGGCGGGCGCCACGCCGACCTCGTTGATCCAGAGTTCCGCCGGCTTGTCCGGGTGGATGTAGTGCACTCCCGAGGCGAAGCCGACGACCGTCCCCCCGTCCACCGCGACCGCGAGATGATGCCGGGGATCGCGGAGAAACTGCTCCGTGAGCGCGGGATCGACCTCCTGATCGAACACGCCCGCCGCCACTTTGCGGAGCACCCCGCCTTCGGCTGGTCCAAGGATGCGAATCTCGACGGTCACCGGATACTCCTCCTGTCGCCTGTGGTCCACGCATCGCCCGCGTGATGCGGCTGCAGGGGAGAACCTACCCGAGGACCGCGGACGGTGCCAGCCTGCGTCACGCAGCACGCCGCACGCTGCATATGCATGCGCCGCAATGGAAGCGTGCCAGGGGACGGAGTATCCATGACGGAAGGGAAAATCCCGGGGAACCGCCGGGGGCCCGTGTCGGCGGTGGCCCGAAGCGGCGAGGCTGATCGCCCCGGCATGCCGCTCCGGTGGCTCGACTCATCAACGCGAGAACACCGTGCCGTGCGGCACCGCCGAGCCGGTGAATCCGTGCGGCCAGCTCCTGGCCGACAGGTGGATTCCGGGGCGGTCGCTGCCGGGGTCGCGGAAGCGCTCGTCGAAGGAGAGCTGGCCGCTGGCCGGGTCGAAGTTGATGACGAAGAGCCGGTTGCCGCCACCCCGCGCGCCCGAATTCAGCACCACCCGCCTGCCGGTCGCATCGATGGCGATCCAGTGCGGCCGCTCGTCGGCGCCGAGACCGAGCGTGGAGGTCTCCTTCGGATGCTCGGGATCGGTAATGTCGAGCGCCACCAGCGCATGGGCATCCGGCACCGGCTGCAGCCAGAAGTGGCCGGTCAGGATCGGGACACCGCAACCCTTCCCCTCGAAATTCCGCACGAAGCTCGCCGCTGGTGCCGCGCTGTCCGCGCCGCGCACCAGGTAGAGACCGCAGGAAAAGGTGTGGATGTAGACGCTCCGCCCATCGGGGAGGAGATGCGGCTCACCGGTGAGCTGCTGTTCGTCGCCACGCGGCCCGGGCGGGAGCGCGATGCTCTTGAGGAGCGTGAGATCGGAGAGCCGCCAGAACTGCACCCATTGGGAGGTCGCGATGGTGTCGGCGTGATCCATGTCGGTGGTGGTGGACACGGCCCGATCGGCGGCCGGCATCGGCAGGACGCTGTAGGGGAAGATCCACCGGTCAGTGATCGCCGTGTCCACTGCACTCCCGCTCCGGAGGACCGTGCCGCGCTCGTCCATCTCCACCAGTCCGCCGGTGAGGTGCTCCCCATCCATCGCCATTCCCTGCGGCCCCGCGGCGGCCATCATCGCGGCCGAGTCGGCTTTGTACTGGAAGGTCGCGAGGACATGCCCGCTGGCCAGCCGCACAAAGGTGTGCGGGTGACTGAACCCCGCGAGATCGCCGAACGAGGTGAGGATCTTCGGCTGCCGCGGCTCGGTGAGATCGAAGAGCCAGGTGCGCCCGGCATGAAACCCGTTCGCCAGGAGATGCCCATCCGCCGGCATCTCGGCTTCGGTGTGATGCGGATGGGTCCCGGCCATCCCGGTCGGAAGCGAGGCGACCACGCTGCCGTATCTGGGCGAGGATGGATCGGCGTCGATGACCGCGAGGAAGTCGCTCGCCTTGCTGGCGGAGTCGCCCGCCCAGAGAAAGAGATACGCACCCGGCCCCGCGGCCGGACGGCAGGCACCAGCGATCAGCAGGAGTGCCACGGTCACGGCACGACGCACCCATTCCCTCCCTTGCAGTGTGGACGCGAGCATGATTGTCAGGTGGCGCTCTTGCCGCGCGAGAGCATCGCGTCAACGCTGATCGGGCCGGCGCCCCAGGCCGCGAAGACGAGCCAGATGAAGCTGTACAGCATCACCAGCTCCCCGTGGTTCTGCCACCACCAGATCTGTCCGCTCCCGCCGGTGTGAATCCAGAAGTAGGCGACCGCCATCTCGCCGGAGGCGATGAAGGCCGCCAGCCGGGTGGCAACACCCAGAATGAGACACGCCCCGCACACCACCTCGATGACGCCGGCGGCACCCCATCGGCTCATGAGCTCGACGGTCCCGCCGTTGGGCCCCATGCCGCCGAACCAGCCGAAGAGCTTCGAGGCGCCGTGGGAGAAGTAGGCCGAGCCTGCGACAATACGGAGCGCGCTCTGGGCCGTCGGCAGGTAACGGCTGTTGAGTGGGGCGAACATGGAAGCACCTCGGTGCAGAGGGGGGTGACACAGGGTGAGGGACGAAGGCGCGTCGTGCTGGCACGGCGCCCGGGTAAGCTGTAAGCGGATCGATGCCGCCGCAAGCGAGCGGTGATGCACGGCTGGGCAAGCCCGGAGCCCGCGCCACGCCCCCGATCCTGTTCACCCGCGCGTGAGAATCCTATTCTTCCTCTCCCGATCCGTCGCGCGCGTGACGACCGGATCCGGCCTTTCCCTCTGGAGGTTCCGTGCGTCTCACGATCGGCCTGCTGTCCGCCCTCACGCTCGCGGCTGCCGCACCAGCCCTGCCCCAGAGCCCCGCGGAGTACGAGCGCCGCGAGCTCACCATTCCGATGCGGGATGGCACGACGCACTTCGCCGTGGCGCTGATTCCGCAGCATGCCGACCGCCCCTTGCCGATCATCCTGGTCCGCACCCCCTTCAGCGCCGCGCGCGAGTTCAGGACAGCGGAACCGCCCCTGGCGTACCGGGAGCTGGCGCGGGATGGCTACATCTTCGTGGACGAGGATATCCGCGGACGCTTCGGCTCCGGCGGCAGCTTCGTCATGATGCGCCCCCAGAACCCCGGCGGCGCCGACGAATCCACCGATGCGTGGGATACCATCGACTGGCTGGTGAAGCACCTGCCTGACAACAACGGCCGGGTCGGCGTGATGGGGATCTCCTACCGCGGCTGGCTCGCCGCCCTCGCCGGCGTGGGCGCCCACCCCGCCCTGAGGGCGATCTCCCCCCAGGCACCGGTGGCCGACGTCTGGCTCGGCGACGATTTCTTCCATCAGGGCGCCTTCCGCCAGACCCAGGGCGTGGCATTCGCCGCCTACATCGAGACCGGGCAGGGGCTTTCCCCGTCGGACGACGACCAGTTTGCCTTTTATCTGCGATTCCCGACCCTCGACTCGCTCGCCAGGGCGACCGGCGTCTCCGCCGCGCCGTCCTGGGCCGGCTTCATCGCGCATCCCGCCTATGACGGCTACTGGAAGGCGCGGGCGCTGCAGCATGTGCTCGTCAGGCCCGAGGTGCCGACGCTCTTCGTCGGTGGCTGGTGGGACGAGGAGGACATCCTCGGGGCCGAACTCGCCTATCGCACCGTCGAACAGGCCGACACCGGCGGCCTCAACCGGATCGTACTCGGGCCCTGGTCCCACGGCGGATGGGCGCAGCCGCGCGGCGACTCGATCGGTCCGATTCCGCTCGAGAGCAACACCGCTGAGTACTTCCGGGCCGAGATCGCGCGGCCCTGGTTCGCGTACTACCTGCATGACAAGGGTGACGGAAAGTTCCCGGAGGCGTGGGCCTTCGCGACCGGAGAGAATCGCTGGCACACCTTCGATGCATGGCCGCCCCGCAACGTGGTTGCGCGGAACCTCTACCTGCGGGAAGGCGGCAGGCTCTCCTTCGATCCGCCGCCGGCCGGCGACGGCACTCCCCTGACGCGGCAGCGCCTCGGTCAGGAGCACACCGCACAGTTCGACGGCTACATCGCCGACCCCGCGCACCCGGTGCCGTACATCCCCCGCCCCGACGACGGCAGCGGGTGGCGCACCTGGCTGGTGCAGGACCAGCGCTTCGTGGACAACCGTCCCGATGTGCTCACCTGGCAGTCCGAGCCGCTCACCGGGGACCTGACCGTCGCCGGCAACGTCGTGGCCCGGCTCTTCGCGTCGACCACCGGGACCGATGCCGACTGGGTGGTGAAGCTGATCGACGTCTACCCCGACACCCTCCCCGATCACGGCCGCATGAGCGGCTACCAGCTCATTGTCAATGCCGACATCCTGCGCGGCCGCTACTGGAAGGGGTTCGGTCAGGCAACGCCGATCCCCGCCGGGACGGTGACCCCGTTTCGGCTCGACCTGCACGAACAGCTCTATCGCTTCCTCAAGGGGCACCGGCTGATGGTGCAGGTGCAGAGCAGCTGGTTCCCGCTCTACGACCGCAATCCGCAGACCTTCGTGTCCAGCATCTTTCGCGCGAAGCCGGGCGACTTCCGGGCGCAGCAGCACCGCATCTGGCACACGGTGCGGTACCCGTCGCATGTCGTGTTGCCGGTGCTGCCCTGATTGCTGCGCCGGATTCAGCGCGGCGCACCGCGGAGAGGGGCGAGGATCGGATGATTGATGAGCAGGGTGATTCGGGCGGGTCTCCGGATGCCTGGCCGCATGCCTGCCCGTCCGAACCTGCTGCTCAGGCGTCCCGGCGCGAATCCGGCGGCTCGCCTCCGCCGTCCCCGCCGGGTAATATGGTTCGACCTATGGATCCCCTCTCCGACCTCCTCCGCGTCGTCCGGCTCGATGGCGCCTATTTCTACGCGGTCGAGGCCGCGGAGCCGTGGAGCGTCGAGGCGCTGCCGGCGCGGCAGCTCTCCCCGGCGATCATGCCGGCATCCGAGCACCTGATCTCCTATCACATCCTCACCGAGGGCCGGTGCTACGGTGGGCTGGTGGGCGAGGACCAGATCGAACTGGTCGCGGGCGACGTCATCGTCTTCCCCCACGGCGATCCGCACGTGATGTCGAGCGGACCGGGTGTACGCGTCGGCCAGGATCTCCAGACGATCACTCCCAACCGGTTTCCCTTCGCCATCCGCATGGGGGAGACGGGCTCCGTGGGCGCCTCCTTCTTCTGCGGCTTTCTCGGCTGCGACCGCCGGCCGTTCAATCCGCTGCTCGCGGCACTCCCGCGCCGGATGCACATGCGCGGCATGTCCACCGCCTGGATCACCAGCTTCCTCCGTCAGGTGCACGAGGAATCCCGGCTCGGCCGCGCCGGAACCGACTGCGTCCTAACCAAGCTGGCCGAACTGATGTTCATCGAGGTGTTGCGCCGCTACCTCGAGGATCTTCCGCCGGGACAGACCGGCTGGCTCGCCGGCCTCCGCGACGAGATGGTCGGTCAGGCGCTGACGCTGCTGCATGCCCGGCCCAGCCATCCCTGGACCCTCGCCGATCTCGCCAGGGAAGTCGCCTCATCCCGTTCCAGCCTCGCCAAGCGATTCACCGAACTCGTCGGCCAGCCACCGATGCAGTACCTCGCCCAGTGGCGGATGCAGGTCGCGGCCAGTCTCCTCGACCGGAGCGGTGCCAAGGTCGCCGCAATCGGCTCGGACGTCGGCTACGACTCCGAGGCCGCGTTCAGCCGCGCATTCAAGAAGGCGACCGGACTGGCCCCGGGCGCCTGGCGGGAAGCCCGCCGGCTGGCGCGCGCCTAGCCCCCCACCTCCCACCTCCCACCTTTCCGCCCGGGACGATCGGGCAACCCCGCTGGACCCCCGCGCGAGAATCACGATCTCCGATGCACCCGGGCAGGAAATCGGGACGAACAGTCATTGGGGGAATCGTCGCCTCACACCACAATTGGTCCCGCGCGCCACGAGGGCGTGCCCCGACCACTTGCAGACGAGGCTTACATGTCAAGCACCATGATTCCCCAGAGCGGCACCTATACCGCCGCAAGCCAGCGCGCCGAGGCGCTCGCCAAGCGCCTTGAGCACGGTGCCCGCGCCCTGCTCGCGCTGGCGAGCGGGCTCAGCGACGCCGAATGGCTGCGCCCCATCTCCCCTCGCGACGGCCGGACGATCGGCGTTGTCGTGCATCACGTCGCCAGCGTGTACCCGATCGAGATCCAGCTCGCGCAGACCCTCGCCGCCGGCAAGCCGGTGGTGGGCGTGACGATGGACGACGTGCACGCCATGAACGCCGAGCACGCCAAGGCCCATGCGGCCGTTGCGAAGGCGGTCGCGCTGGATCTGCTCAAGAAGAACAGCTCGGCGGCCGCGGCGGCCATCCGGGCCCTCAGCGACGAGGAACTGAATCGCGCCGCCCCGGCATCGCTCTACTTCGATGCCCCGGTCACCTCGCAGTTCATGCTCGAGGATCACGCGGTCAGGCACAGCTACCACCATCTCGCCCGCATCCGCGCAGCACTGAAGGCGTAACCCGTGCGGCCCGCGCCGCGACGGCGCGCCACCACCTACTGCTGGAGCAACAGATATGTCTGCCGACAATAATCCCTGCATTGACGGACCTCGCACGAGCGGTGAGATCCGCGTCTGGTCCGAGGATCCCCTCACCGCGAAGGCCAGGGCGGTGTGGACCGGCGGCGACTTCCTTCCCATCGCCAAGAGCTTCGAGTCAGGCGCCGCGGAGTTCATCGCGCGGATGGCGATCGGCGCCGGAGAAACGGTGCTCGACGTCGCCTGCGGCACCGGGAATCTCGCCATCCCCGCCGCGAAGGCGGGTGCCCGGGTCACCGGCGTGGACATCGCCACCAACCTGATCGCCCAGGCGCGGAACGAGGCCCGGCTGGCGGGCTGCGCCGTCACCTTCGATGTCGGCGACGCCGAGTCGCTGCCGTACGAGGACGGCCAGTTCGACACGACCGTCACGATGTTCGGCGCGATGTTCGCCTACCGGCCGGAGCGGGCCGCCGCCGAGCTGCTCCGCGTCACCCGGTCAGGCGGCCGGGTGGCGATGGCGAACTGGACCCCGGAAGGCTTCGTCGGGAAGATGCTGCGCGCCCACACCGCCGTCGTGCCGCCGCCGCCCGGCGTGCCGAGTTCGCTGGCCTGGGGGCAGGAGGAGACCGTCCGCGCCCGGTTCGGCGATGGCGTAAGTGCCCTCACCTGCACTCGAAGGATGATGGAGCTCCGCTTTCCGTTCCCGCCGGCGGCGGTGACCGAGCTCTTTGCGACCTGCTACGGACCCACCGTCGCCACCATCCGCGCCACCGATCCCGCCGGCGCGAGCCGGCTCCGTGACGCGCTGACGGCGCTCTTCACGGAACAGAACACCGCCAGCGATGGCGGCACCACGGTGGCGGGGGAGTATCTCGACGTCCAGGCGCGGGTTGCCTGACGACGGGTGATTCACCATCCCGGACCCCGGGCGAGCCGCACCCGACCCGGAAAGAGGCAAGACCTGAACGGCACGAAGAAGAGGGCGGGCGCCCGGTGGGCGCCCGCCCTCGTTCGTTGGCACGATTCAGGGCGAACCTTTGTTGGTCGACTTGGTGATCGTGATGTCTGTCAGCGAGCCCTTTCCGCCGCGAATGGCCTTGCTCTCGGCGGGAGTCAGTTTCTTGCCCTTGAGATCCTTGAGGCCCTGCTTGCGGTTCGGCTTCTTCGGTGATGGCATCGGGCATCTCCCTTCGTGGGGCCTGCACCCGCCGGTGCGGGACGGTGAACGGGTGAGGGACGACCTGCATGACCCACCAGATACGCGCGCGGCTCCCTGCGATTCTCAGCCGCCGGGCCAATGTGTGACGGGGCATTGGGGAAGGCAATGCTGCGATGGGTCTGCATCCGGGCCGGCCGGTCCGGGCCAAAATGTCCCCACGCGGAGAGGGCGGTCTACGCGTCCCTGGTGCGGCTCTTGGCGGGCTTGATGTCAATCACGGGCGTGCCATCGATCGCCTCGAGGCCCCGGACGGTCAGCAGGCCCGAGGGCTCCAGCCCGAGGACCGTCACCAGATGCAGCCCGATGGGATTCGGCCGGTCGGGTGAGCGGGTGGCGAACACCCCCGTCAGCGGATTCGCCGGGTCGCTCCTCCGGTGAACGCGAAGCGTCTCTCTGCGGGCCTCGTGCAGCCAGGTGAGGATGATGATCTCCTGGCCCACGGTGACCCCGTCCAGCGCCGCGAGAAACTCCGAATGAATCAGGACCTGGGCGACCGGCCCATCTTCGGCGCCTGACCTCGGCGCGTCGGCTCGGCGCTTGATCGGCGAGCGGACGACACCGATGGGTCGCACCTGATAGTTGGCGAGAGTATCCATGGTAAGGTTACAGGGAGTCCGAGTGAACCTACCCGGCCGTCTCGGGCCGTGCCTGCACGTGCACGTCAGCCGACACTCGTCACCAGTACGATCAGCTCATGGCATCGCGCCGAGCATCAGCGCACGCTGCAGTCATCGCAGCACACCGAACGCCCTCGGATCCCTTCCACTCCTTCTCGTGCGATGATCGGCACCATGATGACCGCGGCCAGCGGATCCGCCCACCACCAGCCGAGCAGTGCGTTCAGGGCCAGCCCACCCAGGAGGATGGCCGAGAGGTAGGCGCAGAGCTGCGTCTGGGTGGCTTCCGCGACCAGGGCCCCACTGCCGAGCTGGACGGCGAGTCGGCGCTTGCGCTGGGCCAGCCACGGCATCACCAGCAGTGAAACGGCGGCGAGCGCAATGCCGACCACACTGTGATCCGCGACCTCGCGGGTCCACAGCGAATGCGTCGCCTCGATCAGCACGTACCCCGCCAGCGCCAGGAAGCAGGCCCCGATGAGCTTGAGGCTGCGGCGCTCCGTCCTCGCCCGGCGCGCGGGGTCGGCGTCCGCGGCGAGCCGCCACAGGCCAGCCACGCTGGCGCTAAGTTCGATGCCGCTGTCGAACCCGAACCCCACCAGCGCCACACTGCCGGCACTGAGGCCCGCTCCGACGGCGATCAGGGCCTCGAGGCTATTGTAACCGAGCGTCGCGACGGTCAGCCGTCGGCTCCGCGCGACGAGGGTGGATCGATCCTGAGGCAGCATCACGAATTCACATCCGATCTCCCCATCGATCGCGGCATCCTCGTAATCGAGGTTGCTCGCCGCCGGCATCCGGCTGGAGGCACAGTGAAAGTCAGGGATGGCCCCGGTTGCCCCGAAGAAGTCGTCGAGGATTTCAGTGTCATGCCCCGCCGCGGGCGTCCATCCCGAAATCGGCCTTCACGCGATCGTACCAGGCGTCGTCGCTGAGCGCCCCGAAATCGATCCACGCCTCGTCGCTCATCGCCTGACGCCAGCCCACAAACGGAGCCGCGTCGGGCCCCACCAGATGCCGGAGCTGCCACGTCCCGCCTGTGGCGATCTCGACGATCTTGTCGGCCACCAGCGACGCCGGCGTCGGATTCTGCAGCGCTGCGATGAACAAGGCGGCCATGCGGCGCTGGTGTGGATAGTGGGAAGGGATCTCGGATGTGCTGATGTGCCTGGCCATCGGCGTGTCGATGATTCCCGGCTCGACGATCGCGACGCGGACGTTGAACGGCTTGATCTCCTGCGCCAGGCATTCGGCGAGCGCCTCCAGTGCATACTTGGAGGCCGTATAGGGCGCAAAGGGGGACGATGCGAGGCGACCGGAAATCGAGCTCACATTGATGATGCAGCCGCTTCGCCGTTGCCGCATGGCCGGCACGACCGCCTGGATGCAGCGGATCACGCCGAAATAGTTCGTCTCCATCACCGCACGAAACTCCGCCAGCGGCAGTTCCTCCACGGAGCCGGTCCGCTCGATACCCGCGTTATTGACGAGGACGTCGATGGGCCCGAGCTCCTTCACCATGCGCCCGATGCCGTCGTGGACTGATGCATCGGCATCTACATCCAGGGGGAACACCGTGACAGGCAGGCGCTCCTTCGCGGCGACCCGTGCCAGCTCCGGGGCCCGCTCCGGGTTCCTCATCGTCGCGGCAACCGTGTGGCCCGCACGGGCAAAGGCGAGCGCGGTCGCGAAGCCGATGCCGCTGCTTGTGCCTGTGACGAGAACTGTTGCCATGGGGACGACTCCCTTGAGATGAGTGCGGGGCTCTGCCTCTTCGCTACGCGCCGTGCGATTCCCGGAACGATGGACACCCCGACTGGTCCGCGCTGACGGCAACGGTTATGGCTACCGGCCCCGAGTCCTGCGCCGGCACCGCGGCCCGCTGCTCCTCCAGCGGCACCGGCTCATCGAGGCGATAGAGGTGGAGGGTCCCCGCGGTGCGGAGCGGCAGCGTCGCCAGCGCCTGGGTGCCAGGGATCTCCACCGGTCTCCAGTGACTCGCCTCGGCGCTCGGCGTCGCGATGAGCAGCGAGATGCGGGTCTGGAACCCGGGGGCCGGCGGCGGCAGCCAGGTCAGCGGCTCCTTCGAGTACGGGTCGCTGGACGGGAGCTGGACACGAGCATCCGTGTGGGGGATGACCAGGTCGGGCCCCCGGGACCAGCCGAGCCGGAAGTCCTTGGGACGGTTCCACCGGCTCACCACGCTGCCGACGGTGATCCGCCACCGGCCGGTGGGGTAGATCGTGAGCGCCACCAGATCCGGGGTCGCCGGCACCGCGAGATGCACCTCGTCCTCGTGGGTCCACGCGCGCCAGAGGCCGGAGCGTGGAGCGTCGGGAGACCCGAGAGCGAACCGGAAGACCTTGTTGGCCATGTCGTACCGCGACGAGAGTGCAGCGGTTGCAGCTCGCCGTGACTCCTGGTGGGAAACCGTACCGATGCCGCGAGCCCGCCGCGCATGATGCGCGGAGTTCATCTGAACCCGGTGAACCTACCCCCCGCCAGCGGGCGGGGCCAGCATGCGCCGGTCAGGTACCCGCGTCCTTGAGAAATACCGACCGAGGGCGTCCTGTTTCGGCCGCCTCGCCACCCTTGCCCCGGCGTGGAGCGCTCCATACTCTGGCGCAGTAGCGCGCCCCCTGGATCCGCGGTTCCCCCTGACAAGTGGAGGGCTTATGCAGATGCCCTGCCGACTGGCCTCATTCGCCCCGATGCGCTGGCGCAGTTCCCTCGCGTTCCCCCTGCTGCTGTCGCTCTCGGCGGCGCCCCTCGCGGCCCAGGCCAGCTCGGCCGATGCTGATGCCCGCGAGGTCCAGGCCTATCGGCTCACCATGCCCAAGCTGAACCAATTGAATCAGGCGATGGCCGACCTTCGTCGTCAGCGGGATGCCGACCCGGCCAGCCAGAAGCTCCTCAGCAAGAAGAAGGAACTCGCCACGCTGAGCGAGAAGGATGATCCGACCGACGCCGACCGGCGACGCATGGACCAGCTCACGAGGGAGATCGAGGAATTCGATGACTCTGCGGACGATTCCGAAAACAAGGACCAGTCGCTGAGCGCCATGGCGCAGCGCATGGCGGCCGACCCGCGCATCGCGGGTGCGCTTAAGCGCGCCAGCCTGTCCCCTCGTGAGGCCGCCACCATGCAACTGGCCCTGTTTCAGGTCGCGTTCGCGGTCGGGATGATGGAGTCGGGGGCGACCAGGGAGATTCCCAAGGACGTGAATCCCGAGAACGTGAGGTTCTATCGGGCCAATCGCACCGCGATCGAGGGGTTGACGGCGCTACGGCCCGAGGACGATTAAGAGCTGGCGTTGTGCGCGATCTACGGCACCCGCCCGGTCAGGCTCCTCTTCATCATGGCCGCGGACGGGAGGGCCCCCGCCCCCCCGCCCACGCGATCGCCGGATCGAGCCACGCGGACCGCGCCTGGAAGAAGGTGCCGTGGCCGCGCCCAAGGCTCAGGGCAATCTCCCGGGGCTCCGGGCCTGGCCCCCGGCGCGCGAACATGGGTGCGCAGGAGACGCCGAGGGAGTCGCTGGTCTCGTAAAGCGAGAGCAGACGGCCGGTGACATGCAGGTCGGGTGCCTCGAAGGCCCACGGCCCGCACGCCCCCATGAACACGAAGGAGATGGCGGGGTTGTGGATTCGGGAAGAGGCAAGAATCGCGATCCAGCCGCCCTTGGAGAAGCCGATGACGGTGATGGCCCGCGGCGAGACACCGAGCCGCAGCAGGCTGTCCACCTGCCCGGCGACGTGGGTCGCAAAGGAGTCCGAGTTGGTCCTGGGAGGGCGCTGATCGCTCAGAACCACGAAGCCCGCGTGCCTGAGGCTGTCGAGGATCGCATCGTATTCGTAGACGCCGTAGGCGGGATCGGTCGGGCGACGGCCCCCATCCTCGATGATCCTGCCATGCAGGTAGATGATGTAACGCGGCGGCGTCTGAGACTCTCCCCGCGCCGCCGGTAGCGCAAACAGGATGAGCGAGAGCAGCACGGCACGGCAGGCGGCGCTCACGGGCACTTGGTGCACTCGGTGACGATCGTCCGGTACTCGAGCGGCGAGAAGGTCGCCCCGGGCAGATAGGCGCGGATCGACCGCGGCTCGGAAAAGTCGCCGTTCAGCAGCGGGCGCAATACCCAGATGGTCGTCGCCTTCCCGAGGCTGTCGGAGATCGCACGCTCCGGCACAGCCTCGACCGGCCAGCGGCCGTCGTTCCAGACGACCTCGATCCCTGCCACGGGCGTCCCGCGGGATGTCGTCACAACCGCCACCAGGGGCACGCTGTCGCCGGGGTTCAGGTGGGGCAGGTCCGCGACGACGCCCGTCGGATAGTGCAACTGCATCGGTGGCTGGTTCGGCGGCGGCTCGAAGGACCCGCACCCTGTCGATGCGAGCAGGCCGACCGCCGCCAGAGCTGGCAGGGCTTTGGGCATGACTCCTCGATTGTTGGGATTGCGTCGGAGACGACTGGCCGTGGCCCGGCAGGACGCATGAGGGGTCCGGGCCCGCGACACGGGGACTCAGCCAATGTGAGGCGCGGTACAGCGGACTGTCAAATTCCTCCCACCTATCTACCACTAGAGCTGCAGGACCAGTCGCAGACCTTCCTCGACCTGCCGCAGCGCCTTGCAGTTGGTTATTGGTCTCCGCCGATGCTCGACTACCAAGGCTCCGCCCACCGACCGATGCTGAGCCCGGTGGACCGCCGGCTCCAAGCCCGGCCGACCCCGACCGTGTCAGCCGCTCAGCAGCTTCCGGGGGGTGCTGGCGAGATATTCAGCCACTGCCGTGGCGAGAGCTGGCGCGTCCCCAGCCGCTCGGCCAGTGCGGCTGCGGAAGCGAGAGCTGGGGAAGCGAGACGCAGTTTGCATGCGAAGAACGAGGATATGCCACCTCGCAATCGCGCCGTGGCACGAGCGACCCATGACCACGCCCTGCTCCACCGGTACCCCCGCCTAGCGGCGGCGTCTGACACGCGCCGCGCCTACCGATCGCTCGACTTCGGCGCCGTCCGCCTCTTCCTCACGCTCGGTTCGCGGCGACTGCGGCCTTCACGAGCGCCTTGAACGCGCCCGCGTCGACCTTCTCCCCTTCGTGGATGTCGATCGCCCTTCGGGTGTTGCCTTCCAGGCTGGAATTGAAGAGGCGCGATGGGTCTGGAATCCTGGCCCCCCGGGCGAAGGTGAGCTTCACGACCTTCGTGTATGTCTCCCCGGTGCAGACATTCCCGTGATGCGACCAGACCGGAGTGCCCATCCACTTCCACTCTTCGGTCATCTCGGGGTCGGCCTCCAGGATCAGCGCCCGCATGCGGGCCAGGATCTCCCCGCGCCATCCCCCCAGATCGCGGATCCGCTGGTCGATGAGCCGGGAGGCTGCTTTCCCGGTCGCTCGCTCATGGCTCGTGTTACCCGCCGGCTTCGCACCTGGCTTCGTCTTCGCGCCTGCCTTCGGCGGGGACTTGGGCCTGGTGGCCGACTTGCGTGGCTTGCTTGCGCGCGTCTTCATGATGATGGCTGCTCCCTCAACCGGCACCCGATGCCGGGCAGGTGATGAATCGACCAATCACGGTGCCGCTCCCAAGTGGGTTCTGGTTCCGTGGTCCTCGTTCTCGTCCAGCCCCAGGCTCAGTTCGCCCTGGTCGATGGCGCCCGTATCGCTGGTCTCCGGGAGCCAGAGCCGGGTGAGCAGGCGGACGGTGTCGGGGGGCACCCAGCCCTCGATCGACGAGCGGGTGCGGGGTGTACTCCAGCGAGATGCACCTGCCGAGAACGGTCTTCGGCGTCGGACGGAGCACCGCAGGTGGCCCGCACCCGAGCCAGAGTGCGAAGACGCCGAGGAGACCGAGGCGGAACGCCCTCATGGAAGCCCCCAGTGCGGTCGAATGAGGTGAGCACAGGCATGGGCCAGGCGCGCGCCAACTGTCATCAGTTCCCGCGGATCGTAATGGCGGGGTCGATCCCCGCCGCGCGCCGCGCGGGGAGCCAGCAGGCCACCAGGCCGATCGCCGCCATCAGCACCGTGACGCCGGCGAGTGTCACCGGGTCGTTGGGGGTCACGCCGAAGAGCAGACCCTGAATGAGCCGCGTGGTGAGGAGCGCGCCGATCACGCCCAGGCCGAGTCCCGCCCCCAGCAGCACGCCTCCCTCACCGAGGATCATGCGCTGCACCATGCTGCTGTCGGCGCCGAGGCTCATGCGGATGCCGATCTCGTTGGTGCGCGCGCTCACCGAGAAGGCGAGGACGCCCGCGATGCCGATCGCGGCGATGATCAGCGCGAGCACGCTGAACGATCCGATCAGCATCGCATTGACGCGGCGCGGGCCGACGCTCTCGTCGCGGATCGCATCCAGCGCCATGAGCTTCTCGATCGGCTGCTGGGGATCCACGGAGCGGACCACCTCGCGCGCGGCCTGGGCCAGGCCCATCGGATCGACCTGCGTCCGGATGACCAGGCCGCCCGTGGGAAAGAGGGTCTGCTCGAAAGGGGTGTAGATCGCCCGCAGCGGTTTGGCGTCGAGCCCGCCGTCCTTCGTGTCCCGAACGACGCCGACGATCGTCATCCACTCGTCTTCCTTGAGCCCGATGAACTTGAGGACCTCGCCGGTCCACGCCACCCGGCGGCCGAGCGGGTCCTCGCCCGGAAAGAGCAGCTTCGCGAGGGTCTGGTTGACGATCGCGACTCGACCGGAGGTCGCGTTGTCGGTGGTGGTGAAGTCCCGGCCGGCGACCAGCGCCATGCCGGACGCCGTGAAGTAGCCGGGGTCCGCCGTGCGGACCTCCGCCTGCGGTTGCGGCTCGCCGGCCCCCAGGGCGTGGCCTTCGGCCTTGATGTCGAGCTGGAACTGCGTGGTGCGCAGCGGGATGTTCGAGCCGAGGCCCACCACCTGGACGCCGGGGATCGTCTTGAGCTCGGTCGCCATCCGCTCGTAGGTCGCGATCGCCGCATCACGGTTGGTGATCGCGCTGAAGTCAGCCGGCACTTCCATCGTGAGGACGTTCTTCGTGTCGAGTCCCGGGTCCACCGCGGCGAGGCGCTTCATCGACTGCACCAGCAGCCCCGCGCCGGTCAGCAGGATGACCGAGACGGCGATCTGGGTCACCACCAGCGCCTGCTGCAGCCGCCGGCGGCGACCGCTGCCGGAGGTGCGCGAAGTTCCGGCGGTGAGCTCGGTGCCGAGCCGGTGTTCGTGCCCCACCCTCGGGCCGAACGAGAGGAGCAGGGCGACCAGCACCGCGATGCCCAGCGTGAACGCGAGCACCACGCCATCGACATGGATCTCGCCGGCGCGATTGCTCATGTGCGCCGTGAACCGCGCCAGCATGCCGACCCCGGCGTAGGCGATCGCGATACCGAGCGACCGCGCCCGCCAGCGCGAGGACCAGGTGCTCCACGAGGAGCAGCCGGCGGAGCCGTGCCGTGCCGGCCCCCAGCGCGGCCCGCACCAGCATCTCGTGCTCGCGGCGCACGCCGCGCATCAGGGTGAGGTTCGCCACGTTGGCGCAGGCGATGACCAGCACGAACACCGCCACGGCCATGAGCAGCCAGAGGGTGGGCCGCGCGTCCTTGCCGAGCACTTCCTTGAAGGGAGTGACCGTCACCGTGTAGCCCGAGCCCGCGTCGTAGGTCCCGGGATACTCGGCGTGCACCCGCGCGGTGATCGTCGCGACTTCGGCGCGCGCCTGCTCGACGCGTCGCGCCCGGGGCGAGCCGCGCGATCATCTCGGTCATCCGGTGGGTGCGGCCCTGCACCATCGTCGCGCTGACATGGTGCTGGCTGATCGACATGTTCATCAGCGCATCGATCTTCTGGGGGAAGAACGGCGCCTGCTGCAGCACGCCTACGACTTCGGCGGTGCGGCCGCCGATCCGGAGCGACTTGCCGACGATCGTCGGGTCGGCCCCGAAGTGCTCCCGCCAGTATTCGTACGTGAGCATCATGACCGGGGCGGCGCCGCCGCCGTCGTCGCTGGCCGTAAAGCCATGCCCGAGGATCGGTGCGAGCCCCATCACGTCGAAGTAGTTGCCGGTGACGAGGCCGACCTGCACCTGCGACGCGCCCTCGTCCTCGATCAGGTTCAGCGTCAGCGGCGAGTACTCGGCGATCTGGCCGAGCGTCTTGGACGAGCTGCGGAAATCGTTGATCTCGGGGACGGAGAAGGCGATGTTGTCGCTGCCCTTCAATTCGGCTGACTGCCGCAGGTACATCAGCCGGTCGCCATCGCGGTTCGGCAGCGGCTTGAGCAGGACCCCACGCACCGCGCTGAAGATGGCGGTGTTGGCGCCGATCCCGAGCCCGAGGGTGAGGATGACGGTGAACGCGAAGCCACGGGCCCGGGAGAGGCTGCGAAGGGCGTAGCGGAGTTCGTGCATCATCTGGTCCCCTCCTCCTTCGGCGCGAAACGCTCCGCACTCCGCGCGCGCGCCTTGGCCGCCTCGACCTCCCGATCCCGAGGGGGAGCCGTCGTCACCAGCGACGCCAGCAGGAGGTTGGCCGCCGCGGTGACCTGGTCGACGGCGCGATCGAACGCCGCCTCATTGGCCTTCGACGGTTTGTTGAAGCCGCTGAGCTTGCGCACGAACTGGAGCGCGGATGCGCGCGTCTCCGCCTCCGTCGCGGGCGGGACGAAGTTATGCAGGGTCTTGATATTGCGGCACATGGGAAGCCTCGCAGCGAACGCGGCGTCAGTGCGGGGTGTCCTGCGGGGGAAGGGACTGTTCGCCGACGGGGCGCCGGAGCGGCGGCGACGGCGGCTGCAGGCCGCGGAGGAGCCGGTCGGTCCCGTCGAGTCGCTCCGTGGTTTCCGCGAGTTCGGCACGCATCGCGGAAACCTGGGTCAGCAGCTCCTCGAGGAGCGCCTCCTCCTCACGTCTCGCCGTCAGGTGCCGGAGCAGGGCCCGGCCGATCGGGCTCCAGGCGGTGGCGGCGAGAAGCCCGAGGCCACCGAGGATCCACGGCAGCGCCGAAGCCAGGTTGTAGAGCAGCGCGATATAGTAGCGTTCCCAGTTCACCTTTGACCCCCTTTGCAGCCAGATACCGTGTGGACACCGATGGCGGAGCCAGTGATGTAAGGTAATCCGCTACCACTTCCCCCCGCCGCGCCGCCTCCTCGGCAGCGCTCCGCCTGACAGATTCACTTCGAGCCCGGCACCGCCGCCATCGCCTCGACCTCGAGCAGCACGTCGGGACCAGCTCCTCGGCTGGCGAGGCCGCGGCGCAGGTTCTCGAAGACTTGGACCGCCTGGGCCCGGAAGTCGATTCCACCGACGAGCTGTCCCGTCGAGTCGAGGGGCACCTGACCGGAGAGAATAATCAGGCGGCTTCCCGGAGGAATGTCGACCACCTGGGAGTAGCCCCGTGTGGGGGGCAGCTCCGGTGGATTGGTGAATGTGGGCTGCCCCTGCCCCGCCAGCGGAGCGGCGAGGCTGCAGAGGAGCAGGAGCGGAAGCGCACGAATGGGATGTCGGATCATGGCATAAGCTGCGGATCGAAACGCGCACCCGCAAGCGTCGTCAGGGCGTCCCCGACCAGCATCAGCCACAGCGTCACGACGCCGAGGGCGATGAAGACGAAGGCGAGGATCGGCTTCGAATGGAACAAGCCCGGGAGATCCCCGGGCTTGTCCGGCTCCAGCGCGTCACGTCTCCTTGGGCAGCTCGTCCGCAACCCGCCGGCCGCCACGAACCTTGTCGGCCCGATCAGCGCTGAGCTTCTTGCTCGGAAGGTCGCGTGTCTGCTTTTCGGCCTGCTTCTTCTGGCCCTGGCGGTTGTGATCCGGTTTCATGGTCCTTCCTCCAGCGTACGGGTGAGGGAAACGGGGGCGGTCGCTCCCTCCGGGAGTGATCCGACCCTCGGCCAATAAGCACCAGCGGGCTCGCGGCTGCTCTCGCCTCGGCTGCCTCAAGGACTAGGCGGCATCTCCCCAGGCCTCGAACCGGAGGACGTACGGATCGGCCGGGCTCCGCACATCCCATGTCAGGGTGAGCTGTCCGGCCCGCCACTCGAGGGAAGGGATGTAGAGATCCGGGCCGCAGGCATGCGGGGACTCGCCCACCCAGGTACCGGCCGGCCCGGGAATGAGAGTAGCGAGAAAGGTCGGGTGATGGACCCCGCGCCGAACATGACTGAGATGCAGCCTGGGTGCGCCGACCTCACGCCGCCAGCTGGTCCGGTTCCGGAAGCGGATCCCGGCGAGGGCGCCCCTGATCCAGGCGCCTTCCTCATGCCAGAAGAGGGTCGACCCAGCGTCTGCCGTCGGCGTCTCGACGCTGAGGCGCCCGGTCCCGACATGACTGACCACGGGGCCGGCGCTGCCGGAGGTCTCGATCGTGACCCGGAAGCGGCGGACGGACTCCAGCAGTGGCCAGGGGCGGCGAGCTCGGCATGGCCGCTACGGAGTCGATCCGCTCTTGTGGGTCGAATCTGGCGTCAGCTTCGGGAAGAAACTCGCCGCATCGTAATAGTCCGACAGGCGAATGATCTTGCCGTCGACGATCTGGGCGACGGCGGCACCGCGCCCAGCCACAGGCTGGTTGGTGACCGGCCCGCTCGGGCTCTGACCGGTGAAGCTCGCCGTCCAGGTCCATTCCGCAACGACGCTCTGCCCGTCGGTGAAGGAAGAGGTCACTCCCCAGTGATAGTCCGGCGAAACGGCGATGACGTTCCGCATGAAGCCGCGCACCGCGGCCGGACCTTCGCCCCGAAAGCCCCAGGCGAGATCCTCGTGGATGCCCTTCGGCGCAAGCAGCGTGTCGAGCGCGAGGGAATCGTGACGGTTCCAGGCATCGACGTAGGCCTGGAGCACCGCCTTGGGGTCCTGACCGACCGGGCTCTGGGGTTTGGGGGAGCAGGCAGCGAGACCGCCCGTGAGGAGCAGCATTCCTGTGAACCTCATGACGGATCTCCTGAGACTGGCCGTTCGGAAGGCTTCATGCTCCGGTTAGGCATCTCGAGCTAGGGGCCGCTGACCCTCGTGGGCAGATATTTTGCCACGATAGAACCGTCCCCGATCTGGCCAGAGCCGTTGTCTCCCCAGCACCAGAGGCCGTCCGTGCTGCTCACACCGCAGGTGTGCGCCCCGCCGACTGCGAGCTGAGAGAACCGCCCACTGAATGAGACAGGCACTGGTAAGGTGTGCGCCCCATCCGCCGCGGTGCCGATGCCGAGGGCTCCTGCGTAGTTCTCTCCCCAGCAATAGATCTTCCCATCAGAGCCGAGTCCGCACACGTGGAATCCGAATGTCTGGAGTGCGGTGAATGGTCCGGATTGGACGACGGGAACGGGGGTGAGGGTCGTGTCGAAGGTTCCGCTGCCGAGGCGTCCGTCATCGTTAAATCCCCAGCAGTAGGCCTGGCCGCCGCTATCCAGGGCGCAGGTGTGCCGCTCGCCGGCAGTAATGCTCACGAATCGAAGTCGGGTGTGAACTGGGGTCGGAACCGTGCGGTCGATGTGGGTGCTGTCACCTAGCTGTCCATCGCCATTCCAGCCCCAGCACAGGGCTCGGCCCGACGGGTCCAGCGCACACGAATGCCGATTCCCGGACGCCACGGCGATCGCGGCCCCCAGGACTGGAACGGGGGCAGTCCGAGTCGTTTGTGAGCCGTCGCCGAGCTGGCCGATACTGTTCAGGCCCCAGCAGTAGAGCGAGTCTGTGAGGGTGATGGCGCAGGAATGGTTCCACCCGATGGAAACATGACCGAACCGCATCGGGCCACCGATGGGCACAGGGGCTGCACGGTCGATCGTGGTCCCGTCTCCTACGGCGCCTTCTGTATTCCACCCCCAGCACATCAGTACGCCACTGTGCGTGAGGCCGCACGCCGTGACTCCCCCGACGGCGATGGCTGAGATGGGGAGTGGTACGTGGACGCGGGTGGGGACATCGGATTCGCCTACGGTATTGCCGAACATGCCGCCCAGGTTGCGGCCCCAGCAGTAGAGGCCGCCGCTCCGGTCGAGGGCACACGAGTCATCGAGTCCGACGGCGAGCTGCTGGACCGTCGTGAAGCCCGCCGGCGATGGGTCGGTCCCACAGGCAAAGAGTCCGGCGATGATGAGTGCGGAGACCAGCCCACGTTGCACGCAGTACCTCCAGTTACGAGAAAAGCGGCCTAACGCTCCGCCTAAGCTGCGAGGCGCGGCTCGTTGAGGCCAGTTGTCCCGGGGAAGCTGGCCGCACTTCGACAGCCTCATGCGCCCGTTAGACGACACACCAACGGGGACCAGGCTGGCCTACTGGCAACTCGCAGCTGGGGACAGTAGCGAGGTGGGAATCGGTTCTGACAGCCCTTTCCTGGTGGCCGCGAGTTCACCGTTGGCGAATGCGATCTGGTCGGTTGGGTTGGTGACATAGGTCGCAACCATCTGTCGTACCCAAGCGCGCTTCCTGATGACCGCGTCGAGGCGGACGAGGCGTCGAAGATCTGTGAGATTGAAGTCACCGAGATCCACCAACGCGACTTGCCGGCCAGATACTGACACTGGGACCAACCAGTAGACATCAGCCGCTTCTGTGGAATAGACGGACATGACGAAATAGGAACCGGGTGCCATGCCTTCGAAGGAATATGCTCCTTGAAAATCTGTTCGGGCACTCTGAAGAATCGCTGGCCCGAACTGGTCGGTAAAAGTGTTGATTAGGCGAGGGAGATAGATGGCTGCGAATGACACTGTCCCTGAAAGTGCTGCAAGCTGTTGATGCGAAGGGTCCGGGATGGGTTCGGGGTTGATTACTTGAAACACCTTCGCCCCTACCGTCTCCAGCCCTGCAGTACGTTGCCCGGCTAACGCTGACACGTTGCCGCTGGCGCATAGCAGGTGCACAGTATGGCCCCGAAGCACTTCTGAGCTCCCGGAAGGCGGCGTTATGAAGGCGTGGCCAGCAATTCCTTGGGCCGCGAGTGGCAACGGCGCATGTGGCAGGATCAGGACGAGTGAAAGGCAAGCGGCGCGCAAGTGAGCTGGCCTCCATGTGATTGCGTGTGTGTCGTCTAACGCCCCGCATAAGTTGCAGGGTCGCGGCGCGCTCTCGTCAGCATGGTGGAAGACGGTGGGTGGTGCCGGCCCATGCACAAACCGATGGCCGCGCCCTGTCAACTTCATGCGGTTGTTAGCCCGCATGGGGCGACTCTATCGCTTAGCGGCAACCTTAGAATGCGGCCTCCGGCCACCAGCGATCTTCACCAAGGTGGCGACGCTAAGCGGGGGCAGGAGATATGAACCAAAGATTGATGCGGCGGTCATATTTGCCAGACGTTCCCTTACATAAGGAACCAAGTATGCAATCCCATTATTCCAAGCGAACTGTTCTAGTGGAATGGTGGGATTGTCGCTGCAAGAGAAGCGGCCAACAAACTCTACCTCAGCAACCCAACTCGGCTGTGTGTGAGGTGTGATCCGTATGAACAGTTGAACAAGTACAGATTTCTTGTCTTTACCTAGAAACACTCCCACGGTGGCATCGATGTTTGCATCAACGTTCTCAAGAGCCTCGGGTTCTGGTGGAGGCTCTGAATTGATGATCGACGCCACAAAGAGTCTGTCTTCAAACCGGCATGCTCGCAGAACGACAGCCTCAACCGCTATCCCTGTTGAATCAGGGACAGCGGTCACTTTATCGCCTTTTGTAGGCAATGTCATGCTGCCATAGCGAGTTCAGAGTTAGCGGCTGGTGTTGCCTGTTCAGTCGCCACCTTCTGTTCGGACTCAGACAAGGCTTGATAGAACCTGGGTGGTGCTAGGTTGCCAAGTAGGCCGCCAGATTGGAGTGTCACATGAGAGGTAGATGACGAGGATTCCCGATCCCCACCAAACCACTCCCAAGCAGACTCAACGGGACATGTGACCATGCCAAGTCGATTAAAGCGTACCTCTTCGAGCTCCATGTCGCACGCCCAGAGCACATCGCTCAAAGTCTCAAGGGTCATATTCCTACGGCCACTTAGAACCTGTGAGATGTGGCCCTTACTAATGTTTAGGCGCAGAGCGATGTCAGATCGCTTGAGATTAGCGTCTTCCATTGCCTGAGCGAGAGCCTCAGTCGCCACTAGAATTGCGCGATGCTTTGCATACTCCCGCTGGTCTTGAGGGTTAGGAAGCTCTCGCTCAAGCCAATTCACGTAAACATGTGAGTCAGACTCGCGAGGCGCACGCGCAGGATTCTCAGAATTCTGCTTCATTTTCTTACCCTCTTAATCTCATTTGCCTTCTGTGTTTTCGCGGCAAAATACTGCTTCCGCAACTCCATTGCTTCCCGGTAGTCAGCTTCTTGAGCTCTAGTCTTCTTCTTAGGTGCCCCATTTGTAATGTAAAAGTCATCGCCATCGCGGAAGCCGATGAACCGGAAATCGCCGGGCTTCAATTCAAACAAGTCTTTGAACTCGCCTTTCAACTGGTGCCCGTTCTCCGGGACTTTGCCGGTTCTTCCCAAGACCGCGACTTGGCGCGCTTGAGCCAAGAGGCCTGGCTTGCAAGCGGGGTTGGCATTGTAGAAATCCCGAGCTCTACAGACGCCCGCGGAATCGGCAAGCCATCGCACGGTCACCGTCCCCGAATGGGGTACCAGAACCGGGTGCAAGTAACTTACCGAAGTTCACTCAAAAGTAAACAATCGTTTCGCATGGGCCTAAGATACTACATGGCACCGATGGGGGTCAAATAAACGAGATACATGTCTAAGTGGTGTGATATCAAGAGGTTGGGGCAATGGCCCCATGGCGGGCTAACGTCTGCGCGTAGTTGGGATGAAGCGACGACTGGCCATCCACCGCACGTGGTGGCAGACTCGCCCCACAACCTTACACGCGCTCAGAGGCGCCAAACGGGGAGGGCCAGCCGCCATGGATACTATAGGACTCGATTTGCACAAACGCGAGAGCCAGCTCTGCATTCTCACCGCCGAGGGGGAACTGGTCGAACAGCGGATCGTCACCAGCCGGGACCGGTTGACGGCCGTCCTGGGGGACCGCGCCCCGGCCCGGATCCTGCTGGAGGCATCGACCGAGAGCGAGTGGGTGGCGCGCCACCTGGAACACCTGGGACACGAGGTGGTCGTGGCGGACCCGAACTTCGCGCCGATGTATGCCACCCGGAGCCGCCGCGTGAAGACCGACCGGCGGGATGCGCGCACGCTGGCCGAGGCGTGTCGCCTCGGGGCGTTCCGGCGCGCCCATCGGGCCTCGGACGCGCAGCGGCAGGTCCGCGCCGAGCTGGCCGTGCGCGACGTGCTGATCCGCACCCGTACGCGCTACGTGGCCGTGATCAAGGCGCTGATGCGCGGCGACGGCCTGCGGCTGCCGAGCGGCAATGCCGAGCACACCGAGCGCAAGCTCGCCACGCTGGCGCTGCCGGACGACCTGACGCAGTCGCTGGCGCCGCTCCGCGCGGTCTGGGAACCGCTGGCCGTGGAGATCGAGGCCGCGGACGCCCGCCTCACCGAGCGGGCCCGTCGAGATCCGGTGGTGACGCGCCTGATGACGGCGCCCAGCATCGGCCCAGTGACCGCGATGGCCTTCGTGGCCACCCTGGACGACGTCACCCGTTTCCGCAGCGCCCACCAGGTCGAGGCCTATCTCGGCCTCACGCCCCGCGAGTACAGCTCGGGGGAACAGCAGCGGCGCGGGCGCATCAGCAAGACCGGCAATCCCCGGATGCGCTGGCTGCTGGTCGAGGCCGGCTGGCGGATCCTGCGGACCACGGACCCAGGGGCGGCCGCGCTCAAGGCCTGGGCGGACGGGATCGCGCTTCGGCGCGGGAGCAGCATCGCCGCGGTAGCCCTGGCGCGGCGCCTCGCCGGCATCCTCTACGCGATGTGGCGCGACGGGCAGGACTATCGCGCCTCGCGGTCCCCGGAGGGAGCGATCGCGAGCACGTAGCTCTGGGCCGGTCGCCCACGAGTGTGACCGACAATGGGGGGTGAGCGCGGTGCAGCTTATGACCGCTGGTGAGGTCGTCGCATAGTTAGCGCCACCGCCCGTCGGATCCCCACTTGCGCCGACGAGTCGCCTCGTCACCGACAGCGCGTACAGAAGGCTGAGCGGCACCTCGAGGGCACCGGCCGCACCAGGCCGTACCCGGCCTGACAACGGGAATGACAAAGCCCGACCGAACGGTCGGGCTTGACGGGGTGCGTCGCTTCACAGAAAGCTGCAGGGGCGCGGCGCGTTCGACCAAGCTACCGATCGCGCGCTGGTCGTGGCAGTCCAAAGACATCCGTTGGCCGCGCCCTGCCAGCTACATGCGGTTGTTAGGTGGCTTGGCTAGCCACACGTCGCGGAGGAAGGTACTTCAGCAGTGCGGCCTCAACTTGGGTTCCAAGAACGGCCAGGGGTGCCTCCAAAGTTGTCCCGCGCTTCCCTAGAGACCGAATCAGCAAGTCTGAACATGCGGAGGCAGATGCCAACTCCATGGACTGTGCAAGTATGTTCAGAAGGTGCTTGCCCGGGAGCAGTGCTACGAGTTCCATTCCATCACCATCGATGGCATCCTGAATCCGTTCGGTCTCTTCATCAAAGATGCCCTTTGTCCGGGCTGGCAAGTCCATGGCGGCAAAGGCCTCTTGATGGCTTTGAGAGGTGCCTTCGACTGTAGCCACGATCTGGCCCTTCCCGAAGGCTCCATCTAAGAGATCACCGATCCTGGCCCTGACTCGCTTTGCGACAACTGCACTGAGTGTCTGACCCTTGTAGGCGGCTTTGACTGCGGCAATGAAAGTGGACCACGCAGCGGGGCCATCCTTACCCAAATGGGCCGCGATCGCAGTCACAATGTCCCGATCACAGAGAATGCTTTCAATCTCGTGGACGGCAAGGACAGTGACGCCAGCGGTCGTATTCTGAAGAACCGCTTCTGGGTAGAAGTCGCGATCGACAAGACCGATCACCTCCGCTCCGGCGACGCCGACAGCTCTCAATCCTGAAGTTGCAGAGAGAACTGAACTTCTATCTCCCGTTGGAAAGGCAAACGTCTCTGCATCATCAAACCAAGCACTAAAGAGTTCGCTCGCAAAACCCTTTCCGGGCTCACCTTCATATAGGAATATTCTTCTAGCGTAGAAGGGCAGTGTCGCGGCTCCCAAGACGTCAGCCGCGGTGTCTTTGGGTAACTGGTCGACCGTAATGCGCTCGACTGCCGAGTTCTGCCTAGTTACAAGAACGGTGGGATTCCTGCGCGACAGTGCGAAGGTTAGATCGTGGGTTACATATATGAAGCGACAGTCCGGACGAAGGCGTTCGGCCTCCGACCAGAACGACACCGCGAGCTTGCTATGCATATGGAGCTCGGGTTCGTCTACGAGGATGATGTTCTGTTCGGCCGTCATGATGCGAGCGGCCATATACAGAACAGTACGCTCTCCGTCGCTCATCTCTTTGAGGGTATAGACTGCTTCCTGATCAAGCCGCTTCACCTTCGGGAAGAACCCGCCAATCTCAAGTTGGCGCATGGGAAAGAGCTGGGTCCAAAGGATCCGCAGTTTCATAAGCTGGGTGCTGCGAATCGGGTCGAGTTGGGTGCCCGCGGCGACGGCCTCGTCGTTTCGCTTGGTCAGAAGCGAGGTGTGGTCCTGAATGACCGCCGAGAGGATGAAGTTCACATCTTCAGTTGGCTGCCAAGAGCGCTGGCGCCACGTATTCTGCTGGGAAGTCACATTGTTACGTAGGTTGGCTTCTTCCTGAACCGGCAGGCTATCATCTACCCATGTGCGTCGCTGCGCACTGATCGCCGCAACCTGGTTATCGTGGGCAATCCTAATGGCGAGCTTGGTCTTGCCTGAGCCGTTGGGCCCCAGGATCACTATCGGGGTTGAACCGGTGACTGGCCCTCCCTCCAGACCGTTGACAACGACTGGCATTTCCGGCAAGAGGCTACTCCTTGTGGTGTCGCGGTACACGAAAGCCACCTAACGACCGCGCATCACCTGCGGGGTCGCGGCGCGGTCTGGGAATGCTTCGCTACGACGGCAGGCCGTGCCAGACCGAAGCAAACCGACGGCCGCGCCCCGACTGGTGCGTGCGCTGGTTAGGCTGCGCTTAGTCGGCCCGAATAGGGACACCATTCGCCGCTAGCGTCGTAGTGAGCGAGGGATTGGCAAGGCTAATCACAATGCCGTAAAGGCTCGGTGTCATAATCGCCAGATGGGCTCCTTTCGCGTCCTTCAGATGCGCTTGAGGTACATAAACCGGCTGAAAGCGTGAACAGAAGGCGTGCACATGACCAGAGGAGGTGGCTATGATGGGACCACCGCTGTTCCCGTAATTTAGGGCCCTGTCCAGCACGTACACCTGCAGGTCGGCGTCCGTCACTACTGGGCCTTGTATCTCAATTGTTGAAGAAACAATTGCGGTAGTTGTCCGTGGCGAAAGGCGAGTGCCGCCAAGGACCATGCCTCCATGGTCCTCGCACCATTGCTCCGAGAGTGGATACCCAAAAGCGTAAACGGGCTCTGCCTCCTCCAGACGACGCATTGACACAATTAAGTGCCGAAAGGCGTCACGGCCTCCGAACCAGGCGAGTTGCCTGGTGCCAGGGAGGTCCGCCTTAAGGAGCGCAAAGTCATGCTCATAGTCGATGGTTACAAGGGCTAGGGTCCGCACCGTCGGCGCTGGCATTTGGTTGGGCAAGCGAACTTCCTTCTGAAGCCTGATATCGCCCACCTCGCTGCGGAGCTCACGGGTTTCAGGGTTCGCGATTACATGGGCCGCGGTTACGAAGAAGCCATCCGGAGAGACGAAGAAGCCAGTGCCCGCAGGGGTAGGGAAACCATTGCGCTCCGCATCCGGCAGCTCAACGGCGAACGTCGAGGCCTGCGTGGCCTCAAGTGTTGTCCGGATCACCTTGCCTCCGCGAAGTCAGTGCAGCCTAACGCGCATTCGATCATCCGCCCCGCTCCGCCAATCCTGACAGCCCCGACCCTGGCGAACCTCCGGACGTCCGTTCCCCGGCTACAATACCCCTCGCCACACAATCAGGCAACGCGGCGGGCGGCGCGACAGCTCCACTGTCCCCTAGGCCCCCACCAGCCACCCCCAACTCCCCTTTCGGCCTCAGTAGCTGCGCAATCGAGTGCAGATCCGAGACATTGGCCGGCATTGGACCGCCAAATCGCGACGACTCCGGAATCGCGTGCACACAGGCAGTTCCGCGAGTCCGCAGCGCCTGGCGTCCCTCCTCATCGAGGAAGGAGGGGTGTGACAGCCAATACGGCCCCTGCACACAAAGGCCCGCTGGCACTGCCCAAGGTCGCCGGCGGCCGTCACACCCACGTCAGGCTGCGGTCAAGCCGAGCGCAGAACGTGCCTGCTCACCAAACAGACCCATGAAATGAGGGCCAGCGGAGAGCCGGCCAACCCGCCCGGCGACTCCCGCCAGCGTCCCCCTACTATAGAAGCAGGGTGTGGCAGGCCCCCCGCCCCGCTTCAGTCCCGAGCTCGCGGCTGAAGCCGTAGCTCGGCTCTGGTCAGTAAACTGACCTAAATCACATCCATCCCGAAGCCATCGAGAGACAGAGACGCCCTGCTGCCCACCTCAGTACGGCTCCCCATGAGGTCGCTTCAGCGACAGGGCCGAGCCGTCGCTTTAGCGACTGGCTCATGCACATAAGCGACAGGCAAATGCAGCCACCGCGACCTCCCTCCCCGTGCATCGGGACCTCCCCCGCCTGCACCGCGACCTCCCGCCGCAGTACGGAGACCTCCCCGGCTCGCATCGGGACCTCCCCCGACTGCATCGGCACCTCCCCCGCCTGCATCGGGACCTCCCCCGCCTGCATCGGGACCTCCCCCGGCTGCATCGGGACCTCCCCGGCTCGCATCGGGACCTCCCCGGCTCGCATCGGGACTTCCCGCCGCTGCATCGGGGCCTCCCCCGCCTGCATCGCGACCTCCCCCGGCTGCATCGGGACCTCCCCGGCTCGCATCGGGGCCTCCCCCGCCTGCATCGCGACCTCCCCCGGCTGCATCGGGACCTCCCCGGCTCGCATCGGGGCCTCCCCCGCCTGCATCGCGACCTCCCCCGGCTGCATCGGGACCTCCCCCGCGTGCATCGGGACCTCCCCGGCTCGCATCGGGACCTCCCCCGGCTGCATCGAGACCTCCCGCCGCTGCATCGGGACCTCCCCCGCCTGCACCGCGACCTCCCCCTCGTGCATCGGGACCTCCTGCCGCTGCATCGGGACCTCCCCGGCTCGCATCGGGACCTCCCCCGCCTGCACCGCGACCTCCCCCGATTGCATCGGGACCTCCCGCGCCTGCATCGAGTCCTCCCCCACCGCCTCGCCTATCCCCCCGAATTGCTTGCCATCCCCCGATCACCCCAATACCATCAATCATCCCGCATCGTCAGGCCAGAACCTCGAACAACCGACCCCCGCGGTCGGGCTTCCGGCCTTGCCGCTGCCCGGAACAGGTCCACATGACGTACCCCCACCGTCACCCAGGACGCCCCATGCAGCTCCGCTCCCTGCTTCTCGGTCTCGCGGCCAGTGCCATCGTCACCGGCTGCGGCAGCGATCGCCTCCTCACCAACCCGCCCACCGCCGCCACCATGCAGGCGAGCGCGGCAAAGGCCGCCCCCATCCCCGATGATCCGGCGACCGTGAGCCCGGTGCTCGCCAACCTCGACATGATGCTCGCCGCCCAGGGCTCGAACCTCCGCGTGGCCAAGGCGGAGTTCATCGTGGACACCGGCAACTACGTCGGCGGCTCCCAGACGCTGATCGCCGACGACCGCGCCCGCGGCATCGGCTCCGAATGGGTGGCCGGCGACCCGCGGCGCGGGGGCCGAGTGGGCGTGACCTACGCCTTCGATCCGTTCCAGGGCCGCAACCCCTTCACCCGCAACCCCGACGGCTCCGGCCTCCGCCAGATGCCGTTCACCGAACTCGATCCGATCCTCGAGACGACGATGTCCGCCTGGCGCGACCGCTCCTGCATGAGCGCGCCCGTCACCCGCGTACCAGTCCCCGCCGGCGTCGACCCCGATCTCCTCGACCAGATCTTCCTCGGCTCCGACGGCGGCCGGCCTTACCAGCAGGTCTCCGATATCGTGCAGGCGGGCTGGCAGGTGCCGGGCTTCTTCACCGCGATCGCGGGCCCCGCGGGCAACAACATCATCGGCGTGACCTTCACCTTCTGGTACGTGGACGCGAACGGCAATCCGACCGATATCGACGGCGACGGCAACCGCGACACCGGCCTCGCCGAGATCTACTACAACACCCGCTTCGCGTGGGGCAGCACCCTGGCCCCGAACGTGGTGGACTTCTACACCATCCTCACTCACGAGACCGGCCACGCGATGGGCCTCGCCCACTTCGGCAAGGTGTTCGTGACCAAGCACGATGGCGCCGACGGGATCCAGATCGCCGACATCAAGTACGCCCCTCTGGCGCTGATGAACGCGGTCTACGTGACCGGCCGGACCGACATCCTGGGGACCGACAACTCCTCCTTCTGCCAGATCTGGGGGAGCAAGAAGTAGCCGACAGGGACGGGGCGGCCCACGGGCCGCCCCCTACCCCCCGCCCCACGGTGCCGTACTTTTCCGCCATGCCAAATCCCATCCGCTTCGTCTTCGGCGTCCACCTGCATCAGCCGGTGGGCAACTTCGACTCCGTCTTCCAGCAGCACCTCGACGATGTCTACCGCCCCTTCCTCGAGAAGGTGGACGAACGCGACTTCCTCCCCATCGTCCTCCACCTCTCCGGCCCGCTGCTCGAATGGCTGGAGCAGCACGACAGCAAGTACCTCGACCTGCTCGGCCGCCTCGCCTCCGACGGCAAGGTCGAACTGCTCTGCGCCGGGATGTACGAGCCGGTGCTCGCCGCCCTCCCCCGCCGCGACCGGGTGGAACAGATCGGCTGGCTCCGCGACGCGATCACCCGCCGCTTCGGCGTCAGCGCGAACGGGCTCTGGCTCACCGAACGGGTGTGGGAACCGGAACTCGCCGCCGACCTCGTCGATGCCGGAGTCCGCTACGCCCTGGTGGACGATCGCCACTTCCTCGTCACCGGCTTCCGCCGCGACGACCTGCACGTGCCCTACACCACCGAGAGCGACGGCCGCCAGCTCTCGCTCTTCTCGATCGACGAACGGCTCCGCTACCTGACCCCCTTCCGCCCTCCCGCGGAGTCCGCCGCCTACCTCCGCGAACTCCGCGCCCGCGGCAAGCCGCTCGCGGTCCTCGCCGATGACGGCGAGAAGTTCGGCGGCTGGCCCGGCACCAAGAAATGGGTCTACGAGGAGGGATGGCTGGACCAGTTCCTGACCAGCATCTCGGCGCTGGTGGACGGCGGCGAGGTGCTTGCTCACGACGCTGAGTGAGGCACTGACCGCGATTCCCTCCGGCGGCCTGGCCTACCTGCCCACCGCGTCCTACCGCGAGATGGAAGCCTGGGCCCTCCCCTCGGAGCCGGCCCGGCGGCTGATCTCACTGGAGAAGGAGCTGGGCGAGGAGCGGCTCGCGGGCCCGGACGGCGCGCTGATCCGCGGGGCCCACTGGCGCAACTTCATGGTGAAGTACGCCGAGGCCAACCGCATGCACAAGAAGATGACGGCGCTCTCGGCCCTGTGCCGCGCGGCCGGCGATCCGCCCGAGGCCCGCCGCGCCATCGGGCGGGCCCAGTGCAACGACGCCTACTGGCATGGCGTCTTCGGCGGGCTCTACCTGCCCCACCTCCGCGACCACGTCTGGTACGAACTCGCCGGCGCCGAGGGGATTCTCCGCGAAGGCGAGGAGCCGGAGTGGGAGATGCGCGACATCGACTGCGACGGCCACGAGGAGCTGTGGATCCACGACAGTACCTTCTCCGCCATCCTGAGCCCCGCGCGCGGCGGGGTGATCGAGGAGTGGTCGGTCTTCGAGCATCGAATCAACTACGCCAACACCCTCACCCGCCGCCGCGAGGCCTATCACGAGGTCTATCCCAGCCGCGAGCCCCGGGTGAGCCATCACGATGAGGCCGGCGCGCCAAGCATCCACGCGCTCGACGATCTGATGCGCCACAACGAGCTGCCGCCGATCGACGCGGACCCCCGCGCGCTGGTCCGCGAGCGGCTGCTCGGCCCCGAGGTGAACGAGGGAATGTACGCCAGGAGCGACTACGACCCGATCTGGAGCGTGTCAGGCACCCGGCTCGACATGAGCGTCGCGAAGGAGGCCAGCGGCGTCGGCGTGACATTCAGGTCGGTGGAGGGTGGCATCACGGTGTTCGAGAAGTGCTATCACTTCATCAGCGGCGGGCAGCTCGTGGCCGAGTTCCGCTGGAATGCCGCGGCCCTCGGCGGACGAGGGATCTTCGCGCCGGAGGTGAGCTACTCGGGACCGATGGAGATCACCTGCTCCCCGGCGGCGCCGGTGTGGAGCTCCGACATCGTCACCGTGGCCAAGTCCGAGAAGGAGATCGAGACGACGGTGCAGGGCCGGACGGTGACGCCGCTCTGGCCGGTGACGGTCGGCGAGGCACGGATCGAGATCCGGACCTCCGGCCGGTCGTGACCGGGCCGTATACCCCGGGAAGCTGGCGGGCCCGCTACCGCTGGTGGGCCCGGCTCGCCTACCTGCTGGTGCTGCTCTACGCGACGCTGCAGCCCTTCTATCCCGACACCACGCCGGCGAACATCGCGGAGCGGATCCACCGCGCGCTGCATCCCGAACTCGGCGGTGCCGATCTGGTGGACGCCGCCCGCAACATCCTGCTGTTCGGCGGCTGGGGCGTCATCTGGGCGCTCACCGCCGCCGGCAGCGCGCAGCGCACCATCCTCCGCGCGACCGGCACCGGGATCTGCATCAGCGTCTTCGTGGAGACGGCGCAACTCTACTCCTGGAACCGCAACACCAGCTTCCTCGACGTCACCACCAATACAATTGGGGCCCTGGGTGGCGCACTCGCGCTGCTCATGCTCATCGCCTTCACCCGGGAGCGGCGAAACGGGCGGACGCTGCTGGGGCTGCCGGCGCTGGTGTTCGCGGGGAGCTACATCACCGCCGTCTGCTTCGAGGCGATCATCCCGCTGTTCTGGCACGAGACGCTGCCCGGGGCCTACGGCTGGCCGCTCTCCCGCTTCGCGGTGAGCGCCGCGGCGTTCCGCTGGAGTTCGATCCTGAGTTCGACCGTCAGCGACATCCCGCTCTTCTTCCCCGCCGGCGCGCTCGCGGTGGCGGCGGTGACGGAATTCGGCCTCGATGCGCGGACCGCCTTCAGGCGCGTGGCGCCCGCCGGCGTGGTGCTGGCCTGCCTGGCCGAACTGCTGCACGGCTTCCTCGGCATGGAGATGCTCCTCGGCTCCGCCCTGCTCCGCGCCGCGGCCCTCGTGGCCGGGGCCTGGTGGGGGGCGCGGATGCTGCCGCGCCTGGGGACGACGCCACCGAGCGCGGCACGCGCCCGGCGCTTCATCCTCGGCTACGCGCTGGTGCTCGCGGCCTGGGCCTGGCGCCCGTTCCTGCCTGACTGGTCCGCACAGTCCGTCCACGCCAAGCTCGCGCGGCCCTGGTACGTGCTGCTCGCCTCGTCGGAATACCAGCTCGACCTGCTGAGCGTGACGCTGATCTGCGCCCCCTTCTTCCTCTATATGCCGCTCGGCGCCCTGCTCGCGGCCTGGCCGGTCAGGCGGCACGGGATCCTTGCGGGGCCGGCCCCCGCGGTGCTGTTCGCGCTGTTCCTGGAGATGATGCAGCTCGTGGTTCGGGAGCGGCAGCCGGACGTGACCGACTTCCTGGTGGCGGCGAGCGGAGCCATCGTTGGCTGGGCGATCGTGCGGCGAGCCGGGTACTCCGCCTACGGGGAGCTTCTGCCCGGCGCCGGAGTCTCGCAGCCGTAGCAGGTCTCCGCCTCGAGAACCTCCAGCGCCCGCTGGTACAGCGCATCGGCCTCGGCGTGGCTGTTGCCGATCGCGGTGAGCCCGAGCTTGCCGTACTGCGACACCGCGCCGATCATGTGGAAGAGCACCCCAGCCTCATCCCGGTGATTGAAGCTGAGCTGGTTGATGGTGACCAGCTCGATCAGGTCTTCGGGGAGGAGGCCGTGGTACCGCGGCGACTGCAGGTTGTCGGTGGCGCAGTAGTACTTGAGCCGGCCGCTGCTGGAATGGTAGAGGCCGGTCCCCGGGTCCACATCCCCGCCGCACAGGAACCGCAGCGCCAGGAAGGGGTGGGTGGTGCCGCCTAACCGGAGATTGATCTCGATGGCGTGGATGCGCCATTCGTCCGCCGGATCGTCGCGGGTCGCCATGAAGTCCACGCCGTACCGGGAGACGACGCCGTAGCGCTCCAGCACGGCTCCGATCCGGACGCCCGCCGCCTGCACCGCCATCCGGTAGCCGGCATCCGCCGGGAAGCGGCAGCCGAGGAAGATCTGCCCGGTGTCTCCGCCGAGGACCTGGTCGTGGGTGGAGAGCACCTGCACCCCGCCGGCCGGGCTGGTGCGGAGCTGCGCGCTCGGCGAGCGGCTCTCCTTCCCCTCGATGAACTCCTCCACGATCCCCCCGCCCCGCGCGAACTTCTGGAAGTACTGCTCGTGGGTCTCGCTCCGGGCGACGAAGCGCAGCCGGTGGAAGGCGCGCTCGACCGCGGAGCGGCTCTCCGCCTCGGGATACACCATGACGGCGTTGCCTTCGCCCGAGAAGCTCTCGTCGAGCTTCACCACCGCGCGATGGATGCCGGGGCGCTGCTGGCGGAGTTCGAGCAGGCCCTCCAGCACGTCGTGCTCGTCGCGCAGGTCCTCGAAGCCGGCGGGACAGGTGACGCCCGCCTCACGGAAGACCCGGCGGCTCCCCGACTTGGTGCCGAGTGAGGCGAGCTCGGGGTCCACGCCGTTGAGCGGGATGTCGAGCAGCACCGCGAGCTTCCGCTCGAGCGGGGTGGAGTTGAAGACGCTGAGATAGGCCTGCGCGGTGTTGGGGATCGAGGCCCGGATCCGCTCGATGAGCCGGGGCCGCTCCAGGATCTTCTCGGTGAGCGGGCGGGGCGAGGCGTCATACGCGCAGAGCATCGTCAGGCGGGACCGGGCGTGGCTTGCGGGGATGCCGAGCAGGAGCTGGAGCAGGTAGTCCAGGATCATCGGGTGGACCGGCTGCGAGGTCACGTAGACCACCCGGGCGCGCGGGTCTCGGAGCCGGATCAGCAGGAAGAGCAGCCGCTCCTCGTAGAAGGGCGCCCCCTCGAGCTTGGTGAGTTCCGCCTGGTCGAGCGTCAGGGACGGCACCACCACCGTGGTGCAGGCGGGAGGCACCTCGAGGTTGAGCTGCCGCCAGACCTCGGTCAGGCGGGGCTTCAGCTTCTCGAAGGCGGCAAGTTCCGCCTCGAGGCTGAGCTGGTGGGCGAACGGCGGGTGCGGAAGCAGGACGGCCTCTCCCTGAGGGCGAACGCCAGAAGCTAAGCCCGCGTGGGGTGAGGGGAGATGACGGAGGGATGAAGAGCCACTTAAGGTGGGAGCGCCGCGTATTCCTGCCGGACCGAATCGACGAAGGGCCTGAAACCAGGGTCGGGGTTCTTCCAGAGGCGGAGGACGGTTTCGTATCGCTGACGCGCCAGCGCGTATTCGCCGCGGCGCGCGTGGATGCGGGCCTCGCCGAGGCGGGCGTAAGGGAGGAACTGCAGATCGCGGCCGGAGGCGTCGGGGATGCTCTCGTAGAGCGGAAGCGCGCGCCCCTCGCGGCCATCGCTGGCGAAGAGGTCCGCGACGATCAGCCTTGTCGGAATCGCGACATCTCCAAAGCGTGCCGTCCCCTCGGGATGCTCCGCGGTCACCCACTGTTCCAGGCTGTCGGCGATCCGGCCGAGTGCTGCCGGTGCACGAGTACCCGCCGCCTCGACCATGAGCCGGTCTGCGCGGAGCACGGGATGCCGCCCGCCGGCGCTGTCCTCGACATGACGCAGCCACCGCAGCTTCCCCTGCCAGCGCGCCGAGTCTCCGCGGACGGCGGCAAAGCGCCCCACCACGAACGCCCGAATGACCGCTTCCCCGAGCGAGAGACTCCGGGGGGGATCCCCGGGACGATAGTCCTCGACGGCGCTGATCCAGTCCCGCGCCTCCGCATCGGAGACGGGCACGCCGGGCATCGACGCCAGCCAGAGCCGCTGGTAGGCGGCGAACCCCCGCGCGGCCGGCGGCTGCCCGGCGATTGCCGTCCAGGCGTCCGACCATCGCCCCTGGGCGGCGGCATACTCGATGGTGCGGGCGCCCTCCCGCCCCCGTGGGCCGAGACTGCTCAGGACGCGGGCCGCATCGACATCCTCGAGAAACACCGCGACGCCCCGGGCCGCCTCACTGGCGCTGCCGGGCGGCGCGCTCCTGAGACCGGTGAGCAGATTCTCGATCTCATGCGGATCGCCGCCGAGATAGGCGCGCAGCGCCCGGAGTTCCCACCCCCGCACCGAGTTGCCGAGGCTCGGCATGGCGAGGGCGAGCAGCGAATCGAGCCGGCCGAGGTCGCGGTCGGCGGCGGCGATCCGGGCGAGGTGGAGAATCGCCTCCGGGTCGTCATGGTCGTAGGCGATGACGTGCTCGAAGGCGTCCCGCGACTCCCGCCAGTTGTGGCCCCGGGGCGGCCCGAGGTGGAACTGGGTCTCGCCGAGGAGATACCAGGCCTCGATTGCATCCGGGTCGTCGGCGAGCACCGCACGCAGTTCCTGCTCCGCCCGGTCTCCCTGCTGATTGTAGTAGGCAGTCGCGCCGTCGAGGAGATGCCGCTCCCGCTCCGTCAGGCGGGACACGCCCCGCCGGGCGCGGTCGAGCATCGCGATCGCATCGGGGCCGATGAAACCGGCCCAGTCGAGCGCGACGGCCCCGCGATACGCGGCGACCGCGAAGCCGCTGTCGAGTGCCACCGCGGTCCGGTAGCGGTCCGCCGCCTCGGCATACCGGCCGCCACGCATGTCCGCTTCGCCGTCGAGGAAGGCCCGGAACGCCGGCAGCGACGCGGTGCCCAGCATCGCGGCGGCGAGCAGGCTGCGCCGGCCGACCCCGATCCCCTCGGCGAGCAGCCGGATCGCGAGGGAGTCGGCGAGGGTGAAGAGCGAGTCCCGGGCGCCGGTCACCGTGCCGGTCGCGACGATGGTCTCCGGCTCCTCGGAGCGCCGGACGTCGGCCCGCACCTGCACCTGCTCGCCGATCGCGGTGACTTCCCCGATCACGACGAACGTCGCGCCGAGGCGGCGGGCCGCGTTCGCGGCGGCACGGACCGCGTCGGGCCGGTTGCCGATCGACTCGGTGAGCGCCCGGAGTGCGCGCGGGTCCGCGACCCGGACGCCGCCGGCGTGGTCCAGCTTCCCTTCCAGCAGGGAGGTGATCCCCTCACCGACGAAGCCGAGGCTGGGATCACCGAGGGTGCGGAAGGGGAGGATGGCGACGGTGCGGGTGCCGGAAATCCCCTCCGAACGTCCGCGCGCCACGATCACGACACCGGCAAGCAGTACCAGCGCGAGCAGCGCGGCGATAGCGACCGGCCATCGGGAGTCGCGGGCGGGGACCGGTGACGGCGAGGCGGTCGCGATGGGTGCGGCCGCCGGAAGGATGGGGCTCGCATGAGGCGTCACCACCGATGGCGCCGCCTGGCGCCGGCTCCGGATGGTGGAGACCAGCGCCACGGTTTCCGGCGAGGGCTCGACCTCGAGCTCCTCGCGGAGCCAGCGCGCCGAACTCTCGTAGACCCGGAGGGCAGAGGCCCTGTCCCCGGCGCGGTCGAGTGCCGCGAGCAGCCGCCGGAGGGTCTCCTCGTCCTCCATCCGGAGCTGCACCGCGCGGCGGAGCGCCTCGATGGCGGCCCGGAGATCCCCCCGCGACTCGGCCTGCTCCGCCGTGGTCCGCGCGGCCTCGAAGGCGAGCGCGCGGAGCCGCTGCCGCTCCCCGTCCAGCCATCGTTCGAACTCCGGCGCGTCCGCCACGTGGAAGCCGGGCGCCAGATCTCCCTGGTAGAGGGCGAGGGCCTCGGCGCTCCTCCCTTCCGCCAGGAGCGAAACGAAGGTGGCGGCGTCACACCATACCCGCCCCGGCTCCAGCCGCACCAGCTCCGCCCCCTGACCCGGCAGCGCCTCGGCGCCGAGGTTCCGGCGGAGGTGGTGCAGCGCCTGGGAGAGCGCGTTCCGGGCACGACTCTCGTCCTGCTCCGGCCAGAGGAGGCCCAGGAGGAGGTCGCGGCGCAGCCAATCCCCCGGCCGGGCCAGGGCCAGGTAGAGGAGGAGGGCGGTGCGCTTGGGTTGGGTCAGGGCGGCCAGCGTGTCCGGCGATTCCTGATCGTCGGACAGACTGAGCGTCCCCAGCGTCTTGAATCGGCGCATTCTGCCGGAAAATCAGCGGGATTTTGAGAAGGGAGCACCCTGCGGCGACAAGATAAGGGAAAAAGGAGGGCTCGATAAGGAGGGGCTTGCAGATTCGACCTTGAACACCCTTTCAGGACGAAGCGTCCCTGTGGCGCGGAGTCCGCAACTCCCTCACTCTCTCCCTGAGGTCATCCATGTTGAACTGGCGCCTTCCGACCGTCACCGCCCTCCTCCTGCTCGCCGCCTGCAGTGACAGCACCAGCAGCAACGGCGGTGGCGGAGGTGGCAACTCCAGCGTCTTCACCGGGATCGTCACCAGCGACGACGGCCTCTCGAGCGGGGCGCTGACCTTCACCATCCCCGCGACCTCCCTGCTCCGCACCGCGCCGACCGGCCCGTATGTGATGGGGTCGCTGAACGTCACCGGCAGCCTCAACTACGCCGGCGCGGCCGCGGCGGCGCTGAGCGGCACCTACGACGCCACCACCGATGCGCTCTCGCTCAGCGGGAGTGGCTTCACCCTGGATGGCGTCTTCGACGGGGTGGACCGGCTGGAGGGCACCATGACCGGTGCGGCGTCGGGAACCTTCGTCACGACCAAGGCGAAGACCGCCGCAGCCTACTGCGGCACCTACACCCAGACGGCAGGCGGGGCCGACGACGGCACGTTCAGCTTCGTCATTGCGGGCGCGACGGTGCGCGGGACCGCGGTCTCCAGTCAGGACGGCTCGGTGATCCCGCTGGACGGCACCTTCTCCGGCAGCACTATCAACATCTTCATCCCGGGCAGCACCACGGCGCCGTACCTCGCCACCGGCACCAAGTCAGGCACTTCGGTCTCGGGGACGTTCGACAACCAGACCGGCGGGACGGGGACGTGGACGGGGGCGGTGTGTCCGTGAGCGCCTAGGAAGATCGGGGGGCGCGGCATGCCGCGCCCCTGTTCATCTCAACCCAGCGGCATCGCGAAGCTGGGTCGCTTCAGCGACATCCGCCGAGCCGTCGCTTTAGCGACGAGCTCGTAGCCGAGCCCCAGGGTTCGCGGCGCCCCAAGGGTCGGGATTACTGAATGAAGTCCACCCAGCCGCCCTCGTTCGGGACGATGAGAATCCCTCCGGCGGTGAGGGCGGGCCGGCGAGGGAAGCCGGAGACATTCCGCCCATAGAGCCGCGTCCCGGAGGTCCGGTCGAAGGCTTCAACGCTGGAGCTCAGGGACGAGGCCACGTACACCACCGAGCCACCCACGACGAGACCGAATGCGCCACCGGCGGTCGTGATCGTGAGTCCCGGGGCACCAGTCCCCAGATCGAACGTGCTCACGTTGCCCGTGCCCTCGTTGGCGACGTAGAGCGTCGAGCCATCTCCCGCGACACCCACCGCCTGTATGCCTGACCCCGGCCCGAAGCTTCGCAGGGAATCCATCGTGCCGGTATCGATCTCCTCCACGTACCCGCTCCCCTGCATGCTGGCATAGATCCGGGGGAGCGTGGGATGCGCCGCCAGGTGCAGCGGAAAGTTGGCCGGGGTGGAATCGAGAGTGGTGAGCGTGGCAGCGTCCAGCTTGAAGACCCACCCCGGCGTTCCGACGTACACCGCCTGGCCGTCGCTCGAGGCCAGGACGCTGAGCAGGCTGGTACCGTTCGGTCCGACGGGCGTATGGGTGACCACCTTCGTCGCCAGGTTCACCACGGCGAGTCCGGAGTTGTTATTCAGCGCGACGTAGGCCAGGGTGCCCGCCGGATTCACGTCGACGCCGAGGGGTTCCGAACCGACGATGACGGTGTCGCTGAAGGCGAGGCTCTGGACCGTGCCCACCATCGCGGTACTGGTACCCGCGAGCGAGACGATCACCGTGCCGTTCGCCGTCACCGCCGCGGCATATCCCGCCCCCGGCACCGGCGTGGTCTGGAGCACGGTGCCGGGCGGAGCGGTGCCTACGAAGACGCCGACCGTATCCCGCAGCAGGGCGTAGGATGCCACCACCCTGCCGCTGCCTGTCGAATTGCCTGCGGTGATCAGCCCGGAAGAGGACACGCTGAACACGCCGGGGATGCTCCCCGAGAAGGTGACCGCCGCGCCGGCGATCACCCGGCCGGACAGGTCCCGCACGATGCTGCTGAGCTGCTGCGTCGAGCCCGGCGCCATCACCACGTTGTGAGGCGTCGCGCCAAGGGCGTTGGGGATCTGGGTGACGGTCACCGGCACCAGGACGACGAAGGTGTCGGCGCGCACCGTGATGGTAACGTTGCCGGTCAATAGGCCGGGGGATTGTACCAGACCATTCGCGTCCACCGCAGCGATGGCTGGATCCGAGGACTGGAAGGTTACCGCTCCCGGTCGTGACACCGGGTTGCCGGCAAAGTCCACGATCGAGACGGCGAGCTGGGCAAAGAACTGGGTGTTGAGGATGACTGGATTAGGCGTGACCTGGACGCCGACGATGCGCTGCCTGACGGCCACGTCGACAAAGTTGGTCAGGCTGCCGAGTGCGGCCGTGATCCGAACCGGGCTCAAGGGCCCCCTGGACAGGACGAGGCCGGCGGCATTCACCGTCGCAACCGCCGTGTCGGACGACGTGAAGGTGACGTGCTGACCCGGGATCGCCCTGCCCGCCGCGTCTACCACGGTGGCGGTCAGCGACAGGGTCAGCCCCTGGGCGATCACCGGCTGGTTGGGCAGGATCACGATGGCGGCGGGCACTCGCGGGCCGGTGGAATTGTCACTGCCGCAGGAGACCAGGACGCCGCCCAGCAGAAGCCAGGCGAGCGGGCGTCGCTTATGCATGCAACACGGCCGGAGTGGGGATGGCGTTCAATGTACGCCTCCCCCCTCCGGCCGCCAGTGTACGGCCAGGGCATGCCCTGGCCGTCTGCCCTGCTCCCGTGTCCTATGGAGTGAATTGCGTCTTCTTCGGCTCGACCCGCATCACCCAGAGCCCGCTGTTGATGTCAGGCACGTACATGACGCCGTCCTTGACGACCACGCCCCACGCGAACGGCACGTGCGGCTTGGCGCCCATGGAGTCGGCGGTGAAGATCCAGCTGATCTCGCGCCCCTGACGGAGCAGGTCGCCCTTGAGTTCGCCGGAAATGTCGAGCACCCGGGCCCCGCCCTGGTAGTTGCCGAGATAGAGCGTGTCGCCCACGACCCAGACGTTGTGTACGCCGCCGTCGGTCGGCTCGTACCAGGCGACCTCCTTCGGGTGCTCGATGTCCGAGACATCGATCACGTGCAGCCGGCCCCAGGTGAGATCGTTGCCGTCCTTGAGTCCCTTGGACGGCTGCGAGGCGTAGACCTCGTCGCCCGCAAAGACGTACTTGCCGGCGCGCCACGCGGTGTGGGTGCCGCGGTAGCCCAGCCCGTAGAGCTGGTCCACCCGGGCGTAGGTCTCCGAGAGGTTGTACTTGTACTGGGAGACGAAGGCCGGATGCTCCGGCGAGCCGCCCTTCATCCCGTTGCCGACATCGAGGATGATGAGCCCGTCGTTCCAGTATGCCAGATAGGCGAGACCGTCCACCACCATGATGTCGTGGACGTAGCGGCCCGCCTCGGTCTGGGCGGTCTGCCAGCGGCCGACTTCCTTCGGATGATAGGGATCCTCGATGCTGATCACCCGCATCGCGCCGGTGGCGTCGTCGGTGATGTAGGCGTGGTTCTGATAGACGTAGCTCGAGTGCACGCCGCCGGTGACGGTCTCGTTGTAGTCGGCGATGACCTTCGGGTGACACGGATCGCTGGCCTCGAAGACCTTGAGGCCGTTCTTCCGGATCGATGACCCCTCACGGGTGAAGACGCCGAACTTGCCGTCCTCCGTGGTCATGATGTCGTTGAGCAGACGGGCATCCGCCATCATCGAATCGACGAGCTGCGGCCTGGCCGGGTCCTGGATATCGATGACGTACGCCCGGTCGGCGATCGTGGTCATGTACGCGCACTTCCCCGAGGGATGCACCCATACCTCGGCCGCGCGCTCCTTGATCGGCAGGCGGCCGAGCACCTCCATGCCGCGGGTCACCCGGCGGAGGGTCACCGTCACCACCTGGTCCGCCGACTGGGTGCCGGCGGTCGCGGTCACCGTGTAGCGGCCCGGCTTCTCGGCGACGAAGGCGCCGTCGTCGTCGATCGTGGCGACACCGTCTCCGCCGGCAACCGACCAGCGCGCCGCGAAGCCGGAGACCTTCTTGCCGGTCGGCGCGCGGCCGACCGCGGTGAAGCGCACCACGTCACCGGTGCGGACACCCTGCGGCGCCGGCTCGATGTCGAGTCCGGTCAGGGTGTTGGGCACCACCTTGAGGACGACACTGCTCTTCGCGGTGCCGGCCGAGCCGGTGATCGTCACCTTGCCAGGCGCGAGGGCGCGCAGCCGGCCGTCGCTGGTGATCGTGGCGACGCGGGGACTGCTCGAGGTGTAGCTGATCGCGTCGTCGCGCGGATCGTTGTGCACGCTGTACGCATTGCCGGAGACGGTGAGCCGGCTCCCCACCAGGATGTTGCCGCTGATCGGCGAGAGGTCCACCCGCGCCGCCGCCTCCGGTGCCACCTCGGCCTTTGCCCGGCCGAACACCGGCTTCGAGTCCTTCACCGACGCGACGGCGGTGACGAGCACCGTGCCGCGATAGCCGGCGGTGAGCAGGCCGGTGGAGTCGATGTTGCCCTGGCCGCCGCCGTCGAACCACGAGATGTGCACGTCGGGCACCGGCCGGCCGGCGGCGTCGAGCGCGCGGGCGGAGAATTGCAGCGTCTGGCCGACCTGCAGCGCGGCGGTGGCCGGAGAGACTTCGACCGTCGCGATGGGCGAAGGCGCCTGCGCCTGCTGAGGCGCCTGGATCAGCGCGAGGAGCAGAACTGGAAGCATGGGCTCTTGAGGGAAGAGGGAAGGGGGAAGAGGGAAGAGGATTCCCGTCGCCCCTGATGGCAACGAGGGAATCTACTGCAGGGTTTCACCCGCGCGAGGGCACCATCCTTCCCCTTTCCCTCTTCCCTCTTCCCCCTTCCCTCTTCCCTCTTCCCCCTGTTCCCTCTCCCCCCGACGCCGTTCTCTCTTATCTTTCCGCCCCATGTCGACCGCCCAGCCTGCCCAGATCACGCTCGGCCTCATCCAGATGCGGATGAGCGCCGATCCCGAGGACAACTTCGCCCGCGCGGTGGAGCGGATCCGCGACGCCGCGAAGCGGGGCGCACAGGTGATCTGCCTGCCGGAGCTGTTCCGGAGCCCGTACTTCTGCCAGACCGAGAACCACGACTTCTTCAAGCTCGCCGAGCCGATGCCGGGGCCGAGCACCGAGCGGCTGGGGAAGCTCGCCGGCGAACTCGGCGTCGTGATCATCGCTTCGCTGTTCGAGAAGCGGGCGGAGGGGCTGTATCACAACACCACGGCGATCCTCGACGCGGACGGCTCGTACCTCGGCAAGTACCGGAAGATGCACATCCCGGACGACCCGAATTACTACGAGAAGTTCTACTTCACTCCCGGCGACCTCGGCTACCGCTCGTGGGATACGAAGTTCGCCAGGGCCGGCGTGCTGATCTGCTGGGACCAGTGGTATCCGGAGGCGGCGCGGCTCACCGCGCTCACCGGCGCGCAGATCCTCTTCTATCCGACGGCGATCGGCTGGCTGGTGCCGGAGAAGGCGGAGTACGGCGCGGCGCAGCAGGCGTCGTGGGAGACGATCCAGCGGAGCCATGCGATCGCCAACGGCGTCTTCGTCGCCGCGGTGAACCGGGTCGGCGTCGAGAGCGGCCCCAACCAGGGGATCGAGTTCTGGGGCGGGAGCTTCGTGTGCGCGCCCAACGGCGAGATCCTGGCGAAGGCGGGCACCGGCGAGGAGACGCTGCTGGTGCCGATCGACACCGGGAAGGTGGACTTCGCACGGACCCACTGGCCCTTCCTGCGCGATCGGCGGGTGGACAGCTACGGCGATCTGACTCGGCGATACATCGATTAGACGGAATGGCGGAAGGGTGGACAGGCGGAAAGACCTCCCGCTCTTCCGCCTTCCCGCCCTCCGCCCTCCCGCCCTCGTACCTCATGACCTTCACGCCCAACTCCCCCGCCTCACTCGGCTTCAGGATGCCAGCCGAGTGGGCGCCGCATCGCGGCACCTGGCTGAGCTGGCCTCACCGCGAAGAATCGTGGCCCGACAGGTTCGAACCGGTGCCCGCCGTCTTCGTGGAGATCGTGCGCCACCTCGTCCCCCACGAAGAGGTGCATATCAACGTCGCCGGGCCGGAGATGGCCGCCGATGTGCGGGCCCGTCTCGAAGCGGCGGGGGTGCCGGCCGCACGGGTCTTCCTGCATCAGAATCCCACCAACGATGCCTGGTGCCGGGATCATGGGCCGGTCTTCGTCGCGCGGGAGACGGCCAGCGGCCGCCGCGAGGAGGCCATCGTGGACTGGGGCTACAATGCCTGGGGCGGCAAGTATCCCCCATTCGACAAGGATGATGTGATCCCCACGCTGATCGGGGCAAAGTTCAAGCTCCGGGTCTTCCATCCGGGCATCGTGATGGAGGGAGGCAGCATCGACGTGAACGGCAAGGGGACGCTGCTCACCACCGAAAGCTGCCTGCTCAATCCCAATCGCAATCCGTCGCTCTCGAAGGCACAGATCGAGCAGTATCTCGAGGATTATCTCGGTGTCACCCGCATCCTGTGGCTGGGGGACGGCATCGAGGGGGACGACACCGACGGCCACGTGGACGATCTCACCCGGTTCGTGGATGAGACCACGGTGGTCACCGTCGTCGAGGACGACCCGCGGGACAGGAACTTCGCGCCGCTCAAGGAGAACCTGGAGCGGCTCCGGCGCATGACGGACCAGGACGGCCGCACGCTCCGGGTGGTCACGCTACCGATGCCGCCCGCGATGCACATCGGCGACCAGCGGCTCCCGGCGAGCTATGCCAATTTCTATATCGCGAACGGCGTGGTGCTGCTCCCCGCCTATCATCCGCCGACCGACGAGGTCGCGCGGGCCGCGCTGCAGAAGTGCTTTCCGACCCGCCGGGTCATCCCGATCGACTCGACCGCCCTGGTCTGGGGCCTGGGTTCATTTCACTGTGTGACCCAGCAATGGCCGGCGCTGCAGCCGTGAGCGCCCCCGCCTGGTTCGGGGCGAGTCTCGACGGCACCGACCGAGTACTCAGCGTGCCGGTGAGCTGAGCGCTCCGCCGCCGCCGAGTTCCGATCCCACCGGCGAGTGGCTACCCTTCCGCTCCCCCTTCTCCCTCTACCGATGCCGCTTCCCGTCTTCTCGGACGCCTGGGCCAGCGCCTGTGGCGAAGTGATCAACCGTAGCAGCGCCTATCGCGCCGCCGCCCAGTCCTGGGAGGGCGCCCTCGTCCTCCTGATGACGCCGGACAGGCCACCCGGCGAGGAGCGCCGGGTCTTCCTCGACCTCTGGCACGGCGACTGTCGCTCGGCGCGCACCGCGACGCTCGCCGACGAAGCCACTGCGCGTTACGTGCTCGCGGGCTCCGAGTCCGGCTGGCGCCTGGTGCTGACCGGCAAGGTGGCCCCCTTGCTCGCGATCATGACCGGGAAGCTCCGGCTCGCCAAGGGTTCGCTCGCCGAACTGATCCCCTACACCGGGGCGGCGAAGGAGCTGGTGACGGCGGCCTCCATGATCGAGGCCAGCTTCCCCGGCGGCGAGGGAGCATGAAGTGGGGGTACGCTCGCTTCAGGGGTTCACGTGCTTCCGCTGCACCCGCCACTCCCCGCTGTCGGGAGGACCGCCCTGGTCCCGGTAGGCGCGGTACCTCCCCTTCAGCATGTCGCCCTTCAGCCGGCCGCGAAACACCGTGACCTTGCGGCAATTGCACGCCGGATCGAAGTAGCTCTCCACCTCGCCTGACACTTCGCCACCTTCCACCCGCACGAAGCGGATGACCAGCGACCTGGGCATGCTCGCGCTGGGCATCTCCCCCGGCCGGTCGTCCCGCGCCTGCAGCGGCCGGTCCCAGCCCTGGGGGATCATCACCGCCTCGCCGTAGGCAGTGTCGTTTTCCGCCTCGAGATGGAAATCGATCGACCCGCGCCGGGTGCCATCGTCCGATTCGTAGGTGCCGTCCCATTCGCCGGCGATGGCGGCGATCGCCGCGGGGTCACCCCGGACGGGAATCGGCTGGGCGGGGGAACCACCGCACGCCGCGAGCAGGGGCACGAGAATCCACCGGAGATGTACCTGGCGCATGGGAACGCTCCTCCTCGGGGCACTGAAATGTGGCCGGGCCGGAGTGAAGGAATCCTGAATGAGGGCCGTTGGGATGCTCATCCACCGGCATCGGGTTTCCGGACCTCAAGCGGGTCACACCGGCAGCCGACATTACAGAGATGGCCCCTCAGCCGTTTCACGCCAGCCCCCGGGCGCGCCGGATCGCCCTCATGGGGGTTACGGTCGCCGTGCTCGCGGCGCTCTTCGGTCTGGAGCGATACCTCGCGGCGCGTGCCGTGCACGCCAGCCTCTCGCTTCCCTGGCTCTTCGCCGAGGAAGCGGTGCGGTGGGCGCTCTGGCTGAGCCTGCTCCCGTGGCTCGCCCGGGTGGGTCGCCGTCTGCCCCTGACGCGGTTCCAGATCGCGGGCGCCGCGATGCTCCACCTCGGTGCCGCACTCGCCTTCGCCGCGGCGCACCTCACGGTGCTGGCGCTGATCACCCACGCCACGTTTGCCCCCGGCGCCGTCGCAGCCCCGATGCCCGAGGTGTTTCCGCACCTCGCGGCCAACCTGCTCCGGAGCCTGCTCGAGTTCCTGGGCATCGCCGGCGTGTTTCATACGCTGAGCCACATCGCCGACCTGAAGATCGCCGAGGAGGCGCTGCGCAAGAGTCAGGTGCAGCTCTTCCAGGCGCAGAAGATGGAGGCGGTGGGACGGCTCGCCGGGGGCGTCGCGCATGACTTCAACAATCTCCTCACCGTCATCAGCAACTACACGGCGCTGGTGATCGAGGATATGCCGCCCGGGGATTCGCGCCGCGCGGACCTCGAGGAGGTCCACAAGGCGAGCGAACAGGCCTCACGACTCACCCGGCAACTGCTGGCATTCAGCCGGCGGCAGATGATGCAGCCCCGCCCGCTCGACCTGAACAGCGTCATCGGCGACATGGCCGGTATGCTGCGCCGGCTCATCGGCGAGAACGTCGAGCTGGTGGCGAGCCCGGGGTCCGGCGTCGGTCTCGCGCTCGCCGACCCGGTACAAGTAGAGCAGATCCTCCTCAACCTGGTGGTGAACGCGCGCGACGCGATCGAGGGGCACGGCACCATCTCGGTGGACACCGGGAACGCGGAGCTCGATCACGACTTCGCGCGCCTGCACGAGGGCGCCCGGCCCGGGTCGTACATCATGCTCGCCGTGAGCGACACCGGCGCGGGAATGGACCACGACACTCAGCGCCGGATCTTCGAGCCGTTCTTCACCACCAAGGAGCTGGGCAAGGGGACGGGACTCGGACTCTCGACCGTCTACGGGATCGTGAAGCAGAGCGGCGGCTATGTCGCGGTCTACAGCGAGCCGGGCCAGGGCAGCGTCTTCCGCGTCTATCTCCCGCGGGCCGGCGTGGAGCAGCCGACCCCGCCCATCCCGTCCCCCGGCGCGGCGACGGCGACGAGCGCCACCGGCACCATTCTCCTCGTGGAGGACGAGGCGAACGTCCGGGAGCTGGTGCGCAAGGTGCTGATCCGTCACGGGTACGAGGTGCTCTCCGCGGAGAACGGCCAGGTGGCGCTGGAGGTCGCCGCCAGGCATCCCCGCCCGCTGCACCTGGTGCTGACGGATGTGATCATGCCGCACGTCTCCGGTCACGAGCTGGTCGACCGGATCCGCCCCGCCCACCCCGGGATCAGGGTGGTCTACATGTCCGGCTACGCGGATCAGGCCCTGGCCAGCCGCGCCGGGCTCGGACCCGACGTCGGCTTCCTGCCGAAGCCCTTCGCGACCCGCGAGCTGCTCCGGACGGTGCGCGATGCGCTGGCCGACCGCTCCAGGGACGCGGGCCCATCCCACCCGTCGCCGCCTGCCCCGAAGGACGCCGGCCGAACGACGCAACCGCCTCCCCGATAGCCGAACGGGCGACCATCGTGGTCGCCCGTTCGTCACCGCCCCCGTCGATCCGGCCCGGGTTACTTCAGGAACAGCAGCTCGCGATAGGTCGGCAGCGGCCAGAGATCGGCCGCGACCTGGGTCTCGATCGTATCCGCGTAGCCCCGGAGCTCGGCCATCGCCGGCTTCACCTTGTCGCGGATCCAGGCGGCGTGCTTCACCATGTCGTCGTCGTGGTGGGCGACCACCTTCTCCAGATTGACGAGCGCCTCACGGAACCGGGAGACCAGGTTCACGAACTCGCCCAGCGCGGCGAGGGTGTCGTTGCACTTCACGCCCGCAGCCTCCGTGGTGGCCACGGCCCCGGCGATCCGCGACTGATTCTGCAGCGCCGCGGGCAGGATGTGAGTCCGCGCCAGCGAGACCATGGACTCCGCCTCGATCATCAGCTCCTTGTTGTACTTCTCGTAGGAGATGGCGATCCGCGAGTCGAACTCGGCCTTGTTCAGCACCGCGTACTTCTTGAAGAGATCGACGTTCTTCCTCGCCTTCAGCGCCGCCAGGGAATCCACGGTGTCGTGGAGGTGCGGGAGGCCGCGCTTCTCGGCCTCGTCATGCCACTCCTGGGAGTAGCCGTCGCCACCGAAGAGCACGCGCTTGTGCTCCTTGACCAGCTTCTTGAGCAGCCCCATGACGGCGGCCTGCAGTCGGGCCGGGGTCGGGGACTTGCCGGCGGTCCGCTCGAGCTCGGTCGCCGCGAAGTCCAGCGACTCCGCCACGATCGTGTTGAGCACCGTGTTCGGCCAGGCGATCGACTGGCTGGAGCCGACGGCGCGGAACTCGAACTTGTTGCCGGTGAAGGCGAACGGGGAGGTCCGGTTGCGGTCGCCGCTGTGCCTGGGCAGCGTCGGCAGGGTGCGGGCGCCGAGGTCGATCACGCCGCCCTTGAGGGTCCGCTTGAGCTGGCCCTTCTCGACCTGGTCGAGGATGTCCTGCAGCATGTCGCCGAGGAAGATCGAAATGATTGCCGGCGGGGCCTCGTTGGCGCCGAGCCGGTGGTCGTTCGCGGCCGACGCGATGGAGCCACGCAGCAGGTCGGCGTGGATGTCCACGGCCCGGATGACACTGACCAGGAAGACCAGGAACTGCAGGTTGGTGTGGGTGTCATCCCGCGGATCGAGCAGGTTGTGGCCGGCATCGGTGGCCATCGACCAGTTGTTGTGCTTGCCCGAGCCGTTCACGCCGGCGAAGGGCTTCTCGTGCAGCAGCGCGGCGAGCCCGTACTTCGGCGCCACCTTGCGGAGCGTTTCCATCGTGAGCATCTGATGGTCGCTGCCAAGCTGGCTCATCTCGTAGATCGGGGCGATCTCGTACTGGGCGGGGGCGACTTCGTTGTGGCGGGTCTTGACCGGCACGCCGAGCGCCCACAGCTCCCGCTCCACCTCCGCCATGCAGGCGAGCACGCGGGCGGGAATCGTCCCGAAGTACTGGTCTTCCAGCTGCTGCCCCTTGGGGGGCTTGGCACCAAAGAGCGTGCGGCCGGTGATCACCAGGTCCGGGCGCTTCCAGTACAGCTCCCGGTCGACCAGGAAGTACTCCTGCTCGGGGCCCACGGTGGTGAACACCCGGGTCGCCGCGCCGGCGGAGCCGAAGATATTGAGGATCCGCAGCGCCTGCTTCGAGAGCGCCTCCATGGAACGGAGCAGCGGGATCTTGGTGTCCAGCGCCTCGCCGGTCCACGACACGAACCCGGTCGGGATGACCAGGGTCACCGCGTTGGTGCCGCGAATCAGGAACGCGGGGCTGGTCACGTCCCACGCGGTGTAGCCGCGGGCCTCGAAGGTGGCGCGGAGGCCGCCCGACGGGAAGCTCGAGGCATCCGGCTCGCCCTGCACGAGCTCGTCCCCGCTGAAGTTGAAGATCACGCCCCCCTGGCCATCAGGCGAGATCAGCGAATCGTGCTTTTCGGCCGTCAGCCCGGTCAGGGGCTGGAACCAGTGGGTGTAGTGCGAGGCGCCGTTCTCGATCGCCCAATCCTTCATCGCCGAGGCAACCACGTCCGCGACGGAGTGATCGAGGGGCTCGCCATGATCGATGGTCCGGATCAGGCGCTTGAAGACATCCTTGGGAAGCCGCTGCCGCATCACGGCCCGCGAGAACACATCGCGGCTGTAGATCGCGTCCACGGGTTCGAGCTGGCCGCTCGTCACTGCTGGGGAGGTCACCGGGGAATCCCTCAAGCTGAATGGTTGCGCGCGGGGGCGCGGACTGGCGGCGGGGAAGATAATGACTGGGGAAGGGTGTCAAAAGAGGAGGGGCGGGGAGGCGCCAAGCGCCTCCTCGCCCCTCGGGATTCGATGCGGATCCGCCCCGGCTCAGCGGTCGCCGCGACTCGCCTTCCGGCGCCGGCGGCGCTTGGCTTCGGCCTGCTTGAGCGCCTTGGCGACGCTCGGCTTCACGTAGTAACGGCGACGGCGCACCTCACGGAGGATGCCCGACTTCGCCAGCTTGCGCCGAAAGGCCTTCAGGGCCCAGTCAAGGCGATCATCTTCACCGAGAACGATTTCCATGTGTCTGTCGCCTACTTCTGCATGCGGGTGACCTTCTCTGCCGCCGGACCCTTCGGACCCTGCACCACGTCGAACTCGACCACTTCGCCCTCGCGGAGCGACTTGAAACCGCTGCCGACGATCGCCGAGTGGTGGACGAAGCAGTCCTTCTGCCCATCATTCGGGGTGATGAAGCCGAAGCCCTTGCTGTCGTTGAACCACTTTACGGTGCCGGTGGTGCGAGCCATGCCCAACTCCTTGATGTGCTGATGAACGTGTAGTCGGAGTTCGGGATGCCCGTAGCTACCGACGCTAAAGCAGGGATCTCGGCCAGAGCCAGACCCCTGGAACTGCTTGCTGGTCGACGGTCGCAGAAAACACGGCTTCCATCGGAAGCCACGAAGCTAGCGACCTGCCCAACCGGTGTCAAACAGGGGACTTAGGGCTGGGTGTCGGCCTGGTCGACCGGCACCAGTTCCCCCCGGCGGACCACTCCCATCCGTGCTGCCAGTGTCGGCACATCGCCGAGAGAATCGAAGCTCACCCGCCCCACCACGCCATCGAATGCGGCGACCCCGGTCCCGACCGCCGCCAGCCGGTTCCGGAGCTGGCTCCGGGAGTCCACCCCCCTCGCGGCGCTCGCCAGCAGGCGGACGGCGTCGTAACCGGCGGCCGCCCCCTGGTCGGGAAGGCCGGCCTTGCTGTAGGCCCGCTGGTAGTCCGCCACAAAGCGGCGGTTCTCCTCCCGGGAGTCGGTGGCGATGTAGGCCGTGGAGACGAACACACCCTCCATCACTCCCGGGGCCACTCGTCCTGCGCCGGTCATCCCGTCGGAAGCGAGCACCGGGAGCTTCAGTCCCGACGCCTCGATCTGCCGGAGCACGGTGAGCCCCTCGTCCTGGTTCGCCATCAGGATAAGGACATCCACCACGTGCTCCCGGGCGATCCTCGCGAGGTAGGCCTCGACCGAAGGGGCCCTCTCGAGGAAGGGGTCGACTTCGACGAGTTCCCCGCCCCACCGGGCGTATTCGTGTTCGAAGGACCGGCGCACCCCCCGCCCGTAGCCGTCGTTGACGTAGAGCATCGCGGCCCGGCCGTAGCCGCGCTGGATGGCGAATCGCGCCAGCACGGCGCCATAGGCGAGATCGCTGGGACAGAGGCGGAAGGTGTAGTCGCCGGCGCGGGAGAGCTGTGGTGACGAGGCCGACGGGGAGAGCTGGACCAGCGGCCGGCGGCCGCCGTTGTAGACCGGCGCCGCAGCCAGCGTGACGCTCGAATAGGCGCCGCCGATCACCGCCGAAACATCCGAGTCGTAGAGCCGGACCGCGAGGGCGGCGGCCGAATCGGGGTCGCCGAAGTCGTTCGCGAGCACGAGTTCCACCCTGCGCCCGTCGATGCCGCCGGAATCGTTGATCTCCCTCGCGGCAAGCTCGGCTCCAAGGCGCGTGGGCAGCACGCCGGCGTCGCTGAGCGTCAGCGCCAGCCCGATCCGTATTGGCTCGGTACTGGAGCGGCAGCTCGACGCGAGCAGGGCCATTCCGAGCAGCAGCAGCATCGGTCCCGGATTGCGAGCGATCATCGGCGCTCCATTGTACGGCGGATCCGGAGGCAACGGGGGCACCCTGATGGGGCTGCCGCACAAGATACATGAAGATGCCGCCAGGATCACGCTCCCCGCCGCGGCGTGCCTGACATCAGCCCCCCGGGCGGTCGGCCGGCCGCGGCGGGGCGCCGCAATTCCGCCAGTCAGCGGCCCGGGACGCAGGCGCCGGGGATGGCGTCGGCGGCGGTGGCATTCCACCGGCGCACGTCGAGGCCGAGGCAGGCGAGCAGCGTCCCGGCGATGTTCGCCTGGTGGACCTCCGGCGCATCGGCGACCTCGCCCCGGTCGGGGGTGTAGGGACCGATCACGGCGAGCCAGATGTTCGCTGAGCCGGGGACCGCTTCGCCGTGGTCAGTCCAGTTCGCCGGGGTGAGGCCGCGCCCATGATCGGTGGTCACGATGAGCGTGGTCCGGCCGCGGTACTCCGGCAGCGACTCCGCCGTCCGCCAGAGCTCCCAGAGGAAACCATCGAGTGAGTGCGCCGCGTCGAGCACCCGGTCGTAGCGGCGGGAGTGGGCGAGGTCATCGGTGTCGTTCATCGCGACGTAGAGCACCCGCGGGTGGTAGCGGCGGAGCCAGGCCAGCGCCATCGCGCCGGTAAAGGCGTCGAGCCGGCTGCCATCCCAGAGCGCGAGGGCCCGGCTCTGGAGCACCGCGAGGCGCCGCATCTCCGGGGTTGCCAGGGCGCCGGGGACGGAATCGTAGCCGGCGTTGACGAAGACGCCGTCCTCGTGGCTCGCCGCATACTCCCGGAAATTCTCCCAGCTGCCGAAGACCGCGACCTGTTCCCGGCTGAGCCCCAGCCGGCGGCGGGTGTATTCGAGCACGGTCTCGTGGCCGTAGCGGATCCGGTCGTTGCTCGTCACGTCGGCCTGAGCCTCGCCGGTGAGGATCTCCTGGTATCCCGGCGCCGAAAAGCCGTGGCTGTTGGTGATGGTCACCCGGCTGCCGCGGGCGGCATTGCCGAGGACAATGCCGTGTGGCGCAAGCGAATCCCAGAAGAACGGCATGAGAGCCCGGCGGCGCTCGACTGGCGTGGAGCGCCAGTAGGCGGTCCGGAACCGGTCGCGGTTCGAGATGCCGCTGAGCGAGTCGGTCGCGCTGACCACCGAGTCCATGCCGCCGAAGAAGTCCTCGGGCCGGACGCCGTCGAGGGTGACGAGGATGACGTGGCGGGGCTGCCCGGCCTGGGCCGCGAGGACGTTGGGGAGGATAAAGAGGAGAGGAATGAGCATCCCGCGGGCGAGGGGAGCAATCATGAATCCGAGTCCGGAGGGGGGGAGGAGAGGATAATGTAGCCGTTCCGGATCAGTCCGGGTGCGTCTTTGTGACACGTTATTGACAAATTCGGCGGGAATGTAAACGTTTACATCACCAACCACTCCGACAGGGTCGTCGGAACTCGACCAAAATTGGCATTTCCCTGATTCCCCGGACGCCTCCAGTGCGTTCAGGGAGTCCGCCGCCCGAAAGCCTCCGCTGATGGTGACGATCAAGGATGTCGCCCGGATTGCCGGCGTATCCGTGGCGACAGTCTCGCGGGTGCTTAATGGGAGTGAGCTGGTCCGGGATGACACCCGCGACCGGGTCCGGCAGGTGGCACTGGATCTCGGGTACAGCCCGCACGGGGCGGCTCGCAGCCTGATCACCAATCGCACCCACACCATCGGCGTGCTGCTGCCGGACATCTACGGAGAGTTCTTCTCGGAAGTCATTCGTGGCATCGACCAGGCGGCCCAGCGGCAGGGGTATCACCTGCTGGTGTCGAGCGCCCGGGACGATCTGGAGACCGCGCTCCGCTCGATGCGGGGCCGGGTGGACGGCCTGATCGTGATGTCGCCGGCGCTCGACGCGATGGCCTCCCGGCGGAGTCTGCCGGAGCATTTCCCGGTGGTGCTGCTCAACTGTCCGCCGAGTGATGCGGCCTACGACAGCCTGGGGATCGCGAATTTCGAGGGCGCCCATGCCATGGTGCGGCACCTGGCGGAGCTGGGGCACCGGCGGATCGCGATCATCCGCGGGGCCGAGCAGAACTTCGATGCGGCGGAGCGATTGCGCGGGTACCGTGCCGCGGTCCAGGAGCTGGGGCTCGACACCACGCCCGGTCTCGAGCTTCCCGGGGATTTCAGTGAGGCGGCCGGGCACGCGGCGGCGCGAGCGATCCTGAGCAACGGGCTCCGGCCGACCGCGGTCTTCGCCGCCAACGATGGGATGGCGATCGGCGCACTGAGCGCCTTTCGCGAGGCAGGGCTTCAGGTCCCGGTGGACATCGCCGTCACCGGTTTCGATGACATCCCGATGGCACGGTACGTCGAGCCGGCGCTCACGTCGGTGCACGTCGATATCAGCGCGCTGGGCGAGCGCGCCACGGCCTGGCTGCTGTCCTCTCTGGTTGAGCCGCCGGGCCGCCAACTCCGTCGTGAGACGCTTTCCACGACCCTCATCGTGCGGCGTTCCTGCGGCGCTCGGAGGCAGTAAGCCCCCGAATTTTCACCACCCCTGGAGGAAGTCGGTATGACCATCAAGAACGTTGTGCGGTGGCTGGGAGGAGCGCTCGCGGGACTCGGGCTCGTGCTCCTGATGGCGGGTAGCGTCTCCGCCCAGACGAGCACCGGTAGCATCCGTGGCACCGTGACGACCGGTGGCAAGGCCCTTAGCGGTGCCGACATCGAGGTGAAGAACCTCGCCAACGGCGTGCAGCGCGCTACGAGCAGCCGGGCCGACGGCAGCTACAACCTGCCCGGCCTCGTCCCGGCGACCTACCTGATCACCGTGAAGCACATCGGGAACGGTGCGCAGAGCCGGCAGGTGGTGGTCCAGATCGGCGCGGTGTCGACGCAGGACTTCGCGCTGACGGAGCAGGCGGTGGAACTGGAGGAGCTCGCGGTCGTCGCGCCACCCACCATCGAGACCCGGACCTCCGAAGTCTCCACCAACGTGAGCCAGCAGCAGATCAAGGACCTCCCCTCGAACAGCGGGAACTTCCTTGACCTGGCCCAGCTGGCGCCAGGCGTGACGTTGAGCGACGACCGGATCGAATCCACCGGCCGGACCTTCCGCGGTGGCGCGCAGGCGGCCGACAACGTCAACGTCTTCGTCGACGGCGTCAGCATGAAGAACGACCTGACCGCCGGCGGCGTCGCGGGTCAGGATGCCAGCCGTGGCAATCCGTTCCCGCGCAACGCGATCCAGGAGTACCGGGTCATCAGCCAGAACTTCAAGGCGGAGTACCAGAAGGCGTCCAGCGCGATCATTACCGCGACGACCAAGTCGGGCGGCAACCGGTGGTCGGGTACCGCGTTCACGGAGTACCAGAACCAGGGCCTCGTCGCCCTGGACTCCTTTGCTCGGGCATCCAAGAATGCCAACCCGACGGGCTTCAGGAAGCCGGACTACAGTCGCTATCTCATCGGATTCAGTGCCGGCGGCCCGATCATCAAGGACAAGCTGCACATCTTCGGGTCGTACGAGGGCAACTATCAGAACCGGTCGCAGCTGGTCTCCTTCACCCCACCGGCCGCGGGCCTGTTCCCGGCCCTGGACAACCTCAACCTGGCCAGTCTCGCCGGGCGCTTCCAGGTGCCGTTCCGGTCGACCCTGTTCTTCGGCAAGCTCAGCTACGCGGTCAACCCGAACTCGTCGCTGGAGTTGAGTGTCAACAACCGGCATGAGACGGACCTGAAGGATCTCGGGACGAGCAATGTCGAGCAGTATGCCCAGCACTATCTGGACAACGTGACGGTCGGCAAGGTGCAGTACAACATTTTCAAGGGATCCTGGCTCAACGAGGCCCAGGTCAGCTACCAGCGCTTCCGCCGAAACTTCGGCCCGGCACCGGGCCAGACGGTGGGATCAAGCTACGATCTCGGCCAGGGCGGCGGTTCCGGGGTGGCCAATCTCGGTGCCAATTGCTGCTTCCAGGACTTCATCCAGAAGAAGCTAGGTTTCCGCGACGATGTCACCTATTCGGGCCTGCACTGGGGCGGCCAGCATGTCCTCAAGAGCGGCGTGAGTGTCGACCTGAGCAAGTACGACATCAACAAGCAGAACCAGGGTACCCCGCGCTTCTTCTACACCGACTCCACTTTCAACGGTACCGACACGACCGACTACGGCTACGCCACGCCGTACCAGATGCAGTACGCTACTGGGGATCCCCGGGTCAAAGTGAATAACACCCAGGTTGGCGCCTACATCCAGGACGACTGGAGTCCCACCTCACAACTTACCCTGAACCTGGGTCTGCGCTGGGATCTCGAGACGGGGATGTTCAATACGAAGTACGTCACCCCGCAGGGGATCGCCGACTCGATCCGGCAGTTCGCCGACTCGTTCTTCATCCCGATCAAGAATCCGGACCAATACATCACGGATGGCAATCAGCGGAAGCCCTTCTACGGCGCCTTCCAGCCCCGGATCGGCCTGTCGTATGCCTTGGACAAGGAGAGCAAGACGACGGTGTTCGGCGGATTCGGCATCTATTACGACCGCTCGCTGCTCGACCCCGCGAACGTCGACGAGAAGCTGAAGCAGACCTACGCCTCGTATACCATCAATTTCGCCAAGCCGGGCGATCCGCTCACCGGCAATCAGATCGCCTGGGATCCGACCTACCTGAACGGAAACCGGGCCCAGCTCGATTCCCTGGTGAAGGCCCAGGGACGCGGTGAGATCTGGCTCATTCCCAACAAGCCGAAGGTGCCGCACTCGCGGCAGTGGAACCTGGGCATCCGGCGCGTGCTGGGCGATTTTGTGGCCCAGGTGACCTACGCAGGGGTGCGCAGCGTGGATGGTCTGACCGGCAACGTCGCCACGGGCGGCTGGAACCCGAACGGGACCTGCTGCAACTTCCCTGCAAGCCCGATCGGGACGGGCGTCGTCTTCTTCACCAACGAAGGCAAGAGCTGGTACGACGCGCTGCAGATCCAGCTCGATCGTCCCTTCCGTCAGGCGAAGCAGTTCGGCTGGGGTGCCGGCATCGCCTTCACCTATGCCAAGGCGTCCACCGCCGGCGCCGACAATCCGGGCGACTGGCTCGCGTTCCCGCAGGTCGCCACGATTCCGAGGCACCCGAACTACCAGGACAAGTTCAAGGTGCTCACCCACTGGATCACCGCGATGCCGTACCTCGGCGGGTTCACCTTCAGCGGCCTCATCGACCTCCGCAGCGGCGTGCCCTTTGACGCCGGCTGGCGCGGCGACGGAGCGAACTACCACCCGGGCTTCGGCAAGCCGAAGAAGCAGGACTTCATCATTCCGGGCGCATTCGCCTACCGGAACGTGGATTTGCGACTGGCCAAGCAATTCCCGTCCTTCGGTGCGGGAACGGTCAGCGTGACCGGGGACCTGTTCAACGTCTTCAACTACCAGAACCTCGGTTGCTTCAACAGCCCCGGCTTCGCCGGCAACACGCCGCCGGCCGGATTCGGCAATGCCAACTGCGTGATCACCGACGCTCGCCGGTTCCAGCTGGGCGTGCAGTACACGTTCTAGCAGCTCTCCCTGACCGTGAGGCATCCACACCGGATGCCTCACGGTGCTTTCCCCCTGATGGGGGCGGAACCACCATGCGTGCACTTCTGACCCGGCTCCCCGCCCCCGCCAGCCTGCTCCTCCTGGGCCTCCTCGCCTGCAACGGGATGGGCCCCGCCCCATCCGCCGAACCGATCGCGTCGCCGCGCAGCCAGGCGTTTCTCGACACGCTCGAGCAACGCACCTTCAGCTTTTTCTGGGAGCGGTCCGATCCGGCCACCGGCCTCACGCCCGATCGCTGGCCGACCCAGAGCTTCTCCAGCATCGCCGCCGTCGGCTTCGCGCTCACGGCGTATCCCATCGGCGTCGAACAGGGGTACGTCACCCGCGGTGAGGCGGCGACCCGCACCCTCACCACGCTCCGCTGGTTCTGGCAGGCGCCGCAGGGCGCCACGGCGAGCGGGATGTCCGGCTACAAGGGCTTCTTCTACCACTTCCTGGATCCGCAGAGCGGCGCCCGCTTCAAGGATGTGGAGCTGTCGACGGTGGACACCTCCCTCCTGCTCGGCGGGGTGCTCTTCTGCCAGCAGTACTTCGACGGCGCCGATCCGACCGAGGCCGCGATCCGGGCCTACGCCGACTCGCTCTACGGCCGGGTGGACTGGCGCTGGGCCCAGCGGACGCCGCCGCTCATCAACATGGGCTGGAAGCCGGAGGACGGCTGGCAGCCGCTCGACTGGCGCGGCTTCAACGAGGCGATGCTGGTCTACATCCTCGCGCTGGGCTCGCCGACCTCGCCGATCGATTCGACCGCCTGGGCCGCGTGGTCCAGCACCTATCAGTGGGGGAGCTACTACCGCCAGTCGCATATCGGCTTCGCGCCGCTGTTCGGCCACCACTACACCCAGGTCTGGGTGGATTTCCGCGGCGTGCAGGACCCCTACACCCGGGCACACGGCATCGACTACTTCGAGAACTCGCGCCGGGCCACGCTGGCACAGCGGAGCTACGCCATGGCCAACCCCGCGGGGTGGGCGGGGTACGGCGCCAGCGCGTGGGGGCTGTCGGCCTCCGATGGCCCGGCGGATGTCACGCTCGACTACCACGGAAGCGCCCGGCGCTTCTTCACCTATGCCGCCCGCGGCGCCTCGTTCACCGAGGTGCGGGACGACGGCACGCTGGCTCCGACGGCGGCGGCGGGCTCGATGCCCTTCGCGCCCGAGGTGGTGATTCCCACGCTGCTCGCTATGCGGGAGCGCTACGGCGAGTGGCTGTTCGGGCAGTACGGATTTCTCGACGCCTTCAACCCGAGCTTCCAGTATTCGGTCGCGGTGAGTCAGGGCCGGCTGGTGCCGGGCCAGGGGTGGTTCGACACCGACTATCTCGGCATCGACCAGGGTCCCATCATCGCGATGCTGGCGAACTACCGGTCGGACCTGGTCTGGAAGTACATGCGGAAGAGCCCCTACATCATTCGCGGCCTCCGGCGGGCCGGCTTCTCAGGCGGCTGGCTGGACCAGGCGCCGTGAGGTCCCTCCCGCCGGCCCCCTCCCCACCGTCGCGGGGACAGGGGGCGATCCACCGCGGCTCCGCCGGTTGGCGGATGGGGGGAAGGGTCTGTGCCGCGCTCCTGCTGCTCGGGTGCACGGCGCGCTCCGATCCGAACACGCTCCGCTTCTGGGCCTTCGGCCGTGAAGGGGAGGTCGTCCAGCAGCTCGCGCATGGCTTCGAACGGGAGCATCCCGGCGTGCATGTCCGGGTGCAGCAGATTCCGTGGTCGGCCGCGCACGAGAAGCTGCTGACGGCGATCGTGGGCCGATCGACCCCCGACGTCGCGCAGATGGGCAACACCTGGATTCCGGAGATGGCCGCCCTCGGCGCGCTCGCCCCGATCACCACCCCGCTCGGGGACAGCAGCTATTTCCCCGGCATCGTCGCGACCAACATCCTCCACGACACGCTTTACGGCGTACCCTGGTACGTGGACACCCGGGTGCTCTTCTACCGGAAGGACATCCTGGCGCGCGCCGGCTATCAGAAGATGCCGGAGACCTGGGCGGGCTGGCGGGAGGCGATGCTCGCGATCAAGCGCATCGTGGGCAAGGACCGGTATGCCATCTTCCTCCCGACCAACGAATGGCCGCCCCAGGCGATCCTCGGGCTGCAGCAGGGCTCGCCGCTGATCAACAGCGCGGGCTACGGCACCTTCGCGGAACCGGCCTTCGCGCGGGCCTTCGATTTCCTGCTGTCGCTCTATCACGACGGCCTGGCGCCGCCGGTGAGCAACACCGAGATCGCGAATCTCTACCAGGAATTCGGGCGGGGATACTTCTCGATGTACATCAGCGGGCCGTGGAACCTGGGCGAGTTCCGCCGCCGGCTGCCCGCCGAGCTGCAGAACGCCTGGGCGACCGCGCCCCTGCCCGGCCCCACCGGCGCCGAGTCAGGCGTTTCGCTCGCGGGCGGCTCCAGCCTGGTCGTGTTCCGGGCGTCGAAGCAGCGCGAACTGGCGAGGCAGCTGGTGGAGTATCTCTCGCGGCCGGAGCAGCAGGCGGCCTTCTACCATCTGACCGGCGACCTCCCGGCGCGGCGCGAGGCGTGGGCGGATTCCGCACTCGCCGCCGACCGCGAGGCGGACGCCTTCCGGATCCAGCTCCTCCGCGCCGTGCCGACGCCGATGGTGCCGGAGTGGGAGCAGGTCACGACGAAGATCATGGATCACACCGAGGCCGCCGTCCGCGGGGGCACCGCCCCCGCCGCCGCGCTCAAGGCCCTCGACCTCGACGTGAACCGCCTCCTCGAGCGGCGCCGCTACCTGCTCGCCCGCGCCCGGGGGGCGAAGCCGTGACCCCGGGCGGCACCAGCGCGGAATCGAGGGCCGGGTGGGCCTTCGTCACCCCGGCGCTGCTCCTGATCGGGGTCTTCTTCGCGATCCCGGTGTGCGGCGCCTTCCTGCTCTCCTTCACCGATTTCGATCTCTACTCGATCGGCGACTTCGGCAGCACCCGTTTCGTCGGGCTCAAGAACTACCAGGACCTGCTGTCGACCCCGCTCTTCTGGACCGCGCTCCGGAACACCACCTACTTCGTGGTCGTCGGGGGCCCGCTTTCGGCCGCCGCCTCACTCGCCGCGGCGGTGCTCGTCAACGCGAAGCTGGTCCGCTTCAAGCCACTCTTCCGCAGCGCCTTCTTTGCGCCCTGGGTGACGACGCTGGTCGCCGTGGCGATCGTCTGGCGCTACATCTATCACCCGCAGTACGGGCTGGTGAACGCGGGGCTCGCGCACCTCGGCATCGGGCCGATCGACTGGCTCGGCGACCCGCACTGGGCGATGCCGGCGATCATCCTGCTCTCGGTCTGGAAGAACTTCGGCTACAACATGCTGGTGTTCCTGGCGGGACTGCAGGCGATCCCCGAGGAGCTGTACGAGGCGGCCTCCCTCGACGGCGCGGGGGCGTGGCACCGGTTCCGGCACATCACGCTCCCGATGCTGGGGCCGACCTTCGTCTTCGTGGGCGTGGTGACGATGATCGCCTCGTTCCAGATCTTCAGCGAGCCGTACGTGATGACCCAGGGCGGCCCGCTCAAGGCGACGGAGACGCTGGTGCTCTTCATGTACGAGGAGGGCTTCCGCTGGTGGCGCCTGGGCTTCTCCGCCGCGATCGCCGTGGTGCTCTTCGTGCTCACGCTGATCGGCACCCTGATCCAGCTCCGGCTCCGGAAGGTGTCGGAGACATGAAGCGCCGCCTGCAGTCGATCGGGCTCCACGCCCTGCTGGCGGTCGCCGCGCTGCTGGCGGCGAGCCCGCTGCTGTGGATGGTCTCCGCCTCGTTCATGCGTCCCGGAGAGGCCAATACCTCGCCGCCTCCGCTCCTGCCGGCCCATCCCACCCTGGAGCACTACCGCGCGCTCTTCACCACACTCAGCCTGGGCCGCTACTTCCTCAACAGCCTGATGATCGCGGTCGGCGGCACCCTGCTCGCCGTCCTGATCACCGGCATGGCCGGATACGCCTTTGCGAAGCTCCGCTTCCGCGGGCGCGAGCCGGTCTTCCGCGGGCTGCTGGCGGGGATGGTGATCCCGGGCCAGGTGGCGATGCTGCCGATGTTCATCCTGCTCCGCGAGATGGGGCTGATCAACACCCTGTTCGGCGCGATGGTGCCGGTGCTCGCCCCGATCTACGGCATCTTCCTGGTGCGGCAGTACGCGCAGTCGATTCCCGACGACCTGCTCGATGCCGCACGCCTCGATGGCGCCAGCGAGTTCCGCATCTTCCGGTCGATCGTCTTCCCCTCGCTCGCCCCGGTGCTCGCCACCCTCGGCGTGTTCACCTTCCTGAGCGCGTGGAACGACTTCATGTGGCCGCTCATCGTGCTGAGCGACGATGCGCACTACACCCTGCCGGTGGCGCTCGCCAATCTCGCGGGGGAACATGTGCAGGATGTGGAGCTGATGATGGGTGGCGCGGTGGTGACCGTGCTGCCGGTCTTCCTCGCCTTTCTCTTCCTGCAGCGCTACTACATCCAGGGCATCATGGCGGGAAGCGTGAAGGGATGATCGCGCACCTCCTGCTGCTCTCGCTGCTCGCTGGCGCACAGGGCGACTCGCTCAGGCCGCGGCTGCTCGACGGTTTCGAAGATGCGAGCCGATGGAATCCGCATCCCGCGGACGGGGTCGAAGAGAGCCTCCACGGCGACCGTGGGCGCACCGGCCAGGCGCTCCGGATGGATTTCGACTTCCACGGTGGCGGCGGCTACGCCATCGCGCGGCGCGCGCTGCCGCTCGACCTGCCGCAGAACTACGCCTTCTCCTTCTGGATGCGGGGCACGGCGGCGCCGAACACGCTCGAGTTCAAGCTGATCGACAGCTCGGGCGAGAACGTCTGGTGGTACACCGAGCGCGACCGGAGCTTCGACGGCCGCTGGCAGAAGGTGACGATCCGCCGCCGCCAGATCAGCTTCGCCTGGGGCCCGCTCGGCGGTGGCGAGCTGCGTCAGGCAGCCGCGCTCGAGCTGGTCATCACGGCGGGCCGAGGGGGAGGAAAGGGCAGCGTCTGGTTCGACGAGCTGACGCTCGCGCCGCTCCCGGAACTCGGCCCCTACGACCGCACGCCCGTCGCGACGTCGCCCAGCAGCCTTGCTCGCCACCCCGCCGCGGCCGCCGTCGATGGCGACACTCTCACTGCCTGGCGGAGCGCTACGGCCCCCACCAGTCTGACGGTGGACTTCCAGCGCCCGCGGGAATTTGGCGGCCTCACGCTCCGGTGGGAGGCCGGAAGAGCGGCCCGAGACTACGACGTGCTGCTCTCCGACGACCGGCGCGACTGGCGGGTGGTGCGCCGAGTGCGCGGATCGGATGGCGGGCGGGACGACATCTATCTGCCGGACAGCGAATCGCGCTATCTCCGGCTCTCGCTGCTCGCGCCGTCAGGCGGCTCGGGGTTCGGCCTGAGCGAGGTGGCGTTCCAGCCGCTCGCCTTCGGCGCCTCCCGCAATGCGTTCTTCACGGCCATTGCGTCAGACGCGGTCCCGGGCACGCTGCCCCGCTACTACAGCGGGGTGCGTTCCTACTGGACGGTCGTGGGTGTCGATGGCGCGGTGGAGGAAGCGCTCATCAACGAGGACGGCGCGGTGGAGGCGGGCAAGGGCGACTTCTCGATCGAACCCTTCCTCTATGATGGCCGGCTGATCAGCTGGCACGACGTCACCCGGCGGGTCTCCCTCGAAGACGGCGTGCTGCCGATCCCCACCGTCGAATGGACCGCGGGCGATCTCACGCTCCGGGTGACCGCATTCGCGATCGGCCCGGCGTCGGCGTCCTCGGTGATCGTGCGCTATCGGATCACCAATCGCGGCGGCTCCGCCCGGCGCCCGACGCTCTACCTCGCAGCCCGTCCCTTTCAGGTCAATCCGCCCTGGCAGTTCCTCAACACCCAGGGCGGCGCCGCGACCATCGACTCGCTGCGGTGGGCGGGGAAGGCGCTCGTGGTCAACGGGAACCGGCGCGTGATCCCCTTCACCCCGCCGCAACGGGTCGGGGCGAGCACCTTCGATGGTGGTGAGATCGCGAGCCATTTGCTGAACGGGCACCTGCCACTCGCCACCGCGGTCCGCGACGCTTTCGGCGCGGGTTCGGCGGCTCTGGCCTGGCCGCTGGTGATTGCGGCCGGCGATTCGGCGGAGATCGCGATCGAGATTCCTCTGCGGCCAGGCGCCCGCGCCAACCTCGCACCGGCGCCACTCGCCCTGGTCGCCGAGACGATGGCCGAACTGGGCGGTGGCTGGCATGAGAAGCTCGATCGCACCGACATCTCCCTGCCCGAGTCCGGCGCGCACCTCGCACGCACCATCAAGAGCACGCTCGCCTGGATCCTCGTGAATCGGGATGGCGCGGCGCTGCAGCCGGGCTCCCGCTCCTACGAGCGCTCCTGGATCCGGGACGGTTCCCTCACGTCCACCGCGCTGCTGCGGTTCGGGCACGCCGAGGAGGTGCGGGACTTCATCACCTGGTACGCGCCCTATCAGTATCCGAGCGGGAAGATTCCCTGCTGCGTCGATGCCCGCGGCGCAGACCCGGTGCCGGAGCACGACAGCCACGGCGAGTTCATCTATCTCGTGATGGAGTACTACCGCCAGACCGGCGACCGGCCGCTGCTGGAGCAGATGTGGCCCCACGTTCAGCTCGCCGCGGCGTACATCGATTCGCTGCGGCAGACCCGGCTCACCCCGGAGTTCCAGACCGGCGAGAAGCGGGACTTCTTCGGCCTGCTGCCACCCTCGATCAGTCACGAGGGCTACTCGGCCAAGCCGATGCATTCCTACTGGGACGATTTCTTCGCGCTGCGCGGCCTCAAGGATGCCACGGCGATGGCGGAGATCCTCGGCCACTCCGCGGATGCGAAGCGGCTCGGCGACCTGCGCGATGCCTTTCGCCACGACCTGCTCGCCTCACTGGACCGAGTGATGGCCAGGCATCACATCGACTATCTCCCCGGTGCCGCCGACCTCGGTGACTTCGACGCAACCTCGACGACCATCGCGGTGACGCCCGTCGGTGAGGAGTCCACGCTTCCCCGGGCGCCCCTCCGCGAGACCTTCGAGCGCTACTGGCGCAACACCATGCAGCGACTGGAGCCTTCGGCAGTGTGGGAGGCGTACACGCCGTACGAACTGCGCACCGTCGGCTCCATGCTCCGGCTCGGCTGGAAGGATCGCGCGCTCAAACTCATGGACATGTTCCTCGACGACCAGGAACCCACCGAATGGAACCAGTGGCCGGAGATCGTCTGGCACGACCGGCGGGCGCCGAAGTTCATCGGGGACTCGCCTCACACCTGGGTGGGCTCCGACTTCCTGCGCTCGGCCGCCGATCTCTTCGGCTATGAGCGTGAGGAGGACAGTGCGCTCGTCGTCGGCGCCGGCGTGAGCGACGCGTGGCTCGACGGGCCCGGTGTCGCCGTCCGCGACCTGCACACCTGGTGGGGGCCGCTCAGCTACACCATGCGACGGGAGTCGGGCACCGTCCGGGTGCATCTCTCCGAGGGCGTGCGCGTCCCGGCCGGCGGGCTTCGGGTATCTTCCCCCGCCCTGGTGCCGATGCGGAGCGCGACGGTCAACGGCGCGCCGGCCACGATCGATACGGATGGCATGGTGGTCGTGCGCGCCGTGCCGGCGAACATCTCGTTCGAATACTGACGGGCGCGAGCCGCCCGCCGTCCTGACCCTGGAGGAACAGCTCTCGTGGGACCGTACGCGCAGCTTCTGTCGAATGGACGTTACCGTGTGCTGCTCACCGGCGCGGGCGCCGGCCCTTCGTCGCTCGAATCGATCGCCCTGACCCGCTGGTCGGCTGATCGCACCAGGGACGCCGATGGCTTCTTCCTCTATATCCGTGACCTCGACCGGGGCCATCTCTGGGGCGCCGGGCGCCAGCCTGTCGAGCGGGCGCCCGATCTCTACCGGACCCGCTCGGGGCCGGGGCGCGCGGAGATCGTGCGCGAGGACGACGGGATCGTCACCAGGCTCGACGTCTGTGTCGATCCGGATGCCGACGCCGAAATCCGACTGCTCACGCTCACCAACCGGAGCCGCAAGCCCCGCCACCTGGACGTCACCAGCTACGCCGAAGTCGCGCTGAATGCCCCCGCGGCGGATGCCGCACACCCGGCGTTCTCCAAGCTGTTCGTGCAGACCGAGCACCTCGAAGGCCAGGAGGCGCTGCTGGCCCGCCGGCGGCCGCGAAGTCCGGAGGAGCAGCCGCTCTTCATGGGTCACCGGCTGCTGATCGACCGCCACGCGGACGACGAGGCGCCGTCGATTGAGACCGACCGGGCGCGCTTCATCGGGCGGGGCCGCACCCTGGAATGCCCCAGAGCGCTCGACGCGGGGGCCCTGCTCACGGGAACCACCGGCAATGTGCTGGACCCGATCCTCTCCATGCGCCGCACAGTGAGACTGGCCCCTGGCGAGAGCGTCCGTCTGATCGCCCTCCTGGCGGCGGGCCTCGACCGGGAAAAGGTCATCGGCTGCCTGACACTGAGCTACGCCGCACGTGCGGCCCAGATCTTCCACGCCGCCCAGCTCCACGACCTCGCGCGGCTCAAGCAGGCTGGGCTGCCGCGCGAATGGCGGGAACGGCTTCCGCTCCTCACCGGCGCGCTCGCCTATGGCGCGCCGCTGGCGAGCCCGTTGGCCGCGTTGCCGGCGGCGAGCACGCTGGTACAGGGTGACGTGCGCGCGCTCGGTCTCGCCGGAGGCGTGCCGCTGGTGGTGGCACGGGTCGGCGCTCCACCGACGGCGCATGCGGTCCTGCAGCTCGCGCGGGTCGCCACCTACTGGCGCGCCGCCGGATTCCCGGTCGATCTGCTGATCGTGGACGATCTCGGCAGCGAGGAGTTCCGCGGCGGACCGCCCGCCAGCGTCCTCGCCGGCCGCACCGTGGTTCGAAGGAGCGCCGAGATCCCGGCGGAGCTCCACGATCTGGTGGACCGCGCCGCGCGCTTCAGTATGCTGGGCACCCCTCCCGAGGTCCGCAACTTCGTGGGCGAGATCCCGGCCGCGAAGTTTCACCCCGTCCGCGGCGAGCGGGGCGACAGTCCGCTCGAGACGAGCGAAGCGCTGCAGTTCGACAACGGATTCGGCGGTTTCTCTCCCGATGGCACCGAGTACGTCATCCGGCTTCCCCGCGAACGGGGCGAGCTGCGCCGCCCGCCGCTGGCCTGGAGCAACGTCATCGCCAACGAGGAGCTTGGCTTCCTCACGACCGATGGCGGCGCCGGCTACACCTGGAGCGTGAACAGCCGCGAGAACCGGCTCACGCCCTGGTCGAACGACCCCATCACCGATCCTCACGGTGAAGCGCTCTACCTGCGGGACGAGGACTCCGGGCTCTTCTGGTCGCCGCTCCCCGGGCCGGTGCCGGGCGCGGGCGGATACGAGGTTCGCCACGGATTCGGCTATACCCGGACGATGCACGAGAGCCAGCAGCTCGGGCAGGAGGTCGTCGCCTTCGTACCGCGCCACGACGGCGTGAAGCTGGTCCGGCTCCGCGTCACCAACCGGAGTGCCCGCGCGCGGAGCCTCTCCGCCTTCGGCTACGCCGAGTGGGTCCTCGGCGTGGTACCGACCGACACGACCCGGTTCGTGGTGACCGAGCGGGATCCGGCGACCGGGGCGGTGCTGGCGATGAACCCGCACAACGTGGAGTTCAGCAGCCGCGTCGCCTTTGCCGCGATGGTCGCACCCGATGGCTCGGTGGCGTCGGAGTCCACCGCCGACCGATACACATTCCTCGGCCAGCTCGGCAGCACGGCGCGGCCAGCGGCGATCGTGGCCGGCGAGCCGCTGGATGGCAGGTACGGCGCGGGGTTCGACCCCTGTGCCGCCTTCCGGGTTCCGCTCACACTCGCACCGGGCGAGACCGCGGAGTGCGTCTTCCTGCTCGGTGAAGCGCCCACCCGGGAAGCGGCCCGCGTCATCATCCGGCGTTACCAGAGCGGCGCGGCCACCACCGCCGCGCTCGATGGCATCGTCGCCTTCTGGCGCGAGACGCTCGGACGGGTGCAGGTGCAGACGCCGTCGCCGGCGATCGACCTGATGCTGAACGGCTGGCTCGCCTACCAGAATCTCTGCTGCCGGATGTGGGGCCGGTCGGCGTTCTACCAGTCAGGGGGCGCCTTCGGCTTCCGCGACCAGTTGCAGGACGCCGCGGCACTCGTCTATCTCGATCCCGAGATCACCCGGCAGCAGATCCTGCTGCATGCGGCGCATCAATTCGTCGAGGGCGATGTGCTGCACTGGTGGCACCCGCCGCTCAGCAAAGGCATCCGGACCCGCTTCGCGGACGATCTGCTCTGGCTGCCGTACATCACCGCCGGCTACATCCGTCACACCGGAGATCTCGCGATCCTGGGCGAGCCCGCGCGCTTCCTCACGGCTCGCGAGCTCGCGCCGGGCGAGGACGAGGAGTTTCTCGTCCCGCGAGACTCGGGGGAGTCTGCCGATCTCTACGAACACTGCTGCCGGGCGCTGGACCGTTCGCTGACCCGTGGCGCGCATGGGCTGCCGCTGATGGGCACCGGCGACTGGAACGACGGCATGAACCGGGTCGGCCGCGAGGGCCGCGGCGAGAGCGTGTGGCTCGGCTTCTTCCTGTATCACATCCTCGACGGGTTCCTCCCGCTCTGCGACCTGCGGGAAGACAGCGGCCGAGCCGCGCGCTACCGCGACTGGCAGCGCGATCTCGGTGGCGCGCTGAACGCGGGCGGCTGGGACGGCGAATGGTACCGCCGCGCCTACTACGACAACGGCGCGCCCCTCGGCTCGAAGCAGAGCGATGAATGCCGGATCGACGCCATCGCGCAGGCGTGGGCGGTGCTGTCTGGAGCGGCGCCGGCGGAACGGGCGGCGCAGGCGCTCGACGCACTCGAGCGGTACCTGGTGAGCGAGGAGGACGGCATCATCCGGCTGCTCACGCCGGCGTTCGACAAGACGCCGAACGATCCCGGTTACATCAAGGGCTATCTGCCCGGGGTGCGGGAGAACGGTGGGCAGTACACCCACGGCGCCCTCTGGGCGGTGCGGGCGCTGGCGGAGGCGGGACGTGGCGAGCGGGCGGCCGCACTGCTCGAGATGCTGAGCCCGGTGAGCCACGGGCGCACCGCGGCCGAGGTCGCGCGCTATCAGGTCGAACCGTACGTCGTCGCGGCGGACGTCTACGGCGTGGAGCCGCATCTCGGCCGCGGCGGGTGGACCTGGTACACCGGTTCGGCGGGGTGGATGTTCCGGGTCACGCTGGAGTCGGTCCTCGGTGTCACGGTCACCGGCGGCGATTCGCTCCTGCTGTCACCGTGCATCCCCGCCGCCTGGCCGCGATTCAGCGTCCGCTACCGGGTGCCGAACGACACCGCGACCTATGAGATCGATGTCGTCCGCGGCAGCGGCGGGGGGACCATCGCGACGCTCGATGGCGCACCGCTCGCGATCGAGGGACGGGCCGTCGTCGTCCCGCTGGCGCGGGACGGCCGGAAGCACAGCGTGCAAGTGACGCTCGGTCCGGATGCCGGACCGGTGTATTCCGCGAGGCGGTTGCCACCACAGTGATCGGGGTGGTCGCCCCTACTCTCCCAATGAGGCTCCGTTGGTACGGATGACCTCGGCGTACAGCTCGGCGCTCGCCTTCCGGGTGCGCTGCTGGGTGGCGTAGTCGACGTGGAAGAGTCCGAATCGCTTCGAGAAGCCGTGGCTCCACTCGAAGTTGTCGAGGAGCGACCAGGCGAAGTAGCCACGCAGATCGACACCGGCGGCGAGCGCCCGGTACGCCGCACGCAGGTGTTCGCGGTAGTAGTCGGTTCTGGGCGGGTCGGAGACCAGGGAACCATCGGCCGTTGGTGGGTCGGGAAAGGCGGCACCGTTCTCGGTGATGTACAGGGGAACGGGCCCGTAGCGCTGGTGCACCCAGGTGAGCACGTCGGTCAGCGCCTGGGGATACACCTCCCAGTCGGTGGCGGTGTAGGTGTGCTGCGGCTGGCGCACCCGGCCGGCGCGGACCGGGAGTTCGGCGGGGTCGTCGCAGGTCACGGCGCGGGTGTAGTAGTTGATGCCGAGGAAGTCGAGCGGCTGACGGATCAGCGCGAAATCCTCCTCGGGGAAGTCGGGCCAGGCCGAGCCGAAGATCTCGCGCAGTTCCTCGGGATACTGGCCGAAGAACACCGGATCGAGATACTGGCGGTTCATGTAGGCATCGGCACGGCGGGTGGCGGCGAGGTCTTCGGGCCGGTCGGAGGCGGGATACTTCGGCTCGAGGTTCACCACGAGACCGGGGTTCCGGCCGCCTTCGGCACGGATGGCCTGCATGCCAGCCCCATGGGCGCGAAGCAGGTTGTGGCTCGCGATCGGGGTCTCCTCGACGCTCTGATGCCCCGGGGCGAGCGTTCCGAAGAGGTAGCCGCCATCGGTGACGACCCAGGGCTCGTTGAGCGTCGCCCACATGGCGGCGCGGTCGCCGAGCGCCTTGACCATGACCGTGGCATAGTCGGCGAACCAGCCGGCGATGTCCCGGTTGAGCCAGCCGCCACGATCATCGAGGGCGGCTGGCAGGTCCCAGTGATAGAGCGTGATATTCGGCTGGATGCCGTGCTCCACCAGCACGTCGGTGAGCCGGTCGTAGAAGGCGAGCCCCTTCGGGTTCACCGGACCGCGTCCCGACGGCATCACCCGGCTCCAGGAGATGCTGTAGCGGTAGCTGGTGAGGCCCAGGTCGCGCATCAGCCGGACATCGTCCTCGAAGCGGCGGTAGTGGTCGCACGCGATGTCACCGGTGTCGCCGCTGGCCACCATCCCCGGCGTGTGGGCGAAGCGGTGCCAGATGCTCGCGCCAGCCCCATCGGCGAGGGGCGAGCCTTCAATCTGGTAGGCGGAGGTGGCGGCGCCCCAGAGGAAGCCGCGGGGGAAGTGCATCGGTTCAGACATTCTCGGAAGGCACGCAGATGGCCAAGGTGATCCTCGAAGGGCTGACAAAGATATACGAGGAGCGCGGAAAGGTTCATGCCGCGGTCCATGGCGTCGATCTCACCATCGAGGATGGGGAGTTCCTGGTGCTGGTGGGGCCGTCAGGCTGCGGAAAGAGCACCACGCTCCGGATGATCGCCGGGCTCGAGGCCATCTCGAAGGGCACGCTGCGAATCGGCGACCGGGTGGTGAACAGCGTCCCCGCGAGCGAACGGGACATCGCGATGGTCTTCCAGAACTACGCGCTCTACCCCCACATGTCGGTCTACGAGAATCTCGCGTTCGCGCTGAAGCTGAGGAAGCTGCCGGCCGCGGAGATCGACACCCGGGTGCGGCAGGCGGCGGAACTGCTGGGACTGAACGAGATGCTCGAGCGCAAGCCACGTCAGCTCTCGGGCGGGCAGCGGCAGCGCGTCGCGCTGGGGCGGGCGATCGTGCGGCAGCCCAAGGTGTTCCTCTTCGACGAGCCGCTCTCCAACCTCGACGCCAAGCTCCGGGTCCAGATGCGACGCGAGATCGCGGCACTCCGCCGCCGCCTCGGCACCACGACCATCTACGTCACCCACGACCAGGTGGAGGCGATGACGCTCGGTGACCGGATCGTCGTGATGAAGGACGGGCATGTGCAGCAGGTGGACACGCCCCTCGGCATCTATCGCGCGCCGGCCAACACCTTCGTCGCCACCTTCGTCGGGAGCCCGCCGATGAACCTGGTCCGGGGCGCGATCAGCGGCGGGATGTTCACCGCGACCGCGGGCACGCTCCGGATCCCGGTCCCGCAGCGCGTCAGCGGCCCCGCGATCCTCGGGCTCCGGCCCGAAGCGCTGCATCTCCGGCCCGCCGGCGAGGGGGACTTCACCGCCCGCATTGATGAGATCGAGCCCCTCGGCAGCGAGACGCTGCTCACCGTGGAGGCCGGCGGTTCGACGCTCACCGCGCGGGTCGATGGGGGCACAACGGTTCGGCGCGGCGACCAGACTGGGCTGGCCGTCGCGCCGGAGGGCGTGCACTGCTTCGCGGGAGATACCGAACTCCGCCTGCCCTGACTCAGCCACGGGCAGGGAGGCCCGTGGTTATTTCGCGTACACCGGGTAGGTCCCGTCGTACATCTGTGTCCGCACTGTCGCCCTGAGATCGGCCGGACGCGGCGCCTTGGCCAATCCCTCCTCATACGCCACCTCCGCCACCGCCGTCGCGATCTCGACCGAGACCTGCCGGATTTCCGAAAGCGGCGGGAACAGAGAGCCGGCATCGAGCGAGGCCTGCTTCACCTGTACCGCCAGTGCCCGGGCAGCGGCGTAGAACATCGTATCGGTCACTCGACTGGCCTTCGACACGATGACGCCGAGCCCGACGCCGGGGAAGATGTAGGCGTTGTTGCCCTGCCTCGGCAGGTAGGTCCTCCCCGCGTGGGTGACCGCCGGGAAGGGACTGCCGCTCGCAAACACCGCGCGGCCATCGGTCCAGGCGTAAGCCTGCTCGGCCGTGCACTCCGACTTGCTGGTCGGGTTCGACAGCGGAAAGATGATCGGCCGCTTGTTGAGCCTCGCCATCGCGCGCACCGCGGGCTCGGTGAACGAACCGGCGGTCGCGGAGACCCCCACGATCGCGGTCGGATGCAGCGCCTCGACCGCCTCGAGCAGCCCCGCGGCGGGGGCGTGGGGGTGGGCATAGGGGAGCTTGTAGTCGGCCAGGTTGGCGCGCCCGGCGACCACCAGACCGCGGCTGTCGATGAACCAGCAGCGCTCCCGGGCGGTCGCTTCGGGCATGCCCTCCCGCACCAGCGCGGAGACGATCAGATCGGCGATGCCGGTCGCGGCGGAGCCGGCACCGAGGAAGAGCACCTTCTGCTCGACGAGGGGCTGGCCAGTGATGCGGGCCGCAGAGAGCAGGCCGGCGAGGGTCACCGCCGCGGTGCCCTGGATGTCGTCGTTGAAGCAGCAGACCCGGTCGCGGTACCGCGCCAGCAGATGGATCGCGTTGTCGGTGGCGAAGTCCTCGAACTGGATCACCGCTTCGGGGAACACCTCCTGTACCGCCATGACGAACTCCTCGAGCAGCGCGGCGTACTCCTCGCCCCGGATCCGCTCCTGAGGCAGGCCGAGATACATCGGGTCGTTGCGGATCTCCTCCCGGTTGGTGCCCACGTCGATCGTCACCGGCAGACACATCGAGGGGTCCACACCGGCGCAGGCGGTGTACAGCGACAGCTTTCCGATGGGGATGCCCATGCCGTTGGCGCCGAGATCGCCGAGGCCCAGGATCCGCTCGCCGTCGGTGACGACGATCATGCGTACCTCCTGGCCGGGCCAGTTGCGCAGCACCTCCCGGACCCGGCCGCGGTCGCGCGCGGTGACGTAGAGACCGCGCGGACGGCGGAAGATGTGCCCGAAGCGCACACAGGCCTCGCCGACGGTGGGCGTGTACAGGACCGGCAGCATCTCCTCGACGTGTGCCATCACGGTGCGATAGAAGAGGTGCTCGTTGCGGTCCTGCAGACTGATCAGATAGATGTACTGCTCGAGCGGACTCGACTTCTGCGCGAAGTTCTCGATGATCCTCGCCCGCTGCTCATCCTGGGTGGTGACCTTCGGCGGGAGCAGGCCGCGCAGACCGAGGGCATCCCGCTCGGCGTCGGTGAATCCGGTGCCCTTGTTGAGGCGGGGATCGTGCAGGTACTCCTGGGCCGGGCGATGGTCAGACATGAGATGGGCTCGAGTGAGAGATCGGGATCAATTGCTGAGAGGCGCAAGCATGACGCGGGCGTCCACCGCGCGCGCCCCCTCGGCGAACGCCAGGACGGGGTTGAGATCGAGTTCGGTGATCTCGGGAAAATCCGTGGTCAGCCGGGAGACGCGGAGCAGCACATCCTCCAGCGCCCCGAGATCGGCGGGCGGCGCACCCCGCACACCTGTGAGCAGGCGGAACCCGCGGATCGCACGCACCATCTCCGCGGCCTCCAGCCGGTGAATCGGCGCCAGCCGGAAGACGACGTCCCGCAGCACTTCCACCAGCGTGCCGCCAAGCCCGAACATCAGCATCGGGCCGAGCGACGGATCGCGCGACATCCCCGCGATCAGCTCCCGCCCCCCCTTTACCATCTGCTGAACCAGGACTCCGGTGATCGAAGCCTCGGGCTGCGCTCGGCGCGCGCCGGCCATGATCTCGTCGTAGGCGGTACGCGCCTCTTCCGCGTTGCCGATGCCGACCTGCACCCCGCCGACGTCGGTCTTATGGATGATAGCCGGCGCGACAATCTTCATCACCACCGGGAACCCCATCTCGGCGGCAGCGGCGACTGCCGCTTCCGGATCTCGGGTCAGCACCGCGCGGGCCGTCGGGATGCCGTAGGCATGGAGCAGTTGCAGCGACTCGATTTCATCGAGACGGGCGCGGCCTTCGGTGCGGGCCTTGAGCAGGATCGAGGCGGCGGCCGCCTGGTCCACCGACAGACGCTCCTCGACCGGCACCGGCCGCTCCCGCCATTCGCGATAGCGGCACATCGCGCCCAGCGCACGGGCCGCCGACTCGGGGAAGATGTACGCCGGGATATCAACCGCATGCAGCTCCGCCCGGCCCTGCGGCAACCCCTGCCGACCCATGAGCACCGCCAGCAGCGGCTTGTCGGGGCCGCTCGCCTTGGCGGCGACGATCGCCTCCGCCACATCGGCCTGCCGGACTCCCATCGGCGGGACGAAGATGGACATCACCGCGTCGATCCCCGGGTCGTCGAGCAGGGCGCCGAGGGCGGCACGATAGCCTGACGGCGTCGCCGACGCGATCATGTCGAGGGGGTTGCTGAGTGAAGCCTCCTCCGGGAAGAGCGGCTTCAGCCGGGTGACCGTCGTCGCATCCAGCTCCGCGACGCTGAGATTGTTCGCCTCGAGCGCGTCGGCCGCCAGGATGCCCGGGCCGCCGGAGTTGGTGACCACCGCGACCCTGCGCCCGCGCGGCAGTGGCTGCCCGTTGAATGCCATCGCGAGATCGAACAGCTCTTCCACCGATCCCGCGCGCAGCACACCCGCCTGGGCGAGCAGCGCCTCGACCGCGACGTCGCTCGCGGCGAGGGCGCCGGTGTGCGATGAAGCCGCGCGCGCCCCGACTCTCGAACGCCCCGATTTCACCACGATGATCGGCTTCTTCCGGGTCACCCGCGAGGCGATCTCCAGGAACCGGCGCGGGTGCCCGAAGTTCTCGACGTACATGAGGATGACCTCGATCCCCGGGTCATCTTCCCAGTGCAGCAGCAGGTCGTTGCCACTGACATCGGGCTTGTTGCCCATCGAGACGAACTGCGCGATCCCGATGCCGTATTCCTGCGCGTAGTCGAGCACCGACAGCCCCATGGCGCCCGACTGACTCACGAATCCCGCGCGGCCGAACGGCGGCATGCTCGGCGCGAAGGTGGCGTTCATCGAGATCGCCGGATCGGCGTTCAGGACCCCCATGCAGTTGGGGCCGACGAGGCGCATGCCGTGGCGGCGGCAGATCTCGACGAGCTGTCGCTCCCGCTCGATCCCCTCTCCGCCGACCTCGCGGAACCCCGCGCTGATCACGACCAGACCACGCACACCCTTCCGCCCGCACTCCTCCGCCACCGTGGCCACATGGGCCTTCGGCACGCACACCACCGCCATGTCCACCGGATCGGGAATGGCGGAGACGCTTGGCCAGGCCTTGATCGAGTGGATCGCGGCCGCACTCGGGTTCACCGGGTAGACCGTCCCGGTGAATCCATAGTCCACGAGATTGGTCAGGATCTGATGGCCGAGGGTGGTTGGGGAACGAGAGGCCCCGATGACGGCGATGGACTGCGGCGAGAGAATGGGGTCGAGGGATCGAATCATGCCTGAATCCTCACCCCGGACGGGTGAATCGGGAGTGACTCGTTTATGAAGCGACCTTCACTGCCTCGCCGGCGGGAGGCGGTGGTGAGACCGGGAGGGAGAGCACGACCTTGAGGCCGCCGATCGGACTGCGAAGAGCCGTGATCTCGCCACCATGAAGCTCCACGACCGCGTTGACGACCGAGAGGCCGAGCCCGACGCCACCGGCCCTGGTGCGGGTGCGCGCCTCGTCGGCGAGGAAGAAGGGTGAGAAGAGCTGGGGGAGCAGCTCCTCGGGAACGCCCGGCCCCGAGTCCTCGACCGAGAGCGTCACCCGGTCGGCGACCTGGGCGAGGGCAACCCGTATCCGGGTCCCCGCGGGCGTGTGCCGGGCGGCGTTGTCGAGCAGTTGCTCGACGACGAGCGACACCAGCCGCGGGTCGGCATCACAATGGAGGCAAGCCGGAGCCTCCTCCATCTCCAGCGAATGACCGGCGAGGCGACGGTCGACCTGGCGGGCCGCGCTGCGGACCAATTCGGCGAGGTCCAGTCGCTGCCGGCGAAGCTCCGCTTCCCCCGCTTCGAAACGGGTCAGGAAGATGAGCTGGTCCCCCATCAGGGCGAGGCGGTCCACCTCCTCGAGGACGCTGCCGAGAAGGGCGCGGTATTCCTCGGGGCTGCGCTCCCGCTGCAGGGCAACTTCCACCTCGCCCCGCATGGCGGAGATCGGGGTGCGCAGTTCGTGGCCGACATCGCGGATGATGCGCCGCTGCGCGCTCAGGGCGCGTTCCAGGCGGGTCAGCATCGCATTGAGCACCTCGATGAGCGACCGGAGCTCGATAACGTCGGCGTGGGCCGTGATCTGCTGCCGGCCTCCGCGCGAGTGGATGCTGCGGGCCTGGGCCGCGATCTCGGCGACCGGCTCGAGTGACGACCGTGCCAGCCAGGCGGCCCCGACTCCCGTCAGCAGCGTGCCGAGCAGGACCGTCGCGAGAATGCGAATGAGGATGGTGCGAGTCGCGTGGAAAAGCGGCGTGACGGACGCCGCCACCTGCACCGCGGCCACACCGGCGGCCGGGCCGCGGCCGGGACTGGGTCCCGGAAAGTAGACAGAACGGAACTCGCGCCCTCCCCAGCTGGTGGTCGCCCAGCCGCGTTCCCCCGCGCGCGCGAGGATCATGGCGGCAGAATCGAGAGGAATCCCGGCCGCGAGCGCAGAGTTGCTGTTGAGGACGCGCCCTGAGGAATCCCGGGTGACGACCAGCCGATTGCCCTCCGTGACGGTGCCGCTCAAGTCGCTCGCACCGACATGGGCGGTCAGCGGCTCGCCGCTCGCGATCACGTCGGCCATGATCGCCGCCGCGTCCGCGAGCGCACGATCGAGCTCGCTCTCGAGCGTGGTGCGCACGCCAAGATAGGCCCAGAGCCCGATGAACAGCAGCGCCGCCAGCATGGTGGCCGCGTAGCGCAGCGTAAGCGTGCGTTGCAGGGAGCGCATGGGAGATCGGGACTGCGAGCAGACTGCGAGGGACGGGAGCCCGGCCGTCAGGCCGGCTTGGGACTCTTGGGCAGCAACGATCCGACTCGTTGCAGCAGGTCATTGAAACGGAATGGCTTGGTCAGGTACGCGTCGACCCCGGCATCAACGGCGCTCCGGATGTCCTGGGCGTCGTCCCGGGCGGTCAGCATCAGGATGGGGGTGGTCCGGCCCTCCCGCCGGAGTTCGGCGGCGACTTCGGGACCACTGCGCTTCGGGAGCATATAATCGAGGAGAATGAGGTCGAACTCGCCGGCGCGGGCTCGTTCGAGAGCCTCCTCGCCGTCGCGCGCGACTTCCACCTCGAACCGTTCCTCGCGGAAACCCTGCTCGAGGAACCCGGCGACCTTCCGGTCGTCTTCGACGATGAGAATCTTCACGATCCAAGCCTACCGCCCGGACCGTGAAGATGGAATGAAGGAAAGGTGTGCCTTGGTTCCGATCCGGCCGCTGTTCAGCGGAGCGGCGCCGCCAGATTGACGAAGTAGACCTCGTTGAAGTCCGTGGTGCCGAGCTTCGGGAGCAGCTTGGCGGCCGGTCCATCGGTCACGCCGAAATCGTCGTCGTTGGAGATCGCGATGGTGTGGTCGTCGACAATCGCGATCCCCTCGGGCTTGTCGTGCGGATACCCCAGCGCCAGCAGGTCCACCAGCAATTCCTTCTTGACCGGCACGATCCCGGCCGCCTTCAGATCGGCGGGCGCAATCGACTCCAGACTCTTGCCGCCGAAGAGCATCCCCTCGGCGCCGTTGGCCGGATCGGAGACGTCCGTGGCGCCGGTGAGATCGACCCGGTATACCCGCTTCACCATGGCCGGCTTGGCCAAGTCCCCCGGCATCTCGCCGTCGCGCTCGATGATCAGGAAGTGGTTCTGATCGATGGCTGCGATATCGCTGGTGCGGTTGTCGACGGCATCCTGCAGGTAGACGTACTGCCTGGTCTGTCCGGTCCTGGTGTCGTAGCGGAGCAGACGGGTGATCACCGAATTCCGGCCCGCTTCCTTGGGGTTGTCGAGCGGGCCCTCGAAGATGGCCACGAGAGTCTGCCCGTCCGGCAGCAGGGTCAGCCCCTCGATGCCCCGGTTGGCGCGCCGCTTCTGCAGCACCAGTGGCAGGGCATGATCCCCGCCGGTGAAGGGGCTGTACCGCTCCAGCGTGCGGCCACGCGGGTCGAGGTGCAGCAGGCTCGGGCCGTACTCCTCGGAGATCCAGAACCCGCCGTCCCGGAGCGGCGCGAGTCCCTCGGGATCGACCCCCTCGGAATCGGGCGGAATGACCTTGCCGTCGAGATCGAGCGCGGTTTCTCCGGTGCCGCCGAGTCCCTTGAGCGGGGGGATTCCGGTGAGGGGTCTGTGCTCCCTGTCCGACATCTCGATCTTCGCCACCTGGGTCAGCGCGCCGGCTTCCAGCCTGAATCGCCCGATGCGGGGTGTGAAGCCCGGAGCCACGAACGCCTTGATATCCTTGCCTGCCTCGTAGTTGGGGCCGCGGTCGGCGAGCAGATAGAAGTAGCCCGGCGCCACCGGATCGGACGCGATTCCGGAGCCGTAGCCCGCATCGAAGACGTCGACGCCTTTGACGGTCGTCAGCACCGTTCTCGGCAGGACCTTCACCACCACCGGCGGCTCCTGCCGCCACGGCCACGTCGCCGCCACGCCGGCGAGAATCAGGGCGACGGGCACTGCTCCACGCCTCACAAAACCCATGGATGGACTCCTGTGATCCGTTCTCCCTCGCCGGATGGCGCGGGTGTGGAATGTTACCCGAACCCCCACGGCATTCAGGTCTCGGGACTGCATCGAACAGGTAAAACTGGTGGGTTCGGCCACCAGGGAACCGGGGCCCCGGGCCCAGCGACCAGGACCCCCCGGTTGACCCCCCTCCCTTTCGCCCGCATCATCTACCCGTGGCGATCATCGCAAGAAGCCCAGCGCCGCCCGCGAGCGGCCAGGCCCCGCCAGGGGCCGACGACAGCCCAGCACCGCAGGTCGATGAGCACCGGGAGTCCGCGGTTGCGGCAGGACTCCGGTACGTCACCGATACGATGCCGGGGATCCGGCGCAAGCGCGTCGGCCGTGGCGTTTCCTACATCCGGCCGGACGGTTCCCGGGTCAAGGATCCGGCGACGCTGAAGCGGATCCGGGGCCTGGTGATCCCGCCTGCCTGGAACGAGGTCTGGATCTGTCCCTTCCCGGAGGGACACATCCAGGTCACCGCCCGCGATGCCAAGGGACGCAAGCAATACCGGTACCATCCGCGCTATCGCGCGGTGCGGGACGAGACCAAGTTCGGCCGGATGCTCGAATTCAGCGAACTGCTCCCCGGCATCCGCGAGCATCTGGAGCACGACCTCAGACTCACCGGCCTTCCCCGTCCCAAACTGCTCGCGACCGTCGTCTGGCTGCTGGAGCGGACCTTTATCCGGGTCGGCAACGACGAATATGCCCGGGACAACCGGTCCTACGGGCTGACGACGATGCGCCGGCGGCACCTGACCGTCTCCGGGTCACGGATGGATTTCGAGTTTCGCGGCAAGAGCGGCGTGAAGCACGCGCTCTCGGTCACCGACCGCCGCATCGCCCGCATCATTCAGCACTGCCAGTCGCTGCCCGGCGAGGAGCTGTTTCAGTATCTCGATGAGGAGGGGGAGCGGCAGTCGGTGGACTCGGGGGACATCAACGAGTACCTGCGGCAGATCAGCGGGAGGGAGATCACGGCGAAGGACTTCCGCACCTGGGCGGGGACGATGCTCGCGGCATCCCAGCTCTGCAAGCTGGGACCGGCGCCCAATGAGAAGCAGGCCAAGACGAACATCGTCGCCGCCGTGGACGAGGTGGCCCGCCGCCTGGGCAACACGCGCGCGGTGTGCCGCAAGTACTACGTCCATCCGGTCATCATCGAGGCCTACCTGCAGGGCCAGGTCCCGCCCATTCCGCCTGAGCCACCGACACCTGCCCGCGATCATCCCGCCGCCGCGATCCGCCGCGACGAGGCGATCGTGCTGAACTTCATTCAGAGTTGGGGCAAGGAAACTGCAGCGACCGCCTCCACGCCCGTGAGCTGAAGCCTCGGCCGCTCTCCCTGCGCGGTCCCTCCAGGCGCTCGGCCTCGCGGTGCGACAGCGCCTTCAGCGTCTGCGAGGCCACGCGCCCTCCGGGACCTGCACAGGGCTCGCGACCAGCATAGAGGAACCAGGCACTGAGCACCAGGCACTTCCCACTCACCCCTCTCCCCCGTACACCACCCCGCGCTTCTCCGGGCCGAGCGAGGCGATGATCGCGCCGCCAACGAGGACGGTCGCCGCCGTGCATGCCATCGCCCAGGTGTAGCTGAACCGGGCGGCGAAGACGGCTTCCAGATACACGACGCTCCCCGCCACCAGCACCCCGCATTGATAGGCAAATCCCGGCAGGAAGCCGCGCACCGCGTCGGGGGCGAGCTCCGTGATATGGGCCGGAATCACGCCCCAGGCCCCCTGCACCATCGCCTGCATCAGGAATGCGCCCAGAAACAGGACCGGGAGGGAGGGCGCGAAGGCCCATGCGGGGATCGTGACCAGCGCGCCCAGGAGGGCCGTCACCATGGCGCGTCGGCGGCCGACCCGATCGGAGTACATCCCGAAGAGCACACCGCCGAGCACCGCCCCCAGCATCGAGACGGCAGTGAGGATGGCGCGCCGTTCGGGTGTGAGGCCCCAGTCGCGCTGGAGGAAGGTGGGGTAGAGGTCCTGGGTGCCGTGGGAGACGAAGTTCATCATCGTCATCAGCGCCCAGAGATAGAGGAAGATCCGCCAGTGGGAGAGAATCCCGCGCCCCAGCTCCGACCAGTCCTTGTGACGCGTGCGCTGCCATACCTCCGACTCCGGCACCTTGAAGCGAACGTAGACGGCGAGCAGCGCAGGTAGGCCACCAATAAAGAACATCGGCCGCCAGCCCCAGCGCGGAAAGACGATCAGGTAGCACAGCGCCGCCAGCAGGTAGCCGACGGCGTATCCCTGCTGCAGCAGGCCGGAGAAGAGCCCGCGCAGCTTCGGCGGCACCTTCTCCATCACCAGCGATGCGCCCACACCCCACTCCCCTCCCATGCCGATCCCGAACAGCGCCCGCAGCACGAGGAAGGAGCCGTAGCTCGGTGCGAGCCCCGAGAGCACCTCGATGAAGGCGTAGAAGACGAGATTGACCATCAGCGGAATGCGCCGGCCGTAGCGATCGGCCATCAGCCCGAAGATCAGGGCGCCGACAGGACGGAACGCGAGCGTGACCGTCACCGAGAGTGCGAGTTCGGCGTCGGTGCGGCCGAATTCCTTCGCGATCGCGGTCAGCGTCATGACGACGACGAAGAAGTCGAACGCGTCGAGGGTCCAGCCGAGAAAACCGGCGAAGACGGTGGCGCGGTGGCCGGAGGACGACGTGGATGTGGTCATGGGTGGGGCCAAGTATGCCGCGAAACCGCGGTGCGGGCCAGCGGCGGGCGCAGGGCACACCGCACCGGCTGCTGCTACTCGGGCATGCAGCCCCGTGGCGAATATCGCAGCGGCAGGGAGTCGTGCGTCGTGAGGGTGTCCCGCGCCGCAGGCTGGGACGGCGACACGGGCCGCACCTTGCGCGCCGGATGGGGCGAAGGGACGGCGTCCGATCGGCCAAGGCGCAGTGAGTCCATCATGAACCCGTTCGCGCGCACGAAAGCGGTGTCGAAATGCGCCGCCGGGACTGCGACGGGAGGCCGGGCGGCCTCTCGGGCGCCCGTGACGATCGCGGCGATTGCGAGCACCGCAATGGCGACCGCGATCCACCGGGGCAGCCCCCCGCTCACCGCGTACCTCCGGCAGTGAGCCGATCGATCAGCAGAAAGGCGCCTAGTGCGAGCAGCGCGATCCCGCCAACCGCCACGCCGCTCGGCAGATTGAGCAGCGCCGGCAGGGTGGCGCCGGGCATCGGCGTCGCATCAACCATGCGCCCGAGGGCGGGTGCCGCTTCGCCGAAGACCAGCATGCCGGCGATCATGCCCAGCAGCGCGGCGAGACCGTCGAGGCGCCCGCTCACCCCGGCGATGCACGAGGTGCCCGGGCAGTATCCCGCGAGCACGAACCCCGCACCGAAGATCAGGCCGCCCACGAGCTGTGGCAGGACGTAGGTCGGGGGCGCAAGCAGGGCCGAGCGATCGAGCAGACCCAGCCGTTCGAACCAGTAGAGCCCGAGCATTGCGGTGACGATGGCGGTGAACATCACCTTGAAGACCGTGAGGTCCCTCAGGTAGAATTGGCCCGAGAGCTTCCGGCCATCTCCGAGGCCACCTCGTTCCAGCGCCGCGCCGAAGCCGGCTCCGAGCACCACTGCGAGACCGAGCATCACCGGCGCCGGCAGCTCGCCATGCTGGCCCAGCGGGAAGGTCAGATCCATTCGCGCCTCACAATCCAGGCGGTCGCGTACCCGCCGGCAAAGAGGGCGAGCATGAACACCCAGCTTCCCACGCCGAGCAGCGCTCCGCCACTCAGCGCGAGTCCGCTGGTGCAGCCGCGTGCCAGAGCAGCGCCGAATCCCATGACCCCCCCGCCAGCGAGGGCGCACGCCATGCGGCCCGAATCTCCGATGCGTGGGCCGCGGGTGATCCCGATGCGGATCCGTCCCGCCAGCCGGGCGGAGAGCCAGGCCCCGAGCAGGAGTCCAAGGACCTCGAAGACAATCCAGTAGCGGGCGGCGAATGGCGTGGCGATCCGGTCGTCGGCGTAGAAGGGATTGGCCGCCACGCGCGCGGGGAAGAGCAGCCGCATCGCGTCGCCGGTGAGGGTGCGGACCGCCCCGACGACGCCGAGTCCGCGTCCGGCGAGCAGAAAGGTGCAGAGCAGCACCACGCCGAGGGCCACGCCCGCGACGTACGGGTTGGCATAGCGCTCGGCGCGATCCGCCGCGGTGTCAGTGCCTGAAGTGGTCGGCATGGTCGGCGCTCCCCTCGGGGTGTGCGTACTCGTCGTGAACCGCATCGTGGCGACAGCCGGTGACGACGCGGCCCTCCGCGATGGCGGTGCGGACCTCGGTCCCCGCCTCCTGCCTCGCCTGGGCGATCATTTCGAGTGCAGGCTCCGGTTGGCTCCCTCGACCGGCAGATCGCTGCGCCCGCTCCACTCCTGAAACGAGCCGTCGTAGAGGCGGGCGTCGTAACCAAGCAGGCGGGCCACGAACCAGACCAGGCTCCCCTGCTGCCCGATGTGGCAGTAGCTGACCACCGTCCTGGTCCGCGTCGCACCTGCGGCAGTGAACTTCGCCTCCAGGGTGGCCCGATCGAGCAGCCGGTTCTGGTCATCGACCAGGCTGCTGTATGGCAGATTCTTCGCCCCGGGGATATGACCACCTCTCGGCATCTCGTTGTCCAGGGTGTCGAGGTAGAAGCCGGGGTCCCGGGCGTCGATCAGCGCGATCTCCGGACTGTTCAGCCGCGCCTTGAGCCAGTCGCTCGTCACAATCACATCCGATCGCATCTTGCTGGTGAAATGCGTCGGGACGATCACCGGCACGTCGGTCGTCACGGGATTTCCCTCTGCCACCCACGCGGGGAGTCCGCCGTCGAGCAGGGAGACGTGTCCGCGGAGGCCGGCGGCTTCGAGCGTCAGGACCGTGCGCGCCGCGGGTGTGACCCACTCGCTGGCGAAGTAGACCACCACCCGGGAGTCGTTCGTGAGGCCCTTTGCAGAGAACACGGAGTCGAGTTTCGCCGCGGCTGGGATCTCGAGCATCAGCGGCATCGGCGTCGCATTCATGTCGTGCGGCGTCGAAAGGTCGCGAAAGTCGAGCCGCTGGGCACCGGGAATGTGCCGGGCCGCATACTCCTCGGCCCGCCCGATCTCGAAGATCACCAGGCCCCGGTCGCGAAGGTGCGCGGCCAGCCAGCTGCTGGAGACCAGGAGCGGTTCGTCCGCCGGCGGCGCGGCGGCGGCATATGAGGGTCCCGCGGCGAGCATCAGGAATGGAGCGAGAACCAGTGCCAGCATGTTGCCTCCCGGATGTGAAGTCGCTGTTGCCGGACTCACGATGGGATGAGTGACGCACCCCGGCAATCGGTTTGCAGCGAGCGGCCAGCGGATGCAGCGAACCGCGGATCGGGCGCGGCAACTCAGAGCGCCTGCCCCAGCCGGGCCTCCAGATTCTCCCGGCGGGCACGGCTCAGTTTGAGGCGGGTGCCATCCTGGAGCAGGAGGAGGTGCTCGCCCTTGAAGAAGGGCTGCAGCTCCCTGATGCGGTCGAGGTTCACGATGGCCGAGCGATGGACCCGGAAGAAGCGGGCGGGGTCGAGGTCCTCCACCCGCACGAAGGCGACGCGCCCTTCGTGCTTGACGACGAGCCGGGACAGTGGGGTCGCCGCGGCCGCAGGCTCGGCGTGCCCCTCGAGCAGCCCGACCAGGCGACGGCTCAGCTCTCCCAGCTCGGCGTTCCGGAGACTTCGCTTGGCCCGGGTCACCGCCTCGGCGAAGCGGTCGTCGTCGAAGGGCTTGAGCAGGTAATCGATCGCGTGCACCTCGAAGGCGCGGAGGGCGTGCCGATCGTAGGCCGTCACGAAGATCACCGCGGGGATCCGGTCACGGGCAGGCTGCGCAGCACCTCGAACCCGTCCAGCTCCGGCATCTGCACGTCGAGAATCAGCAGGTCCGGCTGCAGGGAGTGGATCGCCTCAGAGGCGGCGCGGCCGTCGGCAGCCTCCCCGACGACGACGATCTCGGGATCGCGGGCGAGCAGCTGCACCACGCCGGCTCGCGCGAGCGGTTCGTCATCCGCCACGAGGACCCGGACGCGCGCGCTCATGCGGTCGCCGGCACCGGCGCGGCGGGATGGGTACGAAATGGCAGCGTGATCCGCGCGATTGCGCCGCCGCCATCCGCCTCCCGAAGCTCGAGCGACTGTTCACCGCCGTAGAGCCGAGTGAGGCGTTCGCGGATGTTGCGCAGCCCGACGCCGGTGCTCGGCACCGGCGTGCGGGTATCCCGAAGTCCGGGCCCGTCGTCACGGACGGTGAGCAGCAGCCGGTCCTGCAAGCGCACCCGTTCGATCGCGAGATAGCGTTCGAGGAACCCCAGTTCCTCATCGAGCGGCACCTCGACCGCAGGGTGCTCCTGCAGCACGTAACGCATCAGCTCGCTGAGTCCGGCGAGCGCCCGGACCGCTTCCTCGTTGCGATGCGCACGGACCAGCATCGCCACGCTGTTCATCGCGTTGAAGAAGAAATGCGGGTTGAGCTGATTGCGGAGGGCATCGAGCTGGGTCTGGGCGAGCTGCACTGCCAGGGTGGCGGCGGCCCGTTCCCGCTCCCGGAAGCGGCGGTAATATCCCGCGGCATAGAGCAACCCGAGGATCGAGCCGTAGGCGGGCAGATCGAAGGTGAGCGACCGGAGCGCTCCGCTGAGCAGACCGGTCGCGAGCGCGGCGAGCGAGGGAAAGTGGATGATACCGAAGGCGAGGGTGACCAGGTTCTGCAGCATCGAGTGGAGCATGGTGACCGCGATGGCGACGAGCAGGTGCAGCAGCACCTTCGCCGCGGGCCAGGAGCCCTCGAGAGGCACGCGATCAACGAACCAGACGATGATGGGGGTGAGCAGGATCCAGATGTACCAGTAGGGCATCCCCATCTTCAGCGCGTGGGAGATCGTGAGATCCCCGCCATGCTGGATCATGGAGAGATGGTGTTCCCCCGGCGCGATCGCGCCGAGCACGGTGGCGACACCAAGTGCCACGAGCAGCGGGATTCGGCCGCCTGTCAGCGGGGTGCCTTGCATGGGGTGAACCTACGTTCCGGTCCGGGCGGTGAGAAGGCTGGTGCAGCGAAACCCGTCCCCAGTGCAGCGGGAAGGCGCGTGCCTGCAGCGGGCCGTCGGGGTGCCGAGCGCTCAGGGCCTGTCGGGCGGCGGGTCGAAAAGGGAAGGCTGATCGCTGGGCTGGGCGCCTTCGATCTCCAGCAGACGAAGCTTGGTCACCCTGCCGCCGCTCGCCGAGAAGCCGCCGATCCGGCCTCCGGCGGCGAGCACGCGATGGCAAGGCACCACGAGGACGAAGGGATTGTGGCCGAGCGCCTGCCCGACCGCGCGGGACGCGCCGGGTTCGCCGAGCCGGGCGGCGATGGCGCCGTAGGTGAGCGTCCGACCCGGGGGAATCGTGCGGGCGATTTCGTAGACTCGGCGGTGAAATGGAGGGATGCCCTCCATGTCGAGCGGTGCGGCAGAGAGATCCCGCCGCTGGCCGCGGAGGAGGGCCACGACTCCATCAATGGCGAGCTGCACGTCGGACGGGGCCTCCGCGGAAATCGTCACGGGGAAGCGATGCAGCAGCCGGGCACGGGTCTCGCGCTCGTTGGCCTCCGGGAGCTGCAGGGCCACGATGCCGCGGGCGCTCCATGCAATGCCCACGCGACCGAGCGCAGTGTCGAACATGGTGTAGCCGATGGGGCCGCGGTCCGCGTCAGCGTCGCTGTTCATCTTGGAGTCAATCCGGCTGCAGTTCGCCGACGGCCCGCTCGGCCTGGTCGATGGCGCAGTTGGTATAGGCAAAGGCGCCGGCGTCCGAGTTGGCGATGGTGATCCGTCCGAAGCGCTGGCGGCCGATCACGCAGGGCTCGCGATACTCGGGGATGATGGGATCCCAGAGCGAATTGTACTCGTAGGCGTACCCGTGGGCCCAGCGGTTCACGGTGATGCCCGCGATGTCGCCTGCGGCGTCGAAACCACCCGGACCGAGGAGCCGCTGGAGTTGACTCCTGATCTCGCGCTCGAACACTTCGAAGGGAGTCGTCAGCAGCTCTTTCCGTCCTTCCCGCTGCTGGTCGCGCGCGGGGAGGCCGGGCTTGCAGGGCATGCGATTCATCCGGATCACCGTCGGCCGGCCGGGCTCCGCGGCGCTGTGATAGGCGCCGAGACTGACCGGGTAGTCGAGGAAGATGTGAGAGAAGTAGCCGCCGGGACAGTAGACGTCGGAGATGCCGAGCCTTGTCCACGGTGCCCAGTTGCGGACCGCGACGCTGGTGTAGACCAGCGGCACCTTGGCGCCGTAGGCGAGGGCCTCGCGCTGGGTCGCCGGCATGTCGGGGCAGAGGTAGGGGATCATCATGTTCCAGCAGGCGAGGACGCAGTGCCTCGCCCGCACCGTGCGGGCTGCCCCGCCCCGCATGTAGGTCACGCGGACTTCGCGCGCGGTGTCGGGGTTGCCGGCGTGACCGACAGCGACCACGGTCGCATTGAGGCGGATGCGGGTGGTGTGAGTCGGGTCGTCGAGTTCGGCGTACTCGAGCCGGGCGGTCACCACGTCGTCCATCGTGCTGCCGGGTAGGGCGGCCGGGATGAGCCGCCTGACGAGCAGCCGTGCAACAGAGGCGTTGCCGTCGGGGAAGTGAAAGATGTAGGGCTCCTCTTCGCGCATCTCGAGGCGCGGGGTGCGGCCCAGTCCGGGGGCGGGTGCGTCGTCGAGGCCGAGACCGGCGAAGCCGGGGTACTCGAGCCCCCAGGCGTCGAGGGCGGGGATCGCCTCGATACCGACGCCGTAGAGATCGTGGGAACGCACTTGCAGGAGACGCAGCGCCTCCTCGCCGAGGCCCATGATCTTCTCGAGGAAGTCGCGGTAACTCGTCCTCGCGAGCCGCGCCTTGATCTCGGGGCCGGGAACGCCGGGGAAGTACTGCCGGTTCCCGTGGTAGAGGAGCGTGAGATCCTGGTGCCCGCGTGCGGAGAGCGGCAGGCGGGCGATCTCGTCCCTCGTCAGGTCGCGGATGCTTCCAGGGCAGAGGCGATCGGTGCCGAAGCTTTCGCGGTCGCAGAAGATCGCGGGCCGGAGCTTCAGGCGCTGGTCGCGCTTGCGATCAAAGGCGGTGTAGAACGCCCGGGTGTCGATGCCGATGTCCCTGAGCAGTCCCCTCGCCACATCGCTGTACTGGGCGGGGCTCTCGATGGACTCGGTTCCACCATAGGTGACGAGCGTCTGGCCGTCGACGGTGAACTCGTTGCGCTTGGCGTGGCCGCCGACGTCGTCGTGGTTCTCGAGGATGAGGATCCGCGCGTCGTCGCCACGTGCCTGACGGAAGAAGTGGGCGGCGGCGAGGCCGCTGATCCCGGCGCCAACCACGACCAGATCGTAGTTCTCGCCGGTGTCGTGGGGCTTGAGCGCGCCGAGGGTCCCGTCGCGGAGTTGGTGGGCCATCTCGAACGAACCGGGGTGGCTGCCCCGCATACCGTCGAGGGCGGGCGGGTAGTATGCCGGTCCCTGCTGGGCGCCGGGGGGTTCGGGGAGGTCTGGGGCGCAGCCGCTCGCCAGCATGCCGGCCCCGATGACGAGCGCGATGCCGTCGAGAAAGTCGCGGCGGGTGATGGGCTGGCCCATGCCGAGGGGGTCGTGGAGGTCTGGCATGGTCTCGCGCTGGGAACGGGGAACGCGTATGAAAAGGGGGGGAGAGAGAATTGGGTAGGGGTGCCGCGACCGGGCAGGCAGTGCCCGCAGCCAGCAGAGTCCCCGCGCCTTGCCCGCCCACTTCCCGAACCGTACGTTCGTCGGGCTGTCGGGCGACCAGATGCGGGCTCCGCACGACCACGCCCCCACAATTCTCGGCTACCCCGGCACCCCCGTGATACAAACGTCACGCCCCGGCAAGTCCGCCTCCCGTCACACCGTCGCACCGCAGGCCGAGACCGGACCGCGGCTGGTCACACTCGGGCTGGTCGCCCTGCTTGATGATGCCGGCGCCCCACTGCTCGGGCCCGGCAAGCCGCTGGCGTTGCTCACCTATCTCCGCTCCATCCCGGGCCAGTCCGCCACGCGGGAGCACCTGGTCGATCTGCTCTGGGCCGACAGTGACCCGTCGCTGGGCCGGCAGGCGCTGCGGCAGACACTCCTGCGGCTCCGCCAGGCGCTTGGCGAGCACACCTTTGCCACCAACCACGATGAAGTGACCCTGAGGCTGGCGCTCCGGCACGATCGCGACACCTTCCTCCGCCGCATCGCCGACGGCGACCTCAACGGCGCATTCGAGGCCTACACCGGTTCCTTCTTTCCTGGCTTCGCCAGTTCGGGAAGCCTGCAGTTCGAGCACTGGGTTGATGCCGAGCGTGCGCACCTGGCCGGACTGTACCTTCGCGCCGGAGAGACACTGGTCCGACGGCAACTCGAGACCGAACCCCGGGACGCGCTCCGAATCGCTCGTGCACTGCACCGCGAGGCACCCGAATCGGAAGCGATCTGGCGGCTGGTCCTGCAGGCCGCGCTCTCGGCTCGAGAGCTGCTTCAGGCGCATAGCGAAACAGATGCCCTGGAGCGCTGGCTCCGAGTGACCGGCCGGCGCCCCGAGCCGGCCACCGCCGGACTGATCCGGCTGGTGCGTGAGGAGGGCGCCGCGCTCGACGCCACGCGCCACGGCCTCGGACTGGTGACCGAACTGGTCGGCCGCGAACGGGAGTTTGCGCAGCTGCTCGCGGAGTGGAAGGAGGTGTCGCGGGGGAGCGCAAGGTTCCTGCACTTCGAGGCCCCAGCCGGCCATGGGAAGAGCCGGCTGCTCAACGACACCGCTATTCGGCTGCGGTCGATGGGGGTCACGGTGCTGAAGGTGGCCGCGCACCAGGGCGAGCAGGAGATGCGCTACAGCCTGGCGGCGGGCACGGTACGGGCGCTCGCCGAGCTCCCCGGCGTCACCGGCGTCTCTCCGGAACTGGCCGGTGCACTGCTCGGACTCCACCTGCCACTCACGGCACTCTTCCCCGGCGCATCACCACCCTCGGCCGGGGCCGATCTGCTGCATCAGCGGAGTGCCGCACTCGCTGAACTGCTCTCGGCGGTGGCGGACGAGCGGCCGCTCGCGCTCTTCATCGACGATCTGCACTGGTCCGATGCGGAATCCCGCCATGTGCTGGCAGGTGCGGCCAACCGGCTCGGATCCTCACGGGTCCTGCTCGTGACCGCCGCCCGTCCCGGTGGCGCCGGTTCGCCCCTCGTCCCGGCTGCACCCGTCCGCCGTCTCGAACCGCTGTCAGCGAGTGAGTGTGAGGCGCTGGTGGCGGCGCTCGCGACCGCCCCGCACGCCGAATGGACCCAGTCGCTCGGCTCGGCACTCTGGCGTGCCTCACGCGGCTCACCCCTGCTGGCGATCGAGGCGCTGCAACTGGCCCTCGAGCGTGGCGACCTCGCGATCAGGCAGGGCGCCTGGTGCTCCGACGACTTCACCTCCGCGGTCGATCGCCTCGGCCAGGGAGACGCCCTCTCGGCACGGCTGGCCTCGCTTGGCCCGGACGAGCATCGCGGGCTGGTCGCGCTGGCGATCGCCGCGAGCCCGGTGCAGCGGGAGGTGCTCGACGCTTCGGTGGAGGCCGCGGGACGGATCGGCCCTCTGCTCCCCGGCCTGGAGGCACGCGGCTATGTCGCGCGAACGGACACCGGCTGGATCACCGGCCACGATGAAATCGCCTCCGCCGTCCTCCGTGACGTTTCCGAGGAGGAACAACGCGGAATCGCGGCGTCGCTTGGCCGGGCCCTGCTCGCGCATGCACCAGACGACGAGTCCCGCCTGCAGCGCGCGGCCCGGTTTCTCTCGCTGGGCGGTGACGACGTCTCTCTCGCGGTCGCGTTCCGCCGCATCCTTCGACTCGTCCGCAGCCAGGGGGACTCCAGGTCGGCGGAGCTGATCGCGGCCGAACTCATACATGCACCGGCGGAGAGTGCCCGAGTTGCCCGGCTGGTGCGGACGCTGCCGTTCGGGCTCCGCTTCGGCATCCGCCCGGCACGCGTCGCGACGTTGCTCGGGGGTTTGGCCGTACTCGGTGTGGTGGCGCTGGGGCCTTGGCGACGGGCGGCTCCGCCGCCGGACGTGGAACTCCTGATCCCTCACGGCAGCCGCCCCGGCGCGACCGTGCTGGCCATCACTCCGCTCCGACTGATGGACTGGGACCGGACTCGGCCCATCGAGCCGCGCTCCGGCCACGACCTCGCGGTCGCGACCGGGGAACGCCGGTACGATCGCCTCTCCGTGGCCCCCGACGGCAAGCGGGTAGCGTTCACCCGCCTCACCGGCGATTCCGGGCTTACCGATATCTACCTGCAGGAGGGAGATGGCACGATTCGGCGTCTCACCGCCACGCGCGGCGACGATGTCGAGCCGAGCTGGTCGCCGGATGGCCGGTTCCTGGTGTTCTCCACGTCCCGGTGGACGCCGCGCGACAATCCGGATGCGGATCTTGCGATACTGGATGTCGCCACCGGACAGGTCCGCCAGCTCACACGCGGCCCGGACACCGATCGGGTGTCGGCCTGGTCCCCGGATGGAAGCCGGATCGCCTTCATCCGGGTGCTGGAACGTGGCGACCGGACCGAGCTCTGCTGGGTGACCTTTGCGGGTGAGGGACCTCATTGCCGCGGCGATACCAGTCCCAGCCTTGTGGGTCTGGTCGGCTGGTATGGGCCGTCGGAGATACTCGCCGTGCGCCAGGACAGTGCCCAGGGGAATTCCGCCATCGTCCGTGTGGAGGCTGACGGGAGTAAGGTCGTCGCCGTCGACCAGGGACCGACCAGCACCGCCGTCGCGAGCGCGGACGGGCAGTGGATCATGACCATTCAGCACGACGAGGATGCGGGCCGCTCGTGGCTGCGGGTCTTTCCCACCAGGTATCCCGACCTGGCGCGTCTCGTGTACCCTGAGGGGGACCAGACGCTGCTCCGCGGAGCGACGTGGCGGTCCAGCGCAACTGATCCGCCGCGCTTTCTCGACACCGTGCTGGTGGTTCCTCCGGTCGCGATGCCGGTGATCGGATTGCCGCAAGCCCTCCGCGCCGAGGGCAGGAGCAGGGATGGCCGCATCCTGGCGCTCCCCACGGCGGCGCTGCGCTGGCGGGCGAGTGACACCGCCGTCGCCACGATCGATTCGGTGACCGGGATCCTGACACCGCGCAGGACAGGTGCGGTCCAGGTGGTGGTGACCGCAGGCGGGTGGCGTACGGGCACCATCGAGCTGCAGGTCGGGCGCCCCGCTGCACAGCCGCTCGACAGCATCCGCTGGACCGCGGCGGAGTGGACAGGGTGGACGCCATTCGGAACGCCGAGCCCGCGCACCGAGTCCCTGCCGGGAGGAGGGTCGGCGCTGCTCACCAATGGGGACGAGGACTTCGAGAGCGGCGTGGTGTCCACCCGTCACTATGCGGTGTCAGGCGGACTGGGCTTCGACGCGATGGTCTCCCTCCCGATTCAGCGAGGCAAGTGGCAGCAGCTCAAGCTGGGAATGGGAACCAGCCCCACGGCGCTGCGCGATGGCCTCGCCATCGTGTCGCAGTGCGCGATGACCTTCCCCGCCAGCGAGGGGAACGCCTATCTGGACCAGATGGGCCTCGGCTCTCCCCGAAGCAATGGAACCGCGAACGGGCTGAGCCGACTTCGCGACGGGGCCTGGCACCGACTGCGCATCGAGGTCCTCCCCGACGGGGGCTGTGCCTTCGCCGCGGACGGAAAGGCGCTCTGGCATTCCCCGCCCGGCTTCACCACCGGGGATTCAGTCGCGCTCTTCTTCCTGGGACATTCGGTGGGGGCCCGCATCATGGTGGGACCGGTCGATGTGTGGCGGGGGGCACGAGATAGGGAGTGACCGACGACGCGGAGCCGGATAGCCGGCGCCTTGCCTCCCCCCACGCCAGCCCGTACCTTCACCACGCAACCTCGTGAGGCCGTATTGCTGGCCGGTGCCCGGGAGCATGGTTCGTCGCCGTGACAAGCTGACGCAACTCTACTCCTCCCGAGTCAGGACACCGTCAGATGTCGCTGCCGCACAACCCAACCGTACCTGCCGACGCCCCCCTCATGCTCGTCACCCTGGGAGGCGCGAGTCTCGCGCTGCCCGACGGCCGGCAACTGCTCGGCCAGGGGAAGCCACTCGCGCTGCTCGCCTATCTGGCGAGTTCTCCGCGGCGCGCCGCCGGCCGAGACCACCTGATCGACCTGCTCTGGGCCGACGTCGAACCCGACAAGGCCCGGCACGCCCTCCGCCAGACCATCTGGTACCTCCGCCAGCTCCTCGGTCAGTCCATCATCACCACCTTGGCGGACAGCCTGGTCCTCGGGACCACCATTCAGGTGGATCGCGACGCATTTCTCGCGGCGATCGATCACGGCGACCTGACCACGGCAACCGCGCTCTACCGCGGCACCTTCCTCGACGGCTTCGCCGCGCCGGGCGGTGTGGAATTCGAACACTGGGCCGACCTCGAGCGGGAGCGACTGCGGCAGACTTTCCTCCGCGCCGCCGAATCGGTGATCCGCAACTGGCTCAACGAGGGACACGCCCGCGAAGCGCTGGATCTGGCACGCCGCGCCCACATCGCCGCCCCGGAACAGGAACGCGCCTGGCGCCTCCTCTTCGAGACGATGGTGCAGAGCGGCGACCGCCTCGCGCTGACCCTCGAAGCGGACCGGTACCTCGCCGACCTGGAACGCACCGGCCGCCAGCCGGAGCCGGCGACCCGCGCCCTGCTGGAGCAGGCCTCGGTCGCCAGCCGATACACCGCCGCCGATACCGGGCCGGCCACGATCGCCGGCGAACTGGTGGGCCGGGAACGGGAGTTCACCACGATCCTGCAGGCCTGGCAGCGCCAGGGCGGCTCCCACCACCTCCACATCGTCGCGGCGGCCGGACTGGGCAAGACTCGCCTGTTAGGCGACGTGAGCGCCCGGCTCCGGACCCTTGGGGCTCGGGTGGTCCCGCTCCGGGCGCACCCCGGACAACGCAGCATCGCCTGCAGCTTCGCGGCGGAGCTGGTCGCGGCCCTCGCGGCGCTTCCTGGCGCAGCCGGCATCTCCCCCGCCTCGGCGGGGACACTGGTGGCGCTCAACCCCACGCTGTCCGCCCGCTTCAGCGCACCGGCGGACGGCGCGACGGGCGAGGACGCCGTCCGGCGCCGGGCCGCCGCACTGATCGAACTGTTCCGCACGGTGAGCGAGGAGGCGCGGTTCGCCCTGCTGCTGGACGATATGCACTGGCTCGATCCCGCCTCCCGGCAGATGCTGGGCGCACTGCTGGAACAGACCTCGGAAAGCCGGACCCTCACCGTGACGGCGTCCCGGCTCGGCGGCCCGAATTTGCTGGAGACCGAGCACAGCACCCGAATCGAGCTCAAGCCGCTCACCATCGAGCAGACCGGCCAGCTCATCGCCAGCATCGGGCGCCTGCCTGACGACGCATGGACGCCCAGCCTTGCGGAGGCAGTGACCCGCGCCGCCGGCGGGACGCCGCTGCTGGTGCTCGAGACACTGCAGCTCGCCCTGGAACGTGGCTGGCTGACGCTGACCGACCGCACCTGGGGCTGCCCCGACCCCGTCGCGCTGGCGCACGGACTCGAGAGCGGCAGCGCGCTCCGGCACCGGGTCGGCCGGCTCGAACGCGACGAACGCTGGCTGCTGCTCCTCCTCGCGCTCGCCGGACAGCCACTGGCATTCCCGGCACTCGTGGCGGCATCGGGCCGGCCCCGCGAGGCGGCGGACGCGGCGCTCGGGGTGCTGGAACAGCGGGGCTTCGTCGCCCGGAGCGGCGACGAGTGGCAGCCAGCGCACGACGAGATCGCGGCCGAATCTGAATCCGCGGCCACGGTGGAAGAGAGCCGCGCCGCCCACCACGGCCTGGGCCGGATGTATCTCGGCGTGCGGGAGGCGTCCCGGGCGGGGCTCCGAAATGCCGGCCACCACCTCGCCGCCGCCGAGGCGCGCACCGAACTGCGGACCGCCTTTCTCCGTTTTGTGCGCCTCGCCCGGGAGGAGGGAGACGGACGCCGTCTCGCCTTTCTGACGGGGGAGTTCCTCGAGGACCGGCCCGCCAGCGTGCGCGCGGAGCTGCTCCGCAGCATGGGACGCCTCAACCGGATGCGCTACAGCGCGGCCCGGCGCGGCGCGGTACCGGCTGCGCTGCTCATGGGTCTCCTTCTGTCAGGCACCCTGTGGTGGCCCCACACAACCCCCGACGCCGTCCTCTACGGCCGGTCGCTCGACGCCGCCGGCCACACGGTCGTCTGGCTGCTCCCGCTCGAGCGAGACCTCTGGCAGGGTCCCGATCCATTCCGGACCGAGCCCCCACCCACGTTCGTCCGGAACCCGCGATGGGTTGCTCCCGGGGCCAATGCCATGGTGAAGCGGCCGGGACGGGACGAATGGGCGGTCACCCTGCCGGTCACAGACGGTGGCACCAACGACATCTATCTCATCGATCAGGCGGGCCACCGCACCCGCCTGACAACGGCGCGGGGAGACGACAGCCCCATGAGCTGGTCACCGGATGGCCGACTGCTCGCTATCAACACGTCCCGCTGGAGCTCGCCCGAGGCGGAGGACTACGATGTCGCCGTGCTCGACCTGGAGACGGGCAAGCTGCAGCGCCTCACAGCCGATCCCGAGCTGGAAGAGGGAGGTTACTGGGCGCCCGACGGCACGCGGATCGCCTTCATGCGCCGATGGAAGACCCGGCTGGCGCCGGAGCAGGCCTGCTGGGTGACGCTGGACCCGGCGGACGGCGAGCACTGCGTGGCACCCGCGGTGGGCTTCCTGCTGTATCTCTACGGCTGGATGGATTCGGCCCATCTCGTGGCGATCGTGGACAGCGCTGGTCAGAACCTGCTGGTGAAGCTCGACGCCCGGAGTGGCGCCACCACCGTACTGCAACACGGCACCCAGCAGGCGCGCCCGAGCCCGGATGGTGCGTGGATCGCCACCCTTGGCCGCGCCCCGGGAGAGGCGAGCGCGACGCTGTCCGTATTCCCATCGGATGCCCCCGACCGAAGCGCCCTCCTTCCGGCGAGCCTTCAGGGCCTGCAGGGCGATCTCGCCTGGAGCGTCTCGCGCTACGACCGGATGCTCGACACTCTGCGCTTCACCGATGTGCCGGCCAGCCTGCCGCTTGGCATACCTCACCAGATGTACGCATCCGGCCGAGGCCCCGACGGCGGGATGGTGACATCGCTGGTCCCGCTCAGATGGATGACGTCGGACAGCAGCATCGCATCTATTGATGAGCGTGGCATTCTCCGGCCCTGGCGCGCAGGCCACGTCAGAGTGACCGTTTCCGCCGGCGGCTGGAGGCGGGCCTCGGTCGAGGTCACGATCGCGGGTCAGTTGGCGACGACGGTGCTGCGCGAGAGCTGGGACGACCACTGGCAAGAGCGCTGGTTCCTCAAGGGAGAGCCCCAGCCAGAGGTCGTCACGGGGCCCGGTGGGCGGCGAGCCTTCTGGAACCATGGTGACGGAAACTACGCGAACTTCGGGCTGAGCCGGGAACGGTGGAGCGCCGCGGCGGGGCTCGGCGTCGAGGTTGACGCATCCTCGCCCGTGAACCGGCCGCAGCAGCAACGCTGGTCGGTCTCGCTCTGGGATGCGGGCAGCAACGAGGAGATCCTGGCCACGCCGAATACCGGGCAATTCCCGATGCCGGGCCGCGCGGATGCGGCGCGCGAGTGCGGTCTGGGGTATCCAGCGCTCGAGGGGGTGTCCGGCCTGGACCGATGGACGCAGAGTGCTGGCGGGGGGGCCGGGACCCGCGGTCCAGTCGGGCACTGGATCCGGGAGCCCGAGTGGTACCGGGTGCGGTTGCAGGTTCTGCCCGACGGCCGCTGTGGGGTGGCGATCAACGGGGTACCGGTATGGATCTCGGCAGCGTCGCTCCAGCTCGATGTTCCCCTTCGAGTCGGGCTCGGCTCGGATGCGGCGGGCGCGATGATCCTGCACGGCCCGCTCGAAGTCTGGCAGGGAGTCAAACCCGACATCGACTGGTCGGTGCTCGACACACTCGACGGCCAGCCGCTTCCGCTGCCGGAGCGGCCGCGTCGGGCTCCGGAGCGATGAGGCGGCTGGCCCCCTGATGCCGCAATCATCCACCAGCGCATTCAGTCAACCTTCACCCTTCCTTCCGTGCGCCGATGCCATAGTGACACGCTGGCCTGATGGGGAGGTATGCCATGGCCGCGACCGCATTGAAGGACCTGCCGCAGGGCTCCATCGTTCCCACGAAATACTGGCACCGCCTCGAGGACGGACGGGTCCAGTGCGACCTCTGCCCCCGCGTCTGCAAGCTGCAGGAGGGACAGCGGGGGATGTGCTTCGTGCGCGCCTGCCTGGACGGCGCGGTGGTCCTGACGACCTATGGCCGCTCCAGCGGATTCTGCGTGGATCCGATCGAGAAGAAGCCGCTGAATCATTTCCTCCCCGGCACGCCGGTCCTGTCGTTCGGCACCGCCGGCTGCAACCTCGCCTGCCGCTTCTGCCAGAATTGGGACATCAGCAAGTCGCGGGAGACCGCCACTCTCGCTGACACGGCCAGTCCGGAACGGATCGCGAAGGCCGCCGTCGACCATGGCTGCCGGAGCGTGGCGTTCACCTACAACGATCCGGTGATCTTCCACGAATACGCGATCGACGTCGCCGCGGCATGTCACGAGCGCGGCGTGAAGACGGTGGCCGTGACGGCGGGTTACGTCTCGGCCGAGCCGCGCCGGGAATTCTACCGGTACATCGACGCCGCCAATGTGGATCTCAAGGGATTCACGGACGATTTCTATCGCGACATCTGCGCGGCCCACCTCGCCCCCGTGCTCGAGACGCTGGAGTACCTGAAGCACGAGACCAGTGTCTGGCTCGAGATCACCACACTGCTCATTCCGGGACAGAACGACAGCGAGGAAGAGCTGCACCGCCTGACGGGATGGGTGATGGAGCACCTGGGTCCTGATGTACCGATTCACTTCAGCGCCTTTCACCCCGACTGGCGGATGCTGGACACACCGCCAACCCCGCCCGCCATCCTCTCGCGCGCGCGCCAGATCGCCCGCGGAAACGGCCTGCGCTATGCCTATACCGGCAATGTGCACGACGCCGATGGGGATACCACCTTCTGTCATGGCTGCGGTGCACCGCTCATCGTGCGCGACTGGTATGAACTGCTGGCCTGGCATCTTGGCCCGGATGGCTGCTGCGAGCGCTGCGGCACCCGATGCGCCGGCGTGTTCGAGGCATCGCCAGGGCATTGGGGAGCCAGGCGGCAGCCGGTGTACCTCGGAGCCGGAGGATCATCATGATCGGAGTTTCGAACGTCAGGCCTCCGGCCGTGGCTGGCCAGTTCTATCCCGAGGATCCGGACGAGCTGACCACGCTGGTCCGTGGCTTCCTGGAGGGCGTGCCTGCCGAGGCACTGAAAGTCCATGGCGCCATGGTGCCGCACGCGGGGCTGATCTATTCCGGCGCCTGCGCGGCGCAGGTGCTGGGACGGCTGGCATTGCCGCCGGTGATCGTCATTCTCGCGCCCAACCACTCGGGCGCCGGAGAGCCGGGACGGGCCGCGCTGTGGGGAACCGGAGCGTTCGGGACGCCGCTGGGCGACGTGCCGATAGCCGAATCGCTGGCCCGCCGGCTCGCCATGGACGCGGAGCTGATCGTGGAGGACCGGCCGGCGCACCGGCACGAGCACGCCGTCGAGGTGGAGCTGCCCTTCCTGCGGGTGCTGGCGCCGAGAGCGGCGATCGTGCCACTGCTGCTGGCGTGGGACGACTGGCCGCGCTCACGCGAGCTCGCCCGGGATCTCGCTCGCGTCATTGCGAAGTGGCCGGAGGAGGTGCTGCTGCTCGCCTCGAGCGACATGACGCATTACGAGCCCGCGCACGTGGCCGCGCAACGGGACCGGCTGGCCCTGGACCATCTCCAGATGCTGGATGGCGACGGGCTGCTGCGCGCCTGCCGTACCAACCAGATCTCCATGTGCGGCCGCGCTCCCGCCGCCGTGGTGGCGGAGGCGGCCCGGCTCCTCGGCTCGACCACCGGGAGGGTCGTCGACTACCGCCACTCCGGCCTCGTGACAGGGGACAGCGAGCGGGTGGTGGCGTATGCGGGCGTACTCATGGAGTGAAGGGGATCGAGAGCGATGGTGTACCGCCTGCTCGCCGACGCCGTCGTGCTGCTGCATGCCGGCTTCGCCCTGTTCACCGTCTTCGGCGGGTTGTTAGGCTTCCGCCGGCCCCGGATCATCGCCATTCATCTGCCCGCGGCGCTCTGGGGGGCCTGGATCGAGCTCTCCGGCGGCATCTGCCCGCTGACGCCGCTGGAGAACCGGCTGCGGGAAGCGAGCGGCGGGCGGGGATACAGCGGCGGGTTCGTCGAGCACTACCTGCTGCCCGCACTCTACCCCGAGCAGCTCACGCGGGAGATCCAGTATCTCCTGGCCGGGCTGGTGCTCGCGGTCAATCTGGCCGTCTACTCCGCCTTATGGCGGCGCCATCGACGGTCCGCGGCCGACCACGTGGGAGGAGGAGGACTACGATGAAGCGAAGCTTGAGCCGGATGGTTCACACGGTCCCGCAGCGTTTCCTGATGCTGGCGGCGCTCTTGTGCGGCATCGCGATCCCGGGGAGCGCCCAGGTACCATTGCCGGAACGGCTGCTCACCCCCGCGGACCTGGAGCATATCGGAATCAAGGGGGCGGTCCGCCCCTCAGCGGAGATGTACAATCCCGCGGAGGGACTGCACTTCATCATCGGACGCGACTCCGCGCTGGTGCTGACCGTGGGAGCGCTCGAAGACGCCAGGACGCCGGGGGAATTGCGCGCGGCGCTGGAACTGGTGGTGAATGACCTCAAGCCCGTGACTGGCGTCGGCGACGAGGCCTACGCCGGACTCGGCGGGTGGATGCTCGCCTTCCGGAAGGGGACGAAGACCTTTCAGCTGCTGACCGGTGTCGACGTCGCGAACGGGGCCAGGGTGTTTCTCACTCCCGCGCAACTCGCCGACCTGGCCCGGACCATCGCGGGCCGGCTGTAGGGACGGGAAGCCCGTGTTGCGGTGCGGCGGTGGGCATCGTTCGCGATCAGGCCCGACAACCATCTTCCGCTAGAACCCTGGCGGGTGTTCCCCCACCACGCCGAGCGACTGCTCGAGCGCGAGCCCGGCGCGGGCGATGGTGCCCTCGTCAAACAGCCGGCCGATCAGGGTGATGCCGTGCGGCACCCGGCGCGGCGGGTTGAACTTCGGCAGCGGGTGCGCCGGGTCGGGCGCCCAGTCGCTGCGTGCCTCGGAGATCTCGACGAAGCCGGTGCGCATCGTGAGCGAGGGATGGCCGGTGTTGTTGGAGATGACGAGCATCTCGTCGCGCAGCGACGGCACCAGCAGCAGGTCCACCTCCGACATCACCCGCTTCATCTCCAGCGCCACCTTCCGCCGCAACCGGTCGGCCTGGACGAAGTCCACCGCCGAGAGAAACCGCGACATGCGGAAGAGATTGGGCCAGGCATCGGGCACCTGCACCTTGAGCTGATTCGCCTGCCCTCTGAGTACCAGCTCCTCGAACGCCGCCGCTCCCTCCGCGAAGAGCACCAGGTTCAGCGAGTCGTAGGGCCAGTCGGGAAGCATCACCTCGGTGGGGATCATCCCCAACTGCTTCACCGCCTCCAGCGACGCGCGGTCGACGTCGGTGGCGGGACTCTCCTTCATCCAGGCGGAGATGTAGCCGACTCTGAGTCCCCTTACCGGCGCCCCGGCATCGAACTCGAGGTGACTCGGAACGCTGGCGACATCGCCGGCATCGGGCCCGGTGATCGCCTGCAGGACGAGCATCGCGTCCTCGACGCTCCGGGTCATGGGGCCAAGCTTGTCGAGCGACCAGCAGAGGGTCATCGCGCCGGTGCGCGGCACCCGGCCATAGGTGGGGCGGAGGCCGGTGACACCGCAGCGCATGCTGGGGCTCACGATGCTGCCGCCGGTCTCGCTGCCGATCGCAAAGGCGACGAGACCCGCCGCGGTGGCGGCGCCGGGGCCGGCGCTCGAGCCGGACGCGCCCTCTTCGAGCACCCACGGATTCATCGTCTGGCCACCGAACCAGATGTCGTTGAGGGCGAGGGCGCCGAGACTCAGCTTGGCGATCAGCACCGCGCCGGCGGCATTGAGCCGCGCCACGACCGCCGAGTCGGCAGCGGGGATTCGGTCTCTGAAGGGCTCGGCGCCCCAGGTGGTGGGGATGCCGGCGGTGTCGAGCAGATCTTTCACGCCGTAGGGGATGCCGTGCAGCGGCCCGCGATACCTGCCCGCCGCGATCTCGGCGTCGGCTCGCTTCGCGGCCGCGAGGGCGACTTCGCGGGTGAGGGTGATGATGCAGTTGATCTTCGGGTTGAGCCGCTCGATCCGCGCAAGGTAGATATTTGTCAGGCGCTCCGAGCTGAGCTTCCGGGTCTCGATCCAGCGGGAGAGCCGGGTGACCGGCGCAAAGGCGATCTCGTCCTCGCTCGCGGGGAGCGGACCGGGGTCGGTCCTGGTGGGGACGAACCGGTCGCGGGCGGGACCGATCCCCGGGACACCGAGTGACGGGTCCCACCGGCTCGCCGGCGCGAGGCCGTCCTCCAGCGCCACCTTCCGGGGCCCGGTGCGGCGTTCCAGCATCGCGGCCATGGACCGGCGCCAGCTCTTCGCCGCCATCTCCCGTTCGGCCGGGGTCATCGTGACCTGGGCGAGCTTCTCGGCCTCGGCGAAGGTCGCCGTCGAGACCGCAGGGCCAGCGGCCGGCGCGGTGCCGAACGTCGGGGGCGCGCCGGGAGTCGTCGGAGGTGCTGCCGCCGGCGTCTGGGGAAGCGACTCGCCGCCTTTGCACGCGGCGACGACGCCGAGGAGACCGATGGGGGCCTGAATGAGAAACTGGCGGCGGGTGTTCACGGGATCTCCTCGAGGGACGGACGTGAAGGCGTAAGCTGCGGTCTGCGGTCGCGACGCGCCAGTATGAATGAACGCGACAGCCCGGCCCGATGGCGAGGTGCGGTCGGTCACATTCTCACGCAGTGCGTTTGTGCACGCTCTCACCCGGGATGGGAGTGTCGCCAAGTCCGACTGCCGTCTGCGCAATCGTGCCACGAACGGGCATCCGTACACCTACGGGAGGCCTCCCCGGTACTCATCTCAATAGCGGCACCTGCAACGTTCGACATAGGTTGTGCCGGAGAAGAACCGGCATGCCTATCGTCTGCGTTGGTCTCAGTCATCAGACCGCACCCCTCGCGGTCCGGGAGCGCCTTGCCTTCGGCAGGGAGGAACTGCGTTCGGTCCTGAGCGAGGGCTGCGGCGCGGAGCTGCTGTCCTCCGGCATCACCGAGCTGAGCCTGGTCTCCACCTGCAACCGGACCGAGCTGTACGCCGCGGCATCCGATCCCGCCCTCCGGGACGTGGCCGTCCGCTCGCTCACCGGGTTCCTGATCCGGTCGCGCGGTCTCGAGTCCGCGCAGTTGCGCCGCTGTCTCTACGATCACGCGGAGATCGACGCGATCCGGCACCTCTGCCGGGTCGCCGCGGGACTCGATTCCATGATCCTCGGCGAGGCGGAGGTGCTCGGGCAGGTTGCCGCAGCCCACGAGTGCGCCGCGGAGGCGGGAGCGGCGGGACCGATGCTCGAGGCCGTATTCCGCACCGCGATCCGCACCGGGCGCCGGGCGCGCGCGGAGACGGGCATCTGCCGGAATTCGATGAGTGTCGCTTCGGAGGGAGTGAGACTGGTGGGCGAGCTCACGCCGGTGACCGCGACCGTGCTGATCGTGGGCACCGGCGAGGTGGGACGGGTGCTCGGCGGGGTCCTGCGGAGCAAGGGATACCGCCATCTCACGGTGACCGGTCGCACCGCCGAACGCACCGCCCGTCTCGCGGAGGCGGTCGGCGCGAGCGCGAGACCGTGGCACGAGCTTCGGGATGCACTCTGCGCCACGGACGTCGTTATCAGCTCGACATCCGCGCCTCACGCCGTGATCACCCATGAGCTGGTACGATCCGCCATGGAGTCCCGCGAACCCGGCCTGCCCCTCACCCTCGTCGATCTGGCGGTGCCGCGGGATGTGGAGCCGAAGGTCGGAACCCTGCCGGGCGTTCGGCTGCACAACCTCGACAGCCTGCAGTCGCGGCTGCACGACAATCTCGCCGAGCGCCGCCTGCAGGTCCCGCTGGTCGAAGCCATCATCGAAGAGGAAGTGCGGCTGTTCGAGACCTGGCAGCGCGGCGTGGAGCACCGGCCGATCCTCGCCGCGATGCACGCCCGCGGCGAGGAGATCCGGAAACAGGAGACGGAGCGGGTGCTCCGCCGGCTGGGGGGAACGGACCCGGAGCTGCGTCGGCAGGTCGAGGCCCTCTCCCGGGCGCTGGTCTCCAAGCTGCTGCACGAGCCGTCCGCGAGACTGCGCCAGGAGAGCAATCCGGTGCGCTCCCGGCTCTACGCCGGCGCGATACGCGACCTCTTCGGCCTGGATGTCGAGCCGTCCGATCGCGATGTGGCGGAGGGAGAGCGGGCATGAGCGGACTCGCGGGCCGATCGGTGGTGCTCACCCGTTCACGCGCGCAGGCGGCAGTCATGGCGGAGGCGCTCGTCGCGCGGGACGCGATCCCGTTGTGCTTCCCCACCATCGAGATCCGGCCGCTCGAGGACTATCGCGAGCTTGACGGCGCGCTGGAGGATGGGGCGCGCTATGACTGGATCGTCTTCACCAGCGCCAACGCCGTGTCGGCCGTCCGCGAGCGCCTGCAGGCCCGGGGCCGGACGGCGCTGGCTGGCTCGGCCCGCATCGCCGCGGTCGGACCGGCGACGGCGGCGGAACTCGCCCGGCATGGTGCCGCAGTCAGCGCGATGCCGGCGCAGTTTCGCGGGGCCGCGATCGCCGGCGCGCTGGGCGACCTGCGGGGAGCCCGCGTCCTGCTCCCGCGCGCCGACATCGGTCGCGACGAGACGGTGGACGCGCTCCGGGCGGCCGGCGCGCTGGTGGACGATATCGCCGCCTATCACACCGCGCCGGCCGTGCCCGATCCCGACGTGATCGAGGCGCTCCACGGGACGGTCGATGCGGTGACGTTCACCTCGCCCTCCACGGTCCGGAACTTCTTCGCGCTGGTGGGGCCCGACGCGCGACGACTGCTCGCCCGGACGGTGGTCGCCTGCATCGGGCCGGTGACCGCGGCGACGGTGACCAGTTTCGGGCTCCTGCCGCCGCTTCAGGCCCCGCGGCCGACTGGGGATGCGCTGATCGACCTGCTCGACGCCTACTTCGTCGCCCGCGACCGCCCGCCGCGCCGCCGGCGCACTGATCGAATGGAGTTCCCGAATGCCTGAGCAGACCCCGGAGACACTGAACCACTTCGCCGTGCTCTCCTTCACGGAGGCCTACTGGCGGCTGTCGCCGCCGACCCGCCGCGAGGTGCGCGACGCGCTGCTGTCGCGGCTCAAGGGCGCCGTCGATGCGCTGCATCTCTACCAGCTCGCGGGGCTCGAGGGTGGCGCGGACCTGCTGATCTGGAGTGCGTCGGCGTCGGCGGAGCCCGCGGCGAGTGCCCGATTCTTCGCCGGCTGGGCCGAGGCGCTCGCACCGGTCCGCGCCCATGTCGAGGTGCGCACGGTGCTGTGGGGCTACACCCGGCCATCGCAGTACACCAGGACCCGCTCCACCCAGGAACTCGACCCGTTCGCGCCAGGCCGCCGGCCATACCTGATCGTCTACCCCTTCGTGAAGACGTCGGACTGGTACCAGCTCGACCGGGAGAAGCGGGGGGAGATGATGGCCGGTCATATCAGGATCGGCACCCAGTACAAGGACATCACTCAGCTCCTGCTCTATTCCTTCGGCCTGCAGGACCAGGAGTTCGTCGTGGTGTACGAGACCGAGGACATGCGCCGCTTCATGGCCCTCGTCAACGAACTCCGGAGCACCGAGGCCCGCGTCTACACCGCCCGGGACTGGCCGCTGCACGTCGGCATCTACCAGCCCGACGCGGAGGCGCTCTCGTCATGGCTCTGAGTCTCCTGGAGACCGAAGCCCCCTTTCTCGCCGCGGCCGGTTGCCGGGCGAGTCCGGTCACGCCGGTCTGGTTCATGCGTCAGGCGGGGCGCTACATGGCGGAGTATCGCGCCATCCGGGCCCATCATTCGCTGCTCGAGATCTGCGCCCGGCCCGACCTCGCGGCGGAAGTCACCCTGCAGCCGGTCCGCCGACTGGGCGTGGACGCCGCCATCCTGTTCGCGGACATCCTGCTGCCTCTGGTCCCGATGGGGCTGGATCTGGAGTTCGTGAGCGGAGAGGGTCCGCTGATCCGCAATCCGGTGCGCCACTCCGGCGCGGTCGACGCGCTCCGCCCGGTGGACCCGGTCACCGATCTCGGCCCGGTGCTCGAGGCCATCCGGCTGGTGCGACTGCAGCTGAGCCCGGCTACACCGCTCATCGGATTCGCCGGCGCCCCCTTCACCGTGGCCACCTACGCCATCGAAGGCGGACCCTCCCGGCACCTGCTCGAGAGCAAGCGGATGATGTACGAGGCACCAGAGCTGTGGCACCGGCTGCTGTCGCGACTCACCATCGTCCTCGGCGACTTCCTCGCCGCCCAGGTCTCCGCCGGGGTGCAGGCGGTGCAGATCTTCGACAGCTGGGCGGGGCAGCTGAGTGAGGCGGACTATCGCAGCTACGTCCTGCCGCATTCCCGTGCGCTGCTCGAGCGTCTCACCCGGCTCGGCGTGCCCCGCATCCACTTCGGCGTGGGTGCCGACCACCTGCTGGAGACCATGGTCGAAGCCGGAGGCGACGTCATCGGGCTCGACTGGCGAACACCGCTGGACCGCGGCTGGTCGCGCATCGGCGCCGACCGCGCGGTGCAGGGCAATCTCGATCCCGTCGCCCTCTTCGCCCCGCTGCCGGAGCTGCGCCGCCGGGTGCTCGACATTCTGCGGCGAGCGGACGGCCGGCCGGGCCACATCTTCAACCTGGGACACGGCATCCTGCCGGGAACCCCGGTCGACCGGGTGCGGGCCGTCGTCGACATGGTGCACGAGCACACGGCGGCGGGGCGATGAGCATGCGCGCCTCTGCGGTAGTCATCGGCGGCGGCATCAGCGGGCTGGCGACGGCGGTCCGGCTGGCGGAGCGGCTCGACCCCGCGAGCATCGTCCTCGTCGAGAGCGACTCCCGGCTGGGCGGAAAGATCCGGACCGAGCACCGCGACGGCTTCGTGCTCGAAGGAGGACCGGACTGCTTTCTCTCCAGCAAGCCGGCGGGCGTCGAACTGTGCCGCCAGTTAGGCATCGCGGACCGGCTCATCGGCACCAACCCGGCCATGCGGCGCAGCTACGTGAAGCGCGCCGGCCAGCTGCATCCCCTGCCCGAGGGCATCACCGGGCTCATCCCTTCCCGCCTGCTCCCCCTGCTCACCACGGGGATGCTCTCGCTGCCGGGCCGGATGCGGGCCGGCTGCGAAATGCTGGTGCCCCCGCGCCGGACGCCGGGCGAGGAGTCGGTGGCCGGGTTCGCGCGGCGCCGCTTCGGGCGGGAGGCCTACGACTGGCTGATCGAGCCGCTGCTGAGCGGCATCTTCGCCGGCGATGGCGAGAGTCTCAGCCTCGAATCGACCTTTCCGCAGCTCAGGGAGACGGAGCAGCGGGACGGCAGCCTGCTCAAGCCGCTGCTCACCGGGCGGCTTCGTGCCTCCGGGGGCGCGCCGAGCCGCGGTGGGTTCGTCACCCTGCCAGGCGGCCTCGGTGAACTCGTGGACGCGCTGACCGCACGGCTCGCCGGCGTGCAGGTGCGCACCGGGACGGCCGTGCGGAGCCTCGGAGCCGCCGCGGTCGGAGGTGGCTATCGGGTGGAACTCGCGGACGGACAGGGCCTGGACTCCGACGCGGTCGTGCTGGCCACCCCGGCGTATGCGAGCGCGGCGATGGTCGAATCCTTCGACCCCGCGCTTGCCGAAACCCTTCGCAGCATCCCCTTCGTATCCACCGCGACGGTGTCGCTCGCCTTTGCACGCGCGGCCGTGCCGGCGGCGCTCGACGGGTACGGCTACCTCAGTCCGCGGGCGGAGGGCGGGCCGCTGGTCGCCTGCACCTACACCTCCAACAAGTTCCCGGGGCGGGTACCACCCGATACGGTCGTCGTCCGGTGCTTTGCGGGTCGTGCCGGACGGGATGGCATCGTCGCGGCGAATGACGCCTCCCTGCTCGAGCTGGCACAGCGCGAGCTTCGGGTAGTGCATGGCATCACGGCCCGCCCGCTGCTGTCGCGCGTGGTCCGCTGGCCGCGCGGCATGCCGCAGTACACCCTCGGCCACCGGGAGCGGCTGGACCGCATCAGCGCACGGCTCGATGCGCACCCCGGACTGCAGCTCGCCGGAGCGTCCTATCGCGGCGTCGGCATCCCCGACTGTATCGCCTCCGGGTGGGCCGCCGCGGAGCACATCGCGGCCCGGGCGGAGGTCGCGTGAGCATCCACGGCGCGGCGTCCGCGGAGGCCCCGCTGATTCACGAGGGCGCGCGGATCTACGATGCGGTGCTGGTCGTCTCCTACGGCGGCCCGGAGGGGCTCGACGACGTCCTGCCCTTCCTCGAGAATGCCACGCGGGGCCGTCAGGTGCCCAGAGCGCGCCTCCTCGAGGTCGCCGAACACTACAGCCATTTCGGAGGCGTCAGCCCGATCAACGCACAGAACCGCGCGCTCGTGGCGGCACTCAAGCGGGAGCTGGCGACGCACGGCCTGCCCCTCCCCGTCTACCTCGGCAACCGCAACTGGCATCCGTATCTCGCGGACACGCTTCGCCAGATGCGGCGCGACGGTGTGCACCGCGCCATCGCGCTGGTGACATCGGCGTTCAGCTGCTATTCCGGCTGCCGGCAGTATCGCGAGGATGTCACGCGGGCGCTGGAATCGGCCGGACCCGGTGCGCCGGAGGTGGACAAGCTGCGGGTGTTCTACAATCACCCCGGATTCATCGCCGCCAACGCTTCGCACCTGAGAGACGCGCTGGATCACCTGCCGGCGGAGCGCCGCGCCGCCGCGCGGATCGTCTTCACGGCGCACAGCATTCCGCTGTCGATGGCACGGTCCAGCGCGTACGAAGTGCAGTTGCGGGAGGCCAGTCGCCTGGTGGCGGAGGCGGTCGGGGTCGCGTCCTGGGATCTCGTCTATCAGAGCCGGAGCGGTCCGCCGCAGGTGCCCTGGCTCGCGCCGGATATCTGCGATCATCTCGAGGCGCTCGCCAGCCGCTCGGTGACCGATGTGGTGGTGCTGCCGATCGGGTTCCTGTCGGATCACATGGAGGTCCTGTACGACCTCGATACCGAAGCCCGGCAGAGGGCGGAGGGACTCGGCGTGAACCTGGTGCGGGCCCGGACGGTCAGCACGGCGCCCGCCTATCTGGCGATGCTGCGGGAGCTGATCGTGGAGCGGATGGCGGACCGGCCCGAGCGCCGGGCGCTGGGAGTGCTCGGCCCGAGCCACGACATCTGCCCCATCGACTGTTGTCCCGACGGGCGCCCCGTGCAGCGCGTGGCCGGCGCGCCGGCATAGCGTCCAGCACCATCGCGCAGGGCGGCCTGCCGGTCGCCCCAGTTCGCGAGTCCCGCAGCCGGCCGAATCCCTCCCAGCACATGCCCGCCATCGCCTCGCTCTCTCGGGCTAGGCCTGCGTTCATCCCCTTGGACGATGGCCCCCTGGTGCACCGGGTCTGACATTTACCGTCGGTCCTGCGGGACGGGTGGCTGGCACCCGCCCGGTGTAGTGGCATTGAAGGGAGCATCATGGCAGTCGCGGCAGCATCGGAGCGGAAGCATCGATTCGGCTGGGCATTTCCCCTGATCTGCTGCCTGCCCGCCGTCGCCGCGTGCGGGAACCAGGGTCTGATTCTCCCCGAGGACGGAGAACCCGCCTCCCTGGTGATTCTGGAAGGCGACGGTCAGGTGGACACCGTCGGCCAGGTGCTGCGGGACTCGCTCGTCGTTCGCATCACCGATCGCGGCAATCGGCCGATCACGCAGCAGGAGGTGCGGTTCCTCGCCCCCCCGAGTCTGACCGGGGCGCGCGCGATTCCCGCAACGGCGCAGACCGACGCCGATGGGCGTGCGAGGGTGCGATGGGTGCTGGGCACCATCCCGGGTCCCCAGTCCCTGCAGGCCCGTGTCACCGGCCCGAAGGGAGAGCTCACCGCCGACTTCCATGCCGCCGCGGTTGTCGCGGCCGCGGAAACCATATTCGCCGTCTCCGGTGACTCCCAGATCGGCGTCGTCGCCAGTGATCTCGGCCAGCCCCTCGTCGCCGTAGTGACGGATCGCTACGGCAATCCGGTCAGTGGCATCACCGCGACCTGGAAAGCGGTCGGCGGCGGAAGCACGAGCCCCACTACCTCCATCAGCGGCAGCAACGGCCAGGTGACTGCGCGCCGGACCCTCGGCTCGACACCGGGTTCACAGCAGACCGTCCTCACGGCACCGGGCCTCAAGGGCTCGCCCCTCGTCTTCGTGCATATCGTGACTCAGGGCCTCCCCTCGAGCCTGATCGCGGAATCGGGGAACAATCAGAGCGGAGTACCGGGACAGCCACTGGCGAATCCGATCGTGGTTCGCCTCACAGATGCATTGGGCAATGGCATCGGGGGGCGGGCGGTCACGTGGCCGGTTGTCACCGGCGGCGGGACCATCACCTCGGCCAGTACCACGACCGATGTCACTGGCCGCGCCTCCGCCAGGTGGACGCTGGGCCCGCTCGCCGGAGCCAATATCGTGGTTTCCAGCAGCAGCGGGTTCACCGCGACATTCACCGCCAGCGGCAACCCCACTCAGCCGACAACAATCTCGGCGAACTCTCCCATCCAGTCGAGCGGCGCGGCCGGCGGCGCGGCGAGCCCGGCACCATCAGTTCGCGTCACCGATGCCCAGGGCCGGCCGGTGACAGGGGTGGTGGTGACCTTCGCGGTGACGGGCGGCGGAGGCAGCGTGGTGCCCTCCACGACCGCTACGGACGCGACCGGCACCGCGACGGTCGCCCTCTGGACCCTCGGGACCCAGACCGGCACCAATACCCTGAGCGCTTCGGCCTCAGGCGCAAGCGGTGCGCTCAGCGGCAGCCCGGTGCGGTTCACCGCATCGGCGGCCGCGGGGACGAGCAGCCGCCTGGCGATCACCACCCAGCCCTCGTCGGCCGCCGTCAGTGGTGTGCCGCTGACGCAGCCCCCCAGCGTGCAGTTGCAGGACGCGAACGGCAATGACGTTGGCGGCAGCGGAGTCGTCGTCACGGCGACGCTCGCCGGCAGTCCGGCCGGCGCCAGTCTCTCCTCCGCGATCGCCACGACTGACGTCGGCGGGACCGCCACCTTCACCGGGTTGACGCTGACCGCACCCGCGGCATCGTACACCCTGCTGTTCACCGCTCCCGGCCTCACCGCGGTCACCTCGAATCCTGTCGACCTGCAAGGCGGCACCACGCCCCAGAGCATCAGCGTGCTCGTCCAGCCGTCGGCCAGCATCGTCAACGGCGGGACGTTCGCTGTTCAGCCGGCCGCGCTGGTAGTGGATCAGAACAGCATTCCGGTGAGCGGGGCCAGCGTCACCGCCTCGGTGGCATCCGGTGGGGGATTGCTCGGAGGGCAATCGACGATCAGTACCGATGCCCTCGGCATCGCGACCTTCAGCAATCTTTCGCTGACCGGCACGGTGGGCAGCTACACCCTGCGGCTGTCGGCGGGAGGGCCATCGGTGGTCACCACGGCGATCAGCCTCACACCTGGCTCGGCCAGTGCGAGCCAGACCACCGCGAACGTTCCCAGCCGGGGCAACGCCGGTCGCAGGACGGTCATCTCGGTGCAGACCAGGGATCAGTCGGGCAACGACCTCTCAACCGGCGGGCACACGGTCGTGATCACGGTGACGGGGAAGAATCCGGCCGGACCCCTTGTCGCCGCCGACAACGGGGACGGCAGCTACACGGCGTCGTATACGCCGAGCCGGAAGGGGAACGACGTGATCGCCATTACTCTCGATGGCGTGCCCATCGCAGGCAGTCCCTACCCCAGCGATGTCCATTAGGGAGCGACCGGCCGGTCGCTTCCGTCCTCGATCCCTCGCCGATTCATCTTCAATTCATCTTCACGAAACGTAAAGGGACTTTCCAACGGGATTCAATCTTCGGAGCGAAGCATGGCCTACCTTTGCTGCAGCTATCGCTGGCCGGGTATCTCAACAGCTACTTGATAGGTACGTGCTGCAGGTCCGGACGCTGTCGCTGCACCACCGCCGGGAGGTTTCCCATGGCAACCCGCTTCAGTCCCTTCGACCATTCCACTTCGACGCTTCCTTTACCAGCGACCGGACGTCTGAATGCATGGGAACCATCGCCTGCGCGGTGGGCCGAGACTGGCGTGGCCCCGCAGTTCGGGGCCAGGCGGGTGCCATCTCCCATCTCGCTGATGCTGGTCGACGACAATCTGCTGCTGCGTGAGGCGCTCGCGGCGATCATCCAGAGGCAGCCGGGGCTCAGGGTCATGGCGGTCGCGGCAGAGGCCGACGAGGCCCTCCAGAAGGTGCGAGCCTCGAGCCCGGACGTGGTCATCGTGGATTACGGACTGGCGACCGCTGACACCCTGCGCCTCACCGCATCGGTGCATGGCGTTGTACCCGCGGCCCGGGTGATCGTCATGGGGGTGGTTCCCGGGCGGGTCAATGTGGCCGACTATGTGAGAGCGGGGGTATCCGGCTTCATCCTGAAGGGCGCCTCGTCGCAGGAATTCTCCGCGACCATCCGGGCGGTGGCTGGCGGCGCCGAGGTCCTGCCCGCAGCCCTGACCCACGGCCTGTTCTCGCAGATCACACGCCATGTGGCCTCGAGGAGCGATGCACAGGAGCTGAAGGTGACGCTTCTGACGCCCCGGGAACGTCAGGTCGTCGGACTGCTCGAGGAGGGGATGAGCAACAAGGAGATCGCCAGGCGGCTGCAGGTCGCCGTGCACACGGTGAAGACCCACGTGCACAACGTGCTGGAGAAGTTCGCGCTGCGCAGCCGCCTCGAGCTGGTCGCCTTCACGAGCGCACGGGGCGGTATGAAGGACACTCTGCGCTAGCTTGTCGCTGGCCGGATGAGATCGGACACTCCCCGGGCTCCGAGCAGAGGCACGGGGATTTTCCGTTCTCAGGCAGAAGGCCGTGGACACCGGAGGGCCGGACATGAACGGGCGCGAGGACGCAATACTCGAGGTCTCGAATCTCGGCGTCACGATCGAGGGCCGGGCCATCATCGAGCATCTGTCCTTCACCGTGAAGCGCGGCGAGATCCTCACCATTCTTGGCCCCAACGGCGCAGGCAAGACGGTACTGCTCCGCGCACTGCTCGGACTTATCCCACACGACGGTTCGATCAGATGGAACGGGGTCACCCGCATCGGGTATGTCCCACAGCGATTGCCGTACATCCGGGATGTCCCGGTGAGCGTCGAAGACTTCTTCGCCCTGAAACGGCACGACGGGACCCATGCCCGCGAGCTGCTCCGCGCCGTGGGCCTCGGCGAGCCACTCGCGAAGCAGCGGATGGGCGACCTCTCATCCGGGCAGTTCCAGCGGGTCCTGATCGCCTGGGCGCTCGCGGGAGATCCCCAGGTGCTCCTGTTCGATGAACCGACCGCCGGCATCGACATCAGCGGCGAGGAAACCGTCTACCGGCTCCTCGCCCGGCTGCACCGGGAACGCAACCTCACCATGCTCGTCGTCACCCACGATCTGGCCGTGGTGTACGAGCTGTCGTCGATGGTACTGTGCCTGAACCGGCAGCCTATCTGCCACGGGCGCCCCGTCGAGGTGCTGACGCCGGACACCCTGAAGAAGATGTACGGGGCCGACGTGATGTATCACCAGCACACCCCTGACTGACCCCCATGGACGGATCGCTGCTTCGGAGCCTGGTCGCGGGGATGTTCATCGGCGGTGCCGCCGGATACCTCGGCTCGCTGATGCTCGGCCGGCGCATGGCCCTGGTGGCCGGCCCCCTGGGTCACCTGACCCTGCCAGGCATCGCGCTGGCGCTGCGCTACGGCTTCGATGTCTCTCTCGGCGCGTTTCCCTTTGTCATCCTCGGCGTCGCGCTCATCTGGATACTCGAACTCAAGACGAAGCTGCCGATGGAGGCCCTGACGGCGCTCGTCTTCGCCACCGGGGTGGCGATCGCGTTCCTGTTCCTGCCCGTCGAGCAGGCCGAGACGGCGCTGGTCGGCGACATCACGAAGACCGGCACACGCGATGCAGCGATCTCCATCGCCACGTGCGTCCTCCTCATCCTGGTCGTGAACCGGATCTACCCGGCCATGGTGCTGATCAACGTCTCGGAGGACCTCGCCGCCTCCGCGGGGATCGATGTCAAGCGGCACAACTTCCTGTACCTGATCCTGATCGCCCTGGTCGTCGCACTTGGTGTGAAGATGGTCGGCGGGCTTCTGACGGCGGCGCTGGTGGCGATTCCCGCGTCCACGGCGCGGAACCTCGGCAGTAATCTGAGACAGTACGCCTGGGGCGCGACCGCGGCGGGAATGCTGTCGGCGGTCATCGGCATCCTGCTGTTCCACCTCACGGGGGTCCCGGCCGGACCGCTGATCGTCCTGGTGAGCGCCGGGCTGTTCCTGCTCTCGCTGCCGTTCGCCAGGTGAAGGGCTGGCCTGCTGACCGAACAGCGACTTCGCGCGCCGTCAGCCGAACAGCACGCCCCGCTGCTCCGCCCACAGGCGGAGGCTGATCCAGCGCCAGATCCTGATCGCGTCGCCGGCGGCGGGGTTGCGCTCCACCGCGGCCCAGCGCTCGGTGACGGCGGCGGCATTCATGAATGGAAGGTCGCGGATCATCGGCAGTTGTTGCTCCACCCAGGGACGGAGCGCCAGCAGCCAGGTCCCGGCTGGCGTCGCGAATCCGATCTTGTCCCGCCGGTCCAATATCTCGTCCGGCACCAGCCCGCGCATCGCCCGACGAAACACCGCCTTCTTGGAGCCTTCAGCGGAGATGATGTAGTCCTCCGGCAAGGCGTACACGAACTCCACGAGGGGTGTCGTCAGGAACGGCACCCGGTTCTCGAGCGAGAGCGCCATCGCGTTCCGGTCCCCGTAGCGGAGCAGCGCCTGCAGCGGGTTCTCCTTCAGCGTGTGGTACAGCATCTCCCGCAGACCGTACGGGCCCCCGATACGCCACTCGGCCGGAACCTGGACGCCCCGGGCGCCGAACCACGCCGCATCGATCGCCCGCGCGCGGCGGCGCCGGCCGCGGCGGCGCGCGGCGATGCTGTCGAGCGGTGCGCGCGGCAGCATCTGCCTGAGCAGACCAATGGCCAGCGCCTTCCGGCTGGTGGCGCGCGCCGGGAACCGGGCCAGCCGCCGCATCGCCTCGACCCACCTTCCCTGCCGCAGCAGCGAGACCACCCGGCCGATCACGAAGAAGTCGTAGCCGGCGAGCATTTCGTCGGAACCCTGCCCTTCGAGAATCACCTTCACGCCCCGGTCGCGCGCCGCCTCGAAGACCCGATACTGGGCATAGATCGTCGGCCCGTGAATCGGCTCGCCCTGGAGGCGCTGGAGCCAGGGATACGCCTCCGGCAACTCCTGCGGGTTCACCATCACCGGGAAGAGCCGAGCCCCCGCGGCGCGGGCCGCGATCGCCGGGTAGGGCCCCTCGGTGATCGCGGCGTCATCGGTGGCATAGGTGAATGCCTGCAGCTCCGCCGCCGGTCCGAGCAACTGCCGCGCGGCACAGAGCACCGACGACGAGTCGACGCCGCCGGAGAGCGCGAAACCCAGCGGGACATCGCTGCGCAGGTGCATCCGCATGCTGTCGAGGAACAGCTCGCGCAGCCGGCTCGCGGCGGCGTCGAAGGAGAGATCCAGCTCGCGGGTGAGATCCGCGGCCCAGTACGCCACCGGCTCCGCCCCATGCGGCGCCTCGAGTGGAAAGGTCCAGGCAGTGACCGGGCAGGAGCTGCTGCACATCCGCGAACAGCGTCTCGGCGGATTCGTCAGTGTCGTCGTGGTCCAGGAAGTCGAAGAGCCGCCGGGGATTCACCCGGCGGCTGACATCCGGAAACTCGAGCAGCGGGTCGATTTCCGACGCAAAGGCGACGCCGCCGGCCGATCGGGCATGGTACAGCGGCTTGATGCCGAAGGGATCGCGGGCGAGAAACAGCCGCTGCTTCACCGCGTCGTACACCGCAAAGGCGAACATGCCGATGAGGCGCGGCAGCACCGCCGGCCCCCACTCGGCGAATCCTTCGAGCAGGACCTCGGTGTCGCTGCGGGAGTGGAAGTGGTGGCCGAGTCGCTCGAGTTCGGCGCGGAGTTCGAGGTAATTGCAGATCGCCCCGTTCAGCACCAGCGCGAACCGCCGGTCGGCGGTGAACATCGGCTGCTGGCCTTCGGGGGAAGGATCGAGGATGGCGAGCCGGCGATGGGCGAGGGCCACGAAGGGGCGCCCCGGTTCGGGCGTCTCGGGCCAGCCGATGAAGCCGTCCCCGTCGGGGCCCCGGTGCCGCAACTGGTCCGCGGCCCGATGGACCGCGCCCCGGGCGTCGCCGGCGTAGCAGGGCGTGAGGATCCCGGCGATGCCGCACATCAGGCGGCGTGGTCTTCGAGCGTGCTGGCGATCATGCTGCTCCGATTCGCGGACGACTTCGCCGCGATTCCCGGAGGGCCCTGCATCTCACGGCGGCGGGGCTGGGGGCGGCGTCGAGGCAATATGCCCACGATTCGCGAGAATGGAATTGGTGCTGCCGGCGCCCCTGACGCGACGAAGGCCGCTTTCGCGGCCTCCGGCCTTCAGCTTCGGATTGTGGCCGGCGCGTGAAGCACTCCTGAGGAAGAGGTGAGGAGGCTTCAAAAGGCGATATCTGCGCCCGCAGAAGTCCGGGCCGGATCTCCCGCTCGCTCGAAAGATTCGCGTCGCGTTCGCAGTCTCTTCACTCACAGGCGCCTACTGTAGGGAGTACCACTGAATCAGCGATTCACATGCATTCTCGGAGGTGCCTTATGTCAATCTTTGGAAACCTGATGTCCAAGATCTTCGGTCATGGCGAAGTGGCTCCTACGGTGGTCCCGGTTGAGCCGGCGATTCCGACCGCCAAGATCGGCACCACCGCGCCGGCGGCAACGGCGACGGCAGTGGTCGATGTCGAGGCAGTGCTGACGGCCATGGCCGCCAAGAATCCGCAGAAGCTCAACTGGCAGACCTCGATCGTCGACCTCATGAAGCTCGTGGGCCTGGATAGCGGCCTGGCCCAGCGGAAGGAACTCGCGAAGGAGCTGGGCTACACGGGCAACATGGAGGACAGCGCCACCATGAACATCTGGCTGCACAAGCAGGTGCTCCAGAAGCTGGCGGACAATGGCGGCAAGATCCCCGCGAACCTGCTGCACTGACCACGACGCCCGGCCGGCCGTCGTGAGCGTCAGGTGCGGCGCTCCGGCGGGCCCGGCCCAGGCAAGGGAGGCAAGCATATGACCGGCTACATCGGATCCATCGAAAAGGCGACGCTGAACAACCCCAACTTCCGGCACGTCCTCTACACCGGGAAGCACAGCCAGTTGGTGGTCATGTGCCTGCAGCCGAGCGAGGACATCGGGAACGAAATGCACCCGGAGGTCGATCAGTTCTTCCGGATTGAAGAGGGTGAGGCGAAGGTCGTGTTCTCGGGCAAGAAACAGCACCTGGTGCATGCCGGAGACGCGATCGTGGTGCCCGCCGGAACATTCCACAACGTGATCAACACCTCCTCGACCAAGCCGCTCAGGCTCTACACGATCTACACGCCGCCGCAGCATCCGGACGGCACCGTGCAGAAGACCAAGGCGGACGCGGAGGCGGCGGCCGTCGCCCACCACTGAGGGGTAACACACGCAGATCGAGCGGCCATCCCGAAAGGGGTGGCCGCTCGATGCGTGCGTGTGCCGGGCAGGATGCGACGCGGCGCAGTCCACTCCCCCGTACTCCACCCTTCGAGCGAGTCCCTCTCCCCCAAGGAGCGATAGTGTTCCGCCTCTCATCAGGGCACTTTCAATGAGGGGCACGGTCTCCGCGTCAGGCGCCTGGCTGCAACCGCCTGACAGGGTGCTCCTCGCGTGACTGACGGCGCGGCAGGATGCCAGAGGCTCAACCGCGGAGGCGACGATGGACGACGACAAGGTGGCGCTGGACGAAGCGCGGCGCGACGCACAGCACGCATCGGTCAAGACCCAGATCGAAGGCAATGTGAACGCCGAGATCAAGGGCCGGGCCCGGGCAGCAACGACGGAGCAGACGGAGCGGGTCGGGCAGGTCGCCGACGAGTTCCGCGGCCGGGCCATCGATGAGACCGTCGCCATCGAGCATGCGATGGCCCGGTCCCGCGCGGCCGCCCGGACATCGCAATTCATCGACTACGCCTTCTACCTCATCTACAGCCTGCTGGCGATCCGCCTGGTGCTGGCACTGATCTCGGCGCGTTCCACCAGCGGCTTTGTCCGCTTCATCAACGGCGTGACCTCTCCGCTGTATGAGCCGTTCCGCGGGATCGTGCCCAGTCCGACCGCGGAAGGGGGCTTCACCCTCGCGCTGCCGGTCGTGGTGGCGATCGTCGCCTACATGCTGCTGCACATGGGGATCAACGGCGTGCTGCGGCTGGCCGCCCACAGGAAGACCACAATCTGACCACGCATTCAGGAGAGAGATCATGTTGAAATCCGTCGCAGTCCTCGGGGCTCTGGCCCTCGTCACGCTGGGGATGTCCGCACCCCTCGCCGCCCAGTCACAGAGCGCCGTGAGCAGCAGTGAACTGGAATCCGCGGTCCTCTCGGCGCCCGCCACCAACCAGGCCACCGTGCAGAACTTCCTGCAGAACGATCAGGTGATCGGCGTGGCCAACAGCATGGGCGTGAGCACTGCCGACCTGGCCGTACGTGTCAGCACCATGGATGAGGCCTCGCTGAGTCAGGTCGCCGAGCGCACCCGCGCGGCAGAGGCCGGCTCTGGCGGGTGGAGACCAGAAGATCGTCATCGGCACGACGGCGCTGCTGCTGATCATCATCATCGTCATCCTGCTGGCGAGCTGACACCGGGCCGGGCCGCCAATGCGGCGAATCGCAGGCTCGATCACCGTGATGTGCGGTCTCGGCATGTTACTGGGCGGCGCACCCGCGTCCGCCCAGTTGCCGTCTCCGGAAGTGCCCGCGCGACCACCGGCCGCGCTTCAGGTGCCGTATCTGCCGCAGTCGGAGCTGCTGTGCGGCGGGGCGGCGGTCGCGATGGTCGAGCGGTGGTGGGGACGGCGCGGCGTGTACGCCGAGGACTTCGCGGGGCTGGTCCGTCCCAGCGAGCGGGGCATCCGTACCACCGACCTCGCCGCCGCGTCACGGGAGCGGGGCTGGGAGACCCAGGCATTCGACGGTACGCCGGAGGAGGTGCAGCGCTACCTCGCCCAGGGTGTGCCGGTGGTCGCCCTCATCGAAGTCGCCCCCAAACGCTATCACTACGTGGTCCTGCTCCAGTGGTCGGAGCGCCGGGTGATCTATCACGACCCGGCGCGCGGCCCTGCGCGCTCGATCGCTGAGTCGCGCTTCCTCTCCCAGTGGAATGGCGGCGAGCGGTGGGCGATGGTGATTCGACCGGTGGTGCCGGTCATCAGTTGCCAGTGGCACGAAGGCCATTGGCTAGCGGATGCGACGCGACGGATTCGATGCCCTGCCGCCCGTGGCTCGGTGAGGCGGTCGATGCCGCAGCCGACGGGCAGCTCGAGATCGCCTCCGATCGGCTGGCCCAGGCGGCACGCGCCTGTCCGGCGGAGCCGCTGGTGCTCCGCGAGCTGGCCGCGGTCCGCTTCAAGCAGCGGCGACTGGTGGAGGCCACACGCCTCTCGCGAGAGTACGTCACGCGGGCGCCGGAGGATGCGCTGGGCTGGCAGCTCCTCGCGGCGAGCCGATATCTCGCGGGGGATCGCGATGGCGCGCTCCAGGCCTGGAACCGGGTCGGCGCGCCCACGGTGGACCTGCTGCGGATCGATGGGGTGAAGAAGGTGCGCTTCCGCGCGATCGCCGATGCGATCGACACGCCTGACGGAACCGTGCTCACCCCGTCGGCCCTGGCGCTGGCGCGCCGGCGGATCGCCGACTTCCCCGCGATCCGGCGAGGCACCGTGGAGTATCAGCCGGTCGAAGGGGGCCGGGTCGAGGTGCGCGCCGCGGTGGCCGAGCGGCCGGTGCTGGACCCGGCGTGGCGGCTGCTCGGGGTGGGCGCGCTCCGCGCGATCACCCAGCGTGAGGTGGCACTGACCGTGGCGACGCCGACCGGCGGAGGCGAACTCTGGACCGGCGTCTGGCGATGGGAGCATGCCCACCCGCGGGTCGGCGTGCGGGTCGATATGCCGATGCGACTTCGGCGTGAGCGGGGTGATCGGCGTGGAAGGCATCCGGGAGCGCTTTCGCTTTGCGCTCGACACCGCGATCGCCGGTGCGTCCGAAGAGACTCGCCACGCCGAGGCGGTCGGATTCGGCGCGTGGGTCACTCCGTCGCTGCGCCCCGCGGCGGGCCTGCGCTACGAGCGGTGGTCGGCGGAACGCGAGTACCTGACCGCGAGGGCGGGCACCGAATTCCGTGCCGCCTCGGATCGCCTGCTGCTCTCGACGACCCTGGAGTACGGGCAGGCGCTCAAGACCCATCCTTCCTATACCCGGGGCAGCGTCGGGGCGATGTGGACCTCCTCGACTGGGCTGCAGCGGGCGAGCTGGTCCACCAGGGTGGGGCTCGACCTGGTGAGCCACGAGGCGCCGCTCGGACTCTGGCCGGTGGCGAGCAGCGATCTTTCCTGGGCCGTTCCCCTCAGAGCGCATCCGCGCGCCAGCAATGGTCTGCTCCCGGGTGCAACCGCGGGGCGGAGCATGATCAATGGAGGCCTCTCCGGCGATCATCCCGTCCTGCGCACGGGACCGTTCACCCTGGCGGTCGGGGTCTTCCTCGATGGCGCCGAGATCCTGCATCCCGCCAGCGGCACCGGGCGGGACCGGTTCTATCTCGATGCCGGTGGTGGCCTTCGGATCGGCATCCTGGACGGGCAGCTCGGCGTGCTGCGCATCGACCTGGCGACGGGGCTCGCCGATCGCCGCACGGCGCTCACCGTCGGCATGCATCAGCGCTGGCCACCGATGCGTGAGCGGGCGCGCTGAACCGACGCTCCCCACGAACGCCCGAAGCCGGGCACCCGGTCCTCGGGCTGGCGCCTCCGACCCGGTCCCTGCAGGTTACGCGCAGCCGCCCGCAGGCTCGGCACACGTCCACAGCCTGACCCGTTCCATACCGCTCCGTCCTGAACGGCGGGCTCTGGCTTCAGTCTCCATGGAGGTTCGTGATGGCACGGAAGATTCTGATGCTTGTAGGCGATTTCGTCGAGGATTATGAGGTCATGGTGCCGTTTCAGGCGTTGCGCGCCGTGGGCCACCGCGTCGATGCCGTATGTCCCGGCAAGGCGGCGGGCCAGTCGGTGCGGACGGCGGTGCACGACTTCGAAGGAGACCAGACCTACTCGGAGAAGCCGGGGCACAACTTCGCACTCAACGCCACATTCGACAGCGTCCGCGAGCAGGACTACGACGCCCTGGTGATTCCCGGCGGTCGCGCCCCGGAATACCTGCGCCTGAATCCCCGGATTCTCGAGATCGTGAGGTACTTCGCGCAGCAGAAGAAGCCGATCGCAGCCATCTGCCACGGCGCGCAGATCCTGGCCGCCGCCAGGGTCATCACGGGCAAACGCATCAGCGCCTATCCGGCCTGCGCTCCCGAAGTGGAGCTCGCCGGAGCGACCTACGCCGCCATCAGCGTGGACGATGCGGTGACGGACGGCAACTTCGTGACGGCACCCGCCTGGCCGGCACACCCCGCGTGGATCGCCCAGTTTCTCGCCGTGTTGGGCACCCGGATCGAGCACTCGCCTGCGTGAGCGGAGCATCTGTCCGCTCGCAACGCTGATTGAGCTCGGCAATCGCCTGGGCAGCCAAAGGCAGCGACTTAGCTACGGCTCCTCCATGACCAGACTGCCGGTCAGGTGCCGGAGCAGCAGCCGGGCCCCGGCCGCCTGCCACTCGAGGTCGAGTTCGGCCATCCGGGCATCGAGGTATGCCTCACGCGCCGCCAGCCACGCCAGCACGTAGGTCCCCCGTTGTGGCGCCACCTGCTCGGCGAGCTCGAGTGCCCGCGTCGCGCGCGCGAGCGCGCCCCCCCGCAGCAATCCCAGCTCGGTATCGGTGCGGGTCAGCGTCAGGAGCGCCTCGCTCACCTGCGCGGCGATCTCGCGGTGCCGCACATCGAACTGCGCGTTCGCGTTGTCGCGCTCGGCCTTCGCGGCGCGGATCTCGTTGCTGAGCCGGTGCCACGCCGGCACGTTGAAGCCGAGGGCAACGCCGAGACGCCACTTGTCGCCTACCGTGGCGGCCGGGCCGATCTCGATTGTCGGCCAGCCGCGCGCCCGCGCGAGCCGGATCTCCTGGCTGGCGCGTTCCGCTTCGTGATGCAGCCGGGAGGATCGCGGGTCGGTGGCGAGCGCGCTGGGCAGCGCCGCGTCCGGGGCGATGAGCGGCGCGATGGCCGACAGCTCGCCCTGGAAGTCGATCGGGGTGCCGGGATCCTGGCCGAGGACCACATCGAGGCGCGCCTGGGAGATGGTGTGCTGCAGCGCGGCGCCCATGCGCACCCGGTGCGCCTCGTCGAGACTGATCAGCGTCTGCAACTGCGCCAGATCGGCGGCCTTGTCCGGTTCCTTCCCCGGTGCGACCGCCTCCACGGTGTGCTGCGCGAGGCTTTCCGATTCCATCGCGAGCGCGAGCACCCGGCGGCTTCGCAGGCCGTCGGCGAAGCGCCGGGCCGCCTCCAGCATCACGGCCCGCTGGTCGGATTCAGCGTCCGCGGCGGTGGCGGCGACGTCCTGCGCGCCGATCCGCTTGAGGGCGGAGCCCTCCCAGGGCCAGCGCAGAGGCTGCAGCAGTTCCAGTCTGCTTTCAGTCAGGCGGGCGGTCGCGATGTGTACGCTGGGAGTGGGGTAGCTGCTCTGCTCCGCCGCGCGGGCCCGCGCCGCGACAACCCGAGCCGCGCCCGCCTTCCAGATCGGGTGCTCCTCGCGGACCCGGGTCAGCACCTCGGCCAGGGTGAGCCGCAGGGTGTCGGTGGCACTGCTCTGGGCGAGAGCCGTTGCGGGCTGGCCCGCGAGGAGGGCCAGGATCGGGAGACCGCGGGCGACGATTCGTGAGGCAGGGTGCATGGGGCCCGGGATGAGCGGTGAGCCTGACCGCACGCAGGGGGACGCTCACTGGCGCGCGGACGACTCCGTTACCGCTTCAACTCATAAACCAGCCGCTGCTCGGCGCGCTATCGCTCGGGAGGTGGAGGGGGGCGGTTGGGCGGTTGGGCGGTTGGACGATTGGGCGGTTGGGCGGTTAGGCGGTTAGGCGGTGTAGGCGGTTAGGCAATCACACCGGCCGGAAGAGTTCGGCGAGCGGCAGGATGAATGGCTCGCTCGCGCCGGCGGGGTGCCAGCTGATCGTGTCACACGCCGTGATCGGGAGGTCATCCTCCGGCCGCCAGATCTCGACCGAGTGCGCATCGGGATCGATCAGCCAGTACAGCGGCACGCCACGCTCCTGGTAGAGCCGCCGCTTGGTGAAGCGATCCGCGCGGACGGATGAGGGAGACAGCACCTCGGCTGCGAGGAGCACTGTGCGGAGCGATTTCCAGTCGAGGCGGCGCGCCTCCGCCAGCGGTACCACGAAGAGGTCGGGAGAGACCAGGACATCCCGGAGCCCCCAGGAGAGATCCGATCGGGAGCCGATCGCGAGACCCACGGGGTACTGCCGCAGGTAGGCACGGACGGTTTCGTGAAGACGGGCGCCCACCTCCTCGTGCCAGAGACGCGGGGCCGGGGTCACCAGCAGCTCCCCGTGCACCACTTCGTAGATGTTGCCGTCGTCCGGGAGGGCCCGGACCATGTCGGCGGTGTAATACAGCGGCGCGGCCATGCCCATACGGTACGCTCGGCGGCGAGGGAGTGGCAAGAGGGGAGCATCCCTCACAATGCCATCCGCTGGCGCTCGGCCGAGTACCGGAATCGGGTGGCCCTAGGCTTTTCGGCGCCGAGTCGGCTGGGCTGGGCGGCGGCGAGGAGTCGCCGGCTTCGGCTCCAGCCCCCTGGGTGCCAAGCAGCGCCACGCCTCCGTGAGCAGCGGCTTCAGCTCTCGCGCGGTCACGGCGGGCAGGCGAACCAGGACAGCGGGGAAGCCGTTGTAGTGCGGCTCGGTGAAGAACTTCTCCGGGTCGAGCCCGAGCAGGAAATCCTTGTCATCGAGGCTGGCGACCCGAACCGCAATGACACTCGGCTGCGGTACGCGGGGCTTCTTCGGCGCGACCCGTTCCATCCAGACCCACACGAAGCCCTTCGACTTGCCCTTGTTGCGGACCGAGAAGGCGAAGTGGTCCCGGGTCTCCTCGGTTTCCGGGAGCGACAGCGCAATGCGGCGGACGTCGGCCTGCGTCGCCATCAGATCGGCTTGAAGAGTTCCTGGAGTCCCAGCCGGAACGGCCCCCCTTCCCCGGCCGGTGTCCACTCGAGTGTCAGGCGCTCGATACGGGGAAAGTGATCCGAAGGCGTCCAGACCTCTACCTGCTGCGCGTCGCCATCGACGATCCAGTACAGCGGCACCCCGGCCTCCTGGTAGCGGCGCCGCTTGACGAAGCGGTCGGCGCGCGCGGTCGAGGGACTCAGCACCTCGACCACGAGCAGCAGGGTCTGCACGGCGGTCCAGTCCAGCGTGCGCGCCTGCTCGAATGGCACCACGAAGAGATCGGGCTGCACCAGCACGTCCGGCGCCCAGGAGATGTCGGCGGGGGAGTGCACAAGAACGCCCACCGGGCGGGACTGCAGGTAGTTCCCCAGCGCCAGGGAGAGCCGCACGATCAGGTACTGGTGCCACATCCGCGGCGACCGGGTCACCAGCAGCTCTCCGGCAACGACCTCGTAGCGGCTGCCGTCGTCGGGGAGTGCGCGGACCATGTCAGCGGTATAGTAGAGTGGCGCGGCCATGCCCATACGGTACGCTCGGCGAGACGGGGAATGCAATAGGGAAGCATGCCCTACGGTGGCGCACACCGGCGCGGTGTTTTGAGTGCATGCGCGGTTGCACCGGCACCGCTCGCGGGTGGCTCGCCCGGCGGGTCCCTCCGGCCGCTCGGCTTCCTCTCAGCGACGAGCCTTTCAACCGGGTGAGGGAAGCAACGCGGCCTCCGGGACCACACCGGGACTCGCCGAGCCTGTCCGCCTTCTCGCCTTTCCGCCCTTCCCGCCCTACTGCGCCGGCATCCAGATCGCGGTCGTGGTCACCGCCGCCCTCGTCTCCACCAGCTCGTAGGCCGCGACCGCACCGCCGGGCGTGAGGCCTTCCACCACGTAGTACCCACCCGGCAGGCCGCTCACCGAGAAATCGCCCTGGGCACCGCTGGTCACCCGCGCCAGCTCGTCCTGCGTCGCCTGCCCGTTCCTCAGCACGTTATGCATGATGCGGACGGTCACGCCGGCGATCGGCGGCGCCATGCTCACCGCGCCGGTGTCGGTCGGCACCCCGGTGCCCGCGCGATATACCAGACCCTGAATCGTGACCGCGCTCGGGAAGCCGGCGGTGGTACTGGTGTCCACCCCGGGCCGAGGCTTGAAGGTGGCACTCGATCCATCGGTCGGCGCGATCGGGGAGGTACGGGTGTCACCGAGACAGCCGGCGAGGGTGAGGACGCCGAGTGAGAGCAGCAGGGTCGTGGATTTCATATTGGGACTCCGACGGCTGTGGTGCGTTCTGGTTCTGGCTGCTTCAAGATATGGAAGGGTACCGCCGGCGGGGAGTATGCGGATTCCGGTCGTAGCTCGCCATCCGCCTTTATAGTGGCCGGAACAGCTCCGCGAGCGGCAGGATGAACGGTTCGGCCGCGCCGGCCGGGTGCCAGGTCAGCGTCTCGAGTTCGGTGAGCGGGAGGTCATCGGTCGGACGCCAGACCTCGACCGAGTGCGCGTCGGGGTCGATCACCCAGTAGAGCGGCACCCCCTGCTCCTGATAGAGCCGCCGTTTGGGGAACCGGTCCGCCCGGAGCGACGAGGGCGACAGCACCTCCGCCGCGAGCAGCACCGTCCGGAGCGATATCCAATCGAGTCGCCGAGCCTCCTCGAGCGGGACCACGAAGAGGTCGGGGGAGACGAGCACATCCCGGAGCCCCCAGGAGAGATCGGAGCGGGAGCTGTAGGCATGGCCGACGGGATGGCGCTCCAGCCAAAGGCGGACGGCGATCAGCAGCCGGATGCCGACCTCCTCATGCCAGGGCCGAGGGGAGGGGCTCACCAGCAGCTCCCCGTGCACCACCTCGTAGATGTTGCCGTCGTCCGGGAGAGCCCGGACCATGTCGGCGGTATAGTAGATCGGCGCGGCCATGCCCATACGGTACGCTCGGCGGCGAGTGGGTGGCAAGTGGGGAGCATGCCGCACAGTGACACCCGCTGGTACGGGGCCGAGTACCGGAATCAGGCGGGAGGGGGCGTTTCGAGTGCCGGTCATTGTGAGGGGCTGCGGAGCACTCCGGAGCGATCACTTGAGCGCAGACGCGGTTGCACCGGCACCGCTCGCGGGTGGCTCGCCCGGCGGGTCCCTCCGGCCGCTCGGCTTCCTCTCAGCGACGAGCTTTCCAACCGGGTGAGGGAAGCAACGCGGCCTCCGGGACCACACCGGGACTCGCCGAGGCTGTTCCGCCCCTTCCTCGCGCCCGGGTCGCGCTATCGCGCTCCCAAGGGGCGCTCGGTCGCCGCCCGTCCGCTTGTCCGCCCGTCCGCCCGTCCGCCCGTCCGCCCTTACAATGGTCGGAACAGCTCCGCGAGCGGGAGAATGAACGGTTCGGCCGCGCCGGCCGGGTTCCAGGTCAGCGTCTCGAGTTCGGTGAGCGGGAGGTCATCGGTCGGACGCCAGACCTCGACCGAGTGGGCGTCGGGGTCGATCACCCAGTAGAGCGGCACCCCCTGCTCCTGATAGAGCCGCCGTTTGGTGAAGCGATCGGCGCGGGTGGAGGAAGGCGACAGCACCTCGGCTGCGAGCAGAACCGTACGAAGCCGCTTCCACTCGAGCTGGCGGGCTTCGTCCAGCGGCACCACAAAGAGGTCGGGGGAAACGAGTACATCCCGGAGACCCCAGGAGAGATCCGATCGAGAGCCGAAGGCGAGGCCGATGGGATGGCGCTCGAGCCAGGTGTGCACCGCGACATGGAGCCGGCCGCCGACCACCTCATGCCAAGGCCGAGGGGAGGGGCTCACCAGCAGCTCCCCGTGCACCACCTCGTAGATGTTGCCGTCGTCCGGGAGAGCCCGGACCATGTCGGCGGTATAGTAGATCGGCGCGGCCATGCCCATACGGTACGCTCGGCGAGACGGGGAATGCAATAGGGAAGCATGCCCTACGGTGGCGCCCACCGGCACGGAGCCGAGTATCGGGATCAGGCGGGAGGGAGCGTTTCGAGCGCCAGTCACTGTGAGGGGTGCGGAGCACCCCGGAGCGATCTCTTGAGAGCAGACGCGGTTGCACCGGCACCGCTCCCGGGTGGCTCGCCCGGCGGGTCCCTCCGGCCGCTCGGCTTCCTCTCATCGATGAGCCTTCCAACCGGGTGAGGGAAGCAACGCGGCCTCCGGGACCACACCGGGACTCGCCGAGCCTGTCCGCCCCTTCCTCGCGCCCGGGTCGCGCTATCGCGCTCCCAAGGGGCGCTCGGTCGCCGCCCGTCCGCCTGTCCGACCGTCCACTCCAGGGGTGACACTGTCCTCGATCGAGGACACTGTCTCGGTTCCCGGAGGACACCGGACCATCCTCGCGGCCGATCATTCAGCCACCCGATTATGCATGTAATCGTTTTCAGCGAACCGGTCCGTTCCCGCGCCGGTTGGCTCCGTTGCGCTCCCTGCTGACTCCGTTCCGCCGCCGGCGGGACCTTCCGCTGCATAGAAGAATCCGTTCCGCGGGTGTGCGGAACCGCCCCGCGAGCTACTCCGACCGTTCCGGGCCCTGCACCGATCATTCCCGACCCTGACGGGACTAAAACGCTGCCTCTCAAGGGCTTGCCGCGCCCTGACGGGATCATTCCGGCCCGTGACAACCGCGTTCCGGGCCCTGACGATGGCGTCTCCGCGCGCTGCCGCAACCATCCCGCTGCCAGATCACTTCGTCCCGCGCATCGACGCGAGCAATCCGGCGCCTGACGCACGTGTGCCGCGCCCTGACGCGACCATTTTATTCATTTTCCGGCTGTGTTATGCATTTTTGCGATCGCATCCAGAATTTCTGGCACGCCCATCGCGTACACCCCCCCAGCCACGGGTCGTTGAGTGGACACGTGGTTCACCGTGAAGGTCACATGGCACTCCGCGCCTCAACCGCGGATGCCGCAATTCCCCTGAGGGGGAGTAGGAGGGTATATGAATTACACGTTGCGTTTGATGATCGTCATGTGGACACGCCTGGCCGATTTCCTCAGGGCGTATCCGCTGGGCGACGCGCCGGCCGACCAGGTGGTGGCGCGGTTCATCGAGAAGCTGGAACGGGCGCGGTTCCTGGTCGCGCTCCATGAGGAGGGAAAGGTCGGGCGCAAGGCCGAGACCCGGCGCCACAAGGCGGTGAGGCAGCGGATCCTGCGCTACCCCCTTCGTCACCTGGCGGCGGTCGCGTCCTCACTCGGGGTGGAACATGCCTCGGTCGCGGACGCGCTGATGCAGACGGTGCGCGACATGCCGGCGCCGCTCTTCATTGCCACGGTCCGTTCCATCGCGGCGACGGTCAAGGAGAACCACGACCTGCTGCGCGCCAGCGGCATGGCGGAGGGGACCGAGGAGGAGCTGAACTCGCTGGTGACGGAGTACGATCAGGCGGTGAGTGAGGCCAACGCCGGGCGCCGAGCCCATACCGGCGCGCGGGCGGAACTCAGGTCGATGAGCAAGGAACTGAAGCAACTGGTCCGGCAGCTCGACGGGATCGTCGTGTATCGGTTCCGGGACAACCCCGATCGGCTGGGGGCGTGGGTGAGTGCGCGGAATGTGGCGTGGCCGAATGGCGAGCCCGCCAAGCCCGCGGCAGGCGAAGGCGCAGTAGGGGCGACCGGGTGGTCGCACGTACGACGCAGTTCCGAACGGCAGCTGACCCGGGGAATTGGGGAGGCTGCCGTTTCGGGTTCGCGGGCGGGAGGGGCGGTAAGGCGTCAGGGCGGTGTATGCCGAATTGATGTATTCAAGCCTGCAGAGCCGACCTTTTCGGGTACCTTCTCGAGGACTCACCTCCCACGACCCATCAACACGAACATCAGCCAACCAAGGAAACACTTCAGTGGATCCCGGGACACTCCTGCTTGCCGGCACCACCTACGCTGCCGCGCTCGTAGCCAGAAAGGTCGCCGACGAGTTCGCCGACGGCTTCTGGTCGCGTACTAAGCTTGCGCTGCGGAAGGTGATCGGGCGAGAGCCGGAATCCGCCGACATCTCCTCCGAGGCTTTGGCCGCTGTCCTCGATGAGCCGGGCCTGCATGAGGATCTGCAGGCACTTCTCAGCAGCTCGAGCGTGCTGCGACGCGCCACTATGGTTGAGCTGACCTTTCCCCCGGAAATCGGGCCAGTTAGCATCGGAGGGTCCAAGCCGGGGGCCTCCCCCCAGTCCCGAACCTACTGCCATTCCGTGGGTCCCGCCGGTCCTATTTTCAGGGAGCCCCGCCATGGATTCGCCCGAACCACCGCGAACCCTTACACTTGCCTTACAGTCCTTCGGCCCGCAGGTTGGAGCTTAAGGTCCTACATGCGACAAGTCCGACCATTCTGCTTGCAATAGACTCCCAGCCTTACTAGGGACCGGGGTCCATAATTTGATAAGGAAGAAATCACGGTTAAGCGAGAGCTCGCGCTTGACGGACGCTGTCCGGGCCTCGCTCGTGCTCGCAGTGCTCGCCGCCGCCATCCTCCTTGGGATCATCGCCCTCGCCAGATTTGCACCCCGCCTCCCCTTCTTCGGAATTTGTTACGGTCTGCTCGCCGTACTGCTCTGCCTGGCATCATTCACCGGAGTCAGGCGCTGGCTCGGGCTTTCAGCACCGGCGCTCACGGGCACGATTCTGATCGGATCACTGCTGGTCTCGGTCCTCCTCTGGTACGTCCAGTCCCTGCGGCAGTCCCCCGACCGGCTGACACTGACCGGCGTGGTACTCGAAAGTACTGACCGCGCCCTGCGGATCGGGGCCGCCAGCGACAGCCTCGACGTACGACTGACTCCAGTGAACCAGCAGGCTTCGGGCTGGATGCTGCAACTCCAGCCGACGACGGGTGGCAACTTCGCTGTCGCAGCCATCGCTGGAGTGGATGAACTCGGTATTCGCGGTCCTGGATTGCCTCGCAGTTCGCAGAAGCTCGGCAGAGTTCCCCTCGGTCCCGAGGGTATCGATGCCACGATCCCTCATGGCGGCCGGTTCCGGCTGAGGCTCGCGCCCGCGGCAGGCTACGGTGGTGCGATTGAGTGGGAAGGGGGTCGCATCGCCCTCGGCGACAAGGACACCGCAATCCGGGGTCGGATCCAGCGGGAACTGCGTGGGGGACGTCGACTCGCGGATCTGCCCCATGACTCCCTGCCATCCTCCGACGCGGGTGAGTATCTCCATGCACGACTCGAGCGAGAGCCTATCGAGGTGCTTGGGTTGACCTTGGCCGCACCACGAGTTTCGATCACCTCGCTGAACCCCCAAGCAATCGGCATCAGCCCCAACCCATTCGACAGCCTGACCGTCCGCGCGGGCGATACGGTTGAGGTCCACGCCGGAGGCGGGCAGTGGGCATTCGCGGTTGGGCTGGGGCAGGCAGGCGGTGAATTGGGTGGGACACGTGTCGTCCGCATCGTGCGGGATCGGGCCGCACGAGGGTGGTCATTGCCGACCCGAGCCGAGTGTGGAACCTGGACGGCGCTGGGTCACCGATGCCTGCTGATCTCGACCACCCGACCGGAATTCCCGGTGCCTTGGATCGATCTGGGCGGGATAGGGCTGGACACAGCCCGATATGCGGTGGTCGCTACCTTCGAGGCTGGCCAAACGAACACTCTCGTAACGCCCCGAAAGATCTACGATCTAGGCGCGGATCCGGTCTTCGTTGCGGCACGCGAGGTGGGATCAGCCCGGGAAACGAAGGCCGGCTACCTGCTTTCCGTCGTCGCCCCTTACCGCGATCGGGATCGGAGTGCACTCGGAGTCGCCGCATTGCTGGCCGGAGTTCTCGGAATCCCCTTGCTCCTTCTGACACGCGGCCGGCGGCTCCCGGGAGGGCGGCGTCCTTCGGATGCGATGTTCGTGGCCCTCGCTGGCGTTGTTCTGCTCCTCACGATTCGACTCACGTTGGGCATAAGGGTCGCTTATGCCCCGCCCTACTATGAGCGAGCCGGAATCACCTCCATCGGAATGTGGCTTGGCTTCAGCGCCGCACTGATGATCCTCGCCTCTGGGGAGCAGGTGGCGATTATGCTCCGCAGGCTGCGCCTGACTATGGTGGGCACGCCATGCGCTGGCCCGGCCGGGGAAGTGGCAGCAAACGATCCCGTTACGAATGCCGCGCTTTGCGTCTGGCTCATTCTGGTCCTTCTGGCTCAGCGCACCTACCCGGGATCGGGCTTCGGTCTCGCGCTGGGAGCCGTGATCACGAGCATCGTCTTGCTCCTGCCGGTTTGGGTCCGGAATGGCGTGCGTGCGGCCTCCCCTGGGCTGACCATCGAGCGCCGACTCATGCTTGCCGCGGCCGGTATAGGGGGGCTGGTGATCGCGCTGAAGTCGCCGGTACCGGTCGCCGGCCTGCTCATGATCGCGGCCGCGGGTGCGGGAACCCGAAGCCTACTAGGGAAGGGAAGCTGGCGGGCAGCAGTCGCAGCCGCCGCAATCGCGATCGCCCTCTTCGCCATGGCACTGCTGGGATTGGCACAGGCGGTCGTAACAACATCGCGATTCGTGGCGCTGATCGGGGTCTTCATACTAACGGTCGAGTCGGGGCAGTTGCTTCGCTCCCTGGTATCAGCAGGACAGCTTCCTTCCCCAAAGACCTTCTTCCTCTGCATGGGGCTTCCGATACTGATGCTCAGCCTGCTGGCAATGTTCGACTTCGGGCTCGGCCTGATATTCCTGGCGCCGATTGTATTGACGCTCCTTGTGAGCGTTCCCCCGAGCCTACTGATCAGCAGGAGCGGGCTGGCGGCCGCTGGGATGATGATGGCCATCCTCTTCTTCATGGTTTCGATTCTGTTCCCGGCAACCGGTGACCTCGACCGGGCAATGGGGGCGCAAGAGTACTCGGAGGCTTTCTCATCTGTCGGCAACGTCGCAGTGAAGCTGGCCCGCTCCTTCCCGTTGACGAGTGGACCCACAACGCGTGCGACTGTGCGCAGCATGGCGGGGTCGCGCCCCGATTTGCTGGAACTGGCTCTGGCTGAGGCCGGGCCGAGTGAAGCCGTCTTTGCCGCGAGAGCAGCGCTCGACCAGGTATCGGGAGCCAGAACGCATGCAGCGGCAGGTTGGACCGGAGCCGGTCTCGGATCCGGATTCCGGCCCGAAACCGGCCTAGCGGTTCCGATCGCGGTGGCCGAGAACACAATGTCGGCTTTCATCCTCTCAGACCATGGGCTAATCGGTGCTCTGGCAGTCGTCCTGGCCTACGCTGCCATGATTCTGGCAGTGCTGTGTTGGATGTCCACAATTCCCGTAGGCGCCAAGACGGATCGAAGGGTGACCTCGGCAACTGGCGCCTTGGCCTGGATCACCCTGCCCGCATCGTACGTGGCACTTTCAAATCTCGGGTTGGTGCCGCTCACTGGTCAGAACATGCCATTCTTCGGACTCAACGCGTGGTCAGATGTGGCGCTCGCCCTGGGGCTCAGCCTCTCGCTGATCCTTGCGCTCTCGAGTGGGCCAGAACATGAATGAGACTCGACCGATTGGCCAGGGTACGGTGGTGCTCGGGGCCCTGCTGCTCTGCCTCGCGGGACTGTCGATCGCCCTGGCACGGACTACTCTGGCGCCCGAGCCGCTCAGCCCGAAGGACAGCGTGCTTGTGACGGCTGCCGGTCAGGTTCTCAGTGACGCGCAGCCTGGCGCGGTCCGGGTACGGGCGGGCATGAGTCCCTGTACCGGTTGTCCGAAGAACGACTCGATCACTATTGCGTCGACAATCCCATCGGCTCCCAGCCTCCGGCCTTTCGGCTTCCTGAATGACGAAATCCGCCGCTACAACCGCTGGCAGAGGGAACGACAGAAGGGCAACGAAGCCGCGAATCCAACCCTGCTACGAGTGGTCCACGCTGGCGACGGGGCCGTCCGTCTCACGACGTCCCCGCCTACGTCACAGAGAGATGCCGCCACTGGTGAGCCAGTCCGGTGGACGGGCGACATCCGCGCTCGTGACTGGTGGGAGGGCTTGGCGTTGGTCGGGCAGGACAAGTTGGTACCGCTGGATCGCACGACGCGCGTGCTTGTTGCCGACCGTGGGACGACCCATCCCTGTGACTTTGTCGTACAGGAGCGAGCGGTCTCGATCTTCTGCGCGTCGGAGCAGCGCATCCCGCAGGCGATCCTCCATCGCCACTCCCAGGATGACGACGCCCTCTGGTTGATCGCAGGCTACGACCGCCCGTGGGTGGATGGGGTGCGCCCGGAAAGCGGTGACTCTGTGATCCTGCATCCGGGCGCGCTGCTGATGCTGGATCCCCTGGGTCCCTTGGTACTGGCGAAGGCAGAAACGGGCCTCCTCTCCAGGTCAGGCTGGCGAAGCGGAACGAGGGCTCGCTTTCTCACGCCGGATGATGAGAGCCCTTTCGGCCAGCTCATCCGCGATGTGCATGTCGGCCATGCGGGAGCCGGTGAACTCCAGCTGGGAATCGACGTCGAGCTCACATCAGATCTGCAGAGGGGCCTGGAGCGATTTCTGATGGAGTGGCAGGGACCGCCGATCGAAGAAGCGCAGGTCGTTGTACTTGGTGTTCCAAGCGGCGAGCTGCTGGCGCTGGCCGGAATCCGGCCAGGAGGATTCAAGGATCGCGTCCTCTTCGACCGCATCGCACCCGGGTCCGCCGTGAAGCCACTAATTGCCTCGGCCATTCTGAGCCGCCGCCCCATACTCGGGACTCTGCGTATCAGAGCCAGCGTCGGGAAACTCACCTCAATCCTGGGCATGCCGCAGATTCAGGAAGCCCAGGCGTTTGACTCGCATCTGAACTGCCCTGTCGATGCGAGCGGCTGGATAGATCTCGAATACTTTCTTCGCTGCTCCAACAACGCCTACGCTGCGTCGCTGCTGCTACTTGGGCTCGACCATGAGGCCCCGGGGAAGTCGGTCGCGTTGACTGAGGCTGCCGTGGACGCGCCGTTCCAGCTTGGGGGGCAGCAGTGGACCGGCAAGAGGCCGGATGTCGTTCTCTTGGGTCTTACCGTGCCTCGGGAGACGCTACTCCGCAGTGCAACGGCCGAAGGTGTGGCAGGTCTGTTCGACTTGAGCATCGATCCCGAGATCGTCCATCGAGCCGGTGAGTTCGTTGACGTCATTGAGCCTGACGCAACGCTCACAGACGGTGCCAGGTCCACAGTGACAACAAGGGCCTTCAGTGCGCGATCTGCGCCAGTACTTCTGGCGCCAACAAGCCCATCCGGTACCTCACTAGCCTACCTATACCGTTATGCGATCGGGGCTTGGGAGAATCGATGGAATCTGGCGGACCTCACCCAAGCGTTCTCGAGAGTGACCAGCGATCGCCGGGTTACTCTGCGCGTTTCGAGCCGCCCACCCGGTGCGCCCCCTGTACCGCCACTTGGGTTAGCGCAGGCACCGTGGTACCCACACTTGCTCCAAGGCCTTGCGGGAGTGGCTCAAACTGGCACGGCCCACGGGCTGGCGACTGTCATGTTGCACGGGCTGCCGAATGAGGCGCGGCTCTATGCCAAGACCGGAACGCTGGCCGAGGAGGCGACGACCCCGTCAGACGACAATGACCTTTACACCAAGACCCTGTTGCTCAGCCTAGGAATCCCAGGAGAATCGGGTGCTCTGCGCTGCGGAGTCAGTGTAGGGATCTATGTGCGCTTCGGTCCGGAGACGAAGACCGGAAGCCATTTGCCGAATGCCGCTGTCAACTACTCGACCGATGTCCTGGGGCCTGCCTTGAGGGATACATGGAGCCGTCTAGTGCCAAGCTCCTGCGAGCAGTAGACCCTGTCGAACGCTTCGTGGATTACTTGAAGATGCTGCTACGCCGCACCGCCCCGACGACCCTCTCGGCGAACTGGACCGCCATTTCGTCGGTGTCGTGAAACCCGGCCAGCACGCTACTTAGCAGCCAGAGCAGGCGAGAGCTGGTTGCGTCCGCCAGCCGCAACTCGGCGGTCACCTCGCGCTGTCGAGGCAAGAAGAATTCAGTCTGTGAGTGTCTGCCTGGCTCTGGATCCGCCTTCCAATCGTCGTTGCGGGCATCCACGCTCTGGGGATTGCTCGATTGCGGCGGCTCCGCACCAGGACCCGTGGCCGGGCCAGAATCCGGCGCCATCACGGTTCGCGTCACCAGAACGAGGGTGAGGACTGTTGCTATCTCCTCTTGTGACAATGTTTGCCGCACCACCGATTCACGAGGCAGACGGCGGGCCTCCTTTCGGGACAGAATGTTGCTCGCACGAATGACCTCGACGCCCCCGTGGTGGAGTCCATCGGCGAGCGCCTCGTCGAAGGCTCGACGCAAGTCCTCGTTCGATCCCCGGATCGAGACGAGACAGCTCGGACGCGGAGGTTCTCCGGGGGCCAGCACAGTTTCGCCAACAATGCGTATACTCTGGGCGCCGACGTCGGCTCCCAAAGCGGATGGCGACACGAGCACCAAGAAGGCTAACTACAGCTCACGAAGAGTTGGCATCATGGGCAATCCCTCCATCAGCCTAGCGGTTTGCCGCAGGACTGGCAAAACTTCTTGCCTAGCGGCGTCTGTTCTCCGCACGAGCCGCAGACGCGGGTCCGGGGCGCACCAGCGGCCGCCCCAGAGACTTCGGCCATGCGATCCATGGATCGCTCCGACATCTGCTCGACCTTTTCGGCCCGCTCTCCCGCGAGGCGTTCCCGTTCCTTGGCCGCCTCGCCTTGCATCCCGGTCACAGCGCCGAACATCCGCTCCATCCGGTCCAGGTCCTTATCCCGGTCCGTCCGCAGTTCAGATCCCCGCTCTTTCAGGAGCTTCTCGAGTTCATCACGGTGCTTTGAGTCAGTCTGGGCCTGGGTGACGCCGATCGCCCGGTCCTTTTCGATCTCTGTCTTGCTGACGTCAACTTGCAGCCTCTGCAACTCCAGCTCCTGTTGCTTGGCGAGCCGGTCCTTCTCCATCTGAAGTTCGTGTTCGAGTCGAAGCCGCTCCTTCTTCGCTTCCTGCATCTGGCGGAAGCGATCGAAGTCCGAGTCGTCCTTCTCCTTGTCCAGCTTGAACGCTTCGCGGGCGCCAGCCATTCCGCCCCGGGCAGCATGCTCAGCCGCCCGTGCCCGCTCTTCTGCAAGCTGCGTTTCGGTCTTGATGGCCTCGACCTGCTCCTCGCGCCGTAGGCGCTCGATCACTTGATCGAGACGGGCACGCTGGGCTTTCAACTCGAGCATCTCATGAGCGCGGGTCTCAATGAGGACCGCGCGAGTATGGGCGAGCAAGTCCGCCTGGTTCCGTTCTTTGTCCTCAATGACACCCATGAGCAGCTTCACGTCACTCTCACGTAGCATCTGGCTCTTCATCACACCTGCGGTGAACTCATCCAACTCCTCTCTCGATCGCAGATGAGCGATCTGCTCGAGTCTATCACCTTCAAGGAGCTTCTCGAGCAGAGCCTGGTACCCCTCCCGGCCCTCGACATCAACACGGAGCTTCTCGACCTCTTGGTTTCGCTCCTGTTTACGTCTGGCGAGAGCTGCGCTGTCACCGAGCTTCTTTTCCGACAGGTCGAGGCTATGGTCGATTGCCTGCTCCTCCAGCATCCGGTCGGCCACAGTCCGCTTGAGGTCTAGCGTCGCTCCAGCCTCGGCGTCCCAGACGGTACGATCCGACTTCGTATTCGCTGCCCTCTCCATCCCCGTCTGCAGGATGTCGAACTCGCGCCAGTACGAAATCGTCAACCCCTGACGTCCGAGCAGATCGTTCGCGCCCCGTAGCACCTTTCCCTGAAGGCCAGGGACGCCGGTCCCCGGAGGCATCAAGTCGGCGAGGCTGTACCCGACCACTGCCATGCGTAGCGCATTCATGAGCAATGGCTTGACCTGCTCCTGGAGCTTGGAGACCCTGTATTCTCCATCACCCTTGAGGACGTTGGTATAGAATTCGAGCGCGGAGCGCAGGGTGACACACACCTTCGCCTTGACGGTGACCTTGACGCCATCGCTCGTAAAGAGGCGATCGTCCTCCGCGGCATTGAAAGTGAGTTCCGTATCTGCGGAATCCACCAGAAGGACAACGACACTCATCGTGTCGACTTTCACTCCCAGCTTCCGACGACTCACGATCCCCTTGAGAGAGGTCCAGAGCTTCTGAATCACCCCGGGGGAGCTATCCTTGTCGGCGTGTGCCGCCTTAATGTCATCAAAAGAGTACCGGCCGGCAGTGATGCTCCCGACGATTGCTCCATCAACGATTACGAAGGCAGTCGTCCCGGGCTCGACTACTACGCCTGCCTCGATCCTGGAATCGGAGATGTCTGATACGCGCTTCGCAAAGAGAGGGTCATCGGTGTTGGCACGTCGGGAGAACACCAGCGGTCCATGAACAGTAGCTTCCGCGATTCTTGCTCTACGATCTTCATCGATTCGATCCGCGGCCTGCGCTGGCGTCTCTTCCGGTCGTGGCCTTTCAACAAGGGCAAACCCACAATTACCGCAGTGATTTGCGCCTGTAGGGACATCTTCCCCGCATTGTGGACAGGGTATGACCCTGCCGGCATTCAGCGCTCCTCCACATCCTTCACACGTGGCAGCGCCCCGCTTGTTCTTGCGCTTGCACCGCGGACAAATCACCGAAAGCATGCTCAGCGAGGCGAACCAGCCGCTCGGGCGCGCTTTGCCACATTGCGGGCACTTCTCTGTTGTGGCCGGGAAATCGTGACTGCACTTGGAGCATGGCATCATGAGTCCAGCCCTGAGTGGCTTACTGCAATCACCGCAAAACGACAAACCCGGTGGGTTCGCAGCTTCGCAGGCCGGGCATGTTGGCCACCAAGACTTACCACACTCACCGCAGAACTGTTTCTCCGGGTCACACCCTTTCCCGCAATGTTGGCACTTGATCTGGTTTGGAGATGCCATGGTCGCCGTGCCCTCGCAGAGTGGGGTCTCAGCCGGCGCGACGGCAGGGCTGCCGCGAGCCTGACGGGGGTAGATCTTGACGAGAGAGAATTGCAGCGGTATTAGGGTAATAAGGTTACGCGCCAGACTCACACCTCGTCAAGATTCCGGGTTTTCGACATGAAGGTCATTCGACTGGCACCGGCCATCGCCCCGGTAGGCGAGGCCGCCGGTGCCATGCCCGATGCCGCCGTGCAGCTCGCGACTGCCTTTGCGGCGGTTGCGCTGCCGGTGCTGCGCCGGTGGGATCAGGCCGCGTCCGAGGCCAGGGCCGCGGCAGAACAGGCCGACGCCGCAGTGACAAAGACCGACCGCGCCCTTGCGGAAGCAAGGGTGGGCATGGAAACGGGTACCTCGAAGCTTTCCGGACTCCGCCTGGCGGTCGACGAGGGTGAAGAAGAGATCAGGAAGATCGACTCCAAGCCATGGGGCTTCTTCCGTTTCCTCTGGATGCTGATCTGGGGCAGTGGCTGGCGCCGGGAGCGTGAAGAGGCCGAGCGAGTTCTGGCCCGGGCCCGCGAGGCGCTCGCGAAGGCGGAATCCACTCTGAGCGAGTACCGCGGTCGCATTGATGCTGGTGAGACACTACTCGCGCGGGAGCGGTCTCGTCTGCAGGAATGCCGCGCCGAGGCTGCGCGCCTCACCCCATCCCCCAAAGTGGTGAGAGGGATCGCCTTTCTGGATTACGCCTGGTGGCCCGTACTGATCCAGGAGAGCAGTACGCCGGATGGCATGCGTCGGAAGTGGCTGCTTGTTGATGCTCACGGAAGCCCGCGCGAGCTGACCATTCCCGTGGTCAAGATGAGCAAGGAGAAGATGGCAGACCTCGAAGAGGCGATCGGCGGTCTGGACTTCACCGGGATTCTCCTCGATCCTCGGGAAGAGCGTAGCAATTTCGGCGCCTGGGACAAGCTATTGGGTTCCGAGCACGACCTCAGGGAGGCGGCGAACGCAATTTCGGAGTTCATCCGATCCGTCCAGCCACGCAAGGTGAGCTTCTCGACTATTGGCAACAAGACGGGCACCGGTCGAGTCCTGCAGGATCGCGGTGCACTGATCCAGCAACTTACGCCCAAGGCATTACCAGCCGCGCTTGATTCGTGGACCACCAGCGTGCTGGGCGGGTTGGAGGAATCCGCGACGGCGCTCCGGCAGGCGGTGGGTGCGAAGGCCCAGAAGACCCGGATGTTCTATGGTCGGCTCGCAGAGACTGCCCAAAGGTTGCGCGAGCAGGTTGCCCAGGCCAAGCAGGACCGGGCCGGTTCAGCCCTGTTCATAGGGCAGCGAATCCGGAATTCCCGTCTGGACTCGGTGCTGGTCCGCTACCATGTCTTCTGTCCGCAGTGCAACGCTATGCCGGCCCATCTCGAGAAGAGGTACGAGATTCACCAAGAGGCGATCCACGAACTGCGAACTTCCGAATTGCGTCCAAAGGTCGAGAAGTATCTTCACCAGCGACTGAACTCCAAAGAAGGCAAGCGTTACATCAACAGCGAAAGCGCGCAGCGAGAACTGGAGGAGGGCTGGACAGAAGCGTTCATAGAGTTCACTCAGCTCGAAAACATGGTGCGCCAGCGGGATGAGGAGGTCGCAGAAAACGAAGACTCTCAGGACCCTCAAGACCGGCTGTATGCCAAGTTCGCGGCACGCGACGCCACGAATTGCCGGGGCTGGTATCGCGAGGGGTTTCGGACCCTTCTGCGGAATCCCTTTGAGCCGTGGGAGGGAATCCTTGGAGGTGAAGCTCGATCGACGAACGGCGCCAAGCCCGCATCCCGTACGGACAGCCAAAGAACCCCAGAAATCATCAATCCAAACACCCGCCTCGTTTACGAACCGGACGAGGCCAAGGAACCCTGGTCCTGCCCAATCTGCTCCACAAAGTTCAGCACCGAAGTGGCGTTGCACGGTTCAGTGGACCGTTTGCGCTGGGATGTCGTACACCCCATGATCCGCTCCCTCTGGGGTCAGGAAGCCATCTGGTCCAAGACGTTGGACGCATTGGAGAATGCCGGACGGGAGATGCGCGACCGAATCGAGCAGGAAATCAAGGCGCTCCAGGGACCCATCGACAACTTCCGCGCGGACATTCGAGACCTGCGAGGCCGCCTGGACGACGCCAATGCCCGCGGTCGCGCCATCCGCCAGCGTCTGGACGAGATTGTGACCGAATACGAACGCCTCGGACTACTGACGGGCGAGCAGCTTGGAACAGTGCAGAGCGTTCGGCACGGGATCGGCGATCGGGTCGAGCGCATCCAGGCGGTGCGAGCGCAACTCGATGTCGTGGAGTTTGAACTGGAGATGGTGATCCGCAAAGTAGGGCGGCAGCGACAGCTGCCGGCGCCCCCAGAACGGCGGTTCATCGAGGCAGACGCAGCGATCGGCCTGCTCGGCCGACGAGGGTTGCTGCAGGCAGAATTCTCCATTGACGCCGTAACCACAGAGGGAGGCGGTAGCCCGTGGTTCTGCACCCAATGCGGCCAGTCGAACGCGGCGCAAGGACAGTTCTGCGGAGGATGTGGTGCACCCCGCTGAGGCCTACCCGTTTCTGTCTACTTGGCACTCCGAGCCTTGGCAGTGGAACCGAGGGCCCGGACCTGTTTCCGGAGTACGGGCCCCTGACTTGAGCGGGGGAGGCGCCAGATGACGGATTCGTCAGATCGACTCTTCCTAGAGCTGCTGGATGACCTCAAGAGGATAAGGCAGGAGCTAAGGGAAGAGGTTGGTCGACTCGACGGAGAAATCGCATCTGTCGATACTCAAAGCCGGAGCCGAGATAGCGGCCTCGAACGTGCGATCATCGCCCTTCAGGAGGAGGTGAAGGAGTTGCAGCGGAACTTCGAACAGCTGCTCATTCAAATCGACAGGAGCTTCCAGACGCTTAAGGGCTCGGTCGAGGGCATGGCGGCTTCGACCGCATCAGCTCTTGCGACGCTCGACAGAACCACCGCGGAGGGCTCCGCGAGTGTTCTTCTCGGGGTCCAGCGATCCGAGGCCACGACCCGAGAAGGGCTGAGCCGGGTGTCCGCCGGCGTCGCTATGGTGGATGTTCTACAAGCGATATCGGAAGCCCAGCAGCTCAGCATCATGGTGGACGATGTCACGGGAGATATCAATGTTCGGAAAGTGGGCGCCAATCTGGCGGTCGCTGAGAAGCAGCGGGCCTACGACCAGGCGGCCATGGATGTCTACGATGGTTTGGAAGGGCATCTGGGTCGGATCGGGGAACACATTGTGGCCCTGCAGGGCAGAATGACGGACCTCCTCGAGGGTCTTGGGGTGGCGGAATCCGCCGAATCCCTGCTCGAGGCCGAACTCACGGGCGTACAGCTAGCGGTCACGCAGCACCGGGCGCGCGCCGTTGCCGACGCGATCCGCGGGATCGACGACACCGAACTCAAGCGAGCGATCGAATGGCGGGATGAACTCGAGAGCTTCGTCGCCGATGAATCCCAAGCGGTCCTGACGACAGGCGCTCAGGAATTCTCCGGGACGGGGCTTTCACTGCCCTTCGTGTTTGTGGCTGCTACGGGTTCAGCCACGAGCAGAGATGACGCGATGACAGTCTATGGTCTCGCTGCCAAACTCACTCCTCTTGGCGGCGAACTCCCATCCTCTGTCCTGCCGCCCGAGCTTCGTAATCCCATCGGAGCTCTCGCGGGCAGACTCCGTGCTGGCGCCACGCGCACAATGTCCGCAGATGAGTTTGGAACACTGAAAAGAGGACTGACGGAGCTACGTAAGCGGGATGCGATCACTGAGCGAGATCTGCGGCTCTTGTCGGATCACCTCGATACTCACCCGATCGGGGTGCTCGACACCTAGGACATCCAGACCAATGGCCCGCAAGACATCCGGTGCCCTGCTCGTCGTGAGCGGGCTGGAACAGGGAAGCGTCTTCCCTGCTACGCGAGAGGAAATCGAGCTTGGCGTCTTCCTCGACGGCCGCAAGGAAGCCTTCGACGTCCGGGGAGGCGTGTACTCCCATGAGGTGCAGGCAGCCGGACCCGGGTGCGTCCGGGGGCCCTTACTCGCTGGCGACAACGCCCGATTTGAGGTGAAAGCACCCGACGTGCAGCGGTATCTCGGTGGGGTATCTGCCCTCCGCTCGATCTTCTTCTCCGCAGGTAGCGCCACTGGCTGGGAGGCATTCAACAGCCCCCTCAGAGCGACAGATGGCGTCCGGTTCGTCATTCGTGGCGACATCGTTGCCAGTGAGAAGGTCGCGATCCAGAACGGGCTCGTGATCGGTTCGATCACGGCGCCCAACGTCGAACTTGCCGGGAGCATCGTGCTGGGGCAGGTGGTGGCAACGACCGGCCCCGGGTTGCTGAAGGCAACGTGCAGCACCATCGGCCTCTACGACGTCAAGCGGCTCACACTGGAAGGCCCGACCACGATCATGACGGCGGGTGGTGCCTCCGATGAAAAGCCCTCCCTAAGCGACTACAGCCAAGGGGAGCACAAGTTTCCATTCGCGATGAGGATGTTCTCTCTCTGCCAGTTTGGTGGGGTAGGTTGCGGCGTACCCAACGCGGCCCTTGACGACGCGGTGCTCACAGAGCCGGAGAATCCGGTGATCACCTCTGTCCCCGGCATCTGTTGCGAGTACTGGGCCCGCCGCGCCTGCCCCCATATCCAGAAGATCGCCCTGACGCCGGCTGACTTCGTTGAATTCTGCGTAAGGGCCGGTAAGGACGACAAGATCTCGCTCTCGCCTCCTGGTCCAGACTCTCCGCCGGACAGCCGACGCCGGTGGTTCTTCGGCTTGCAGAATCGGGCGCTGGCAATGCAACAGATGGTGGCAGTCGGCGAACGGTTCAACCGGCTGCTCCACCATGTGTTCGCGTACGAGCATCTCGGAACCGGGGGCCGAGCATGGGTGGCGAGCCAGCTCAACAGCTCCGAAGTCTCACAACAGGAGACACTGCTTCTCCGTATGGCCATCGAAGGCCTTGAATCCCGCTACTGAAAGTGGCCGCGATTTCATGACTCCACGGTTTTGTACCGACTGCGGCTCCCCGACCAATGAAGGGGTCTGCCCATCCTGCACACCTGCAACCATCGACCCCGCAATGGGCGGAAGCCTGTCAGCCGGAGTCACCGACAGCCTGGTCGCGTCCACGACCATCGACATCAGCCAATCCGCCAAGTCCGGGGGTGATGGGGGACGGGCGGAGGCGACCGTCGCTGACAGCATGGTTAGGAATTCGGCGATACGGATCACTCAAGCTGGGGGCAGCGAAGCGGAAGCACCTTCTGCCACGAGCGAGGCTTCCCTCAGGACTGTGGGCGCCTCGATCCAAGACAGCATGATCTCTAATTCGACAGTCCATTTCGATCAATCCACCCATGTCGATAACTCCACTCAGGTCACGGTCGTTCAGGACTCGGGTGCAGAGGCGGAGCGCCGGCTCAGACAACTCGTTGCGGAAGCGCTGCTGCAGAACCCGCAAGTCGATGCAGCAGGCTTTCAAGTCATTGTCGAGGCCGCGGCAAGAGAGTCAGGACTTCCCCTCATCGAGGGGATCCGGATCGGGCGCGAAATTCACACAGCCCACCTTGCCCATAGGGCCGACATGCAGCTGGCGGGTCGGCAGCGACGCAAGCTTACCGTGCTCACTCATCAGGGCCAGCCACTGTTCCCCGCCCCAATCAGCGTGGATGAACTGGTAGTCTACCTCAACAAGAGCCAAGTGCTCGGATTTGGACCGAGAATTCGCTCGGAAAGATCGCAGGTACAGGGGGAGTCCGTATGGCGAAATCAGGAAATCGTTCAGCATCCGGATCTCCGGTTCCGATGCAGCCAGACACTAGAGAGCATCGACCGCCTCGAGATGGAGGTGTGCGATGAATGTGGGCGTCCCTTCGGGCCGCGCGCGCCCCTTACCGAGGGGCGGTGCCGCGACTGCACACGGCTCGCCGCCGCCTCGAGATCACAGCGCAAGAATCAGCTATCAGGGACGGCTGTCAGTGCAGACGATCTGGACCCAACCATCTGGGCCCACATCCCTTCCGGTGCATTCGTCATGGGAAGTCCGGACTCCGAGCCGGACAGGGACGAAGATGAGACCGAGCACCGCGTCAACATCTCCCGCGGCTTCTGGATGCTCCGCCAGCCGGTGAGTGAGATGCTGTATCACGAGATCGTCAAGGGCGCGGAAGGCGGCAGCCCTGCGCTCCCCGCGGTCGGCCTCAACTGGATCGATGCCGTGAAGTTCTGCAATGCATTCTCGAAATCCCTGGGACTCGAAGGATGCTATGAGATCGCCGGCAACGCACCGGCGGCCACGACAGTCCGATGGGTGGCCGGCCGACGCGGTATCCGCCTGCCTACGGAGGCGGAGTGGGAGTACTCCTGCCGAGCCGGGACCTCCGGACCCTACTACGATAGCGTCACAGTGAACGAGCTCCATCGTATCGCAGTCTACGACACCGAAGAGCCGGAACCCCTCGGCACCCGCCAGCCCAACGCTTTCGGCCTGCAGGATATGCTCGGGACCGTTTGGGAATGGACTTGGGATGGCCGCGGTCCCTACCCATCTGGCGCGGTAACAGATCCCACGGGCAAGGAGGATTCCATCGTCCGGGTGCTCCGAGGCGGCAGCTTTGCAGACGAGGCAGAGGATTGCCGCTGCGCCAAGCGCTTCTATTCCGGGCGTGACCGGGGAAGCGAGAGATTCGGACTGCGAGTCGTGTTCGACACGGGCCTCTGATGACTGGAAGTGCGTGGCTCAGGGCAGAAACGCAGGCAACGACTCCAAGTTGACCCCCCATCGATGGAGTTCTTGGTTGTCCCTCACGTAGTCGCGCAGCCGTTCGCGCGGCTCAGGATGAGTCGTGCGAACTCCCCCCCCATCAGCATAGACATCGGTCAGCCGCGACACGAATCCGGAGAGGGCATTGACTTCGCTGTACTCGGTCTGCTCGATCACCTGTGCGGCGAACATGTCCGCGAGGTGTTCGTTCTTGCGCCGAGCGGGGTCAGGGAGTGGCCCTTGGTTGGTGTGCCCGAGGAGGATATGGCCGAGTTCATGCGCAAGAACCTCCATGAGCATCCCGGCAAAGTACGTCCGCATCCTTGGATGAAATGGTGTCGCTCTCTCCATTTCATGGTCTCGGAGAACCAGCGCACAAGCTGATTCGAGGGTGAAGCGCGCGCCTCCAGCCTTGATACTCTGACCAAGAGCGGCGAGGGATTCGCGGAGATAACTGATGTCGATTGAACTGCCGTCGGCCGAATGCGCATTTACCAGCGCCGTCGCCGCATAGCGGCAGACCCGACAGTACCCTTCGAGAACTACGATCATCGGCGCGTCGCCTTCCGCGGCGAAGGCATTCACCAGATCGACCGGAAGATCAATCTGCTGTGCCAAGTGCTCCGGCAGCGATTCCGATCCATGCGCATGTGCCGCCAGAAATACCTGCGTCCGCGAGGCAAGCTCCCAATGGCGCTCAGACTTCTTCACGAAGGGCGATTCTCTGATCCAGATCGCACACCTCTTCACGTCGCTGTGGAGATCTTCGGCGATGAAACTGAAGGCCTCCGTATTAATCACACCGTGGATCGCCTGATCAGTAGTGTTGGCTTGCGCCGCTCGGTCGGTCTGCCGGCTTGCCGGGACCCGCGACGAGGAGGCTGGAGGAGCGACAACCTTCCGCCCCAATGTGGCAGCCAGGACGCCGGTGAGCGTGACACCGCATTTGTCACACGACCGCGAACCCGGGGGGTTCATGCGCCCGCAAGCTTCACATGGCACCCGACCTCGCCCGACTTCACCGAGTTCCGGTCCGGAGACGCCGCGGCGGGGCACTCCACAGGCCGCACAGGTCGTCGCGGCCTCGGAGTTGGAATGCCGGCAGGCGTCACAAGACCAGCCGTGTCCTGCCCCTGCCACGAGAGATGCACCGCAGCGGAGGCAGCCTTTGGCGGAGGACAGACAGAGGCTATTGCATTTCGGGCAGCGCATTAGGGCCTCCGGCTGCGAAAGAGCAGTAAGGCAAGAGGAGCGCCCGGCCTGACCGAGATCTTGTGGACTAGTTGCACGCGGTTACCACGACATCGATCAGATGAATCATGTCGGGGAGCCATAGTCTCGCCAGGTCATTCCTGAAGTCAGCCGGAAGCGGAATTGGTGCCCCCCGAGTCTCAGTCTGGCTCCAAACGGTAACTCCATAGTTGTAACCCTCAGTCGAATTCCTCACCGGGCTGAAATCAAGGGTAAACCGAGCCGTGGCCTCGCTCTTCGCGACATATTCCGGCGCCGCTGCCAGCATACGGTTGTAGGCCTCGAGATTGCTCTTCATTGCCGATGTCCAACGGTCGCCCATCGGGCCTTGGAGTTGGCTTGCCGGCGGTGCGGATTGGGTTCGGTTTGGTCCGGCCCGCTTCGCGGTGACGATGGACGATGTTCCAACGGATTGTATCTCGAAACCCAACGTCTTTAGAGCGCCAGTTGCTGTGGCCTTCGGGTCGATACACGAATGTCTGATGCTGAACTTGAGCCCTCCGCGCAGTGATTCGAGACGCGCCGCGCGACCTATCAACTCACTCGTGCGAACGACTCGACGCGTGGTCCAGTTGACGATAGCCTCACTCACCGGAGCCGATTGCTGGGAGGAATTGTCGGGGATCGGTCTCGGCGCAGAGTCTTTCGGCGCGGCAGGATGATCCTCGACCTTTACGGCAACTGGAGCAGACGCCTGAGCATTCTCGACAACTGCGTTTGCTCCGCTCAGCTCGACGGCTAGGAAGGTCGAATTCAGCCGGACCGTCAGATACCAGCGATAGCGGTTCCCCTGGAATTCAACAGGGGATGTATTTCTAAGAAAGTAGGTACCGAGAGGCACCGGTGTTCTCGCCACTCCGTTCAGGTCGGTCCTGAAACCGTAGCGCACGAAGGTATCCGTCGAGGAAACGAGCTCCAAGGCCAGATTTGGAATCGGTCGGACCTCGAGATCCTTGGTGACGAGGCCGGTCGAGATAGAGAGCGTTCCCGTGGATTGAGAGGATGCGGAGCCAGACAGCACAGCCGTCAAGACAAGCGCGGCAGTAGCCGCCCGAACACTTGTTGAGTTCATCATTGCAATACATCTCCTCGGGACCTGTGCCAGGGTATCAGGCGGAATGAATGAGTCGACCACCAGACAGGTAACCTCCGAAACCAGCATCGGCAACGGCAGCCAGCTTCGGAGGAACCGGAGGCGCAGGCAAGGCTATTCCTGCCTCGTCAGCCGGAAATCCCCTGTCTTTCCCACTGTGTCATACCAACGTCCGATGACCTCGACTGGAGAGAGGAACTTGCCGACGTAGACAGATGAGTTCTCCGAGTCGCGGTAAACTATCGTCACGAGTGACGTTATCCCGGCTCTGTGGAGTTCACCCTGAAAGTTCCCGGGACCATGATCCGGGGCAGTGCCGGTGAATGATTCTCGCCCGGCAGCCAGGAATGAAACCGGATAGGTACTCTGACCACCTGAGGTCACAACGTCGTTGGGTGAGGTATCGAACTCGAGGATCCATGTCCCGGCGAGGGCGGCAGCACTTTCGATCCGCTGGGCAGCCAGGGACGCCGAATGTCCAACCAACAAAATGCCAAGCACTAGAGCGGACAGCCGAGAATCCTCCGGCAGCCCGGCATGCGAGTTCTGCGCGCCGGTCCTGCCGCTCGAGGACTCGGCAGAGAACTCGTCATGGATTCCTTCTCATAGTAAAGGTTCCCCTGGCCCCTTGGGAATCGTACCACACGCCTGCCACGGATCCAGAATCCACCAGCCTGCCTGCGATCACGTAGTACTTGCTGCCTGCTTGGCGAGTCATCACAATGAGCCTGCTCTCGCCTTGGGCGACGATCTGGCCGTGCCAGACACCCGGCACTTCATCGGAGTCCCGACCCTCGAACTCCAGCGGCGATAGCGGTCTCAAGTCTGCGAAAGCCTCGCGATCAGCGGATGGTCCCGATCCCGGGAGCGCGTAATGCCACACACCTGCCATCGCGTTGCTTATGGCCTGGATTTGGCCGTTGGTCGACGAATCCTTCGCGGGCCTTGAGGGTGCCGGCGAACCCACAGGCTGGACAGGCACGTGTTGGGCTGGCGACTGCTGAACAGGCGTCGGCTGCGGAGTTGGAAGAGGCGCGGGAGGGCTCGGGCTTCCGGGGGCAGGCCCTGGGGAGGGAGCGTTGGCCACCGACGGTGGAGCGGCCGGCTGGCTGCCGTGGGAACGGAAGAGAAAGGCACCGACCCCTCCCACTGCCACCAACGCAGCCGCGATGACACCCCACATTATGGTAGTTCGAGCGTTCGAAGGCTCTGGGACGGCCGATGCCGCCGCCAATTGCCTTGCTGTACCCGCGGAGTTCCGTGAGGGGCGAGCAAATTCATTCGAATTCGCGACGGCCGCTTCCGATAACAACGCTGCACTCGCTTCCTCGTCGAAGTCCCGAACTTCTGATACGGCGGCTGCCTCAGCCATGGCGGGCACGCCTTTCGACTCCTCGGGCCTCGAATCAAAGGCTGCGACGGGCTCAGCCCCGCCCACGGGATCATTAGGCCCCCCCCCCATGAACTCAATTTCAGCCTCCGGCATCAGCAGCGCCGCAGCGATATCACCACTTCCTGTGCCCTCCACTCCATCGGATTGCTGCTCGACCGCTCTCTCCGGCGCCACTGGGGCGACTGTCGCGGCGACGGGAAACAGAGTCGCAGAGACTGACGCGGTGGGGACGGGCTGTTCCGAGTCATCATCCTCAGTGACGGAGAACGCCACCAACCGTGCTCGTTCGAGCTCCAGCTCCAATCGGTGCCGCTCTTCCTTGATCTCTTCCAATTGCCGGAGTTGAGCTGCCTCTTCATCGCCTCGGGCCCCGTGTGCCTGGATCGGAAGCGAGATGGTCGGAACGCTGCCACCTAGTGCCGTCTTGCACTCGGGACACTTCCGCCAATCCGCCCCAACTTCTGCGCCACACCCGGGACAGCGTGGGATGTCCGAGATAGGCTCCGAACTAGGCCCCGACGCCGCTGTGGTCAGGACTGTGGGGTCAGAAGGGCCGGGCTCGGTATCCCGGCCAGAGGGCGATTCAAGCCACTCCGAAGGCAACACAGACGCAAGTTCGGGGAGTGCGAGTGTGGCACTTTCGGAGATTCCCAGTTGCGATGGGGTTGTGGACGAATCGACGGGAGGCTCAGGGGCTGACTGAGTAACTGGTGGTGTCGGTGGAGCGGCGAGGAGCCGATTACCACAGCTGGGGCAGAACTTTATAGCGTGCGCAGGAAGTACCTCACCGCAGAAGTGGCAGTCTCCGGTAGTCATTGCTTTATGGTCCGGCAGAGTAGGCTCAAATTGACTCCAAGCATCCCGGAAGGAACAAGTCGTGTAATGGATCGCCCCTATCAGGGGCAAAGCAGAACCGACTCACAGCCCTGTCGTGACGGCATGGGGACGCAAGGAACGGGAGAATGAACCTCTTGGGATATTCTATAGGCGGATTTTTGCTTCGGCTAGGGGGTGGGCCCTGGTGCATGCAATTAACGCCAAGTGGGAAGGGGGCGAGATGGGATGTCTCGCAAGCGCCGTCAAGGTGGGTCGCGGCGGGATTGGAGCCCGGCATCCCGATCTACCGCCCACATCTCCCTGTAGGATCACAACAGCCACCGGATTGCCGTCCGCGAGCAATCCACAAGTGGTTGCTCCGCAAGAACCTGACAGAGAGCTGACGCCGTGCAAGTATCGTCCATATGGGCTAGTGTAGGCTAGCCAATGGTGGGGCACTCGGAGCCTGCTGTGCAGATCGCCCGTTCTCAATATTCATCACGACACACGTCAGCGATTGCAGCCCACCATCAGTGGTTAGGCCCGAAACCCTGCAGTATCCATGGCATTTGCGCTTACTCTGCACATTCTCGCCATTTCAGGCATGTTCGCTGTTCCAGCCAGATCCAACGCCACCCAGACAGCTCTGGTGGCTACCAAGAGGAAGCGGACCCCACGAGCTGCGAATGACCACCCTTCTTGCATGCCTGGTCGGGGAAGCGTGATAGTAGCCAACGGAGTGGCCAGTTATTGGAGCTGTCATGCAGCACGAAGAGAGTTTGATCTGGTCGTTCGATATCCGCCATGGCGCGGAAGCGGCCGGTCACGCGGCGGTCCTGCTTGCGGCCTTCGCTCTGACGATCATCATCCTGCTGATCGGCTCCTCGGGAATGCGGCGGGACAAGCTCTCGTCCTTCATCATCCGGCCGTTCCTGCTCGCCTTCATCGGCAACCTCATCGCCGCCTTCGAGTTCATGATGGTGCAGTCGGACGCGACCCTGAGTGAGCGCACCTTTGCGCTGATGGTGCCCCCGGACATGATGGCCGTCGTTTCGACGATGATGATGCTCTTCGGGATCAACCTGGCCCTGCTCCGCTATTTCTCGGACAAGGAGGTCTCCCGCTTCGCGCTGGGCCTCTACGTGATCGCCGGCCTGTACACCGTCGGTGTCGTGCACCGGGGCGTGTCGGACGTCGAGCACGTGCGCCTGGGACTGCACCGCACTACACTGAGCGTGATGACCTACGTGTCCGCGCTCGTGCTGGGCCCTGGTGTCGCGGTGCTTGGGTTGGAAGCGGTGCTGTCTCGAATGCGGGTCAACATGCAGAGACTGCACAACTGGAACCTGTGGTGGTGCACGGCCGCCTTCGTGATTGGCGTGGTTGTCTTCGGGCTCGCCCTGCTGCTGGAGCCGGAGGATCACGTGCCCGCCCTGGCGATTCCCATTATGGCCCTTGTGATGGCGTTTACGCAGTGGATCGTGTTGGGGTCCAGTTTCTTCCTCCTTCGGCGCTTTCCGGAACTGGCGTCCCAGTTTCCGCTGCCTGATGACGACGGACACGAGCACGATCATCCGCCGCATCCGCCGGTGTAGCGTCTCGGCAGCAAGGTTGGGAATGAAGCCCCCGGATTTCTGGAGACTCTATTTCGTGAACGGATGAGTGACCGGCCTGCTTCGTTTGGGCGCGTTCAAGCGTCAGGTTAGGTCGTGTGGCAACGCAGGAGCCCCAGCAATCGTCGTGACATAGTCACGCTCGCGGTTGAAGGGGGTGGAGTCTGCACATTTTGGTCCTGCAGCCCCCCCGACCACAGCCTTTCGCCGCCTTGCTGACCCACCCATCCGTCCGTACCTTCCCGGTGCGACCCAGAGAAGTTCCTGCCGGACCAGCGGTGGCGGGGGAGATTTGCGTTCGTCCGCGCGATGAATAGCATCCCCGGAGTCACCGATGCGTCATTCGCCCCCAAGATTCTCCCTCCCCCGCCAGCGGTGACGCCCCGCTGACTCTGGTCACGCTCGGCGCCGCACAATTGCGGGGCGCTCCTGACCCATCCGGCGCTCCCGGGCCGATCCTTCTGGGCGCCGGGAAGCCCCTGGCCGTCCTCACCTACCTCGCCCTGTCACCCGAACGCATCGCGAGCCGGGATCACCTCCTCGACCTGTTCTGGGCCGATCTCTCCCCTGAACGAGCCCAGCACTCCCTCCGGCAGTTGACCTGGCACCTCCGCCAGACACTCGGCGATGACTCTCTGGTCTCGATGGGTCCGAGGCTCAAGCTCCAGCTACCGATCGTCATTGACCGTGACCAGTTCCTCGCGGCGGTCAGCCGAGGCGACCTGGAAGAGGCGGTTGCGCGGTATACCGGCCCGTTCCTGCCGGGATTCGCATCGCCGGGCGGCGCCGAGTCCGAGCACTGGATGGATCATGAACGGGAACGGCTCCGCGGCGTGTTCGTGCGGGCCGCGGAGGAACTTGTCCGGGAGTACCTGACAGGAGGACGCTTCCGTGATGCCCACCAGCTCGCCGAACGGGTCCGCGACGCCGACCCGGAATCGGAGCGCGCCTGGCGGCTGGTGATCGAGTGCCTGCTGCAGATCAAGCGTCCACTCGCCCTCGCCGAGGCGGACGCCTTTGAATGGATGCTCAGCTCGTCTCAGCGGGTCCCGTCACCCGCAACGACAGCGCTGCTCCGCGTCGTCCGACAAGTCCCACCCGCCGACGAGGCCACCAATGACGCCGGCCTCGTGTCGCAGATGGTGGGGCGCGAGTCAGAATTCGCGGCGATCCTCAACCTGTGGCAGGAATGCTCCCGCGGCGCGGCGCGGCACCTGCATCTCTCAGCTCCGGCCGGTCTGGGAAAGACCCGCCTGCTCGGCGACGTGGCAACCCGGCTCCGCTCCGCGGGGACGACGGTCGTGTCGCTGCGGGCGGCATATGGCGAACGGGCAATCGGGTACGCCTTTGCGGCGGAGCTGGCCCGAGCCCTGACGGAGCTGCCCGGTACCCGCGGCATCTCGCCCGCGGCGGCAGCCGCGCTGGTGAGTCTTTCGCCCGCCCTTTCCTCGATCTTTCCGGGGGCGCCAGACACCGCAACCGGAGAAGACGCCCTCCGCCGCCGGACCCTGGCCCTGAGCGAACTGGTCCATGCCGCCGCCGAGGAGCAGCCACTCGCGCTGCTGGTGGACGACACCCACTGGGCAGACGACGCGTCGCTCCAGATCGTGATGGGGATCCTCGAACGTCTCGGTGCTGCTCCCGTCATGGTCGTCACGGCAAGTCGCCCCACCCGGAACTCTGCTCTTCGCCTCGAGCAGAGTCATTCAATCACCCTCGCACCGCTCTCGGCGACGGATACCACCGACCCTCCTGGTCAGTCTCGGCAAACTGCCGCACGAGGAATGGGCGCGCTCGCTCCCTTCCGCGCTGCGCGAGGCTACCGCCGGGGTTCCGCTGCTGATCCTCGAATCGCTCCGGCTCGCCCTCGAGCAAGGCACACTGGTACTCGGTGCCGAGGGATGGAGTTGTCCGGCGCCCGCTCTGCTCGAGGCTGCGCTGCAGGCCGGCAGCGCGCTGCACCGCCGGATCGAACAGCTCGACCGCGACTCGCGGTGGCTGCTGATCCTGCTGGCGACGGCCGGCATCCCGGTCGATCTCAGCGACACTCTCCCACGCCGCCGAGCGGCCGAGTGAGGCGGTAGAGTTCGCGCTGGGGCTGCTGGAGCGGCGGGGGTTCGTGCAGCGGAGTGGCGCCATGTGGGAACTTGCGCATGACGAGATCGCGGAAGCGATCCGTCATGTCGCGACGGCCGAGGTCGAGGTTGCAGCCCATGCGGCGCTCGGGTCGGCGCTGCTCGGCTGCGGCGGGCGCCAGCGAATCAGCGCTGCTCCGAGCCGGCCGCCACCTGCATGAAGGGGCCAAGCGGCAGGAGCTGACCGCCGCCTTCATCCGATGGGTCAGGTGCCTGCGGCAGCAGCAGGATCCTCGTCCGACTGTGGAGCTGGCGGCGGAGTTCCTGGGCAAAGGCGCCAACCGGGAGGACCTGACACGACTGAGCAGCTCGCTGCCAATCACTCTGCGCTACTACCTCACCGGTCGCCAGCGTATTGCGGCCGTGGCTGTGGTGCTCCTGGGCGCGATCGGCATGGCGGCGCTGCATCGCCCACAGGGGCCGCCGCCCGATGCGCTGCTCACGATCATCGGGACCGACAGTGCCGACAACTTCTCGGGAATGACCGCGGCTCTCCGGCGTGAGGCGTGGCAGGCGCGCGAACCGATCCTCCCTGCCAGCAGCCGAAGGAGTGACGAGCTGTCATTGCTGAGGGGTGCCAGAGAGGTGCGCACGAGTCCGGATGGGAAGGCGTGGGTCTACGATCGCATCGTCACCGATTCGGGGAGCTTCGACCTCTTTCTTCTGAAGCGTGGCGGAGGCGAGCGGCGCCTGACCTTCAAGCCGCGGGACGATACCCACCCGGACTGGTCCCCGGATGGCCGATGGATTGTATTGTCCACCGCCCGATGGTCACCGCAGGGTGATGATGAGTCCGACATCGGCATCTTCGACCTGGAGCACCCGGACAGCGTCCGTCAGCTGACGAGTGGGCCGGCGGCCGACATCTTTCCGTTCTGGTCGCCAGACGGTACCAGGATCGCCTTTCTCAGACGGCGCTACGACCTGAAGCCGAGCGAACTCTGCCAGGTAACCGTGGATGGACAGGCCACGCAGTGCTTCACCTTCAAGGATGAGGAAGTCAGTGACCTGCTCGGCTGGGTGAACAGCCGGACCGTCGTCATGGTCGCCGACGCTGGATCGGGGCCGCGTCTGTTCAGGATCTCACTGCCGGACGGCGAGGCAACGGCGTGGCTGCCGCAGGAAGAGATCCTTCAGTCCGTGATGAGTCCGGATGGCCGGTGGATCGCGGCGCAGATCAGGCGCTCGCCCCAGGCGGTACCGAGCTGGCGCATCCTGCCGACGGATGACCCGGGCCTCGCGCGCCCCCTCCGAGCGCCGAACGGCCTCGACGACAATCAGTTGGTATGGACACTTCCCTCCGCCAGGAACCGGTTCCTGGAGCGCATCCAGGTCGAACCAGTCCCGCGTCAATGGTCCATCGGAGTCCCGAGCCATCTGTCGGCCACGGGTTTCGACGCGCTGGGGGATACCATGGAGTTGCCCGCGCTCGCCGAACGGTGGCGGGTGGGCGATACGGCCATCGCCGTCATCGACGCCACGACGGGGATGCTGACGCCAAAGAAGGATGGCGTCGTCGTCGTCGAAGTGAGCGCCGGGGGATGGCGGCGCGACTCAGTCAGGATCACGGTGGCGGGAGCGTCGCCGAGTCCGGTGCTGGAGGAAGCGTGGCGGGATTCGGTGCAGACGCGCTGGAGCTTCTGGGGCGATCCGCTTCCGACGATCGTTCGCGAATCCAATGGCCGGCAGAGCTTCTGGACTCGGGGCGATCTCTCCTTCGACAGCGGTGCCTACTCCCTGGCCGACTTCGATGTGTCGGATGGCTTCGGCGTCGAGGCGCAGGTATCGACGAAGATCACCACCCTCAAGTGGCAGGCCTTGAGAATCGAAGTGGTCTCCTACCTCGATTCGCTGGCCCTCGCCGAGTGGAAGGATCGTTCGGAGCCAGCGCCCACGAGTCCGGCCAGCTACTGCGCGGCAACATATCCCGGTGGCACCGGGACTGATGAATCTTGGAAGGATCAGCCTGGAGTCGATCGGCTCTCCCGGCCCACTCAACGTTCGTGACAATCTCAAGTCCGGCAACTGGTACCGGCTCAGGCTGCAGGTCTTTCCCGATGGATCGTGTGGCCTGGCGCTGAATGGGGTCGCGCTCGCGCGTACCCCGCCAGCGCTCAAGCTGGATCGGAAATTCAGGATCCTGCTGGGCGGACAGTCGGTCGGGACCCGATTGCTGGTCGGGCCGCTGGAGGCCTGGCGCGGCGTCCGGACCGACGTGGATTGGAGTCGAATGCTGGATCAACAATCGGAGAATCGACAGAGGGGTGCAGCCGTTGAGGACTCGGCATCAGCCTCAAGGGATTCCTCGCTGCGCTCGGAATGACAAGGGCGTCAGCCTCCAGGGATTCCTCGCTGCGCTCCGAATGCCAAGGGCGTCAGCCTCAAGAGATTCCTCGCTGCGCTCGGAATGACAAAACAGAAGGCCCCACCGCCGAGCCGGCGGCAGGGCCTTCCGTCATTCATTCCTCCGCTTCCACAAACGCCTTCAGTCGTGCCGCCGCATCGTCCCACTGCGCGGCGATCTGGTCGAGATACTTGCGCGCCTTCTCGAGCCGCTTGAGTTCCAGCGAGAAGACCCGCTCCCTTCCCTGGCGTGCGTCGCGCACCAGTCCGACCTCCTCGAGGGCATCGAGGTGGCGCGTGATGGCCTGCCGCGTCACCCCGGTCCCCTCGCTCAGGCGGGTAATGGAGAGCGGGCCCTCCGTCGAGAGGCGCCTGAGGAGCCGGAGCCGCGTGGTATCGCCGAGTGCGGCGAAGACCGGCGCGGCGGTCGGGTCCTGCAGCGCGAGCGCGCCCTGGCTACGCGACATACTGCGCGAGCTTCCTGGACTGGCTGTTCCAGCCCTCGGTGTGCTTGCCGAACGCCTCGGCGCGGCGGAAGAGCGGGATCCCGTCGAAGCCCGATTCACTGATATGAATCGCGGTCCCGCCCGCGATCTCCTCGAGGCGGAACTCGACCAGCGTCATCGGTTCGGCCGAGTAGTCGATGGCGGGGTCGAAGGCATAGGGGCGCCAGCGATAGGAGAAGTAGTGCTCGGGCTGGATCTGGTCGACCGCGAAATTCGCGATCAGCTTCTCGCCGTTGGGCCGGGTCATCACACCGCGGACGGTGGCACCGGGGGTGAAGGCGCCGTCGAGAGCGATGCCGAACCAGGTCCCGAACTCCTTCGCGTCCGAAATGGCGCGCCAGACGCGGGCGCGGGGAGCTTTCACTTCGATGCGGGTATCGATCCGGTCGGTGCTGCTCGGCGCCTGGGGCTTGTTGGTGGTGGTGGTCATGGGGCGGCGTCTCTCCGGTGAAGTTCGTCGCGGTGATTTGAAATCATGCAACCTCTGTGTTGCGTATTATAGGGCGCAGTCGATGAATGCGCAATAGATATGTTGCACGTTTCAAGGGGCGGTTACTGCGGTGAGCATCCGATGGTGTACCCGCATCCGCCGTCGGTGGCCGTCCGGTTGTGGGACGCGCGATCCCGCTTCCGAGACCCGGAGGCCGACGACGAATCCGGCAAGCCGACGTGGTACAATGAGATGCGCTGGCCCGGCTGGCGGCACATGGCTTGCCCCCCTGCGTGAGCGTCGTAGCTCGATCAGCGGCGGGCCACGGCGGATGGGCATCCCGCGGACCCCCACCCCGGCTCATCAAGGCGACGGATTCATGGACTCACTCTGGCAGGACATCCGCTACGCCTTCCGGGCATTCGCGCGCCAGCCGGCGCTCACGCTGGTCGCGGTCGTGTCCCTCGGTCTCGGCATCGGCGCCACCTCCACGGTCTTCACCTGGCTGCAGGGCTTCGTCTTCAACCCGCTTCCGGCGGTCCCGGAGTGGCACCGCCTGGTCGTCGCGAATACCCGGGCACCCGACGGCACCACCTGGTCGGTGTCCTGGCCGGACTTCCAGGACTGGCGGGCGGGTGCACGCACGGTCGACCTCGCGGCATGGGAGATGACCCAGGTGGGTCTCCGCGAGGGCTCCGGGGCGACCGAGCGCGCCTGGGGCATGCTGGTGTCAGGCAACTATTTCGGGGACCTGCGGGTCGGCGCCACGATCGGCAGGGTCCTCAGCATGGACGACGAGCGGGAGCGTGCGCCGGTGATCGTGCTGGGTCACGGCTACTGGCAGCGCCGCTTTGCCAGCGACTCCAGCGTCGTCGGGCGGGTCGTCACCCTCAACGGCGCCCCGTTCACGATCGTGGGCGTCGCGGCGCCGCGCTTTGGCGGGACCTACATCGGCTTGAGCCTCAATCTCTACGTACCGATCACGGCCATGCCGCTGCTGACGCGGGACGGCGATGGGGTGCTCCGGGACCGGCGGAATCGGCCGTTCGATCTGGTGGGTCGGCTGCAGCCGGGCGCGACCGCGTCGGCGGCCACGGCCGAGCTCGACCCGCTCGCGCGACGTGCGGGAGAGGCCGGCGGCCTGACGGAGCCGCTCGGGGCGCTGGTGCAGCCGCACAACGCCGTCGGCGCTCCCGGCGCCATGCGACCGGTGCTCATCGCCCTGCTGGCGCTGGCGGGGCTGGTGCTGCTGATCGCGTGCGCCAACGTGGCGAACCTGCTGCTCGCCCGCGCGATCGCTCGGCGTCGTGAGGTGGCCGTGCGACTCGCCCTCGGCGCGTCGCGGTCGCGTCTCGTGCGGCAGTTGCTGACCGAGAGTGTCGCCCTGGCCATTCTGGCGGGCCTGTTCGGCGTCGTCCTGAGCTTCTGGGGGCGCGACGCGATGCTGGCCCTGCTGCCCGCGGTGCCGTACCCGGTGGGTCTCGATTTCCGGCTGGACGGCGGCGTGCTCGCGTTCGCGACCGCTGTCACGGCCATCGCCGCCGTGGCATTCGGGCTGGTGCCGGCGCTGCAGGCCTCGCGACTGGATCTCGTGCCGGCCCTGAAGGATGAAATCGGGGAGGGCCGGGGACGCCGGGGACGGCTGCAGTCGACGCTGGTGGTGGCGCAGGTCGCGTTGTCGCTGGTGACGCTGGTCTCGGCTGGTCTCTTCGTCCGCAGCCTCAACGAGTATCGCTCCCTGGACACCGGAATGACCGGCACCGACCGCGTGCTCCTGGTAGGCACCGACATGCGGCTGACCGGCATCGCCAACGACAGCCTGCAGGTGAGCATGGTGCGGCGCCTGCTCGAGGACATCCGGGCGCTGCGCGGAGTCGAGGCGGCGGCCGTGGCCCGTGCCGTGGTACTCGGTCCCGGACCAGTCAGTACCCTCCCCATGCGGATCGAGGGGTACGCACCGGCGCCTGACGAGAACATGAACATCAGCCAAAACGTGGTGTCGGGCGACTACTTCCGTTCCACGGGCATCGCGATCCGCGAGGGTCGTGACCTCAGCGATGCGGACCTGGCCGGCAACGTGCCGGTCGTCGTGGTCAACGAGGCGTTCGTCCGGAAGTATCTCGCGGGACGCCCGGCGGTCGGCGCCCGCGTCAGCGCGACGGGCGATGAGTGGCTGACGATCGTCGGTGTCGTGGCGACGAGCAAGTACGACGACTACACCGAGGCGCCACGGCCGATGGTCTTCCGGCCCTACTCCACGCGCTCCGCTCCGCCGGCGTTCACGCTGCACGTGCGGGCGGCCGGGGACCCGCTGGCGCTCGCCGGGTCGATCCGTGGCGTGTTCGGGGAGGTCAGTGCGGCGCTCCCGTTCCTGGATCCCCGGATCATGGCCGAGTTCAACACGATCCCCTATTTCCCCCAGAAGGTCGGCGCCATCATGCTGGCGGCCATCGGATCGCTGGCGCTGCTGCTGGCGGCGATCGGCATCTACGGGGTGATGTCGTACAACGTGAGCCGCCGGACCCGGGAGATCGGCGTCCGGATCGCCCTGGGGGCCGGGCGCCGGGATGTGGTCGGCCTGATCGTCACCCGTTCCGTGCGTCTGACGGGTCTGGGTATCCTGATCGGGGGCATCGCGGCGCTTGGCGTGGGGCAGCTACTGAAGAGCCAGCTCTACGGCATCAGCCCGAGAGATCCGCTCACCTTCGTGGGGATCACCCTGCTGCTCGGTCTCATCGCGCTCCTGGCGAGCTGGCTGCCGGCGTCGCGAGCGGCGGCCGTGGATCCGCTGCTCGCCCTGCGGCACGACTGACGGGCAGCGCCACAACCTGCCCACTTCGAGGGATTCCCCGCGGCGCTCGGAATGACAGGAAGCCCCTCCATTCCGCCCGACCCTGCCCTCATCTCCCGCTCCGCACCACCGCCATCCTCCTCGACCTCAGCACCCGCGCCACCGGCTCCTCCGCGCGCGCCACGTCGCGCGGCGATCCGCCCCACTGGAGCTTCCAGGCACGGCGGAGCTGCAGCGCCGAACTGAAGCCGGCGACTTCAGCCGCCCGCGTCACCGTCGCGCCGCCTTCGAGAAGCTGCCGCGCGCGCTCCAGCCGAATCGACCGCAGGTACTGGAGCGGCGATACACCGGCATGGTCGATGAAGAGCCGCAGCAGATGCCGCCCGGTGGCGTTCCCCACCGCCGCCAGCGCCGCCATGTCCCACTCGCGATCGGGCCGCGAGAGGATGGCGTCCTGCACCCGGTGCACCGCCGGGTGCAGGTGACGGCGATGCATGAGGTAGGGCGACAGCTCCGGATCGCGCGGCGAACGCCTCAGATACACCACCATGTCCTCCGCCACACTCCCCGCCAGCGCCTCCCCGCACTCCTCCGCAATCAGGTGCAGCGCGAGATCGATCCCCGCCGTGATCCCGGCGCTGGTGGCCACCGGCCCGTCCACCACGAAGACCCGGTTGTCGATCACCTCGGCCCCGGGCGCCAGGGCCCGGAGCGCGGAGAGCAGTTCATGGTGCGTCGTGCAGCGGCGCTGAGCGAGGAGCCCACCCCGCGCCGCGAGCAGCGCGCCGGAACAGATCGCGAGCAGTCGGTGCGGCGAATCCTCCGCGAGCAGCACCTGGCCAACCCGCCGCTTCAGCCACTCGGCGATCGCGGTGATCGCCGGGCCGACCTGCGCGAGCTGCGCCGTCGGCTGACCCACCAGCACCACCCAGGTCACCGGACTCAGCCGCTCGGGCAAGCGGATCGAGGTCCGCCAGTCCGAGCCCCACCGAGGTCGGCACCTTCGCCGAGGGTCCGGCATAGCGCAGCCGAAAGCGTGGCGGCAGACCCTGCGCCTTCCGGTGGAGGTTCGCCAGCCGGAATGCCTCCGCCGGCCCCGCGATGTCGAGCAGCAGCGAGTGCGGGGCGATGACGAACAGCAGATCGATCAGGTGCTCGCGTGCGATCATTTCAGGACATGGAAAGGATGCCCCAGGATACATCCCCGTCGGGATCGGCGAAATAGGCAGGCATGGCCCATGTCCGAAAGTGAGCGAAACCTGTCGCCCCGGGACGGCGACGGCAGCAGCGCCATCTCCTAGCTTGGGACTGCACCCGTGTGCGACCGCCACCGCTCCCTCGAGAGGCACCGATGACGCTCCGACACCCGCGCCGCATCAGCGACCCGATGCAGGCGGCACTCCTCGCGATGGCGGTTGTGGCGTGGCCGCATGTGGAGCTGAGCGCGCAGTCGAGCGGTGGCCAGCCGGCACCGGCCCTCGAGGCCGGAGTGGACCCCAGCGTCAGGCCCGGCGACGACTTCTACACCTACGCCAACGGCGTCTGGCTCAACGCCACCGAGATCCCCGCGGGCAAGGAGCGGTGGAACGCGCGCAACGAGATCGGCGAACTCGCCCGCCAGCAGCTCACTCGACTGCTGGACGATGCCGCCACCGCGCCGGCGGGATCCCCCGCACGCATGGTCGCCGACTACCGGAGCGCGTATCTGGACGTGGCCACCATCGAGTCGCGCGGCATCACGCCGCTCAAGCCGTTCCTCGACAGCATCGCTCAGGTACACGACCGGGCGTCCCTGACCCGGCTCCTCGGCCGGAGGCTCGCCGCCGACGTCGACCCCCTCAACTGGGGCGTCTACCGCTCCTCGAGACTGCTCGGACTGTCGGTCGAGCCATCGCTCCACGGCGAGAAGAGCTACGTCGCCTTCCTGCTGCAGGGAGGACTCGGCCTGCCAGACCGTGAGCCGTACGTGCGCAGCGATGCCGCCATGCAGGCGCTCCGCGCGAGATACCAGCAGTACATCGGCCGGATGCTCGCGCTGGCCGGCTTCGATCATTCGGAGCAGCGCGCGGCGGCGGTGATGACGCTCGAGACGGCGCTCGCCAGGTCCCAGGCCACACAGGAGGCCTCGGCCCACGACCACAACGCCGACCGCGTGTGGACGCGCGCCGACTTCGCGCGGCGGGCGCCGGGGATGGACTGGCCGGCGTTCTTCCGTGAGGCGGGGCTGGCGAGGCAGGAGTCGTTCGTGATGTGGCAGCCCTCCGCGGCGACGGGGCTGGCCGCCACGGTGAAGGCGGCGCCGCTCGAGGCGTGGCAGGACTACCTGCGCTTCCACCTGCTCGACGAGTACGCCGAGGTGCTGCCGCGGGCCTTTGCGGAGGAGGCGCGGGCGCTGCATGGCGCGGCGGCCGGCGCGCCTGACGACAGGTCGAGGAGCGAGCAGGCCATCGCGGCGACGGAGGCGGCACTGCGCGGCATCGTCGGACGGATGTACGCCGAGCGGTATTTCTCTGCCGGGCAGAAGGCGCGGGTCAGGCAGGATCGGCGCCGATGTCATCGCGGCGCTGCGGCACCGGGTCGAGCGGGTCCCCTGGATGTCGGAGGCTACCCGGCGGGTCGCGCTTGCCAAGCTCGGCACGCTCTACCTCGGCATCGGCTACCCGGAGCAGTGGGAGGATTTCTCGGACCTCACGGTGGACCCGAAGGACGCGCCGGGGAATCTCCGGCGAGTGAGGAACCGGAGCTATCGCCGCGCCCTCGCGCGGCTGGGGCAGCCGGTCGACCGGACGGAGTGGTGGATCGCACCGCAGACGGTCGGCGCCATCCTCATGTTCCAGCAGAACGAGCTCACCTTTTCGGCGGCGCTGCTGCAGGCGCCGAAGTACGACTCTTCGGCGTCGGACGCGGAGAGTTACGGCGCGATCGGCGCCATCATCGGCCATGAGACGAGCCACTTCATCGATCCGCTGGGAGCGGAGTACGAGGTGGATGGCCGTCTGAGGCGGTGGTGGACGCCGGCGGACAGCGCGGGGTTCCAGCGAGCGGCGGACGCGCTGGTGCAGCAGTTCTCGGGGTACCGCCCCTTCCCCGATCTCGGCGTCAACGGCAAGCTCACCCAGTCGGAAAACGTCGCCGACCTCGGCGGCCTTGCCGCCGCCTTTGACGCCTATCGCCAGAGCCTCGGCGCGCGGGCCGGCGACACCGCCTGGGTGCGGCAGCAGGACCGGGCGTTCTTCCTCGGCTTCGCCAGGAGCTGGCGGACCAAGATCCGGGAGAGTGCCTTCCGCACTCAGCTCGTCAGCAACGATCACGCGCCGGAGATGTACCGCATCGCCACCGTCCGGAACCTCGATGCGTGGTACGACGCCTTTGATGTGAAGCCGGGTGACCGGCTGTACCTCGCGCCGGCGGCGCGGGTGCGGATCTGGTAGCGCCTGACAGCATGCGTGTCACCGTCTGTGAACTCCCCCAGGAGCCGCTGGCGCTGGACTCGGCGTGGGCCGGGCTGTGCCGGCACGTGTCAGAGCAGGGGTCGGAGCTGGTGCTCTTGCCGGAATTCGCGATGGTGGATGCGGTGTGGGAGATGGAGCGGTTCGACGCCGAGCGGTGGGCGGAGGCGCTGGCGCAGGGCGACACCCTGCTCGAGCGGTTGCCTGCGTTAGGCGCCGAGCGGGTGGTCGGCACGCGGCCGACGTCGGCGCAGGGCCGCCGGTTCAACGAGGGGTTTCTCTGGTCGAGGAGCGGTGGCCTGGCGCCGCTCCGGCGGAAGTACTTCATGCCGGCGGAGCCGGGCGGGTGGGAGGCGGCCTGGTTCGACCGGGGGGACGCGGCGTTTCCGGCGTATCAGTCGCGCGGGCTCCGGTTCGGCCTCAACATCTGCACCGAGCTGTGGGCGCTGGAGAGCTATGCGGCGTATGGCGCGCGGGGGGTGCAGGTGATCCTGTCGCCCAGGGCCACATCGGCGACGACGCTGGCCAAGTGGTTCGCGGCGGGCGTCGTCGCCGCGGTGCGGTCGGGGGCGTTCAGCCTGTCGTCCAACCGGGTGGACCCGACGGGGGCCTGCGGCGGCGGCGGATGGATCATCGGGCCGGAGGGGGAAGTGCTGGCGCGGACCAGCGCCGAGTCGCCGTGGGTCACGGTGGACATCGATCTGGCGAGTCAGGCGGAGGGGCGGCACGGGTATCCGAGGTATGTGTTTGGGTAGCGCGCGGCCCTCCGCGGCCTTCCGCCCTTCCGCCTTTCCGCCTTTCCGCCCTCCCGCCCTCCCGCCGAAACCATCTCCCCTCCCGACCCGTCGTGCGCAATGGTTCACGATATATCGCACGCAATCACTCAAGACATAGCCCGGATACCATATGCGTAACCATCATGATGACTGGGGTTTAGGGGAGTTCTTCGCGGAGCTGCGCGGCGGGAAGTGGGATCAGTGGGGCCGGCAGGGAGGCCGCCGGCGGCGGGGCTCGATGTTCGAATCGGGAGACATGAAGTTCGTGATCCTGCGGCTCATCCGGGAGAAGCCTCGGCATGGCTACGAGGTCATCAAGGCCCTCGAGGAGAAGATGGGCGGCTGCTATACCCCCTCCGCCGGCACGGTCTACCCCACGCTGCAGCTCCTGGAAGACCAGGGCTACATCCGCGCGGTCGATACCGAGGGCAAGAAGGTCTACCACATCACCCCGGAGGGGGAGCAGTACCTCAACGAGAACAAGGATGTGCTGGACGAAATCTTCGACCGGGTGCGCGACACCGTGCGGGACCTGGCCGGCGGCTCCATGGGCGAGATGAACAGCGCCTTCGGGAATCTGGCGCGCGCGACTTATCGCCGGGCCTGGCGGAGCGGACCGGATCATCCGGCGCTCAAGCAGGTGGCGGAGATTCTCCGGAAGGCTACGGCCGAGATCGAGCAGGCGTGGGAGCCGAGCTCAACAGGACCATTGTGAGTACCCTATGCATCCGCGGACAACCGATGTCGCAGTCCCCGCACCGTTCCAGGTTGCTCTGCCTTTCACCGATGACTCTCGAGGCACGGTCGACCTGAGTCCCTGGATCGATGGAAAACGCGGCGTCTTCGCCGCGCTCCAGGATCCGGCGTTCTTCGCGCAGGTTCGCGTCGACGCTGATGCAGGCACGATCGTCTGGCCGAACGGCGCCGACCTCGATCCGGACGTGCTCTACGAGGCCGCGCACGGAGCGGAGGCAGGGTCGGGGCGCGCACCGGAGAGGTGAGCGGCGGTGAGGGCACACGACGACAGAAAGCCCCTATCGCGAAGGCGGTGGGGGCTATCCTTTGTCTCAAGTCAATGAGGGCTCGGGATGACAAACAAAAGGCCCCACAGCCAAGGCTGTGAGGCCACTATCCATCGGGACGGCGGGATTCGACGCGTCCGGCCCGAAGGGCCGGCGCCGCCGTAAGGCGGCGAGCGGACCGGAGCGGCGAAGCCGCGGAGGTCATACCCGCGACCATGCCCCCTGCACACTTTGAGGGATCCCTCGCTGCGCTCGGGATGACAAGAAAAAGGCCCCGCAGCCGAAGCTGTGAGGCCACTATCCATCGGGACGGCGGGATTCGAACCCGCGACCCCCTGAACCCCATTCAGGTGCGCTACCGGGCTGCGCTACGTCCCGTCAACAAACCAACGTTTCCACTCGACCCCCTGACGACCCGGAGGCCGCGAGCCGCGGAGCGGCGAGACGGCGGAGGGTCGAGCCAAGCGAACGTAGCGAGCGACGGCAACCCCATTCAGGTGCGCTACCGGGCTGCGCTACGTCCCGTCAACTACATCCCGGGCTGCGCGGAGCCTGTCCCGAGCGCAGCGAGGGATCCCGTCAACAAACCGGGCCGAAAAGCTACCCCCGGGCGAGGCTTGCCGGTAGGGCTCAATTCCTGGTCGAAGATGGGCGACCGGCCGGTCGCCCATACAGAGTAGCGCGTGACCAGCCTCAGGTTGATCTCAGCCTGGACCCTTACACCAGTCTATGATCGCTCGGGAACCGCGCCTGAGGCTAGCCGCGCGCGCCCCGGTAGGGCAGGAGCCGTACCAGCCACCCCCCAACCCCGTAAGTCGTTGCAGGACCACACCCCCGCCGGCCCGCCCCGCTCACCACGTGCCCGCCGTCACCCGCCCCGCCACCCCCCGGCGCCAGAGTCGTGGGCATTCCGCGAAGCCGTTTTCGGAGGCATCTTGCACCGGCTCGATCGTCCGCGGGAACTCTCGCAGGGCGCCCGTCGGCGCCCACAGGCAGAGATCCCTCGCTGCGCTCGGGATGACATGGCCTGGTCACTTCGCTCGGGATGACAAACGGGGGCGAAGCTCGACCAGGCACTACGCACTTCCACCCAACCCTCACCGGCCCACGCATGCACCGCCGCCACTTCCTCGTCCGCACCGGCCAAACCGCGATCGCCCTCGGCATCCTCCCCCGCCTCGCCGCCTGCAAAAGCGGCGAACCCGGCGGACAGGACGGCCCCTTCCTCGCCCTCCGCGATCGCTACTTCCTCAAGACCCTCGAGCTCAACCCCGTCACCGCCACCTACCTCGGCGGCGACGGCTACGACCCGAGCCTCGCGAAGATCAACGGCCGGCTCCGCGACTGGCGCCCCGACGCCCTCGCCGTCGAACGCCAGTTTTACGAGGAAATCGAAACCGCCCGCATGAAGCTCGACCCCGCCACCCTCTCCCCCCAGGCCCGCATCGACCACGCGGTCCTCGGCGCCCAGCTCACCTTCGTGATCCGCCAGTCCGGCGAACTCCGCACCCACGAACGGATCATCGATACCTACGTCGCCGAACCGTTCCGCGGCATCGACTGGCAGATCCAGGGGATGACGGAAACCGAATCCGCCAACCGCCTAACCGCCCAACCGTCCAACAACCCAACCGCCCAACCGTCCAACAGCCCAACCGCCCAACCGCCAGTCCCCCGCGGCACCGAAGACGAATGGGCGATGGTGATCGAACGCCTCAACGGCATCCCGGTCTACCTCGACACCGCCAAGGCGAACCTCCTCGCCGGCAAGAAGAGCGGCAACCAGCCCGACCACCGGATGATCGAGAAGGACGGCATCGCCGGCGCCAAGGCCAACGCCGACTACTTCCGGAAGACGCTCCCCGAAAGCGCCCGAGGCTACGTCACCGGCCAGCCCTTCGCCGAGGCGACGCTGGCCCAGCTCACCACCGCATCGGTGCAGGCGGCCGACGCCTGGGAGAGCTTCGCCGGCTTCCTGCTCGCCACCTACGACCCGAACGACCTGACCGACCGTTACGCGGCCGGCGAACAGGAATACGCCTGGCGGGTGAAGAACTGCCTCCGCGTCGACCGGAACCTCGAGGATCTCTTCGCCTTCGGCGCTGAAGAGGTGGACCGCTACGAGAAGGAGTTCTTCACCGTCGCCGAGACCGTCGCGAAGGAGCTGAGTCTCAGCCTCCCCTGGGGCAGCGACGCCGAGCGGCGGAGCAGCGCCCGCAGCGTGATGGACGCGCTCTCCAAGGACTCGCCGAAGAACGACGACGAGCTGTTCCAGTGGTACCGCGACGCCGGCACCCGCGCGGTGGCCTACGGCCGCGAGCAGAAGCTGTTCGACATCCCCGCCGACTACAGACTCGAGGTGACGCCGACCCCGCCGGTGCTCCGCAGCACGATCGACGCGGCCTACTACCCCGCCCCGCCGTTCAAGAAGACCGGCGTGGGCCGCTTCTACCTGAGCCCCACCGGCAACGACCCCGCCACCCTCAAGCTCAACAACCGCGCCTCGGTGGCCGACACCGCGATCCACGAAGGCTTCCCGGGCCACGACTGGCACTACAAGTACATGACCCAGCACGCCGCCGAGATCAGCAACATCCGCTGGCTCACCCCCGGTGCAGTCGAGGACTCGAGCTCGATGTGGGAGGACTCCATGGCGAGCGAAGGCTGGGGGCTCTACAGCGAGGAGCTGATGGCCGAGCCGGCACCGGGGCATCCCTTCGGTTTCTACACCGCCTCCGAGCGGCTCTACGAGCTGCAGGGCCAGTTGCTGCGCGCGGTGCGGGTAAGGGTGGACATCGGCATCCATACCGGGCGGATGACGTTCGACGAGGCGGTGGACTACTTCACCGCCCACGTGGACTTCTCCCCCGGCGCCCGCCAGGCGGCGGACAAGGACCCGACCGCCCGCGCCATCACCGCGAACGCCCAGCGCGCGATGTACCGCTACTCCAAGTGGCCCACCCAGGCGATCTGCTACAACCTCGGCAAGAACGCGATCATCGAGCTGCGTGAGGCGGTGCGGAAGAAGCAGGGCGACAAGTTCTCGGCCCGCGAGTTCCACGAGCGGCTCATGCGGATGGGCACGATCCCCGCGGGGTACTACCGCGACTGGTTCCTGGCGAGCTGAACTGCAGGGAAGAGGGAAGGGGGGCGCGGAGGGCGACCCACGGTTTGTCATCCCGAGCGCAGCGAGGGATCCCTTCAAGTCAGGCACCGTGCCCGCCTTGAGGGATCCCTCGGTCGCTCCGCTTCCTCGGGATGACAAAGCAGGGGGCTGCCTCTTCCCTCTCCCCCTTCCCTCTTCCCGCCCTTCCGCCCTCCCGCCCTCCCGCCATCCCGCCATCCCGCCATCCCGCCCTCCCGCCTTCCCGCCTTCCCGCCTTCCCGCCCTCAACTTTCCCCGTCCCCCGATCGATACCTGAAGTAACAGGGTGCGCTCGGGGCGCGGGGGGGACCGATGGGGACATCATGGGAAGCCGACAGTTCGGAGGAGTGCTGGAGCGACCGGGAGGCCTGGCGCGGGGAGCTGCACGCGGACGCCTCCGAGGCGGCCGCATTCAGCGTCGACGCCTGGCGCGGTCAGGGCGAGGCCGGCTGGGTCTGGGCCGAGCCGGAGCCGGTGATCGAGGAGGACGACAGCGACTGGCCCGAAGACCTCGCGGGGCCGGAGTACTGGCTCTTCAAGAAGTACGGAAGCTGAAATGCCAAACGGCCGCCCGAATCGGGCGGCCGTTCTGTCTTTCGAAAGCCGGCGGCGGGGATTGAACCCGCGACCCCCTGATTACGAATCAGGTGCTCTACCGCTGAGCTACACCGGCGGCCCAAGAAAAAATCGTCGGTCCGGTTGAACCGACGACCGCATTCGACGACTGCCATGCCCTGGCGCGGATTCGAACCGCGACGCCTTACGGCACTACCCCCTCAAGATAGCGTGTCTACCAGTTTCACCACCAGGGCGAGGGGCAACAAGTTAGCGGTACTTCAACGGGGGGTCAACCCTGACGCTCGATCAACACATCTCTCACAACGACAATGGATTAGGCTATCTCCACATACCGGAAATTCTGAGCCGGGTCGGGGCTCGTCCGCGGGGCCATTCCGGGCGCTCGGTTCGGGCGGGCGAGGACGCCCGCACTTACCCACGCACCCTTCAGGACCTCCGCGAACTTGCCCCTCCCAAACTCCCCGCTTCCCCCTTCCCTCTTCCCTCTTCCCCCTTCCCTCTTCCCTCTTCCCTCCCTCCCCTCACTACGGAATGCTGCTCAGGTACGGGCTCCCGCCGATGGAAATCCCCGACAGGGTGATGTCGATCGCATCGCTGCCCGAGCCGTTCGCGGGCACGTAATCGAGGGTATAGGTGCCGTTGGCATTGTCGGTCACGTTGAGGACCGTGCCGTTGTTCGGCCCGCTGACGACGCTGGCCGCGATGATGTTGCCGCCGCTCGAAGTGATGGTGTTGCCGAAGGCATCACGGAGCTGGACGGTGATGGTCGTGGTGAAGCCCACCGCCCCGCTAGGCACGCTGGCGGTGGTGTTGAGCGGATCCGGCGCACCGAAGGCATTGGTCTGGTGCGACGCGGTGCCGCTGCTGCCGGCGTGGCTCGCGTCGCCGCCATAGGTGGCGGTCAGCGTCTTGGCGCCCGACGTGGTGGGCGTGAAGCTGCAGCTCCCCGCGCCGCCACTCAGCGAGGCGATGGTGCAGCCGTCGGTGGCGTCGCTCACCGTGACCGAGCCGGTCGGCGTCCCGAAGCCGGAAGCCACCGTGACGCTCACCGTGATCTGCTGGCCGACGACGCTCGGATCCGGCGTGTCGGAGGTGATCGAGGTCGTGGTCGCCGCGGTGCCGACGGTGTGGGCCGCACCCGCGGAGCCGCTCGAGGAATAGCTGGCGTCGCCGGCGTAGCTCGCGGTGAGCGTCTTGGCACCGGTCGTCGTCGAGGTGAGCGGCAGCTTCCCGCCGCCACCGTTCCGGTGCAGGAGTCCGTACCGTCACTCACGGTCACGTTGCCGGTCGGCGTGCCGCTGCCCGGCGCCGTCGCGACGACGGTGTAGCTGACCGTGTACGCGGAGCCGACCGCCGAGGGATCCGGGCTGTCGCCGGTGATGGTGGTGGTGGTCGCCGCCTGATTCACCGTCTGGCTGACACCGGTCGAGATGCTCCCGCCGAAGTTGCCGTTGCCGGCATAGGTGGCGACGAGCGTCTTGGCGCCGGCACTGGTGGGAATCAGCGTGCAGCTTCCCGACGACACCGAGCTGCTGCAGGTGGCGCCGGTACCGTCGCTCACCGTGACCGAGCCGGTCGGGGTGCCGCCGCTCGAGGTCACGCTGTAGCTGACGACGATGCCCTGGCCGGTCACGCTCGGGTTGGGCGTATTCGAGACGATCGTGGTCGTGGTCGTGGCGCTGCTGACGGTGTGACTCACGCCGGCGGAGCTGCCGCCGAGGAAGTTGGCGTCACCGGCGTAGGTGGCGACCAGGGTCTTGCTGCCGGCGGTCGTCGAGGTGAGCGCGCAGCTTCCCGCCGCCACCGTCCCGGTGCAGCTATCGGTGCCGTCGCTCACGGTCACGTTGCCGGTCGGCGTGCCGCTGCCCGGTGCCGCCGCCGCCACGGTGAAGCTCACCGTGTACGGTGGCCCACGGACGAGGGGTCAGGGTTGTCGCCGGTGATGGTCGACGTCGTCGAGGCGGCGTTCACCGTATGCGCCACGCCGGCCGACGTGCTGCCGGTGTAGTTGGCGTCGCCGCCGTAGGCCGCCGTCAGGGTCTTGGCGCCCGCCGTGGTCGAGGTGAGCTGGCAGGAGCCGGCGCCCGCCACCAGCGAGCCATTGCAGGTGGCGCCGCTGCCGTCGCTCACCGTGACCGAGCCGGTCGGGGTCGCGCCGGCGCCGGTGACGCCGAAGCTGACGGTGTAGGCCTGGCCCGTCACCGAGCTCGCCGCGGAGACCGACGAGATCGTGGTGCTGCTCGACGTGGCGCCGACCGTACTGGTAAAGGGACTTCCGCTGATCGCCGTGCCGTTCAGGGTGATGGCGACGTTGTCGCTGCCCGCGGTGGCCGGCGTGTACGAGGCGGAGTAGGTGCCGTTGCCGTTGTCGGTCACGGCCGGCGTGGCGCTGTTGGCGCCGGTCACGCCCACCGTCACGGTGGCGCCACCGACGGTGACGAGGTTGCCGGAGACGTCCTTCGCCTGGACCGAGATGTTCGTCGCGACGCCGACGGTGCCGCCCGGCACGGTGGCCGTGGACTGCGCCCCGCTCGCCGGCCCGGCGGTGATGTTGATCGCCGAAGTCGTGGCGTTCGCGGCGCCCGCCGTGAGCTTGAGGGTTCGGGAGCCAATGAGCCCGGTGATGGCCAGGTTGCCGAAGCTCGCCACCCCGGCGCCGTCGGTGAAGACGGTGAGCGTGCCGCCGAGCGTCCCGGCACCGGTCGCGATGCTCGCCGTGACGCCGGTGCTCGGCACCAGGTTGTTGCTCGCGTCACGCACCACCGCGACCGGCTGGGTGGCAAAGGCGACAGTGTTCTGCGCGCTCGACGACGGCTGCACGCTGATCGTGACGCTGCTCGGCGCCCCCGCCGTGAGGGCGATGGTGCCCGAGCCGACGCTCACGTAACCGGAAGCCGCGAACAGCAGGCTGAAGTTGCCGGCGGTCCCGGTCAGCTTGAGGTCGGTGAAGACCGCCTGGCCGCTCGAGTTGGTGACCTCGGTGAGGGTGCCGCCGAGCGTGGCGCCGGTGCCGCTGTTGATCGAGGCGACCACCGACACGCCGGCGAGGCTCACCGGATTGCCGCTGCCGTCCCTGAGCTGCACCACCGGCTGCTGCGGGAAGATCGTCCCGTTCACGGCGCTGGCGGACGGCTGCGTGGTGATACCGAGCTGGCTGCCGCCGCCCGCGCTGAGCGCGATGGCCGAGGACGTGACCGGGGTGAGCGCGGTCCCGGTGAAGCTCAGCGTGTATGAGCCCGCGGTGCCGGTGAGGGTGAGGCCGGTGAAGGTGGCGGCCCCGCTGCTGTTGGTCGTCGCGACGGCGTTGGTCAGGGAGCCGCCGGTCGGGCCGGAGGCGATCGACGCCGTGATCGCGATGCCGGCGGTGCTGACGGGATTCCCCGCGCCGTCGCGGAGCTGCAGCACCGGCGGCGACGAGAAGGCGACGCCGCTCGACGCGGTGGACGGCGGCTGCGTGGTGAAGCTGAGCGTCGTGGCGGGGCCGGCCGTGACCGCGACCGCATTCGATGCCACGGTGCCCAGGCCGTTCGCCGTCGCATCGAACTGGAAGGTGTAGCTGCCGACCAGACCGGTGAGCGTGAAGCCGGTGAAGGTCGCGAGTCCGGTGGTGCTGGTGGTCGCGGCGAGCGGCGTCAGCACCGGCGTCCCGCCCGGGCTGGTGAGCACGGAGGCGGTGACGACCACGCCGGGGAGCGGCGTCGCCACGGCGTTGTTGTACTGGTCGGCGACCTGGACCCGGGGCGTGATCGCAAAGGCGACGCCGCTCTGCACCGTGGTCGAGGGCTGCCGGTTCATGATGATCCTGGTCGCGGCACCCGCGGTCCCGGTCGCGCTGAAGCTGACCGGGTTGCCGGTGATGCCCGAGCCGGTGACCGTGGCGGTGACGGTGTTGGTGCGCACGCTGGTGTCGAGCGTCCAGCTCGTCAGGGTGGCGATCCCGGAGGAGTTGGTCGTCTGGGTCGCGCCGACCAGGATGCCCGCCGGACCGGCGGTGATCGCGAAGGTGACGGTGACACCCGGGACCGGATTGTTGACGGCGTCGCGCACCAGCACCGACGGCGGCGCGGCGACGGCGGTGCCCACGGTCGCCGACTGGGTGGTGACGCTGCTGGCGACGACGGAGGTCGGCCCGCCGGACGTGCCGGTGGCGGTGAAGGTCACCGGATTGCCGGTGATGCCGCTGCCGGCGGCGGTGGCCGTCAGCGTGTTGGTCCCCGCGGTGGAGCCGAGGGTCCAGCTCCCGACCGACGCGAGCCCGCTGGCGCTGGTCGAGGTGGTCGGACCGGTCACGCCGCCGCCGCCACTCGCGACGACGAAGGTGACGCTGACGCCGCTCTTCGGATTGCCGAAGGCGTCGGTCACCAGCACCTGCGGCGGGATGGCGACGGCGGTGCCGACCTGCGCGGACTGTCCGTCGCCGGCGTTGCTCACGATTACCGCGGCGGCACCGGCGATACCGGTGGCCGTGAAGGTGACCGGGCTCCCGCTCAGGGTGCCGGAGGTGGCGGTCAGTGTGTTAGGCCCGGCGGCCGTGCCCAGGGTCCAGCTCCCGACCGCCGCGATGCCCAGCGCGTTGGTGGTCGTCGTGGCCCCGGTGATCGCGCCGCCGCCGGTGGCGACGGCGAAGGTGACGCTGACGCCGGCGACCGGGTTGTTGTTCGCGTCGGTGACCTTCACCGACGGGGCGGTCGCGACATTGGTGTTGACCGTGGCCGACTGGTTGTTGCCGGCATTGAGCGTGATGGCCGTCGCGACGCCCGAGACACCGGTGGCATTGAAGCTGACGGGGCTTCCGGTGAGGCCGGTCGCCGTCGCGGTCACGGTGTTGGTGCCGGCGATCGAGCCGAGAGTCCAGCTCGTGACCGTGGCGACACCGGTGGAGTCGGTGGTCTGGCTCGCGCCATTGAGCGACCCGCCGCCGGCGGTGACGGCGAAGGTGACGGCGACGCCGCTCACCGGATTCCCGACGCCGTCAACGACGAGGACCGACGGCGGCGCAGCGACGGCGGTCCCGACCGGGGCGCTCTGGCTGGTGACCGAGTTGGCCGAGATCTGCGTCGCGGGGCCCGCGGCGAGCGTGAAGCTCGCCGGAGGGCGTGGAGGTCAGGCCCGCTCGAGGAGAAGAGCAGCGAGTAGCTGCCGACCGGACCGGTCAGGCGTGAGCGTAGGTGAAGGTCGCGGTCCCGCTGGCGTTGGTGGTCGACCTGGCGGCCGGAGGGGTTCACGGTGCCGCCCGGCCCGATGTTGATCGCGGCCGTGACCGAGCGGCCGGAGGTGGGACCGGGTTACCCGAGGCATCCACGCACCTGCACACCGGCTGCTGCGCGAGCGGCGACACCGCTCTGCTCGGTGGCGACGGGCTGCGTCAGCGACCACGAGCGCCGCCGGCGGCGCCGGCCGTCAGCGAATAGCGGATTCGAGGTGACACCGGTCAGGTTGGTGCCGGTGAAGTTCAGGGTATAGCTCCCGACGGTCCCCGACGAGCGACAGGTTGCTGAAGGTGGCAACGCCGTTCACCGTCAGCACCGTCGTGTTGCCGCCGAGCGTGCCGCTCGATTGCGCCGCGCTGATGGCGACGTTGCTGGTGCGTGACGTTGTTGCCGTTCTGGTCCTGCAGCTGAATGACCGGCTGCTGGGCGAAGACGACGCCATTGGCCGCGGTCGCGGAGGGCTGGGTGCGTGATCGCGAGGCGGCCGGCGGTGCCGGCGGTGCCGGTCGCGGAGAAGGTGACGCTCGGTCGGGCCGCCGGCCAGGGTCGCCGTCGCGCTCGAGCGTGTTGGCGCCGGTGCTGGTCCCGAGGGTCCAGGTGGCGGAGGTCAGGCCGTTCACGTCGGTGGGCTGCGGCGGCAGCCCACGCTGCCGCCGCCGCACGCCACGGTGAAGCTCGACGGTGACACCGCGACACCGGGTTGCCGCTCGCGTCGGTGATCTTCACCTGCGGATCGATCGGCACCGGCGAGCCGGCGGTGGCGCTCTGGCCGTCGCCGGCCACCTTGGCGATCGCGGCCGCGGCCCCGGCGGTCAGCGTGATGCTGCCGCTGGTCGCCCCGGTGAGCGTGGGCGCCGTGAACGACAGGGTGCGCGGGCCGACGGTGCCGCTGATCAGGAGATCGCTGTAGCTGGCCTGGCCGCTGGCGCCGGTGGTGGCGGTGAGCGTGCCGCCCAGGGTGCCGCCGCCGGTCGCGATCGCGGCGGTGACGACGATGCCCGCCTGACTCACGGCGTTGCCGGCCGCATCCTCGAGCTGCAGCACCGGCTGGGTCGTGAAGATCACGCCGCTCTGCGCGCTGGATGCCGGCTGGGTGATCAGCGCGAGCTTCGCCGCCGGGCCTGCGGTGATCGTGGTCGGCGTCGCCGTGACACCGGTGAGTCCGCTGCCGCCGAAGGCGAGGGTGTAGCTCCCGACGGCGCCACTGATGATCAGGTTGCCGAAGGTCGCGGTGCCGTTCGGGGCGGTGAGTACGGTGTCGGTGCCGGCGAGCGTCCCGCTCGCACCAGTCGCAATCGTCGCCACGATCGCGACGCCCGCCTGATTGACCGGGTTACCGACCCCGTCGCGCAACTGGATGACGGGGGCCGGGGCGAGCGGCACGCCGCTCTGCCCCGTCGCCGGGGGCTGGGTGGTGATGGTCAGCGCCGTCCCGGTCCCCGCCGCGAGGGCGATGGCCGACGACGTCACCCCCGTGACACCGGTCGCGCCGGCGGTCACCGAGAAGCTCAGCGTGTAGTTGCCGGCGGGGCCGGAGAGCGAGAGGCCGGCGAAGCTCGCGGTGCCGCTCGCGGTGGTGACGACGCTGGCACTGCCGCCGAGGGTGACCCCGGCCGGAGCGCCGGTGACCACGGCGGTGATGGTCACCCCCGACTGGGGCACGGTGTTGCCGGTGCCGTCCTGCAACTCGATCACCGGCTGCTGGGCGAAGACCGAGCCGCTCTGCGCGCTGCTCGAGGGCTGGGTGACGATTCCGAGCTGGGTGGGCGCACCGGCACCGAGCGTCACGGTGCCTGACACGGCGGTGGTCAGCCCGGTGGCGCTGAAGCTGAGGGTCCGCGGTCCCGCGGAGCCGGTGATCGAGAGATCGGTGAAGCTGGCCGACCCGTTGACGGTGGCGATCGTGAGTCGTACCCCCAAGCGTGCCGCCGCCGCTGGCGATCGCCGCCGCGACCTGGACCACGCCACCGGTCACCGGGTTGCCGGCGGCGTCCTGCACCTGCACCACCGGCTGGGTGGCGAAGGGGACACCGCTCTGCGCCGAGGCGGCGGGCTGGGTGGTGATCACCAGTTGCGCGGGGGCACCGGCGGTGAGCGCCACGACCGACGAGGTGTCCATCGCGAGCGCGCCCGCCGTGAAGACGATCCGGTACGCGCCGGTGGTGCCGAAGAGATCGAGGTTGCCGAAGCTGGCGGCGCCCGCCGCGGAGGTGGCCACGGTCGTGGTGCCACCGAGCGTCGCGCCGGCGCCGACCACGGCGGCCGTCACCTGCACGTTCGACTGGGCGACGGTATTGCCGAAGGGATCCCAGAGCTGCACCACCGGCTGCTGCGCGAACGCGACGCCGCTCTGCGCGCTGCCCGAGGGCTGGGTCGCGACATGCAGCCGGGTGGCGGCGCCGGCCGCGGCGGTGGCGTTGAAGGTGATCGGGTTGTTGCTGATGCCGGCGCCCGCGGCGGTGGCGGTCACCGTGTTGGTAACACCGGCCACCGTGCCCAGGGTCCAGGCGGTAAGCGTCGCGATGCCGTTGGCGCCCGTGGCGACCGAGACATTCGCGCCACTTCCGTTAGGATCGGCGACGCTGCCGCCACCCGCCGTCACCTGGAAGAGGACGGTGACACCCTGCACCGGGTTGCTGTTCGCGTCCGTGACCTTCACCGATGGCTTCTGGGTGACGCCGAGGCCAGCGGTGCCCGCGATCGAAGTGGGGCTTTGCGCCACCATCTGCGACGGAGTGGCCGAGGTGCCGGTCGCGCTGAACTGGAGCTGGGCGAGGCCCGAGGCCGCCGCGGTGAGCTGATTGGAACCCGCGGTGGGCTTGAGGGTCCAGTAGGCGAACGCCTTGCCCTGCGCGTCGGTGGTGCTGGTGAGCGGAGTGACCGATCCGCCATCGGTCACGACCCAGTTCACGTTGCGGCCCGGCACCCCGTTGCCGTTGGCGTCCTGCACCTGCACCACGACCGAGTCGGTGAGCTGGAATCCGGCCGGCGCAGTCTGCTGGTCGCCGAAGAGCTTCACCGCGCGGGTCGGGCCCCCCGCCGTCGCGGTGGAGGTGAACGTCACCGGCGATCCCTTCACGGAGAGCACGGTGGCCGTCGCGGTCTGGGTGCCAGCCGTCAGCCCGAGTCTCCGCTGCACCGCCGCTCGGCCGTCCGATCCGGTCACACCGGTCGCGGCGCTCACGCTGCCCTGCCCGGCCGGCACCACCCAGTTCACCGTCTGCCCGGCGATCGGGTTGTGATACCGGTCGGTCACCAGCACCGCGAGCGAGTCGCTGAGCGTCGTCCCGACCGGGGCGTTCTGCCCGTCGCCCAGCACCGCGAGCACGGTATCGGCAGCGCCGGCCACACCGGTCGCGCGGAAGGTCGCAGTCAGCGGCTTGTCGGCCACCTGGCCCAGGACCCGGGCCTCGACGCTCTGGGGGCCCGCGAGCTGCCCCAGCACCCAGAACGACCTGGCTCGGCCGTCGATGTCCGTGACCGCCGTGTCGGGGATGACATCGCCACCGGTGCCGCCAGCGAGGAGCTGGAAGACCACCTTCACCGTGGGGACGCCTTCACCCTTGGCGTTGGTGATCCGGACGATGAGGGTGTCGGTGAGGCGCAGGCCGACAGCCCCCCGCTGGGCATCACCGCCTTCGATCGTGATCTTCGAGGGGAGCTTCTCGCTCGGCAGGGTGAGGCTGTCCCCACCGCCACACCGTACAGCGGCGAGCAGTACGGCCACGGGGACAAACCACCGGCGGAACGAGGGGAGGCGCGCCACAAACCTGGGAGGCTAAAGACAGACCGTTGGAGGGCAGGGGCCATGCCGACTCCGGGGGGCAAATGCTAGCGGCCAAGCCCTGACTGCGCTAGGAGATCCGGAAACCGTTGCAGGACGGGTGTCGCGTCGCCACCACAGGAGTGTGGTGAAGGGAGGACGACGGGGCGGAAGGGCGGAAGGCGGACGGGCGGAAACGTCGAAGGGCCGCTCTATGGTTTGTCATCCCGAGCGCAGCGAGGGATCCCTCAAGGTGTCGCACGGCGCTCGCCCTAAGAGATCCCTCGGTCGCTCCGCTCCCTCGGGATGACAAACCGAGGGTCGCCCTCCTCCGCCCCCGCCCTTACGGCAGCGTGATACCGATTCCGAAGGCCAGCACCCGCTCCCGGTGGCTCTGGTAGTCCTGTCCGATCAGATCGAGCGAAGGAGTGATCGAGACGCGGCGGCTGACTGGTACGTCGTAGCCGAGCCCGAAGGACCAGGCAGTGCCATGCTCGTCCCGGTTCCTGATGGTGCCGAACTGGTCATAGGTGCGCAGGTTGTCGAGCGCCCAGCCCAGCCCGCCCTTGAGCCAGAAGCCGGCCTCCGGTACCGGATAGACCTGCGCGATCCCGAGGATACTGCCCAGCACCCGATCGTACTGGGGGTTGGCGTAGTAGGAGGCGCCCCAGAGCTGCATTTCACCGCCGAGCAGCAGCGAGCGGTTCACGGTCCCGCCGAGCTTGAGGTAGCCGGCGCCCCCACCCTTGCCATCGCTCCAGCCAAGGCCGTCGCGGGCATCGAACGATTCGGAGCCGGCGCCGATGCCGGCGGCGAACCAGAAGCCGCTCCGCCGGGTGCGGCCCGAACGATCGGAGACCTCCCGCAGCCCGCCACAATTATCGCTGCAGTGTCCCCGTGGATGGCGATTGCGGGGCTGCGGATCCTCGTCCTGCGCGGCGAGCAGGGTCGGGGCGGCGAGACCGAGGCCCGCGAGGAGTACCAGGAGTCGGAATGAAGCGGCGCGAGTAGGCATGGCAGTGTCCCTCTCAGTCATGACCGTCGAAGGTGAGCGTGAGACCGACGTTGATGACGCGTTCCCGGTACCCTGAGGGTCCGGTGATGTCCATTCGAACCATCTCGATACTCGGCCCGAGCCAGATGCCGCGGGCCACCGGTGCCTCGAAGCCACCGCCGACCGACCAGGCGAGTCCGTAGTCGGAAGTGATGGTGCTGCTGCAGCCGCAGTAGGAATCCGTCAGGTCCTGGCCGTAGCGTCCGAACCCGCCGGCGCCCCGCAGGTAGAGACCGCTCGCGCGGAGGGGGTAGACCCGTGCGCCGAGCATCGCGGCGGTGACGGTCTCGAGCGCCCCGTCACCGGTGACGTTGAACCAGGCGAAGCCTTCGAAGCCCACCCGGAGCTGCTGCCCGAGGGTGGCGCCGAGCGCGAGGTTGACGGTGGGGCGGATGCGGGAGGAGCTGTACGGTCCGGGCGCGCCCAGACCCGCGATGCCCTCGCCACCGAGCCCCAGGCCGAAGCTCGCGTAATAGGGGCCCCGGCGCGCACCGGCGGGATCGTCGTCGACGGGACGGAGATAGGGATTCTCGTGCTCTTGTGCGACCAGGGGACCTGCGAGGCAGAACGCGCCGGCGAGCAATGCGGCGAGCCTGGGGATACGCATCTCGACGTGACCTCGGTCGGTGTATCTTGGTGGCGCTGGAACGGGTGACAGGAAGCAGGCGGAAGCAAGCTGTAGACCGCGCGCGAACCGATCCCGTAACCGAATGCCATCAAGTGATTTACAGGACAGGCCTCCGGAGAAGTGTCCCTCGAGATGTCCTCAAATCAGGACACGGTGTCACCCCCCAATGTCGCCTCGTGGACGCTCGCTGCTCTTCTTCGCCGGCTGCCTCCTTGCCGGGGCGGTCTTCGTACGCCTGGGGGTCTGGCAGCTCTCGCGACTGCATGAGCGGCGGGCGCTCAACGCGACCGCGCTGGCCGCGCGGGCGATGGCGCCGGTCTCTCTCGACGATCCGGTCGACGCCGCCCACCTGACCGGCGTGTCGGCGAACAACCGCCGGGTGCGGGTGACCGGGCGGTACGACCACGCGGCCGACATCGTGATCCGGGGGCAGAGCGAAGGAGGCGTGCCGGGGGTGCGGATCGTGACCCCGCTCCGCCCGCTCCGGGGCGACACGGCGGTGCTGATCCATCGGGGGTTCGTGACGTCGGCCGACGCGCGGACCGTCGACCTCGCCTCACTGCATGAGGACGGGATCGTGTCGGTGACCGGCATAGCGTTCGAGGGGCCGACGACGGGCGTCGCGGGGGAGCCGCGCGAGGAGGGGGGTCAGCTCACCTGGCGGCGGCTGGACCTGGAGGCGCTCAGGAAGCGGCTGCCCTACCCGCTCCAGTCGTACACCATCCTGCAGCTTCCCGACACGAGCCTGCCGAAGCTGCCTCGGCGCGACGACCCGCCGCTGCTGGACGACGGGCCGCATCTGAGCTACGCGATTCAGTGGTTTTCGTTCGCGATCACGGCGATCGTCGTCGGGGCGATTATCGGGTTCAGGAAGAACTAGTCGCGGGTTCCGGGGCGCTGCCCCCGGAACCCGGCGCCGCCTACTTCCCGTCGAGCTGGGCGATCGTGGCGGTGGACGGCGCGCGCTCCTTCTGGAGCCGGGCCGCGGTGGCCTCCGCCTGACGGAAGACCCGCAGCAGGTTCTCGCCGGCGAGCTTCTTCAGATCGGCATCACTCCAGCCGCGGCGGATCAGCTCGGCGAAGAGCGCGGGAAAGGTCGACACGTCCTCGAGGCCCGCCGGCCCCTCCCCCATCCCGTCGAAGTCACTCCCGATCCCGATGTGGTCCACGCCGGCGATCTTCCGGATGTGCTCGACATGATCGGCCACCTGGCTGAGCGTCGCGCGGGGCAGCGGATGAGCCGCGTTCCAGGCGTCGAACTGGCGGCGGGCCTCCGCGGTGTCGGAAACGTTCTTCCGGAGCGCGGCGATCACGCTGTCCTGCGCCTCCTCCGCGATGCGGCGCTCCTCGGAGACGAAGGCCTGCACGAAGGTCACCATCACGACGCCACCGTTCTTCGGCAGCCGGGCGAGGATCGAGTCGGGCACGTTGCGTTTGTGGTCGACCAGCGCGCGCGCGGAGCTGTGCGAGAAGATGACCGGCGCCTCGGTGACGTCGAGCACGTTGCTCATGGTGCCGGGCGAGACGTGGGCCAGGTCGACCAGCATCCCGAGCCGGTTCATCTCGTGCACCACCTCGCGGCCGAAGGGGGTGAGCCCGCCATGCTTCGCCGAGTCGAGCGCGGCGTCGGCCCAGTCGAGCGTGACGTTGTGGGTGAGCGTCATGTAGCGCGCGCCGAGGTCGTAGTAGGAGCGCAGTGCGCCGAGCGAGTTCTCGATCGCATGCCCGCCCTCGATGCCAAGCAGCGACGCGATGTGCTTCTGCCGCTTGGCCCGGACGATATCGTCCGCGCGTGAGCGCGAGGGTCAGGCGCTCGGGATAGCGGGCGATCATCCGCCGGGCGATGTCGAACTGCTCGAGCTGTACCCGGGCGTAGCCGCTGTCGCGGTCCTCGCCCGGGATGTAGATCGACCAGAACTGGGCGCCCACCTGGCCCGCGGCGAGCCGCGCGAGGTCGGTCTTCCCCTTGGTCGTGCCGCGCAGGTCGTAGGCGATCACATCCCGCGGCGCATCCCTGGACGTGCGGATCTCCCATGGCAGGTCGTTGTGGCCGTCGATGAGAATGGTGCTGGCGAGCAGCCGCCGCGCGTGGGCGAGCGCCGGGTCGGCGGCCTGCGCCTGCAGGGTCAGGGGGAGGACGAGAAAGGCGAGCAGCAGGCCGTGAGGAGCGCAGCTTCGCAGAGCCCTCGCCCACGCCGACGGTTGAGCCATCATGGAATATTCTCCGGAAAGTTGAGTGCTACGACGCGAACGCCTCACGCACCGCCCTGCCTGCCGCGGGTCTTGCCGATCTGCACCAGCTCCGGATGCTCGAGGAACTCGGGGCAGATCGTCTGATCGTACTCGTAGGGTCCGCCGGTCTCCGCGTCCGTCCATGGGAAGGCGCGGCACACCTCTGGATAGTGCGGATCCTTGTGGATGGTACAGCCATTGTCCACCAGGAAGACGCAGCGGCGCCGCTTCACCCGGGTCCGCCACTCGCCCCAGCGGGTGCGGTACACCTTGTCGCGGCCGTAGCGGGCGCCGAGGGCTTCGGCCTCCGCTTCGCTGAGGGTGACGCCCCAGCTGCAGCAGTTCGACGCGTGGGGGCAAGGATAGCATGGGAGCGCGGGATATTCAGTCGGCGTCGCCACTAGCGCACCGCCCGCTTGATCACCCGGCCGTCGAGCTTCCCCTCAGGCTTCACCCTGAGAATGCGCGCCAGGGTGGGCGCGATATCCACCGTGCTCACGGTGTCGGGATAGAGACCCGGCCGGAGGCCGGGACCGAGAAACGCGATGGGCACGTTGACGTCATCGGGATTCTCGGTTCCGTGCCCGGTCGAGCCCGGGCCGTCGGACCAGAGAAAGCCCGGCTTCGCGACGCCGCAGACCAGCCAGGGGAACTTGAGCGGCAGCGAGTGCGACCAGCGCGCGGCATTGATGTCGACGGGCACCGCGCCGGCGAGCGTCGCCGGAGTCCATGCGTTGGCCACGCCCGGCATTCCCCACACCCTCGGCGCTAGGCTGGTGGCGAGGCTCTCCGGATTCACCCCCGATGCCCGGAGCTTTTCGATGTCACCGTAGATCAGCCCCTCGTTCTCCTTCAGGATGGATTTGGCACCGGTGCGCGCCGCCAGCGCGGCGTTCACCTCCCGGACCAGCGCGCCGAGCCGGATCCTGCCCCCGGGCAGCCCGTGCGCCTGGGAGAATTCGGGGAAGCTGGTCACCCCATGGTCGGCGGTGAGTACCACCAGGATCCGCTCCCGGGGCACGTTCGTGGCCAGCGAATCGAGGAAGGCGCCCAGCCAGCGATCGACCCGCAGCAGATGGTCGTGCACCTCGCGCGAGTCGGGACCCCAGGAGTGCCCGATGTAGTCGGTGCCGGAGAGCGAGATCGCCAGCAGGTCGGGCCGCGTGCGCTGGCCCAGGCGCATCGCCCGGGCACCGGTGAGCGCGACGTCGAGCGTCAACGAGTCGATCCAGGGGGAGTCTGGCAGCCGCTGACGCGCCTGGACAGTGTCCGCCGGGAGCTGATGGGGGAAGGTGACGTCGCGGCCGCCGTTCTCGTAGCTCTGATTGTCCGGCTCCGGATAATCCGAGTCGGGGAGCAGCAGCGGCCAGCGATGACCGGCGAGCCGCCCCGCCCCGTCCTTGGCGTTCCAGGTGGTGAGCCACGCCGGGAGCGTGTCGGCGTAGTAGGTGCTGGTGGTGAACCGGCCGTCGACATACCAGAAGACCGGGCCCTTCATGCGGCCGACGGGGAGGATGGCGCCCCGATCCTTCCGGGAGACGGAGAGAAAGCGAAACCCGGGGTCCGCCTTCGCCAGCCAATCCACGAGTGTCGTCCCGACGAAGCGCCGGGGCGATGCGCCGGGTGCCCCGGGGGCACCAATCAGCGGCGCGCTGGAATCCGGCACACCGAGTTCATTGACGACGATGCCGGTATGCGCGGGATACCGGCCCGAAAGGATGGTCGCATGTCCCGGCGCGGTTTCGGTCAGCGCGTGATCCTGCTCGCCATGGGGAAAGACGGCCCCTTCGGCCAGGAGGCGCCGGAAGCCGCCCCGCCACTGCCCCTGCCAGCGCTGCAGGTAATCGCCGCGCAACTGATCCACCGTGAGGACCACGACCAGACTCGGGCCGACGGGAGCGGGGACAGCCGGGGCAGAGCCTGCGCCGCTCAGGGCGAACGCCGACGTGACGGATATCACTATCAAGAGGAACAACTTCAGTGGCGAGCGATTCATGGGGTGACGGTTCGGTGGTGACCTGAAAGGTGTGGCGCCGACATTTCGGATTTTCGCAGCAGTGCCACGGGGAAGCAACCCTGCCAATTCAGGGGAAGTGCTGGCGAGAGAAGCACTTGAGCTGATGGCACTGTTCTCGCTCTTCTACCGGCCGAAGGATATCTGTAGTTGACCGAACCACGAACCGCCCGATAAGAGCACACCCGGAGTGATCCGGGGCCGCAAAACTAGAGGTCTTTTGGAGATTTCCGGAGAGGACAGCCTCCCGGAAACAACCCAAGAGATAGCTCGGTGCCGAAGGTGGGACTGCGGAGCGTGATACGGAACCCGACCCTGAGCAGGGTCCGCCGAATCACGCTTTTTGTGCAATCGGGCATGGGAGAATCGACCCATGCCGTTTCAGAAGCCTGCCATCTACTGCCTCGGCCTCCTCGGCACCCTCGCCGCCTGCGAGATGCTGGGGCCGCCGTCCCCGCTGCCCGCGCACGCGCAGCAGGTCATCGTGCCTGACGAGTACCGGACCTGGTGGAGCGAGACCGAAGCCTGCGCCGGCCACTCCGCCGATATCGACCAGATCGCCTGGTTCATCGTCCCCGATGCCGAGACCTTCGACTCGAAGACGGGCCCGAAAGTCGGGCTGTGGAGCCACTCGGGCGAGGGCGTCCGGATCGTGATCGCCGGCAACTACGCCGACAACGAACTGGTGGTCCGGCATGAGATGCTGCACGCGCTGCTCGACCGCGAAGGGCATCCGGCCGAGTACTTCGAGACCCGCTGCCACCTGACCTGGCAGACGTGGGTCCAGCCGGAGTGAGCCGGCGCAGGCTCTGCACGTCCACCTTCCCCTGACCCAGCCAGCCACCGCCGCAAGTTCGGCAGGTGCGTTACCTGGCCGGCCCGCAATTCCCACCCACCCCAGAAATGACCAGCTCCCCGGATGGTTCCCGGGGAGCATGGCCGCGAAGGTCAGGCCGCGAGCAGCAGCACGCGGCCGGAGGCGCGTCGCGGTGTCGCGCTACGGGTTCGCCACCAGGGTCGGGAGATTCTGGTCGCTGAAGCCGCCATCACCGAGTTGCCCATTATTGTCGGCGCCCCAGCAGTACAACGCCCCGGTACTCGTCACGCCGCAGGTGTGCGCCGCGCCGGCCGCAATGCTCACGAAGCCCGACACGCCGCCCGGCAGGCTGACCAGGGTCGCTGCCTGACGATTGTTGAAGTCGCCGGTGCCGAGCTGGCCCGCATCGCCGAGGCCCCAGCAGTAGACCTGGTTGCTCGTGGTCCGGGCACAGGTGTGAGCCTGTCCCGCGACCAGTTGCGCCACGCTGCTCAGCCCGAGCACCTGCTTCGGCACGAGGCTCTCGTTGTTGGTAAGGGTCAGGGTGTCCTGCGCGAGCCGTCCATTGGCGTTGAAGCCCCAGCAGAAGACGGTCGCCGCACTGGTGCGGCCGCAGGAGTGGGTCTGGCTGCTCACCACCTCGACAAAGATCAGCCCGCCCTTGACCAGTGTCGGCGAAGTCCGGGTGGTCTTGGTGCTGTCTCCAAGCTGACCGAATCCGTTGATGCCCCAGCAATTGCCGGCACCGGTCGTGGTTCTGCCGCAGCTATAGAAGACGCCGCTGGTGACCTGGCTGTACCCGGACGCAGCGACCTGGGTGGGGACCAGCTTCTGGGTGGTGTTGCCGATGCCGAGCTGACCGGAGCCGTTCGCACCCCAGCAGTCGACCGCGCCGCCGGTGGTGACGCCGCAGGAGTGGTCGGTTCCCAGGTCGACGGCGGCGAAGACGAGGCTGCCGTTCACCAGCGTGGGGATGAGCTTCTCCGTCGTGCTGTTGATGCCAAGCTGGCCGCTGGCGTTCGAGCCCCAGCAGGAGGCGACGCCCGCCGCGCTGATGCCGCAGGTGTGCCCGAGGCCAGCGGCGATGCTGACGAAGGAGTTGCTCCCCGCGACGGCGGCCGGGGTGCTGTGCGGCGATTTCGAGTTGTCGCCCAGTGCGCCGGTCGAGTTGTCGCCCCAGCAGTACGGGACCCCATCAACGGTCACCGCGCAGGTGAAGGCGCCGCCACCCGCCACTCGATTCACCACGAAGGTCGGGGTGGCGGTGAAGCTCACGACCGGCAGTGCGCCCACCGTCGCGGTGACGGTGTTCGTTGCCACGGTCTTGCCCAGCGTCCAGCCGCCCACGGTCGCGAGCCCGAGTGCGTCCGTCGCCGGTGAGGCGCCAGTGACGCTGCCGCCACCCGCGGTGACCGCGAAGGTCACGGTGGCACCGCTCACCGGATTGCCACTGGCATCAACCACCCTCACCTGCGGCAGCGTGCCCACCACCGCACCGACTCGACCCGACTGGCTGAGGGTGCTGTTGGCGGTGACGTTCGCCGGTGCGCCTGCCACCAGGCTGATCGCACCGGAGACGGCCGAGGTGAGTCCGCTCTTGGCGAAGGTGAGGGTGTAGCTGCCTGCCAGACCGGTCAGCGACAGGTTGGTGAAGGTGGCGGTACCGCTGGCGCTGGTCGCGATGGTCGTGGTGCCACCGAGGGTGACTCCGCCGGGTGCGCCGGTCGGGCTCGCGACGATATTGACGCCCGCCGTCGTCGCGTTGTTGCCACTCACGTCCTTGAGTTGCGCCACCGGCTGAGTAGACAGCACCGCGCCGTTTACAACGGTATTGGAGGGTTGAGTCGTGATCGCGATCTGGGTCGCCGCGCCAGCCGAGAGCGTGATCGAGGTCGAGTTGACCGCGGTGAGCGTGCCGCTGGCGAAGCGGAGCACCTGCGAGGTGCCCGCGGTGCCGTTGACGATCAGGCCGCTGAAGGTCGCAGCACCCGCTGCCGAGGTGGTCGCGGTGGTGCTGCCCGCCAGGCTGCCGCCGCCGGAGAAGATGCTTGCGGTGACCACGACGCCGGCCTGGCTGACGTTGTTGCCGAACTGGTCCTGTAACTGAACGACCGGCTGAGCGGCGAGCGCCGCGCCCACGGTGCCAGTCGACGACGGCTGGGTGGTGATGGCGAGTTGCGCCGCCGCAGCGGCGGTCGCCGTGGCGGTGAAGGTCAGCGGGCTCCCCGTCAGGCCGGCCGAAGTGGCCGTGAGAGTGTTGCTGCCCGCCGTGGTGCCGAGCGTCCAGCTCGTCACCGCCGCGATGCCGCTGGCGTTGCTGGTCGCCGCACCGCCGATGATTGAGCCGCCGCCGGTCGCCACCGCGAAGGTGACGGAGGTGCCGCTGACCGGGTTCCCGCTCTGGTCGGTCACCAGCACCGATGGCGGAATGGCGACCGCACTGCCGGCGGCGGCGGTCTGGGCATCACCCGCACTGACGGCGATAGTGGCCGCCGCACCCGCGCTAGTGGCGATCGTGTTCGAGGTGGCCGTGGAAAGGCCCGACGACGCGAAGGAGAGCGTGTGGTTGCCGGCGGTGCCGGTGATGCTGAGACCGCTGAAGGTCGCGATGCCGCTCGCGTCGGTGGCGACGGTCGCATTGCCACCGAGGGTGCCACCGCCGGTCGCGATCGCGGCGGTGACGATGATCCCCGCCTGGAGGACGAAGTTGCCGCCCGCGTCGGTGATCCGGACGACCGGCTGGGTCGCGAACGCGACGCCGTTCACCGCCGTGACCGAGGGCTGAGTGACCATGACCACCTTCGCAGCCGCGCCGGCGGCGAGGGCGATCGTGCTCGAGGTCACCGGTGTGATGCCGGGGGCCGAGAAGCTCAGGGTCGTGTTGCCGACGAGGCCGTTCAGGGTCAGGCCGCTGAAGGTCGCGGTGCCACCGGCGCTGGTGGTCGCCGTTGTCCCGCCGCTCACGCTGTCACCGGCCGAGGTGGCCGCGGCGGTCACGACGACGCCGGACTGGCTGACGTTGTTGCCGAACTGGTCCCTGAGCTGCACGACCGGCTGCTGCGCCAGCGCGACGCCGTTGGTGGCGTTCGCCGATGGCTGGGTCATGATCGTGAGCTGGCTCGCCGCCGCGGGCGTACCGGTGGCCGTGAAGGTGACCGGGCTCCCGGTGAGACCGATCGAGGTCGCCGTGACGGTATTGGCGCCCGCCGTGGTGCCGAGGGTCCATGCGCCGGCAACGGCGAGTCCGCCCGCATTGGTGGAGGCCGCGCCGCCGGCGATCGAGCCGCCCCCGGTCGCCACCGCGAAGTTCACGGCCACACCGCTCACCGGGTTGCCGCTCTGGTCCGTGACGAGCACCGTGGGTGAGCTGACGACGGCGGTACCCACCGTCGCCGTCTGTCCGTCGCCGGAACTGAGCGCGACGGTGGTCGCCGGCCCGGCGGCGATGGCGATGGTGTTCGAGGTCGCTGCGGCCAGGCCGGCCGAGCTGAAGGACAGCGTCCGGTTGCCGGCCACACCGGTGATGCTGAGACCGCTGAAGGTCGCAGTACCGGTGCCATCGGTATTGACGGTGGCGGTGCCGCCCAGCGTACCGCCGCCGGAGGCGATGGCGACGGTGACTGCTGTTCCCGCCTGGAGCACGGCGTTGCCGCCGGCGTCGGTGATCCGGACGACCGGCTGGGTCGCGAAGACGCCGCCATTGATCGCGCTGGTGGACGGCTGGGTGACCATGACGACCTGCGACGCGGCACCCGCGGCGAGCGTGATGTTGCCGGAGACGGCCGCAGTGACGCCGCTGGCGGAGAAGCTCAGCGTCTTGGTGCCGACGAGACCGTTGAGGATCAGGCCGCTGAAGGTGGCGGTGCCGGAAGCGTTCGTGGTGGCGGTGGTTCCGCCTGACACACTGCCGCCACCGGAGGCAACCGCCGCTGTAACGAGGATCCCGTTCTGTGCCACGTCATTGCCGAACTGGTCCTGGAGCTGGACCACCGGTTGCTGCGCCAGCGCGATGCCGTTGCTCGCAGTGGCGGACGGCGGCGTGAGGAAGACGAGTTTGCTCGCCACGCCGGCAACGCCCGTCGCCGTGAAGGTCAGCGGGCTGCCGGCGAGGCCGGTCGAGGTGGCGGTCAGCGTGTTACTGCCGACGACCGTCCCGAGGGTCCAGTTCGTCACCGCCGCGACGCCGCTGGCGTTGGTGGTCGCGGCACCGCCGACCACGGAGCCGCCGCCAGTGGCCACCGCGAAGGTCACCGAGGTTCCGCTCACCGGGTTGCCGCTCTGGTCGGTCACCAGCACCGATGGTGCAACCGGCACGGCGCTACCCGCAGCAGCGGTCTGTCCGTCGCCGGCGCCGATGGCGATGGCGGTCGCCGGCCCGGCGGTGATGGCGATGGTGTTCGACGTGGTCGTGGAGAGACCCGACGACGCGAAGGAGAGCGTGTGGTTGCCGGCGGTGCCGGTGATGCTGAGTCCGCTGAAGGTCGCAGTACCGGTGCCATCGGTATTGACGGTGGCGGTGCCGCCCAGTGTGCCTCCGCCAGAGGCGATGGCGACGGTGACTGCTGTTCCCGCCTGGAGCACGGCGTTGCCGCCGGCGTCGGTGATCCGGACGACCGGCTGGACCGCGAAGATGCCGCCGTTGATCGCGCTGCTGGACGGCTGGGTGACCATGACGACCTGCGACGGAGCACCCCCGGCAAGCGTGATACTGCCCGAAGTCACCCCGGTCACACCGAGCGCGCTGAAGCCCAGGGTCTTGGTGCCCACCAGCCCGTTGAGCACCAGCCCGCTGAAGGTGGCCGTCCCGTTCACATCGGTGGTCGCGGTGGTGCCGCCGGAGACAGTGCCGCCGCCGGAGGCAACCGCCGCCGTGACGAGGACGCCGGCGAGGCTCACCGGGTTGTTGTTCTGGTCACGGAGCTGAATGACCGGCTGCTGGGCGAGCACCACGCCGTAATTGGCGTTCGCGGACGGCTGCGTAGTAATGGAAAGCAGGCTGCCGGCGCCAGGGGTGCCGGTCGCCGTGAAAGTGACGGGGCTTCCGGCGAGTCCAGCCGACGTCGCGGTCAGCGTGTTGGCCCCGACGCCGGTGCCAAGGGTCCAGGAACCGAGCGTCGCAATGCCGCTGGCGCTGGTGGTCGTGGAGCCGCCGGTGATGGTTCCGCCACCCGAGGCTACGGCGAAGGTGACTGAGGTCCCGCTCACCGGGTTGCCGCTTCCATCCACGACCAGGACGGAGGGCGCAACTGCCACGGCGGTGCCGACGGGAGCGTTCTGATTGTTGCCGGCGTTGACGCTGATCGTCGCCGCCGCCCCCGCACCGAGTGCGATGGTGCTGGAGGCGGCGCCGGTGAGCGAGGTACCGCTAAAGCCGAGCGTGTAGTTCCCGACCGTGCCGGTGATGCTCAGGTTCGTGAACGTCGCGATGCCGTTGACCGCGGCGACGCTGGTGGTGCCGCCGAGGACCGCGCCGCCGCCCTGCAGCGCGGCGGTGACGGTGCTGGTGGCGGTGGTCACGAGGTTGCCGAAGCCATCCTCGATCCGGACCACCGGCTGCTGCGCCAGCGGTGCGCCGCTGGTCGCTGCCGCGGAGGGCTGGGTGGCGATGGTGATCCGGGAGCCGGCGGCCGGGCCGGCATTCGCCGCGAAGGTGATCGGAGCAAGGGCGCCTGCCGTGGCCGTCAGGCTCTGCGCGCCGGCCGTGCCGCCAAGGGTCCAGCTGCCGACCGTCGCGACGCCAGCAGCATCGGTGAGCGGGGTTGCGCCGGTGACGGCGCCGCCACCGGTCGCCACGGCGAACGTGACCGATGCGCCAGCGACCGGGTTGTTGCTGGCATCACGAACGAGCACCGACGGGAGCGGAGCCACCGCCGCGCCGGCGGTGCCGGTGAGCGAGGTGAGCGAGTTCGCAGTGACCGACGCGACGGGGCCGGCGGTGAGCGCGATGGAGCCGGAGCTGAGCGCCGGCAGGCCGGCTGCCGTGAAACTGAGCGTCCGCGCGCCGACCGTGCCGCCGATCGAAAGATTGGTGAACGTGACGACGCCGCTCGCATTGCTCGGCACGCTGGTGAGACCACCGAGCGTGCCGCCGCCGGTGGCGATCGCGGCGAGGACCGAGACCCCCGCCTGGGTGGCGTTGTTGCCGAACTGGTCCTTGAGCTGGATCACCGGCTGCTGCGCGAGCGCCACCCCATTGGCGGCGGATACGGAGGGAGCGGTGGTGAAGACGAGGGCGGCCGCGGGGCCCGCGACCGCGGTGGCGTTGATCGTCACCGCCGTGAGGGATGCGACGGAGGCGCTGAGGGTGTTGGTGCCGGTCGCGGTACCGAGAGTCCAGCTCCCGACCTGCGCCACACCGGCGGCATCGGTCGTGGCCGTCCCGCCGGTGACGCTGCCGCCACCTGCCGTCACCGTGAAGGTGACCACCACGCCGGCGACGGCGCTGCCGCTCCTGTCCTTGACCACCACGCTCGGTGCCGTCGCGACGGCCGTGCCGACAACGCCCTGCTGGTTGTTGCCACCGGCGACGCCGATGCTCCTGGGGGAGTGATCCGAGGGCCCGGTGCTGTCCCCTCCGCATGCGGCGATCGCGACGAAGGCGGACAGAATTGCAATACGGGCGGCATTCCGCATGGGGCGGTCCTCGAAACCAGGGATGCAGGAGCGGCTAAGTAGTTGTGCCGGGCGCTCGGCATCGCCCGGACACAGAGAACAAGCCTTCACCCAACAAGAAACGTGCCCCGGAAATACCCGGAGCATGTGGAGGCAGCTCATTGTCGCTTCGGGAGTTAGGGCGCCGACCGACGAGGCTGAGAATGGGGGGTAGGCCGAGCGGTGATAGACCGGTGCAGCGACTGCGGATGCTGGCGATCAGACCGGGACGGGGGTGCCCGGCGCCCAATGCGCTGTCTGCAGCCGGTCGAGCAGCGCCAGGCAGCGTTCCCGCTCGCTGTGCAGCGGCAGCAGCAGGAGGTCGCCCGGCCGGGCCCAGGCGAGCGCAGCGAGGACGGCATCGAACTCCGAGTCCGCACGGCCGATGGCCGCGGCTGGTGCCCCGAGCCGCCGGAACTCCGCCTCGAGCACGCGGGTGACCTCGCCGGGGGCGCGACCACGGAGATACTGCGCCATCTCCTTGAGCTGGATGCGATCGGGATAGAAGCGCCAGGCGCTCCGGGCGAATTCCCGGATGGCGGCGTCATCGCGGTCCCCGGCCTGCCCCATGAGGATCAGCCGCCGCTTGCCAGGCAGACTCGCCGCAAACCCGACCATCGCATTCATGCCGTGGGGATTGTGGGCGAAGTCGACGACGACGGTGACGCCACCGAGGTCGAAGAGATTCAGGCGCCCAGGATTGTCGTCGGCGCTGCCGCGGAACCGGGTGAGGCCCCGCGAGATGGTCGCCGGGCCGAGTCCCAGGGTGGCCGCAACGGCAACCGCACCGAGGACGTTGGCGACGTTGTGCCGCGCGGCGCCGTGCAGGGTGATGGGGACGTCCGCAACCGGGGCGACCACGTGGGCCTCGTGGTCCCGCACCAGCACCAACGTGTTCTCGACGACGGTGACCGCCTCTCCGCCGGCGGCCATGTGGGCGCGGAGCACCGGATTGGCGGCGTCCGCCGCGAACCAGGTGACGGGCACCTCCAGGCGCGGGGCAGCGGCCACGAGCTGGGGGTCCTCGGCGTTGAGCACCAGCCGGCCATCGCGATCGAGCGCCCGGGCGACGATGAGCTTGGCGTCCGCGAGGCCAGCGAGATCGGTGATGCCGAACTCGCCGAAGTGATCCTCCGCGATGTTGGTGATGATCGCGGCATCGGCGCGGTCGACCGCGAGTCCCCGGCGAAGCATGCCGCCACGAGCAGTCTCGAGGACGGCCACCTCCACCCGCGGATCGCGCAGCACCATGCGCGCACCTCCGGGACCGGACCAGTCACCCCGCTCGAGTACCTCGCCGCCCACGCTGACGGTGTCGCTGCAGCACATCCCCACGGTGCGACCGGCCGCGGTAAGAATTGCGGTGAGCAGCCGCACCGTGGTGGTCTTGCCGTTGGAACCGGTGACCAGCACCGCCGGGACATCATGGACCTGCGACCAATTGACCGCGGAGGGGGACGGCACCTGGTCGAGGGTCCAGCTCCGGCACCCGGTGCCACTGCCGACCGACGCGACGTGGTCATCCACGAGGAAGGTGACGCCGTGCGCGGCAGCCGCCCGCTGCATCACGAGCAGCGCCGGGTTTGCCTCCATCTGGATGATGTGCCGGAGCAGCGCGGTGGCATGCTCGAGGTCCGGCGCCGGGGTGCCGGTGAGGGCTGCATTGGCGGCACCGAGCGCCCACTCGTTCACTTCGGTCGCGGCGTAGAGGGCGTCCAGCGGCGCGCTGATGACGAGGCTCGCCCCACCGGGAAAGCGCCGGATCCGGGTCGCCTCCTCCCGCCAGCCGATCGCGTCGAGGATGATTCGAGCGGATTCTTCCCAGGCGCGAAGCGCTCGCGGGGCCTCGTGATCGGCGACCGTGACGTCAAGCACCGCGCCGACCCGGTCCCAGTAGAGGTTGGGCCCGGTGAGCCGGCGGGAGTCGTCGAGAAACAGGGGATCGGACATGGGGCGGTGCCGCGCCGGGGCGCGGCCGCTAGTCCTCGAGTTCCGGACCGCGGGCGACGCGAACGCCGCGCTCGTCACGCACCAGCGCGTCGTACTCGCCGATCAGCGGCTCCTCGATCACCGGCACCTCCATCACGACCGGCACCGGCGCCCGATCGTCCGGCGACTCGGCCTCCGGACGGAAGTTGATGACCTGCTTCCAGGTGCGATTGATCGCATCGGCGAAGATGAGGAGCAGGTCGCCGGGGCGCGCCATGCCGAGCGCATGGGCGACCGCCGTCTCCTCGTCGGGAATGAGGGTGATCTGCTCGGCGGGCACATCCGCGGCCAGCAGCGCCTCCCGCAGCAGCATCGGGACCTCGTCCGACGCACGGCCGCGGAGCCGGTCGTCGCGGCGGCAGATGTAGCGGTCGAAGTGCCCCGCGCAGGTCTGGCTGATCTCGCGAATATCCTCGTCGCGGCGGTCCCCGGGCGCGGCGAGCACCACGATGCGCTGGCCGCGGGGCTCGAGGCGATCGACGAGCTGGCACATCACCTGAATGGCGGCCGGGTTGTGGCCGTAGTCGACGATCACCTTGAAGGGGTGCTCGTCGTAGACGTTCATGCGGCCCGGCGCCTGGAAGAAGGTGGTGTCGAACGTCCGGAGCCCGTGCCGGATGTCCTCCAGCTTCACGCCCATGCTGAACGCCAGCGCCGCCGCGAACATCGCGTTCTGCACGTTGTGGAGCGCGCGGCCCTCGAGCGTCGCGGGGATCAGGTGGGTCCAGACCAGCGGGATGTGCGCGCCTTTGTCAAAGAGGGTGATCATCTGTCCGTTGATGCCCGCCTCGAGGACGACGGCCCGCCCGCCCGAGCGGATGTGTTCGCGCACCAGGCCGTGGCTGTTGTTCATCGTGACGTAGCAGACGTTCTTCGCGTGGGTGTAGTCGGCCATGCGGAGGCAGTGCGGATCGTCGGCGTTGAGCACCACGGTGTCCTTCGCCACCTCGACCGGAATCCGCTTGACCAGCGCGAGCTGTTCGAGCGTATCGACACCCTTGAGGCCCAGGTGGTCGGACTGGACGTTCAGCACCGCGGCCACGTCGATGAACCGGGTCCCCATCCCGGCGCGCAACAGTCCGCCGCGCGCCACCTCCAGCACCGCCACCTCGACCTGCGGATCCATCAGGACCATGCGGGTCGCGACCGGGCCGGTCATGTCCCCCCTCACCGTGCACTGGCCGTCGACGTAGACACCGTCGGTCGTCGTCAGGCCGACGTAGCGGCCGGCCAGCTTGTGGATGTGCGCGAGCATGCGCGCCGTAGTGGTCTTGCCGTTGGTGCCGGTGACGGCGGCGATGGGAATCCGGGCCGGCGTGCCCGGCGGGAAGAGCATGTCGAGGACGGGGCCCGCGACGTCCCGCGGCTTCCCCTCGCTCGGCGCGGTATGCATGCGGAACCCGGGCGCGGCATTCACCTCGCAGATGGCGCCGCCATTCTCCTTGTAGGAGACGGCGATGTCGGGTGTCAGGAAGTCCACGCCACCGACGTCGAGCCCGAGCGCCTTCACGGTGCGGACCGCCATCTCGACGTTGTCGGGATGCACGATGTCCGTCACGTCGATCGCGGTGCCGCCGGTGCTCAGATTACCAGTGGAGCGGAGGTAGAGCACCTCACCGGCCGGCGGCACCGTGGCGGCGGTGTAGCCCTTCTGCGCCAGCAGCCGCCCGGCTTGAGCGTCGAGCTCGAGCCGCGTGAGCACCTTCTCGTGGCCCACGCCGCGGCGGGGATCGCTGTTGACGAGGGCGACCAGCTCCTCAACCGTGTGGGTACCATCGCCGACGACGTGCCCCGGCACCCGCCTGGCGACCGCGACGAGCTGGCCGTTGACGACCAGCATCCGGTGGTCCTCACCCTGGATGAAGCTCTCGACGATCACGCTCTGGCTGTGCTGCTGCGCCTGCGGGAATGCCGCACGCACCTGCGCCTCGTCGGTCAGGTGGATCGCGACGCCTCGGCCGTGGTTCGCGTTGTAGGGCTTCACCACGACGGGATAGCCGATGTCGCGCGCGGCGCGGACCGCCTGTTCCTCGCGGGACACCAGCCGCTGCTTGGGGACCGGCAGTCCGAGGTTGGCGAGGATCTTGTTGGTCTCTTCCTTGTCGGAGGCGAGTTCGACCGCGATGTGCGGCGTGCGGCTGGTGATCGTCGCCTGGATGCGCTGCTGGTGCATCCCGTGACCGAACTGGATCAGGCTGTACTGGTTGAGCCGGATCCATGGGATGCCGCGCGCTTCCGCCGTGCGCACCAGTGAGGCGGTGCTCGGTCCGAGGTGGCGGCGCTGCGCGAACTTGATGAAGCCCTCGAGCTCCCGGATGAGGTCGAAGCCGGGGGGCACCACGCCTGACGGGCGGAGCTCTTCGGGCAGCAGCGCGGTCAGCAGCGTGAGGCCGAGATTCCCCGCCTCGATGCCGACGTCGGCCTGTTCGTACTGGTAGACCACGGTGTAGTGGCCCGGTTTGTCCGCGGAGCGGGTCTTCCCGAAGGTGACATGCTCCCCTGCCGATTCCTGCAGTTCGATGGCGACGTGCTCGAGGACGTGCCCGAGCCAGGTGCCGCCGTCCTCCCGGCAGCGGCGCAGGAAGCCGCCCGGCACCCCGAAGGAGCAACCGTGATCGGCGAGGCCCGGGAGTGCCGCGAGGAGCGCGTCGACATAGCTCGCGCCGAGGCGGCCGGTGGGCCATGCCTCGAGGGCGCCGAGGTCGAGATCGAGCTTGATGACCGGGAAATGGGCGTAGAGGCTGGGGCCGACGAACACCGATCGGTCGAGAATGCGCATGACGAAGCTCGCGGGCGGATAGCCGGAGACGAGAAGGGCGCGGCTGGCATCGATACTCTACAGGACCCTCACGGAATCGGATAGAGGGCGGGGGGCGGACAGGCGGGAGGGCGGACCGATCAGCCCTTGCCCGCCGCGACCGCCCCGGAGCTTGCCTCGCGGGTGTGCAGGTTGAACGTCGCGCCGGGGATGAGGATGTGGAGCTTCACGCCGAGCATGCAGACCGGGTCGTTGCGCTGGGCGAGGTCCATCGAGCTGAACTCGAGACCGGAGGGATCGATGATGGTGATCGCGCCCGACCCCACGATCTCGACCGAGTTGTCCGGCGCGATGAAGGCCGCGGTGTCCTCGTCGAGTCCGAGGCCGATCGCAAACGGGTTGTAGGCCAGCGCCGTAAGCAGCCGGCCGAGCCGGTCGCGCTGGCGGAAGTGCTGGTCGATGATGACCCGGTTGGTCAGGCCGAGACCGGGGGAGACCGTCACGCTGCCGGCGCGGGGGGAGGCGCCCTCGTCCCCGTGCGCGATCATGTGCTCCGAGAGAAAGGCGGCGCCCGCGGAGGTGCCCGCGACGGGCACACCGGCCGCGCTCATGAGCCGGATCCGCTTCGCCACCGAGGTCCCACCGAGGTGGGTTGAGAGGCGGAGCTGGTTGCCGCCGGTCATGAAGACCCCGGTGGCCTGTGCCAGGCGCTCCAGCATGTCCTCCCGCTCGCAATCCCGCCGGTCCTCGAACGGCAGCGCCTCGGCCATGTCGACGCCGATCTCGCGGAACACCCGCTCGTAGCGCGCACCCGTGTCGGCGGCGAGCGAGGCGGTGGGAATGATCGCGATGCGGGCCCGCTTGCCGCCGCACAGCTTGACGAAGCGCCGGAGGATCGGCGAGTCGTGGGCCTTGGCCTCCGCGCCCCCGACCGGAATGATGTACCCGCGCGTCTCCCCGGGCGCGACCTGTGCCGGGCTCATGTCTCTGCTCCCTCGAAAGTTCCCTGAACGACGGCCGATCCATCGACGATGTGCCATCGTCCGCCGGCCATGACATCGGTGATGCGGCCCGCGCCGTCGAGCACCGCCAGATCGGCATCGGCGCCGGCCATGAGGCGGCCCTTGGCCCCGAGCCTGAGCAGTGCGGCGACGTTGCTGGTGAAGGGCGGCAGCGCGCGCTCGAGCGGGACGCGTGCCGCGAGCAGTGCTCGCAGCACTTCCGCGAGCGAACCGGGATCGCCGACCTCGATGCTGGCCACGCGGCCGTCGGCATCGAAGGTGGGCAGGCAGCCGCCGCCATCGGAACTCACCGTGATTCTGTCAGGCGGGTGGCCGGCCTTCCAGTAGCGCTGCAGCGCCTCGGTGGCGGGCCAGGCATCCTCGCCGTCGGCGACCGGGAAGCTGGTCAGGTCGATCGTGACGCCATGCGCGACCAGGGCCATCGCCTCCTCGAACAGGGCGCGTCTCCGGTTGACGTGCGTCGGGTTGAAGACCCGGGCCGGCAGCTCGCTCTCGGCGATGGCGCGGCGCACCAGCTCGAGGCCACGGGGGCCGTCGCCCAGATGCAGGTGCACGATCCCGGCCTTCCCCGTCATCAGCCCGGCGACATGCGCCTCCGCGGCGAGGCGAAGCAGCTCGTCGAAGGTCGGCTGGCTGGAGCGATGATCGCTGAGCGCCACCTCGCCCACGCCGAGCACCGGATCGATGTGCACGATGTCGCCGCGCACCGTACCGGTGATGGTGGCCGGCGGGAGATGGTAGCCGCCGGTGTGACAGAAGGCGCCGAGTCCCTCGGCCCGGAGACCGCGCACGGTGGCGACCAGCTCGGCCGGGGTACGGACGATGTCGTCGGTGCCGAGCACGCCGACCACGGTGGTGATCCCGTTCCGGGTGAAGCGGGTCAGCGGCACCGGCGGGACGCGGGTCTCGAACCCGGCCTCGCCACCGCCGCCGGTCAGGTGCGCATGCCCGTCGATCAGCCCCGGAATGACGCGCCGGCCGCCGAGGTCCCGGAGCCGGGCGCCGAGCGAGGCAGGCAGCGCCGGACGGTCGGAGCCGATCCAGACGATCCGCCCAGCCGCGACCAGCAGGTGGGCAGGGCCCACCCGCTGGGGTGCATAGAGCTCGGCGTTGGTCAGGAGCTCGAGTGAACCGCCCGGAGAAGTAGCCATCGAGTGGCGGAAAGCTACAGCAGCGCGGAGGCCTTGGGAATCATGAACGGCGCCATGACAGACGCGGCCCCGACCGCCGTTCAGGCAGCCGGGGCCGTTCGTCTGTGGTGGAATGCTGCGGCGGAGCGGCCTATTCCTCCGAGAACTTGTTGCGGCGGCGGTACGCCATCATCGCGATGCCGGCGCACACGAAGAACGACGGCAGGACCAGAATCAGCATTCCGCCCATCATGGCGCGCATGAACCTGGCCATCGCCTCGATGCCGGTGACACCGGCGCACCAGTACTGCCAGATCATGATGTCTCACTCCTCCGTCAGCCTCGCCCGCCGGACCGCAGGGAACGGCACCGGCGTCCTGTCCTGCCCCTCCCCTGCCTCTCAAGGATGCAGGTGAATCATCCGTGAGGCATCCCGCCAGATGTGGTTCATCATGAGGAACACGAAGATCAGCGCCGGAATGAGGCTCCAGAACAGGATCCTCCGCTCATACTTCAAGTGCATGAAGTACATGACGCCGAGCCCGGCTTCAATCACCGCCAGTGCAAGCAGCGCCCCCAGCAGGACGCCGGGGGCCAGTCCCGCATAGGTGAGCATGACCTCGGCGCCCACGATTGCAAGCAGTCCGACCCAGACCGCGATGTACAGCTTCGTGCCAGGCTCGTGGGTCGATTCCATGGTGGCCATGTCCCGCCTTTCGCTTGGGAGATGCCTCAGCGCGCGTTCATCAGGTAGAGAAGCGGGAAGACGAACATCCAGACCAGGTCCACGAAGTGCCAGTAGAGTCCGGTGGTTTCCACATGCGCCGCGTCGAAGCGGCCCCGCCGGAATCCGATGGCGATGACCGTGAGGGCCACCACGCCACCGATGACGTGCAGCAGGTGCAGACCGGTGATGCTGAAGAAGCTGCCGCCGAAGAGCACGGGTCCGCCCAGCGGGTTGGCGTGGGTACTCCACCCCTCCGCGAACATCTTGAACCATTCCCGCAGGTGCAGCGCCGCGAAGGCGATGCCGAGCAGCGTCGTGATGCCGAGCCAGCGGACACTGGACTCGCGCCGGCCCGCCTGGGCCGCCGCGACCGCGAACAGCATCGTCAGACTGCTGGTCAGCAGGATCGCCGTCATCACCATGCCGTTGAGAATGGTCGGCATGAAGGCGAATGGCCGGCTCCAGTCCGGGCTGCCCGCCCGCAGGTAGCCGTATCCGAAGAGGATCGCGCCAAACGTGGCGGCGTCGGCGATGATGAACAGCCACATCACCAGCTTCTTGGACTGGATGCCGAACGGGGATTCTTCCAGTTCAGCCACATGACCCATGGGCATCGACATCTCGGATTCGCTCATGTCAACTCCGGTGGCAGATCACAGCCGCGTTGCGAGAACCAGCAGGAGATACAACCAGAGGACACCCATGAAGTGCCAGTAGAGGGATGCCGCCCCCAGCGCCGCCTCGGGCGGCGCGCCGCGCGATGCCCGCAGGCGGCCCAGGACATACCCCAGCCCCGCCACGCCACCGAGCAGGTGCAGGCCGTGCAGCGCGGTGAACATGTAGAAGAAGTCGCTGGCGGGGTTGGTCGCGAGGTAGAGCCCCTGCGCGACGAGACCGCGCCAGGCGACCACCTGCCCCGCGATGAACAGCAGTCCGAGCACCATGGTGACGGAGAGCCAGGTGAGTCCTGGCGCGGCCTCCGCTCCGCCGGCCGCCCAGGCCGTCTGCAGCCGGCGCCGTCCCAGTTCGAGGGTCCCGCTGCTGAGCAGCAGCAGCAGGGTGTTGACGTAGAGGATGCCGGGCAGCGCCACGTGCTGCCAGTCGGAACCCGAGCCCTGGCGGACCACCATGGCGCTGGTATAGGCCGTAAACGACATCGTGATGGTCGCGATGCCGATCCAGACCCCGGTCCGCGCCGGGGACGACGGGGAGGTCATCTTCAGGGTGTCCATGTCAGGCGATGACCCGGGTGGCGGCGGCCGTCTGCATCACGTAGTCGCCTTCCACGCCGGTGCCACCGTACTCATTGGGGCCGTGCGCCACGACGGGGTGGTGCCCGCCGAAGTTGTCGAACGGCGGCGGCGACGGAATGGACCATTCGAGCGAGGTGGCCTGCCACGGATTCTCCGGCGCCTTGGCGCCGCGCAGGCGGCTCCAGACCAGATTGAAGAAGAAGATGAGCTGCACGGCCCCGGTGAACAGCGCGGCCATCGTGATGAAGCGGTGCAGCGGCAGCGACCCCTTCATGTAATCGTCGGTGAAGGCGGAATACCGGCGCACGTTCCCGGCGAGGCCGAGATAGTGCATCGGCATGAAGGTGGCGTAGACCCCGATCAGCGTCAGGGTGAAGTGGAGCTTGCCCAGCGTCTCGTTCATCATCCGGCCGTACATCTTCGGGAACCAGAAGTAGGTGCCCGCGAAGATGCCGAACATCGCCGCGACACCCATCACGAAGTGGAAGTGGCCCACCACGAAGTAGGTGCCGTGGAGGTAGGTGTCGATGGACGGCTGCGCCAGGAAGAACCCGCTGATGCCGCCACTCACGAAGACCGACACGAACCCGAGACAGAACAGGGCGGATGTGGTGAAGCGCATCCGGGCGCCGTAGAGGGTCCCGATCCAGAGCAGGACCATGACCGTGGCCGGGATGGTGATGATCAGGGTGGGCACCGAGAACAGGGTCGCCGATAGCGGGTTCATGCCGCTGACGAACATGTGGTGGCCCCACACGGTGTAGCTCAGGAATCCGATGGAGCCCATGCAGATCAGCGCCACCTTCGGCCCGAGCAGCGGCTTCCGGGCGAAGGCCGGGAGAATGTGGGATACGATGCCGAAGCCCGGCAGGATGGCGATATACACCTCGGGGTGACCGAAGAACCAGAAGAGGTGCTGCCACAGGAGCGGGGAGCCGCCGGAATGAGGCTGAAGCCGGTCGCTGACGACCAGTCCTCCGGGAATGAAGAAGCTGGTGCCCGCCACGCGGTCGAGTATCAATAGGACGCAGGCCGGCAGCAGCACCGAGAAGGCGATGAGCCCGATCACCGAGGTGATGAACCACGCCCAGGTCGAGAACGGCATGCGCATGAGCGTCATGCCCTTGGCCCGCAGGTCGAGCGTGGTCGCGATGAAGTTGAGCGAGCCCAGTAGCTGGCCGACGCAGAAGATGGCGATGGACAGTGCCCAGAGCGTCTGCCCCATGCCCTGTCCGGGCCCGGCGTCCTTGCCGATGGCGCTGAGGGGGGCGTAGGCGGTCCACCCCGAGAGCGGCGGCCCCTCCGGGACGAAGAAGGCGGCGAGCAGCACCAGGAACGCCACACAGGTCACCCAGAACGACATCATGTTGAAGCGCGGGAACGCCATGTCCTCCGCACCGACCTGGATGGGCAGCACGTAGTTCCCGAAGCCGGCGAACGGCGCGGTGGTGAGCACGAAGAACACCATGATCGTGCCGTGCATCGTCATGATCGACAGGTACAGCTCCGGGGTCATGACCCCGCCCGCCGCGCCGGTCGGCGCCAGCTTGCCCAGCCCGGGAATGGCGACCTCGGGAAACGCCAGGTGGAACCGCATCAGCCAGGACAGCACCATCCCGGTGATCACCGCGACCAGAGCGAGATCGAGATACTGCTTGCCGATGACCTTGTGGTCCAGACTGAAGACGTGCTTTCGGAGGAAGCTGGTCGGTGGGGCAGAAATCTCGTGCATGTACCTGGCCTTTCAGGAAAGATGCGGTTGCTCGCCCAGCGGAGGAGCAACCCGCCGAGCTGCTACTGGGCCGCCTGATCCTTGAGCCACTGCTCGAACTTGTCCTCGGGCATCACGTCGATGTACGCGCGCATGTTGAAGTGCCCCAGTCCGCACAACTGGGTGCAGACGATCTCCTTCTTGACGACCTGCGTCGCGGTGAACTGGAGCGGGATGACCAGACCGGGCACGAAATCCTGCTGAATCCGCAATTCGGGCACATAGAAGGCGTGCCCCACATCCTTGGCGTGCATGCTCAGGAGCACCGGCCGGTTGACCGGCACCTCGAGCGAGGCGGAGATGATGTCGTCCCGCGCCGCGGTGTCGTTCGCCGGGTCGAGGCCGAAGAAGTTGCTGTTGCCGTCGTCGATCAGCTCGGGATGCGCCACGCCGAGCTTCCCGTCGGGGCCGGGATACCGGAAGTAGTAGGCGAACTGCTCGGCCTGGACGTCGATCTTGAGTGCGTTCGGATCAGGCGGCGACAGGAAGATGCCGCCCCAGACCTTGGTCCCGACCAGCGTCAGCACCAGGATCTCGGCGCTCACCAGGATGACGGCCATGACGACCATCGGGGTCGCGCCACCGGGGAAGATCTTGATGGCCCGGCCGTCCCCGTGGTCCGCATACTGCCAGGCGAAGAGAGCCAGGACCAGCTGGGAGACCACGAAGAGGACGCCAGAGGCGACCATCGTCTCCGCCAGTTGATGGTCGATGCCGGCACCGAGCACGGAGATGTCGGGAGGAAGCCACCACACGCGTGCAATGAAGACGCCGGCCGAGATGGCGGTGATGACCGCCACGACCACTGCAAACAGTTTGCCCACAGCGCGTCGCCTCCGCAGTCCTGGATGAAGCCGCTATCGCTCGGGTCGTCCCTCCTCCTGGCGAACGACCCGTTCAGTGCCCTCGTTCTTGCCCGGTGATCAGTACGGCAGTGCCTTGAAGACGAAGTCCACCTTCGGCACATCACCGGCGGCGACGGTGATCTCCTGGCTCTGGGTGCCGAAGCGCTCATGCCACGCAGTGACGGTGTACTTGCCCGGCGGGAGGCCCTTGAGGCTGAAAGTCCCGTCGTTGCCCGTGATCGCCCAATGCGAGGTGGGCAGCACCGCGAAGTAGCCGTGCATCCAGGGGTGGACGTTGCACTTGACCGCGATGAACTCGGGCTTCTCGTACGTCGCCTTGATCGGCGGACTCCCCGGCGGCGTGGACTTGTTCCACTCGGGGTTCACCGTCGCCAGCGGATGGATGTTGTGCGATGTCTGGTCGCTGTTGGTGATCTCCAGCGGCTGACCCGCCTGCATGGGCAGGACGTGCGGGATGTACTCACACCCCTTCTGGTTGTAGTGGGCGACCTCGGTCGGCGCCGGCTCCGCCGCTGCCCCGGCCGAGATGTACACCACCACGTTCTGGACCGTGTTGCCGGGGCCGGTCACCACATTCTCGGTCATCACCGGCGTGGGGTGCTGGGCCGCGCAGGTGGGCTCCTTCGCCATATCGATCGGCCGCATCTTGGGCGGCGTGCCGGTGTAGGTCACGGTGCCACTGATGGAACCGGCATGGACTTCAGGTGCCGGCACGGCCCCCGTCGTGGTGGCGGCCAGTGCCAGCAGGGTGAGTGAGGCAAGGTATTTGGTGCGCATGGTGTCGCTCATTTCAGAAAATGTGATTCAGTTGACGGCGCTACTGCCCGCCCTGATCCGGGCCGATCGGCTTGAGTTCCCCTTCGTGCGCGGGCAGCCAGGCATGCCAGACCGTCGCTTCCGGCGTCTGGAGCGGCTGCAGCGTCCGGAGGAAATGCACCAGGTCCCAGGCGTCCGTGGGCTGGATGTTGTCGGCGAAGGAAGGCATCGGTGTGCCGTCCACGCCCGTCATGAAGATCCGGTAGAGATCCTCATTGGTTTGACCGCACTTGAAGCGTGACCCGCTGGAGAAGTTGTAGGGCCGGATCGGGTTGTCCTTGCTGTCGGTCAGGGTGGAAGCCGCCGGGCCGTCCCCGTGTCCCGCCGGCCCGTGACACTTCCAGCACTCCATCTTCTGGAACAGCTCCCGCCCGTGGAGGATGCTCTCCATGGTCGCGGGGGTCTCCGCGGGAATCGTGATCGGCGTCCCCGCGCCCTGGGTCTTCCAGCGGGTGGAGAATGACTTGATGTACGCCACCAGATCCACCCGGGTCTGCCGGGTCAGCGGTGCCCAGGGCGGCATGTTGGTGGTCACGAACCCGCGGGAGATCGAGTGGTACAGGTCCTCGTCAGTCGGCAGCGTTCCCGTCGGGGTCGACCGGCACTTGAAGGTGGCGGCGGTGAAGTCGCGGGGCTTTGGCTCGATCCACTGCGCGTTCTCCCCGTTGCCGTCCCCCGCCTGGCCGTGACAGCCGACGCAGTAGCGGCGGTACTGCTCCTTGCCCGCGGCGGCACTGCCGTGCACCCCGCCCACCACGGCGTCCTGGGCGCAGAGCGGCGCCACGCCCGACAGTGCCAGCAGCAGACCGAATCCCGAGACGAGTACCGCCGGTGCATTGCGCGTTGTCATGCGAGGCCTCCTCTCAGAAGTCGAAGTCGAATGCGAGGAGCACGCTGGTGCTCCGCACGGGAGTGGTGGGCGAGAGCGGGTCGAGTCCGACCCCGTCTCCGCTCAGCGGCATCATCCCGACCGTCTTGGTGAACGACACTTCCCCCACCATGGCAAGCCCGGCCCGGCTGAACATGATCGGATACCAGCGGTAGCCGAACGTGAACGCGTCGATGTTCCCCAGCTTGCTCGGCGTCGCCGACAGCGCCTGCCGTGACATCCGGATGAGTTCGCTGCGGTGGGTGAAGACCAGCTGGGGACTGACGTAGTAGTGTGCCTCGAGGAGCCCGCTGTTCCAGGTGGCGCTGCGGGTTCCGCCGGCGAGGTCCTTGCTGTCGGAGCCGTGCATGTAGAGCGGAATCAATTCGAGCTTGCCGAGGAAGAAGTCCCCGACCGCTCCGACGCGGTAGAACGACTTGTTGTTGGTTCCGGTGCCGGGCACCGGGTCGCCGCCGTTGGTGGTCTCGAAGGTGGTGGGTCGCTGGCCGACGTAGCCATAGAGGCCGATCCGCTCGAGGCCGAGCTTGCCCGCGTCGAACGCCTGACTCAGGGTGACCGAGCCGTCGTAGCTCTTGCCCGAGGGGAGCCCCGGGGTGCCGTCGACGCTGCCGAGCACGGCGACGCTGAAGCGGGTGTAACTGTTCGCCGAATGTCCCAGCCACTCCGCACCGATCTGGTTGTCGCCCAGACCGAAGTTGCTGGCGGAGCCCACCGGGGCGAAGTGATAGGTCTGGTAGAAGGTGCCGTTGCTGGACAGCATCATGGTCCGCTTTTCGGAGAGCATGTTGTCCAGCTCGAACTTGCCGACCTTGAGATTCGCCCAGCGGGACTTGAACAGGTTGTCGAAGCGGACGAAGGCCGTCTCGATGCCGACCCCTTCGCCGTCCGCGACCGTGGGAACGAACCCGAAGGTGATGTTCTTGTAGAGGGTGCCCAGCATCAGCAGGTCGGCGCCGGAGATGTCGAAGCCCGACTGGGTGATGGTCTTCTCCACGGTCCCGCCGGATCCGTCGTCCACCGGCTGATGGGTGGTGCGCTCCATCCGCCATCCAGGGGTGGTGCGGATTGCGAACGGGATGTAGGAGGGGTTGAGCCAGATGGGGGAATCGCGGTCGTTGCCGAGCTGGTAGCCGTTGTCCTTGAATGTCTGCCCGAAGGCATTCAGCTCTGGCCACGCCGTATGACAGGCCGAGCACGGCATGTTGTACTTTCTGGCGAAGGCCGGAATGGCCGCCTCACGGTGCGCGGACAGATCCACGCGCGCGCCGGCCGGGAGGACCCCGCCGTTCGCCGCGACATAGGCCGCATACGCCACGCGGCCGGCGGATCTGGCGCTACCCGACGCCGCAACCGTGGCGGGGCCGCCCGCACCGGAACTCGCCGCGAGCGTCGATATCAGTCCCACGCTCAGCACGCCGCACAGCAGCACCGCACTCCGTCGAATCCATCCCTGCCAGGTCCTGCTCGTTACCGACCAGCCGGTCATACCGCCTCCTGAGGTGTGCGGTACGCAACATGGACAACACACGGGGTCACAACATGACACGACCCATCGAAACGGGCTCGCCGAACCGGCGATGCGGCGTGGTGCGCCGTCCGTGGCGCACCTGCGAGATTGGGACGTGCTGCTCGGGGTGCTCGCGAGAGGGAGCGACAGCGGCCTGTCGCATTCGCGAGCGGTTGATTAGAACTGCAGGCGTCACGGCATGTACCGCAACGCCTAACGGCTGTGGCTGCTCCAGCGTCCTGGCGCGCCTAGTGACATCCAGCCGCGTGATCGGCATTTCATGGTGTGTACCGAATCGAGATAGCGCTTTTCGGAATGTCTGTCAAGAGTTTTTTGTGATGCCGCTCGCGGACAAGTTGTCACCGGAAAGGTTCGCCTGGCATTCATGAATGCCAGGAGATTCGGATCGCAGGGCGGGGTAATGGGAGCAGGAACACAACAGAACGGGCCGCTCCGAGGAGCGGCCCGTGTGCGATCGGTGGACAGCGTTTGCAGCCAGTGCGGCGCGTAGGAATCGAACCTACAACCTAGTGATTAAGAGTCACTTGCTCTGCCAATTGAGCTAGCGCCGCGTGTGCGACGGACCGCGAAGCCCGTCCAGCTTTTTTCCAGTAGCCCCAACGGGAGTCGAACCCGTCTCTCGACCTTGAAAGGGTCGCGTCCTAACCGATAGACGATGGGGCCGTTGGGAGCCCACCCCAGTACCGCTAACGGGATTCGAACCCGTGTTCCAGCCTTGAGAGGGCTGTGTCCTAGGCCTCTAGACGATAGCGGCTCGTACAGCGTCCAACCAACACAGGCCCGGAGGGAATCGAACCCCCAACCCCCGGTTTTGGAGACCGGTGCTCTACCAATTGAGCTACGGACCTACAACTCGGAGTTCCAGGGTGGCTGACGGGGATCGAACCCGCAACCTCCGGAGCCACAGTCCGGCGCTCTAACCGATTGAGCTACAACCACCACGGGGTCGCTTTTAGCCCTGACCCGGAGCCCGGAGAAGCTATCGAGCGGCCGACCATGGGTCAAGTCCAGAACCGCTCCTGGAGCACGGCAGTCCCGGGGTGTTTGGGCACTCCGATCCGGTCGATCGTGGCCACCTCCACCACCCCGCGCACCGCGTTGGTCACGAAGAGCGGCTTGCCCGCCAGCGCCCGCCGGCCGACGCGCTGCTCCGCCACCGGCCCGGTGAGTTCCGCGATCCGCATCCGGGAGACGCCGGGAAGGATCCCGAGGCCGAGTGCCGGCGCGCAGAGGGTGTCGCCCTCCCACCAGAAGAGACACCAGATCGTGGCCTCCGCGACCTCGCCCTCCGCAGTGAGCAAGAGCGCGTCATCGGCTCCCGCGACTCGCGCCTCCTCCGCCGCCCGCGTGAACGGCGCGCGGTCGGTGGTCTTGTGGCGATACGGCCGGTGCGGGACGGCGCTGGTGTGGAGGCCCACGGGCGTGACCGGCCCGACGGCGCGGTTCGTGACCTCGACGCCACCCGGACCGACTTCCAGGCGGTGCACCCTATCGGCGCCGCCCTCGGGGACCTCGAACGCGCCCGGAAACGGGATGCCGAGAGTCTGACAGCTGGCCACGAGCCGGCGGAGGTGGAGATACCAGAGGGGAGCCACGCCGCCGCGGACCCGGACGGTCTCGATGAGAGCGCTCATGGGATTTGCCCCGGCACGGCCGCGGGCATGGAGGCCCGCGGCTCCCGGCTGTCGCGCCAGGCCTTCACCAGCGTGGCGCTCATGATGAGCGCGCCGCCCGCCAGCGCCCAGGGGCCGGGGCGCTCCCCGTGCACCAGCCACGCAAACAACGGATTGAGCGCCGGCTCGAGGAACAGCAGCAGCGAGGCCTCGAAGACGGGGACGTGGGGGATCCCGCGGGTGAGGAGATAGTACGCTAGCCCGATCTGGAAGACGCCGAGGTAGACGACGACTGCCCAGTCGGTTGCGCCATGGGCGCCTAACGGGAACATGCTGGGCGCGGCGAGCAGAAAGGCGAGCAGATTGCCGATCGCCACCGCGGCCGCGGGAGAGCCGCCGCGGGTCCCCATCCAGCGGAGCCCAAGCAGCAGCGCCGCGTAGGTCACCCCGGAGAGGAGGGCGAGAATATTCCCCTTGAGCGGATCGGGCGCGGTGGCGAAGCTCGTCTGCCGGCCGAGAAAGAAGAAGGCCATGCCCAGCCCGACCGCAGCCATGAAGGCGAGATCGCGCCGGGTGATGGACTCCTTCAGCAGGAGCGGACCGAGCAGCAGGATGTAGAGCGGCGCGGTGGACTGCAGGAAGATGGTGTTGGCCGCCGTCGTCAGCTTGTTCGCCAGCACGAACAGGGTGAGGGTCGCCGCATAGGCGAGGGCCACCATCACGGTCACGCCGAGTCCCTCGCGCCGGATCTGGCGCGCGGCGGGGATCAGCAGCCAGACCGCGATCGCGGCGATGCCGGAGCGGAGTCCTGTCACCTGCCAGCTGGTGAACTGCGCCGCCTTGATGGCGGCGCCGCCGGTGGAGAAGAGCAGCGCCGCCCCGAGAATCTCGAGCCGCGCGGTGCCCCGGGACGGACCGTGCCCTGGACTGCCCATGCTAGCGCTCCAGCTTCTCGAGCTCCGCGCCCCGCGCTTCCCATTCGGCGTAGGCGCTCTCCAGCTCGAGCTTCACCCGCTCGAGCTCCACCGCGAGCTGCTTCGCGCGCGCGGTGCCGTCGGCCGTCTCGTACAGCCGGGGATCGGCGAGCTCCGCGTCGAGTTCGTGCGAACGACCCTCGAGGGTGTGGACTCGCGCCTCCGCCTGCTCGAGCGCCCGCTTCACGTTGCGGGTCTCCGCCTGCTGCGCCTTCCGGGTGTCCTGCCTGCCGCCTGACGCCTTCTGCCCCGACTTCTTCTCGCGGGCCCGGCGGAGGTTCTCCTCTTCCTTCGCCTGCGCGGCGGCGGCGCGGCGGCGTTCGTCCCGCGCCGCCTCCCACTCGCTGAAGCTGCCGTCGTAGTCGGTGATGTGGGCGTGTTCGAGCGCCCATACCCGGGTGCAGAGCCCCTGGAGGAGTGCCCGGTCGTGGCTCACCAGGATGACGGTGCCCTCGTATTCCTCGATGGCATCCTCGAGCGCCTCGATCGATTCGACATCGAGGTGGTTGGTGGGCTCGTCGAAGACCAGGACGTTGGCGTGCGCCAGCGTCATCATCGCGAGCGCCACGCGTGCGAGTTCGCCGCCGGAGAGCGAGCCCGCCTTCCGCAGGGTCTCGTCGCCGGAGAAGTCGTAGCGGCCGAGGTGATCCATCACCTGGCCGCGGGTCCACATCGGGCGCAGGTCGTGGATGATGTCGAAGAGCGCCTTCTCCTTCGGCACCTGCTCGAGGTCCTGGCGGTAGGAGGCGATCGCGGTGGACTCGCCGATGCGCACCGTGCCACCCTGCGCGCTGCGCTCGCCGAGAATCGTCGCGAGCAGCGTGCTCTTCCCCGCCCCGTTGGGCCCGATGAGCCCCAGCACGTCGCCGCGGCGCACCGAGGCCGAGAAGTTGTCGAGCAGCACCCGGTCGCCCACCATCACCCTGAGTTTGTCGGTGATCAGGATCTGGTCGCCGCCGCGCCCCTCCGACTTGAAGCGCACCGCCATCGCGCCGTACTCGCCCGGCGGCGGCGAGAGCCGCGGCATGCGCATGAGCTTCCGCCGCCGTCCCTTCGCCTGCGCCGTCTTCTGGCCGGCGATGTTGCGCGCGATGAAGTCCTCTTCCTTGGCGACAACCTTCGAGTGCTTGTCGTAGGCGCGCTGCTGCGACATGCGGCGCTCGTCGCGCAGGCGCACGAAGTCGGAATAGCCGCCGTCGTAGGCGCTGGCGGTCCCGGCCTCGAGATGCAGGATGTGATGCGCCACCGCGTCGAGGAAGGCCCGGTCGTGGCTGACGATCAGCGCCGCGGCGTTGAGCCCCTTGAGGTGGTCGGTCAGCCACTCGGTGGTTTCGAGATCGAGGTGGTTGGTCGGCTCGTCGAGCAGCAGCACGTCGGCCGGGGCCACGAGCTGGCTCGCCAGTCCGAGCCGGCCCCGCTCGCCGCCGCTCAGGTTCGCGAGCGGCTGATGGTGCGCGGCCTCGGGATCGAAGCCGAGTCCGTGCAGCACGGCGGAGACCCGGGCCTGCACCTCGTAGCCGCCTTCGCGGCCGTAGCGTTCGAGGTCGCGGTCGTACTTCGCCAGCATCTCGGGGGTGGAACGGTCCCCCATCTCGCCGAGCGCGTGCCCCTGCACTTCGAGCGACCGCTCCAGCTCCAGCAGATCGGAGAAGGCGGCGCAGGCGGCCTCCCAGACGGTGCTCGCGCCGCCGAAGCCGCGGTGCTGATCCAGCAGCGCGACCTTGAGGCCGGGCGTGCGGCTCACCCCGCCCTTCTCGGGGGCGAGGTCGCCGGTGATGATGCGGAAGAGCGAGGTCTTGCCGCTGCCGTTGCGGCCGATGATGCCCCAGCGCTCACCCCGCTCGACGGAGAAGGTGACATCGCGGAGAAGGACATCGGCGCCGTACTGGATCTGGACGCTGGAGACAGAAAGGATGGACATGAGGCGGGGAATTATAGCCGACTCAGGTCCTCAACTGACATCCCGAGGATGCGACGCGAGTGACCGGAGCCGCCGGCTCGCCTTGTAGGGGAAGATGTCCACGACTTCACCCACCTCCGCCAGCCGCTGCATGCGGCGCCAGTAGTCGGCGCTCAGAAGGTCGCCATGCGCGGCCATGAAGGCCTCGCCGATCCGGCCCGGAAGGGTGAGAAAGGCCCGGAACTCCTCGGGGAAGATGTCGTGCTCTCCGACCGAGAACCACGGCTCGGCGCTGTATTCGTCCTCGTCGTGCCGGGCCTGGGGGATGTCGCGGAAGTTGCATTCGGTGAGCAGGCAGAGCTCGTCGTAGTCGTAGAAGATCACCCGCTCGTTGCGGGTGACGCCGAAGTTCTTGAGCAGCATGTCGCCCGTGAAGATGTTGGCGGCGGCGAGATCCTTGATGCACTGGCCGTAGTCGAGCACCGCGTCGATGGCACGAGCCTCGCCCACCTGGCGGAGATAGAGGTTGAGCGGCGTGACCCGCCGCTCGGTATAGAGATGCCGGATGACCACCTGCTCGCCCTCCACCCGTACGGTGTCGGCGCACTCCGCGCCGAGCTCCTCCATCAGGTCCGGCGCGAAGCGGGCCCGGTCGAAGGCGAGGCCCTCGAACTCCTGGGCGTCGGCGAGCCGCCCGACGCGGTCGCGCACGAAGACCAGGTGGTATTTCTCCATCACCTGCTGCCGGGTGGTCTGCTTGGGCGGTCCGAAGCGGTCCTTGATGATCTTGAAGACCACATTGAGGCTGGGCAGGGCGAATACCGCCATGACGAGCCCCTTGTCCCCTTCCGCCACGACGAAGCGCGCGTCGTGCGCCTCCATGTGCCGGAGCAGCGCCCGCACCAGCTCGGTCTTCCCGTGCTTGTGGTAGCCGATCGAGGTATAGAGCTCCTCGAGGGGCTTGCGCGGCATCAGCGAGCGGAGAAACTCGACCATCGCCCGGGGACAGTCCATCTCCACGTGGAAGTAGGATCGGGTGAACGAGAAGACCACGCTGATCTCGTCCGCCGAGGTGAGGGCCGCGTCCACGCGGATGCCGCCGCCATCATGCACGATCGCGAGCACCAGGGGCAGGACGCCCTCGCTGGTACGCACCCGTCCGATGAGGTAGGCGCCCTTGTTCCGGTAGAATGGCACCCCGACCATCTCGATGCTCTCGAGGGTCGCCGGCCGGGGCTGCCGGGCCAGGTCCTCGGCGAGGACCCGAGCGATCAGCAGGGCATCGGCGTCGCGGCCGGGGTAGCGGGTGGCGAACGGCAGATCCGCCAGGAGCTCGCGGATCATCGCCTCCAATGTCCGTCCGCCCGCATGGACGCGGAGTGACTGCGCCGACGTCAGCGGGCGGAGTTCCTGGAAGTCGCGGTCATCGAAGTAGACGCCGGCCTCGGGACCGACGGCCCGGAGCACCTGCCGTACGACGGAGTTGAAGAAGGTGAAGGCCAGCTCGGCATCGAGGCGCGGCGCGGCCTCGCGGGCGTAGGCCTGGCGGAGCGCGACCCACAGCGGCATGTCCCCGGTCGAGTCGCCGAGCGACTTGCGAAGATCCTGCACGCACCAGCTCACGAACTGCCGGTAGAGTGTCAGGCGCTCGGCCGCGTCCTGCTGGCCGCCGCGCCAGTCACGCAGGAGGAAGCGCGCCTCGGCGCGGCGGGTGATGAGGCGGAACTGGGCCTGATGGGCATCGAAGACCGCGAGGATGCCCCGCGCGGCATCGGTCACCCTCCCCTGCCGGGCCAGGGAGTCGCGAAGGGGTTGAAGCGGGTCGGGATTGGGGTAGGCGCCCATGGTATATTGTTTTCAACTTACTCCCGAATCGAACCCATGCCCACTCCTCCGAAATTCGATGCCCTCGTCGCGCCCACCCGGGGCGAGGCGATGACCATGGTCAACGGCGCGCTCCGCGTCCCCGATCACCCGATCATTCCCTTCATCGAAGGCGACGGCACCGGTCCCGACATCTGGCGGGGTTCGCAGGTGGTGTTCGACGGCGCGGTGGCGAAGGCCTACGGCGGCAAGCGGAAGATCGAGTGGTTCGAGGTCTATGCCGGGGAGAAGGCGCGCGACAAGCTCGACAGCTGGCTGCCCGACGACACGCTGCGCGCGATCGACTACTACCTCGTCGGGATCAAGGGCCCGCTCACCACGCCCGTCGGCGGCGGCTTCCGCTCGCTCAACGTGGCGCTGCGCCAGAAGCTCGACCTCTATGCCTGCGTCCGCCCGGTCCGCTGGTTCACCGGCGTGCCGAGCCCCGTGAAGCAGCCCGAGCTGGTCGACATGATCATCTTCCGCGAGAACACCGAGGACATCTACGCCGGCATCGAGTTCAAGGCGAAATCGGAGCAGGCCCAGAAGCTCATCAAGTTCCTGATCGACCAGATGGGCGTGAGCACCATCCGCTTCCCCGCCACCAGCGGCATCGGCATCAAGCCGGTCTCGGAAGAGGGGAGCAAGCGGCTGATCCGCTCGGCGCTGCAGTACGCCGTGGCGCAGAAGAAGAAGAGCGTCACCCTGGTGCACAAGGGCAACATCATGAAGTACACCGAGGGAGCGTTCCGCGACTGGGGCTACGAGCTCGCCAAGCAGGAATTCGGCGCGGTGGAGATCGACGGCGGGCCGTGGTGCCGCCTGCCGGGGGGCGTGATCGTGAAGGACGTCATCGCCGACGCCATGCTGCAGCAGATCCTGACCCGGCCGGCGGAATACGACGTGCTCGCCACGCTCAACCTCAACGGGGACTACATCTCCGACGCACTCGCCGCGCAGGTCGGCGGGATCGGGATCGCCCCTGGCGCCAACATCAACTACATCACCGGGCACGCGATCTTCGAGGCGACCCACGGCACGGCGCCCAAGTACGCCAACCAGGACAAGGTGAATCCCGGCTCGGTGATCCTCTCCGGGGAAATGATGTTCCGCTACATGGGATGGAGCGAGGCCGCCGACCTGATCATCCAGGGTCTCGAGAAGACCATCGGGCAGAAGCGGGTCACGTATGACTTCGAGCGCCAGATGCAGGGCGCGACGCTGCTCAAGTGCTCGGAGTTCGGCAAGGCCGTCGTCGACAACATGTGACGCCAGCTTGTCAGCCGACGTCAGGAGATCCTCTGACAGCGCTGCGTACTGGATCAAGTACACTCAGAGGGCCGGCCGCTTGACAGCGACCGGCCTTCGCCGTAAATCGGTCACGCCTCACCGGTTCCAGCCCACATCACGCGGGAAGTCGCCGTCGCACCCTATCAGCACAAGGGAGGCTTGACCATGTCGCAACTCGTCGCGCTGTCGCTGAGCATCGGGATCCTGGGGGGGGTCGCCACTTTCGTCTTCCTCAAGTTCCTGACCAGCTACCTGATCTGGGCCGCGTTCATCGCGTGGGGCTGCTACTTCGCCACCGGCGGCAACAACGAGGCACTGAAGAACACGATCGTCTGCAACGTGTTCGGTGCGATCGTGGCCTGGGTGGCCGCGCTCATCCTCGTGTCGGTACCCATGGGCGACACCCTGGGCATGCCGCTCTGGGCCGGCGTCGTGGTGGGCGCCACGGTCCTCGCGCTCTGTCTCGCGGCGCACGTCAAGGCACTCGCCACGATTCCGGCGAGCGTCTACGGCTACGCCAGCGTCTTCGCCTTCCTGCTCGGCGGCGGCGGCGCCAATCTCACCAAAGACAGCCTTATGTCGACAAGCCCCAAGCAGAACGCCCTCATCGCCGTGGCCGTCTCGATGGTGGTCGGCGCACTGTTCGGACTCCTGTCAGGCAAGATGAGCGGCGCCCTGACCAAGAAGGCCTGAGCGCAGCTCCGTTCGCAGACGACGGTCGGAGGCGGGGAGATCCCCCGCCTCTAATCGTTTCTTCATTGAATCATCATCGGCAGATGATATTATCCGGTCCATGCACGCCCGGACCGGAACATGACCGACCCGCAACGCCGCTCCACCCCGCCCTCGGCAGCCGCCGCCAGCCGCAGCCTGCCACTGGCACAGCCCGGCCCGCCACCGTTTCCGATCATCGCCGGCCACTTCGCCGCCGGCTTCGGCTGGGCGATTCTCGGCACTGCCGGACTCGTCTGGCTCGCGCCGGTGCTCGCGTCGGGGAGCTTTCTCGATCCGCGGGCACTCGGGCTGACGCATCTGTTCACGCTCGGATGGATCACCACCATCATCATGGGGGTGCTCTACCAGATCTTCCCGGCCATGCTCGGCGTCGCCGCGAGGAGTCTCCGTGTCGCCCGCTTCTCGTTCGCGGCGCAAGTCGCAGGCACCGCAATGCTCGCCTGCGGACTGCTGCTCGGCTCCCGCCTCGTGCAGAGCGCCGGCTGGACGCTGCTCTTCGCGGCGCTCTACGGCGTGGCGTGGAACTTCCTGCCCCAGAACCGCAAGGCGGGCCGCAACCGCCAGCTCGGCATCTACATCTCGTACGCCCACATGGGCCTCGGCTTCGCGATGCTGATCGGCGGTGCCCGGATCGGGGACGCGCTGGGCTGGTGGACGACGCCGAGGCTCCCGCTGCTCGCGGCGCATTTCCACTTTGGCGCGGTGGGATTCGCCTCGATGACCGTGGCGGGGCTCGGGAGCCGGATGCTCCCGATGTTCCTTGGAACCATCGATGCACCGGCGTGGCCGCACCGCGCCCTGCCACGCATCCTCGCCAGCGGCACCGTGCTGTTCGCCGCGGGTGAGATCGCCGGCATCCGCTGGCTCGCGCTCGGCGGCGCGGCGGCGATGGTCGCGGGCGCACTCATCTTCCTCTGGCTGTCGCTCCGATGGTACCGGGGCCGCGCGCGCCGCGCGCTGGATCCCGCGACAACGCTCACCCTCACCGCGCTGGGCTGGCTGGCACTCGCGCTACCGATGGGATGCATCGCGATCGCGCGCGGACCACGCGCCGGCGGCATCCTCATCGCCTACGTGGCGCTGCTGCTCCTCGGGTGGCTGAGTGCATTCATTCTCGGAGTGTCGTATCGGGTGCTGCCTACACTCACGTGGCACCACCGTTTCGCCGCCCGCGCGGGGCAGCCGGGGACGCCCGCGCTGCCGCAGATGGTGCTGCCGATCCTCGGATGGGTGACGGTGGCACTGCACACAACCGGACTCGGCCTGCTCACCATCGGGTTCGTCACCTCGAACCAGCAACTGGCTCGAGGGGGAGCACTGCTCCTCCTCGGCTCGATCCTCAGCACCACCGCGCATCACCTTCGTCTCGCACTCGTGGGACGCACCAGGAGAGGACCCGCATGACGATCCATACCTCGATTCAGCCGGACATGACCGTGGCCCACATCGTCGAACAGTGGCCGGCGGCGATGCCAGTCTTCGCGCGGCACGGCATCGACCTCTGCTGTGGCGGCACGAAGACGCTCGGCCTCGTGGCCCAGGCGCACGGCCTCGACCTGCAGGGCCTCATCGAGGAGCTGGCGGACGCAGTGGAGGTCGAAGAGGAGTGAGGTCTGGCGGGAACGCGAGTCTCCACCAGTGCCTGTACCGGGTGCGGCGGGGACTTAGCTTTCGGTCATGACCGAAGCCCTCGACAAGATCGTCCGCCGCTTCAAGGCCTCCGACAAGCAGACGCGGCTCGAGCTGCTGCTCGACTACAGCAAGAAGCTGCCTCCCCTCCCCGAGAAGTACCACGCGGCACGGGACCATGGGCTGAATCGCGTCCCGGAATGCCAGTCACCGGTGTTCCTGTTCATGGAGCTGGCCAACGGAGGCGTGGTCCTGCACGCGGACGCCCCGCGTGAAGCGCCGACTGTCCGGGGGTTCGTGTCGCTGCTGACGAAGGGATTGAACGGCGCGAGCGTGGCCGAGGCGCAGGCGCTCCCCGGAGACCTGCTGGATCAGCTCGGGCTCACGGAGGCGCTGGGGATGACCCGGATGCACGGCCTGACCGCCATGGTGGGCCGGATAAAACGGATGGCGGGGGAATTAGCGTAGGCAGAGGAATTACCGCAGGCGGGCACGGCCCTGCGCGCCTGCGGCAATGCCCCGCATCACTTCTCGATGGGCAGCCTGACGCCGTTGCCCCACTCCGTCCACGACCCATCGTAGTTCCGCACCTTCCTGAAACCGAGCAGATAGGTCAGCGCGAACCAGGTATGGGACGACCGCTCGCCGATGCGGCAGTAGGCGATCGTCTCGTGCTCCGGCTTGAGCCCCTGCTCCTCGACATAGAGTCGGGTGAGTTCGTTCGCCGGGCGGAAGCAGTGGGTGTCGGGATTGACGGCACGGGCCCAGGGCACCGACTTCGCGCCGGGAATATGCCCGCCGCGCATCGCCCCTTCGTTGGGATAGTCGGGCATGTGCAGCCGCGTGCCCAGGAACTCCTCCGGACTGCGCACGTCCACCAGCTGGCCCTTGGTCTCCAGATGCGCGAGCACGTCGTCCCGAAAGGCGCGGATCGCGCTGTCGTTCCGCTCGCCCACCGTGATGTTGCCGGCCGGATAGCTCGGCACATCCGTCGTCAGCTCTCTTCCCTCGTCTGCCCATCTCGCCCGGCCGCCATCCATGAGCTTGAGCCTGGTCAGGCCGAAGAGCTGGAAGACCCAGAACGCGTAGGTCGCCCACCAGTTGTTCTTGTCCCCGTAGAACACGATCGTCGTGTCGGCGTTGATGCCCTTGGCACGGAGCAGCCGCTGGAACCGCTCGCGATCGAGGTAGTCACGGGTGACGGGGTCGTTGAGGTCGGTTACCCAGTCGATCTTGAGGGCGCCGGGGACATGGCCGATCTCATAGAGCAGCAGGTCCTCGTCCGACTCGAGGATGCGGACGGAGGGGTCACCGAGATGGGCGGCCACCCAGTCGGTCGAGACGAGGACATCGGGCCTGGCGTAGCCGCGGGATTCGATCGGAGTGACGGCGGGAAGGGTCCTGGCTTCGGTCATACAATACTCGGCGGCGGGTTGCAGCAGGGAAATTCTCTGCTGTCCGCAAATACGATCAGGTCAGTCGTGATGTCAAGCTGATGCCGCCGGCGGCAGCCGCCCGCATCATCACCTCGCTGAAGGCGGAGACGACCCGGGGATCGAACTGGGTGACCGCGCTGCGCTCCAGTTCGAGAAGCGCCGAGGCCGGATCACGGGGCGCGCGGTCGGGGCGCGGGGCCAGCAGCGCGTCAAATGCGTCACAGACGGCTACCACCCGGCTCAGCAGATGCGCCTCGCGCGGGTAGTTGAGTCGCGGGTAGCCCGCCCCGTCCTGACGGAGGTGATGCTCGTAGGCGACGACCGCGGCGGTCTCCATCGCCTCGCCATGCCGAAGCAGCAGCCGCGCCCCCTCGAGCGGATGCCCGCGTACCCGCGCCCGGTCGGTGCCGGTGAAGCGATCGGCGCTCATCAGCTCGGCGGGGAGCCGAGCCATCCCGATGTCGTGCAGCAGCGCCGCGAGTCCGCACTCCCGACGTTCATCGGGTCCGAGGCCGAAGGCATCCGCCACGCGCAGCGCCAGCAGCGCGGTGTTGATCGCGTGTGCCGGCTGGTACGCCTCGCGGTCGAACACCTGCACCAGCGGAAGCGGCGCGCCCGGCTCGTCCGCCAGCAGGGCGCCGAGAGAGGCGACGACGGCGTGGACGTCCCCCAGCGGCAGGCGCTCGCCCCGTTCGGCGGCGGCAAACAGCAGGCGGATGACGCCCAGTTCATCGCTCAGCGGATACGGTGCGTCGGCATCGGCAGGTTCGTCAGCGAGCGAAGGTCCCCAGCGAAGCCCGTCGGGGGCGAGGCGTGGTCCCAGTCCTCCCTCCGGCATCAGCCCGGCGGCGTAGTCCAGGAAGGCGGCGAGCGCGGCCGGCGCGGGGGTACCGGTGATTTCCAGGTCGGCGATGCCTCGCCTGGCGAACCGGGCAGCCCAGGGCCACTCCTCGAACTCGGCCAGCGGGAGGGCGCCATACGCCACGCCATCCCGGGAAAAGCCGAAGCGCGGGCGGGGATCGACCAGGAGCAGTTCTGTCAGGCGAAGCGCGCAGATCTCGTCGGCGCTGCGCCGGATCGCGACATCGGTGAAGCCGTCCTGGCGGACCGCAAGCGCATGGCCGAGGGCCCTGAGGAAGCGCGGGGCGTGCTGCATCAGGGCACCGGGCGTGGCTGGGTCGGTGCCGAGCGGCGACCGGGCGCCCGGGCCGCGTCCTTCACTTCGGGTTCCCGCGACTGCCGCGCCGTTTCGAGGAGCGGGCCGACCTTGGGATGGCTGTGCCAGTGCGTCGCGAGTCCCCGCAGGGCGGCGAGCATGGGCGGACTCTTCGGGGCGAGGCGACCGAGCCCGGCGATGCCGCGGGCGACGACGAGCCGGCGCAGCACGCGGAGCACGACCGGATCGTTGATCTGCGCCAGGGCGGTGACGGCGAGCGCGCGCAGTTCCGGGTCGAGCGCGGGATCGGCCACGCGTCCGATGAGCCGCGGTGCAAAGTCCGGCGGGCAGCGTTCCGCGAGCGCCGTGAAGGCGAGGCGCAGGGTGGGTTCGTACCCGGAGTCGAGCGCGTCGGCGAGGCCGCGCTCGCGCAGTTCGGGATCCGCGATCGTGAGCGCAATGGCCTCATGCCGCACCCGTGGATCGCGGTGGCCGATCATTCCCACCGGCCGGAATGACGGCGGCAGATCGGGAATCCGGCCGAGCAACGAGAGCACATTGCGCTGGAAGTACCAGGGCATGCCGTCGATGCGGTCGGTCGCGATCGGGCCGATCGCGTTGCCATAGCGCGCAAGGAGATCGAGGAGGCGCAGCCGGACCCGCCGCTCCCGGGACTCGGCGAGCGCATCGAGCAGGGCCGGCGCCGCCTCGATGCCCGCGGCGGGAATGAGCCGGTCGAGGGCGTCGAGATCGACCGGCGAGGCCCCGAGCAGGACCCGCACCGTCTGGGGATGGAAGACCCGTCCCCGCAGTGCCCGTGCGACCGGGTCCTCACGCGGGACGGTGTCGAGCAGCGCGAGCAGTGGCGAGACCTGACGGCGGGCGATCATCCGGTCCGCGGCGACCAGGGTGCCGGGTTCGAGGATGCCACTCTCGAGTGCCAGCTTGAGCACCCGTTCCGGCTCAGGCGCGAGGCGAGCGACGGAAGACGGGAACTCCTCGGCCGCCGGGCCCGAAGCCAGTCGGCGAAGTTCTTCGGTGAGGGCACGCCGTGCCGCGATGTGTCCGGGATGCTCCGCCCGCCTGGCGAGTCGAGCGAGGACCCGCAGGGCCGGCGCGGTCAGCTGTGCCTCCCGGCCGGGCGCCATCGCCTGGAGGATCCGGAGGGCAACGCGAGGCGGAACCAGGGCGGCGGCATCCTGGACGAATGCCCGCTGTGCGGCGGAGGCGGCCGACGGTCGCAGCAGCCGACGCAGGGTCGAGGCGGGAAGCAGCATGAGCAGTGCCGTCAGCGCCTCACAACCTTCCGGTTCGGTCGCTGCGGCCCGGGTGACGGCGACCAGCCGGTCGAGCACTCGCTCGTCCCAAGCCTGGGAAGCGGGATGCAGCTCGAGCGCGATGGCGATCTCCCGCGGATCGCGCTGCGCGACGGCGCGTTCCTCGTCATCCAGCACCAGCCGCTCGAGGATGAGCCACGGATCGGAGCCTGGCGAAGGCCGCAGTAGCAGCGGCCGCAGGAGGAGATGCGCCGTCGCGGGCCATGACACGCTGTAGTTCGGTCCGGCGACCGCCCCCAGGCCGATCCCGAGTTCCACGGACGTGACACCAGGAAGGAAATCGATCGCGCCGACGCCGGCTTCCCTGAGGTGGATTGCCAGATCGCGGAGCGGCTCGAAGTCGGGGTTGGTCTCCATCCCATCGACGAGCAGCTGCACCGTCCCGACTTCCACCGTCAGCCGGTCCCGCCCTGTCAGCGCCGCATCGAGCAGGCGCTCCAGCCCGGCGAGGGCCGAGGTGGTGCCGGGGTCGCCATCGGGCATGATGCGCAGCCGGTGCACTGCTCCCGCAAGCGCGAGCAGGATATCGGCGAGCTGGCGCGTGGCAGCGCCGGAAAGGGAAGCAGGCTCGGTCATGGCAGCTCCAATCTACCCGCCGTCTCGCCCCTCCGCAGGAGGCAGGACCGGGGAGGGTACCCCCGGCAGGCGGTGCGGCTGTAGTATTTAGGATGACCATGCCACCCAACCGCCGCTCCGGCGAGTCCGCGACCATCCGGGGATGGGCAACTGGGGCGCCCGGACTGGCCGATGTGCTCCGCCGAGGTGCATGGTATCCGGTGCTGGAGGAATTCCCCGACGGCGTGCTCGTCGAGGTGGACCGCCAGGTGATGCGTTTTCAGTCCGACGAGGTCCGGCTCCGCGCGGATCGCCCCGAGACATGGAGCGTCGTGATCCGCACTGGCGTGATGCGGCCGACGCTCGCCGGCCCGAAGCTGGTTACCACCTATGCTGTCTGCCCAGACTGTTCGGGTCGACAGGAATTCGAGGGCCGGCCGGAGACCCTGATGTGCGTACGGTGCCGCCGCGCTTCCAAGGTGGATTGGGACTCGACCTATTGAGCGCGGGATGAGCCTCTGGAGTATCCTGGCACGCGCCCGCCGGCTTTCGCCCGCCAATGTGGCGGTGGTGGACGGCGGGCATCAGCTTTCCTACGCCGAACTCGGTGACCGGGTCGACGCCCTGGCTTCGCTGCTCCGTGCCCGCGGAGTGCAGCCCGGTGACCGGATCGCCACCCTGCTTCCCAATACCCTCCCCTGCCTCGAGTGCTATTTCGCGGCCGCGGGACTCGGTGCAGTGCTGGTCCCGCTCAATACCCGGCTCCATCCCGACGAACTCGGCTTCATCCTTGGCGACAGTGGCAGCGATACCCTCGTCGCGGACCCGGGATTCGCCAGTCTGGTGGAGTCGATCGCCGGGCGGAGCAGGCGGCTCCAGACGGTGATTTCCGCCGCGGATCCGTTCCCGCTTGCCGCCGGGGTGGACGCGATCGGGTATCCCGCAACTCGGAGCCGAAGCGAGTTCGTCCCCGCAGTGACACCGTCCGAAGCGCTCGCGCATCTGTACTACACCAGCGGAACCACGGGCCAGCCGAAGGGCGTCATGCTGACCCATCGTAATGTCTGGGTCCATGCGCTGGCAGCGGTCGCGGAACTGGGGCTGTCGGAGCGGGACCGCTGGGCGCATGTGGCGCCGATGTTTCACCTGGCCGATGCCTGGGCCACCTTCGCCATCACCTGGGTCGGCGGCCGGCACGTCATGGTTCCGAAGTTCGATCCGCGCGAAGTCCTGGCCGTCTTCGAGCGGGAGCGGGTCACGATCACCAACCTGGTGCCCACCATGCTCAACCTCATGGTGAAGCACGAGGCGCGGAGTGGGTTCGACTATCGCAGTCTCCGCATGATTCTGAGCGGCGGCGCGCCGATCGCACCCGCGGTCGTCCGGGCGATCGTGGAGACCTTCGGCTGCGAGTACGTCCAGACCTACGGGATGACCGAGACCAGTCCCTATCTCACCATGAGCCTGCTGAACGACCGCCTCCGGGCGCTGCCGGAGGAGGAGCAGTTGCGGTACCGCGCCAAGACCGGGCGGCCGTTCCTCGCCGTCGATCTCCGGGTGGTGGACGACGCCGGGGTCCCGGTGCCCAACGATGAGCAGGCGGTGGGCGAAATACAGGTCAGGGGAGAAACCGTTACCCCCGGCTACTGGCGGCGGCCCGAGGCGACCGCCGATGCCTTCACGCCCGACGGCTGGTTCCGCACGGGCGATCTTGCCGTGATCGACGGCGACGGCTTCGTGACTATCGTGGACCGAAAGAAGGACATGATCATTTCGGGGGGCGAAAAGGTGTATTCGACCGAAGTGGAGCACGTCCTTTATCAGCACGGCGCCGTGCTCGAGGCGGCGGTCTATGGCAGCCCGGATCCGGTCTGGGGTGAAGTCGTATCGGCCGCGGTGGTGGTGCGCCCCGGTATGACAGTGTCCGAGGAGGAATTGGTGGCGTTCTGCCGGCCGCTCCTTGCGGCCTTCAAGCTTCCCCGCAGGGTCGGGTTTCTCGACGCACTGCCCAGGACGGGCTCGGGGAAAATCCTCAAGCGCCAGCTCCCGCGATGATGCCCGGGGAGGCGGGCCTGCTGGAGGAACGTCCGGTGGCCTACTCCACCACGCTCCCCAGCGGATCGATTGGCTGGCGACGCTCACTCGGCTACACGGTGAGCGCCGTGCTGCACGTCCTGCTGCTGATCTTCGTGGTGCGGACCACCCACCAGCGACAGGTCGATGCGGAGCGGCGCGCGGCGTCGGAGGAAACTGCACGCCCGATCCAGCTCGACTTCGCACCACCGCGCCCGGTCCCGACACCTCGCCGCCCGGCCCCGAGCCCCGAGCCGCCCAAGGAACTGCCGCCCGCCGTCCCCCTCACTCCCGGCCAGCAGAAAGACCCGGGGAGCACGGCGCGGGTCACCCCGACTCCGGAGCCGGAGCCCAACGCGCCACCGAACACTCCGCGTGAGACGGCAACCCGCCCCGATCCGGGCGACCAGCAGACGCCAGACCCGGGTACGCACGCCTCCGCCCCTCCACCACCGACGGTCATCGCCTCGACCGCCCCGGCCGAGGCGACGAGCAACATGGAGGCCGACGCCCGGCGCATCTTCGGCCGTCCGTCGAGCAAGCTGGGCCCGGTCTCGGGATCACGCGACAACCGTCCGTGGGAGTCCGCGATGCCCCTGCCCTCGGAGGGCTGCTCGGCCCCGCCTGACGAGCACCCCGATTCCACGCTGCCGCCCGGGATGGCGGTCATCGCGGGACGGGTCTTCTACGAGGGAACTTCGGTACCGGTGGCCGGTGCCCGGCTGCAGATCCTGGGCACCGCCTACGGAACGTTCGCGAACGAGCGCGGCGAGTACCGACTGATGTACGAACGCAATCTGGTGACCCGGTGCCGTACCGCATCGGTGCGAGTCACGGCGCCCGGGTACACCGGCCGGGACCTGATCCTCATGCTCAGCGATGTCTCCAACACCGACGTTCCGCTCAGGCGGAATTAGGCGGTTGGTCGGTTAGGCGGAATTAGGCGGTTGGTCGGTTAGGCGGTTAGGCGGTTAGGCGCGTGCGCAGAATGGCCCGGCCCCGCGGCGGACGGCCACTCACAGCACTCGCCAGCCGACCAACCCCCAATCTTCCAGTCTTCCAGTCTTCCAATCCCCCAAGCGCCCAATCGTCTAGCCGCCCAACGTCCCAACCGCCTAACCGCCCTAATTTGGTGCGTGCGTCGAAGCGGCCCCGTAGTTCCGGTTGAAGCCGATCGCCGGCCCGTTGACGCTGAAGCCGTAGTTGTTCTTCACCTTGGCCACCCACTGGCGGATCGAACCCGGGAAGGGACTCTTCCGAGCGTTATGGCCGAACGGATCGGTATACCAGACCTCGGTGCCGTCCTTGTTGTCGATGTTGTTGTCGTTGATGTCGATGAAGCGCCGTACCCCATTGAACTTCGAGCGCGGATCATCGAACGCCAGGCCGGTCAGGGTTCCGTCGCTGGTGGACTGGTCGCAGAGATCGTTGTTGTCCCGGACGCGGTTCGGGTCCATGCTGTCGCATTCGCTGATCGGGCGGCCGGTGATGCTGGGCGCGGCCGGATCGTAGAAGCGGCTTGGCTGGAACACCTGGAAATAGGGATTGAAGCTCGCGACGGTGTGGCCGTTCTCGGTGCGGACGCTGTTTGAGGTCTGCCAGCTCTCGTGGAGCGCCCGGTCGAAATCGGGGTTCTGGCCCGCGCCGACCCGCATGTACTGATCGACGCAGGTGCGGTCGGGGATCACCCGCTGGCCGCCGCCGTTGGGGGAGTTGGCCGGCACCGGCGGCCCGACATCCACGCGGGTCCCGTCGCAGGTGCGGGTGAAGCCGCCCGGCGTGCCGATCGCCGACATCAGCGTGACGTGCATCTCGGTGCCGTCGCTGCAGCGGATGTGATAGGCGATCTCGTGGAGATTGTTGGTGAAGGCGTCCTTCGAATGCGTGCCCTGGTGCAGCTTGGCCAGGACGTCGCACTTCACGCTGAAGAGCGCTCCGGTCACGCCGTCCTGCCGCACCATCTCGATGTCATTCTCCCAGTCGATCTTGTGCCCGAAGTGGTCCTCGTGCCGGACGTTCTGCGGATCCCAGGTCTCCAGCGCCTCGTTGGCGAGGCCGAACGGAATCGGCCCCACCTGCTGATAGAGGTGGGACCCGCGCGGGTCGCGCCCGTGCTCGTGGCCGAAGCTGCAGCCCGTGACCGGATCCACCGGCGGATGCCAGGTGTTGTAGCGCTTGCCGTCGGGACCGACGACGGAGTAGCGGTCGTGGATGGCCTGGGTGCAGGTGTCCCCGTTGCCAGGCACCCAGGTGCCGAACTGCACCGCCTGACCGGTTTCCGTGACGGGGCCGGTGCCGGAGTAGCCGCCGTCGCCGCAGCCGGCGAGCACCGCCGTGGATGGGAGCAGGATGCCGGACACGAGACGGCGCCAGGCGCGGGAGAGAGCGCTCATGAGGACCTCCGGAAGAGCAAAGGGAGCAGGTGAGGAACCGGGGGTGGCAGCCGCCGTCAGTGCAGCGTGAAGCCCACTCCGACCTGCATGAGACTGGTCTTGGCGCCGAGACCGGCGACGGTGTCATTGAACCGGACGTCGGCGCCGGTCGTCCCGAGAAAGTTGGCGTAGGGCACGACCGACATGGTGCGGCCGATGGCCAGCTCGTAGCCGACCCCGACCTGTCCGGCCAGTGCCTGACTGGAGATCTTGTTGGCCGGATCCTTGGCCGAATACTGCGCGAGGCCCAGTCCGGTCTTGATGTAGAACCCGCTCTTCGGCATGGGATACAGGAACAGCACTGCCTGCACCGAGCCGAGCAGGAAGCTCATGTTCCCCTGGGAGTGGTACCAGGCGAGCGCCTCGCCGCCGAGCAGCAGCTGGGGGGTCAGCGTGGCGCCGACCCGGAGGTAACCCGAGGTGCCGCCGTCGCGGCCGGCCCGGCAGACGGTGCACGACAGGCGGGCGGAACCGAGGCCGAGACCGGCACCGAGCCAGACGCCGCTCCGGCTCGCCACCCGCTGGGCGGCAAGCCCGGAGGATGAGAGCAGCAGCAGGGACGCGACCAGCGCCGCGCGAGGGAAGCGCCGCATGAGTACTCCAGGGCCACGGAGGAGTAGCGAAATGAGACCAGGGTCAGCTGAGAAGTTGCACCCGGCATGAGGTCCGGGGCGGTGATCCGAGGCACAGGCGAGAGGTGACGGTGTGCGGAACCGGGTGAAAAACAGCGGCGCGGAAGGGGATTGACCCCGTCCGCGCCGTGAATCGCCGGTATCCGCGGCCTAGCGCCGGGGAGCGGGAGTCACCCTGCCGGTCTGCTGGTCGAGGTAGAACATCGGGATCTGCAGCACGTCGCTCTTGAGCTCGATGTGCAGTGTGTCAGGCTGCCCGATCCGGAGCGACGGCTGGGTGTTGATGTTGAAGGCGTCCGCCGCGCTCGGGTTCACTGTGTAACCGAGATCCGCCATCGATTCGACGGTGGTAAGGCTCAGCGGCCGCACATTGCCGGTGATGTAGCCAGACATCACTTCGCTCCGGAACAGGCACTCCTCCCAGTGGGAGAGGGCGGTGCCCGCGCCGCCGCTGTTCTCGACCGGCACCGCGGTGCGTGGAATGACCTCGTTATTGGCTATGCTGCAATTGCCCTGGGCCGGCGGCGTGACGGTGGCGGAGCCGCCGTTGGAGTTGAGGTAGGCGGCGTTGGCCGCGCTGCCGGTGAAGAACGGATTCGTGGAACTGAGCGTATTGACCATGCCCTGGATGGTCCAGATGGTACCGTAGCCGAGGGAGTGGCCCATCTCGTGGAGCACCACATCCCCGAAATTGCCGGACGAGACCAGTCCCGCGACGTCCGCGGTATCGAACAGCATGTAGGAGATGATCGGCAGACCGGTGCCGGTTCCGCTGTTCCGCAGGTAGCAGGGGGATGAGGCCCCGAGGATGTTGCCGACGCCATCGATGGAATCGAGCTGCACGATGATGCGCATGTCGTTGATCGAGCCCGATACCGTCTGGTTGCCGCAGTTGGCACCAGTGTTCACCGAGCCGACGTTGAAGGCGCCCAGGTCGCCGGTGATGACCTGTTGCCAGCGGGCCTTCGCCGCGTTGAACGCGGCAAGCTGTGCCTGGCTGGGCGGCAGGATGAACTGGAGTTCGATGTTGAAGGCCGAGACGAAGGTCGCGCCGGTGGCGTCGAAGGTGACGGGGCTGCCGGTGAGCGGCACGCCGGACGTGGCGGTCAGCGAGTTGGCGCCGACCGCGGAGCCGAGGGTCCAGCTCCCGACGGTGGCGACGCCATTGGAACCGGTGGTGGGAGTCGCACCGGTGACCGATCCGCCGCCTGCCGTCACGGCGAAGGTCACCACGATCCCGCTGACGCCATTTCCGTCGGCATCGAGCGCTTTCACGGAGGGCACGCTGCTGACCGCCTGACTGATGACGCCGGTCTGGGAGACGAGGCTGTTGCTGACCAGGTGCGTGGCAGGGCCTGCCGTGAGGTTCACGCTGCTGGCCTGGATGCCAGAGATCCCTGAGGCGGTGAACTGGAGCGCCCGGGCGCCGATGGTGCCGGCGATCTTCAGGTTATTGAAAGTGACCTGCCCGCTCGCGTTGGTGATCGCGGTCGTGGTCCCGCTCAGCGACCCACCCCCTGTCGCGATGGACGCCGTGACGGTCAGCCCCGCGGTGTCCACCGGCGTGCCGGCCCGATCCACCACCTGCACCACCGGCGCCGGGGTGATCGTGGCCCGGTCCGCGACCGTGGCTGGGGGCTGCACCACCATGACCAGCCCGGCCGCGGTACCCAGCGGCGGCCCGGTGATGTCCTTGCTGCCGCCGCAGGCCGCAACAATCAGCGCGCCGAGCGCGAGAAGAGCGGAGATATGCCACGCCCCGGACCGGGACCTGGCCCCGATCCGCACGATCGTCCTATCCATATGAATGGCCTGCGGTTAAAGATGATGCTGCACCGGCTCCCACCGGGCCTCCGGCCCTCAAGGGGGCAAGGGGCACGCCAGCGGCACGGCGGTCCGCGGCGTCCAGCGAAAATCGGTGGGAGTCGTAGTGATTGACAAGCCCTCAGAGGACGGCCAGACTCCCCCATCCGCGCACAGCTCAACCTCAGCAGTGAAGGCATACCCGTGAAGTACCCCGATGTCCGGCACTACATCGGCGGCCGATTTGTCGAAGGCGGCCCCCGATTCCTCGATGTGCACAATCCCGCCGACGGCTCCACCATCTCCCGCGTGCCGCTCGGCGACGCCGGGGTCGTGGACCAGGCCGTGGCCGCCGCCGCGAAGGCATTCACCTCGTGGTCGCAGACACCGGTGAAGGAACGGGTGCAGGTCTTCTTCCGCTACAAGACCCTGCTCGAGAAGAACCTGAAGGAGCTCGGCCAGCTGATCACCGAGGAGCATGGCAAGGTGGCTGGCGAGGCCGAGGCGGAGATCCTCAAGGCCATCGAGCTGACCGAATTCGCCTGCTCGCTGCCGCAGCTCATCGCCGGCGAGGTCCTCGAGGTCTCCCGCGGCGTCGAGTGCCGGGTGGAGCGCTCGCCACTCGGTGTGGTCGCCGCGATCAATCCGTTCAACTTCCCCTCGATGGTGCCGCACTGGACGATCCCCAACGCGATCGCCCTGGGGAACGCCTTCATCATGAAGCCGTCGGAGCTGGTGCCGCTGTCTTCCGCCCGGATCGCCGAGCTGCTCAAGGAGGCAGGGCTGCCGGACGGGGTCTTCAATATCGTCCATGGCGACCGGGAGGTCGCCGAGGCGCTGTGCGACCATCCGAAGGTCCAGGCAGTCACCTTCGTCGGCTCGACCAGGGTGGCGCAGTCCGTCTACCGCCGTTCCACCGGGAACCTCAAGCGCGCGCTCTGCCTGGGCGGCGCCAAGAACCACATCATCGTGATGCCCGATGCCGACCCGGAGATGGCGGCCGGCGGCGTACTCGCCGCGATGGCGGGGTGCACCGGACAGCGCTGCATGGCGGCATCGGTCATGGTGGCCGTGTCCAAGACCGATCACATCGTCAACCGGCTGGCGGAGCAGGCGCGCGGCATCGTCACGGGCAGGGATGTCGGCCCGGTGATCACCAGGGTGGCGAAGGAGCGGATCGAGGGGTACATCACCGAGGCGGAGCAGGGCGGCGCCCGGGTGCTGGTGGATGGCCGTGGTGCCGTCGTGAAAGGGAAAGAGGGCGGCTGGTACGTTGGAGCGACGGTGATCGATCAGGTCTCACCGGAGATGAAGATCGCGCAGGAAGAGGTCTTCGGGCCGGTGCTGGTGATCGTGCGGACCGGCTCCCTCGACGAGGCCATCGCGGTGGAGAACGCCTCGCCCTATGGCAACGCCGCGTCGATCTTCACTGAAAGCGGTGGCGTGGCGCGCTCGGCGATGGACCGCGCGAGTGCGGGCATGGTCGGCATCAACGTCGGCGTACCGGTGCCGCGGGAGCCCTTCGGCTTCGGCGGGTGGAATGACTCGCGCTTCGGCGTCGGCGACATCACCGGGAAGAGCAGCATCGAGTTCTGGACCAAGACCAAGAAGATCACCACCAAGTGGAACCGGGAAGCCGGGACCAACTGGATGTCGAAATAGCGCAGCGTAGTAGGGGCGACCCTCCGCGGTCGCCCCCACGATGGGCGGGGATCCCATCCGTGACGGGTAGTGGGGGCCATCCCTGGAGGTCCCCCCGGCAGCATTGGAAAGGAAAGACATCATGACGGCCACGGCCCCTGCCCGCCCCGCCATGCCACCGACCGAGCACCGCCCCAGGCCGTATCTGGGGCTGCCCAGGGACGAGGTGCTCGAGCTTCGGAAGCAATACGCCAACCCGGCGATCTTCACGCTCTACCGCGAGCCGCTGATGATCGTCGAGGGGCACATGCAGTACCTCTACGACGAAACCGGCCGGCGCTACCTGGACCTGTTCGCGGGCATCGTCACCGTCTCGGTGGGGCACTGCCATCCCAAGGTCACCCGCGCGATGCAGGACCAGCTCGCCACGCTCGCGCACACCACCACGATCTACCTGCATCCCAACTTCTCCCGGATGGCCGCGAAGCTCGCATCGAAGATGCCGCCGGGGCTCGACGTGACCTACTTCGTCAACAGCGGCAGCGAGGCCAACGACCTCGCCATGATGATGGCGCGGGCCTACACGGGAAATCAGGACATCGTCGCCGTGCGCAACAGCTATCACGGCGGCTCGCCGACGACGATGGCGGCGACGAGCCATCACACCTGGAAGTACCCGCAGCAGGTGAACAGCGGCATCCACCACGCCGTCTCGCCCGACCCGTACCGGAGCCCGTACAGCGGGACGCCGGAGGAGATCGCGAGCAAGAGCGCCGCGGACATCCACCAGCTCATCCGCTACTCGACGCCGGGACAGATCGCCGCGTTCATCGCCGAGCCCATGCAGGGCGTGGGCGGCGTGACGCACGGCGCGCCGAACTACCTGCGCGAGGCCTACGCGGTGGCGCGGGGCCATGGCGGGCTCTGCATCGCCGATGAAGTGCAGACCGGGTTCGGGCGGACGGGGGAGCACTACTGGGGCTTCCAGAACTTCGGCGTGGTCCCGGACATCGTGACGATGGCGAAGGGCATCGGCAACGGGGCACCGCTCGCCGCGGTCACCACCCGGCGCGACATCGCCGAGACGCTCACCCAGCGGATCCACTTCAACACCTTCGGCGGGAACCCGGTCAGCATGGCCGCGGGCCTCGCGGTGCTGGACGTGATCGACGAGGACGGAACTCAGCAGAACGCCAAGGTGGTCGGTGGCCGGTTCAAGGCCGGACTGCAGGAACTGCAGCGGCGGCACCGCCTGATCGGCGACGTCCGCGGCCTTGGTCTGATGCTCGGCATGGAGCTGGTGCGCGACCGCGCCACCAAGGAGCCGGCCAAGGAGGAGACCCTCGCCATCATGGAGCACGCCCGCGAGATGGGCGTCCTGCTCGGCAAGGGCGGGCTCGACGGCAACACACTCCGTATCAAGCCGCCGATGTGCATCACCGCCGCCGATGTGGACTTCGCACTGGAGGTGCTGGACCACGCCCTCGCGAAGGTCGAAGGATAGAAAGCCGGTTCAGAACTCCAGCATGACCCCAACGCTCGGCAGTACGCCGAGCGTTTCGTCTTCCTCGACCCGTTGTCTCCGCTCGTTCCACACCCGCTGGGAGACGTTCTTCCGGCCGTAGACGTTCTGCACATCCACGTAGGTGGCGAGCTGCACGCCCCGCCAGCTCCAGCGGCGGTCGGCGCGGAGATCGAGCGCATGGAAGGTGGGCAGCCTGCGATCAGCGTTGTAACGGGTGAAGTCGAGCTGCCCCGCGCTGGCGCCGGTCGTGATGAATGGGGTGGCGGGGAGTCCGCTGGAGACGCGGAACTTGCCTGCCAGTTCCCACGACGGATTCGGCCGCCATCCCACGAGCAGGTTGCCGATCACCCGGGCATCGAAGGCGCCCGGCCGCTCGACGCCGTCGAGGCCGACGAATTCGCTCCGCCCGACCGTGAGACTCATGAGCCCGTACAGCGGCACGGCGCTCAGCTTCTTCTGCAGGAAGAGTTCGACCCCGTACGCCCGGCCTCGGCCCCGGCTCACCAGCGGCTCCAGTCCGAAGGGGATATCGCTCTTGACGTCCTCGAAGCCGGCGGGCGCGAGCACCGCCTGGGGACGATAGACCCGGGCCGGATAGTCGGCGTAGCGCTTGTAGTAGCCTTCGAGATGCAGCTTGAGGTCGGGACGCAGCAGCCGCTGCAGCCCGAGCATGACCTGATCGGCGCGGAAGGGACGCAGCGCACGGGCGTTGCTGCTGTCGCCGACCAGCCAGACGTAGCTCGGCGCCTGCCAGTAACGGCCGCCGGCCAGTTGCAGCGTCGTGCGCCCGAGACCCACGCTGAGCGAGGCGCGTGGAGCGGCGCGCCAGGTATGGCGGAGGAAGTCGTAGTAGTCCGCACGCGCACCGACGGTCGCCCGCACTGAGGCGGAGAGCCGCGCCGTCACGTCGGCCCAGGCGCCCGCCCGGAAGGCGGTGAAGCTGGTATCGACGGTGAGCGGCTGCGGCGTGCCCGCCTGGTCGGTTCGGAGGAAACCCGGAAGCAGCACCTGATAGCGAAGCCGGCTCGCGTACCGGGCTGAGCTGCCGAGCGACCAGGAGAGCCGCTGGGAGGCGTCGCGGGTGTAGTCGATCCGCAGGCTGTTCTCGCCCTCGGTGGAGCGGTTCTGGAAGATCGGCTGCGGCGGCGTGAGCGAGTCGTATTGCAGCGAGTTGAAGCGGCTGTAGGTGCGGCCTGCGGTGACACTGAGCCGCGCGTGCTCGAACGACCGGCGCCACGTGAGCCCCGAGAAGTACTGGTTCTGATCGAGCCGGAGGATCCGGCTGTTGTCGACCCGGTCCTTGGCGGAGGCGTTGTTGAAGTCCACCCGGTCGATCGCGGCGACCGTGATCCAGCTCAGCTGATCTCGGTCGCCGAGCCGCTGGGTGAACTTCACCTGGCCGTCGTAGTAACTCGGCAGGAAGTTGAAGCCGGCGAGCTTGAACAGCAGATCGAGATAGCTGCGCCGCGCGCTGGCGAGGAAGGTTCCCCGCTTGCCGAGCGGTCCCTCCGCCATGGCTCCGAAACCGGTGGCGGAGAGATTGATCCCTCCGGCGACGCGCTCGGCGTTGCCTTCTCGGATCGCGATTTCCGTTGCTGAACCGACCCGGTCCCCGAACTCCGCCCCGAATCCCCCCGCCGAGAAGCGCACCTCCTCCACGAAGTCGATGTTGATCAGCGAGACGGGTCCGCCGGTCGAGCCCTGGGATCCGAAGTGATTGACGTTGGGCACTTCGAGATGGTCCACCACGAAGAGATTCTCGAACGGCGCTCCGCCACGCACCACGAGATCGTTGCGCGCGGCGGTGGTCACGCCGACGCCCGGCAGCAGCGCCACCGCGCGGATCACATCCTCCTGCACGCCCGGCGCGCGGCGCACTTCCTCGGCGCCAAGACTCTGGCTGCCGGGCCGAGTCTCCGCCGCGGGTGGGAAGTAGGATTGGACGCGCACCGTGAGGTCGGCGAGCTCGACCGGACGTTCGCGCAGCAGGAACGAGGCCTCCGCAGGCCGGCCGCTGCTCACCACGATGTCGCTCCGGAGTGCCGGCTCATATCCGATCGCGATCGCGCGGATGGTGTAAATGCCCGGGGGGACGGAATCGAGACGGAAGCTGCCGCTGGCCGAGGTGCTCGCGCGGAGGGTAGTGCGTTCGAGCGTTACGATCGCATCGCCGATCGGCGCCTCGGTCAGGGCGGAAAGCACCCTGCCGGTGATGCTGCCGGTGGGTCGGGACTGCGCGGTGAGACTCAGGGGAAACAACAGCAGGTAGAGCGGCAGGAAACGCATGAGTCTCACAGGTAAACGTCCGTTCGGGACGGTAAACAATCGAGGGATCTCCTTCGTGCCGAGAGATCCCTCGCTCCGCTCGGGCTGACCGTCGCACCCGCGACGGTCAGCTGCTGAATCCGAGGCCCATCCGGTCCAGCACCCGGAGCAGCAGGTTCGGGGACTGGCCGGCATCGACCTTCCGAAGCGCCGCCGTCACCGCGTTTACCGCCCAGCCGCGCAAAGGTTCCGGCGGGTAGGGGAACGGCGGCTTGGTGACGAGCGAGAGATCGAGCAGATCGCTGCCGCGATCGAGCGCCATGTGGGCCAGAATACGCCCGGCGATCCGGGTACTGCCGAGTCCGTGGCCGGTGAAGCCGAGCCCGTAGCAGGCGCGGCCGCCCACGGCCCGGCCGAAGAAGGGAGTGAGGCGGGTGGTCGAACAGATCGCGCCACCCCACGCGTAGGGCCACTCGAGGTCGGCGAGCGCGGGAAAGTGCCGGCGCCAGCTCTCGCGCAGGGTCGCGTAGTGGTGAGGCGAGTGGTCGCAGGAGGGATCTACGCGATTCCCGCGGTAATACGTAGCCTCGCTGGTGCCCCACAGAATCCGGCCGTCCGCAGTAGGCCGGTAGTAGTTGAAGAAGGTCCGTCCATCAGTGATCCCCTGCCGATTCTTCCAGCCGATCACTTCCCATTGCGCCGCGGTCAGCGGCTCGCTCACCGTGATGTAGTCATAGAGCGGGATGAAGCGATGGGTGACCGAGGGAATCAGGTGGTGGGTATAGGCGCTGGTGGCGAGGACGACGCGGCGGGCCTTGAGCGTGGTCCCGTTCGCGCGGATCGCGACGCCGGCGCCCTGTTCACCGATGGACTCGACGGTCGTCCGTTCGAAGACCCGGACACCGAGCCGCTCCGCCTCGCGCCGCAGACCGTCGGTGAACTTTGCCGGGTCGAGGATGCCACCCCCCCGCACCTCCACCGCCCCGAGATAGAGCGGCGAATGCACTTCGGCCTGAGTCTCCTCGCGGCTCAGCATCCGGAAGGTGTCGATCCCAAGCTGCTTCGCGATCTCGACGTTCCGGCGACCCTCTTCGAGGTGGCCCTCGGTGAGGGCGACCATCAGCCGGCCACTCGGCTCGTAGTCGCACTGGATGCCGCGATCGCGGATGAACGCGGTCAGCTCCTGCACATTGCGCTCGCCGAGCGCCGCGAGCCGCGCGGCCTCCCGGGCTCCGAAATGCTGGATGGCGAGACCGTGACTGTGGTCCACGGTCTCCGACAGCATCCCCGCGTTTCGGCCGCTGGCGCCGTAGGCCGCGATGCCCTGCTCCACCAGCGCGACCTCGCGGGAGGGATCCAGCTCCTTCAGGAAGATGGCGGTCCAGAATCCGGTGAAGCCGCCGCCGATGATCGCGAGATCGGTCTCGGCGGGAGCATGGAGCGGAGTGACCTCGCGGGGGGGAAGGCCTGCCAGCCAGTAGCAGGCCTGTTCGATCGAACGCACGCGCCTTACTTCATGATCATGATGTGGGCCCAGGGCTTGCCTGGAAACATCAGCCACGGCAGCCCGCCACCCGGCTTCGTGGGCAGCCCGGTGCTCTCGGCGGTGGCGTAGGGGATGTACACCACCGGCAGGCCGGCCGCGCCGTGCGCCAGGCCGGTTGCGGCGTCCACGCTGTCCGCGGGTGCATAGAGGTTGTAGAGGGTCCGCGGTCCGTCAGGCATCTTGAGGGAGCCGTTCTGCACGGCCACCATCCGGGCGCTGTCGATCTCGCTGTGCGAGAGCCCGGCCTCCCTGAGTTCCCGTCCCAGCCGCATGAACGGCTCGAGATCCTTGTGATAACAGGCGACATGCCAGGCGGACTCGGACGGATCGTCCGCGAGACAGACCATCGTACCGGTGCCTTCACGCAGCGTGGTCAGCTTGTGGTAGTTGCGGTACCCGAGCACCGTGGCGCCATCCCGGAGTGCCTCCGGCGCGGCGCTGACCGCACCGGCGATCTGGATGTCCGGGGCGGGCACCTGTGCGGCGAGGGGAATGGCGGCCCCGAGAAGCGCGAGGAGGCCGGTACAGTGGAACAGGTGGCGCATATGAGGGCTTCCGGTAGTGAGGAGTGAGACTAAGCAACCGCCTGAGAAGCGGCTCGGCAAGGGGCGTCAGCGGGAAGCGGCGAGCGCCTGCTCGAGGTCCGCGATGACATCATCCACATGCTCGAGTCCGACCGAGATGCGCACGAGGCCCGGGACGATCCCGACCCGCCGGCGATCCTCTTCGGTGAGCTTGGAGTGGGTCGTCGACGTCGGGTGCGTCACGATGGTGCGGGTGTCGCCGAGGTTGGGGCTGTGGGACACGAGCTGCACCCGATCAAGAAAGCGGCGGGCCCGCTCCAGGCCACCCTTCACGACAATCACGACGATGCCGCCGCCCTGCGACATCTGCCGCGTTGCGAGCGCATGCTGCGGGTGGCTCGGCAGGAAGGGGTAGCGGACCGCCTCGAGGTCGGCGTGGCCCTCGAAATGGCGCGCCAGCGTCAGCGCGTTCTGGCAGTGCCGGTCCATACGCACCGCGAGCGTCTCGAGACTCTTGGAGAGAATCCACGCGTTGAAGGGCGAGAGGGCCGGGCCGGTGTGCCGGGCGAAGAAGCGGCACTCGGCGACCAGCTTCGCGCTTCCGAGGATCGCGCCGCCGAGGGTGCGGCCCTGGCCATCGATGAACTTCGTCGCCGAGTGGATGACGAGATCGGCCCCGTAGCGGATGGGCTGCTGCAGGTAGGGTGTGGTGAAGCAGTTGTCGACCAGCAGGGCGATCCCGCGCGACCGGGCCAGCTTGCCGAGCCACTCGAGATCGACGAGGTCGAGGCCGGGGTTGGACGGCGTTTCGACGAAGATCGCCCTGGTGCTGGGCTGCAGCAGCGCGGGCCACTCTTCCGGCGTGGCGAGGTCGGCGTAGCTGTGACTGATGCCCCACCGGGGAAGCAGCTTGCCGAGGATCTGACTGGTGGAGCCGAACAGCGAGCGAGCGGCGAGCACGTGATCGCCTGACGAAAGCAGCGCGGCCAGGCTCACGAACACCGCCGCCATGCCCGACGCGGTCGCGATGCCGTCCTCGGCGCCTTCCATCAGGCAGAGCTTGCGGACGAATTCGTCGGTGTTCGGATTGGAGTAACGGCTGTAGATGTTGCCCGGAATTTCATCGGCGAACAGCGCCCGCGCCTGCTCGGCATCATCGAAGATGAAGCTGGAGGTAAGAAAGAGCGGCGCGGAATGCTCCCGCTCCGGCGTCGTCGGGATCTGGGTGCGGATCGCGTCGGTCTCGAAGTGATGCGGGCGGTCGCTCATGCGCTGGCGCCTTCGAGCGTGTGGCTCCAGGTGATGGCCGCGGTAGGCTCGAGGATGCGGGCGACGGAGCAGTACTTGGACATCGAGAGTTCCACCGCACGGGAGAGATGGGCCTCGTCGCGCGGACCGCGCACGGCGAAGTGCACATGGACGGTCTTGAAGAGCGATGGCTCCTTGCCCTGCTCCCGCTCGGCGTCCACGGTGATGATGACGCCGGTGACCGGCTCACGCTGCTTCTGGAGGATGGTGATGACGTCGATCCCGCTGCAGCCACCCAGACCGGCGAGGATGAGTTCCATGGGGCGGGCGCCGAGGCCCTGACCGCCGATCGCGGGTGCACCGTCGATCGGCACGACGCCGCCCGCTTCGGTCCTGGCGACGAAGTGGACGGCGTCGTTCTGGCGTTCGAGTGTTACGCGCATGGGGGGATGATCGCCATCCCCGGTGCTGTCAGCAAGTCATCGCCAGGACCGGCTAGGCGTCCTGCTGTACCACCGACACCGGCAGCCACTCCTCTGAGCCGGAGCGAGCCACCAGCACGTCCGCGTCGAGTTCACCGCGCTGGATCAGTTCCCGGACCGTGGGGAGCGGCACTGGTCCGCGGGGCACCCCGCCCTTCGGCAGGTAGAAGTAGGTCACCGCGACTCGTTCGGTCACCTTGGCCGCGATCATCTTCCCCGCCTGGCCCGCCTGCCCGGCGAGCAGCTTGCCGGCCTGCCCCGCGCCGCCCGCGAGTGCCTTCGTGGCGCCAGCCAGATGGCCGCTCGCGCTGGAGAGGAGGGCCCTGAGGCGCTCACCGTCGTCGGTCTGGAACGACTTGAGCGCGGTGGCGTCCACGTTGCCGGAGACGTCGAATTCGAGATACGGGGCCTTGGAGAAGCCGAGGAAGCGGGCGATCAGCACGGTGGGGAAGGCGAGGTAGTCCTTGTTGTAGCCCTTGACCGTGCCGTTATACAGCTCCCTGGTACGCTGGATGTCGAGTTCGCAGTGCTGGACGCTCTCGATGAGCCGCTGGTACTGCTCGTTCGCCTTGAGGTTGGGAAAGCGGTCCGCCATGCCCTGCATCGTGGCCAGCAGCGACCCCGACTGCTGATAGGCGGCAGCCAGTGCGACGGCGTTCTGGTCCTGGGCCACCTTCAGGTGGGTGAACTGTTCGCTCTCCTGATAGTTCTTCACGATGTCCACCAGCTGATTGAGGAGCGTGAGCTTCTTGCTGACGGCCACCTGCACATTGGAGGTAGCCTCGCGCACCTCCTGCGCCTGGCGCTGCAGCTTGTTATAGGTCCAGGCCGCATAGATGAGCAACGGCACGCCGATCCAGAGAACGAGGGAGAAGATGCCGGTGATGAAGTTCCACATGGTCGATGCTCCGGAGGACGTGAGGGTCAGAGTCAGGCGCGATCAGGGCGTGTGGAAGAGGCCGACATCGAAGCTGCCGTTGGTGATGGTCAGCGTTCCCGATGCCGCCGTTGCGGGCTGCGGGGAGAGGGTCGCGCTGAGCGTGCCCCTGGCTCGCGTCGTTGTCAGGCTGGTGAGGTGCATCGTGCCGGTGTCCCCCGCCACGCCCCAGCAGCAGACCGCGCCCGGACCGCTGCCGGCGTAGACCCGGAGCTGGTGTCCGGGAGCGTTGTCGAGCGGGTAGGTGCCGGGACCTGCGGGAAGCGCAGTGGTGATGGTCAGGAACGACGACGTGTTGATCCCACTGATGAGGAGCAGCCCGTTGTTGGCGTTGCGGGATGAACTCTGGATCGCCGCGGACCACGGCGCGCCGCTGAAGCTCGCCGTGAAGCTGCCGCCGACCGAATCGGGGGTTGCCGGCAGCGTCCCGGTTCCCCCGGTGAATGGCAGGTCGAAGTCGCCGCTGGTGACGACGCGATTCCCGGTGGCCCCGCCCGTGAGCCCCGCTGCGGTGTAACTGAAGGTCCCCGCGATGCGAGTGGTCGTGATGCTGGTGATGGTGATCGTCCCCGACACGCCGTCGAGGGGAGTGCTCCAGGACTTCGCGCCCGTCCCTTCCGTGACAGTGCCCATGCCGCCGGCAATCGTGACGCCGTCCACGCCGAGGGGATAGGTGCCGAGGGTGTCGATCGGCCCGAAGATGAGTCCGAGGGTGGTACTCGCGCCGCCGGTGATGACGTCGGTGCCGCCGAACAGGTAGCGTCCGTCGGTCGGGCTGACCAGAACCCCGGTCGTGCCGCCGGCGGCGGTACTCGCGGCCCAGGCGACGCCGTCGATCGTCGCGGTCAGATGGGTCCCCGATCCACCCCCTCCTCCCCCGCCCCCACCTCCGCCGTTGGGGTTTGTTGGTCCGCCACCGCCACATCCGACTACCACGCCCAACCCAGCCGCCACGACGGCGGCGATCCCGTACCAACGCATGAGGGAAGCTCCTGTGAGGGGATTCCTCCCGCTATGCGCGATCGCGGCCGGAAAACCGTCACCGCGGAATGGGAGAGTCTGGCATCCTATTGCCGACTGGCAGAATCGGGCTTGCGGGGTAGCTTGAGCACCGGAGGTCATCGATGAGCCCGGCACCAGCGGATAGTGAGGCGAACGCGGTCGACCGACTGTTCACCGCGGCCTATGAGGAACTGAAGCGGCTCGCGAGCGTGGTCCGGCGCGGGGAGCGGAGCCACACGCTGACGCCGACCGCGCTGGTCAATGAGGCCTGGCTCAAACTCTCGGCCACTCCAGCGCTCGGGCACCTGTCACGACTCGAGTTCAAGCGAGTGGCTGCCAGGGCGATGCGCCAGGTGCTGATCGAGGCGGCGCGGCGCAGGATGGCGGAGAAACGGGGCAGCGGGATGGGGCTGGTCACGTTCGATGAGGCGCTTGATCAGGGCGAAACCACCCCGGCGGAGTTGCTCGAACTGCACGATGCGCTGGACGCGCTTGCCGAGGCCAATCCGCGTCAGGCCGCGCTGGTGGAGGGCCGCTTCTTCGGCGGCCTCGAGACGGCCGAACTCGCGGAACTGCTCGGTATCTCGGAGGCGACCGTGCTGCGGGACTGGCGCGCCGCCCGGGCGTGGCTCTCGCACGAACTCCGGCGCCCGGCCCCGGAACGATGAACCGCGCGCGCTGGGACCGGGTGCAGGCGCTGTTCCAGGCGGCGCTTGCGCTGTCGCCTGAGGAACGCGTGGCGTTCGTGGAGCAGGAGGCGGGCGCCGACCCCGAATTGATCGCTGATGTGCACGGCATGCTCGACGCCGACCAGCACGATGACTCGCTGCTGGATCGCGGGCTGTCTGCGGCAGCGGTGGCGACTGTCGGGCGCTTCGACGAAGCGATGCTCGGCCGGCAGCTGTTCGGACCCTATCGCCTGCTGCGGATCCTCGGCGAAGGGGGAATGGGCGTCGTCTACCTCGCGGACCGCGCCGACCTCGGCAGCCAGGCGGCCGTGAAGATTCTTCCCGATGCCTGGCTCTCCCCCGCCCGCCGCGAACGTTTCCTCGCCGAACAGCGCACCCTGGCGCAGCTCAACGATCCGGGGATCGCGCGACTGTTCGACGCCGACACGCTGCCTGACGGGACGCCATGGTTCGCCATGGAATTCGTCGATGGCCTGCCCCTCACCCAGTGGTGCCGCACTCACGCGACGTCCGTCGACGATCGGATCCGGATCTTCCGCACCGTCTGCGCGGCGGTGCGCCACGCCCACCAGCATGCGGTGATCCATCGCGATCTCAAGCCCTCCAACATCCTGGTCCGGCACGACGGCGTGGTGAAACTGCTGGACTTCGGTATCGCGAAACAGCTCGAGGCGGTGGAGCTCCCGGCCGATCAGACCCGGACCGGGCTCCGGGCGCTCACCCCCGCCTACGCCGCCCCCGAGCAGCTTTGCGGCGGGCGGATCGGCGTCCACACCGACGTCTATTCGCTCGGCGTCGTCCTGTACGAGCTGCTCGCCGGACGGCTCCCCTTCGAGCCCGGCGAACTGACGCTGGGGGAAACCGGGGCGCACCTCGGCGGCCGCGAGCCTACTCGGCCCTCGATTGCCTCGCGGGAGACTGCGGCGCGTGCCGGAGAGCTGTGGTCGGAACTCGGAAGCGGAGCCTGGGCGGACCTGGACGTCCTCTGCCTGACCGCGATGCACCCGGAGCCCGACCGGCGCTACCGCACCGTCGAAGCGCTCATCAGGGACATCGACAACTACCTGGAAGGACGCCCGCTCGAGGCCCGCCCCGACACGCTGGGCTACCGGGTACGGAAATTCGTGCGGCGGCATCGGGTCCCGGTTGCCGCCACGACGCTGGTGCTTGCGACCGTCATCACCCTCGTGCTGTTCTACACCGTGCGACTCCGCTCGGCACGCAACTTCGCCCTCGCCGAAGCGGCACGGACCGAGCGCATCCAGCGATTCATGCTCAACCTCTTCAAGGGCGGTGAGGAGGCGGTGGCGCCGGCCGACAGCCTCAGAGTGGTGCAGCTCCTGGAGGGCGGCGTGCGGGAGGCCGCGGCGCTCGACCGCGAGCCCGCGGTGCAGGCCGAACTGTACCAGACACTGGGAAGCGTGTATCAGCGCCTCGGCAAGCTGGACCGGGCGGACAGCCTGCTCGAACGGGCGCTGGCCGCACGACGGGCGCATGCGGGGCCGGACGATCCTGAGGTGGCACGAAGCCTCGTCGCGCTCGGCCGCCTGCGCACCGACCAGGCGAAGCTCGAGGAGGCGGAGCGCCTCCTGCGCGAGGGACTCGGCATCGCCAATCGCACGCTCCCGGCGGATCACCCCACCGTCATCGAGGCCTCGGTCGCGCTCGCCGAGGCACTGCAACGGCGCGGCGCGTACGCCGAGGCGATTCAGCGCCTCGATGGGGTGATCCGTCTCGACACCGCCGCCGGCGCGAAACCGCCCGACCTCGCCACACATCTCAGGACGCTTGCCGACGCCCACTTCTACGCCGGACACTATGCGACCTCCAATTCGCTGCACCACCGCGTGCTCGAGATGAACCAGACGCGGTATGGGCCGCGACACCCGGAGGTCGCCACCACGCTCGCGAGTCTGGGTGAGACCCAGCTCATGCTCGGGCGCTATTCGGAGGCGGAGGAGACCTTTCGCTCGGCCCTGGACATCACCCGGGGCTGGTACGGCGAGAACCATCCCGAGACCGCCGCGAATCTGACCCGGCTCGGGCGGGCACTCACGTATGAGAAGAAGATGCCGGAAGCCACCCGGACACTGGAGGAGGCACTGGCCATCCAGGAGCGGGTCTACGGGCCGGTACATCCTCAGGTGGCGGAGGCGCTGAACGAACTGGGGAACGTCGCCTTTGCCGAAGATCAGAACGATCTCGCGGAGGCGCGCTTCCGACGGGTGCTCGAGATCTACCGCGCCATCTTCGGGGAGCAGCACCAGTTCGTGGGGGTGGCGATGTCGAACCTGGCGAGCGTGCTGCTGGAAAAGCGGGAGTACCGGACGGCGGAGGATCTCTATCGCCGGTCGATCGCAATCTATGCTGCGGTGCTCTCGCCCGATCATGTGAACACCGGCATCGGCCACATCAAGCTCGGGCGCACGCTGCTCCGCGAGAAGCGCTACGCCGAGGCGGCCGTGGAAAGCCGGGCCGGCTACGACATCCTCATCCGGCAGACCGATCCGGCCACGAGCTTCATCCGGGCCGCCCGCCGCGATCTTGCGGCCGCCTACGATTCATTGCACCAGCCCGAGCTCTCTGCCCGTTTTCACGCCGAACTGCAGGACACCACGGTGCGGACTGTCTCGAGCCCGGCCCCTCCTTGAGCGGGGCCGGTTTCAGCCGACCAGCGCCCGCTCCTGCTGGAGCAATGCGGCCTTCCGCGGCAGCCCCCAGCGATAGCCGCCGAGCGTGCCATCGGTCCTGACCACGCGATGGCACGGTACCACGACCGCGAGCTTGTTGGCTGCGCAGGCGCCCGCCACCGCACGCACCGCGCGCGGCTTTCCGATGGAGCGGGCGAGCTGCTGATAGGTCCGGGTCTCGCCGGCGGGGATTGTGGTGAGCGCCTGCCAGACCCGCCACTGAAAGGCGGTGCCGGCCAGATCGATCGGTATCGCCGCTGGCTTGGCCCGCGCGCCCACCGGCGGCTTGAGTGTGGCGGCCACCTTCTCCACGAGCCCCGCGAGCCAGCGGTCTCCATCATCCACACGGGTACGAACGGCATCGGGGAAGTTGCCCCCGAGTTCGCGGACGAGCGCCGCGTCGCTGTCGCCCAGCGCCACCGCAGCCACACCCTTGTCGGTCGCAGCCACCAGCAGGCGACCGTAGGACGACGGCACGATCGTGTAGCGAATCTCCATGCCTGCACCTCCCCTGCGATAGGTGGCCGGCGTCATGCCGAGCAGCGCATGCGCCCTCTCATACACTCGACTGCTCGAGCCGTAGCCCGCCTCGAACGTGGCCCGGCTCACCGAGCCCTCACTGCGCAGCGCCGTCCGCAGCCGTTCGCTGCGCCGTGCCGCGGCGTACTCCCGAGGCGAGAGCCCGGTGATCCGCTTGAACGTCCGCTGCAGATGGAATGAACTCACTCCGGACTCCCGCGCGAGGCGCGCGAGGCTGACCCGCTCATCGGCGTGGGTATCAAGGAATCGCCTCGCCCGCTCCACCGCGCGTTCGGCATCGGAGGCGCCGTCACTGCCCGGCCTGCATCGCTTGCAGGCGCGGAATCCGGCGGCGGCGGCCTCAGGCGGTCCCGCGAAATAGCGGACGCGGTCGTGCCGCGGACGCCGGGAGGGGCATGAGGGACGACAGAAGATCCGGGTGCTCGTCACGCCGTAGACGAATCGCCCGTCGAAGGCGCCATCCCGTTTGAGGATGGCGCGCCAGGCGCGTTCAGCGGGCGGAAGCGGGGTCATCTGCATGGGGAGAGAATAGCGCCGGGCTGAAGCGCCGGCTATCCGGATCTTGCGGGCGAATCCCGGCGAGCGGCCCGCCCGCCGATACGGGGCTGCCGGTCAGCGTACGGTGGCGCTGCCGACCGCGGTCGGCCGCGTGTGTGACTCGGCCTCCTCCACCAGTTCGCCCAGCCTGCGCCGCCCCACGGCGAGGGCCTGCCGCCGCCGGAGTTCGCTGCCACGCAGCGATCCGTCGCGAAGACCACGGAGATACGCCGGGAGTTTGGTGCGCAGGTCGCTCAGCATGCGGGAGCCGGCGTCGCGCGTCGCGGCGAGGAGGGTCCGCCTGCTTCCCGGCGGTCCCTGCCAGTACCACACCGTCAGCCGGTGCAACACCCAGCGCAGGCGGCCGGCGGTGGTGGGCGTTGCGGCGAGGCGGGCCAGCGTCGGCGGCATCGTAAGCACGGCGTCCATCACCTGTGCCATCGCGAGTTCGCGCAACGTCGCGCTTCCGGGCGTCGACCCGGCGGCGGCAGTCAGCGACGGCAGGGGATCGGCGCCGAGAAGCTCGCGGACCAGCGTGAGTGTGAGGTGGTTCCAGGTCGCGCAGCCGTAGCGCTGCCACTGTCCGGCGAGGGCGGCGGGATCACAGAAAGCCGCATTGGCCTCCAGCCAGAGCGCGATATCGAGCAGCGGACGGAGCCCGTGCTCGAAGCGATGATGTGCGCTGCAGTGCACCGCCAGATGGGTGAGCATGTCTTCGGCGTGCAGCACTCGCGCGCGCACGCCGTCGAGGTCCCGTACCACCGTACGAGCCCAGGCGTCCTCGCTCCATCCCGGCGCGGCGGTGAACATGGATTGCACGAGGCCATGCAGCTCGAGTCTGACATCGCGGGACGTCGACTCGAAGATCCGGGTCGTTCGTTGCTCGAGCAGCACCGCCGCCGCCATCCGGGCCTGGAGACGTTCGGGGTACTGCATCCCGGCGCCGAGCACGGCGCGAGCCGCCGCCTCGAGATGTTCCGGCAGCGTCCAGAGATCGATGTCTCCCATGGACCGCAGGGGCGGTGCCGGATAGGCGAGGTGCGCGAGCGCCGCTCCCTTCAGCACCACGAACGGAATGCCCGCCGCGTCGAGCGCTTCCGCCAGGCGGCGCAGCACCGCGTGGCGCTGCAGATGGCGCAGCACGGCGCCCCGGCTCGCGAGTGCGAGCGATTCGGCCGCCGGCGGCGGCACGCGCGCCGGGTCCACGAGGTGCTGGATACGCCAGGCGAGGTACGGATGCAGATCCCGCGGCGTCACCGCGAGCAGCGTTTCGAACGCCGGCTGCCCGACCCGCGCCACCGAGTCACGGGTCGCATCGCGCCGCAGCAGCGCCAGCAGCAGCTGGTGAGCCTCGGTCATGCGGCCGCGGCCCGCCTGGCCAGACGGCGGTGAAGCGCCGCGAAGACCCCAGCCTCGCGCGTCGCGAGCCGAACATCGAGGGCCACCGCGCACCGCACCGCCAGCAGCATCAGCGCGGCGATCGCGCGCCGCAGCAGCGGGGTCGCCGGTGCCGCCGGCACGGGGCGCCACTCCGGCGGGGCGTACCAGTGGGTGATCTCGCCGAGAATCCGCTCCATCGCGACCGGGGGATCGCAGACCGGCGATCCGTCACCGCGCGTGAGAGCCACGGCCTGCCCGCGCCGATCGGTGCCGCACCAGAGCAGCCGATGGCCGATGAGTCCCCGCTCCGCCATGATCGCCACGACGGTGCCCCGCCGGGCCGAAGCGGGATCTTCACATTGAATCCTGATACGGGTCCCGGTGGGGAGGGTGCTGCCCATGCTGACGCCGGAGATTTCGGACTCGATGACCCGGCCGGTGCGCTGCAGAAGCGGCGCGAGCGCGAGACTCCATTCGGCGTCAGAGTGGGGATGGGCCATCGTGCATCCTGGCGCCGGCCTTCGTGCTGGACCGGCAGGCGATCATGGCCTCGGAGCCGGACTCTCGGCGGGCTGCACCGGAGACGCGACCGGTGCCGCGCCGTGGGGGGCCGGGCGCCGCCTGCCCCAGAGGAGGCGGAACGGGTCGAGCAGGTGGTTGGTCAGGCGCTCTCCCATGTCCAAGCCCTCGACGCCGTACCGCGTGGGACGCGGCTGCTCCGCCACCGCGGTACCGAAGAGGTAGTCCCAGAAGCTGAAGAGGAATCCGAAGTTGGCGTTCGCATGGGCCGGTTCCGCCGAGTGATGATAGGCATGGAACCGCGGGCTCACGAATACCCGGTACAGGGGGCCGAAACGCCAGTCGAGCTGGGCATGCTGGATCGCGGTGATGCAGGTGATCGCGACACCCAGGGGCATCCAGCTCTGGGTCGGCACGCCGAGCAGGACGTGGAAGAGCACGAAGTAGAGCAGCACGTCCATGCTGAGATTTTCGAGCGGATGCCGCCGGCTGGCGGTGAACAGCGTCATCTGCTCCTGCGAGTGATGGATGCTGTGGAACGCCCAGAGGAAGCGGTTGCTGTGCTGCAGCCGGTGCCACCAGTAGGTCACGAAATCTCCGGCGACCCAGTAGACCGCGAGGCCGACCGGCCAGGGCCAGGCCCGCAGCAGGTTGAGCTGCATGAAACCCAGCCTCGGCTCGAGCGCGTTGGTCAGCGCCGCCAGCATCATGACGTTGTAGTAGCCACCCTTGTAGAACAGGGTGTAGACGACGTCGTTCGCGAAATTGCGGGTGCGGTAGCGGGCGGGATCGGCACCGGCCCGGCCCTCCAGGATGTAGACCGCGCCGAGGAAGGCCGTATAGACCAGGACGCCGTACACCGTGGACTTCGCCAGCTGGACCAGATGGATGAGCGCGGCGAAGTCGGCGAGCTTCTGCCAGAGTGCGTCCATGCCGGCACCCGCCAGGAGGGCGATCACGCGGTGCCCATCCGCGTGCGCACCGCGGCGCGGCGTTCTTCGGACATCTTCACCGCCATCTCGACTTCCTCCGGTGAAAAGCCGGCCTCGAGCCGGGCCTCGACCGCGACGCCGTATTTCTCGACATCGGTGCCACCGCCCGCGAAGACCTGCGCAAAACCCTCCGCGCACTGTGACAGCGCCCGCGCCATGTCCAGCGCGATGCGCGGGTTCTTCGCCAGCTGAGCCTTCAGGTACTCGTTGGCGAAGCGGATGTGCACGACTTCGTCGGCCTGCTGGGCGTCGTACATGTCGGCGAGCTCGTGATCGCCCTTCGCACGCGCTTCATCGCGAGCGTGGGTGGCGGCATCGAGTCCGTCGGCCTCGAAGCTCCGGTTCTGCACCGACAGCCGGCCGACGAGGGTGTTGATCTTCCCCAGCAGGCGGTACTGGAAGTTGAGCACGGGATACTGCCCGAGGGTGCCGCCCCGCTTCTCGAAGAGCCGGTGGTAGTTCATGGTGTGCCGGGCCTCGTCGGCGCACTGCCGAGCGAGGCCCTTGCGCACGCTCCAGTCCGCCTCGGGGAACTCCGCCAGGCTGCGTGCGGCGTTCTCCATTACGCACATCTCCTCGTTCATCTGCCGGTGCAGGAACTCGTGGTCCCGCTCCGGCGTCCCGTCGGGATGGTTCACCAGCTCTGCCCAGACCTCGCGGACCGTGAAGCGGGCGTCCCGCGCGGGGCCCTCCCCGAAGAGCCGGGGATCGAGCGCGGGGCGGTGGGCGGCGGTATCCGTCATGCGGCTAGTTCCCCTGGCTGACGGATGGCAGGATCGAACGGAACCCTGCCTGACGCAGCACTTCGGCGACTTCCTCCTCCGTGAAGTCGGCCGCGCGGCGGTCCTCGACGTTGATGGCGGGCGGCAGGCGCCGGTCCTCGGTGATCTCCACCCCGGCCGCATTGAGTTCACCAACCGTCGCGGCGAGCTGCTTGAGCACCTGGCCGAGGTAGCGGACCGCCATCGCCACCTTGAGGAGCACCCGCGGGTCCTCCTCGGTGACCCGCTTGATCCACCGGTTGGCGAACCGCACATGGGTGATCTCGTCGGCGAGGATCCCCTCGAGCAGATCCGCGGTCTCGTGATCGCCGGCCTCCCGCCAGCGGTTGCGCATCGTGCCGAGGATGTCGATCAGCCCGGCCTCGAAGGTGCGGTTCTGCACCGCGAGCCGGCCGGGCAGATTGTCGAGCATCAGGGTCACGCCCCACTCGAGGTTCGCAATCGGGAATTCGCCCTTGAACCCCTTCAGCTCGGCGAGCCGGCGATAGAGCAGACTCGCGTGGCGCGACTCGTCCGCCACCTGGCGCGCCAGCGACATCCGCAGGTCCCAGGAGGCCTCCGGAAAGTCCACCAGGCAGCGGGCCGCGATCTCGATCGCGCCGGTCTCGTTGTTCATGTGCCGGTGCAGCCGCTCGCGCCGGGAGATCTCCGACATGTCGGGCCAGTCCTGCATCTCGTCATCAGTCTGGACGACGTTGAAACAGGGCTCGCGCGCCGGGTCGCTCCTGAGCACGACCCCGCGGACGACCTTGGTCTCCCCCTCGGCGACGCTCACGCGGAACTCCGGGCCGGCTGGCGGTCGGTCACGAAGTCGACCTCCGCGCGGGCGAGGTCGGCGAGGCGCACCGGCCAGGTGGTGTCGTGCAGCCGCAGATCGGGCCGCTGCTCCGCGAAGCGGGCGCGGTCCGCGTGCAGGCGCGGCAGGTCGAAGAGAATCCGCTCCATGATCCGCACCGTCGGCTCGTCGTTGAGCTGGTCGGTGCCGGCGATGTACTGCCGATAACGCGACTCGAGGTCGTGGAGGATGCCGTCATAGAAGCCCGCTACCCGCTCCGCGGTGCCACTGGCCCCGGCGAGAGTCTCGAGCACCCGCATGTAGCCGTCTGCGGGCGGCACCGAGTACTGCAGCGGCGCCCGCAATTCACCGGTACGCCGGCCGAGGGCATCGGCATGCTGCGCGAAGTCCCAGACGTGCCGGCCGAAGAGCACCTTGGCCTCGAGTTCGGGCGTCGTCGGAATCCAGCGCGCCAGCGTCTCCATCAGGTAGACCGAGATGAACCGGAAGGTGCCGACGCGATCGGCCTTCTGTCGGATGGTGAGACCCATCAATCCTCCAGGGAGTTGATCAGCAGCTCGGCGGTCAGGTCGGGCGGGCCGGGATGCAGGAGGGCGCAGGGCACCTCGGTGATGATCTTGAGGAGATCCCGCGTCCGGCTGAAGGCGGGCATCCCCCAGAGTGTGGCGCCGAGCGGGGTGAGCATCGCGAGATGCTCGCGACCGGGCACAACCACCTCGAGACTCGGCTCCGGCGCGAAGCCCCGCAGGAAGATCACCCGCCGGAGCGGCAGCGCCGACACGGTCCCGCCGGGAAAGAGCTGGTCCGCGTAGGCCCGGCGGCGTTGCGAGCCATCCGGAAACGGCTCGTACGGCGCCGCTTCCCGGTCGAGCGCGTCGCCCACGGCGCCGGCCCGCGGCCCGTCCCGCACCGCGAGGGATCGCCGGACCGGCACCAGTTCGAGGGGGCCGACCCTGATCCCGGCGATCTCGTCGCCCAGAAAGTCGTGGCCTCGGGCGGCGAGCGCCAGCGAGAGCGTCGTCTTGCCCGCGCCCTTCGGTCCGATGAGGAGCAGGCCCTGACCGCGGATGCCGATGGATCCGGCGTGCAGGAAGACCAAGCCGCGCTGCAGGCGAAAGAGCCGGTTCATCGCCAGGCTCCCCACCAGCGCCTGCCAGGGCGCGTCCCGATGGACCAGCAGGCGGTCACCGGACATGGCCAGATGGCCCACGCCGTCAGGCGTGGGCATCTCGATCATCCGCCAACCGGGTACGGGAGAGGTCGCCTCCTGGTAGCCGCGGCCGGAAATCACCTGCAGCGTGAAGGCGACCTGATCGAGCGGCTCGGGATCCGCGAACATGACCAGCGCGAACTGCTCGCCCGGAGGCGCATGCACCGTGCAGCGGACCCGAGGCAGGCCGTCCTCGGGCATCTCGTCGACGGCACACTCCTGAAAGAGGAGGTGCATTCGGTCGCTGAGCCGAGCATCATCGGACCGGACTTCGAGGTAGCCATCGCCGAGCCGGTACCGTTGCGGGCGTGACCGCCCGGGTACTGCAGCCAGACCGTCGGCCAGGAGGCACCTCTCCCGCCACCAGTCGTCCGACTGCGGGCTCAAAGGCCTGCCGGCCTCCGAGCCCGTCACCTACAACACGCGGGACGAGCTGCGTTCGCGGCTCACCCCCACCATGATGCGGCGGCACTGGTGACCTGGAACACCTTCAGCATCTCCTTCTCATCCACCACCACCACCCGCGGCGCCTCGTACGGCTGCTTGCCGGTGCTGGTCTCCGCTTCGGAACGGCCGAGGTCCTTTTCCATAGTGATGCTCCTGCGGTTGAGGGGCGAGAGGTCAGGCAACAGCACCGGTGGCCACCAGGGCCAGCTCGGAGAATTTCTGGAGAGCGGCGCGGACGTCTTCCTCGACGCGCGCCGGCTCGGGAGTGGCGAAGTGCTGACAGAGCTCGGCAGTAATCTGCTCTACCGTGGCCGGCTTGACCAGCCGGTCCCAGACAAAGGCCGCCGTGCCGTTGAGCAGGCAGAACCGATGACTGGCCGGATCGAACAGGATCGACTCCCCCTGAAGCGGGGCCGCCTCGATCGCGGGATTCCTGCTGTAGACAGTACTCATTTCCGGCTCCTTAGGAAACCGACCGGGGTTCCGGCACCGGCGCTGCCGGAGTGGCTGAAGGGCCTGCCGTGCGGCGGCGGCCGGACAGGATCACGAACGGCGCCAGCATCTGCTGCATGATCGTGCGGGGCACCGGCATGCCCGCGACCCCGAAGCGCTCCGGACGGCGATCCGCCTCGATCGCCGTCCCGAAGAGGAAGTCCCAGACGCTGAAGATCTTCGAGAAGTTCCGGTTGTGGTGCTCCGGGTCCACCGAATGGTGGTAGGCGTGGAAACGGGGGCTCACGAAGACCCGGTACCCCCGGCCGAAACCCCAGTTCAGCGAGGTGTGCTGGGCCGCGTCAAAGATCTGCATCCCGACGTAGAGCGGCAGCCAGGAGAAAGTCGGCACCCCGAGCACCATCAGGGGCAGCACGCTCACCAGGTCGTTCAGCAGATAATCCAGCGGGTGGAACCGGAAGGTGCTCGCGAAGGTCATCTGCTCCTGCGAGTGGTGCACGCTGTGGACGGCCCAGAGCGGTCCCCAGGTGTGCTGCCAGCGGTGAAGCCAATAGTACAGGAAGTCCGTGGAGACCCAGAACAGCACCCAGTGAACCGGTCCCGGCAGCACGGCCAGCGCATCGACCTGCAGGAAGGCCAGACGGCTGTGCAGCAGGTTCGCCAGGCCCGACCAGATGAGCATCTTGTAGAAGCCACCGTGGTAGAACAGGGTGTAGAGCACGTCCTGGGCGAAGACCCGGGAGCGGTACACCGTCCTGGCCCCGCCCTGGAGGTACTCCAGCACGAAGAACAGCGCGAAGAGCCCGCCAATGAAGATCGCGGTGTTCACGGCGACCCGGGCCAGCACCTCGAGTTGTACCGCACCGGCAAATCGTGCCGCGGCATCCGACGGCATGACGAGGCCCAGCAGCCAGGTCACACCATCGACCAGCGCACCAGCGATTTCCCTGGTGTGCAGCCATTGGGATAGATGCGAAGTACTGGCGCTCTGAAGGATCATCGATGGGGCGCGGGAGAGCGGCTCAAGTATCGGAACAGGATGGTTCTAATTACACTTTCCCAAACAGGGCGTCAATGGTGCGTTTCGAGGTCGCTACATGAATTTCCGGGGCGCCGCTCCATCCTGCGTTTCCGAGGGTGGAGATCCTCCCGTGAAGGCCCCCGACCTGCATCGAATCGCAACAGGAGCCGGCGTGCCGAGTCAGCGCCCGGCGATCCTGATTGACCCTCATCCCCAACCTCCACGGTCCACGGTGCGCCTCGTCTTCTTCGGCACGGACGGTCCGCTCTCCGTTCATGCCCTCCGCGCGATCGGGCCCGACCACGATATCGTGGGCGTCGTGCGCGCGGTGCCGAAGCCGCTCCACCCTCCTCGCGAGCCGACCGCACGCCGCCTCGCCCGCAAGGTGGCGCGGACGCTGGGCTGGCGCCGGGCACCGGCCCTGTCCCGCCTCGCCCGGTCGCTGCACGCACCGGTCTGGGAGACCCGTTCGGGGAGGGATCCCGTGATCGCCTCGCATATCGCCGCGGCACGGCCGGACCTCATCTGCATCACCGGCTTTCCCTGGTTGCTGGGCCCGGAGCTGCTGGCGATACCGCCGGCGGGCGCCCTCAACGCCCATGCGGCACTCCTGCCGCGTCACCGGGGTCCGCTCCCTCTCTTCTGGATCTACTATCACGACGACCGGCAGACCGGCGTGACGGTGCACCGGGTCACGGAGGAGGCGGACGCCGGCGACATCCTCGCCCAGACGACCTTCGCCCTGCCCCGCGGGTTCCCGGTGGAAGCGCTGAACCGGCTCAACGCCGAGCGGGGCGCGGCGCTGCTTCGCGGCACGCTCGCGGAGTTCGCGGCAGGCCGCGCCGTCGCGCGGCCCCAGGACGAGCGAGGGGCCACCCTCGCGCCGATGGTCCACGCCGGCGCGCGCATGATCGACTTCAAGGAGTGGGAGGTGGAGCGGGTGTGGCACTTCTGCGCCGGACTCTTCCCGCGCTTCATCGAGCCGCTGACGGCGGAGGACGGCTCTCCGCTGCAGTACGGCGGCGTGCTGGGCTATGAGACCGGCGCCACGGTCGCCGCTCCCGGCACCGTGACGCGCGCGCCCCACGGCTTCGATCTGCACTGCCTGGGCGGCCGGGTACGCCTCAGCCGATGACGGAGCTCCGTTAGGCATGTGCGGCATCGCCGGCTTCATCACCCGCGCCTGGTCGGAGGCGCAGCGCGATGCGCTCGGCCGCGCGCTGGACGGCCTGCGCCATCGCGGCCCCGACGACGCGGGCATCGTCATGCTCCCCGCGACCCCGGTCGCCGGCCAGCCCGCCATCGGCCTGGGCAACCGGCGCCTCGCGATCCTCGACCTGTCTCCCGCCGGTCATCAGCCGATGACCACCGTCGACGGGCGCTACACCATCGCCTACAACGGGGAGCTCTACAACTACCGCGAACTGCGCACGGAACTCGAGCGCCTCGGCCGCGGCTTCCGTTCGGAGAGCGACACCGAGGTATTGCTCCAGGCCTTCGCCGAGTGGGGAACCGCCGTGCTCCCGCGACTGGTGGGGATGTTCGCCTTCGCGATCCATGACCGGCTGGAGCGACAGGTCCTGCTGGTGCGCGATCCCTTCGGGATCAAGCCGCTGTATTACGCCGTCCACAACGACGCCCTGGTCTTCGCCTCGGAGATCCCCGCCCTGCTCGAGTTCCCGGGCGTGAGCCGGGATGTCGATCCCCGGCACTACTACGACTTCCTCGCCTCGGGAAATACCGACTACGGCGGCGGAACGCTGTTCGCCGACGTCCGGCAGCTCCCGGCCGCGCATCAACTTCTCGTCAGGCTCGATGCGCCCGATGCCGGCACCCCGGAGCCGTACTGGGATCTCGACCTGAGCGAAGAACGGGACTGCAGCTTCGACGAGGCCGTCGCGCTGGTGCGCGAAGCCTTCCTGCTGAGCATGCGCCTCCACCTGCGAAGCGACGTGCCGCTCGGCTTCGCGCTCTCCGGCGGCATCGACTCCTCGGCGGTCGTCGCCAGCGCGCGGCACCTGCTCGGGCCGGGCGCGGCGCTCCACACCTTCAGCTTCATTCCGGACGACCCGCTCATCGACGAGCGCCAGCACGTCGACGCGGTGGTGGCCGCCACCGGCGCGACATCACACGTCCTCCGGCTCGCGGCGGACGACCTGCGACGCGACATCGACCGCCTCTCGGAGGTCCAGGCGGAACCGTTCGCGAGTCCCGTGATCTACGCCCAGTACCGGGTCCTCGGCCTCGCCCGCGAGCATGGCATGAAGGTGGTCCTCGGCGGCCAGGGGGCCGACGAGATGCTCGCCGGGTACGACCGCTACCTGCCGGCGCGGCTGGCCTCGCTGCTCCGCCAGGGCCACTGGCTGCGCGCGCTGCGCGCCGCGCGACGATCGGTCACACCCTACAGCGGCGGCGCGGCCAGCGCGCTCCGGATCGCGGCGGGGTACGCGCTTCCGGCGTCGCTCTACGTGCCGGCCCGTGCCCTCTGGCGCGACTTTCGGGGAAGACAGGCCTGGCTCGACGCGCCCTGGTTCGCGGAACGCGGCGTCGGACCGGCACCGATCTGGGCCCCACGCGGACGCCGGGTGCTTCGCGAAATGCTGGCCCACAACCTTCGCGAATCCCAGATCCAGGCGCTGATGCGCTACGAGGACCGCAACGCGATGGCGTTCTCGCTCGAGAACCGGGTGCCGTTCCTCAACCCGGCACTGGTGCAACTCCTCTTTTCGCTGCCCGAGGAGTACCTTCTCGCGAGTGATGGCACCCGGAAGGCGGTCTTCCGGCAGGCGATGCGCGGCATCGTGCCCGACCAGGTGCTCGACCGTCGCGACAAGATCGGCTTCTCGGTGCCGATGCGGGCCTGGTTCGTCGCCCTCACGCCGTGGATCAGCGAACGGCTCGCGCATGTCGGCGGCCTGCCGGGGATCGAGAGCGCCGAGGTCGCGCGGCGCTGGAGCGGCAGCGGGGGCAGCACCGATCCCTATCTCGTCTGGCGCTGCGTGAGCCTGAGCACCTGGGCCGAGCGGTTCGGCGCCCGGTTTGTCTGACCGGGCCGCGCGGCCCCATCATCCGGTCGAGAGGAGCATGATGTCCAACGCGCCGCTGGTCCCCCAGGAGGAGTCCGGCACCGAGTGGATCGACGAACTGACGGACAGCCAGTGCATGGAAGTCTTCTGGCTCTACGTCGATCCGCCCGAGCCGTTCCTCGAGCGGTTTCCCCCCGCCCTGCTCGGACGCGCGCTGCGTCAGGCGCTCCGGGAGGTCGCCGGTCGCTTCCCTCCGCCGACCAGCCGGCCGGGTGCCACATGAAGCCGTTCACTCTTCTTCCATTGGCCCTGCTGCTCTGCATGCCGCCGGACGCCGCCGCCCAATCGCCTCGCCCCTCCACGCTCGCGGGGCGTTCCCCCGTGTATGCGCCGCATGGCGTCATCGCGACGAGCCAGCCGCTGGCGAGCGCCGCCGGACTCGACGTGCTCGAGCGTGGCGGCAACGCGATCGATGCCGCGGTGACGGCGGCGGCCGTGCTGGCTCTGGTCGAGCCCCACATGACCGGCATCGGCGGCGACATGTTCGCGCTGGTCTGGTCGGCGAAGGAACATCGGCTCGTCGGCCTCAACGCGAGCGGCCGGTCGGGAGCGGGGATGACCCGCGAGGCGCTGCTCGCGCGGGGGCGCACCGAGGTACCGATCGATGGCGCGGAGCCGATCACGGTCCCCGGCGCCCTGAGTGGCTGGGCCGCCCTGCTCCAGCGGTACGGCACCATCACGCTCGCCCAGGCGCTCGCACCCGCGATCCGTCTCGCCGAGGAGGGATTTCCCATCTCCCCGATCATCGCGCGGCAATGGGGCGAGGAGATCGAGCGCCTGAAGAAGGACGACGGCGCGCGCGCGACCTTTCTGATCGACGGGGTCCGCACCCCGCGGGCGGGGGAGTGGTTCCGGAACCCCGACCTCGCCCGGTCCTTCCGCGCGATCGCACAGCACGGCCCGGCGGAACTGTACGGCGGTGCCCTGGGGCAGCGTATCGTCGAGCGGGTGCATGCGCTCGGCGGCTTCCTCACCCTCGATGATCTGCGGAGGCAGAAGGCGGAGTGGGTGCAGCCGATCTCGGTGCCCTTCCGGGGCTACCGGGTCTGGGAGCTTCCGCCCAACAACCAGGGCATCGCGGTGCTGGAGATGCTCCGGATACTCGAGCCGGACGATCTGGCTTCACTGGGTCACAATTCGGCCCCCTACCTGCACCGCCTCATCGAAGCGAAGAAGCTCGCCTTTGCGGACCTCGCGAGGTTCATCGGCGACCCCGCCGCGATGACCACACCGGTCGAGCACCTCGTCTCGGACGACTTCATCGCGGAGCGGCGGGCGCGGCTCGACGACTCTAAGGCGGCGGAACGGGTGGAGCCGGGACCGGCGGCCAGCAGGAGCGAGACGATCTACCTCACCGCCGCCGATGCGGAAGGCAACATGGTTTCGTTCATCAACAGCAACTTCGAGGCGTTCGGCTCCACGGTCGTGGCACCGGGGACGGGATTCGCCCTGCAGGACCGGGGCGCGGGCTTCACCCTGGAGGCTGGCCTTCCCAACACGGTCGCCCCGGGCAAGAAGCCGTTCCACACCCTGATCCCGGGCTTCGTCACCCGCACCACCGCCGGTGGCGACGAACCGTATCTGAGCTTCGGGGTGATGGGAGGTTCGATGCAGCCGCAGGGCCATCTGCAGGTGCTGCTCAACCTGCTGGTCTTCGGCATGGACGTGCAGCAGGCGGCGGATGCCCCGCGCTTCCGGCACCTCAACGCCCTTACTGTGGCCCTCGAGGCGCCGATCTCCGATTCGGTGCGCGACGCCCTCCGGGCGCTCGGGCACACGGTCGTCGAGCTTCCGTCCGACAATGCCGGCGGGGCGCAATTGATACTCCGGCTCCCGCGGGGGTACGTGGCCGGATCCGATCCCCGAAAGGACGGCATGGCCATCGGCTATTGAGCTATGCAGGTTGTCAGGCACGCTTCATGGCCGCTTCACTGCCGGCGATCATATTGCCCCCATATCGTGCCCCTTGGCACGAGGCATCAACCGGGAGGCAATCATGAAACGAATCACGTGTATCGCCCTTGCGGCCCTGGCCTTCATCTCCACCGCGGCGCAGGCCCAGGCGGGTGTGGAACTTCACCTTGGGGGCGGCATCACCCAGCCGACCGGCAACTTCAACGATGCGGCCAAGACCGGCTGGCATGGGCTGGCAACCATCGCCGTGGTACCGAGTCACTCACCGTTCGCGATCCAGGCCTCGGCGCTCTATGGTGAGGACAAGTTCAAGGTCGGCGGCGGGAAGTGGAAGATGTTCGGCGGTCTGGGCGAAATCCGGTTCGATCTCAGCACCAGCGGGAAGTCGAGAGGCTACCTCATGGCGGGTGGCGGCCTCTTCAACGTGAAGGCCACCCCGACCGGCGGACCGGCATCCAGCAACACCAAGGGCGCCTTCGACGGCGGCGCCGGATTCGCCTACATGGCGGGTCCGGAGGTCGGCGTGTTTATCGAGGCCCGGTACGTGAACGTGCTCCTCAACGGCCCCGACATCGCGTTCATTCCGGTGACGTTCGGATTTCGCCTCGCGCTCAAGTAGTCCGAGCCCTGCTTCCGCGTCGCCACGGCCGCTCCCAGGGGAGCGGCCGTCTCCGTTTGGGGTCCGGCGAGCGTCGTCCCGCGGTGGCTCGCCTGCGAGCCCGGACTTATCATCCTCCCCCATGCCTCCCCTGCTCCTCGATTTCACCCGCATCTCGGTCGCGCGCGGCGACGCGACGGTGCTTCATGACATCACCCTGCGCATCGGCATCGGCGAGCATGTCGCGATCCTGGGCCCGAACGGATGCGGGAAGTCCACCCTGATCAAGACCATCATCCGCGAGTGCTACCCGCTGCGCCGGCCGGGATCGTCGCTGTCGATTCTCGGGCAGCCGACCTGGCACCTGCTCGAGCTGCGCCGGCAGCTCGGCATCGTGACGCATGACCTGCTGCTGCACGCGACGGAGGGGCTCACCGGATTCGAGCTGGTCGTCTCGGGGTATTTCAATAGTGTCGGCGTCTGGCGCCTGCGGCAGCAGATCACTCCGGAGATGACGGCGAGCGCCCTCCACGCGCTGGACCGGATGGAAGCCGGCCATCTCGCCGATCGCGAAGTGAGCGCGATGTCGTCGGGGGAGGCGCGCCGGGTGCAGATCGCCCGCGCCCTCGTGCATGCGCCGCTCGCGCTGCTGCTCGACGAGCCGAGCGCGAATCTCGACCTCGCGGCGCAGCAGGAATTGCGGGAGATACTCCGGCGCCTTGCGGCCACCGGCACTGGCCTCCTGCTGGTGACCCATCACCTGGGCGACATCATCCCCGAAGTTGAGCGCGTCATCTTCCTGCGTGAGGGCCGGGTGATCGAAGACGGGCCCAGGCAGGAACTGCTGACGGCCGCCCGCCTCACGTCCCTGTTCGGCGTCCCGGTGGCCGTCGCCGAGCGGGATGGCTACTACCATGCGTGGTGAAGTCCCGATGAGTGCCGGAGGATTCGTGGGTCGCTTCGCTCGCTCGGGCTGACAGCGGCGGCGAGTCCCCGGGGTCGTTATCATCTACCCTGTGAAAACGCCCCTTTTCCGGCCCCGCACGCCGGCGGATTCCCGATGACGGTCCCCGGCCAGGCCCCCGCTGATCTCCGCGAGCTCGAAGACCAGGTCGCCCGCCGGCGGACCTTCGCCATCATCAGTCACCCTGACGCCGGCAAGACGACGCTCACCGAGAAGCTGCTGCTCTTCGGTGGCGCGCTGCATCTCGCGGGCGCGGTGAAGTCACGCCACGCGGCACGCCACGTCACCTCCGACTGGATGGAGCTGGAGCGGCAGCGCGGCATCTCGATCACCTCCAGCGTGCTGCAGTTCGACTACGCCGGCTGCCGGGTCAATCTGCTCGACACCCCCGGTCACCAGGACTTCTCCGAAGACACCTATCGCACCCTGGTGGCGGCGGACAGCGCCGTCATGCTGCTCGACAACCGCAAAGGCGTCGAAGAGCGGACGCGGCAGCTCTTCGAGGTCTGCAAGCGGCGCCGGATGCCGATCGTCACCTTCGTCAACAAGTGCGACCGCGCCGGCGCCGATCCCATCGAGCTGCTCGGCGACGTGGAGCGGGACCTCGGCATCGCCACCTCGCCGATGACCTGGCCCGTCTATCACGAGGGCAGCTTCGCGGGCGTTGTCGACCGCCGGACGACCACCGTCCTCCTCTTCGACCGGAGCGCCGACCACGGCGCGAGCCGCACTCACAGCACCCGGTACGCGCTGACCGATCCGGTACTCGCGGAACGGCTGGGCGCCTCCGTCGTGCAGCAGCTCACCGACGAGATTCACCTGCTCGACGGCGCCGGCCATCCCTTCTCGCGCGAGGAGTTTCTCGCGGGACGGCTGTCGCCGGTGTACTTCGGCAGCGCGCTCAACAACTTCGGCGTCGAGGCGTTCCTTCAGGACTTCCTGGAGCTTGCACCGCCACCGGTCGCGCGCGAGTCCACCATCGGGCCAGTGACGCCAACGTCCCCGGAGTTCACCGGCTTCGTCTTCAAGATCCAGGCGAACATGGACCCGCGGCATCGCGACCGCGTGGCCTTCGTGCGGATCTGTTCGGGGCACTTCGAGGCGGGGATGGATGTGAAGCAGACCCGCACCGGGCGCACCATCCGGCTCGCGAGCCCGCAGCAGTTCCTCGCGCGGGAGCGCACCGCCATCGAAGAGGCGTGGCCGGGCGACGTCATCGGCGTCATGGATCGCGGCAACCTGCGCATCGGGGACACGCTCTCGGCGGCGGGCAATCTCGAGTTCCAGGGGATTCCGCGCTTCCCGCCCGAGCACTTCGCGCAGGTGTATCCGGCCGATCCGCTGCGCCGCAAGCAGCTCGACACCGGGCTCCGTGAACTCTCGGAAGAGGGTGCCGCCCAGGTCTTCTACGCCGAGAGCGAGACCGGACCGGCGCCGATCGTGGGGGCGGTGGGGCAGCTCCAGTTCGATGTGATGCTGTTCCGGCTTACCAACGAGTACGGTGCCCCCTGCCGCTTCGAGCCGATCGGCTATCGCTTCCCGCGCTGGGTGACCGGCCCCGCCGCCGCCATCGAACGCGCCGGCAATGCGCGCGGACGGCTGCGACTCTACGACACCAAGGGCGCACCGCTCCTGCTGTTCGAGAACGAGTGGTCGCTCCGCTGGGCGCTCGAGAACGAGAAGGAACTCAAGTTCCACGACGTGGCACCGTAGGCGGAAGGGCGGACAGGCGGACAGTGGGAGCAGCTTGCTGCGACCCGGGCGCGAGGGAGGGCGTGAAGGCGGACGAGTAACAGGCGTCTGGATCTATGAAAACGCTCCCAAGTCGCTACGTGGTATTGCTGGGCCCGCTCCTCGTGAGCCACCGCGTCGCTGCGCAGGCTGCAGAGTCCAGCGACGCACACCTGCAGACGCTCTGTCAGGCGGCGCTGCGGCGCGCCGCTGAGCCTGACTCGCTGATGTCGGCGCTTGGCTCTCTCCAGTTCTGCGGCGTTTCGGGGCCGCCGGTCGTCGCCGCGGCCTGGTCCGGATTCGATGGAGACGACAGGGCGCTGGGCTCGCTGGTGCATTACAGCGCCCTCTTCCGGGACAACCGGATCATGGCAGCCGTGCGCGAGGTGGCGCGCTCGGAGAGTGCACCCCGGCGCATGCGGCTCGCGTCGCTCAGGGTCATGGTGAGCTATTTCCAGGCGGGCGCCTGGGTCTTCCAGGGCCAGCTCGACAGCGCCGTTACTGGAAGCACAATGGGCATCTGGGACGAGACCCATTTCACGTCCACCGTGACTTCCGATCCCTTGCGAGCCACTGCGCCGATGGAGATTGGCGTGACCCTCGCCCAGCTGGCCGCCGGCTCCTCCGACACCGTGGTGAAGTCCGCAGCGAGGTTGCTTCGTCGCGAACTTTATTACCGCCGGCAAGACGCCACCCCGCTCCTGCCCGGGGCAATCGCGCTCTTCTACCGCTGCGGCAATCGATTCTTCGTCAGAAACACCGGGGACATCTCCCCACGCATGACCTACGTCGTCTCCGGATTCGCCGAGTCGAAGACCTTCAGTGCTGCTGCACCCGATTCCGGCGCCACGTATCACGACACCGACTTCGCCACGACCAAGAGCGGCACCGTCGAACTCTGGTTCAACGGTCATCTCCTGCAGACGGCCGAGAACCCTGGCACCGGTTGTAACTGACCCCTGACCCGCGACGCATTCCCGCATCGCAGCATCTACCTAGAAGCAGCGCAGAGGCGGCGAGCGAGCAAGGCCCCCTCCGCGGGCTCGGCTGGCGCAACGCCCGCTCCGGGGGCCTCACTCACTCGCCGCCTTGATACCCGCCGCAGATCAGTCGAGGCGCACTCTGTAGCTGGACTCACCGACCAGCCGCCGGCGATCGCGTATCTTTGGTGACAGTAGCCGTCCATCGTCAGAGGGAGACCGGATGTCGCTGCAGCGATTCGTGGAAGGCGCACTGCTCGTTGGATTGATCATCCCCGTCGGCGGGCCGCGGGCGCTGCGCGGACGGGCGCCCCGCATCGTCGAAGTGCGCGTCACCGCCGCCGACGGTCGGGGCCTCGTCGAGCAGGCACTGGCACAGGGAAGCAACAGGGTGGTCGTTCTCACGCTGCAGCCCGGCGCCAGCGCCTTTCAGGTCGAAGGCGCCCGGGTCGTCCTGCTCGCATCCGCGCAGAGCGGCCCGCTCACCTGCCCCGTCCGCATCAGCGGCCTTCCCGCCATTCAGGCGAATCGACTGGCCCTCGCCGCGCCGGATATCAGCACCTCCGGCATGCTCTGCAACAGCGCACTCGATCTGCTGCGACAGAAGTCGCTCGATGCTCTGGCCACCCACCCCTGGGACCTCGCCAGGCGCCTCGCCATCGCCTCCCTCGACCCGTCGCAGCCCGGGCCTCGGCTCCCGGTCGCCGGGTGCGTCTTGCCGGAACAGCTTAACCTGAAGAGCGTCCGCGCTCAGTCGGCCTTTCTCGCGGTGACGGTCGAGGTGCTTCCGCCGGATCCGGGAACGGGCTGCCGCTCGGGAGGCGGGAAGGCGGGAGGGCGGTAAGGCGGTAAGGCGGTAAGGCAGAAGCGTCTTCAGCCTGTCCGCCATTCCGCCCGTCCGCCTATCCGCCCTCCCGCCCGTCCGCCCTCCCACCCTCTACTCGTAGCGGAGCGCCTGGATCGGGTCCACCTCGGAGGCGCGCCGCGCCGGCACGTACCCGGCCGCGGTGGCCACCACCCCGAGCACCAGCACGGACAGCGCGAAGACGATCGGGTCGTGGCCCTCGAGTCCGTAGAGAAGCGAGCGCGCCGCGCGCCCCGCGCCCAGCGCCGCCGCCACGCCGATCACCCCACCCACAGCCGCCATCCCGCCCACCTGGCGCATCACCAGCGCGCGCACGTCGCCGGGATCGGCGCCCAGCGCCATCCTGACGCCGATCTCCCTGGTGCGCTGCGCGACCGTGTAGGAGAGCACCCCGTACAGCCCGATGCCCGCCAGCAGCGTCGCCAGCGCCGCAAAGGCGGCCGAGAGGATGCTGATCATCCGGTCGAGGAAGACATTCTCCCGGATCTGCTGCGGCATGGTCTTCAGCCCTTCGAGCGGCAGGCCGGGATCGATGCCCTTCATCACCGTGGGGATGGTGTGCAGCAGTTCGCCTGGCGGCAGCGACGTCCTGACGTAGAAGTTGAGCTCGCCGGCGTGCGCGTCCTGTGGCCACGGCGTGAAGAAGAGCGGCGGCACGGAATCCTTGACGTCGCTGTATTTCGCGTTCGCGGCCACACCCACGATCTGGATGTTGAGCGAGTCGCGCGAGCCGGTGGACATGAACTTGCCCACCGCATCGGTGCCGAGATTGAACTTCTTCGCGAACGCCTCGTTGATGACCGCCACCTGCGGCGTCCCGAGACCGTCCGAGGCGGTGAACTCGCGACCGGCGATCATCTTCATGCCCAGCGTCCCGAAGTAGCCCGCGCCGACTTCATTGAGCCGGGAGTTGTTGTCGACGTCGGGGCCTTCGGGGAAGCCCTGCACATGGACATCGGTGCCCCAGTTGGATCCGCCCAGGAGCGGCACCATGGAGCTGGTGACTCCCTGGACTCCAGGGATCGCGGCGAGTGACTCCTCCACCCGGTGGAAGAGCTGGCCCGCGCGGGTGCTGTCGTAGCCGTTGCGGTCGGGGGAGATCGCGAAGGTGACGACATCGTCCACCCGCACACCCAGCTCCACGTGGGACACATTGACGAGGCTCTTCAGGAAGAGCCCGGCCGAGATGAGCAGGGCCGTGGCCAGCGCGATCTGCACCGTGACGAGCGTGGCACGGAAGCGCGCGGCACCATGGTGTCCCGAGATCTGGCCGGCATTGGCGCGGATCGAAGTCACCAGATCCGAGCGGGTGCTGTGCAGCGCCGGGAACATGCCGAAGAGCAGCCCGGTCCCCACCGAGAGCAGCGCCGCGAAGCCGACCACCGAGGGCTGCAGCGTGAAATGCAGGGTGCTCGAGGCCTCGGGCGGAAGCAGTGAGGAGATCAGCCCGAGCGTCCACTGGGCGACCAGCAGGCTCGCCGCCCCGCCCATCAGGGCCAGCAGCACCGATTCGGTGAGGAGCTGGGTCAGCAACTGGCGCCGGCTCGCGCCCAGCGCGAGGCGGACCCCCATCTCCATGGCGCGGCCCGCGCCACGCGCCAGCAGCAGGTTGGCGATGTTGGCGCAGGCGATGAGCAGCACGACGCCGGTGATGCCGAAGAGCATGAGCAGCGGCGTCTTTGCCTGCCGGTGCACCGAACTCTGGCCCCGCGCCCCCGGGGTCAGGATGATCTGCTTCGCCTTGAAGCGCACCATGGTCGGCTCGCTCATCCCCGTCTGCAGCGCGGCCTCGACGTCCGAGAGGATCGGACGGAAGACGCCGTTCAGCGCCGTCCCCGCCTGCGCGATCGAGACGCCCGGCTTGAGCCGCCCGAACAGATAGATCCAGTAGGCCCGGCGATTCTCGAAATCCTTGAAGCCCTCGATGACCCCGCGCATGCTGATCGGAACGAACACCAGCGGGCGGCTGCCGAGGGTGGTGCCCTCGAAGTCCCGCGGACCGACCCCCACGATCTCCATCGGGTGGCCGTTGACGATGATCGACTGCCCCAGCACCGCCGGATCGGAGGCGAAATGCGCCTGCCAGTAGCTGTAGCTGAGCACCGCGACCGAGTGGGCGCCGATCGCGTCGTCGTCGGCGGGACCGAGCAGCCGCCCGAGTGCGGGATTGAGCCGGAGCGTCGGGAAGTAGGAGCCGGAGACCAGCATCCCCTCGCCGGTGAGCGGCTCGCCCCGGAAGGCGAGGTTGGCGCCGAAGCCGCGATGCGCCGCGAGGCCGGTCAGGACCGTCTGGCTCCGCTCCAGGTCGCGGAACATCGCGTAGCTGAAGACCTCGTCGCAGCCGCCCGCCTGGCTGCACGACTGCATGCCCGGATTCGGCCCGGGGGCAGCGAGGTTGACCAGCTCCTCCGGTGCCGGCACCGGCAGCGGCCGGAGCAGCATCTGATCGAAGAGCGAGAAGATCGCCGAATTGGCCCCGATCCCGAGGGCCAGCGAGAGCACGGCGATGCCGGTGACGAAGGGCGTCTTGAACAGCGTCCGGAAGGCGAGTTTCAGATGTCGCATCGTATGGCCCGAGAGGGGTCGGGGATGTGGACCGGCACCGGTCCGTTGACCAACGTTTCGACGGGAAACGACCTGAAATTGTTTCTCCGGAGGCAGGGCGACTGGCCGGCAGGACCAAAATACATAATGAAGCCGTGGGCTTGAGCACCGGGAGTCGCAGGGGTCGGCGCGGGCAAGCCTGAGTACCTCTTCAGCCTGCTGCAGGACTCGGCTTCACAATCGTCGCCGCACCGTTGGTCCCCTGAGCGTACGTCGCCACTCTCATCCTTGACGCCACCGGTACCGGCCCGTAGCGTCTACCGCTGCAAGGGGCCCGGATGCGCCGCGACCATCGCGGCGGAGGTTGTCAGGCGGCCCCACCGGACTTTCATCTTCGAGCGGGCTGGTCGAGGGGGATAGCAGTGCACAGGAGGTGCCGCCCTCAGAGATGGAACCTGCGGGCGATCGCTCGCATCCATCGGCGGGCGCCCGTCGCATGCCTAACAAGTACATGCGCGCTGCCCGGCTTCACTCCCGCCACGACGCTCGTGGCGCCGGTCAGCCAGAGGGTTTCAGGCATACCTTCGCGGCCGAGCCTGTTGCCCCGGATCCACGACGTGGAGAGGTCGAGAGGCGAAAGGCGGGCATTTTGTCCCATTCAACGGCGTTTGACGCTCAACTGACGGGTGCCAGCTAGGCTGTTGTCACACGCCGGACGTACCATATCAAATACGGCTGGGGCCATCCCCGACTTGGATGGTGGCAATCCAGCCCGTTCGCCGTTCCCCGCGTTCCACCCTGCTGGAAGGCCTGTGGCCCCGTGACAATTCGGATGCTCCCCTTGGCGATTGTAACGATCGCCTGGATCGCCGTCGCCTCCACCCGTCCCGTCGCAGCGCAGGAACAGCCGGTGCCGGCACCAGAGCGGGCGCGAGTGGACCTGCGCCCCGGCGACCGGGTGCGGCTGAGCATCTGGCGTGAACCCGACCTGTCAGGCGAATACCAGGTGGACGAGCGGGGCGAGGTGGTCTTTCCCAAGCTCGGCGCGATGCGGGTGATCGACCTTTCCGCGGATTCGCTCAAGCAGCTGCTGGTCCACGATTACACCGCCTACCTGCGCGACCCGTCCGTCGAAGTCACCCTGCTCCGCCGGGTGAACGTGCTCGGCTCGGTCCGTTCTCCCGGCCTCTATCAGGTGGACCAGACCGAGACCATCGCCGACGTGCTGGCCCAGGCCGGCGGCCCGACCCCCGACGGCAAGCCCGACCGGGTGGAGCTGCGGCAGGGACGGCGCAAGCACCGGCATCCGCCTGACCCGCGAGAGCCACCTCTTCACCTCCGGGGTGCAATCGGGAGATCAGCTCTGGGTTCCGCAGCGGAGCTGGTTCGCCCGCAACTCCGGTGCGATGGCAGCGGCGGGGATCACTGCCACGGCACTGATCGTCGTCACTCTCCTGAACCACTAAAGACCCCATGTCCGGCATCCTTCCCCCCCAGATCGACCCTCGGCTCCCCGTCCGGGGCGCAGTGGATCGATCTCCCCTGGTCCCCGAGCTGACCCTCGCCGACTTCCGCGGGGTCATCTCGCGGCAGCGCTGGGTGATGCTGGCGGCACTGGTCGTGTCGGTCGCCGCGGTGATGGCCTACACCGTCTGGGCACGGCCGGTGTACGAGGCGTCGAGCATGCTGCGCTTCGAGCACGAGCAGGTGAACCTGCCCCAACTGGTGGAGCAGCTCACCAGCGAGAGCCGGATCAGCACCGAGATGGAGGTGCTGCAGGGACGCACCGCGGCGGATGCGGTGATCGACTCGCTCGGGCTCCGGGCCGCGCTGCAACGCCCCCGGAAGGGCCGGATCACCCGGCTCTTCCCCACCCTGCGGGTGGCGGCCACCGCCGACACCTCCACCCTCCGCTTCAGTGTGGAGGGAGACAGCGGCTACGCCGCTTGGCGTGAAGGTGACAGCACGGCAGCGCTGCACGCAGCACTCGGCGCGCCGGTCACCCTGGCGGGCGTTACTCTGGCGCTCTCCCGGGAGGCGATTGGTGAAAAGGAGATCCGGCTCCACATCGGCTCGCCCGAGGAGGCGCTCCGCGGGTTCACGAGCGCGCTCAAGGTGAGCCGGCCGGCGCGCGACGCCGACCTCATCGAAGTGGGCTTCCGGGCCGGCGATCCGGAACTCGCGGCGCGGGCGGCGAACTACCTCGCCGATCACCTGATCACCGCCCAGCAGGCGGAGCTGGAGCGGCGCACTGGGCTGGCGGTGAACTTCCTGGGGCTGCAGGTGGACAGCGTGCGTGCCGCGATGCGGGTGGCCGAGGACAAACTGCAGGCCTACCGCGAGCGGGCCAAGGCGGTGGACCCGTCGGAACAGGCCCGGACCCAGGTGGGACGCCTGGGCCAGTTGCAGGCCGATCGCGCCGGACTCGAGGCCGAGCGCGGCGCACTTGCCTCACTGATGCAGCGGATCCAGCTCGACTCCGCCGCCTCACCCGATGGCCCCTCGCCCTATCGGCGGTTGCTGGGCTTTCCCTCGATCCTCAGGAACCAGGCGGCGAGTGAACTCCTCAGCAGCCTGACAACCCTCGAGAACGAGCGTTCGGCGCTGCTCCGGCGCCGCACCTGGCTCGATCCCGACGTGCAGTCGCTCACCGCCCGCATCGACGCTCTCGACGCCCAGCTCAAGGGCATCGCGACCACCTACCTCGAGGGGCTCACCAGCCAGGTCGCGGGGCTGGACCAGGCCGGCCACCAGTTTGGACGCGCGATGGACTCGCTCCCGCTGGTCGAGATCCAGACCGCGCGGCTGCAGCGGGAGGCCACCATCCTCGAGGAGCTGTACGCCACCATGACGACCCGGCTCAAGGAGGCGGAGATCGTGCGGGCGGTGCAGGACCCTGCGGTGCGGGTGGTGGATCGGGCCTTCAGGGCGGCGCGGCCGATCCGCCCCAAGCCCGCGCTCAACCTGGCGCTATCGCTCATCCTGGGCGGCATGCTGGGCCTGTGTCTCTCTCTGGGGCGGGAGATGCTGGACAAGTCGGTACGCTCCCGGGCCGATGCGCTGGGCGCGGCAGGGCTGCCGGTGCTGGGGGCGTTCCCCCGGGTGGGGCAGCGGGGATTCGCCGCGCGGTCGTGGCGGCGTCTGCGCCCGCGTGAGGCCATTCCGGATGCGCTCAGCGGGGAACCGCGCGACACGGACAGTGCCATCGGACCCAGGAGGGACCGGACCGCCACGGATATCGCGTCGCTGCTGGTCACCCAGCCCGGCATCCCGGCCGCGTATATCGAATCGTTCAATCAGCTCTTCGCCAACCTGGCGCTGGCCTACCGGGAGCGCCCGCTCAAGGTGGTGGTGTTCACCAGCCCGCTGCCGGGCGAAGGGAAGACGCTCTCGGCGATCAACTTCGCCCTGATGGGCGCCTCGCGCGGCCTCCGGATGGTTCTGATCGACGCCGACCTCCGCTGTGGCGTAATCAGCACCGTGCTCGGCTGCAGCAGAGAGCCCGGCTTCGCCGAACTGCTCGCCGGGACCGCCCAGGTCGCGGATGTACTGCGCCAGATCCCGGTGGGCGAGCAGGGCTCGCTGGTGGTGATTCCGTCAGGCGCCCTGCCCGCGGTGCCGGGACGGCTCCTGACTATCGAGCGGGTGCGTGAAGTGCTCCGCGCCCTGGCCCCGAGGTTCGCCAAGGCCCGCGTCGACTTCGTGGTGATCGACACTCCGCCGGTGAACCTGCTGGCCGACGCGGCACTGCTCGCCTCGGCGGCCGATGCGGTGCTGCTGGTGGTCCGGGCCGGATATACCCAGACCGATTCCCTGCGCTTCGCCATGGACCAGTTGGAGGCCGCGGGGGCCCCGGTCCTCGGCACCCTGCTCAACGACATCGATCTCCGGCGGAACGCCGGGGACGACGGCGCCTATCGCTACCTCGCCGAGGCGGAACGGTACCATGTCAGCGCCGGCTGAACTCCTTCCCGGTCGGGATCTGGCGGACGAGTCTCCACCGGACTCGATCCAGCGCTCGCCGCGCTGGGTCTTTCCGCTGGGGCACTGGCATCCGACCCAGCCGACCGAGTGGCGGATTGCGGACGCGATGCTGGCCGTTGGACTGCTCGCGGGGGTGGTGACTCTCGGCAATCTCGATCACATGCCGCAGGGATTGGATGGATTCCTCGCCATCAGGCTCTCGGTCAAGAACGTGCTGCTTCTCATGGCCTTTGCCTGGGCCTGGCCGGCGGTCCTGGCACTCTGTGGTCTGTACACCCCGAGCCGCCTGCGCACCGGCAATGGAGAGTGGTCCCGGCTGGTACTCGCCGGTGCCATCGGCTGCGCCATCGCGATGGTCTTTCCACTCACCAGCCGGAGCGGTCTGGTGAGCCCGTGGCACGTGCTGCTTTTCGGCGCGGTTGTGGTGCCGGTCGCCGGCCTGCTACGGGCCTCGGCTCGCGCGGTGGAGCGGAGCCGCCGCAGCGCGCAGCCGCGACGGGTCGTGCTGGTCGGCAGCGGCCCTCACGCGGCGCGGCTCTCCCGGCAGCTCCTCTCGGATCCATCTCAGAATATCACAGTCCTTGGCTTCGTGGATTCAGAGCCGCACGCCGCGCTGGCGAGAACAGGTGTGGCGCACCTGGGTGGGTTCCAGGACCTCGAGCAGGTGCTGATGCACCAGGTGGTGGATGACGTGCTGATCGGGCTCCCGGTCAAGTCCCACTACGACGAGATCCAGTCGAGTCTCTCGGCCTGTGCCCGCGTCGGGGTGCCGGCGAGCTACTCCGCCGATCTCTTCGGGAGCAGCTCGGTTCACCCGAGTCCGGCCGATCATGCAGCACCGGTCCTGTCGCTATCCGCGATGCCGAGCCCCGAGCTGCTCGCCATCAAACGGGCGATGGACGTGGTGGGTGCGCTGCTCCTGCTGGTGGTCCTGGCTCCCGTAATGCTCGGCGTGGCGGTCGCCGTCAAGCTGACCAGCCGGGGACCGGTGCTGTTCACTCAGTACCGCTACGGCTACATGAAGCGGTTGTTCCGGATGCACAAGTTCCGGACGATGGTGGTGGACGCAGAGCGGATCCAGGACGATCTGGAGCATCGCAATGAAGCCTCCGGCCCGGTGTTCAAGATTCGAAACGATCCGCGGATCACATCGATCGGGCGCTTCCTGAGACGCACTTCACTTGACGAATTGCCGCAGATCTGGCATGTGCTCACGGGGGAGATGTCGCTGGTAGGGCCGCGGCCGATGGCGACTCGCGACGTGGGGCGATTTACGGAGCCGTGGCTGATGCGGCGCTTCAGCATGCGACCAGGGCTCACGTGCCTCTGGCAGGTGAGCGGGCGGAGCAATCTGCCTTTCGCGCGTTGGATCGAGCTGGACTTGGAGTACATAGATCGCTGGTCGCTAGGACTGGATGTCGCGCTGCTACTGAAGACGATTCCGGCCGTACTCCGTGGAAATGGGGCAGAATGAGAGGTAATAGGAGGCCACGGTTCGAGCGAGCCAGAATGGCTGCTTCATGGTTCGGCGCCTTCAAAATGGCGCGACGACGCGTGGCCGGAGTGCTACGCGTCCTGCTGATCGTACCTCCTGGCAGAGCTTCATGACTCTCCTTGTGACGGGGGGGGCTGGCTTCATCGGCTCGGCACTTGTCCGGCGTCTGGTCCTTGGTGCTGGAAGGGAGGTCGTGAATGTTGACAAGCTCACGTATGCCGGGAACTTGGCTTCATTGGCGGAAGCACTCCAGCACCCGTTGCATCATTTCGCCCAGGAAGACATCTGTGAAGCGGGCCCGCTCCGCGAGCTCTTTGAACAGCATCGGCCTAATGCCGTGATTCATCTGGCCGCAGAGTCCCATGTCGATCGGTCCATCGACGGTCCACGGGACTTTATCACCACAAACCTAGTTGGCACGTTTACCCTGCTGGAGGAGGTTCGTCGGTACTGGACAACGCTCGCTGTCCGCGAGCGACAACTGTTTCGTTTTCTGCACGTGTCGACTGACGAGGTGTTCGGATCCCTGGGCCCCGAGGGGCGATTCACCAACGCTACGCCGTACAACCCCAGCTCACCGTATTCGGCAACCAAGGCCGGTTCGGACCATCTGGTCCGCGCTTGGGGCCATACCTACGGGCTTCCGATACTCGTCTCGCATTGCTCCAACAACTACGGGCCGTATCAATTCCCCGAGAAGCTGATTCCGCTCATCATCATGAGTGCGCTGGAAGGGCGGTCGCTTCCAGTCTATGGCGTTGGGGACAATGTCCGGGATTGGCTACACGTGGATGACCACGTTGAGGCACTCTTGGCGATACTGGAGCGTGGCCGGCCCGCTGAGACCTACCTCGTGGGCGGTTTTGGTGAGCGGCGCAACCTCGAAGTAGTCCGCGCTGTATGCCGCGTCCTCGACGAAGTGGCTCCCGACTCACGTCTCGGACCCCGCGAGCGCCTCATCAGACTGGTCGCCGACCGGCCCGGACATGATTTCCGGTACGCGATCGATCCCGCGAAGCTCGTCACCCAACTGGGATGGAGTCCGCGGGTCTCATTCGAAGAGGGGTTGCGCCAGACCGTGATATGGTACCTTGAGAATCGCGACTGGTGCGAGGGGGTTCAATCGGGAGCTTATCGCGGGGCACGTCTGGGGCTCGGGGAACCGGCATGAAGGGGATCATTCTCGCCGGAGGAACCGGGACGCGGCTGTTCCCGATGACCCAGGTCGTGAGCAAACAGCTTCTGCCGGTGTATGACAAGCCGATGATCTACTATCCGCTCTCGGTCCTGATGCTGGCCGGGATCCGCGACCTGTTGATCATCTCGACACCTCAGGACACAGCCCGCTTCGCGGAGCTGCTTGGTGATGGTTCGCGATTGGGGGTTCGGTTCTCCTACGCCGTTCAGGCCGCTCCGGAAGGAATCGCACAGGCGTTTGTCATTGCGAAGGACTTTCTCGCTGCCGAGGGCGCCGCCCTGATTCTGGGAGACAACATCTTCTATGGTCACGGACTGACCGGGATGCTCCAACGCGCAGCCGGGCAAGCTGCTGGTGCCACCGTATTCGGGTATCGCGTCCGTGATCCGGAGCGCTACGGAGTCGCGGAGTTCGACGCATCCGGGGCAGTACTCAGCATCGAAGAGAAGCCCGCCCGCCCCCGCTCGCACTACGCCATCACCGGGCTCTATTTCTACGACCGGCAGGTCAGTGAGATCGTGGAAGAGATCCGCCCATCGGCCCGCGGAGAGTACGAGATCACCGAGGTGAACCGCGAGTATCTGCGGCGAGGCCAGTTGCGCATGGAGATCATGACGCGTGGCATGGCATGGCTCGATACCGGGACGCCAGACTCACTCCAGGAAGCATCGAGTTTCGTGGAAACGATCGAAAAGCGTCAGGGCCTGAAGATCGCCTGTCCGGAGGAAATCGCGTTCCGAATGGGCTTCATCGGCTCACCACAACTCGAGTGTCTTGCCCATGCGCTCGGCAATTCCGCGTATGGACGCTACCTCACCACGCTTCTGCCGGGCAACGGCATCGAATGAAGGTCATCACGGTTGCTCTTCCCGGGGTGCTGATCCTCGAGCCACAGGTTTTCGCCGATTCCCGGGGCCGGTTTGTGGAATTGTGGAAAAAACAGCGCTACCGGGAAATCGGAATTCCCGGGCCGTTCGTGCAGGACAATGTCTCCGTGTCCCGTAAACATGTGATACGGGGGCTCCACTTTCAGCACCCCGGCATGCAGGCGAAGCTTGTGAGCGTCCTGGCGGGCGAGATTTTCGACGTCGCCGTCGACATTCGCTATCGGTCCCCAACCTTCGGGCACTGGATCAGCTGCACACTTTCCGGTCTGGATCATCGGCAGCTATACATCCCACAAGGATATGCCCACGGCTTCTGCGTCCTTTCAACCGAAGCGGTCGTCCTCTACAAATGCACGGCACCATACCAACCGGCAGCAGAGGTCACTCTTCGATGGGATGACCCAACAATTGCCATACCATGGCCGATTGCCGACCCGATCGTCTCCGAGAAGGATCGAGCCGGCCTTCCACTGGCACGGCTAGCCAGAGAAAAGCTGCCGGTGTGGAACGACGACCATGAGCTCTGAGCTGGCTCGTCGGCCAATTCTCCTCCTTGGCGGGTCGGGGCAGCTCGGCTGGGAGCTGCAACGGACCCTCGCGCCGCTTGGCCAGGTCGTCGCTCCTCGCCGTGCGATACTCGACCTCGCCGATGCGGATCTTATTCGAGCGACGGTCGCACAAGTCAATCCTACCGTCATTGTCAATGCGGGTGCCTACACTGCGGTTGACGCGGCGGAACGACAGGAAGCGCTGGCCCACGCCGTCAACTCTATGGCGCCCAGTGTGCTGGCCAACGAAGCCCGTCGGCTTGGCATCCCTTTGATCCACTATTCCACTGACTATGTGTTCGATGGGCTGAAGGGAGCGCCCTACACGGAGGACGACACGCCGTACCCGGTGAACGTCTATGGTGCCTCGAAGCTGGCCGGCGAGCGTGCAGTGATGGCATCCGGCTGTGCACACCTTGTTCTTCGTACCGGGTGGTTGTACGGGTTGAGAGGACACAATTTCCTCCTCACCATCCTTCGATTATCCGCCTCAGGGGACAAGTTGCGAGTCGTTTCCGATCAAATCGGCGCGCCGACTTGGAGTCGCATGGTTGCCGAAGCCACTGGTCAGATGTTGGTACGTTTCGCCTCGAATGGTCGATTCGAGATGCCGCCCTCCATTCATGGCCTGTACCATCTCACCGCGGCGGGAGCAACATCGTGGCACGGCTTCGCCCATGCCATCCTCGAACGGCACCCCGCTGTCCACCGTGGCTCTGCAGAACGCGTGCAGGCGATTTCAACGGCAGAGTATCCGGTCCCTGCCCACCGACCGGGCTATTCGGTTCTTCACAATGACCGTGTCCGAGCTGTCTTCGGCCTCTCATTGCCACATTGGGAGGAACAACTCTCGCTTGTGTGTGAAGACGCGACCAATGACCCAAGGTTGGTGAGCCGGTGATCTGTAAGCAAAGCGTGAGCGTCCGGGGAGTTATGCCACTGCCCGGTGGGCAAGCCCAGTGGCTAGACTACGGCCCTGGCAATGGCTCAAGCGCCCGTCCCCCAATCCATCCGGGCTTCTCAGGTGATATAGAGCAGATTCGCGCTGAAGGAGATGTGTCGAGTCCCGCGATGTCCGCCGCGAAGTCACCGCGATCGAGGCACAACCGACTGAGGTCGATGATTCTGCATTCGCCCTTCGATTGTGCGAGTCCTCCGCTCGTGCTAGGTCTCAGGGTGCAACCCACTTTGACCGTGCCCACCATGCTCGTGCAGTCGTCACGTGCCGCCGCCTCATGACCCGGCCCACGGTTCGGATCCTCGGCATCCGTGGCGTCCCCAATCGGCATGGCGGCTTCGAGTCGTTTGCCGAACAGCTATCGACTCATCTGGTTGCACGAGGCTGGCGAGTCACCGTGTATTGCCAGGAGTCCGGCAAAGGAGCATCGTGGGAGAGCTTGTGGCACGGCGTCCGGCGCGTGCACATACCGGTGGGCCAAGCGGGGGCGTGGGGAACGATAGTGTTCGACTGGCGCTCCACGCTACACGCCGTCAACGAGCCGGGCGTTGTGCTTGTGCTCGGTTACAATACTGCCGTCTTCAGCCTCGCATACCGGCTCCGCGGCACCGCGAATCTTCTCAACATGGATGGCGTGGAGTGGAAGAGAGCGAAGTATGGACTGCTCGCAAGGGCGTGGTTCTACGTCAATGAGCGATTGGGTGCGCGCATCGCAGGCCATTTGATCGCGGATCACCCCTTGATCGCGCTCCGATTGAAGCAGTTCGTGTCTCCGGCGAAGATCTCGATGATTCCATACTCCTCGCCGCCGGCTGGCCCGCCGGACCACTCGCTGGTCGCGGCGCTGGGGATTACGCCGCATCAGTACGCGCTAATCGTCGCGCGTCCGGAACCCGAAAACTCGATACTCGCGATGGTGCGCGCCTGGGGACGTGGGGCGCGCAAGGTCCGCCTCGTCGTTCTTGGCGACTACGGCGCTGGTTCGTATGGGCGACGTGTTGCGGAGGCCGCCGGGCCGGACGTGGTCTTTCCTGGAGCGATCTACGATCGCGACACGGTGTCCGCCCTTCGTGCGCATTGCGTGTTCTATTTGCACGGCCATCGCGCCGGAGGCACAAATCCGTCACTGGTGGAATCACTTGCCTGTGGCGCAGCCGTCGTCGCACACGACAATCCATATAATCGCTGGGTCGCAGGCGCGGCTGGGGCATATTTCTCCGATGACGCCTCGTGCTCGGGCATCCTTGATCGGTTGCTTTCCGACAGCGGGGCCGTCGAGCTAGATCGCATGAGAGCCGCCGCGCGCGAGCGCTATGACGCCGCATTCACCCCCGCACGCGTGTTGGGCGCATACGAAGCGCTGCTCCAGACTTACTCCTGCACCCTGCCTGGGCCAGAGCCCTGCACGCCACATGGCATTCGTGAACCGTGACAGTGTCACTATCGCCCGCAAACGCGGTGAGGCGCTTACGCACTTGCCCCCCCACTTCCGATGCACGTCGGTCACCGGCGCGTACGGGACTCAGTGTTGTCGAGCTGATGCCCACCGCGACCGTTGGGCGCCGAGCATGAGCGACGCTGTCGCGGAAGCAGGGCTTCTGGCGGCCAAATGACCCGTCAATCACGTAGCGGTCTGATGGCCGTCCCGCTTCGTTTCGCACTCAGTGGCATCGCTTTCGTCGGGGTGCTCGCTGCAGGCGCGATGGTGGTGTCGACTCCCTACCCGAGCAAGCTCTGGGTGGTGGTGACGTTGCTTTGCGCTGCGCTGGCAGTATTTCTTGCGGCGCAGGACCGCCGTCGATTGATGCTGCGCACCGTCGGCTTCTCGACGCCGCTCGCCGCAGTCGCATTCTTTGTCGGCGGCCGTCCGGCCGACTTTCACTACGGTGGAGCCCAGGAAGTCATCGAGGTCGGCGTCATGGACCTCCTCCTGCTCCCCCTCGTCGTCGTTCTCGCCCAGGAGATCTCCGAGGGACGCAGGAGGCTGCGCATCGGCGATGCAGGGCTCGGACTGCTCGTTGCCTTTGTTGCGTGGGCGGCCCTGTCCATCGCAGTCAATGAGAATTACCTCTTGGGCTTCAATGAACTGTTGCGCAATGCGAGCATCTTCCTCGGATACTTCATCATCTCTCAGCTCGTGGACAGCTTCGACGACTTCCGTCTCCTCCTGCGCTGGCTTCTGGTGGGTGCCGCGGTGCAGGCACTTGTCGCATTCTACCAGTATTGGTTTGGCACGCCGGGGTTTCTGCAGGTGCACGGTATCGGCGAAGCAGTATCGCTTGAGGCCCGCCTGGTCGGAAGCGCGGCGCGCGTTGGCGGCCTCGTGGGATACGCGACAAGCCTCGCACAGTACCTCAGCATCATGATACCGATCGCCGTCGGTTTCACCTTGTCAGCACAGAAGCGTCTTGATCGAATAGTCGCAGCAGGGATGGGGCTGCTGTGCAGCGCGGCGCTCGTGCTCACGTTTACACGTGGGCTTCTCATAATCATGCCGGCCTGTGTTCTCGCCGTGGTCTTCATCGTGATACTCCGGATCAATCCGCGTCGCTTGATATTTGCCATACCACTAACCGTCTTCCTTCTGGGTGGGCTGCTCGCCGTTACGTCGGGACTAGTGCTCCGTCGCTTCGACGAGACATCGACCTCGATGACCGGGCGCCTCGACATGGACAGAGTGGCCCTTCGCCTCATTCTGGCAAACCCGGTTGTTGGCGTGGGGCTGAACAACTATGTAGAGGCCAAGGTCCGATACGATTCGAGGCTCACCGCTTCTGTGCCGTGGCCAGTGCACAACGTCCTACTCTTCTTCGCTGCCGAGGTAGGTCTTCTGGGCATGACAACGATTGTTGCATTCGTCTGGCTCACCTACGCACGCGGCGTGCGCCTGTATCGGTTGTTGCCTGCGCGCGACGGCGCAATGGTCGCCGCGATGCTTGTCGGCTACGCAGCACCTCTGCTGTACGGGCAGATCGATCAAGGCTTCAAGTTCGTACCTGCTCTCTGGTGGACTCTCTGGATTCTCTCTGGAGCCGTCGCCGCGCTCAGCAGGACGTACTCCGGGCAGGGTGCCGTCGTTGTTGCCGCGGCGCGCCACTCCACGCAAGCATTGCCCCGGAACGGGCGCTATGCGTAACGGGTTCGGACACACCAGAGTGACCGTTGTCAATGTGGTACGCGTGCCGATTCCCGGGCAGGGCCTTGCGCTCTCTGCGCTCTATGAAGGTCTTGACAACTACACCGATGCCGACCAGCGCCTCGCGGCTTTGCCGCACTCGCTCTGCAGCCCCCGTGTAACCGCCGAACGAGCGCCGCAGGTCGTCACACAACTGTCGGTGCATTGCCTCGCGGCTCCGCTGCGAGGGAAGGGCCGCTCAGTGCAGGATGCCAAGGTCGCACAGGTGGTGTCGGGATGAAGATCGCGCTCGTACCCGGTGCGTTTCTTCCACTTGTTGGTGGGGTCGAACTGGGCGCTTACAACCTCGCGAAGCAGTGGCAGTTGGAGGGGCATCACGTCCACGTCATTACGTCCTGGCCACTGGCTGGCGACCTACCTTCGTTCGAGCTGCTCGATGGTATCCCGGTCCATCGAGTGCGCTTCTATCTGTTCCGCGGATCATGGAAGTCATTGGCGGCGATGCTTCTGTTCATGCCGCTCGCCTGCGTTCAGTACGCTCTGCTGATTCGCCGCGAGCGGTTCGACGTGGTCAATGTCCGGTTCTTCTATCACAATGCCTTCGCAACCTGGGTCATCCTGCCGCTGCTCCGGCACTGGGGCGTCCGGGTTGTGCTCACCCTGGAAGGAGGGGATGCTCCCAACATCTCAGACGAGTACCGCTCCACCCACCGAGCAGAGTCCGCGTTGCTGACCTGGGCCGCCAGGCACCTGCTGCCACGCGCTGACTGCGTAACCGCCGTATCTACTTTGCTCCGTCAGAAGACACAGCGGCAAGTGCCGGAACTGACCGAATGCCTGGTAATTCACAATGGCGTCGATCTCGGGCTGTTTGTTCCTGGAAGGACGGACTCGGCACCTGTGATGGTGGCAGTAGGACGACTCGCGCATCAGAAGGGGATTGACATCCTTCTACGCGCGTTTGCTGAGGTCCGGCGGAGCCACCCCTCATGGCGTCTCGTGATAATCGGGGACGGACCTCTTAGGCAGGAGATGGAGGCCCTGGCGGTTCAGTTAGGCGTCACCTCAAGCGTCAGCTTCCGCGGGACTCTTTCACCCAGCAGCGTAGTGGAGGAGCTTCAGTGCGCGGCCCTGTTTGTCCTCTCATCGCGCTTCGAAGGCTTCCCACTCGCCGTTCTCGAGGCCATGGCAAGTGAAATACCGGTGGTGATGACCGATGTGGAGGGTGCGCGTGAATTGATCGCGCACCGCGCGCATGGGCGCATCGTGCCCATCGACGATGTCGATGCGTTGGCCAACGCGCTGAATGAGATGATCGACTTGGGTCCGGAGAGCATCCAGGCGATGGGTACCGCATGCCGGGAGTGGGTAACGGCGACACATTCCTGGCAGCAGATCGCTCGGGAGTATGAATCCGTATTCACCGCGCTGCTTGCACGGCGGACGCCGCAGCAACCCGGTGCCGACGAACCAGTGACGACCGCGCCACTGCCGTGAGCGAGCAAACACTCAGGCGACGCGTGATCAGCAGCTCCGCCTCACTCGGAGTAGCGTCGATATTCGGAAACCTCGTACGGCTGGCGGTCATCGCGTTCCTCGCGCGTTTCCTTTCTTCCAGCGCCTTCGGCGTGATGGGATTGGCAATCGTCTTCGCGCAGCTTGGGCAGCAGGTGGGCGTGGTCGGTCTCGACGTGTATGTAATCCGGACACGGGATCTCGCAGGAGGAGCGCTGGATACCGTTTTCTGGATGGCGCTCGCGTTCACTGGCACGCTGGCGACGGTCTGGCTCCTCGGACGCTTTCAGATTGAGGCTTGGTTCGAGGCACCGGGACTGGCACCGTATGTGGCCGTCATCAGTCTCGCCCTCGTGGTGAGCGGCATCGGCGTCGTACCTCAGGCACTGCTGCAAAAAGCGCTTCGCTATCGTGAGTTCGCCATCGCAGAATCGGCTGGGAGCGTCGCTCAAGCTGTGGTGGGCGTTCTACTGGCGATCGGTCATTACGGTATCTGGGCGCTCATCTGGGGCTACTTCGCACAGGAAGCGGCGAAGAGCATTTTCTTCTTCTGGTATGCGCGCTACACACCTCATCTGCGGTGGCACAGCACGGCGGCGGCGGCGGCTCTCAAGTTCTCTCTTCCCGTGCTCGGTGATCGCTGTCTCACATTTCTGACCCTGAATGCCGACCGCGTGATCATAGGGAAGCTCCTTGGCCCGGCCCAGCTTGGATTGTACGTACTGGCCATCGAGATCGTGAGCTTTCCGGCGCGTCGCGTCGTGGCCATCCTTGCCCGCGTTCTCTTCCCCGCCATGAGTGAGTTGCAGCACGATGTCACGCGTATGGCCCAGGCCTACCGACGTGTCGCGCGGACGCTTTCTGTGGTTCTCTTTCCGGCGTTTCTCGGTTTGGGACTCGTCGCACCCGACCTTGTGCGCGTCCTCTTCGGCGACCAGTGGCCATCGCTGGGTGGCCTGATCCGTGTCCTCTGCATCATGGGCGTGGTGACCGCCCTTCTCACACCGTCCGGCGCGGTCCTGTATGGTCGCGGGCGTCCGGGCCTGGCCTTCTTCTGGTCGATCCTGACTGCCGTAGTCGTACCAGCGGCCATCATCATCGGTGCAAAGTCGGGGCTCCGGTCCGCTGCCATGGCGCACAGTGCCGCTTGGCTTGTGCTTTTCCCTGTGATGTCCGCGACGATTGCGCGCCTCTTGGAGCTTCCGCTTCGGTTCCTCAGCAGGGACTTTGCAGCTGGAATCGCATTCGCCCTTCCAGTGCTTGTGGCTGTCGTCTTCGCCCAAGCTGTCAGCTCTCACTTTGATGCGCGCGTCGTCATCCGCCTGGCTGCGGCGATGATCGCAGGTCTTGCGTCATACCTCACTGTCGTCTGGGTGATTGAGCGCAGGGCCCTGCTTGACCTGCGCGGCGGCCTAGTCGGCGGTGCCGGCCCGGGTTCAGGACATAGGTAGAGTGTCGGTGATACTCTCTACCCACGACATCACCTCCATCTTCTTCACGGCTTTCGAGATACGCAGAAGAAGCCCCGACCAGCATGGAGGAAGCTGCTATGCGTGAGGTGTTCCAGCTGCTCCCGACCGAATCCGCGCTCCTGTTCCTCCTCCCAGCGTGTGGCCTCGCACTGCCATTGAGGGCCGTGCCACTGGGGAGAAGCCGAACGTGAAACCGGTCGTAGTACTTTGCCAGGATCTACCTTACCCCCCGACCCACGGGGGCCGCGTTGACATGTGGCACCGCATCTGCGGGATGAGACAGCTGGGCGTAAGCATGCTGGTCGTTGTGTGGAACGAGGGCACCGGGCGTGACGCTGAGACTCGGCAAGCCGTGACCGCACTGCAGGGATTAGGCGCCTCAGTCCACGTCCTCGAAAGGCGCAGGCAGTTCATTCGCGCACTGCATCCGCGCTATCCACCGCGTGCGGTATCGTTCATGCCAGACGGCGCGGGCTACCATGAGCTGGTGAGCCGGGTTCAGAAGCTCGGGCCTGCCTGGGTGCTCCTCGATGGCTGGCCCGGCTATCTCGTAGCGCGGAAGGTCTGTGCGGAAGTGGGTCTGCCTCTGGTGTACCGTTCTCATAACTGTGAGGCGGCGTACTATTCCCAGCTCGTAGCCGGCGCTAAGGGGGCTGAGCGCTGGCGTCTGCGCCTGACATCCGCGCGAATGAGACGAACCGAGCGCGAGTTGCGCTTGGGTGCCGCCCTCGTCCTAGACATCGCCACTGCGGATACGGCCTTGTGTGCGCGCTATGGGTACGCCGGACGCGCCGAGTCACTTCCACCGACATTTCTGGGACCGTTCGAACCCGTACCGTATGCGAGTGAAGTGCGGTGGGATATCCTTTTCGGCGGGAGTCTGTGGAGTGTCCATAACGTCAATGCGGTTCGGTGGTTCGCAGACATGGTGCTCCCCGAGGTCGCACTCCTGAGAGCGGCGCCACTGCGGATCTGCCTGGCTGGCTCTCGCCCGAGGCCCGATGTTCTTGAACTCTGCCGGGCGCGCGGCTTCGATCTCATCCCGGACCCGCCCAACCTGGAGAGTTGCTACGCACAGGCCAGAATTCTGGTTAACCCGGTGCAAATCGCGAGCGGCGTGAACCTGAAGACGATCAGCATGCTTGCCTCGGGACGGCCAGTCATCTCCTCCTCCGCTGGCCTCCGTGGACTTCCAACCGTAGTGCGGGCAATGGCTATCGAGGCGCCGAACGCCCCGCGCTTCGCGGCGGCCGTATTGGTATTGCTGAAGAGCGACCCGCTCGCAGTAGACGTAACGCGTGCGGCGCAGCTGGAGGAGAGCTTCGGCCTTCCAGCACTTAGGCGAGCCTGCGCTCTTGTCGAGCACATTGTGGGGAGCTGATGAGAAGCGGATGCGCTACGAAGTGGTGCTACGTCGACCTTTGCCGGTTTCAACCATGATTCCGATGAAGAGCAGGAGCAAGCGCGCTGCCGCGATCGTGGTCGACGCGATGCTTCGTGGGATCGCGCCCATCCTAGTGGGAGGCGGAAACGCGCCGTCTCTTCCGGCTAATCCTCGCGTTCTGCTGATTCGCTGTGACCATCTCGGCGATGCGGCGATGGCGACCGCTGTGATCGGTCCCATTCGCTGGGCACTCAATGCCTCGCGCCTCGATGTCTTGGCCGCGCCGTGGGCGGCACCGCTGTTCGAGCATCACCCAGCAGTTGACGGTGTCATCACCGTCGCTACGCCGTGGTGGCTGGCGGCACGTGGCGCTCAGAGAAGCAGTCGACTCAATGCGTGGCGACTACTGCCGAAGGTGATCCGCCAAATCAGGACGGGCCGTTACGACGTGGGCATCGATCTTCGCGGTGACCTGCGGCAGATCCTCCTGTTCCTCGTGCTGGGCCGGTGCGCGGAGCGCGTGAGTAGTGATCGCACGGGCGGGGCGCGCCTTCTGACACGTGTTGCGCCATACCAGGACGCACAGCACGAGGTCGAGAAGAATGTCGCCGTCGCGAGGTTGCTCGGTGTCGATGGGGACGTCGCACTGGAACCGCCGAGGCTTCCGGAGCTTCCGCCGATGGCGGAGGAGTCACTCAGGTCTGTTGCGGGTCCAAGGGGTTACATCACGCTCTCCGTGCGCGGCACCAAGAGAAACCGCACCTGGCCGGCGCATCACGCGGCAATGCTCGTCGAGCACGTCGCGGCAAACCTTGGGCTGGGAACCGTATATGTCGGAGGCGAGGAAGACCGCAAGATCGCGGAGGAGATCGCGACTGCCAGCCCTGCTCCGATGGCTGTCCTCGCCGGAAGACTATCGCTCCTCCAGAGTCTCGCGGTAATCGCTGGTGCGAGGGCGGCAGTGGCGGTGGACTCCGGTCCGATGCATTTGGCCGCGCTGGTAGACACACCGGTCGTCGCTCTTTTCGGACCCGCCGATCCAGTGAAGTACCGCCCGTGGACGTCGAGAAGCGAGATCGTCGCGTTGCGCGCGCCATGCGGGTGTGTCGACCCCGATTGCCTGTTCACGTCCAGTGGTTCGGGCGCATGCATGGCCGAACTGCCGCCAGGAATGGTCATCGACGCATTAGCTCGTTTGCTCGGTTCGCCGGCGCCGATCGGCTAGGAGCTTCTCGCCGGTCGCCATCCCCTCTGCGTCACCCGGGTGTAGGCTGCCTCGAATGTGCTGGGAAGTGGAGTGCAGCCTCCGCCTCCTCACCCGCCAGCTCCTCGGTCGGGATGGCCTCCGGCATACCCGAGGCGTCCCTGCATTCTGTCCGCCCTCCCGCTCATCCCTGGCTCTTGGATCCGCCCAAGGAGGAAAGGATGTTGCTGGTGGAAAGGCCCGAGACCTTCTCGACGATATGGACGCGGCCTCCCAGCCTTATGACCGTAGGGGCCTCGATGCGGGCGCTTCCATGACCTGATCCGTACACGTGGACATCAGGCGCAATCTCCTCCAGAAAAGGCATGGGCACATCCTCATCAAAGATGTGGACGTAATCGACCTCCCGCAGGGCCAGCAGCAAATCCGCCCGCTGTGCCTGTGGAATGATGGGTCGGGAGCTCCCCTTGATCCGCTTCACCGATGCATCGCTGTTCAGGCCGATGAAAAGCAGATCGCCCTGCCTCCTGGCCTCGGAAATGATTGTCAGGTGGCCCGAATGCAGCAAATCGAACGCTCCGTTCAAGGTGACCAGTTTGTGGCCCAGACTGCGAAGGCGTTTCGCCACAGGCGCGAGATCCTCCCGCGAAAGCAGCCGCTTCGCACTATGGACCGTTCCCACGAGTTCATCCCTGGTGACGGTGGCGGTGCCCAGCTTTCCTATCACGACCCCCGCCGCGCGGTTGGCCAGCGCAACCGCTTCGCGATCATCGCAACCAGAGGCCTTCGCCAGGGAAAACGCGGCCACGACCGTGTCCCCGGCGCCGCTGACGTCGAATACCTCGCGGGCGACGGTGGGCATTGTGAACTGGGCCTTACCGCAGGAGAAGAAAGCCATGCCCTTGGGACCGCAGGTCAACAGCACGTTGGAGGCGATGCGTGTGGAAAGCAGCTCACCATTCCGCTGGACCCCTTCCCAAGTGAGGTCCGCCTCGGGTTGGCCCAGAAGGCCCTGGCTTTCCTTCCAGTTGGGCGTCAGGTAATCGCATCCTTTGTAGAAGCCCCCGTGCTGGGGGCGCGGGTCGACGATGACAGTGCATCCGGCAGCCTTCGCTTCACGGATGACGGCTTGACAGGTTTCAGCAGTGAAGAAGCCCTTGGCATAGTCGGAGAGCACCACCACGTCACAATGCGGAAGGTGACGGCGAAAGATCCGCAATGCCTCCGCGGCCAGCGTCGGGGCCAAGTCATGGGTCTCCTCCTGATCGAGCCTAAGCAATTGTTGCCGCTGCCCGACGATTCTGGTCTTCTTGATGGTAGGGCGTTCGTCGCGGATCGGGTGGAAGTCTATCCCTGACGACCCGGCCAATGAGACCATGGAGGCGCCCGCATCGTCGTCTCCGATCATGCCTATGAGGATCGATCTGCCCCCCAGGGAGGCAACGTTCGCGGCGGCGTTGGCTGCGCCTCCCAGGGTCCGGCGGGATTCCTTTACGTGGAGGATGGGGACGGGCGCTTCGGGGGAAATCCTGCTCGCCTCACCCATGAGGTATTCGTCGATCAAGACATCGCCGAGCACCAGTACAGTCCGCAGGCTGAACGAATCCAGCACCTGCTTCCAACGTAGCTCGTCGTCCGCCTTCTCCATTTCCCCAACCTGTCCCTGGTCCGCTGCTGGGCCGGCATCATGGATCCGCTTTGAAGTGCTCGTCACCCTACCTCCCGAGGATCAATACGCCTTAGGATGCTTCACGAAGAGGAATAGCGCAAACACCTGGAGTTGACCCGCCTTCAGGGTAGCTGGCTTCGCGGCAAGGGCACCAATACTGGTGGTGGAAGGCGTGGCGATGGGGAATTACCTGGACTGATCGGATATTGCCCGGTCTTTGTTTACCCCGAGGTTCCAGAACGATCTGGCATGCCTCCACTTGAAGCGCCGGCGCACGCTGTACCATGGATCGACGCCGATTGCACCGGCTCTACTCAAGTAGTGGGTCAAACGGGCCTATTGGTCTCTTCCCGGAATATAGCTGCCGTGGTAAGAGCCATGGGCAATACGCGGCTGAATGCCCCCGACGCGCGACCCTGTCTCAGGCGGGGATACAAGAGGCCCAACTATGTACCTGGGACCTTGCAGCGGCGACAGTTGCACGCCGCTGCGGTCAGCTGGCAGGAAATCAGGTCCTGTCTCTAGAGCGCCGCTCTCTCCGCCTCCTGACCGTCCACCTGGCCGCAGTTCTCACGAAACCGGTCGCCGCCTAATGTTGCGGGCACAATCTTGACACGCACACGGCGCCTTACGGGGCTGATAGGCGACTGATCATGGCAACGAACGCTGGCTTCGGTCGGTACTGCGCATCGAATGGCAGCGCCGAGCCCCAGCCGGGGAAGTACTCTGGCACCCAAGAATGCAGGTCGGTGAAGCCCCACGTGGTGAAGGCGCGGCAGCGTGCAACTGAGAGGCAGGCTCCGAGCATCTCGCGGTACGCGGTGGCCTGTTGCGCGAGCACGGCGCTCGAAGCCGCTTGTGAATCGTCGATCCCGACGTCGAATTCAGAAACCCGGATGTCGAGCCCAAGCAAGGCCAGTCTGTTCATGTTCTGCAGTACAGAGCTCACAGCCGGTATCCAGGGGAGGCGGAAATGCATCTGCAGGCCGATGCCGTCCACGGGGATGCCACGCGAACGCAACTGGGAAACAAGCTTGAAGATGGAGTCCGCTTTCGGCGTCATGCTCTCGCCACCGTAGTCGTTGTAGTAGAGCTGCGCTCCCGGGTCCGCACGGCGCGCCCAGACAAATGCAGAATCGACGTATTCGGGACCGATGACGGTGTCCCATTGCGAGCGACGCCAGGCGCCGTTGTCGTCCAGCGCCTCGTTCACGACATCCCAGGTGTGAATGCGACCGCGGTACCTCGTGACCACCGCGGTGATATGATCGTGGAGGATTGTCAGAAGGTCGGCGCGCGTGAATGTGCCTGCTGTGAGCCACTGAGGCTGCGCCTGGTCCCACACAAGCGTATGACCGTGAACGGTCATTCCGTGAGCGTCGGCGAACGCCAGGATCGCGTCCACGTCGGTCCAGCGGTAGACGCCGCGACTCGGGCTAAGGGGGCCGAACTTGAGCTCACCCTCCGGCGTGATGGAAGAATACTGAGAGGACAGAATGTTCCTGTAAGTGGAATCGCTATTGAACGGATACATCCGAGTAGTGGCACCGACGACAAAGTTGCGTCGCTCGCCAAGAGATCGGAGCGTTGGCAAGTTGGTAACGATCGATGTATCCGCCTTGCCCCCACCCTGCTGCGTCGCGATGACTTGAAAGGTCCCCGGCGTAGCGCCCGCGGTGTAAAGCCCCGCCGCGCTGATCGTCCCGCCAGTGGCCGAGTAGCTCACCGCCGGGATCATCGCCGAACCATCGCTCCACGCTCCCGCCACGGTGAACTGCCCGGTGGCGCCCGGCGCCAGCGTGAGCGACGCGGGGCTGAGCACCAACTGAAGCAGAGTGGCCGTGGTGGCTGAGATCGTCACGAGAGAGGTATCGGCCGTTGTCCCGCCCTGCTGGGTCGCGATCACCTGAAAGGCACCCGGCGACGTGCCCGCGGTGTACAGCCCGCCGCTGGTGACCGTTCCGCCCGTGGCCGTCCAGGTGACCGGCACGTTGGTGACTGCCGTCCCATCACTCAGAGTGCCGTCCGCCTGAAGCAGCCCCGCCGCCCCAACCGCCAAGTTAAGGCTGCGCGGGACAATAGTAAGGGCCGTGATGCCCCCGGGCGGCGGGCCCAGCCCCACCTCCCGTGGCTGTCCAGGTTGGCAACCTGCCACAAGGCCGATGGCTAGTCAGAACAATGGCGATGGGGGAGCAGGTCAACCTGTGCACCGCTTGCGTGATGAGTGTCACGGGCCGGAAGACTCCCTGAGGGCGGGGGGATGGATTGCGCTGAGTGCGACGGGAGCCTCTGTTATCGGCTCGCGCACTCTATCGGATTAGGGTCGATCAAGTCGGCCGATGCTCCGACCGATCCGTAGAACCAGTCTACGATTATCTCAGCGGAGTTCTGTGAGCGGGGCTACCGATGCCAGTTCCTGACGGATGTCGGTCGCAACCGACTAACTACTGGTGGGTTGGAGAATCGACCAGATTCTATGCAGCGCGTGATCTGGTCCTGGAATTCGCCGGCCGGCGGAAACCCGAGTAACTTCGCTGCCGGGAAACCCCACCACTCAGGAGCAGCGACCGGTGAAGCACGTCCACTACGAGCCCCACGGAAGCGGGACCGGCCACTGCACAGGCCAGCGATACTCGCCGCCCCCCCATGAAGCTCATCCTGGAAGACGGGACCGAGTACGCCGGCCTCTCCTTCGGCGCCCGGCAGCCGGTGACCGGCGAGGTGGTCTTCACCACCGCCATGAGCGGCTACGTCGAGGCGCTGACCGACCCCTCCTTCCGGGGCCAGATCCTCGTCCTCACCTACCCTCTCGCCGGCAACTACGGCGTCCCGGCGGCCCGCGCCACCGGATCGCTCGCCCGCCCCTTCGAGTCCGACCGCATCCAGGTGCAGGGACTGGTGGTGCAGCACGCCATCCACCACCCCAGCCATCACGCCTCGGCCCGCACACTCGGCGAGTGGCTGACCGGTGAAGGGATCCCGGCGGTGACGGGGATCGATACCCGCACCCTCACTCGCCGGCTCCGCGAACACGGCACGATGCGCGGCTGGCTGCTGCCCGCCGATGGCCCGCTCGATGACGAGCGGAGCGCCGCACGGAGCGTGGAGATGCGGCGCGAGCTGTTCCGGCTGGTGGCCCCCGCCGAGACGACCCGGATCGGGGATGGCACCGGCCCACGCGTGCTGCTCGTGGATGCCGGCGCCAAGGACAACCTGATCCGCTCAATGCTGGAGCGCGGCGCGAATGTCATCCGCGCCCCCTGGCACGCCGACCTCGCCGCACTCGCCAACGAGGCGGACGGGGTGCTGCTCGGCAACGGGCCCGGCGACCCGAAAGACCTGCCGGAGCTGGTCGCCCAGGTGCGCGGTCTGCTGCAGCGCCCCGGGCTGCCGATCTTCGGCGTCTGCCTCGGCAACCAGATCCTCGGGCTCGCGGCCGGCGGGGACACCTTCAAGCTCCCCTACGGCCATCGCGGCGTGAACCAGCCGGTGCAGGAGATCGGCACGCGCCGCTGCTTCATCACCAGCCAGAATCACGGCTACGCCGTGCGGGAGAACTCCCTGCCCCGCGACTGGGAGCCCTGGTTCGTGAACCTGAACGACGGCACCAACGAGGGCATCCGGGCCCGCTTCAAACCGGTCTTCAGCGTGCAGTTCCACCCCGACGCCAGCCCCGGTCCCCGCGACACCGCCTTTCTCTTCGACACCTTCCTCGAGCTGTGCGAGACGGCGCGCCGAGGTGGCCGATGACCCCGCGTCGCTCCACCACGGCCCCGAAGCGCGTCCTGCTGCTCGGATCGGGCGCCCTGCAGATCGGCCAGGCCGGCGAGTTCGACTACTCCGGCACCCAGGCACTCAAGGCACTAAAGGAAGAGGGCGTCTTCGCGGTGCTGGTCAACCCCAACATCGCCACCATCCAGACCAGCGAGGGGCTCGCGGACCGGGTGTATTTCGTCGCGATCACCCCCGACAACGTGGAGCAGATCCTGGAGCGGGAGCAGTGCGACGGGATCCTGCTCGGCTTCGGCGGTCAGACCGGCCTCAACTGCGGGCTCGAGCTGGACCGGCGCGGGGTCTTCGCGCGGCTCGGCGTGAAGGTGCTCGGGACACCCGTCGCGACGATCCGTGACACCGAGGACCGGGCGCTGTTCAAGCAGCGCCTGGACGAGATCGGCATCAAGAGCCCGCGGAGCGTCGCCTGTCATTCGCTGGCCGAGGCGCGGCAGGCGGTGGGCGACATCGGCCTCCCCGCGATGCTCCGGGTCGCCTTTGCGCTGGGCGGACGCGGCAGCGCGGTGATCCTCAAGCCGGAAGAGATCGAGCCGGCGCTCAAGCGCAGCTTCGACGGCGGCATCCGCCAGGTGCTGGTCGAGGAATACCTCGCCGGCTGGAAGGAGATCGAGGTCGAAGTGGTCCGGGATGCGGACGACAACTGCATCACGGTCTGCAACATGGAAAACTTCGATCCCATGGGCATCCACACCGGCGAGTCCATCGTGGTGGCGCCCACCCAGACCCTCAACGATGAGGAAGTGCAACTGCTCCGCACCATGGCGATCGACGTGATCCGCCATCTCGGCGTCATCGGCGAATGCAACATCCAGTACGCCCTCGACCCCAACAGCACCGACTACCGGGTGATCGAGGTCAACGCCCGCCTCTCCCGCTCCAGCGCGCTGGCCAGCAAGGCGACCGGCTACCCGCTCGCCTACGTCGCCGCCAAGATCGCCCTCGGCCTCACCCTGCCCGAGATCCCCAACGGGATCACCAAGAAGACCACCGCCTTCTTCGAGCCGGCCCTCGACTACATCGTCTGCAAGTTCCCGCGCTGGGACCTCGGCAAGTTCCGCGGCGTGTCGACGCGCATCGGCAGCGAGATGAAGAGCGTGGGCGAGGTGATGGCGATCGGCCGGACCTTTCCCGAGGTGCTGCAGCGCGCCGTGCGCATGCTGGACATCGGCGCACTCGGCGTCGACCCCGAGTTCTTCGCCGGCGGTGATGTGCGGGAGGCCCTGCGGGTGCCCACCTCGATGCGGCTCTTCGCCATCGCCCGCGCCCTCGCCGACGGCATCACGCCGGAGGAGATCCACGAGCTCACCGGCATCGACGAGTGGTTCATCCACGGCATCGCCCAGATCATCGCCATGCGCGCCGAGCTGGGAGCGACGGCCGGAGAGAATGGGTCCGGCAAGGCCTCGAAGAAGAAGCCGGAACGCACCAACGGCCTGCCGCCGGACCTGCTCACCCGCGCCAAGCAGCTCGGCTTCTCCGACCATGGCATCGGCCGACTCGCGCGGGCTGACCCGCGACAAGGTGCGCGCGCTGCGCCTGACACACGGCATCGTCCCGCGGCTGGCGCGCATCGACACCCTGGCCGCCGAGTTTCCGGCGGAGACGAATTACCTGTACCCGAGCTATCACGCGACCGAGGACGAGAGCCCGCCGAGCAACCGGAAGAAGATCCTGGTCCTCGGCTCCGGGTCCTATCGCATCGGATCGAGCGTCGAGTTCGACTGGTGCTGCGTCAGCGCGGTCCGCGCCGCGTCGGAACTCGGCTACGAGACCCTGATGCTCAACTACAACCCCGAGACGGTCAGCACCGACTGGGACGAGTGCGACCGGCTGGTGTTCGACGAGGTGAGCTTCGAGAGCGTACTCGACCTGTGGGAGAGCGAGCGCCCGGAGGCGGTGGTGGTCAGCATGGGCGGGCAGGTGCCGAACAACCTGGCCCTTCGCCTCGCCCGCGCGGGGGTGCGGATCCTCGGCACCAGCGCCGAGAGCATCGACATGGCGGAGGACCGGCAGAAGTTCAGCGCCCTCCTCGACCGGCTGGGCATCGACCAGCCGGCGTGGACCCGGCTGACGGGGCGCTCGAATGCAGGCCAGGCGGTCGAGACGCTGGGCGGCTTCCCGGTGCTGGTCCGGCCGAGCTATGTCCTCTCGGGCGCCGCGATGAGCGTCGCCCACGATCCCGTCGAGCTGAACCGCATCCTCGAACGCGCGCGCAAGGTCTCCTCCGAACACCCGGTGGTGGTGACCAAGTTCGAGGTCGGGGCCCGGGAGATCGAGATCGATGCCATCGCCGACCACGGGAAGCTCGTGCTCTGGGCCATCTGCGAGCATGTGGAGGACGCCGGCGTGCACAGCGGCGACGCGACCCTGATGCTGCCGCCGCAGACGGTGCCGCTGCCGGTCATTCACCGGGCCAGGAAGATCGCAGTCCAGCTCGCCGACGCGCTCGCGATCACCGGACCGTTCAACCTGCAGCTCCTGGTCAAGCATGGGCGGGTGCGGGTCATCGAGGTCAACCTGCGCGCCTCACGCAGCCTGCCGTTCGTGTCCAAGGTGACCGGGACCAACTTCGTGCGCGAGGCGGTCCGCCGGATGCTGGGAGTGCGCACGCCGGTCGAGAACCGCGCGCTCGACCTGGACTACGTCGCGGTCAAGGTGCCGCAGTTCAGCTTTCCGCGGCTGGTCGGCGCCGACCCGATTCTGGGCGTGGAGATGGCCAGCACGGGCGAAGTGGGCTGCTTCGGGGATGACGGGGACGAGGCGCTGCTGCAGGGCCTCGCGGCGACCGGCTTCCGGATTCCGAAGAAGGGGGTGCTGCTGTCGCTCGGGCCACCGAGCGAGAAGTACTTCTTCCTCGAGGAGGCGCGGGCCCTGTCGGAGGAACTGGGTCTCGCGCTCTATGCCACGCCGGGAACGGCCCAGGCATTGAAGGCCCAGGGGATCCGCTGCACCGCCCTGGCCAAGACCGCCGAGGAAGGCCGGAGCGGCATGGACGTCATTGATGAAGGACTGGTCGACCTGGTGATCAACGTCCCCCGGTCCTACGACGAGCTGGGCCGGCCCGACGGCTATCTGATTCGTCGCCGCGCGATCGATGCGGACATGCCGCTGGTCACCGACCTGATGCTCGCCTCGGCCCTGGTCAACGCGTTGCGGAACCGGGCCGGTACGCCGGTGGTCATTCGGTCGTGGGACGAATACCTCGATCGCCAGCCGAGGCATCTGGAGTAGGCGACGACGGGCCAGTCACAGTCGAGCGTTTCACACGTTGCAGATGTTGCAGACGTTGCAATCGTTTCTCGCCGCAACACGTTCCTTGACAGTTCGTCCGCAACCTCCGGAGCCTAACGAGCGTCTTACCTCTATCCGCGAGATAGGGAGCGCGTCGGCGGCAGTGTCACATGCCGAGTGTTGCCGCGCCTCCTGCAAGCCCATCGCCGGCCGGAGGTGGATCGATGCCAGGGAGTGTACCGCTATCCGTGCTGCTGGCAGCGCTGCTCGTGGCGCCATCGGCTCCCCTCGGCGCCAGCACACAGGCGGCGATGACGCGCAGAAGCCCGAGCCTCTCGTCCCTCCCCGCCGGCCGCATCGTCGCACGGATCACCAGCGTTGCCGATCCACAAGAGCAGTACGCCGCGTTCCTTCCGTCCGGTTATCGGACCGACCGGACCTGGCCGGTGCTGGTCCTGCTCGATCCGCGGGGCCGGGCACTGCTCCCCCTGGAACGGGTGCAGGAGGTCGCGGAGCGCCTGGGGTACATCGTGCTCAGTTCCTGGAACTCGCGCAGCGACGAGCCGGTCGATCACAATGCCGACGCCATCAATGCCATCCTGGAGGACGCCGACCGCATGCTGGCGATCGATCCCCACCGCATCTACCTGGTGGGGCAGTCGGGCACCGCCCGGGGAAGCTGGGTCTTCGGAACGGAGCTGCGCGACAATGTCGCGGGGATCATCGGATTCGGGGCCGGCACTCCGGCGAACTTCCCGCTGAGTCCGCCGGGAGCCGGTGCGCCATCCAGCCCGCTCTTCTTCGGCGCCGCCGGCACCGACGACTACAACTTCGACGAGATGTGGAACCTGGACGCCCGGCTCGACAGCCTCGGACTGACCCATCACATCGGCTGGTTCGATGGCTACCACGCCTGGCCCGCCGAGGCGATGCTGACCGAGGCGGTGGAATGGATGCACCTGCAGGCCATGCGCACCGGTCTGCTCGCGCCCGATCTCGGCTGGATCGATTCGCTGTACCGGAGCCGGCTGGGCGCCGCGACCAGGATCGCCGCGACGGGAGATTCCTACCGCGCCTGGCGAATGCTGCGGGCCAGCGAGGCTGACTTCGCCGGAACCCACGACATCACGGCCGTACAGGAGTCTCGCCGCGAGCTGGAACGGCACCACGGTGTGTTCCAGGCGGAGCGCCACCTGGCGGACCTCGTCCGGCGGCAGAACGACTTCAACCGGCAACTTGGCAATGTGCTGGGGGACCTCAGAACCTCCGCGCCGCCCTTCACCGCCGCCTGGCGCCGGCTCGGCATCGACGATCTGCTGGAGCAGGCTCGCGATCCGGTCGACACCATGGCTGCCCACGCGGCAACACGCGCGCTGGAGCAGGTATGGGTCTACATCTCATTTTATGAGCCGCGGGAATACCTCACGCGGGACGACCCGGCGCGGGCCCTCGCGATGCTCGCTCTCGCCGAGCGACTCCGCCCCGGTGATGCCGACGTGGCACACTACCGGGCGGAGGCACTCGCGCTTGAGGGGCGGGCCCCGAGAGATGGCTCGGGGCGCTGAGTTCACGCCGCCCTGGGTGGTGTCTTCGCTTCGGGCTTGTCGCGGGAAGGCCTGGGGATGTTCCGGGCACGGCCCCACGCCGCGAGCAGCTCCGCATCGTCCTTGAAGCGGTGCCGGTTGAGGCGGTCGAGCTGACGGAGGAGACGCATGATCTCTCCCGTCACCTTGTCGAGGTCCGCGGAGGCACCGACCTGCGCGTTCCGGCCGATCTCCTTGGCGCCTTCCGTGGTCTCGATCCGGTCGATCGCCGCCGAGAGTTCCGCGAGCAGCGTGTCGGGCAGGCCGTATTCCTTGAGCAGTGCCTCGACATCCGTTGCCTGCTGGACCGCGACCCGCGCCCGGTTGACGAACTCCTTCCGGCTGATCTTGATGGGGGGCACCTTGATGCGAACCGCCAGGTCCGGCTGTTCGCCCACGGCCGCCTCGGCCAGGCCGGCGACGAGGATCAGGCCATCCCGAACCGTGGCGCGAAGGCCGCCTTTGGTGAGCACCGAGGCCTTCACCGCGATCTGGCCGCTCTTGTGCTGCTGGTCGAGCAGGTTCGCCCGGGCCAGCCGATCCTCGAGCTTCTCCACCGCCGCATTCAACCCGGGGTTGTCGGATGGGTGTGCCCGACAGAACCCGACCACTCGCCCTCCCACATCCAGCTTGATCCGAATCAGCGAATCCATGGCAGTACTCCTCTCCGGGCCCGTAGCCCTGACGTCGTCACCTGACACTTTCTGAATTGGGGCGCGACACCGGAGTGTCCGGTGGGCGTCCGGGAAGGGGGCGAATGCAGGCGGCATGCCAGACGTGTGAGGCACCTCACAACGCGGCGAGGGAAGCGCGTCACGCGGATGACCACGCGCGGCACGCGGCGGACCATCGGCGTCACGCGGATGACCTCGCACGGAATGTGGTGGACCATCGCCGTTACGCGGGTGACCAGGCGCGAAACGCGATGGACCATCGGTGTCACGCAGGTGACCGATCTCGTTATGCGGCGCGCACTTCGCGGTTGAGTACCTGACCAGGTTCGTCGCGCGCCGAGCATTCCGCGCCGCGTGCTGGACCTGGGGAGAATTGCGGCGGACCGGCCGCGCCGAGCGGCGTGAAAGAGCCGGAACGCGGCCGACCTCGCGCGTCGCGCCGCGGACCGCTCGCGGAAGATTTTTCCGCCCCGGTGCCCGCCTCGAAGTGTCCTCGGTGTCCTCGGGAAGTGTCCTCGGTGGACACCGAGTGTCCTCCGGGGAGGACACTTCTCCGTTCGTCAAGATGGAAACCCGCCTCGTTCAACGACTTCCGCGCTGGCCTGTGTTATGCGATCAGGCCTCCGACCACTGTGCAGTGTGACTGGCGTCGACATCGCGGAGGGACACCGTGATCTCCAGAAATGATGAGCTATCGGCATCGGAACTCGATGCCCTGGTTCCGCGGCATGCCCCATCCCTTTCATTGAGGACGATCCCGACCGCACACCCCATCCCCGCGGCCGTCAGTCCATTGTTGCGCCGTCCGCTCGTCGAACCGAGCGGGGGACAGAAGAAGGCCTCCGCCGTGACCGGTGCCGGCGCGTATCCGGGCCTACTGGGCCGATCCGTGGCGCACGCTCTGGACACCCATTCTCGCGGGTGTATCGCTGCGCCTCTGGGAGCTGGAGCCCGGACTCTTTCCCAAGCTGATGCCTGCCTCGCCGCTGCTCGTGTCGCTGTGCCTGCCAACGGACCGGGCGATGGATGATGTGGAGCGAAACGCCGTCTCGGAGGTGGCCTATTACGGTTCGGTCATCCTGCAGATGCTCTGGCCGGAGCCGCGCCTGCTCGCCGAACTCGGACTCGACGGGCAGCTCTCGCTGGCCGAGCGGCGGTCGGTGCTGGAGCAGCGCCTCGCATCGAGCGATAAGCCGGTGGCGTGGCTGACGGCGCTGCTGCCCGCTGCGGTCATGGTCGACCCATACCCGGTCCGCGAATTCCTGCTCGCGAGTGCCCCGTACCGCGGGCTCGCCACCGGTATCGCGACGCTGGCGGAGCGGCAGGGGCTCGGGACCTGGGAAGCGGCGATTCAGCATTCGATCGCATTCTGGCGCGACCCTCGGGGCACCGCGGCGCTCAAGGCGCTGCTCGACGCCCCCGATCCGGAAGCACGCCCGGATCGAAAGCAGGAGGGGTCGCGTCGCGAGGGGAATAGACAGGCAGCTCCGCAAGCTGGACGCGAAACTGGCGCTGGCCAAGGAAGCGGCCGCCGCCGCGCGTGCGGAAGCGGAGGCGCGGCGGGAGCGGCTCGCGGCGGCGCAGCGGGAGGCGGCCGAGGCCAGGCAGAGCCGGGACCGGGTGGCGGAACGGCTCCGGAAGGCGGAGGCGGAGCTGGAGGAGTTGCGGTTGCTGGTTGGGGAGCCGAAGCCTGCAGCGGCTGAGCCGGAGCCGGTGCGCGTCCATTCCACGACGGCGGAACCGACGGCTCCGGACAAGATTGCCGATCCGGAGCTCGACCCTGCGACAGTCCTGGCCGGCCGGCGCGTCTATCTCTACACCGGCATCGAGCGGGAAGCCGCACGCGAGGCGATGGCGCGCGCGCTCGCGGAGCACGGGGCGGTGTGCGAGGTGTTCGACGGCAACAGCCTCGGCCAGCTCGGGCCGAGCCGGTTCCCGGCTGATGCGCTGGTGATCATCGAGACCAGCCACCTGTGCCACAACGGGAACAACATCATCCAGGCCCGGGCCCGCGCGTCAGGCGCCTGGTATTTCCAGGGCAAGGCGGGGAGCGGGTCGCTCGCGCGCCGGGTGGCGGAGCGGTGGTGGATGACGCACCCGGGGGAGGATCAGCGGCGGCCCGCGTGAGGCGCGTGATGATCACCACCTTCCGCAGCTTTCACGCACGCTCCGGTTCGGACCGGGCGCGCTTCCGTCTCGACCCCATCGGGAAGATGGACGGCAACCTGCCCAAGCAACACTTGGCATTGGTGCTGAAATGGGCTAGCCTCCATGAGGCAGACCTGCTCGAAAACTGGCGCCGGCTGCGCACACAGGAGCCGCCGCTTCGCATTGCCCCGCTGGAGTAGCCCATGATTCCTCGCGCGATCGCGGTTGAGGTCATCCATCCCTACGGGCTTCGCTTGAGCTTTGAGGACGGAACCTCCGGATTCATCGACTTCCGCTCCCTCCTCTTCGAGCGTGAGACCGGCGTCTTCGCGGAGCTCCGCGACCCCGCCGAATTTGCCAGAGTACGAGTGGACCTCGAGGCCGATACGATCGTCTGGCCCAACGGCGCCGACATCGATCCCTACGTCCTCTACGAGAAGGCGCACAACTCGGCCGTCATCTAGGGCCCTGCACTCTCATCGGCGCAAGCCGGTCGACCCTGACGGCCCAGACCACTGGCCCCAGATTCGTGACGGCGTACCCGGAGGATCTCCGATGAACCCGACCTTCCGCGAACTCGACAGCGTCGTGCTGACCCACGATCTCCCCGATGTCGGACACCAGACCGGCGATCTTGGCGCAATCGTCCATGTGCACGGATCCGAAGGCTTCGAAGTCGAATTCGTCACGGCTTCAGGCAGAACACAGAACCTGCTCCGCCTCTCCGCGACCGATATCCGGCCGGTCGAGGACGACGACCTCCTCGCCGTGCGCCCGACTGCCAGGCGCGGCACGCCGTAGCAACACGGAGTACCGCGCGAGAACTGGCGCCGCCTGCGCACGCAGGAACCGCCCCTTCGCATCGCACCGCTGGAGTAGCCCATGTATCCTGTCGTTACCAGTGTCACGGTCGTACCGCCCTACGTCCTGCGTCTCCGGTTCGACGACGACACGACCGGTGAGATCGACTGTCGGCCGTGGCTGTTCGAGCGGGAGGATGGGTTGTTCGCGGAGCTTCGCGACCCTGCCCTCTTTGCGAAGGTCTGGGTGGATCGTGAGGCGGATACGGTCGTCTGGCCCAATGGCGCCGACGTGGCGCCGGAGACGCTGTACGAGGAGGCGCACCGGTCAGCCGTGAAGTGATTCCTTTCGTCCTGGTTCGCCCCCGCCAATCGACGCACGTCCAGTACACCCCCGAACGACAGAAACCCCGCCAATCGCGAGGAATGGCGGGGCGAAAACGACGTAGGGGCGGAGCTTAGCTCCGCCCCTACGATCAGTGGGCCTGGGTAGAGTTGAACTACCGACCTCACGCTTATCAGGCGTGCGCTCTAACCACCTGAGCTACAGGCCCCGGAATTTCGGGGGACGGGACGATAGCGGGACGGGCCTCCGCTTGGCAACCCTCCGGCGGGAGGCCGTCGTACGTAGGGGCGGGGCTCAGCCCCGCCCCTACGGGATTACCGGCGCCGCGGACTCTCGTCCTCGTCGTCTTCGCCGTCACCGAACTCCACGTCGTCGATATCGTCGTCGAGTTCCTCGTCGATATCGTCCTCTTCCTCGAGGTCCTCGTCGTCGAAGTCCTCGTCGTCCTCTTCATCATCGAACGAGAAACTATCCTCGTCCTCGTCGAAGTCGTCATCGTCACGGCGACGACGCGACTCGATGGCCTCGAGCGACGCTTCCCACGGCAGCATGACTGTCTCCGTCAGGGGTAGGAGGAGTACCGGCATCGGGATCTACGATGCATCCGCCCGGGCAGCCGCCCGGGCGATCTTCTTGCGATCCGTCGCGGCCAGTGCCCGCTTCCGCAGCCGGATGGACTTCGGCGTCACCTCGATCAGCTCATCCTCCTCGATATACTCGAGGGCATACTCCAGGGTGATCTGCCTCGGCGTCTCGAGCTGGATGTTCTCATCCGAGGCCGTCGTCCGCATGTTGGTGAGCTTCTTTTCCTTCGCGACATTCACGTCCATGTCGCCGGGACGCGAATTCTCGCCGCAGATCATCCCCTCGTACACTTCCATGCCCGGGGCGATGAACATCTGGGCCCGCTCCTGCAGGTTCCACAGCGCGAACCCGACCGCCTCACCCACCCGGTCAGCAACCAGCACGCCATTCTTCCGCCCGGCCAGCGGGCCGGCCCACGACCCATACTCCAGAAAGCGGTGGTGCAGGATGCCGGTGCCGCGGGTGTCGGTCAGGAACTCCGACCGGTAGCCGAAGAGACCACGCGCCGGGATCCGGAAGTTCATACGGACCATGCCCTGGCCCGGATTCTTCATCTCGATGAGCTCGGCACGCCGCGGCCCGAGCTTCTCGATGACGGTGCCGATGTAGTTCTCCGGCACATCCGCCATCAGCTCCTCGTACGGCTCCAGCCGCTCGCCGTCCGGGCCGACCTTGGTGATGACCCGCGGCCGGGAGACCTGGAACTCGAAGCCCTCGCGCCGCATGGTCTCCATCAGGATGCCGAGATGGAGCTCGCCACGGCCGGAGACCTGCCAGGTGTCGGGGCTGTCGGTGTCCTCCACCCGGAGCGCGACATTCCGCTCCAGCTCCCGGAACAGCCGGTCACGCACCTGACGGCTGGTGACGAACTTGCCCTCGCGCCCGGCAAAGGGGCTGTTGTTCACGATGAAGTCCACCGACATCGTGGGCTCTTCGACCGCGATCCCCTCGAGCCGCTCGGGGCAGTCCACCGCCGTGATGGTCCGCCCGATCTCGATCCCCTCGATGCCCGCGATGACGACGATGTCGCCGGCGCCGACCTCCTCGGTATCGACCTTGTTGAGGCCGTCGAAGGTCATCAGCTTGGTGATGCGGCCCCTGGTGATGACCTCATCGGTCACCATGCCCGGCTCGCCGATCGGCAGCAGCGCGACCTCCTGCCCCACCCGGACCCGGCCCCGCTCGATGCGCCCGATCCCCATCCGCCCGACGAAGGTCGAGAAGTCGAGGGTCGAGATCAGCATCTGGAACGGCTCGTCCGCCTCACCCGTCGGCGCCGGCACCCGGCTCAGGATGGTGTCGAACAGCGGCTTGAGGTCGGTCCCCGGCTGGTCCAGCTCGAAGGTCGCCGTGCCCGCGCGGCTCGAAGTATAGAGGAACGGCGCGTCGAGCTGCTCCGGGCTCGCCTCGAGGTCAATGAACAGCCCCAGCACTTCGTCGTGCACCCGGAGCGGCTCGGCATCCGCCCGGTCGATCTTGTTGATCGCCACGATCGGCTGATGCCCCAGCGCCAGCGCCTTCCGGGTGACGAACCGGGTCTGCGGCATCGGGCCCTCGGCGGCATCCACGAGAATGAGCACGCCGTCCACCATGCGCAGGATCCGCTCGACTTCACCGCCGAAATCGGCGTGGCCGGGGGTGTCCACGATGTTGATCTTGGTGTTGCCCCAGTGCACCGCCGTGTTCTTGGCGAGGATGGTGATGCCCCGCTCCCGCTCCAGCGGGTTCGAGTCCATGACCCGCTCTTCCACGTGCTGATTGGCCCGGAAGGCCCCCGCCTGCCGCAGCATCTGGTCCACGAGGGTGGTCTTCCCGTGGTCGACGTGCGCGATAATCGCGATGTTGCGGATGTTCGTGTTCTGGGCCATCAGGTCCTTCTACTCCTCAATTGGGGTGCATCCGCGAGCCGACGGACCGCCGGTCCACCCCGGGTCACCGGGCGGCATATATAGACAGAGTGGAGTACCGGAGCAAGGGCGGGAAAACCGGAGCCGTCAGTGGCTGTGCCCGGCGTGGTCGGGCTCGGCCACCAGATGGCCATCCCGGGCCTCTTCCACGCAGCCGGCCCGGGTTTCCAGCTGGATCGTGACATGCCCGATCCCGAGCCCGCCGAGCGCCTTTCGGATGGCCTCGAGGACCCCCGGATGGTCGGTCAGGTCGGGGACCAGGGCATGCCCGCTCATGGCCACCATGCCGCTCGTGACGGTCCAGACATGCAGGTCATGCACCGCGAGGACGCCGGGAATGGCCCGCATCCGCCGTTCGACCTCGCCCAGCGCGATATGGGAAGGGACCGCGTCCAGCAGGATGTCGGTGCTCTCCCGGACCAGCCGCCAGGCCCCCACCAGAATCAGCAGCGACAGGACCACCGAGATGATCGGGTCGGCCAGGGTCCAGCCGGTGAAGAGTGACGATGGCCGCCGCGACCACCGCGCCGGCCGAGCCGAGGAGGTCGCCCAGGATATGGAGGTAGGCGCCGCGGGTGTTGTGGTGATGCTCGTGCTGCCCGTGGAGCAGCCAGAGGGAGATGCCGTTGACGACCAGGCCGGCGAGCGCGACCGCCAGGAAGAGCCCGCCCTTGATCGGCTCGGGGTGGCTGATCCGGGCGATCGCTTCGTACACCACCATCGCCGCGATGCCGAAGAGCAGCGCCCCGTTCACCAGCGCGGCGAGGATCTCCCAGCGGAGATAGCCGTAGGTCTTGCTCTGGTCGGCGGGCCGGCGGGCGATCCAGGCGGTGAGCAGGGTCAGCCCGATCGCCCCGACATCGGTGAGCATGTGGCCGGCATCGGCCAGCAGCGCGAGCGATCCCGACAGCCAGCCTCCCACCACCTCCACCAGCATGAACAGCGCGGTGAGCCCGAAGATGATCCAGAGCCGGGTCACCGGCGGACCCGCCAGGCGGCGATCCACGTGGGCGCAGGGAGGGGTGGTCATGCCGGTAATCTACCCACCCACGGGATGGTCGGGCGGGAGGGCGGAAAGGCGGGAGGGCGCCGGGACGGCGGCCGGGGACGGCCGCCCTACTACGGTTGGACCCGGACCCGCACCGCTTCGGCGTGGCCGTGCAGGCCTTCGGCCTCCGCCAGGGCGATGATCCGGCTGGCATCGTTGTAGAGCCGGTCCCTGGTGTAGCGGATGATGCTGGACCTGCGCACGAAGTCGTAGACGCCGAGGGGGGAGGCGTGCCGCGCCGTGCCGGCGGTCGGCAGCACATGGCTCGGCCCGGCGATGTAGTCGCCCACCGGTTCGGGGGTGTCGTCGCCGAGGAAGATGGCGCCGGCGTGACGCACCCCGGAGGCGTCGGTTTCGGGATCCCGGGTGAGGATCTCGAGATGCTCCGGCGCGCGCATGTTGGCCACCTTCACGGCATCCTGGACCGTGGGCACCCAGACGATGAGCCCGTTGCGGGTGAGCGACTCGCGGGCGACATCGCGCCGGGGGTTCTTGAGCAGGTGCTTTTCGATAGCGGCCGGCACCTGGTCGGCGAGTGCCAGGTCGGTCGTCACCAGCCAGGCGGTTGCATCCTCATCGTGTTCGGCCTGCGCGACCATGTCCGCGGCGACGTGCGCCGCAAGGGCGGTGGAGTCGGCGATGATCAGCAGCTCGGTCGGCCCGGCGATCATGTCGATCCCGACCGGACCGACCACCTGCCGCTTGGCCTCCGCCACCCACTTGTTGCCCGGCCCGACGATCTTGTCGACCCTCGGGATGGTCTCGGTCCCGAACGCGAGCGCGCCGATCGCCTGGGCGCCGCCGATCTGGTAGATCCGGGTCACCCCCGAGAGCCAGCAGGCGGCGAGCACCGCGTCGGTCACCCCCGCCGGCGGGGTCACGGCGATGATCTCCTCGACGCCGGCGACGACCGCCGGCACCGCGTTCATGATCACGCTCGAGGGGTAGGCCGCCTTGCCGCCCGGGACATAGAGCCCGACCCGGTCGAGCGGCGTCACCCGCATGCCGAGGATGCTGCCATCCTCCTCCAGCAGGGTGAAGCCGATGTCCCGCTGCCGCTTGTGGTACTCGCGGACGCGGTGGACCGCCATCTCCAGCGCCTCACGGAGCTCGAGATCAATCCGCTCCAGCGCCGCCTCCCACCGCGCCCGGGGCAGCTCCCAGTGCGCGGGCGGCAGATCCAGGCCATCGAACTCGAGCGTCCAGTGGCGGACGGCGGCGTCGCGGCGTGCCGCGACATCCTCGAGGATCTCGGTCACCCGGGTGCGAGTGGCCGCGTCGGTGACGGTCGGCTTCGGCAGGAAGGGATCGAGCCGGTCGAACGGGGGAACGGCGAGCTGGCGAATCATGCGTTGCCCTCGCGGGCGGTGGGGGGGACGGCTAGTGTTACGGCATATGGAGACATCGTCGGAGGTGCCCTTCCTGACCGGCCTTGCGGTTGTGGTCGTGCTGCTGGCGCTGAACGCCTTCTTCGTGGCGGCCGAGTTCGCGCTGGTGGGCTCGCGCCGCACCCGGCTCGAGGGCATGGCCCAGCACGGGGACGCCCGCGCGAAGTTCGCCCTCCGGATCCTCGACGACCTGCCGCGCTACATCTCGGCCACGCAAGTCGGCATTACCCTCTGCAGCCTGGTGCTCGGCTGGATCGGCGAGCCCAGTCTGGCCGCCGCGATCCGAGCCGCCTTCAAGGGGCTCCCGGAGCAGATCGGCCCGGTCCACACCGATGTCATCGCCACGATCGTGGCCCTCACCCTCATCACCTTCACCCTGCTCATCCTGGGCGAGATGCTGCCCAAGGCCATCGCCCTGCTGCACCCCGAGACACTCAGCGGCTGGGTGGCGGCGCCCCTCATGGCGTTCGCCTGGGTCATGGCGGTTCCGACCCTCGTGGTCAACCGTTCCGCGACCTGGCTCATGAAGGTGCTGGGGCTGAATCTCTCCGGGGAGCACGAGCGGCTGCACTCGCCGGATGAAATTCGCATGCTTGTCGAGCAAAGCCAAGAAGGCGGCTCGCTCGGCAAGGAAGACGCCCGGCTGCTGGAGGGGGTCTTCGAGTTCTCGGAGAAGAGCGCGCAGGAGGTGATGACCCCGCGCACCCAGATGGTCGCCCTCGAACGGGACCTCACGGTCGAGGCCGCCGCGGACGTGGTCGCCGACGCGCGCCGCTCCCGCTACCCCGTCTACGGCGAGTCGCTCGACGACATCGTGGGCGTGGTCCACGCCAAGGATGTCCTCACCGCCATCCGCCAGCACCCCGGCACCACGATCGGCGCGGTGATGCGGCCGCCGCTGTTCGTGCCAGGCACCCGCGAGGTGGAGGACGTCCTCGCCGACATGAAGCGGCTGAAGGTGCACCTCGCCGTGGTGCTCGACGAGTACGGCGGCACCGCCGGCCTGGTGACCATGGAGGACCTGCTCGAGGAGATCGTCGGCGACATCTACGACGAGTACGACCGGCTGGACCGTCCCCGCCCCGCCCCCGAGGGCGCTCCGCTCCTCGATGGCAGCCTGCCGATCTCCGATTTCAACGCCGATCACGAGTTGCAGCTCGACGACACCGACTACACCACCATCGGCGGCTTCCTGTTCGGCCAGCTCGGCCGGCTGCCGCGGACGGGGGACCGGATCACCGTCGGCCGGGACCTGTTCGAAATCGTGGAGATGGATGGCCGGCGGGTGCGGACGGTGCGCTATCTGGCCGGCGGAGGCGAGCCGCCCAAACCGGCCTGAAGCCCCGATCTGCTCAGCGGGCGGCGGCGATTCGAGCTCCCTGCACCGCTCGGGATGACAGCACCCCGCTGAGTGCCTTACTTTCCTGCCGCCATGACTCGCCCTATCGCTCCGATTCCGCCTGGTGCCCTCGATCTCACGGGGCCGGCCGCGCTCTCGCGCCGGCGGCTGCAGCGCGCCGCCGCCGACGTGCTGGAGCGGGGCGGATACGAGGAGCTGCTGCCGCCGACCTTCGAGTATGAGGAGGTCTTCCTCCGCGCGGGCGGGGCGGGCGTGGCCGACCGGCTGATCCGCTTCACCGATCGCGACGGACGGATGCTCGCGCTCCGCTACGACTTCACCGCCTGCATCGCGCGGGTGGCGGCGACCACCTTCCGCGGCGCGACCCGTCCGCTCAGGCTCAGCTACAGCGGCAAGGTGTTCCGTCAGGAGCCGGAGCGCGGTGGCCGTCCGCGGGAGACGCTGCAGGCCGGGGCCGAGCTGCTCGGTCAGGGAGATCTGGCGGCGGACGTGGAGATCGTCCGCCTGACGCTGGAACTCGCCCGCACGATGGGGCTCCGGGATTTCCAGCTCAATCTCGGTCACGTCGGGGCACTGGCGCCGGGGCTCGCGGCGCTCGACGACGCCGAGCGCGAGGCGGTGCGCCGGTGGATCGACCGCAAGGACAAGGGCAACCTGACCCGCGCCCTGGCCGGCGCGGCGCCGGAGGCGCAGGCGCTCAGCGGCCTGGCGTTCGTGATCGGCCGCCGAGTCGTGCTCGAGCAGGCCCTGCGTGAGGCGTCGCCCGGCACCCGCCCGGCGCTCGAGCATCTGCTGGCGCTCGAGTCCGCGCTGCCACCGGTGGACCGGGCGCACGTGGTGTTCGATCTGGGTGAGGTCCGCGGGCTCGATTACTACACCGGGATTCACTTCGAGCTGTTCACCGCCGGGGCGGGACAGGCGGCGGGGGCCGGCGGACGCTACGACGACCTGATGGGCCGCTTCGGCGCGCCGATGCCGGCGGTCGGCGTCTCGCTCGATCTCGACACCATCGCCGAGGCGCTGGCGGCATGATCCGGATCGCGCTCGCCAAGGGCCGGCTGTTCGAGCCTGCCGCCGCCTGTTTCGCGAAGGCCGGCGTCGTCATCGATCCGAACCCGGGTCGCCGGCTGCTCATCCCCTCGAACGATTCCGCGATCGAGTTTCTGATCGTGAAGCCATCGGACGTCGCGGTGTACGTCGAATCCGGCGCCGCCGACCTCGGGGTGACGGGCACCGACGTCCTGCGGGAATCCGACGCCGACGTGCTCGAGCCGCTCGAACTCGGCTTCGGTGCCTGCCGTCTGGTCGTGGCAAGCCCCGCCAGCGCCCCGTGGCCCGACCTTCCCGGCGGCAAGACCGCGCGGATCGCCACCAAGTACCCGCGGCTCGCGTGGGCCCACTTCGCGCAGGCGGGCCGCCCGGTCGAGATCATCACCGTCTACGGCTCGGTGGAAGTCGCGCCGCTGCTCGGCCTGTCGCACTGGATCGTGGACCTGGTGGACACGGGCAATACGCTGCGGGCCAACGGACTCACCGAGCGGGAGACGATCCTGCAGGTGGGAGCCGTGGTGGTGGCCAATCGGGCGAGCCAGAAGCTGAAACTGGAGGCGCACCTCTCCCTGATGCGGCGGCTCGAGGAGGCCCTCGCCGTGCGCTAGCAGGCGCTGACGCTTCTCTCACCGAGTCTTCATCGCCGACTCATGCGGGCAGGATAGCCTTCTGCTTGCCGGACCGCCCGCCTGTCGTCCCTCCTCCGACTCCCGCCCGATCCCGCGCCGTCGGCGCAACTCGCACCGCGGCCGCCGCTTCCTCGTCGGAGGGCTGTTCGCATGTCGCCGCGTCATCGTGTCCATCGTCCCGCATCCCGCGCCCTGCTTCACTTCCTGACCAATCCCGTCGTCGTGATTGCCGCGATCGGCGCGTCGGGGCTGGCCTCCTGCAATCAGGAGCATCCGGCCGCCCCGGTGGCGCAGTACCCGGCCCATCTCGCGGCCCTCACTTCCTCGCTCGCCGACCCCGGCTTCGAGGCCGGTGGTGGCGGCTGGCAGAGCATCGGGCTGGCGGGCCGGACGATCGTCACCACGCAGGCGCATGGCGGCACCCATGCCCTGCAGGTGTCGGCCAACCGGAACTACAACCGCGCCGTCTACCAGGATCTGCAGCTTGGCAACGGCGCGGACTACGATGCCGAGATCTGGGTGCAGGTGAGTTCGCTCGCGGCGGGCGGGCGCCTGGAGCTGCTCTGGCTCAACGCAGGCGGGCTCCCTGAGATCCTCCCGCCGGCCGCCCTGCTGCGCACCGATCTGGTCGGAACGCTGACCGGGTCGGCGGGATGGACCCGGCTCAGCGGGCGCCTCACGGCACCGCCCGGTGCGGTCGCCGTCCGCCTCAATCTGGTGGTTCCCCGCGAGACGGATGGCAGCGGCACGGCGTGGTTCGACGATGCGCAGTTCACCGAGGTGGTGGCGCCGCCCTCGGACTTGGTCGCGCCCGCGATCTCCATCACGGCGCCCGTGCCCGGCGCGGTACTCTCGGGAGTCACCCGCTTCATGGCCGATGCCACCGACAACGTCGGTGTGACCGGCGTCCAGTTCACCGTCGACGGCGCGGCGGCCGGCGCCGAAGTGACCACCGCACCCTGGGAGTTGTCGTTCAACACGTCGGTCCTCGCCGACGGCCCGCACACGATCGCCGCGGTCGCCCGCGACGCCGCCGGCAACCACACCACCGCCGCCGGGATCGGCTTCCAGACGCAGCAGCCACAGAATCTGTTGAGCGATCCGGGGTTCGAGGCGGGGGGAACCGGCTGGCACAACATCGGGATGGCCGGACGGAGTGTCGTGACGACCGCCCCGCACAGCGGCGCGAAGGCGGTACAGCTGGTGGTGAACAACCGGTACGTGCGGAGCATCTACCAGGACGTCCCCGTGCTGGCGGGGGCCAGCTACGATTTCGGCATCTGGACGCGGACCAGTGGCCTCGGCGGCGCCGGTGCCGGGATCGAGCTGCTCTGGCTCAACGCCCCGGGGCTGCCGGAGGTGCCACCCCCCGCCTCGATACTCGTCCGCGACCTGCTCACCCGGCAGACGGGCACTCAGCCGTGGACACCGGTGAACCAGTCCTCGCTGGCGCCGCCGGGCAGCGCCGTACTGCGGGTCGTCGCGACCGTCTCCGCCGAGCCTGACAACTCCGGCTGGGCCTGGTTCGACGACGCCACGCTGAGTTCGGCTTCGGCGCCGACGGGGGACACCGAGGCGCCGGCGGTGAGCCTCACTTCACCCGCGCCTGGAAGCACCGTCGCCGGCAATGTCGATCTCGTGGCAAGCGCCAGCGACAACGTGGGCGTCGCCGGCGTGCAGTTTCAGGTGGATGGCGTGAACGCGGGAACGGAGGATCTCGTCGCCCCCTTCCGGCTCAGCCTGGATTCGCCGCTGCTGGCTGACGGCGACCACGTCTTCACGGCCGTCGCGCGGGACCATGCGGGGAACCACGCGACCTCCACGCCGGTTGCGGTTCACGTTCAGAACATCGGACGGCCCAACGTCGTCGTGATCCTGAGCGACGACCAGCGCTACGACCTGATGCCCTACCTGCCGCTCACCACGGCCCTGCTGCAGGCGGAGCGCGTCGACTTCGCCCAGGCGTTCGCCACCACCCCGCTCTGCTGCCCGACCCGGGCGAGCCTGCTCACCGGGCTCTATTCCCACAACACCGGCGTGCTGCAGAACTACCTGCCGAACGGCGGGGCGATCAAGTTCGATCCATCATCCACCATCGCCACCTGGCTGCTGAATGCCGGGTACCGCACCGGGCTGTATGGCAAGTACCTCAACGCCTACCATCTGATCTCACCCGCGGTGCCGCCCGGCTGGAGCGAGTTCCACGCCTTTGTGGGCCATGACGACGACGAGTACTACAGCTACACCCTGAACCACAACGGAACGCTTACCAGCTACGGAACCGGGCCACAGGACTACTCCACCGACGAGCTGTCACGTGAGGCGGCGCAGTTCATCACCTCGACCCCCGCGACCCGGCCGCTCTTCCTCTACTTCACACCCTACGCCCCGCACGCGCCCGCCACGCCCGCTCCCGGCGACATCGGGACGTTCGCGGGCTTCCCGAAGTGGCGGCCCCGTTCGTACAACGAAGCCGACGTCTCCGACAAGCCGGCCTGGATCAGGGCGCAGCCGCTGCTGACCGCGGCCGAGATGGCGGCGGAGGATGCCTTCCATGAGCGTCAGCTGGAATCGATGCAGGCGCTCGACCGGTCGGTCTCGAACCTCGTGGCGGCGCTCAAGCAGAGCGGTCGCTGGAACAGCACGCTGCTGGTCTTCGCCGGTGACAACGGCCTGGTCTGGGGAGAGCACCGCCTGCAGGGCAAGGACTGCGTCTATGAGGAATGCGTCCGGGTGCCGCTCTGGGTGCGACTGCCGGGGCAGACGCCACGGGTCGACAGCAGCCTGGTGGGACTGATCGACCTCGCGCCGACCATCGCGGCGTGGGTGGGCACCACGCCGGCGACCCGGGTGAACGGGCTGAACTTGCTTCCGCTGCTCGCCAGCCCCGCCGCGCCCTGGCGCAGCGAGATCCTGCTCGAGGAACTCGGCACCACCACGACCATGACGAGCTTTCAGGGGGTACGGACGGCGCGCTATCTGTATGCGGAATACCTGAACGGGGACCGGGAACTGTACGACCTGGCGGTCGACCGGGACCAGCTCGACAACATCGTCAACGACCCGGCCAACGCGGGGACCATCGCGACGCTGCGGGCGCTGCTCGCCAATCTGCGCGGGCAGTAGCGGAACGACGGTGCCAGAGGGCGGGGCGAGGACGGCCGCGGCCGGTGGTATCGCTAGAAGACGTAGCGCTCCACCACCGCCCCGTCCCGCTCCTCGTGCAGGGTCCGGGTGGCACCGGCGGCCTGCATCGCGGCTGCCAGACTGTCCTGCACGCCGGGCGCGAACGAGAACAGCACCAGCCAGGCTTCGGGCCCGCCCGCCTGACGAATGCGGCGGACCTCGTTGGTGGCCCAGCCCGGATCGGGCGCGTCCCGCCTGATGCCGAGGGTGTCGGGGCCGAGCCCGGCGGGTACGCCCACCAGTTCACGCCAGTCGCGATAGGGATAGATCAGGCTGTCGCCCTCTTCGGCGACCGCGTGCCCGCGGCTGGCCGCATGGTAGAACGCGCCACCGGTGGAGCTGATCAGGACGCTCCGCTCGTGGACCCGGGTGAGATCGGGATGCGACCAGTCGGTGGTGTAGAACAGCCAGGCCGGCATCGCGCGGCCGTAGACGTAGATCGCGGCGCCGGGGGCGTGCTCCTGCTCGAGCCTGGCCACCAGCGGGCGCAGGGACTCGCGGTCGAGCGGCTGCTTCCATGCGCGGATGGCATCGAGTCCGGGCAGCGCCAGGAACGCGGCGGAGACCAGCCCGAGAAGCGGGAGCCGCCATCGGGCGCCGAACCGCTCGCAGATCGCCCAGAGCCCCGCCGACAGCAGCAGCGTCATCCCCGGCATCGCGAACAGCATGAGTCGGGGCGCGACCGGATAGCGGCGCAGCGTCGAGGCGACGACGGCCAGCGCGAACGGCACCAGCAGCATCGCCATGACGGCACGGCCGTGACGCCGGGCGAGCGCGAAGCCTCCGAGCACCGTCGGCAGAATCAGCAGGAAGCCCGCCTCCACCCGCCAGCGCCCGCCTTCCGAGAGAAACCAGTCCTGCAGACCGCTGCCGACGGCGTGGTCGATCTTGGCATCGAGTTCGGGCAGTGAAGGGCTCAGGAAGTACGGCACCCAGTAGTGCTGCATGTACGGACTCTCTGCCGTCGCGCGGTAGAGCAGCAGGTACATGGTCCCGAAGACGGCGACCCAGAGCGCGCCACAGCTGATCAGCCACATCCACCCCCGCGGCGCCCGCCGCACGCCGGCATCCAGCGCGAGGCCAATCCCAACGCCGGCGAGCATGAAGGGCGCCGGCGTGGCGGCGATCGTGGCCAGGGCCCCCGCCACCAGGAGGCACAGCCATCGGTCGCGCGCCACCGGGCGCTCCCGGACCCTGAGCGCGAGCAGCAGCAGCAGCATCGCCCACATGGCATCGACACCGTACGGCTTCAGCTCGTTCGCGTAGTAGATCAGCATCGGCGAGAGTGCCGCGGTGAGGACCGCGAGCGTCGCCGGCCACGGGGGGAGGAGACGGTACGCCACCTTCCGCAGCACGAGCAGCAGCACGACCCCGCCGAGAAAGGGCAGCAGGCGGAGCGCCCGTTCATCGGGACCGGCGATCAGCGCGGCGAGGCGGGTGAACCAGAGCAGGGGAACGGGCGCGGTCTGATCGGTGTCGAGCGGCAGCAGGAGCTGGCGGAAGCCGCGGGTCAGGATGTTGTTGGCGAGCATCGCCTCGTCGATCCACAGCGGCCGGGCGTGGACGTACTGGCGGAGCCGGAGCAGCGACCCGACCAGCACGGCACTCCACATGGCCCGGCCGCTCCAGTCGGGGCGCCCGTCAGGCATGCGGGGCCCTCCGCTGGTTCTTGGCGGCGAGCTGGGCCGCGAGCACCAGCGCGGCCCGCATGCTCGACGGGTCCGCCGTGCCGGTGCCGGCGATGTCGAAGGCGGTGCCGTGATCGGGGGAGGTTCTCGGGAAGGGGAGGCCCAGCGTCACATTCACGCCGCGGCCGAAGGCGGCGACCTTGATCGCCGTCATGCCGACATCGTGATACGGGGCGAGCACCGCGTCGAACTCGCCCCGCATCGCGCGCACGAAGACGGTGTCGGCCGGAAACGGCCCGCTGGCGCCCAGCGCCTCGACCGCGGGACGGAGCACCCGCTCTTCCTCGTCGCCGAAGAGGCCGGACTCGCCCGCGTGCGGGTTGAGCGCGCAGACCGCGATCCGGGGCTCGGCGATGCCCCACCACTGCTGCAGGGCCGTGCGGGTGACCCGCCCGGTGCGGATCACCTTGTCCGTCGTCAGCAGCGCGGGCACCGAACGCAGCGGCACGTGGGTCGTGACCAGCACGACGCGGAGCGCATCGGCCGCCAGCATCATGGCGACTTCCACGTCGCCGGCGAGATGCGCCAGCCACTCGGTGTGACCCGGCCAGCGGAAGCCGGCGAGATTCAGCGCGTGCTTGTGCGCGGGCGCCGTGACGATCGCGTCGGCTTCACCGGCGAGCGCGAGCTTCACGGCCATCTCGATGCTCGCACCGGTGATGCGGCCCGCGCGGACCGCGCGCGAGGGGCCAGGCTTGAGCGACGGGGCATCCTCGCCGAAGCCCTCGCCCCACGTTCCCACGGCGACGCGGCGCACCGCAGGAATGGCCGCGATCTGGTCCTCGGCGCCGATGGCGATGATATCGGCCTCGAGCGGCTCGGCGAGGGCGCGGACGATAATCTCGGGGCCGATGCCGCGCGGGTCACCGAGCGTGACGGCGAGACGGGGACGGAAGCTCATCGGGCGGGGACCAGGTCGAGTCGGTGAACGATGCGGCGGGACGCCGGAGACAGGCAAGGGCGGCCCCGGTGGCCGCCCTCCGTGCACTGCAGAAACATGGGCCGGACCGCGCCGCGCATCTCGCCTACAGCCGGATGTCCACGTAGGTCGAGCGGCGGAGCCGATCGAGATAGCGGCGCGTCGCGAGGTCGTCGCTGAGCTTCTTGCGGATCTGCTCCTTCACATCCTCGTAGCGGATCGCCCCTTCGGTCCGGCGATTGGTCACCTGCAGCACGACGTATTTCCGCCTGAGGCCCATCGCCTTCCGGATCGCGAAGGGAGGCACCACCTGGCCGCTGTCCGCCGTTCCGATGCCATCCTTGTACTCATCCGGCAACTGCGTCACCGGCACGTCGTCCGCATCGCGCTCCTCACCCGGATCGTGATACAGGCGGCTGAGGGAATCGAACGAGACACCCTGGCGCAGCTCGACCGCGACGCGCTGGGCGAGGGAGTCCGCGCTGTCGGCATCCGCGGCCACGATTTCCGGCATGATGAGAATGTGCCGCGCCTGCACTTCCGCCGGCTGGACCCGCTCCACCTGGATGATGTGGAAGCCGAACGGCGTTTCGACCGGATCGGAGATGATGCCCGGCTTGAGCCGGAACACGATGGCGTCGAATTCCGGCACCATGACGCCCCGGCGGAACCACCCCAGATCGCCTCCCTGGTCCTTGCTGGCGGGGTCCTGGGAGAAGCGCTTGGCCGCCGTGGCGAAGTCGGCGCCCTTGCGCAGCTCGCCGACGATGGAGTCGGCCTGCGCCAGGGCACGGTCGCGCGCGGGCGCCGCGGCCCTGGGCGAGATGATGATGTTGCGGAAGGAGATCGTCGCCGGGCGGGCGGGGAGCTGATCCTGGTACTGGTCGAAATACGCCCGCATCTCCCGCTCCGTCGGCTGCACCGGCTTCAGCTTGCCGTCATCCTTCAGCTTGCTGAGCAGCCGGTTGCGGAGTGCCGCCTTCCGCTGGCTGTCGGTGAGCCAGCGCCGGAACTCCTCCGGCGTCTGGAAGCCGGAGCGCGCGAGTTCGTTGCGGAAGTCGACCTCGGAGGTGAAGCGCTGGCGCACGTTGCGGAACTGCTGCTCCACGCCATCCGAAATCTCGGTATCGCTCACCTTGATCGTCGTGTCGCGCTGGGCCACCTGCACCATGACCTCGGCGTCGATCAGATCGGAGATCACCTGGCGGCAGAGATCGTGGAACTCGCTGAGCGTCTTCGGCACCTGCCCGTTCTGGGCGCGCTGCGTGAAGATCTCCTCCTCGACCTGGGAGGCGAGGATCGGGACGTCACCCGCCACCGCCACGACGCGGTCCACCACGCCGGGCAGGGTGTCGCAGTGGAATCCGCTCGGCTGCTCGGGCTGCTGCTGGGCCACGGCGGCGCCGGCAAGCAGCAGCGCGGCGCCGGCGAGGAGCACGGGGCGCATCATGCTCACGGTTTCCCTGCGGGCGCGGCCGGCGGAGGCGGCGTGAAGGGCGCGGCGCCCGGCGCGGGCTGATTGGGCACCGGCTGCGGCGCCTGGGCGGCGGAGTCGGCCTTGGCCTTCAGCTCCTGCGCGAGCTCCACCGCGCGGGCGATCCCGGCGGTGTTGACCTTGTAATTGTCAGGCTGACGCAACACGGCCGCGAGCTGCGGCGGGATCGGCCGGGGTCTGAGCGAGCCCGCGGCGATCCGGTCCCAGTAGCTCTCGACCTTGATCGCCGCGACGCGGCTCCGGTCGGCGGCGCTGTTGGCGGGATCGGTGATGTCGGCGCCGAAGAGATCGAGGCTCATCCGGAGAGTGTCGATCTGCCCGCGGTAGCGCGCCATCATCCCCTCCCACTCGACCGGGGCCAGGTGGATGCCGGCGGAATCGGCCTGCTGCAGCAGCAGCTGGTTCTGCGCGATCAGCCGCGCGAACTGGGTCAGCGAGCTGTCGGGACGCCCCAGCAGGTCGTTCCCCACGCTGGGCCCGAGGGCGGCCACCCAGCGCATGAAGTCCGCGACCGTGAGCGCGCCGCCATCATAGGTCGCCAGCGTCTTCGTGGAGTGCATCGAGGCGGCCCGATCGGCGAGCGCGGCGCGCATCGACTCCGCGGCACCCGCATCGACCGTAAGCTTGCGCCGGGCGCCGAGACTGTCGAGGTAGACGGAATCCAGCGTCGCACCGATCCGGTCGCGGGCGTAGTTGACCAGCCGGTCCCGGATCTCGCTGGCGGGCGGACGGCGGATGATGTGGAAACCGAAGGGAGTCTCGATGACCGGGGTCATCGCGCCCGGCGCGAGCGACCAGCCGGCGCTGTCGAAGGCGGTGACCCATTTCCCCTTCGGGGCCGGTTGCAGATAGCCCCCGTCCTTGTTGCTCCCCGGGTCTTCGCTGATCTTCGTGGCGAGCTGCGCGAAATTCGCCCCGCCCTTGAGCTTCGCATAGGCGGCATCGGCCTTGCGCCGGGCGGCGGCGCGCGCCGGCGGCTCCGCATTGGGCGGCAGCCGGATCAGGATGTGCTGCAGCAGCCGTTCCTTGTCGGCGATGTAGATGCTGTCGGCGACCCCCGGCGTCATCGGAGCACGGTGGGTCACCAGCGAGTCATGCCAGCGGCTGCCGCGGATCTCCGCGATCTCGGGCCACATCACCTGGGCAGCCACGCTGGAATCGGTCAGCGGCTTGCCTCCGGCGAGTGCCTGCGCGAAGAGGGTGTGGTCCACCCACATGTTCGCGATGAAATCGGCCGCATCGCGGGTGAGCGGGACGCCCTTGATCGAGGTCATCATCCTCGCCAGCCGCTCCACCTTGAGCTGCTGCCCGCCCGCTTCGGCCGCCACCTCGGGCCGCGCGGAAAACATGTCCTTCAGGTTGTCGCACCCCGCCAGCGCCAGCGCCAGCACCACCATCGACCAACGTCGCATGACTGCTCCCGTCCGATGTTACCTGCCATCCCCGGCCAGTAAGTAAGGAAGGCGCGGGACTCCGCGCCGTCGTCCGCTCCGCCCCCGGAGCGCGGCCGGTCAGAGTCTCGTGTCGAGCTGCTTCTCCGCCACCGTGTCCAGCGCGCGCACCAGCGCCGGGATCAGCGACTCCCCGCCAAGCCGCGTCAAGCGCAGCGCAAGTGGCACCGTGCGCCGCACTTCCACCGCGAGTTGCACGTGGTCGAGCGCGGCGGAGAGACCCGCGAACCGGGGCGCCGCGCCTTCGCGGAAGGTGAGCCGGGCCTCGTCGCCCCGCACCAGCAGATGCTGCAGGCCGAGTTCGGCGCCGACCGCCCGAAGCCGCGCCATGTCGAGCAGGGTCTCGGCCGCCTCGGGCAGGGGGCCGAACCGCTCGCGCAGCTCCTCGCGAAGCGGTTGAATGTCGCCAGAGGTCGCGGCCCGCGCCAGTCGGCGGTAGAAGTCGAGCTTGACGTCGTCGGACGCCACATAGGCATCCGGCAGATGGGCCGGCCGGTCGAGCACCACCTCGGGCGGCGCGGGGCGTTCGCCCTTGCCCGCCTGGCCGCGCAGCGCCTTCACCGTCTCCTCCAGCCAGCGGAGGTAGAGGTCGAAGCCGACCGCGTGGGCATGTCCCGACTGTTCCTGTCCCAGCAGGTTGCCCGCCCCCCGCAGCTCCATGTCCTTGAGCGCGATCCGGTACCCCGCGCCCAGCTCGGTATGATGCTCGAGCACCTTCAGCCGTTCCTCCGCGTCCCGGTCGATCTGGTCCGGCACGATGAGGTAGCAGTAGGCTCGGCGGTGGCTCCGCCCCACCCGCCCCCGAAGCTGGTAGAGCTGCGCCAGCCCGAACCGCTGGGCGTCGTGGACCACCATGGTGTTCGCATTCGGCACGTCGAGCCCCGATTCGACGATCATCGTGGAGACGAGGATGTCGGCCTCGCCGGACACGAACCGCCGCATCACGTCCTCCAGTTCGTCGGCGGCCATCTGCCCGTGCCCGACGCCGACCCGTGCCCGCGGCGCGAGCGAACGCACCCGTGCGGCGATGGTCTCGATGGTCTCGATCCGGTTGTGCACCACGAAGACCTGCCCGCCCCGATCGAGCTCCCGCGCGAAGGCTTCCTCCAGGAGGCCGTCGTCCCACGGTTCCACGAAGGTGAGAATCGGCGAACGGTCCCGTGGCGGCGTCTCGATCAGGACCAGGTCCCGGAGTCCGGCAAGCGACAGATGCAGCGTGCGCGGAATCGGTGTCGCGGTGAGCGTCAGCACGTCGACCGTGAGCCGCAGGGTCTTGAGCCGTTCCTTGTGCTTCACGCCGAAGCGATGCTCCTCGTCGACCACCAGCAGGCCGAGATCCTTGAAGACCACATCCGGCGAGAGCAGCCGGTGGGTGCCGATGATGACATCGATCTCGCCAGCCGCCAGCCGTTCGAGCACCGCCTTCTGTTCCTTCGCCGTCCGGAACCGGGACAGCACTTCCACCTTGACTGGGAAGTCCGCCAGCCGCTCGGTGAAGGTGCGTGCGTGCTGGTCGGCCAGAATCGTGGTGGGCACCAGCACCGCCACCTGCTTGCCGCCCTGGATCGCCTTGAACGCCGCGCGGACCGCGACCTCCGTCTTGCCGTAGCCGACGTCGCCGACCAGCAGCAGGTCCATCGGGATGCGGCTGCTCCATGGCGCGCTTGACCGCCTCGGTCGCCTTGCGCTGGTCGGGCGTGTCCTCGTAGAGGAACGCCGACTCCAGCTCCCGCTGCCAGCGTGTGTCAGGCGGGAAGGGATAGCCGGCGCTCACCTTGCGCCGCGCGTAGAGGTCGAGCAGTTCGGCGGCCATCTCCTTGATCGCCTGCCGGGTCTTGTCCCGGACCCGCTGCCACGCATTGCCGCCGAGCTTGTGCAGGCGCGGCGGCGGCTGATCGCCGTCGTCGCCCGCGGCACGGTAGCGCTCGAGCTGATCCAGCCGGTACAGCGGCACGTTGAGGCGATCCCCGCCCTCGTATTCCACGATCGCGACCTCGAGGGTCGACTCCCCGACGGTGATCGTCTGGATGCCGCGGTAGACCCCGATGCCATGCTCGAGGTGGACCACGTAGTCGCCGGCCTGGAGCTGGCCGGTCGCCGCGGAAGGCGCCGCCTGGCGATAGCGCCGCGCGCGCCGCAGCCGCCGGGCACGGCGGAAGATCTCGTGATCGGTGAGCACCCGGAGGCTCCGCATCACGAAGCCGCCATCCAGCGCGCCGATCGCCAGGGTGGCGTTCACCCGGCTGCCGCCCTCGTTCAGCAGTTCGTCGAGCCGCTCGAGCTGGCCCTCGTTATCGCACAGGACGAGCGATGGGATCTCGCCGGCCAGCATCCCCCGCAGCCGCCGGATGTCCCGCTCGACCGCCTCCGGCGGAAAGAATCCCGCGTTCAGCGCCGGCGCCGGATCCCGGGTCGAGATCCGCGGAAACGCCGACATGCGGCGGGCCCACGATTCGGGCGGCTCGAACAGGTCCTCGCGCGCCGACACCTCCTCGCCCAGCCGCCGGGCGATCTCCAGGTGGTGGGCCGCCTCGCGCCAGGCGCGCGACACCTCTTCCTGGTTGGCGGTGGCGGAGTCTTCGACGAGGAGCGTGTCGGAGGGCAACAGTTCAAGAATCCCCTGGCGGATGGCCGGGGCACTCGCCGGCGCATCGGCCGACCCCGCGACGCGCCGCCCCGCGGACCCGCCGAGCGGGAGGACGGTGATCTCGTCCATCGCATCGCCGGACCGCTGCGTGGTCAGGTCGAAGACCCGGACCGACTCGAGGTCGTCTCCCCACCACTCGAGCCGGGCGGGGTTCGCCATCCCGAAGCCGTACACATCGATGATGCCGCCGCGCACGCTGAACTGGGCGATCTCGGTCACGGTGGGCACGCGCGCGTAGCCCATGGCATCGAGCGCGGCCGCGACATCGGAGAGGGCGGTGCCTGCGCGGGAACCCGCTCGCGGCCTGGCGGCAGAGGCGGGGTGTGGCCGGATCCGCAGCGTGGCCTCACGCAAGCCGGCGGCCACCCGGGTGCGCTCCTCGGTCGCGCGCGCGGTGGTGACCAGGATCCGCAGCCGTCCCTCGAGCAGGCCGGAGAGGGTCTCGGCGCGTTCGCCGGCGATCTCGTAGTGGGGCTCGTCCTCGCCTAACGATTCGCGCTGCGGGTACAGCGCGATGGGCAGGTCGGTCAGGTGCTGCAGGTCGGTGAGCCACCGCTCCGCATCCGCGGGCGTCGTGGCCACCACAGTGAAGAAGCGCTCGGGGAAGGTCCGCGCCAGCCAGGCCAGCATGACCGCGGGACTCGACCCCGGCAGCCCGCCCAGCGCGAGGTGCGCCCCGCGGGCCGGCAGCCGGTCCCGCAGGTCGAAGGCGAAGGAGGTGCGCTCGAACGCGTCGAGCAGGAGGGTCAGGGTCATCGGCCCCGCCGCAATCCGCTCGCCAGCGCGACTTCCGCGAAGGCCAGCACCAGCGCGAGCCAGAGCACCGGTCCCTGCAGACTCGCCCGCCCCGCACCGGCGAAGGCGGCGCCGGGAGCCTCTGCGAGCCGCACCACCCGGCTCCCTGGCCATAACGACTCGACCTGACGGTCACTGGCCGGGGCGAGCAGCGACTCGCGCGGGTCGAGATTCACGCTCAGGCCGCCGACCGTGTCCGGTCCGGCAAGCAGGTAGTAGGCACCCGTGGCGGGGGGATGGAACGCCGCGCCGCCCTCGACCGCCCACCGGTGCTCGCCCTGCGCGACATTGGTCACCAGGTCGGGCAGAAGCACGGCGTCACCCGGGGCGGCGGACAACATCGCGAGCTGTCCGCGGGCGATCCGGTTGACGGCCGCGTCCATGAATGACACGAAGCGAGCCGATAGCGGGAGACTGGTCCAGGAGGGCTCGAACCGACTCCCCACCAGCACCACGTCGCCGCTGCGCACCACCCATGGTGCGCCACCCACCGTCGCCACGACGCCCTGCGTGGCGCTCGGGCGCAGCGGCTCGAGCGCGTAGCGCCGGACGACCTGTTCCCGTCCCATGAGGGCGCCGCTGTCGCTCACCCCCGGGGTCATCACCAGGGCGCCGAAGCGCCAGGGGACGCCGCGGCGCTCCAGCTGGCGATTGAGCGCGCCGAGCGCGGCTGGATCGGCGGGCGGCACCACAATGGACGGACCCGGACCGAGGGGGCCGAGCGAGAGCTCGTTCCCGCGCCGCAGCCGGCCGCTCGCCTCGAGGACGTCGCACACCGCGCTCACGTAGCGGTCGCCCGGGTCCCAGGCGACGCGTGCCACCGGCGCGATCCGTACCAGGGCGAGTGCGTCATCATCGGCGCGCAACTCGTCGGGCGCCTTCCCCGCGCGCACCGTCCACCAGCCCGGCAGCGCTCCGGGCAGGGAGAAGCTCCCCGCCCCGCCCGCCGCCACCAGCGCCTGACGGGCCGGCCGGTCGCCGAGCGCCACCGACACCGGCGCCGTGCCGGAATCCCCGGCGAGCGCGACGGTGACGGAACCGCCCTCAGGAGTCCAGGGCTGGGCGCCGGGATCGATGCGGGTGATGCCGATGTTCGGCGGCGCGGGCTCCCCGGAACGGACCACCACGACGCTGGCGCCGCGCGGCGCCGGTGAGAGCGCGGTCGCCTGCAGGTCGGTGAACAGGACGACGGTCCCCGGGCGGGAATCGCCGTGCAGCACCTCGGCCGCGGCCGTCACCGCCTCGCCGAGATCCATCCGGCGGCCGGTGGGCTGGAGACTGTCCAGCGCGCCCAGGAGATCGGCGGGACCGCCCCGCCGGGCGATCCCGTCGCTGGTCAGCAGCCACAGGGCGTCGGAGGGGGTCGCCCGCTCGAGCACGCGCCTCGCCGCCGTCCGCAACTGGGCCAGGCGAGGCGCGCCGGAGACGATGACACCGCTCGAGGGAGAGTCGTCGACCACGAGCACGAGTGCGCTTGGCGTGTGACTCACCGCCTCGCGCAGCGGTGCCGACGGGCCCGCCGCGGCCAGCAGAAGCGCAAGAATGAGCAGGGTGCGAATCAGCAGCAGCAGCCAATGCCTGAGCCGGAGCCGCCGCTGGTGCTCCTGCGTCACCTGCACGAGGTAGCGCACCGCCGGGAACTCCACCGTCGGCGGATCGCGACGCTGGATCAGATGCAGGACCAGCGGTACCGCTGCGAGCGGCAGACCGAGCAACAGCCAGGGGTGGAGGAAGCCGATCACGCGAGACCGGACGCTCCGCCGACGACCCTGCGCAGGGCGAGCCCGAACGGCGTAGTCGTGGTGATCTGGTGATACTGGATGCCGCTGCCGCGGCAGGCCTTGCGCCAGGCCTTCACGACCCCGGTCACCGTCTGCCGATAGGCATCGGCCCAGTCCTTGGGGCGGAGGGTCACGCCCTGATGGGTCTCGGGATCCTCGAAGCGGGCCTCGGCCGGTCCGCCCAGTTCCAGTTCGGCGGGATCCATCACGTGCAGCACGATGACCTGATGACCCCGGTGGCGCAGAAACTTGAGCGCGCGAAGCGTGAGCTCCCGGTCGAGCAGGAGATCCGAGATGAAGATCACCAGTCCTCGGCGGCGGAGCAGATCCACGACCCGCCGAAGCGCCGGCTCGGCCGCAGTCCCCATTCCCGGCTGCAGCGCGTTCAGCGTCACCAGCAATTGCTGCCACTGCCCGGTGTGGGCCCGCGCCGGCACGACCGCCCGCACCGCCTCGTCAAACGCGATGAGCCCGACGGCATCGCGCTGCCGGATCAGGAGCAGGGCCAGCGCGGCGGCCAGCCGCTGCACGTAGTCGACTTTGGAGAGCACCGTCGCGGCGTCACCGCTCCAGGCCATCGACCGACTCACGTCGGTCACCAGCATCGCGCGAAGGTTGGTCTCTTCCTCATATTGCTTGACGTAGAGCCGGTCCTTTCGGCCGAGCAGCTTCCAGTCGACGTAGCGCAGCTCGTCCCCGGGCTGGTACATCCGGTGCTCGGCGAACTCCACCGAGAAGCCCCGGCGGGGCGAACGATGGAGACCGGCGAGAAAGCCCTCGACCACGCCTTCGGTGAGGAGCTCGAGGCCCGCGAGATGGGCCGCTTGACGCGGGTCGAGCAGGTCGAGGCGGGGACGGGAGGTCGCGGCGGGGGCCGTCATTGGGGCCGCAACGTACCGGGGCCGGGCGGGTGAAGTCAACGCGACACCTCGGTGTCCACCGGAGAGGACGTTCCGGACACCGGTCCCAAACGGGCAAAATCGCGTAAGTGTTGGTACCAAAGGGCTTCTGTTGTTGAAAAGATGGTGGCACACAGCCTGCTCACGCGGGCATTGTCCACCCCGATGTCTTTGGAGGCCATATGCTGTCCCTTCTGACTCTGGCCCTGGCCGCAATGTCGGCCGGTTCCGCCCCGACCCCGGTCCCGCCGCCGAGCGCCCTGATCGCACAATGGGTCCGCGCCGGCGACAGGGAGCGACCGCGCATCAGCATCTGGCTCAACCGGGACGATGTCTACAATCGCGGTGACCGCGCCCGGGTCTACTTCAAGAGCGATCAGGACGCGTATGTCACGATCATCCGGATCGATACCGACGGACGGATGCGCGTGCTGTTTCCGATCGATCCATGGGAGGACAATTTCGCCCGCGGCGGCAAGACCTTCGAGGTGCTCGGGCGCGATCGTGATGAGGCGTTCCGGATCGATGACTACCCCGGTGTCGGATACGTCTTCGCCATCGCTTCCGAAGACCCGTTTACCTATGACGATATCGTGCGGGGCGACCACTGGGACTACCATGCCATCTCCGATGGGCGAGTCCGCGGGGACCCGTACGTGGTGGTCAGCGACATCGCCGACCGGATCGCCCGTGAGACCGACTACGATTACGACGTTTCGCAGTACTACGTGGAGAAGCATTACGACTATCCGCGATTCGTCTGCTACGACTGCCACACCTACACCAGCTGGCGCGCGTGGGATCCCTACGGCTCCTACTGCTCGCGGTTCCGGATCGTGATCTACGATGACTGGTACTACTACCCGTACCGGTACCGCAACGGCGGCACGTATGTCGGTCGCCCCTACCGGCCCGGCCCGCGCTACGTGTTCAAGGACAGCGATCCCCGGAACGACTACATCACGCGTGTCGCCGAGCGTCCCCGCGGCGGGGATGACAATCGCCGGCCGACGATCGAGCGCGATCGCACCAGTGCCGACATCGGTGGTCGCGGCGCGATCCCTGCCCCGGTGTCTCCGCGCCGGCGGGCGCCTGACGGGAGCGATCGGGGAGGTGCGGTGACGGGTGACCCGCGCCGCAGTCCCGACACGCGCCAGCCGTCCCCCGACGGTCGGCCGGCATCACCAGGTACCGATCGACAGCCGCAGCGCCGGGGCGAGCCCGACCGCACGCGTGATCCGGGCAACACGAGGGAGGTTCCGCCCTCGAGCGGCACCGATCGACAGCCGCAGCGCCGAGGCGAACCGGACCGCTCGCGCGACCCGGGCAACAGCCGGGAGGTTCCGCCCTCGAACCAGGGTGACAGCCCCCGTCGGCGGCCGAGCGAGGACCGCGGGTTGCAGCAGGTTCAGCCGGGCGACAACAGGGCTGATGCCCCGCAGGATCGTGCGCCCGTCCAGCGCGAACCGGCCCGTTCGCCAGACCGCCGCGAACCCTCGCGGCAGGACGCGCCGCAGGATCGGCCGCAGGATCGGCCGAGAGCTGAACCTCGGCGGGATCCGCCTCCGCGGGCGGAGCCCAGACAGGCCCCCCCGCCGAGGAGCACCGGCGAACCGCAACTCAGGCGGCGCCGGCCCTGAACAGCGGCGAAACCACTTTCAGCGCCCGTCCGTACCTCAGCGGCCGGGCGCTATCTTTTTGCGGTCCGGACGCAGCATTCCTCCAGCCCAGGTCGCCGATGCGCCGTTTCATCCTGACCGTGTTCGTCAGTTGTTCCACCGCCTCGCTGCTGGCGAGCCAGTCCAGCCCCGCGATGCGTTCTGCCGCATTGACCATCACCCAGGCTGACGTACAGCGCCGCATCAACATCATCGCCGATGACTCGATGATGGGCCGCGATACGCCAAGTCCGGGACTCGAAAAGACCGCCCAGTACGTGGCGGACCAGTTCAAGCGGTTCGGCCTCAAGCCCGCCGGCGAGAACGGTACCTGGTTTCAGCGCTACAGCATTTCCCGGCGCAAGATCGACCCCGCCTCGTCCCATGTCGGATTCATCTTCAGGGGGCTTCATGTGCATGCCGACCTGAACCGTGACGCCCGCTTCGCCTTCGGCGGTGTTCCCGCCGGGGAGGTCCTCGCGCCCGCGGTTCTGCTCGGCGGCGCCTACAGCGCGGAAGATGCAAAGGCACTCGAGGTGAAGGGCAAGGCGGTCATCCTGGTGATGGACTACACCAAGCCGCTCTCCCCCGCACTGCAGCAGGCGGTCGGCGCCATTCTGAACCGAGGAGCCGCGGGGATGGTGCTGCTCTCCAACCGCGACTCGGCGACCTTCGCCCAGCGAGTGGCCAGTCAGGCACAGTCCCGGGTCGGCGTGGATGGCCTGGGCCCGCGTGCGCCGGTCGTGGAGGTGCATCAGCGAGCGCTGGGCGAGGTGCTCGCCGCTGCGGGTCTCAACCTCGACGCGATTCGGGCCTCGGCCAGCGCCGTGACGCGCGATCTGCCCGACCTCACTATCGGCTTCGGCCTCAAGGACACGGTGCTGCAGTCGGCTTCGGCTCCGAACACGGTCGGCATGCTCGAAGGCAGCGATCCGAAGCTCAAGAGCGAGTACGTCGTCTTCTCGGCGCACATGGATCATGTGGGGACCGCCGGTGGGGGCCAGTGCCAGGCGCGCGGTGGCGACACCATCTGCAACGGCGCCGACGATGACGGGTCCGGGACGGTCGGTGTGATGGAGCTCGCCGAAGCGTTCAGCCAGAAGGGCGCGCGGCCGAAACGGTCGATGATCTTCCTGACGGTCAGCGGCGAGGAGAAGGGACTGTACGGCAGTTCCTACTTCACCGAACATCCGACGGTGCCGCTGGCGCAGGTCGTCGCCGACCTGAACATCGACATGATCGGGCGGAACTGGCAGGACACCATCGTCGCGATCGGGCGGGAGCACTCCGATCTCGGTGCCACGCTTGCGCGGGTCAACGCGGCGCACCCGGAACTGAACATGACCGCGATCGACGACCGCTGGCCGGAGGAGAACTTCTACTACCGCTCCGACCATTTCAATTTTGCGCGGAAGGGCGTGCCGATCCTGTTCTTCTTCAACGGCACCCATCCGGACTACCACCAGGTGTCGGATTCGCCCGACAAACTCGAGAGTGAGAAGGAGTCGCGGATCCTCAGGCTGCTCTTCTTCCTGGGGCAGGACATCGCCAACGCGGCCGAGCGGCCCAAGTGGGTTCCGGAGAGCTACGCCAAGATCGTGGGGCTCCCGGCGGAGTGACGCCGCGGAACGGGTCCGGCCGCCGGTCCCTCTGGGCCGGCGGCCGGGCGCCTAGACCTGCCGGGGCGGCCGCCCCAGATTCCCCTGCATGACCGACACCACTCCCTCCCTCGCCGAATTCAACGCGTTCCGCAGCCGGATGAACGACGTCATCCTGAACGCGGGCAACCTGACGATCAACCGGTTCTTCGCCCTGGATCACCGGTGTTACGAGCCGGGAGCGCTCGGCACCAAGACCAAGGAGATGCTCGGTCTGGTAGCCAGCATGGTGCTTCGCTGCGACGACTGCATCACCTATCACGTGGAGCGGTGCCATCAGGAAGGCACCACCCGCGACGAGTTCCTCGAAATCTTTTCGGTGGGACTGGTGGTCGGTGGCAGCATCGTGATCCCGCACCTCCGGCGGGCGATGGCACGACTGGAGGAGCTGGAGGGTGCGAGCGGCTGACGCGGGCGGCGCCGGGTCCGCCCAAGGGGACGTGCTCCGGCGTCAGGAATCAGCCGCTGAGACGGGAGACGTGGCCGCAGTTCCTCCACCGGTGCGCCACTGACCGAGCAGCACGCCCCCGATGATGCAGGCACCGCCGATATAATGCGCCACCGTTGGCCGCTCGCCCAGCAGGAGGAGCGCAGTGAGTGCCGCCACGAGCGGGCTCGCGCAGGTGTAGAGTGCGGCGCGGGAGGCGCCGAGCCGCTGGACGGCCCTGCTCCAGAGGAAGTACGACGCGACCAGCGACAGCAGCGTCGAGTAGGCGAGCCCGGCCCACGCCTTCCCGCTCACGGCCCCCCAGTCGAGTCGATAGAGTGAAGGCAGCCCCGCGAGGACCAGCAACGGGGTTCCCGCCAGCAGTCCCCAGGTCGTGATACCGAGTGCGGACACTTCGCCGCCGAAGCGGCGGAGCCCGATCGTATAGGCGGTCCAGCAGGCGACACCGCCGAGAATGAGCAGGTCCCCCGACCAGTCACCATGGCTGAGATCGAGGCCGCGCGCGGCGATCACCGCCACGACGCCCAGGGTGGCGAGGGCGAGCGCGGTATACTGCCTCGCCGGAATCCGTTCGTGCCCGAGCACCCCCGAAACGACAGTTACGACCGTAGGCATGGCCGCGAGGATCAGCGCGGTGTTGGTGGCAGTCGTTCGGGAGAGCCCGGTGATGAAGCAGAGCTGATACAGGGTGTTGCCGACGAGCCCAAGCAGCAGCATCCGCCCCCACAGGTGCCGGGGCACCGCGCGGACCGGCTCGGCCCTGAGCAGCAGGACCCCCAGCAGCAGCGAACCGACCGCGAAACGGATCGCAGTGAAGGCGAGCGGCGGGATCTCCTGGAAGGCCAGTTTGGAGATGGCGTAGTTCCCGCCCCAGAAGAGCACGACGAGGATCATGCCGACGTGGGGCGAGGGAAGGCGACGCATGCGGAAGGGTAACCGGGGCTGGAAGGACGGGGGATAGGGGGAGGCACTATATTCCCCGCCATGAAGCAGGCACGAATCCGAAATTTCTGCATTGTCGCTCATATCGACCACGGCAAGAGCACCCTGGCCGACCGGCTCATCGAAGCCACGGGCGCGGTCGAGAAGCGCCTGATGCGCGAGCAGCTGCTCGACACCATGGACCTCGAGCGCGAGCGCGGGATCACGATCAAGCTCAACGCCGTCCGGATGACCTACAAGTCACGCGACGGGCAGGAATACGAGCTCAATCTGATCGACACCCCAGGTCACGTGGACTTCACCTATGAGGTCTCGCGCTCGCTCGCGGCATGCGAGGGGGCGATCCTCGTGGTCGATGCCTCGCAGGGCGTGCAGGCCCAGACGCTCTCGAATCTCTTCCTGGCCATGGACGCGGGCCTCGAGATCATCCCCGTCCTCAACAAGATCGACCTGCCCGGCGCCGAGCCCGAGCGGCGCGCCAAGGAGATCATGGACCTGATCGGGGCCAGGCGGGAGGAGATCCTCTCGGTCTCCGCGAAGGAAGGCACCGGGGTGCCCGAGTTGCTCGAGGAAGTGGTCCGCAGGGTCCCGATGCCGCGGGGCAATCCCGACGCGCCGCTCCGGGCCCTGATCTTCGATTCCTACTTCGACCGCTACCGAGGGGCGATCCCCAGCATCCGGGTGGTCGACGGCACGCTGCGGAAGGGCATGCAGATCGCCTTTGGCGCGCATCCCGCCGATGTCTACACCGTCGACGAGGTCGGCTACCTGCAGCTGGGACAGCGCCCGACCGGCATGCTCGAATCGGGTGAGGTCGGCTACGTCGTGGCGAACACCCGCACCGTCAGCGATACCCGCGCTGGCGACACAATCCTGGACGCGGACAATCGGGCCAGTGAGCTGCTGCCGGGTTACCGGGACGTGAAGCCGATGGTCTTCGCGGGGCTCTACCCCACCGACAGCGAACAGTACGAGCCGCTCCGCGATGCGCTGGCCAAACTCAAGCTCAACGATGCGAGCCTGGGCTACGAACCAGAGACCTCGACCGCTCTTGGCTTCGGTTTCCGCTGCGGGTTCCTCGGCCTGCTGCACATGGAGATCGTGGCCGAGCGGCTGCAGCGCGAATTCAACCTGGACCTGATCACGACGGTCCCGACGGTGGAGTACTACGTCTACCTCACCGACGGCAGCATGACGCTGCTGGAGAACCCGACCAAGCTCCCCGATCCCGCGACCATCGCGAAGATCGAGGAGCCGTACGTGAAGGCCCGGATCATGACGCCGGTGGAGTACATCGGCGGCATCATGAAGCTGGGCACCGACCGGCGCGGCGTGTACCACGGCATGAAGTACCTCGACACCAGCCGGGTGGAGTTCGACTTCGACTTTCCCCTCGGCGAGATCGTCCTCGACTTCTACGACAAGCTCAAGGGAATCTCCCGCGGCTACGCGGCGATGGACTACGAGCTCGCCGGCTACCGCGAGTCGGATCTGGTCCGGCTGGACATGCTGATCAACGGCGAGTCGGTGGACGCCTTCAGCGTGATCATCCACCGGGACAAGGCATATGAGTTCGGCCGCAAGATCTCCGAGAAGCTGAAGGAACTGATCCCGCGTCAGCTCTTCGTGGTGGCGATCCAGGCCGCGATCGGCAACAAGATCATCGCCCGTGAAACGATCTCCGCGCTCCGGAAGGATGTGCTCGCCAAGTGCTACGGCGGCGACATCACCCGGAAGCGCAAGCTCCTCGAGAAGCAGAAAGAGGGCAAGAAGCGGATGAAGCAGCTGGGCCAGGTGGAGATTCCGCAGGAGGCGTTCCTGGCGGTGCTGCAGGTGGATTGATCCGATGACCGCCCGCCCGCCGGCAGGCGGCCCGCCCGCCGGCGCGGATGCCGTCCTGCCGGGCGGCGCCACCCTCGTCATCCAGACCGCGCATCTCGGTGATGTGGTCCTCACGCTGCCGCTTCTGCAGCGACTGGCGGAGCGAGATGGCCCGGTCGACCTGGTTACCACGCCGGCGGCCGCTCCGCTGGCCGAGCACCATCCGGCGCTCCGTCGGGTCATCCCGTTCGACAAGCATGGTGCGGATCGCGGCCTTTCCGGGCTCTTCCGGCTTGGGCGGCGGCTCCGCGCCGCTGGCTACGCGCGGGCGGTACTGCCGCATGGATCGGTCCGTTCGGCGGCGCTGGCGTATCTCAGTGGCGCGGCGGTGCGGACCGGATTCGCTGACGCATCCGGCGCGCTGAGCTACACGAGGCGGGTCGCGCGACCCGCCACTGGACACATGAGCACGCGGCTCATGGCGCTCGCCGACCAGGCCGCAACGCCGGCCCGGCCGTGGCTGCGTCTCGGGGCGGAGGATCGCGCCAGCGCCGCGACGTGGCTGGAGGCAACCGGTGTGGCTGAGCCGTTCATCGTGCTGGCCCCCGGTTCCCGCTGGGGCACCAAGCGGTGGCCGTACTTCGCCGAACTCGCACAGGCACTCCGGTATCCGGTGGTGGTGATCGGCGGGCCGGAGGACGAGCAGCTCGCCTCGGCGATCGTGCAGGCCGCGCCTGCTGATTCCCACAGCGCGGCCGGACTCCTTGGTCTCCAGGCGTCGGCGGCACTCGTGGAACGGGCGGCCCTCGTGGTCACCAACGACTCCGTGGCCCTGCACCTCGCGACCGCCCTCGAGCGTCCGATGGTCGCGATCTTCGGTCCGACGATCCCCGGCTTCGGCTTTGGTCCGCTCGGGGACGAGCCCATCGTCGAGCACGAAGCGCTCCCCTGCCGGCCCTGTTCGGCACATGGCCCCGCCGTCTGCCCCCTCGGGCACCACCGCTGCATGCGGGAGATCGAGGTGACGCGCGTCAGCCGCGCCGTGGAGCGCCGCCTGGCCGCCACCGGCTGATACGTCGGGGGCCCGCTCCCCGTCAGTTGCGGAGTGGAGAGTTGGGGCCTCATTCCCTATCATTCCTCCCGTCCCCCATTCCCAGTCCCCCTTCCGGCCGCGACCTCATGCGCGTCATCGTCGGCATCGACCTCGGCGGCACCAACATCGTCTGCGGCTGCGTCGCCGAAGATGGGTCTTCCATTCATGGCGTGGTGAGCGTCCCCACCGGCGCGGAGCAGGGACCGGACGCCGTGGTGCAGCGGATCATCACGGCGGCGAAGCAGAGCATCGAGGAGGCCCGCGCCGCCGTTCCGGGCCTGACGGTGATCGGCGCCGGTGTCGGCGCCCCCGGCCCGCTCGACACCCGCTCTGGCATCGTGCTGCTCACGCCCAACCTCGGCTGGGTCAACATGCCGCTCCGGCAGCGGCTGCAGGACGGGCTCGGCCTCAAGACGGCTCTGGACAACGACGCCAACTGCGCCGTGCTCGGTGAGTGGTGGCAGGGGGCCGCGCGGGGCACCCAGATCACCATCGGCCTGACGATCGGCACCGGCATCGGCGGCGGGATCATCATCGGCGGGCGGCTCTACCACGGCGCGTCGGACATCGCCGGCGAGGTCGGCCACATCACGATCGACGCCAACGGCCGCCGCTGCAAATGCGGCAATTACGGGTGCATCGAGGCCTATGCCAGCGGCCCGAACATCGCGCTCCGCGCGGTCGAGGCGCTGGAGAGCGGGGCGGAGTCGAGCCTGCCGTCGTATGTCTCGGGGGACCTGCGCAAAATCACGGCGCAGACGGTCTATCAGGCGGCCCAGGCCGGTGATGAGCTCGCGCTGGAGGTGGTGCGCGACACCGCCAAGTTCCTCGGCGCCGCTGTCGCAGGCCTCATCAACATCTTCAATCCCGAGGCGATCGTGATCGTCGGCGGCGTCACGCTCGCCGGGGAGAACCTCTTCGGTCCGCTCCGCCGAGAAGTCTCGCGCCGCGCCTTCAAGCCGGCCGTGGAGGTCTGCCGCATCGTGCCGGGCGATCTCACGGGTGTGGCCGGCGTCTACGGCGCCGCCCGGGCCTACATCGAGCAGGTGGAGGCGGGAATCATTTGAAGGTCGGCGTACTCGGTTCGCTGGTCTGGGACGTGATTCACGGGCGGGACCCCGCCGCGGCGCCCGTGGAGGAATGGGGCGGCATCGCCTACGCACTCGGCGGCTTCGATGCGGCGCTGCCGGCCGCGTGGCAGCTGGTGCCCCTGATCAAGGTGGGCAGCGACCTGCGCGACGAAGCCGCCGAACTGCTCCGCAGCCTGCGTCGCCTCGTGCCCGGGGGGCGCTGCGTCGAAGTGCCCGTCCCGAACAACCGGGTGACGCTCCGCTACCAGGCCGGGGATCGCCGGACCGAGCGGATGTCAGGCGGTGTGCCGGGGTGGACCTGGGCCGAACTGGGCCCGATGGTGCGGGACCTCGACGCGATCTATCTCAATTTCATTTCCGGATTCGAACTCGAACTGGGGACCGCGCAGGCGCTCCGGCAGGCGTTCCACGGTCCGATCTACGCCGACATGCACAGCCTTCTCTTCGGCATGCCCCAGGACGGCATTCGGGTCCTGCGGCCGCTGGCCGACCCGGCCGCCTGGCTCGCGTGTTTCGACGTAGTGCAGATGAATGAAGACGAGATGACCCAGTTCGCGCCCGACCCGCTTGCGCTCGCGGCACAGGCAATGGCCGCCGGCGTGAAGCTGCTGGTGGTGACCCTCGGCCCGCGGGGTGCGGTGTACTTCGCCGCCCCGGGATTCGAGGGGTTCGGCTCGACGGCCCAGGCGGGCTCGGCGGTGCGCACCGCCCGGGTGGCGGCTCCCCAGGTGGAGGCGATCGATCCCACCGGATGCGGCGACGTGTTCGGGGCCGCCCTCTGCGCCAGCCTGCTCGCGGGGCAGGCGCCGGAAGCGGCGATCGGTTCGGCCAATATTCTCGCGGCGCGCAACGCGTCGCTTCGCGGCGCCACACGGCTCGGCCGCCTCCTGCTCGGTGAACTGGTGACGGCGGAAGGACGCGCATGAGTCGTGTCGTGGAGGTCCCGGCGTCCTTCGACGACCGGAGCTTCGAGCAGTTCGCCCAGTCGTTTTCGGCGGGCCCGCTCACCGACCGGATGCTGTTCGACGCGCGCGGCGCGCAGTGGGCGTCGCCCTTCGGGCTGGTCGGCATGCTGACGGCGGTGCAGGCCATCCGCGAAGCGGGCGGACCGGTGCCGGGCTTCACGGTGCCGGTCGCCGAGGATGTCCGGCGCTACTGGGCCCGGACCGGGTTCTTCGGCCATCTCGCCGAGCTGGCCGAGCTGCACGGCAAGGTGCCGAAGCTCAAGCCCGACACCCACTCCGACGTGCTGCTCGATGTGACGCCGGTGCGGGCCTCGGAGGACGTGCATGCGGTGGTCGGCAAGATCCAGGAGGGCGCCGCGCGGATCCTGCATGGCGAACTGGGGCTCGAGGCCAAGGCGACCATGGGATTCGCCATGGCACTTTCGGAGGCGTGCCAGAATATTGTAGAACACGCGGGGACCGGCGGGTGGGTGTCGGTCCACGCGTATACCTTTCGCAAACGACTCGGCCGGCGGGTGGTGGTGATCGCCGTGGGCGATGCCGGGGTCGGCTTCCGCCGCTCGCTCGAAGCGACCCAGTCGCGCCGCTTCGGCGACCGCTGGGGTGATGGCGCCGCGCTCGAGGCCGCGGTGATTCAGAACGTGAGCCGGTTCCGTGATCCGGGCCGCGGACAGGGCATCGCAGGGATCAAGCGGTACCTCTCCCGGTGGGAAGGCAAGTTCAGCATCCGCAGCGGCACCGCCCGCATCGTGATCGTCCCCCCATGGGATGACGACGCGCCGATGACCGAGCATCTCGCGCCCTTTCCGGGCGCGCAGGTTCAGATTGTTATTCCCGCCCAGGAGGGCACCAGCGGATGACACAGACGATCCGGGTCGAGCGGCTGCTGCGCGAATCGGTCCAGACCCCGTACTGCGATCTGGTCACCCGGTCTACCGGCCGCGCGGTGCGCACCAGCATTCAGCAGGCGCTGGTCGCCGCCGGGGCATCGCTGGCGATGCTCGACTTCTCGGAGGTGGGGCTGGTCGACTTCAGCTGCGCGGACGAGATCATCGCCAAGCTGCTGCTCGACCCGCCCGGCGAGACCTATCTGGTGCTGCAGGGCCTGCGGGAGGAACAGCTCGAGGCGATCGAGCACGTGCTCGAGCATCACGACATTGCGGCGCTGGTCTGCGACTCCCCCGCGGGCGCGGCGCGTCCAGTCGGCCGGGTGACGCCGGATCTCCGCACGGCGTTCTTTACGCTGCAGACCGACGGCCCGGCCACCGCGGACGGACTCGCGCGGCGGATCGGCTGGACCGTCACGCGCACCAGCGAGGTGCTCGACACGCTCGCGCGGCTCCGCCTGGTCCGCGCCGACTCCGGCAGCTACGCCGTCCCCCGGCCCGCCGCATGAAGACGAAGCCGGGCCTGTCGACCCTCGCGATCCACGGGCAGCCCGTGCGGCGCGGCGACTGGGAACCGGTCGTCACTCCGATCTACCAGAGCAGCACCTTCACCAATCCGGTCGGCTCCGACGATACGGTGATGTATTCCCGGTATGGGAACAACCCGAATCAGACCGGGCTGGCCGCGAAGTACGCGCAGCTCGAAGGCGCTGAGGGCGCGATCTTCGTCTCGAGCGGCATGGCGGCGACGGCGCTGGCGCACCTCGCCGTGCTGCGCCCGGGCGATCATCTGGTATCGAGCAGCTGGATCTACGGCGGGACGCGGCGGCTGTTCGACGAGGAGTTCGGCCGGCTGGGGATCGAGGTGACCTACGTGCATCCCGACCAGCCCCGGATGTGGCGGCGCTCGGTGCGGAAGAGCACCCGCGCGGTGTTCGTGGAGACGCCGACCAACCCGAACATGCGAGTGCTCGATCTGACGCCGATGGCGCAGATCGCCCGGGACGGTGGCTTCGCGCTGCTGGTGGACGGCACCTTCGCGAGCCCGATCAACTACCGTCCGCTCGAGCATGGCGCGGACATCGTCATCACCAGCGCGACCAAGTACCTGAACGGGCACAGCGACGTGATCGCCGGCGCCGTGGCGGCGTCGGCCTCGATCATCGAGGAGGTCACCCGCCTGATGTGTCTCTGGGGGCAGTCGATCGACCCGCACGCCGCCTGGCTCGTCGAGCGGGGGATGCGGACGCTCGCCGTCCGGATGGAACGGCACAACATCAACGGGATGGCGGTGGCGCGCTGGGCCGAACTGCGGGAGGGCATCCAGAAGGTGCACTACCCGGGACTGTCCAGCCATCCCGATCACGAGTTTGCCTCGCGGGTCCTCGATGGATTCGGCGGCATGGTCGGGCTGGAGATCAAGGGCGGGGCCCGCGCGGCCGAGAAGTTCCTCAAGAAACTCAAGCTGGTGGCCCACGCGCCGAGTCTCGCCGGGGTGGAGAGCCTCGCTTCGGAGCCGCGTATCACCAGCCACGTCCGGCTCACCGAGGACCAGCGGCTGAAGCAGGGGATCCCGGACGGCTTCGTCCGGCTCTCCTGCGGGATCGAGGACGCGGCCGACATCATCGCCGACCTGGACCAGGCGCTGGGGTAGGAGCGAGTGGGCGCGCGCGGCCGTGCGCGCCAACCGGTGCGGGCCCACCCGCGCAGACCGGGGCCGACCCTCCCCTACCCAACCCCCGACCGGCAATCCTATCTTCCCCCCGTGATCCGCTTCTCGCACGTCTTCAAGGACTATCCCAAGGGCGCGGCCCTGAAGAACGTCTCCCTCCATGTTGCGAAGGGCGAGTTCGTCTTCCTCACCGGCCACAGCGGTGCGGGCAAATCCACCATGCTGAAGATGATGTACGGCGACCTGCGGCCGAGCAGCGGCGACGTGCGGATCTCCGGGTTCAACATCGCCGACCTGTCGCCGGCGGACGTGCCCCGGCTCCGGCGGCGGCTGGGGATCATCTTCCAGGATTTCCGGCTGCTCGATGACCGGACGGCGGAGGAGAACATCGCCTTTGCGCTCGAGGTGACCGGTTCCCGCCGGGACGGCATCGCGTCGAAGGTGATGCGCGTCCTGACCCAGGTGGGGCTCGCGGCCAAGGCGCAGGCCTATCCGCAGGAGCTGTCCGGCGGCGAGCAGCAGCGGGTGGCCATCGCGCGGGCGCTGGTGAACGATCCGACGATCCTCATCGCCGACGAGCCCACCGGCAACCTCGATGAACGCGCGACTCGCGGTGTCTTCCAGCTGATCCGCGAGATCAACGCCGGCGGCACCGCCGTGGTCATGGCGACCCACGACCTCGACCTGGTGAAGCAGACCACCTACCGCACGGTCGAGCTCCGCGAGGGCACGGTGGTCTTCGACAGCGGCGTGGACGACGGCAGCGCGGAGGACGAATGAGGCTGCTCTTTCGTGAGGCGCTCTCCGCCTTCCGCCGCGCGCCGCTCCTGTCGGCCCTCTCCATCACCACGATCGCCTTCTCGCTCTACGCCGTGGGCCTCTTCGGGCTGGTGGCGGTCAATCTGCGCGAGGCGCTGCACACCGTCGAGCAGCGGGTCGAGGTCGTCGCCTACCTGCTCCGCGGGACGCCTCCGGAAACGATCGCCCAGGCCTCCGAGGACATCAACGCCTTCCCCGAGGTGGCGCGGGTCACCTTCGTGAGCGAGGACGAGGCCCTCAAGCGCGCCCGGATGGAACTGGTGGAGTTCCGCGACGCCTACCGCGACCTGAGCGTCAACCCGCTGCCTGCGTCGCTGGAGATCCAGCTCAAGGACGGCTACCGCGACGCGGAACATACGGCCGCCGTCGCCGAGCGGCTCAAGGGGTATGGCTTCGTCGATGACGTGCGTTACGGCCGGGAATGGATCGAAAAGCTGGACCGGCTCCGGAACATCGCGGGGCTGGTCGGCCTGACGATCGGGCTCGCCTTTGCGGCGGTGGCCGTGGTGATCATCGGGGTCACCATCCGGATCACGGTGCTGCAGCGGGCCCGGGAGATCGCGATCATGCGGCTGGTCGGTGCGACCAACGGCTTCATTCGCGGTCCGTTCCTGCTCGAGGGGATGCTCAAGGGTCTCCTGGGGGGACTGCTCGCCATCGGCCTCTGCTACGGCACCTACCTCCTGTTCCGCGGTCAGGTCGAGCTGGCGACCTCGGGGATCGTCTTCCTCAAGACATCCCAGGTCGTGCTGGGCGTCGTCTTCGGCGTCGGCATCGGACTGGCGGGGAGCCTGGTGAGCGTCGGCCGGCATCTGCGGAATGTGTGAGATGACTGCGGGAAGCGGGAAGCGGCAAGAGGGAAGGGGAACGGCGGATGGGCCACGCTCCTCGATCGGATTCCCACTTCCCTCTTCCCTGTTCCTGCTGCTGGTCGCCCTCGTTGCCGCGTCGCCTTCCCGCGTCGCCGCGCAGTCCGATCTCGACGATTCCCGCCGCCGGCTGGAAGAGGTGCGCCGCCAGCGGGAACAGCTCGAGCAGGAGCGCGTCCGCCTGCAGAGCCAGGTCCACGATCTCGGCGAGGAACTCGACAACATCGAGCGCCAGCGCCAGAGCACCAACCGGATCGTCAACGAACTCGAGACCCAGATCGGCGGGCTGAACAGCCATATCGATCGTGCCAGCGCCGACCTCGCGCTCGCCCAGGACAACCTGGCGGAAAAGCGCGCGGTGCTGGAGCGGCGCCTGTCGGAGATCTACAAGCGCGGCCGGATGTACACCTTCGAGGTGCTGGTCGCGGCCCAGTCGTTCGGCGACCTGCTCTCGCGCTACAAGTACCTCTATCTGCAGTCGCGGCAGGACAAGTCGCTGCTCGCCGACGTCGAGAAGCTCAAGGGGCAGGTGGAGCGGCGGCGGTCCGAGATCCTCCAGGTGAAGTCCCAACTGGACCGGAGCAAGGAAGAGCGGCAGGCCGAACTGCAGCGCTACGCCCGGCTCGCGGATGAGAGCGCCAGCCGACTCCGGGAAACCCGGCGCTCGGCGCGCACCACCGAGCAGCAGCTCTCCGCCCTGCAGCGGGACGAGGCGCGGCTCAACGACCTGCTCGCCGAGCTCGAGCGCGCCCGGCGGAACACCCCGCGCCCCGGCGCGAATGCCCCCGCGACGCTGTCCACCGCGGACATCGGCAAGCTCGACTGGCCGGTGGATGGACAGATCCTCTACAACTTCGGGCGGGAGCAGCTCGCTTCCGGGGCGGTGATCAAACGGAACGGCATCGGGATCGGCGCGCCGGTCGGCACGCCGGTGCGGGCGGTCGAAAGCGGCACGGTCGAGCGACTGCAGAACATGGGGACCTACGGGCTCGCGCTGATCCTGTATCACGGCGATGGTTACCGTTCGCTCTACATGCACCTCGAGGAGGCCAAGGTCGCGCTCGGCGCCAAGGTGACGAAGGGCCAGATCATCGGGTCGGTCGGGGGCGAGAACAGCGACGAGGGCAGCCAGCTCTACTTCGAGATTCGTGGGGAGGGTGGGATCCCGCTGGATCCCGCGGACTGGCTGAAGCGGCGGCGGTAGGCGCAGCGGCCAAGGCACACCCTGGCCCACCTTCACGCCGCCACGGTATCCGCCGTTCCGATGCGGCCGTCGGTCTGGGCCTTGCCGCGGAGCAGGGCGGCCTCGACGAGGGCGAAGAGATCCTGGGTATCGCTCGCGGCGGGATGCGGAAAGCTGACGATGCCCGCCGAGAGGGTGGGCCGATCCTGGGCGTGAAGGTCCGGGAATTCGTGCTGCTCGATGCGCGCGCGGACCCGCCCGATGGAGGCCCGCGCACCGACGAGGTCGGTCTCGGGCAGCACGATGGCGAATTCGTCGCCACCGTAGCGACTGACGAAATCCGGTGCGCGCACCTCCTTGAGCAGCAGCCCGCCGAGTTCGGCCATCACCCGGTCCCCGACCACGTTCCCGAAGCGCTCGTTGTAGCGGCGCAGACTGTCCACATCGAACAGGATGACGCTGAAGGTGAGCGCGTAGCGCCGGGCGCGCTCGAACTCCTCCTGGATGCGACGGTCCAGCGCATCGAGGTTGCCGCAGCCGGTGAGCATGTCGGTCGCGAGCGCACTGGCCTGCCGCCGGGCCACGCCGGCGCGCCGCTCCTCGTTCTCGAGCAGCCGGGCCGCGGAGCGCAGCAGCCGCTCGGCGAACCCGAGCTGCTCCTGGGTGAGCGCGGGGTCGTCCCGCCGGGTCCGCAGCAGAAAGACGCCCGCGGGCTTGCCGTGCAGGTTCACCGGAATGACGGCGACACTCCGCACGTCGGCGCTCACGCCCAGCTCCTTCCAGAGCGGCCGGATCTCCTCGAAGAAGAGGTGTTCCACGAGGTCGGGAATGAACACGGTCCGTTCGGTGCGAAGCGCCTCGCGGATTTCCGGGTAGCGGTAGAGGTCGACACGGAGGTCGCGGGTCGCGGGGGTCTCGCAGACCGCGACCACGCGCCCGTAGCGCTCCCACGGCGAGGCCAGCAGGAAGGAACAGCGCGGGAGTTCGAGCGCGAGGCCGACGCGCCGCACCAGGGTTTCGACGATCGAGTCGGACCGGATCGCGGCGGACAGCTCCTCGAGAATGTCGAACATGAGTTCCTGCCGCCACGCGACCTGGCGCTCGCCGCTGTCGAGCGGGGTCCGTCGCAGGCGGGCACTCAGGCGGGCCGTGAGTTCGGGCAGGTGCACCGGGGCAGCCATCGCGTCGTCGGCTCCCATGGCCAGCGCCTTGTGCGGCCCGTCGACATCAGGGTCCGCCAGCACGACCACGAGCGGGATCGCACGCCACGCCTCGGTGGTCAGTTCGGCGAGGGCGGCCTCGAGGTGCTGGTCGGCGCGGGGCGCCGTCACCAGCAGCAGATCGGGTGGCGCCGCGGGCGGGTACTCGACGTCGGTCCCCTCGGCTTCGAGCAGCTGATAGCCGACGCGCGCCAAGGCGCGCTCGAGCCCATCAGGGCGCGAGGCGGCATCGCCGAGTAGCAGGATCCGGCGCGGAGGCAGTGTATCCGTCAAGATTATCGGAGTTCCAGCGGCGGCCGGGAACGTATCCGGTCGCGACGCCCTGTCAAGGAAACCAGGTGATGACCAAGCCTCCCAGATCTGCCGATGAAATGCTCGGCGCTCACGTCTCGACGCAGGGCGGAGTCAGCACGGCACCGGCCCGGGCTGAGGCCATCGGCGCGACCGCCCTCCAGCTTTTTACCAAGACACCGAACCAGTGGCGGGAGCCGACGATCGACGCCGAGACCCGCGCGCACTTCCGGGATGAGATGCAGAGAACGGGGATGCGAGCCGCGGTGTCGCATGATTCGTACCTGATCAATCTTGCATCGCCGGATTCCGAGCTAAGTGCACGTTCCATCAGGTCTTTCATCGCCGAATTGGAGCGCTGTGAGAGTCTCGGGATTCCCTACGTTGTGTCGCATCCGGGCAACTATATCGATGACCAGCGTCGCGGTCTCGAAGCAAACGCGGCCAACTACGCGCACTGCCTCGCCAAGGTGCCAGGATCCACGGTGGTGCTGCTCGAGACGACGGCCGGCTCGGGAACGGCGCTTGGCTGCACCTTCGAGCAACTGGCGGAGCTCCGGGCGCTGATGCCGGCGCCGCAGCGCGCCCGCGTCGGCTTCTGCGCCGATACCTGCCATCTGTTCGCCGCGGGCTACGACCTGGTCAACGACTACGACGGCGTCTGGGACCACTGGGACGCGGTGATCGGCCTCAAGCATCTGCACTGCCTGCACCTCAATGACTCCAAGACGCCGTTCGGGTCGCGCAAGGACCGCCACGAACTCATCGCCGAAGGCAGCCTCGGTGCCGAGCCGTTCAGGCGCATCATGACCGACCCCCGGCTGGGCCACACGATCAAGATTCTCGAGACCCCCAAGGGCGACGACATGGTGACCCTCGACCGCAAGATGCTCCGGCGGCTCCGTGCGTACGCGCGGGGGGCCGAACGTCCCCCACGTTGACCCGACCCCCTACGGACGGCATCTTACCGCGCATGCGAATCCTCACGACATCCCTGGCGCTCGCTGCACTCCTCCCCGCGGCGCTCGCCGGGCAGGCGCGCTACAGCGCGACCTTCGGCCTCACCGCAGGCACCCGTTTGTCCAAGGACCGGATCTTCCAGACCATCGACGTCGCCCAGGCGCTGGCGCCAACGGTCACCATCGGCGCCTCCCTGCCCGTCAGCGAGCGGGAGCGGGCCGGCCTCGAGATCTCGCTCGGGTTCGGGAAAACCCGGATTCAGGAGAGCGGACTCCCGACGGTCGACGGTCCCAGCTTCCGCACGCTGAGCTTCATCGGTGGCGTCGACGGCCCCCTGTTCGGGCCGCTCCGCTACCATGGCGGCGCGGGTATCATGAAGTACCTGCCCGACAAGGAAGGCATCTTCGCGCAGGGCGGCCCCACCCTGCTCCTGCTCTCCGGCGGGCTCAACTATCATATCGCCACCCGGGGCGCGATCGGCCTGGTGGCCAAGCTCCGCTACGACTACGAGCGATTCTCCACGAACACACTCAACGCGACCGGCTTCACCCGCACGCAGGACGTGCACCGCGTCGGCCTCGGCCTTGGCATCGAGTATCAGCGCCCATGAACCGTTCAACGATTCTCGCCGCGATCGGCGGCCTCGCCGCCGTCGCCGGCATCGCGTGCAGCGACATCATCGCCCCGTCGCGCAACCTGTTGCGCTATGACTGGCGCCTGCCCATCGACTACGACAGCGCCGGACCCCGGTCCGACTCGCTGACCTTCCACTGGCCGCGCACCTCGCTGCCGGTGAAGATCTGGGTGGAGGACCAGTACGACGTGCCGCTCCGGATCCGCCAGGCGATCTCGCTCTGGAAGACGGCGTTCATCTACGGGGAGTGGGACGCCACCCTGGTGAGCGACTCGAACACGGCCGACGTGATCGTACGGACGATCCTTCCCCCGCCGCTGGTCTTCCCGACCCCGGTCCGGATGGGCGCGTTCTTCGCCCCCGCCTGCCAGGGGGCGACCGACCTCGACACGGTCGCCACCCGCTTCCAGCTCCGGGTCCCGCTGCACGCCTACGTCCACCCCGATGTGGCCTATTCGCCGACCGACACGATCGTGAACCGCTGCCTGCGCACGGTGGCCGCGCATGAACTGGGACATACCCTGGGCCTCTTCCGGCACTCACCCGACTCGCTCGACCTGATGTTCTCGGTGCCCACCGCGACCTTCCTGAGCGACCGCGACATCGGGACCGCGGTCAACGTCTATCACCTCAAGAGCGATATGGTCCCCGTCCGCCCCTGATTCGCCGACGCACGACCGCAACGCGGCGCCCGCATCCAGCGGGCGCCGCGCTTGCATATCTATTCACCATCAATTCAACTGTTGCCTCCGCTCCCTCCGCTGCCGAAATTCCCTGCCCCTGCGGACGGGCCGGGCCCCAGCCCCCTCGACGCGCCACCCGATGGAGCACGCACGCAATGACCGCCACTGCCGAACCGCGGGCGCCCGCACTCAATTGTCCTTCCTGGGTCACCAACGAACGGCTGAAGAGCTGGGTCACGGAGATCGCAGCGCTCACCCAGCCCGACCGGATTCACTGGTGCGACGGCTCCCAGGCCGAGAACGATGCCCTCCTCGAGCTGATGGTCTCCTCGGGCACGCTCAAGAAGCTGAACCCCGCGAAGCGCCCCAACAGCTATCTGGCCCTCTCCGACCCGAGCGATGTCGCGCGCGTCGAAGACCGGACGTTCATCTGCAGCCAGCGCCGGCAGGATGCCGGTCCGACCAACAACTGGGTCGATCCGCGCGAGATGCGCGCCACGCTGCGCCGGGTCTTCACCGGCTCGATGCACGGCCGCACGATGTACGTCGTGCCCTTCAGCATGGGCCCGCTCGGCTCGCCCCTCGCGCATATCGGTGTCGAACTCACCGACTCGCCCTACGTCGTTGTGAACATGCGGATCATGACCCGCATGGGCCGTGGCGCGCTCGAGGCGCTGCAGCATGGCGAGTTCGTCCCCTGCGTGCACTCCGTCGGTCACCCGCTGAGCGCCACGGTCAAGGATGTGCCGTGGCCCAGCAACCGCGCCGAGAAGTACATCGTGCACTTCCCGGAGGAGCGGAGCATCTGGTCCTACGGCTCCGGTTATGGCGGCAACGCGCTCCTCGGCAAGAAGTGCTTCGCGCTCCGCATCGCCTCCGTGATGGCCCGCGATGAGGGCTGGATGGCGGAGCACATGCTCATCCTCGGCCTCAAGAGCCCGGAGGGCGACAAGCGCTATGTGGCGGCCGGTTTCCCCAGCGCCTGCGGCAAGACCAACCTCGCGATGCTGCTGCCCCCCAAGGGCTGCGACGGCTGGACGGTGACCACCGTCGGCGACGACATCGCCTGGATCCGGCCGGGCGCCGATGGCCGGCTCCACGCCATCAACCCCGAGGCCGGCTTCTTCGGCGTGGCGCCCGGCACTTCGCTCAAGTCGAATCCGACGGCGATGGCCACGATCAGCTCCAACACGATCTTCACCAACGTCGCCCTCACTCCGGACGGCGACGTCTGGTGGGAGGGGATGACCGACCACGCCCCGCCGAACCTCACCGACTGGCAGGGCCAGCCCTGGACGCCGGGGTGCGGCCGAAAGGCGGCGCACCCCAACTCCCGTTTCACCGCGCCCGCCTCACAATGCCCCTCCATGGACCCGGACTGGGAAAACCCGGATGGCGTCCCGATCAGCGCCTTCCTGTTCGGCGGCCGGCGCGCGTCGCTGGTCCCGCTAGTCGTCCAGGCGGTCAACTGGAACTTCGGCGTCTACACCGCGGCGACCATCGGTTCGGAAACGACCGCCGCGGCCACCGGCGCGGTCGGCCAGGTCCGCCGCGACCCCATGTCGATGCTGCCCTTCTGCGGCTACCACATGGGCGACTACTTCAACCACTGGCTGCAGCTCGGGCGGCAGATCGCCGACCCGCCGCGCATCTTCTGCGTCAACTGGTTCCGCAAGGACGCGGAGGGGAACTTCATCTGGCCCGGCTACAGCCAAAACCTCCGGGTGCTCAAGTGGATCTTCAACCGCACCCGGGGCAAGGCCGGCGCGACCGAGAGTCCGCTCGGCTGGATGCCGCGCTACGAGGACCTCGACTGGACCGGGATGGAAGACTTCGGCCCGGAGACCTTCCGCGATCTGATGTCGGTCCCCCGCGAGGCGTGGAAGGCCGAGGTGCTCTCGCATCAGGAACTCTTCGAACGACTGTACGACCGGATCCCCAAGGAGTTCATCCTGATGCGGGAACTGGTGCTCTCCAGCTTGTGGCGTTCGGCGGAGGAGTGGAAGCTGGCCCACGAGACCGAAGAGGACTGAGCACGTCGCACCTGCCTTGAAGACCGGGGAGGGAACTCTCCACGAGAGAGAGGTCCCTCCTCGTTTCCGCCCCGGGATGACAGCGAGCACGGCACAGCCCATCTTACGGATCATGACCGAGATCGAAGTCATCCGCGACCCGCTCTGGGACAACATCCGTCTCGAGGGCCACGCCGTCCGGGTGCTGGACACCGTCCCGATGCAGCGGCTGCGGTACATCCGGCAGCTCGGTCATGCCTTCCTGGTCTATCCCGGTGCCACGCATACCCGCTTCGAGCACGCACTCGGCGCCTATCACCTGACACGGCGCGCGCTGGCGGCCCTCGACGAGCGCGGCGAACTGGCGCGGGTGCCCGAGGAAGACCGCCTGGCCGCGAAGCTCGCGGCGCTGCTGCACGACATCGGCCACTACCCCTTCTCCCACGCGCTGGAGGAGGCGGGATTTCCCCACCATGAGGGACTTGGCGTCGGCCGCCTGGGACGGGCGCCGCTCAACGAGGAACTCAGGCAGGTGGGCGTCCCCGGCCTCGGCGCAAAGATCGGCCGATTCATCACCGGACAGAGCCCGAGCCCGCTGCAGGGGCTGATCTCCGGCTCGCTCGATCTGGACAAGATCGACTACCTGAGCCGCGATGCCCGCATGTGCGGAGTGCCCTATGGGGCGGTCGACGTGGACCGGCTGCTGGCCTCGCTGACGGTCATCGAGATCGCGCCTGGACGATTCCAGCTCGGCGTGCAGGAGAAGGGCATCAGCGCGCTCGAGTCGCTGCTCTTCGCCAAGTATCAGATGTACCGGAACGTCTACTGGCACCATGCGGTGCGGAGCGCGACCTGCATGTTCAAGCGCGCGGTCCGCGCCGCGGTCACGTCCGGCGCACTCACGCCTGAGCAGGTGGCCGATGCGACGGATGACGGGCTCACCGAACGGCTCACCGCCGCGGATCCGACGGGACTCGCCAGGGCGGTGGCCGCACGCCGGCTGTACAAGCGTGCGCTGGATCTGCCGGCGAGCGAGGTGCCAGAGGAGGCCGACCCCTGGGTCCGGCCCCGCCCCGACCTCCTCGAGCGTGTGGAAGACCAGTTGGCAGTCGAAGTCGGCCTCGCGCCAGGCGAACTGCTGTTCGACTTCCCCAGCAACCCCTCCATGCTTGCCGTCGATCTTCCGCTCCGGACTCGCACCGGTTCGGTGGAGCGGCTCACCGGCGAGGGCCGTGCCGGCCAGTTCGGCCTGCCGCGCGTGGCCGGAGAACTCTACCAGAGTGCGAGACGACTCCGGATCTTCACGGCCGCTCCCATCGCGCGTGACCTCACCGGGGCACGTGCCCTCGTCGCGCTGACACCCGTGGAACTGGAGGCCAGGCTCAACCGCGGCACTCCCCTCCTGACGAGCTGAAATCCCTGCAGGCCCAGACCACCTTCGCGTGGTCGATTTGCGGGACGGAGATTCCCGATCCGACCCGCCAAGTCCCCCTTTCGATCGCGGGTCCGGTGCGCATCGTTCCCGCACGTCAGCTGGCCACTCTGTCCCGCTCATCCGCGACAGAGTGGCTCGCCTCGAAGAGCTGGTCGTTTCCCGGCTTCATACTCCCCGGTCCCGGCGGTGCGTGCGTCCGCCAGCCGGCGCGAGGTAAGTGCTCTGGTGGAAAGGACTTGCCGCGTGCTTCTGAATCGCGCCCGACCTCGTGAGCCGGGGAAATTGGAATTGGTACGGCAGGTGCATTAGCAGGCGACCGTACTTCAGGAGAGCGAGGCTCTCCGGCGACACCGCACCGTCACACCACTTACTTGTTAGGAGCAAGACCATGAAGCGCCCGATCACCGCCGCACTCTTCGCCCTCGCGCTGTCGAGCACCGCCGCCATTGCGCAGCAGCCCGCCGCTCAGCAGCCCGCCGCGAAGCCGGCCATGCAGCAGCCCGCCGCCAAGCCGGCGACGACGACTGCCGCGACCAAGACCACCAAGAAGCACCGCAAGCATTCGGCGAAGACCTCCACCGCGGCCAAGAAGGATTCGACCTCGGCCAAGCCGAAGAACTAGCACCACCGGCCGGCACAAAGCCCCGCCACTCGTATGAGTGGCGGGGCTTGTCGTACCCCTCACGGCCCGGTCGCGGCCCGGCTACTCGTGACGGATCGCGTCGATCGGAGACAGCCGGGAGGCGCGGAGCGCCGGGTAGATCCCGAACGTGAGTCCAACCAGCAGCGCCGCCGCGGCGCACACCGCCACCGTCTCCCAGCTGAACGCGGCGTAGACCCTGGCCGCTGATCTCGCCCGGATGAATGCGGTGATCCCGAACGCTCCCGCGAGCCCGACCGCGGCGCCGAGCGCGCTGCCGACGCCCGAGATCGCGACGGACTCGGCGAGGAACTGCACCATCACGTCGAGACGGCGCGCCCCGATCGCCTTGCGCACGCCGATCTCCCGGGTACGCTCGGTGACCGAGGCGAGCAGCACGTTCATGATCCCGATCCCGCCGACCAGCAGGGATATTCCGGTGATCGCCCCCATCGCGAATTTGAAGACCAGAAAGGCCTGCGCCGCCTGCTCGACCCGCTTCTGGTTCGACGTCACCCGCGCCACCCGCTTCCAGTCACCGTAGCGCGCCGCGAGCCAGGCTTCCGCCGCGCGCTGCACCGCGGGGACGTCCTCGACGGTGCGAGCTTGCAGCGTCAGGTCCGGCGCGCGCGGCCGCGGCGTCGGAATCAGCGCTTCGTTCTGCGCTTCGAGCGGCACGTAGGCGGTGCCACCCTGTTCGCCCTCCCGCGCGGCGCGCACGCCGACGACCGTGAGCGGACGCCCTCGCAGCCGCACCACCGCCCCTACCGCCGCTTCGGGAGCCGCGCCCGTCAGCCGGGCTGCGAGCGCATGACTCAGCACGACCACCGGGGCGTTGGTCCGCGCCTCCTCGGCCGTGAAGTAACGACCTGCCGCAAACCGGAGATCGAGCAGTGTGGCGGCGCCCGGCAGGGTGGCCGCGATAAGGGCCTCCGCCGAATCGGCCGCCGGCCCCTGAAATATCCCCTGCCCGGTGAGTGTGATGGACGCCCCCTGCGCCGCGGGAATCTCCGAGATCAGCGCGTTCGCGTCGGTCACGGTGAAGACGGGATACCCGTCGACCGGAAAGACCTGGCCGTCGACGTAGAGCGAGGTCCTGGGCGAAAGGACGACCGACTGCAGGTCCGTCGTCTGCTCGATCTGCTGCCGCCCGAACCGCTCCAGCCCGTCGCCGAGCGCCAGCACGGCGACCAGCGATCCGGCCCCGATGACGACGCCGAGGGTCGAGAGAATTGTTCGCAGCGGATTGGCCCGAAGCGTCTCGAGCCCGATGGCCACGGAGGAAAGGGAGGCGAGTTTCATGGCGGGATGACGGAGCGCTCCCCGCGCATGTTTCACGGGAGCACCGGGCGACCGACTCGTCGCCCTGGTGCGTCCGCCGCGGTGGTTTACGGCGTGCGCGGCGCGGCGGGAACGCTGGGCGAGGTGATATCCGCCGGAATGTCCGGCTCGATGCGGATGATGATCGCGGTGATGTTGTCGAGCCCGCCGCGGCGATTGGCCTCGTTGATCAGCCGGTCCACCCACTGCTGCGGACCGCCCTCGCTGCGGAGAATGGCGGCAAGCTGCTCGTCCTCGAGCATGCCGGTGAGACCATCGGAGGCCAGCAGCAGGATGTCGCCGGCCCGCAGATGCCCGAAGTAGAGATCGGGCACCACTTCGGCATTCGCCCCGATGCATCGGGTGATGACGTTGCTGTAGGGGTGGACCCGCGCCTGCTCCGGGGTCAGCAGGCCGAGGTCGACCTGTTCCTGGACGTAGGAGTGGTCCTTGGTGATCTGGAGAAAGTGGTCGTCCCGCAGCAGATACGCGCGGCTGTCACCGACCTGACCGAGGATGTAGCGCTGCGGCAGCAGGATCAGCGCGGTCGTCGTGGTGCCCATGCCGCGCTTGTCGTGCTCGGTCAGCGTCCGGTCGAAGATGGCGGAGTTGGCCTCGATGACCGCGTGCCGCATCCGTTCGCCGGCCTGGTCATCGGTCAGCCCGCGCAACGTGCCCAGCTCGCGCGACACGATGCGCACCGCCATCTCGCTGGCGACTTCGCCCGCCGCATGACCGCCCATGCCATCCGCGACGATGAAGACCCCGCGGTCGGCGAGCATCAGGTAATTGTCCTCGTTCCCGGACCGGACGATGCCGGTGTCGGTACGGGCCGCGCAGGAGAATCGCACGGGAGTCCGGTTACCTCGTGAGCAGGATGGCGGCGACCACCCCGAGGAGAACAATGACCACCGCGGGAACGATCCATTTGGGCATTCCCGATGGCGGCGGCGAGGTGACCACGACCGGCGGGCGGCGCGGTGACGAACGATGCAGCGCCGGCTCGGATCCTGGCTGCGGCGGCGCCTTGGGCTCGCTCAGCGGCGGCGATGAGGCTGGCACCGGAGCGGGTACCGGGGGCCTCGGCGAGGCCACCGGCGCCTGGGGCGCCGCCGCGGCAGGCATCGCGGCAGGCATCGCGGCCGGCGTGGGGACGGGCGGCGGCGCGGCGGGTGCCGGGGCGCTGGCGACGGGCGGCGGCGGGGCCGGCACCCGCACCGCGCCCATCACCTTGGTGCCGGAACCGCTGGCGGTGCCAAGGTGATCGTCGGTGGGCTCGAACATCACCGAGACCTCGCCGAAGCGCACTACGGCGCCCGGGCCGAGCATCGCCTCGCCGGAGACGCGCTCACCATCCACCCACGTGCCGTTGGTCGACTCGTTGTCGAAGAGAATCCAGACCCCCTCACGGCGCTGCAGTTTGGCGTGGGTGCTGCTCACGCTGTCATCCGGAATGACCAGGTCGTTGTACTCGGCACGACCGATATTGACCACCGGCACCCGCACCGGAAGCCGCTGGCCTTTCAACTGCCCGCTCCGAACCAGAAAGTTGGCGAGCTGTACTGTCGGCCCCGACGGGCGAATCACCGGCTTCGGCGCCGCAGGCGTCGGGACTGGCATGCCGTGCATCGTGTGCGAGAGCCGCTCGGCCGCGCCGGCGGCAGGGGCTGGCGGCACTGGAGGAGCGGCTGGCGCCGGCGCGGACGGCGCGACGGCCAACGGGCTCGGTGCACCGGGGAGCGGCGCATCGGCCGCGCGGTCGGCGTAGAACCGGAACTCGTGGTCCCCGATCCGGATCACATCCGCGCGGGCGAGCACCCGCTGCGCGTCAATCCGGTCGGCGTTCACGAACGTGCCGTTGGTGCTGCTGTCCACCAGCACATAGCCCTGCGGCGAGGCGAAGATCTCGGCGTGGCGGCGGGAGACATCCTTGTTGGGGACCACGATATCGCAGCCCGCCTCGCGCCCGATCACCAGCGGCGCCGAGCCGATCGTGTACTCCCGGCCATCCGTCAGGCATACCAGCCGCCCACCCGTAGCGGCGGTGGCCGCCTTCGGCGCACCCGGCTTCCCGGTCGCCGCGACCATCTTCGCCACATCGGCGGCGCTGACGAACTGGGTACTCCCGCTGCGCCGCGGGTCGTGTACCAGCAGTTCGTGCAGGCCGACCTGGATCTTGTCCCCGTGCAGCGCCGGCGCCGGCTCGGCACCCAGCTTCACGCCGTTCAGCAGCACGTCATTGTCACCGATCCGGCGCACCGAGACGGAACCTTCCCCGGTGCCGACAACCACCGCGTGTGCCGCGGCCACCCCGGTGAGCCGAAGCCCGCAGGAGGGATCCGCACCGATGACAAGTTCCCCCACGGGGATAGGGGTCCGCTGACCCGCCAGTTCCAGTTCCATCATCCGCTGCGCCCTCGATTGTCCCGGATGGCCAAACGTATCCGTAGGCCTGTAACCACGCAAGCGATTTGGGCTTACGCGCTCAACGGCTCCCGCCGCTCTTGCCCTCGGAGCTGAAGTTGATATAGGCGTTCGTACAGCCCGCCCTGCGCCAGGAGCGACCGGTGGGACCCCCGCTCCCGGATTTCCCCGTGGTGCAGGACCAGAATCTCGTCGGCGTGGAGGATGGTGCTCAGCCGGTGCGCTACGACCAGGCTCGTCCGGCCGCGCATGAGTTCCGCCACCGCCTCCTGGATCTGGGCCTCCGCCTCGGCATCCACCGAACTGGTCGCTTCGTCGAGAATCAGGATCCGCGGGTCGCGCGCCAGCGCCCGGGCGAAGGACAGCAGCTGGCGCTCGCCGACGCTCAATGACCGGCCCCGCTCGCCAAGGACGTGGTGGTAGCCCTCCGGCAGCCGTGCGATGAACCGGTCGGCTCCAACCCGCCGGGCGGCCGCCTCCGCCAGTTCCGGCGTGATGGAGGCATCGAGGACCAGGTTCCGCAGGATGTCCCCCGTGAACAGGAACAGGTCCTGTTGCACGAAGCCGATCAGCCCTCTGAGCTCCGCCGGGTCGATGTCCCGGATGTCCACACCGTCCACGGTGATGCGCCCACGCACCGGATCGTAGAATCGGAGCAGCAGGCTGATGATGGTCGTCTTCCCCGCGCCGGTATGGCCGACCAGCGCGAGCGTCTGGCCGGGACGCGCCCGGAAGCTTACGCCTTTGAGCACCCAGCCCTCATCGGTGGCGGCCTGCCCGTCCGCCGGGGCCCCGTAGCGGAACCAGACGTCCTCGAAGGCGACCTCCCCGGCTGCCGGTTGTGAGAGACGCACCGGTGTGGCCGAAGTTCTCACCGTCGGCTCCGTGTCGAGCAGCTGAAAGATCCGCTCCGAGGAGGCCATCGCGCTCTGCAGCAGGTTGTACTTCTCCGAGAGATCCTGCAACGGCTGGAAGAAGCGCCGGGTCAACTGGATGAAGGCGGCCAGCACCCCGACGGTAAGCGTCTCCTGAAGCACCCGCAGCCCGCCGTACCACAGCAGCAGCGCCAGGGCGACGCTGGTGAGGAACTCGACCACCGGGAAGAAGATGGCGTAGACCGTGATCGAGCGGAGGTGCGCGTCCAGGTGTCCCCGGTTGATCCCGGCAAAGGCGCGCGCCTCGGCCCGCTCCCGGCTGAAGAGCTGCACGACCCGTACGCCGGCGAGCTGTTCCTGGAGGTACGCATTGAGCCGCGCGACCCAGGTCCGGATATCCCGGAACGAGGTGCGGACGTGGCGCCGGAAGGTGACCGCGACGACGATCATCACCGGAATCACCGCGAACGCCACCAGCGCCAGCCGCCAGTCGACCACCAGCATCATCGCCACGATCGCGATGATCGTGAACACATCGCCGAAGACCGTGACCACCCCCGACGAGAACAGCTCGTTCAGCGTCTCCACGTCCGAGGTGACCCGGGTCATCAGTCGGCCGACCGGGTGCCGGTCGAAATACGGCACGCTGAGCCGCTGCAGATGACTGAAGAGCTGCAGGCGGAGATCGGCCATCACCCGCTGGCCCATCCAGGAGGTGAGGTAGGCCTGGGCATAGTCGAACACGAACTCGAGAACCAGGGAGCCGAAGAACAGCAGCGCCAGCACCCGAAGCAGCGCCATGTCTTTCGCGGGGACCGCGACATCGAGCGCTCGCTGCGTGAGCGCCGGACCGACCAGTGTCAGGGCCGCCGCACCGAGCAGCAGCAGCAGGGCCAGCGCGGCGAGCAGTCGATAGGGACGCAGATAGTACAGCAGCCGCCGCATGAGGGCGGCGTCGTAGCTCTTCTCGTCGGGTTCGTCGCGGGAGTCCGGCGCGGCCATCAGCGCAAAGGTGTTCCGGACGCGGGAATCGGGGAGCCGGGAAGCTCCTGGAGGTCGTCGATCGCCAGATCGTCCTTGCCTTTGAGGCGGGTGTGGATCCACCGGGAGAACACCAGGAACCCGAAGGCGAGCGTGAAATACGAAAGAATTGAGCGCCAGATGAGCGTGTACAGCGGCCCAAGTTCCTTCGGGATATACACCGATGACATCACCGCCGTCGACAGGATCTCCGCGATGCCGGAGGCCCCCGGGGTCGGCGCGAAGTAGAGCAGGAAGGTGATCAGCGTCTGGACCAGCAGCACATCCACGAATTGTGCGTGGATCCCGACCGCACGGAGCGCGACGTAGCCGGCGAGCAGCTTGTTGGCGTGGGACGGCGCCGAGAGCAGCGTGGCCCACAGCAGGGCGAGCCATCCCTTCGGACTGTTGAACGCCAGCACGCTCTCGTGGGCCTCGTCGATGCCGCGCCGCAGCCCCTCGATCCGGTCGGCCACCCGCCGGCTCCGCCCCGCGAGTCGCTCCGCCACCCAGCGCAGGCCGCCGCGCGCGAGGTTGGGGAAGACGATCGCCGCCACCAGCACCACCCCGATCCCCACGAACAACCCGAGGCTCCCCAGGAACAGATCGTAGAGCGTGAGGCCCAGCACATCGCCGTGACTGCCGAGCGAACGCCCCGCCCCGAACACGATCGCCAGCGGCCCGGCGAGGGCGAAGAACAGCACCGTCGCGATGAACGACATCAGCGTGGTCGTCACCGCCACCGGGAGCGGCACGCCGGCGCGGCGGAGCGCGTAGATCGTCATCGGTCCGGCGCCCGAATTGAAGGGCGTCAGGTAGGCGGCCCACGCGCCCATCCCGCCCGCGAGGAACATCCCGCCCAGCGGTGGATCCGGGTGGACATGCCGGACCAGCACCCAGTTCCTGAGCCCCCCGCCAAACCAGTCCATCGACGCCAGCCCGAGCCCCACGACGATCCAGATCCAGTGGATTCGGCCGAGGGCCTGAATGAACGCGGGGAGGTTGTTGCCATACAGCAGCACCCCGGCGTAGCCGAGGACCGAGATGCCGACGAAGACGAGGAATCCGCGCAGAAGGAGTCGCGGACTGAGGACGGAAGCCATTGGAGCCGAAATCTAGTATTCTTTCCGGCCCATGTCGTCCCCTGTCCTTCGCATCGTCAACGCCCGGCAGCACAATCTCAAGGGCATCACGGTCGACCTGCCCCGGCGGGCGCTGATCGTGATCACCGGCCCCTCTGGATCGGGCAAGAGCTCACTGGCGTTCGACACCCTCTACGCCGAGGGTCAGCGGCGCTACATCGAGTCGCTGTCCACCTACGCCAAGCAATTTCTCGAGCGCATGCCCAAGCCGCTCGTGGACCGGCTCGAGGGGCTCGCGCCCGCCGTCGCCATCGAGCAGCGGAACCCCGCCGTCTCCAGCCGGTCGACCGTCGGCACCGCGACCGAGATCTACGACTATCTCCGGCTCCTCTGGGCGCGGATCGGGCGGCAGCAGTGCCGGGTCTGCGGCAGCGCCTGTCCGCCGCGATACCCCGCAGTCCGCCGCGGACGACACCCGCGCCCAGGTCACCGGGCGGGTGCAGGTGACCTTTCCGCTGTCGCCGTCACAGCGCCAGAGCCATGCGGCGATCGTCGAGAATCTCGGTGCCCTGGGTTTCGTCCGGATCATCGCCGACGCCGTGCCGCGTCACCTCGACGAACTTCCCGAGGGCCTCGACCTCGCGGCCGCGGCCGAACTGCTGGTCGTCGTCGACCGCCTGACGCTCGAGCCCTCGGCGGGTGGCGGAGGGACCGAAGCACCCAGCCGGCTGCTGCAGGCCATCGAAACCGCCTTCGCCGAGGGCGAGGGGATCGCCGTCGTGCTGCATGACGGCGGCCGGCTCCGCTTCACCGAGCGACCCGCCTGCAGCCAGTGCGACACCCCCGCCGTGACCATCACCCCCGCCCTGTTCTCGTTCAACAACCCCCGCGGCGCCTGCCAGGCCTGCAACGGATTCGGCGCGGTGCTCGAATACGACGAGTCGCTCATCATCCCCGACCCCTCGCGCAGCCTGGCCGAAGGCGCGATCGATCCCTGGACCAAACCCCGCTACGAAACCCGGCGCCGGCTGCTGCTGTCGACCGCGCGCGCCCTCGGCGCCGATCCCGAGAAGCCCTGGTCCAGGCTCACCGCGAGGCAGCAGCGCGAACTCCTGCACGGGAAGCACGGCCGCTACCTCGGCATCTTTCCCTTTCTCAAGGGTCTCGAGGAGAAGCGCTACAAGCAGTACATCCGGGTCTTCCTGCGGCAGTACCAGCTCGCGAAACGCTGTCCCGCCTGTGATGGCAGCCGGCTCAATCCCGACGCGCTCGCCGTTCGCATCGCGGGCGAACCGATCGCCGCGGCATCGGCGCGGACGGTGGACGAGGTCCACACCTGGCTGGAGCAGCTGGCGCTCACGGCGTTCGATCAGCAGGTCGCGGAGCTGATCATCACCCAGCTCCGGCAGCGGATCACCTACTTGCGCGATGTGGGACTGGGCTACCTGACCCTCGACCGCCTGACACGGACCCTCTCCGGCGGTGAGGCACAGCGGATCGCGCTGAGCAATGCTCTGGGCAGCAAGCTGGTGGACGCGCTCTACGTGCTGGACGAGCCGTCGATCGGGCTCCACCCGCGCGACATCGACCGGCTCCTCGGGTTGCTGCTCCGCCTGCGCGATCAGGGCAACACCGTCATCGTCGTCGAGCACGACCCCGCCGCGATGCGCCATGCGGACTTCATGCTCGAACTCGGCCCCGGCGCCGGCGAGCACGGCGGGCAGCTCGTCTACGCCGGCCCCGTCGCCGGTGCCACCGAGTCTCTCACCGGGCAGTATCTCTCGGGCCGCAAGCGCATCGGCATACCCAGCGCGCGCCGCACGCTCGGCCCCTGGCTGGAGATCAAGGGCGCGACGCTCCACAACCTGCGCGAGGTCGAGACCCGCATCCCGCTCGGCGCGCTCACCGCCGTCACCGGCGTCTCCGGCTCCGGCAAGAGCACCCTCGTGCACGATGTGCTGTACCGGCAGCTCGAGGGGCGGTTCAGGGGCGGCCACTCTGCCAAGGAACATCTCGGAGAAGTGGTCGGCACCGTGCGCTCGCTGCGGGGCGCCGAACAGCTCACCGACGTGCTGCTCATCGACCAGTCGCCCATCGGACGGACCCCCCGCTCCAACCCGGTGACCTACGTGAAGGGCTTCGATGACATCCGGGAACTCTTCGCCGCACAGCCGGAGGCCAGGCGGCGCAAACTGACGGCTGCGTCCTTCTCGTTCAACATGGCGGGCGGTCGCTGCGAGACCTGCGAAGGCGCGGGCGCCGTGCTGGTGGAAATGGTCTTCCTCGCGGACGTCTACGTCCCCTGCGAAGCCTGCGGCGGTACCCGCTACCGGCGCGAGGTGCTGGACGTGCGCGTCCATGGGTATTCGATCGCCGACGTGCTCAACTTCACCGTCGAGGAAGCGATGCGCCGCTTCCGGCACCAGGCCAGGCTGGGGCAGGCCCTCTGGCACCTGCAGCAGGTGGGACTCGGCTACCTGCGCCTCGGGCAGCCGGCCACGACCCTGTCGGGGGGCGAAGCGCAGCGGCTCAAGATTGCCCGGGAGCTCGCCCAGTCGGGGAAGCGCGGCGGGCGCAAACTCTACATCCTCGACGAACCGACCACGGGCCTTCATCTCGACGATGTCCGCGTGCTGATCCAGGTCCTCGATCGTCTCGTGGACGCGGGACATACCGTGCTGGTGATCGAGCACCATCTCGACGTGATCAAGCGTGCGGACTGGGTGATCGATCTCGGCCCGGAGGCCGGCAGCGGCGGCGGTCGCATCGTGGCGGAGGGCACACCGGAGCAGGTGGCGATGGTCGCGGACTCGCACACCGGACGTTACCTCCGCGAGGTGCTCGCCCCCGGCGCCACGTCCACGCCATGACGCGTGGCCGCGCGATCCTCTCCCTCTGGGCGACCTGCCTCATCTGGGGCGCGGCATTTCCGCTGACCAAACTGGCGCTCCAGGATGCCACCCCCATGGCATTCACCGCCGTGCGGTTCCTGCTCGCCACCGCGATCATCGCGCCCGCGCTTCGCCACGCGACCCGGCAGGAATGGCGGGCCGGTGCCGTGCTCGGAGGACTGCTCGCGCTCGGCTTCGCCACCCAGACCATCGGCCTCCAGTGGACGACCGCCAGCCGCTCGGGCTTCATCACGGCACTGTACATCCCCTTCGTGCCGCTGATCGTCCTCGTGGTGTACCGGACGGTTCCTGAACGGCTCGCCGCGCTCGGCCTCGCGGTGGCCCTTGGCGGCATGACGCTGCTCACCCGGCCCACGGGACTCGGCGGCGGCATCAACACCGGCGATCTGCTCACCTTGCTCTGTGCGGTCTGCTTTGCCTCACACATGGTTGCCACCGGCGCCTTTGCCGCACGCTACCCGGTCGAGCGGCTCATGATGACCCAGATCGCCACCGCTGCGGTGCTGACCACGATCGCGACCCCGCTGCTGGAGCACCCGCACCTGTCGGCGACGCCACTGCTCCTCGGAATGATCGTCTATGAGGCGGTCCTCGCCAGCGTTGTCGCCATCCGGCTGCAGCTTGCTGCACAGCGTGTCCTCTCTCCGACCTATGCCGCGCTGGTCTATACCCTGGAACCGGTGGTGGCCTCCATGACCAGTCTGGTGGTCCTCGGCGACCGCCTTACACCGGGACAGTGGATGGGGGGCGTGCTCATCATCGGCGGCAGCCTGCTTCCCGAGGTCTCACGCCGGGGCTTTACCCGATCTTGACGCTTCAAGGGCCTGAGGGTGACGCGGTCCGGAGATGTTCGCTCCGTCGCCGTGCAGTTCACCTCTCATCCCCCCGCGAGGAGCCATGTCCCGTATTCTCTCCCTCTGCCTGCTGGCTGGCAGCGCCACGATCGCCCTGAGCGCCTGCAACTCCGACAGCTCTCCAGTCGCCGCGTCTTCGGCAGCCACTCTCATCGGCGCCGCCGCGCGCACCGTTCAGCCCGCCCAGGCGACGCTCATGCCCGGCGTCCATGGTGAGATCCAGCCCCTCCTCACCGTCGGAGACACCCTGCCCGACGGCAGCGTCTGGGCGCCCATTCCGGATGGTCTCGGCGGCTACAGCAGCGGCAGTGACGTCATCATTTATTCCAACCACGAGCTCGCCAGCAGCGGCGTGAAGGACATCAACGGTGTCACGCAGTTCGCATACTCGCGGGTCTCACGGCTCGTCCTCGATCGCAAGACCCTGGCGGTGAAGGATGCGAGTTATGTCATCAACGGCAGCGAGCAGTACCTGCGGCTGTGCTCGGCCACCTGGGTCGGCGCCAAGGAAGGCTTCCCCTCGGGCTATTTCTTCACTGGAGAAGAGTCGGTTGGCGGAGTGCACGACGGCGTGCAGCTGGCGGTGGGCACCGACGGGACCGTGCACGAGCTTCCCTGGATCGGGCGCTTCTCGCACGAAAACCTCACGGCGGTTCCGTACCGGGGCAAGGTGGTGGTGTTCGGCACCGACGACACCAGCGGCGCCTCTGAGCTCTACATGTACGTCGGGAACTCCGAGGCTGACGTGATCAACGGCACCGGCACGCTCTACGTCTTCAAGGGTCGTTCGGTGATTCGCTCAGGGGACCTGACGACTGGCGAGGGCATCACCGGCGACTGGACGGAAGTGCCGAACCCTGCCTCACTCTCCTCCGGTGCGCTGCAGTCGACCGTCAGCGGACTCGGCGCCTTCGCCTTCATCCGTCTCGAGGACAGCGACTACGATCACCGTCCCGACGCCAGGCCCGCACTCTATTTCGTGGACACCGGCTCGTCGGTCCTCTGCAACGGCACTCCCTGCGACGCCTTCGGTTCCATCTATCGCCTGGACATCAACGCCACCGACCCGGCCGGCCCGGCTCGTCTCGTGCTGCTCGCCCGCTCCCAGGGAGCGCAGAGCGGCTGGTCCTCGCCCGACAACATCGCCGCTGGGCCGAGGAGCCTGATGCTGCAGGAGGATCCGGCCAACGCGACCTTTGCGGGCCAGCGCGCGCCGCAGATCTGGCAGTTCCGCTACACCGGCAGGGGCATCACCAGCGGCCGCCCGATCGTTAAGCTCACCAACCCCGCCTGCGATGATGTCGCCGGGACCTGCTGGGAGTCCACCGGGATTATCGACGCCTCGGCCTGGCTCGGTCAGGGTGCGTGGCTCTTCAACGTGCAGGCGCACACCCTTCCCGCCGCCGGCGCCAGCATTCCGAAGGAGGGGGGCCAGCTGCTGTCACTGCGGATCCGGGGGAGCTGAACACCCGCGACCGCGAGATGAATCGGGGGCGGATCCGTGAGGATCCGCCCCCGAGACGTTCACCCGGCGTGCCGTGTGCTAAGCGGTGGCCTGCTTCGTTGCTCGGACCCCACCGAGCCCCGCGCGGCGCAGGTGCGCATCGGCCTCGAGCAGCATCGCCTCGGTCGTCTCCCAATCGAGACATGCATCCGTGATGGAGACGCCATAGGCCAGCCCGGCGGCGCCCGGCCCGAGCTGCTGGTTGCCGCCATGGAGATGGCTTTCGACCATCGCCCCCATGATGTCGCGGCTTCCAGCGGCCAGCTGCGCGAGCACGTCTGCAAAGACGATGCGCTGCCGGGTGTGGTCCTTGTTCGAGTTGCCATGGCTGCAGTCGATCATCACCCGGGCCGGCAGGCCTCGCGCCCTGCAGAGCCCAGCGGCCGCAGCGACCGAGGCGCTGTCGTAGTTCGTCCGTCCTCCGCCGCCGCGAAGCACAAGGTGACGCTCGGGGTTCCCCGTGGTATGCACGATCGCGCCGCGGGCATCGTCGTCCATACCGAGGAAGGTGTGCGGCGTGCCCGCCGCCTGCATCGCGTCGAGGGCCACCTGGAGATTGCCGTCGGTGGTGTTCTTGAAGCCGACCGGCATCGAAAGGCCGCTCGCCATCTCCCGGTGCGTCTGCGATTCCGCGGTGCGGGCGCCGATCGCCGTCCACGACACGAGGTCGGCGATGTACTGGGGCACCACGGGGCCCAGCAGCTCGGTCGCGGCGGGGAGCCCAAGCTCGTTGACGTCGAGCAGCAGCCGCCGCGCGATACGTAGCCCCAGCATCATGTCACGGGTGCCATCGAGGTGGGGATCGTTGATGAGCCCCTTCCAGCCGACGGTCGTCCTGGGCTTTTCGAAATACGCGCGCATCACGAGGCAGAGCGTGTCGGCGACCGTCTCCCGGAGTCCCGCGAGTCGGCGGGCATACTCCAGCGCGGCGAGCGGATCGTGGATCGAGCACGGTCCGACTACGACGAGCAGCCGGGGATCGTCGCCCGCCAGGATCCGGCGCACGGCAACCCGGCCTTCGAGGACGGTGGAGGCAACCCGTCGGGTGATCGGGAGCTCGGCGAGCAGCGCGCGCGGCGCTTCCAGCGGCTCGAACCGGGTGACGTGAAGGTTGCTGGTTTCAGGGACGATCGGCTTCATCGACGACATCGGAACTCCAGGCACAAGTCAAACGAGAGCATAAAGATGCGCACCGGTGACTTGTCGCGCTAGGGCGTCCCGAGTCATAATTTGCGAGCCGGAGGATCCCAGATCGTGCCTGAGTTGCCTGATATCCGGCTGTACCTCTCCGCTCTCGAGCCGAGGATCCTCGGCGCTCAACTGGTCGAGGTCCGGCTCAACAATGCGTTCCTGCTGCGCAGCGTTGCACCTCCGCCGAGTGCGGTGGAGCATCGGACCGTGCGCGGGCTTCGGCGGATCGGCAAGCGCATCGTGATCGAAGTGGATGGCCAACTGTTTCTGATCTTCCACCTCATGATCGCCGGCCGTTTCCAATGGACGCCGCCCGGCGGCAAGACTCCCGGGAAGAGGGCACTCGGGCTCTTCACCTTCACCACGGGCACCCTGGCCCTCACCGAAGCGGGAACCAAGCGTCGGGCCTCGCTCTACCTGATCGAGGGAGTCGAGGGTCTCGCGGCCTTCGACCGCGGTGGTCTCGACGTCGGAACGGCCACGCCAGGCGAATTTGCCACTGCGCTGCGCCGGGAGAACCACACGCTCAAGCGAGCCCTGACCGATCCACGAATCATCGATGGCATCGGGAACGCGTATTCCGACGAGATTCTGCATCGGGCAGGACTCTCGCCCCTGCAACTCACCAGCCGACTCGATGACGCCTCGATGGCGATCCTGCTGAGGGCCGCGCAAGACGTCCTGCACGAATGGACTCAGCGCCTGATCGCGGAGAACGGGGATGAGTTCCCGAAGCGGGTCACCGCTTTTCGTGACGGGATGGCGGTGCATGGGCGGTATGGGCAGCCTTGCCCGGTCTGCGGCAGTCCAGTGCAGCGCATTCGCTACGCCGAGAACGAGACCAACTATTGCGCGACCTGTCAGACCGGGGGGCGCCTGCTCGCTGACCGTGGGCTGAGTCGCCTGCTCCGCGACGATTGGCCCCGGAGCCTTGAGGAGCTGGAGGAGCGGCTGCACCAATAGCGAAGCACCGCTGCACCATGAGAGCCGCCCGTGCCAGAAACGCAAACGGCCCAGGCATGAGCCTGAGCCGTGCTCCTGCGACCGCGTCAATTATCAACTGCAAAGCTCCCGAGGCAGGACTCGAACCTGCGACCCGCTGATTAACAGTCAGCTGCTCTACCAACTGAGCTACTCGGGAAGGCGCGAGAGGATACAAACAAAGAGTCGATAGATCAAGCGCGATCGGGAGCGATCTCGAAATGACAATTAAGCGACAACGATAAGCCACGTTTAAGACAGTACGATCACATTTTCACGCCGATTCGTCTGACGTCGGCCCAAATGACCCGAGTCGGGACGCCTGCTTTCGTCCCTCCCACTCCTCTGATCGAGTTCTGTAAGCGCTTGGTTTACAGTCAATTGCAGCCAATGCGAGCAATTGCTCACACCGCGACAGCGAGAGTGAACGCTCACATTTGGTTCACTGGTCATTGTGCCCCAAATCCCTGCGTTTTTTCGATGCCACAATGACATCTAAGTCTTTGTGGAAAATGCTTTTACAAACTCCGGCACTACCGCGGCAACCCCCTCATCTTACCTTCCCCCCATGCCATTGCACCCCTTGGTTGGGCACCAAGCTGACCGCGACAGGGTCCTCCGGGCCATCCAGGAAGACCGGTTGCCGCAGATGATTCTGCTCACCGGTCCTCAGGGTGTGGGGAAGCAGCGATTCGCCCTCTGGATCGCGCAGGCGCTGCTGTGCGAGGGGGGAGCGGAAAGGCCCTGCGGGCGTTGTCGCCCCTGTCTCCAGGTGCTGGGACTCGGCCATCCGGATCTTCACTGGTTCATGCCGGTCCTCCGGCCGAAGGCGTCGGAGCCGGAGAAGCAGATCGAGGAAGTGGCAGAGACGATGGGGGAGGTAATAGAGGAGCGGCGGAAGCACCCGCTCTATCAGCCCCAGGAGGGCCTCGCGGGGCACTTCGTGGCGACCGCGAGACTGCTGCAGCGGCGTGCCGCGCTGACGCCGGCCCAGGGAAGGCGCAAGATCTTTCTGGTGGGCGAGGCAGAGCGATTGGTCCCCCAGGAGTCCAGTCCGGAGGCAGCGAACGCGCTGCTCAAGCTGCTGGAGGAGCCCGCCCCGGATTGTCAGTTCCTGCTCACGACGGTGGATGCGAACCGCCTGCTCCCGACAATCCGGTCGCGGCTGGTTCCGTTGAGACTGGGACGCTTGCCGGATGCGGAGGTCGAGCGGTTTCTGGCGGAGCACGCGGGGCTGGCTGGCGCGGACCTCCGGCAGCGCGTGACCGCCGCGGGAGGCTCGATCGGACGGGCCGTGGCCCTCGGTGACGACCAGGCCAAGGCCAATCGGGCCGCCGAGGAGCTGCTGAAGGCGATCACCGGAAGTCCGGAGACGCGAGCCGAGCGGGCACTCAGACAGGGACCCTGGGCGGCGCGGGGTGACTTCACTGCGATGCTGGACGCGCTCGCGGACGCCCTGGGCGACGCGGCGCGGGCCGCGAGCGGCCTGAATGCGAGACGGCCATTGCCGCAGGTGCTGATGCGCACACGCCCGGTGGGCGCCTTGCTGGCGGCGCAGCACCGGGTCGCTGAGGCTCGCGAGTCCGCTCAGGGCAACATCAACCCGCAACTGCTGCTTGCGGTGCTCGCCGATGAGCTTGCGGAGGTGCTGTGAGTTTGAGCCATGTGGACGGAACTGGCCGGGCCCGAATGGTGGACGTCGCGGACAAACCCGTCAGCCGCCGGACGGCCATCGCGCAGGGGTGGGTCCGAATGAGCCGGGAGGCCTTCGACCTGGTCCGCGAGAATGCAGTCGCGAAGGGCGATGTACTGCGCATCGCCGAGGTGGCAGGCACGATGGGGGGCAAGCGGACGGGAGAATTGATCCCGCTCTGCCACCCGCTCCCTCTCGACGCGATTCGGGTCGAATGTGAGGCGGATGCCTCGCTGCCAGGGGTGAAGGTCACGGCCGTGACGATCGCGACCGGCCGGACCGGCGTCGAAATGGAAGCTCTGACCGCGGTATCCATCGCCTGTCTCACCGTGTACGACATGGTGAAGGCGGTGGACCGTGACATGGTGGTAGAAGGCATCCGGTTGCTCGAGAAGACCGGTGGTACCAGGGGGGATTGGCGGCGAGAAGAGCGGTAGTGGATGTCGAGTCGCTCGGTGGGGCCGTCGCTCATCCGGACCCGAAGACAGGAGGACCTATGCACATTGAAGAACCCGATCCTTACGGCCGTACCCGCTGGACGCGCAGGCTCCTCGCCAGAGGTGCCGCGCTGCTGGCCGCGGTGCTCATGGTGAGCGCCCTGGCCGGCTCCAGTTCCGGGGCACGGGCCGCCGAGGAGGCCCCTCCTCCAAGCCTGAGCATGGTGGCGGATGAGGTGCGTGCCTTGAGCCGGCGGCTCGAGACGACGCGGGGTGAGCTGGCCATCGCCAAGGCTCAGGTGGATCGTGCCAATGCGGTGATCCGGTATTCCGGGCTCTATCAGATTCCGGCTGACCTCGCGGCGGCGATCTACGACGTGGCCCTGAGCGAGGGCATCGATGCCGGCGTCGCCTTCCGGCTCGTGAAGGTCGAGAGCAATTTCCGCCCGCGGGCGCTCTCGGAGAAGGGGGCGTTCGGCTATACCCAGATCCAGGCCGCGACCGCTCGCTTCTATGAGCCCGGGCTGGCGACGGAGCAGCTGTACGAGCGCGACGTCAATCTGCGTCTGGGGTTTCGATTCCTGAAGGACCTCACCCGCCGGTATGGCGGGGACATCGAACTGGCGCTGGTGGCCTACAACCGCGGGCCGGCCCGGGTCGAGGAAATCCTGCTGCAGGGCGGAGACCCGTCGAATGGCTATGCGGAGGCGGTGCTCAAGGGCACCAGTCACGACACCGCTGGCAAGCCGTGATGCACTGACCTGCTGACGGCTCACCACAACACAACGGCGGGCCGGGTCTTGTGACCCGGCCCGCCGTTCTCATTCCGCCCGAAACGTCTAGCGGGGAATCGTCAGGCGATCCCCGGTCTTCAGCACCGACCTCACCGTCAGTCCGTTCGCATCTCGGAGTGCCGAAAGGCTCACCCGGTATTTCGCGGCGATTCCCGAGAGCGTTTCTCCGCGCCGAACGACATGGGCCTTGCCGGCCTCCGTCGAGGCCGGCGAGGTGTCTCGCGCCGGCAACGGGGCGGTTGGGGCCGGCACGCGGATAATCTGACCGGCGCGTAGGATCTCGCCGCGGGTGATCGCGTTGAGGCTTCGCAGACGCTCGACCGAGGTGTCGTACTTGCCCGCAATCGTCGATAGCGACTCCCCGCTGCGCACCCGGTAGCGAATCGTCGTCGACCCGACGGCAGAGGCCCGGGCGCTCCGGGTGACCGGAGCGCTCGCCCGTTCCACCACGGTCGGCACAAAGCTTGTCGGGATCATCAGGTGTGTCCCGGGGCGCATCCTCGTCAGCCGGACGCCGGGGTTGGCGTCACCGATCAGCCGCGTGGAAACATGGTAGAGCCGGGCGATGCTGGACAGCGTCTGTCCCCGGCTCACGGTATGATCGACGAACGAGACCCGATCCTTGGGTGCGAGCGCGGCGTACCGGGAGGTCACGAGTTCCGCGCTGCCGGCAGGCAGCCGCACGAGTGAGCTCTGGCGGGGCGGCGTGACCAGACGGACGAACTGCGGATTGAGTTCGCGCATGGCGGCGACGGAGGTGTCTGCAAGCCGGGCCAGCACGTCCAATCCCGTCGCGTCCGGCACCACGATCGAATCGTAACTCAACGGGGCAACACCGACGGTCTTCTCGAATCCGTACTTCTCCGGCTGCTTGGCGATCAGGGCGGCGGCAATCAGCTTGGGGACGTAGTCTTTCGTCTCCCGACGCAGGAACCGGGTGTCGTAGAGGCGAAAGAACGCCGCGTCCGGGTTCTCTTCCTCCTCGTCGTCATCTCCGATCCGCCGCAGTCCACGGCCGACCTTTCCCGCACCCGCATTGTATGCCGCCGCGGCAAGATACATCGAGCCGAAGCGATCACGCAGGTCGGCCAGATGGCGTGCCGCCGCGTCGGTCGCGCGGATCGGATCGCGGCGTTCATCCACCCAGGAGTCGATGCGCAGTCCGTACAGCTTCCCGGTGCCCTTCATGAACTGCCACATGCCCGTCGCGCGGGCGCGGCTGACGGCGCTGTTCGAATACCCGCTCTCGATCAGTGCCAGATAGACCATGTCCTCCGGGACGCCGTTCTCCCGGAGCTTGGCGCGGATCATCGGCTCGAATCGGGGCATACGCTGCAACCAGATCGCAAAGCGGTCCCGAGCGGGCCCCTGGAAGAAGTCCAGATAGTACTGGACCCGTGCGTGCGATCCGTAGGTCGACACGTCGATATCGTAGGTAACCTCGGGGGTGGCCGCCCCGTTGGCACCGCCCGGGACCGCGTCCGCCGCCCCATCCTCGTTGCCGGAGTCCTGAGGCTCAGGATGCGCGGTGGCCAGCTGCTCGAGAATGGCGGCGTCGGCGGCCGAGTCGGGATCCACCGGGCGGACAGAGTCGGCGGCGGCGGCACTTGAAGCGAGGCGCCGGGCCCCATGGGTAGTGTCGGGGGTGGCCGGGGTCTGCACCGAGGGAGCAGCCGTGTCCCCTTGCGCCAGCACGGGGGCCGTCGCGGGAGACGGGGCCGCCTTCGGTGCACCGCTGCACCCCGCCGCGACCCCGAGAAGGGCCAGTAGACGCACATGCCTCATGGAAAAGCTGCCTGCCTTTCGATGGCGCCGGGGTAGGCCCGTTCGCGATCCTGGTGTATCCTGGGGGAGCCGCCAGCGCGGGTCGACGACCCGCCTGAACCACGCGTCTGATTGAGTGCAAAATCCCTGCGAGCAGGGAAAAAGAAAACCCCCGCTTCGGTCGATCTTCGGATTGGTGAAGCAAAAAACCGCCCGGACCACATGGCGGCGGACCGGGCTTTTCTCAAGATGCGCTGCAGCTTGCGTGAGTCGCCGACCTTCCGTCAGCGCATGTAGAAACGGTTGCCGAGGATGCGGTTGGTCGCGTTCAGGACAGCGAGGGCGGCACCCCGCGTCGGATCGGCGTCGTCGGTGAGGAAGCAGCCGACCAGCCGGTGGGTCTCGTTCTGATCCGGAATCGCCATCGACACGATCACGACGTTGGAGTCGAAGGCGCGCACGGCCTTGACCCCGAGGAGTTCGAACTTGATCTCTCCCTTCACCGCCTTGCCGAGCGCAATCACGCAGGCCTCGGCGGCGCACCGGAGTTCGCCAGCCTGCGACCCAAGGCCTTCGGATTCACCGACAAACTCGTTGACCTCCTGCCACGAAAGCACCACCCGCGCGCGGCATCTGCCGTTAGGCAGCCGCTCGATGGCGAACTCGGCGAACTTCAGGCGGTCGGGAAAGCGAGGTTCAGCGGCCATGGTCAGCGGGTTGATGCACGCACTCGTACGAGCGAATAAGATGCCTCCAATGCGAAACTTATGCCTTCTCTCACTCCTCGCCACCCTCGAGGTGGCGTCGCTGATGGCCCAGCAGACCGGCGGCCTTGAGGCCACCCTCCAGGCGCGGATTTCCCTCGACACTGCCGCCGTGGCAGTCGCCTATTACGATCCGGTGACCCACGACACACTCCTTGTCAACGGGCTCAAGCGGTACCACGCCGCCAGCACGATGAAGATCCCGGTGCTCATCGAGCTCGCCCGCCGAATCGATGCCGGAGCACTCAGCTGGACCCAGATGATTCCGGTACGAAACAGCTTCCGCTCGCTGGTGGACGGCTCGCCGTTCACGCTGGATTCCGCCGATGATTCCGACTCGACCCTGTATCAGGAGACCGGGCACGACCAGTCCGTCGAGCGGCTGGCGCGCCTGATGATCGTGCGCAGCAGTAATCTGGCAACCAACATCCTCATGGAGCGTCTGGAGCCCAGCCGGGTCACCGCCACGGCTCACGCCCTCGGCGCCGATTCGATCCAGGTCCTGCGAGGAGTGGAGGACGACAAGGCGTTCGCCCAGGGACTCAACAACACCACGACGGCCAGAGATCTCGCGCTGCTCCTCAGCGCCATCGCCCGCGGCCAGGCGGCTTCCCGCGACCAGACCGCACGAATGGTGGACTTCCTGCTCGGCCAGGAGTTCAATGAGGGAATCCCCGCGGGCCTCCCCGCCGGCGTGCGGGTGGCCCACAAGACTGGAGAGATCACGGCCATCTCACACGACGCCGCGATCATCTATCCGCCGGGCCGGGGACCCTATGTTCTGGTGGTCTTGACGAAGGGTTTCGCTGACCCCCACCAGGCATACCGGCTGATGGCAGATCTTTCCGGGTTGGTCTATCGCTGGGCTACCCGGCGCCCGGACCCACACGAATAGCTCAGGGCGGGCGGACACCCATGACGGCTCCCCTAGGCGTCGGCCTGAACTGCCGGCTGGACGTGGCTCGCCACGACCGCGGCAACCCGAGCGTCCGAGAGCCGATCCGCCTGGGCGTACAGATCGGACCGGGACGATGACTGCAGGCCGGTGGCCGCCCAGAGGGGACGGCGGGCCTCACCGGCGCAGCGGCAGCTGAGCACGAGGCGCCAAGCGTGGGTGTTCGCCACCCGCTCCGCGACCGGAGCCACGGCCCATCTCGTCTCACCGATGGTAATTTCTCTCCACGCCATGGCACACACTCAGGGGGTAGGCAAGGGGCGCGAATGTGCGGCCCGGTCCCATACCTGTCAAGAGGCGTGCCGCGCCCGACGGCTGAGCATCCAGCGGGCCCCGAGGCTGAAACTGGCGAGGAGGAGCCCCGCCTCCCACTGCCCGGACCCGGGCCTCGTGACCAGCCGAGGCCGATCCCGAAAGCAGGGCATTGGCAGGCTGGACCTGGATCACCGTGCCGGGGCGGGTGCCGCGATCACCGTGGCGAGGGCACAGTCGGCCCAGCGGATGGCGGGGGGCCCGAAGGCGAACTAGAGCAGGCTGAATGGCGCGACCGGCAGGAGCCGTAACGTCAGCACCCGGCCGAATCCGCGGCCACGGAGTTCCTGTCAAAGGCTGCAAGCCGAGGACCGAAGAATTCCCCCAGATCCGAACGCCCGAGACGTCGCGCAGTCCAGAACCCAGTGGACGCCTCCTGATTCGCACCCACGCTCGCCCAGCGGGTCCCATTCCCGAGTCCGAATGCGGCACGGGCGCCGGCGATCAGTGCCTCGCCCGGAATCCAGCCTTCCGCAGGCAGTCGCTGGCGAGGCGTTCCCGTTCCACGAGTGCCACGCGGGCGCCGAGGTCGGCGGTACCGGCCGCAGACAGAAGGCCGCCGTTCCCCCACCAATCGCGATCAGGTCGTACCATTCGGTCACGGATGGTCTCCCGGGATTGGGAGTTCGTCCGAGCCGCTGACGAGGGGGCGCGCCCCGCACGCGACGAGGGACCCGGCCCTGGGGCCGGGTCCCTCGCGTCAGGATTCGTCAGGCAGTACAGCTCAGCCGCGAACCAGCTTCTGGAACCTCGCGCGGAGGTCCTTGGTGACGGGCCCCGCCTTCCCTGCACCGATCACCCGTCCATCCACCATCCGGATGGGGGCAACTTCGGCGGCGGTCCCGGTCAGGAAGGCCTCATCCGCCGTGTAGAGATCGTAGCGATTGATGAGCGTCTCCACGAGGCGGTAGCCGGCGGCCGTCGCCAGCTCGATGATCACATCGCGGGTGACCCCTTTGAGCAATCCAGCGTGTACGGCGGGGGTGTAGATGACCCCCTTCTTGAGCACGAAGAGGTTCATGCCCGTCGCCTCGGCGATATGACCGCTCGCGTCGAGCATGATGGCGTCGTCGGCGCCGGCGTTGGTCGCTTCGACCTTGGCCAGAATATGGTTCAGGTAGTTGAGCGACTTCACGCGCGGGGAGAGCGCCTCCCGCTGATTGATCGGCGTGCCTGCGGTGACGAGCGTGAGCCCTTCCTCGTAGCGCTCGGCCGGCCAGATGGCGATGGTGTCGAAGATGATGATGACCGAGGGCACCGGGCATTTGCGCGGATCGAGGCCGAGGTCGCCGACCCCTCGGGTGACCACGTGCCGCAGGTAGCCCTCCTGCAGGCCGCTGCGCTTCACCCCCGCCTCCGTCACGGCGACCATCTCCTCCTGCGCCATCGGGACCTTCAGCATGATGGCCTGAGCGGAGTCATAGAGCCGACCGACGTGCTCGGCGAGCCTGAAGGTCCGGCCACCGTAGACCCTCATGCCCTCAAAGACACCGTCGCCATAGAGCAGGCCATGGTCGAAGACGGAGATCTTGGCGCTATCCTTATCGAGCCACTGTCCATCCAGGTAGATCAGGGTCACAACCGATTCCTCTGCTGAACGTTCATGCGCGGGGTTCGCGCCCGAGGGCGGGAATGTCGCCGGGCGAGCGGCGAGGAGGAAGGGGTCGCTGCTCGGTGAGGCAGCGGCGGCGAATGCCTCGGCAGTTGTTGCTGGGGGAAGTGCCGCAATCAGCCTCAGACCTTCCGGTCTGCCGGGGCTGGATGGGAAACTGCTTGACATGATGCACCCTAATTAGCTATCAATGAATAACTTAGGCGTGAAGGCAAACGGCATAGTCTTTGCCAACTGCTGCCGACTCTACCGTGCGCGATCGCAGGGCTGTTCAGCGGGGGCGACTCCTCAACTCCAGAGATGGCCATGACCAAGTCCAGGCTCTTGTTCGTCCTCGGCGCAGCCGCAGCGACCTTGTTCGGCTGCACCGCAGCCGAGCGAACCAACAACAACAACAATTCGGCCACCATCACGGTGACCCCGGTCCTCGACACCCTCACCGCCGGGACCCAGGGCAGCTGACCGCGACGGCGCGGGACGCCAATGGCACCGTCATCACCGGTGTGACCTTCACCTGGGGCAGCAACGCCACCGGCGTCGCGACTGTCGACCAGACGGGACTCGTCACGGCGGTCGCGGCCGGAAGCGCGACGATCACGGCTTCAGCCCAGGGGCAGTCGGGCTCCGCGACGATCGTGGTCACGAGCGGCGGTGGTGGCGGCCGACCGTCAGTCAGATCAGCGCCGGCAGCTCGCACACCTGCGGGCGACGACGGATGGTCTGGGTTATTGCTGGGGCGACAACACCGATCGGCAACTCGGCGACGACGCGAACTCGTCCGGTAACACGAGGGTGGCAGTCAACGGGGGGCCACGCGAGCACCGGAAGCTTCGCCGCGGCGACTCTGGCGCACATCGCGATCCCCGCCAAGGTGATCGGCCAGCCCTGATCGCCCACAACCACGAACATAAAGCCGGGCGCCCGCTCCGTGGAGCGGACGCCCGGCTTCTCGTTTGGGCGTTCCCCTGTAGATTGGGGTGACCTGATGAGGGCGGTGGGACTCGAACCCACTACCTAGAGATTAAAAGTCTCTTGCTCTACCCGTTGAGCTACGCCCCCGACGGCCCCAAACGTGGGGCTCCCGCGAGCGAAACTCAAGGCCACACCCGCACTGGAGGCCCGCGATGCGCACCTGCACTCCCCTGGTGCTTCTCGCCGTACTGCTGAGTGGAGCCGCCTCCCCGATCTGCGCCCAGAGCCCGGACGACGAGCGCTGGCAGATCACGACGGACAGCGGCGACTACATCTGGGACATCCGGCTGGTCCGGCTGGCTGGCGATTCGGTGATCTTCCGTCAGGCTGACACGCTGGGGAGCGTGAGCGTGGAGAAGGTCAAGGAGCTCCGGCTCATCCGCAAGTCCGAAATGCGACTCGGGGAAGCCGCCGCCGGGGCCATGAGCGCGCTGACCGGCAGCGACGATGAAATCTTCGATCTCACGACGCTCGATTACGCGGCCCGACTGCGCACCGTCCAGCAGATCTTCCTGATGCACCCGGTGAAGTAGCCAGGAGCGCGCCTGGAGACACCATCATCTGCTTGCCTCCGTCGTCGATCACCGGCACGGAGCTCACTCACCTCGTTGATGCCATCGAAGACGGCATCTGGGAGACCTGTCCATGGCACCTCCCCCCAGGAAGCGGCCTTCCCCTCCCCGCACCTCGCGCCCTTCGGCGGCAGCGCGTGAGGAGGCTCCCGTCGAAGCTGGCCCACCAATCACCCTCATCGTCGGAACGGACACCGGTGTGGGCAAGACCTGGATCACCTGCGCGCTGGCGCAGGCGCTCAAGGATGCGGGTCAGCAGGTCATCGCGGTCAAGCCGATCGAAACCGACTGCCTGGATCCGCCGAGGGTGGACGAAGATGGGATTCGGCTCGCGGCCGCGACCGGGCAGTCGGGACCGAGGCGCGCGCTGGTGCGCCTCCACGGGCAGGTGGCACCGGCCATCGCGGCCGACCAGGCTGGAATCACGGTCGACTATGATGATCTCGTGGCGCGCATCCGCGCACTGAGGACGCCGGGCACCCAGTTGCTGGTCGAAGGGGCGGGCGGCCTGCTGTCGCCCCTCACCTGGCACGACAACCACCTCGATCTGGCTCATAGCCTCGATGCGCGGGTACTGCTGATCGCGGCGGACCGGCTCGGCACGATCGGCCACACCCTGATGGCGCTCCGGGTCCTGCAGGCGGAGAAAGTGCCCGTGTTAGGCGTCGTCCTCAACCAGCCCGACGAGCCGGACGGCAGCACCAGCACCAACGCCGGGGCGCTCGCCCGGCTCAGCGAGAACACCCCGATCGTTACCGTGCCGAATCTGGACGACCCGGAGCGGGCGGCGCTGGCGGTCAAGGAAGTGGCGGGGTGGCTACTGCCGTAGCCTCGCCAGCGTTGCCTGAATCTCCTGCCGCACAGCGGCGTCGCTCGCCTGCTCGAGGAGCGCGGTGAGCCGCTCCCGGGCGATCGCCGGGGGCAGCGCGAAGCGGAACGCCTGCAGTGCCTGCTTCCGGGCGCTCGCCCGGGTCGAGAGCACCTGCCGGCCGAGCAGATCGAGTGCCCTCGACGACCCGGCCGAGCCGAAGGTGGCGAGCGCGAACACACCTCCATTCGTCCGATCCGCGATACCCGCCACCGCCTCGACCAGGCTCGTATCCTTCATCTGCGCCGCCGCGAAAGCCGCAGCGTTGCTGATCGCATCCTGATATGACGGCATGGTCAGCGCTTCCCGCACCAACGGCACCGTCGCCGCCGGATCCAGCCGCGCCAGCGTACGGAGCGCCGCTCCGCGGACCGCATCGCTCGCATCCCGCTCCCAGCTTCGACGCACTGCCTCCACGACCGCCGGCGTCGGAAAGTTGCCCAGCGCCTCGGCGGCGGCGACCCGCACCTGCGCGGAGGTGTCCGTCAGTGCCTGCAGCAGCGCGGCGCTCACCCCTGGTCCCGTGAACTCGGCCAGGAGGCCGACAGCCTGCACCCGGGTCAGGAAGTAGTCGGCGCTGGTCGCGGCCCAGAGCAGGGCGGCCAGGGCCTCCGAGTCACTCTTCCGCTCTCCAAGCTGATTCAGTACCCAACTGCGGTTCCACAGATCGGGATCCCGCGCCAGCTGGGTCGCGAGCCAGGTGGTCGGCTGATCGAAGGCGAGCTGCTTCAGGATCGTGTTGCCGTCGTCGAAGACGACCATCGTCGGCGCGGAGTGCACGCCGGACACGTGAATCACCTGCTCCCGGCTGTCGAGCGGGACCGACGTGACCACGTCGCCCGTCTTGGTGCCGACCCGGATCCTGACCGGCATGCGGAATACTTCAGGAGTCTCGAACCGGAAGCCGGTGCTGTCCGGCTTCAGGGTATCCCGCTGGGTCTGCGCCACCGTCAGCGTCACCGTGGCGATGGTGGAATCCCAGGCGGCCGTCACCTGGAATTCGGGGTAGCCCGCGCGATAGAGCCACTGGTCCCAGAACCAGTCGAGATTCTCGCCCGTCGCATCGAGGAATGCCTGACGCAGATCATCCGTAGTGGCGACCCCGTACGCATGGTCCGCGAGATAGCGGTGTACCCCGGCCCAGAACCGCTGCTCCCCCAGATGCTTCTTCAGCATCTCGAGCACCAGCGCACCCTTCGGATAGATGTTGTTGGAGCCAAGTGAGGCGAGCGGCATGCGGCGCCGGTGATCGAGCCGCATGAACTGCTCGTATTCGTCGAGGTAGTAGTCGTCCTCAGCGTGGCGGCCAAGCTTCGCGCTCCAGTACTGACCAGGCATGAACTCCGCGAATCCCTCGTTCAGCCACATGTTCGCCCAGTTCTCCGTCGTCACGAAGTCGCCGAACCACTGGTGGGCGAGCTCGTGCGGAATCAGAATGTGCTGGTACCAGGGGCGGTCCGCGTAGGCACGTGAATCGGGGAGCCAGTCGACCAGGGTTGTCGCGCTCACGTTCTCCATCCCGCCGAAGAAATCGGCCACCGTGGTCTGGGCATACTTCGCCCACGGATACGGGGTGCCGGTGAGTCGCGAGTAGACGTCGATCATGTCGGGCGTCACCCGGAAGAGCGGACGGGCCCGCGCGCTGTCCTCGCGGTAGACGTAGTAGTCGACCGGAATCGTCCGCCAGCGGTCGGTGACCTTGATCAGCGGGGCAACGACCAGCGACACCAGGTACGTCGCGGAAGGTTGCCGCTGGCTCCAGCCCATGGTCCGGGTCCCGTCCCGGTTCCGGCGATCGGTCACCAGGGACCCGTTGGACACGGCGGTAAAGCCCTTCGGCACCGTGGCGATCAGCTCCCAGGTCGCCTTGTCGTTCGGGAAGTCATAGGTCGGGAACCAGTCGTGGTTGTTGTCGGCCTCGCCCTGGCTCCAGATCTGGCGCGGGCGGCGCGGCGGGATGGAGTCGGCGTCGATGAAGGTCAGCCCATCTCCATTCTTCACCCGCCCCAGATACTCGACGGTGAACCGGACGGTGTCACCCATGGCAACCGGCCTCGCCAGGTGCACGACCAGCGTATCGCGCAGGTGCTCGAACGCCAGTCGCGCCGGGCGGGTGGCGCCGCCCGCCGACACGGCCGTGATGTCGAGCAGGGCGCCGGCATCGAGGACGACGGAATCGAAGGCCGGACGCAGCGCGCGCAGCGAGACCGTCACCCGCCCGCTGAAGCTCAGGCTGTCCCAGTCGAAGCGGCCGACCTCGATCCGCTCGTGCAGCAGATCGTAGTCGTGGCTGCGGGTGTATTGGTCGTTGGCCATCCGCTCCGCGTTGGACACGGGCCGCGGGTCGGCTGGCGCCTGCTGCGAGAGTGCCGGCTGGGCCTGGGTGATCAGGCAGGCCGTGAGCATCACGAGGAGTGGAGTGCGCATGGGATCAGAGCCGGATGAAGTATTGGGACACGGGAGCGAAGCTTCGGCGGTGGTGTGCGGTTGGCCCGAGGCTGGCCAGAGCCTCGGTATGGTGGGCGGTGCCGTAGCCGGCGTTGCTGTCCCACCCATACCCCGGATGGCGCCGGGCGAGACGCCGCATGAGATCGTCGCGCACTTCCTTGGCGACGATGCCGGCAGCGGCGATCGAATAGCAGAGGGCGTCCCCATCCACGAGCGCCTCGTGCTCGAAGCCGCACTCGGGCATCGGGAGGCCGTCGAGCAGGATACGATACCCCGTCGCGCCGCCGCGGAGTGCCTTGTCCCGAAAGCCGGCGGAGACGATCAGGCGGGCCACGGCCCGGCGCATGGCGAGCGCGGTGGCGCGGCGGATGTTGAGCCGGTCGATCTCGCGTACCGACGCGGCGGCAACCGAGACGGCGAGTGCCGTGGAGCGAATTCCCGGAACGAGCGCGGCACGCTGGCGGGCGCTCAGCGTCTTGCTGTCGCGCACGCCGCGCACGGGGGTGGCATAGGGCGGAAAGGCAACGGCCGCTGCCACCACTGGACCAGCCAGGGGGCCGCGGCCAACCTCGTCAACACCGATGAGCAGCGCGCGGCCGGACCAGGCGACTTCCTCGCGAGCGAGGGAGGGCGCCAGTCCGCCGGCGGCCACGGCTAGTTCTCCCGCTTCTCCTTGATGCGCGCGGCCTTGCCGCTCACATGGCGGATGTAGTACAGCTTGGCGCGACGCACGCGTCCGCGGCGCACGACCTCAATGGTCGCGAGACTCGGGCTGTGGAGCGGAAACACCCGCTCGACGCCGACGCCGGCCGAGACCTTCCGGACGCGGAAGGTCTCATTGATCCCGCCGCCCCGCTTGCCGAGGCACAGTCCCTCGAACGCCTGCAGGCGCTCCTTGTCGCCCTCGCGAACCCGGACCATCACCTTGATGGTGTCGCCCGGAAAGAACTCGGGGATATCCGTCCGCAGGCCCTCGCGGGCCACCGCCGCCATCCGATCCATGATTTTCTCCTCGTATTGCGCGCGCGTCCGGGCGCGCTTGCCGAACCTGGTGCAATCCATCAGTGAGGCGTGCCACCGGCACGCTCTAGCGTTCTTTCTCCCTGTACTCGACCCAGAGATCGGGCCGCCGTTCCGCCGTGAGCCGCTCCGCCTCGGCGTGCCGCCACGCCGCGATGTCCGCGTGGTTGCCGGAAAGCAGCACCTCCGGCACATCCAGGCCCTGGAAGGCCGGGGGCCGCGTGTAGCTGGGCGGGCTCAGCAGGCCGTCGTAGTGCGAATCGCCCGACGCGGACTCATGATCGCCGAGGACGCCGGGGAGCAGGCGCACCACCGCATCAATCACGCAGGTCGCGGCCAGTTCGCCACCCGACAGCACGAAGTCGCCGATCGACAGTTCTTCGGTCGCCAGCCCATCCGCCACCCGCTGGTCCACGTCCTTGTAGTGGCCACAGAGCAGCGTGAGTGTCCCGCCCAGCGACAGCCGCACCGCATCCTGGTGGGTGAACCGCTTGCCGCGTGCAGACAGGAGCACGATCGGACCCTTGCGGCTCTCCTCATCCAGCGTCCCGACCGCCTCGAAGAACGGTTCGGGCTTGAGCACCATCCCCGCACCCCCACCGTACGGGTAGTCATCCACCGTGCGATGCCGGTCGTGGGTGAAGTCCCGCAGCTGCAGCAGCTGGTAACTCACCTTGCCGGCCGCCGCGGCCCGTCCCGGGATGCTCGCCCCGAGGTAAGGGGCGATGACGTCCGGAAAGAGCGTCACGACGCTGATGCGCATCACAGGTCCAGCAATCCCTCCGGGAGCGCGACCACCAGCATCCGCTGCTCGCGGAGTACCTGCCGGACGAACTCCTTCTTGAACGGCAGCAGGAACTCGCGCTTGGGCCCCTGCACTTCGATCGTCAGTCCCGCGGGCAGATCATAGATCCCCGAGACCAGCCCGATCGCCACGCCATCTTCCCCCCGGACCGCGAACCCTTCGAGCTCGTGGACGTAGACCTCGCCCTCGGCCGGTGGAGGCAGCTCTTCCGCCGCCGCCGCGAGGAACTGGCCGCGCCACGTCTCCATCTCGGAGCGGGACTCGATGCCCTTGAACTTGATCAGCCACTCGCGGTGATAGCCGCGGCTCCGTTCGATTTCCACGGGCTCGCCGATTACCGTGCCATCCAACTGCAGCCGTACCAGCCGTCGCCCCGGCGAGAAGACCGCCTCAGGATCGCCGGTCAGCGGGAAGATCGAGAACTCACCCTTCAGGCCGTGCGGTTTCCGGAGGCGCCCCACCGCGAGATAGCGGGCGCTTCCCGGGTCCGTCACGCCTTCGGGGTGGCCGCGGCCTTCGGGGCCTTGGGAGCGACCGGCGCCTTCGGGGCCGCCGCGATCAGACCGGCCTTCTCGAGCAGGGCCCGGACCGTATCGGTCGGGGTCGCACCCTTGGCCAGCCACGCCTTCGCGGCGTCGGCGTCGACGGTCATCTTGTCCTGGTTCTGCTCGGCGCGCGGATTGTAGGTGCCGAGGGTCGCCACGAAGCGCCCGTCACGGGGCGATTCCTTGTCGGCCACGACGATCCGGTAAAGCGGCACGCCCTTGCGGCCGACGCGACGGAGACGAATGCGAGTTGCCATGCTGTTCCTGTCCTGGTTGATCTGCTGAACGCCGTCAAGGAGCCGCCAAGGCACGCCTTGGCGCTGCTACATCCCGAACATCCCGGGGCCCCTGCCGAAGGGCATTTTCATGCCCTTCCCGCCCGACTTCATCAGCTTCTGCATCTGCTTGAACTGATTCAGCAGCTGATTGACTTCCTGCACGGTCCGCCCGGCGCCCTTCGCGATCCGCAGCCGCCGGGAGCCGTTGATGAGGTCCGGATCGGCGCGCTCCTTCGCGGTCATGGAGAGCACGATCGCCTCGACGTGCCTGATGCGCTTCTCGTCGAGATTGGCGCTCTTGAGCATCGCCGAGTTCACCCCCGGCAGCATGCCCAGCACATTCTTGAGCGGCCCCATCGCCTGCATCTGTTTCATCGCGGTCAGGAAGTCCTGAAGATCCAGGCCCTTCTTGGAGACCGCCTTCCTGGCCAGCTTCTCGGCTTCGGCCTGATCGACCGTCGCCTGCGCCTTCTCGACGAGGGTGAGGATGTCTCCCTTCTGGAGAATCCGCCCCGCGAGCCGGTCCGGGCGAAAAGGCTCGAGCTGATCGAGCTTCTCGCCGAGACCGAGATACTTGATCGGCGCCTTCGTGACGCCGTAGATGGAAAGCGCCGCACCACCACGGGCATCGCCATCCATCTTGGTCAGAATCACCCCGGTCACACCCAGCGCCTCGTGGAAGCCGCTGGCAATGCGCACCGCGTCCTGACCGGTCATGCCGTCCGCAACAAGCAGGATCTCATGCGGCTTGATCGCCGCCTTGAGGGCCTTCAGCTCGTCCATCATGTCGGCGTCGATCTGCAGCCGGCCCGCGGTGTCGACGATGACCGTCCGCGCCCGCGCCTTCCCGGCCTCGACGATGCCCCGCTTCACGATGCCGACGACATCGGTCACGCCGGGCTCCGCGTGGCAGCCGACGTCCACCTGCTTCGCCAGCGTCACCAGCTGATCCACCGCGGCCGGACGGTACACGTCCGCTGCCACCAGGTATGGGGCCTTCTGCTCCAGCTTCAGCCGCTTGGCGAGCTTGCCCGCCGTCGTCGTCTTGCCTGAGCCCTGCAGTCCCACCAGCAGGATCACGGTCGGCGGCACCGATGCGAACACAATCGGCGCCTGTTTCTCACCGAGCAGCGTGATCAGCTCGTCGTAGACGATCTTCACCAGCTGGTCGCCGGGGCGAACCGCCTTGAGGAGCTGGGTGCCGATCGCCTTCTGTTCCACGCGTTCGAGAAACTCGCGAGTCAGGTCAAAGCTGACGTCCGCTTCCAGCAGCACGCGCCGGATTTCTCGGAGGCCATCCTTGACCGCATCCTCGGTAAGAACGCCGCGCCCCGTAAGCTTGGAGAGCGCGGCGGTGAGTTTGGCGGACAGCTCGTCGAACATAAGCCTCGCAAAATAGAGGGGTTACACCGCTTAGGCAAGTCAGCCGCCCGTGGGGCTGAAGCCCGGCGCGCGCCCCTTCCTGATTGCCTGCCGTCTCCACCAGGCCCGCCTCGCAGCCACGGTCGCCAAAGTTGTCCGTAGCTCCCGGGCGGAACCGCCAGCCTCGAACTGCGGGAGAAGACCGTCCATCTCCATGGGCCGACCCGGCTTGGCCCAATTGCCCCGCGGCCCGGGAGCGAGCACGTCTGGCCGGGAACCCCGGGGCGCCTCATGGAGACCTTCCGAGAGATGCCGGTCGCCGTTGAGCCACTGGTGGGTCGGCCTTCGCTGCCCCGACCCGTCCCGTACGCAGCGGGCGCCCCGGCGGGCATCACGACCGCACCCCAGGAGGCGGGATGACCGGCCCCGCAGCCCTCTCCACCTGCACGGATTGAGTGGTGGTCGATCCCCCGGAAGCGGTGCGGAATGCAGGAGCGGTTCCGGAGGTCGACGGGCTCGTGCAAGCAAGGGGGGGGTGGTGCTGCAGCAACGGCAGGAGTGGGGACGGGGAGAATTGACTTCCCCGCGAGTCTGTGCTGCCAACGAACCTGCACGCGGGCGTCAAATTGCGCCGATATGCGTCGCGAGGTTGACGGAGCGGTGAGGGTGCGATGCTAGGCTGTCTCGACCCTCAGCCCGGAGTGTTCGTCGTGAAGCCCATTGTACCGCTCCCATCCTCCGCCCCCGATGATCGCGACGCCATTGCGATCCGGGTCGCGGACACGCTCGCCGATGCAGTGTCCCGCGGTCCCTATGCCGCGATGCGGACTGCCCGCGGCCTCACCGAAGACGAACTCCGGCTCGGTCTCGACTTCGTGAGCACGGTGCTCGAGGTGGCGTCCAGCTCGGCGCGCGCGATGGCCGCGGTGCTCGCCGAACGGGCCAGCGACCGCGATCCGGGCCGACCCACGCTGCACTGATTCCTACGGGACTACTTCGATCCCGGTGATCCGCCGCCAGCCGAGCCACCCTTCAGGCGCAATGACAATGCGAGTGCCCGGGTGGTGGCCGATCTTCTGCGCACTCAGTTCGAGCCGGTAGCCGAGGCGCCGGCGGGACTCGAGGCGCTGACCGGTGCCGGCCTGAAAGCGACTGCGCGAGGTCGAGTCGTCCCACGCGATGTACCAGACCATCGCCGGCCCGGCCGGGGTTTCGTAGACGCGGAAGCGGTCGCCGCCCCAGCCGAGCGCCAAGGGCGTCAGGATTTCCGTGTTGGCGGAGGCGCTGGTGAGGTCGGCGGCGAGGACTCGCATGTCGAACTCGCCCATGACGTCCTCGTACATCACCCGTGGCTCGGCGGCGGCGAAGCGAAGCGTGATCGGCACATCCCCCCGGCCATAGCGCTCGGGATGCAGGATCTGCTCAGTCGAGACTGGCATCCTGGATCCGAAGGGGACCGTGTCCCGGTGTTCTGATCCGGCCCACCACCGCAGGAAATCCGCGCCGGCCAGATACGGGAAGATGATGCTCTCCCGGAGAATCCGGGGCGCCTTGCTGAAGACCGGCATGGTCCGCTGCTGACTGCGGAACTGTTCCCGATAGGTATCCCAGAACTCCGGCATGGCCCAGAGGTTCTGGTCGGGCACCATCACCTGGAGTCCGCCGAGGGTGGCCTGGCCCTCGAGGATGGACTGCGCGGCGGTCAGGCGATCATTGTCGCCGGTCTGCCGCATGATGGAGTCGAGCGGCAGGTACTGGTGCTGCAGGGCGTGCACCAGTTCGTGCGCGACGACGGCTCGCAGCGTCGTTGGATCGGAGTTGGCCACGACAAACAGCATCGTCGAGTCGGGTTCGTAGTAGCCGACGATCTGTTCGGTGAAGAGGTCGAGCAGCAGGGTGCGGAGATCGAGCGAATCGGGCAGCAGTCCGAGGAGGCGGTAGCTCGCCTGCAGCCCGCGTGCCTTCTCGCTCGGGAGTTCCTGGTCGAGCTTGTGCAGCACATAGGCGCGCACCTGCTCGCGGCTGCGGACGGCGGAACGGGGCCGCGAGCGGAACTTGAGCCCGACCGCCTTCTCGACGGCGGGAGCGAGGCTGTCTACCAGCTGGGCGGTCGCATCGACGGCGTCGGCGGGCGGGCGACCGCGACAGGCCCCTCCGAGAAGGAGCGCGGCGGACAGCACCAGCGCGCGACGGGTCACGATTGCAGGACGAAGGTGCGATACCATGCGATCACGGCCGGGCCCGCGAGCCAGGTGGCGGCGGCTCCCAGACTCAGAAAGACGCCAAAGGGGACGAGTCGTTTCTTGCCCATCAGGGAAAGCGGGACGAAGACCAGCGTGCCGATGAGCGCCCCGAGGAAGATGGTCAGCAGCACGCCCTGCCAACCCACGAAGGCTCCGACCATCGCCATCATCTTGATGTCACCGCCGCCCATCGCCTCTTCCTTGAAGATCCTGGTACCCAGGGCGCCCACCATCCAGAGCAGCGCAAATCCGGTGGCCGCACCGATCAGGGCGTGGCTGATCGCGCCGAAGCCTCCCGGAATGCTGAAGAGGATACCGATCACGAGCCCGCCGATGCTGAACTCGTCGGGGATGATGTACTCCCGGGCATCGGTCATGGTGATGCCGAGCAGGATGCTGAAGAAGACGGCGCCGGCGAGGAAGGTCAGCGTCGGACCTTCCCGCCAGGCCAGGAAGGCCCAGATCAGGGCGTTCGCGAGTTCCACCAGCGGATATTGGATCGAGATCGGCGTCTGGCAGCGACGGCAGCGGCCGCGCAGGAGCACGAGCCACGAGAAGACCGGGATGTTGTCATACCAGGCGATCAGCTCTCCGCACCCCGGGCAGCGGGAGCGCGGCCGGACGACCGACTGCTCTGCTGGCCAGCGCAGGATGCAGACGTTCAGGAAGCTGCCGATGAGAGCACCCACCAGTCCAGCAGCCAGGGTCACGAACAGCTCAACGGTCACGCGTCACCTCATAGAGGATGATCCCCGCCGCCACGGCCACGTTCAGCGATTCCACTCCGGCAACCAGGGGCACCGACACCGACTGTGTCGCGGCGGCGGCGAGTTCGGGTCGCACCCCCGCGCCCTCATTCCCGAGGATCAGCCCGACGGGGCCCTCACGCCGAACCCGGTCCACCGGTATTCCCCCGGCCGCCGTGGTCCACAGCGACAGCCCGTTGCCGCGTGCCCAGCTGATGAACGCCTCCGTGGTGGCCTGCACCGTCGGAAGTCTGAAGAGCGCCCCCATGCTGCCACGAAGGGCCTTCGGATTGTGGACGTCCGCCGTACCGGGAAGCGCGACGAGGCCGTCGGCCCCGAGGCCGAGCGCGGTACGGGCCAGCGCACCGACATTCCCGGGATCCTGGACGCCGTCAAGCACCAGCACCACCCCGCGTGGGCCCGGCCGGATCGCGTCGAGGGTCCACCCGCGAGGCTCGATCACGGCAACGATGCCCTGCGGCTGCTCCGTGTCGGCGAGCTGAAGCAGGAGATCGTCTTCAATCTCCTCGATCGGTACGCCGACGAGCGCGAGCCGGCGCTTGAGCGCCGCCCCCCGGGGTGTACCTTCCAGCGCCGCCGAGGTGACCGCCCCGCGCACCGAAATCCCCGCGGCCAGCGCCTCTTCCAGCAGCCGGACTCCTTCGGCAAGCGTGAGGGCGCGACGCTCGCGAGCGCGCCGCCGATGGAGGTCCCGGATGGTACTGATCAGCGACACGCCCACCACGCTTTCCACATGAAGATTGCGCTTACCATCGCCGGTTCCGATTCCGGTGGCGGTGCCGGTATCCAGGCCGACCTGAAGACGTTTCATCAATTCGGGGTGTTCGGCACCAGCGTCATCGTGGCGATCACGGCGCAGAATACCCGTGGGGTGCGCGCCGTGCACGCGGTGCCGGCCTCGATGGTCGCTGCCCAACTCGAGGCCATCGCGGAAGACCTCCCGCCGGCCGCGGTGAAGACGGGGATGCTCGCCACCGTCGCGCTGGCGGGCCAGATCGCGGATGCGATCCGCGATCGCGGCTGGAGCTCCTACGTCTGCGATCCCGTCATGGTGGCCAGCTCAGGCGACCGGCTCCTCGACGCTCCGGCCGAGGCGGTCGTGCGCGAGCGACTGCTCCCGCTGGCGGCACTGGTCACGCCGAACCTCGATGAGGCCGCGATTCTCACCGATCTGGAGGTCCGCGAGCCGGCCCAGATGGAGCAGGCCGGTCGTCGACTGCTGGAACTCGGCGCGGGCGCAGCCCTCGTCAAGGGCGGTCATCTGGTCGCCGAGGCGATGACCGATCTCCTCGTCACCCCGCGCGGCACCCGACGCTTCTCCCGTCCCCGGCTCGCCACCACCTCCACGCACGGCACCGGATGCACCCTCTCCGCCGCCATCACCGCCGGCCTCGCACTGGGGCGCGATCTCGAATCCGCGGTGGAGGATGGTCTCGACTACGTGTATCGCGCCATGCGTGCGGCCCCGGGCCTCGGCGGAGGACACGGTCCCCTGAATCATACCGTCGCCGCCCGGCGGGAATAGGGGCGAGTACGCTTCAGCGTCGAGGCTGCACCGCTTCCACCACACCGGCAAGCACTCGCCCCAGTGCATCCCCGGCCGCCTCTGCTGCCACCATCACCTCGGCATGCGAGAGCCGGCCGTGGCCGATGCCACTCGCGAGGTTCGTGATGATGGAAATCCCGAGGCAGCGCATCCCGCGGGCCCGCGCGGCGACCACCTCCAGCACCGTCGACATGCCGACCGCATCCGCACCGAGCCGCTCCAGCATGCGGATCTCGGCCGGCGTTTCGTAACTCGGTCCCGGCACACCGGCGTACACCCCGTCTTCGAGCGCCACTCCGCGGGCCCGAGCGACCTGGTGAGCCACCGCGCAAAGCTCGGCGTCGTATGGCGCGGACATGTCGGGAAAGCGCGCCTCTCCGGCCAGCACCCGCCCAATGAGCGGATTGCGGAAGCTCAGGTTCACCTGGTCGGCGATCAGCATCAGCGTACCGGGGCGAAAATCGCGCCGGATGCCGCCGGCGGCGTTGGTGAGGAGCAGCGTCTCGATCCCGAGGGTCGCGAAGACTCGCACCGGAAGCGCCACGGTCGCCGCGGGGTGACCCTCGTAGGCGTGGAAGCGGCCGCTCTGACACAACAGGGGGCACCCCGCGAGCGTCCCCGCGACCAGTTCCCCCGCGTGCCCTGCGACAGCGGGCTCGGGGAAACCGGGGATTTCGCGATATGGGAGGCGGATCGCATCGTCGAGTCGCCCCGCGACGTGGCCGAGGCCGGAACCGAGAATGAGCGCCATCGTCGGCCGTCTGGGGCCGAGCCACTGTCGAACCACCGCGACGGTGTCGTTCACGAGGCGGGCCGGCGGCACCGGATCACACGAGCATCCCGGCGAGGGCGGCCGAGGTAAACGCCGCGAGATTGCCGGCGATCATCGCCCTGAGACCGTAGCGAGCGATCTCGCTGCGCCGCTCCGGCGCCAGCCCGCCGATCCCGCCGATCTGAATCGCGATCGAACCGAGATTGGCGAAACCGAGCAGTGCGTACGTGAGGATGATGGCGCTGCGGGGCGAGAGCGCGATGCCGGCCCCGAGATCCTTCGCAAACTGGGCATACGCGACAAACTCGTTGAGGGTCGTCTTGAGTCCGATCAGCCCGCCGACGTACGCCGTATCCTGCCATGGCACGCCAAGCACCCACGCCACCGGACGGAGCATCTCCCCGAGCAGCCACGGAAGGCTGAGCGTCGGCTGGCCCCAGAAGCCGCCGACCCATCCGAGCAGCGCATTGACCAGGGCGATGAGGGCCACGAAGGCGATGAGCATCGCGGCGACGTTGATCGCGAGCTGGACGCCCTGGAGCGCACCGCTCGCGGCGGCGTCGATGAGACTGGCGTCGGTCTTCCCCAGCCGGATCGTGGGCGCCTGCCGGGTGACCGGTTCCCCGGTCTCCGGCAGAATGATCTTGGATAGGTAGAGCCCGGCCGGCGCGTTCATCACGCTGGCCGCGAGCAGGTGGCCCGCAATGTTCGGAAACAGTCCCGAGAGCATGCCGATGTAGGCGGCCATGACGCCCCCAGCGACCGTGGCGAATCCTCCGACCATCACCGTGAAGAGTTCCGAGGGAGTGAAGTCCCGGACGAACGGCTTGACCAGCAGTGGCGCTTCGGTCTGGCCGAGGAAGATATTGCCCGAGGCCGACAGCGTCTCCGCGCCGGAGGTGCGCAGGGTCTTTTGCATGACCCACGCCATGCCCTTCACCACCAGCTGCATGAATGCCGAGGTGATACAGCACGGACATCAATGAAGAGAAGAAGATGATCGTCGGCAGGACGCTGAAGGCGAGAAAGGCCGGTTTGTCCACCAGGTCCCCGAACACAAAGCGCGCCCCCTCCCGGGTAAATCCGATCAGGTGATTGAACGCCTGTCCGAACTCATCGAAGAAGGCGCGGCCCCAGCCGGTCTTGAGGACCACGACGCCGATGACGACCTGCAGCGTGATGCCCGCGACGACCAGCCGCCAGTTGACACGGCTCCGCTGGTAGGACATCGCCAGTGCGATACCCACCATCGCCGCGACACCGACGAGTCCCATCATCCGGTCGGCGAGCGGGAGATCGAGTCCGGTCTCGATCGCGGCCAGCCTGGTCGCGGCGTCCTGGATGGCAACGAGCATCATGGGAGCCTGTCGAGGACTCCGGCCGCCGTCGCGGTGAGCGCGCGTCGTTCCGGCAGGGCCAGGAATGCCGAGCGGAAGCCGTTCAGGGCAAGCGTGCGGATCTCACGATCCGTCAGGCCCAGCTCCCGATGCGCGAGTGCGTATTCTCCCGAGAGGGTGACACCACTCATGAGCCAGTTGTCGGACGAGAGGGTGACGGTCAGGCCTTCGTCGAGGTAGCGCCTCAGCGGGTGGGCGCCGGCATGTGGCACGACCCGGGTCTGCACATTCGATGTCAAGTTGATTTCGATCGGGATCTCCCGGTCGCGGACGTAGCGCATGAGCTCGGGGTCCTCGAAGAGGCGCGTGCCGTGCCCGATCCGGTCGGCCCGGCATTCGAAGATGGCCTCCGCGATCGACTCCGGCCCCGCCGCCTCACCCGCGTGCACCGTAATGCCGAGCCCGCCGCGCGCGGCGATCTCAAAAGCGTGGGCGTGCGGCCGGGCCGGGCGGCCGGCCTCGCCGCCCGCGATATCGAACCCCACGACACCCTCGGGGCGCATGCGCACCGACGCCTCCGCGATCTCCTCGGCCCGGGAAGGCTCAAAATGCCTGAGCGCACAGTTGATGATCCCCGTCCGCACCCCGAATTCGCGCTCGCCCCGCAGCAGTCCCCGCTGCTCGGCACGGATGGTGTCGTCGAGCGTGAGACCCCGATGGCGGCTGAGTGAGGGACAGTAGCGAACCTCGAGGTAGCGGACACCGTCACGGGCGGCATCCTCGACCATCTCATACGCGACCCGCTCGACGGCCTCGGCGGTCTGCAGCACCGAGACGGTGAGATCGAAGCGGGTGAGGTAGTCCTCGAGATTGCGCGCGTCGTCGACGCGCATGTACCGGCGCAGCGCCTCCGGCTCCGTGGCCGGCAACGCCACGCCGGACTCGCGGGCCAGGTCGAGGAGTGTTTCGGGCCTGAGGGAACCATCCAGATGGACGTGCAACTCCGCCTTCGGCAGCCGGACGAATCGCTCAGACATCGGCATCCGCGGCACCGCGCCGGCTCGACCGCAGCGCCCGCAGAATGGTCCCGCCGCTGATCGGCGCATCGAGCGCGACCGGCAGCCCCCGACCGTCGGTGATCACCGCCGCGCCGGCGTCGCACAGCGGCAGCAACTCCGGCACGGTTGCGGCGAGGGCATCACGGACAACCGCGCCGGATGGCAGCGTGCAACCCCGTTCATTGACGTAGACCCGGATCTCGGCCGGCATCAGCGGTTCGGCACCAGGCGGCGGTCCTCCGGCGGAGTGACCGGCTGCGGCAGGCGTCTCAGGTACTCCAGGAGCACCTCGGCCGGGGTCTGTTCGGCTCGTGTTACCGCGAAGCGGGAGAGCAGCCCGGGTCGACGGCACCCCTTGTCGGAAGTGCATTCGCCCGCGCCGAGCGGCAGGGAATCGTTCGGCGTGAGACGGGAGCTCAGCGCGACCGTGTAGGTGCGCTTGCGGTCGAACTCCCGGCCTGTTGTCAGGCGCGCCTGGCGCATCCGATGCCACGGCCTGGCCTTGGCGTCGTAGGTGACGACCGCTCCCGAGATTTCGCAGCAGGGACCCTTCGTGGCGAGGACATTCTCGAGCAGGTCTTCGATCTCGGCACCGGTCATCCGGATGGAAAGCAGGTGGTCGTCGCCGAGGGCGGCCGCCGCGACCTGGCTGCGCGTCAGGCCGCCGGCCGGGAGCCGGTCTCCGACTTCATCCATGGCGACCACCGCCAGATCCGCGCGCAGCGCGTTGCGATAGGCATCGGCGAGAAGTCGCGCGAGGTTCTTCCCCGGCCCCGGCTCACCCGGAAGCCGGAGTGTGGTGATCGGCGCCCTGGCGATGGAATCGGCGCGGTCGGCGGCGCGGAGCGCGGAATCGCGCGCGGCCAGGTCCGCGCGGCTCGGCCTGGTCGGGAGCACCGGGGCCTGGGGCGCTGGTTCGGCGGACGGGGCCGGGCGGCCCCCGGTCACAAAGAGGGCGCGGGCACGGCTGGCATAGTCCGCCGGTGCGAGGCTCCAGCCGGCGCTGAGCGAGTCGGGGAAGCTGAGCACGTGGCGGCGACGGATCTCGGCGATCAGCAGATCGCGGATGCCTTCTCCCTTGTCGTACACGACGGGCGCGCCCGAAAGGGCCTGGTAGTTGCCGCCGCCCTGCTGGCGGTAGCTGGTCAGGGCCAGCGTGAAGCTGTCGGTGGGCTCGACCGCCTTGCCGCGCACCTCGAGCCGGGTGATCCGCGATCCGGCCGGACGGCTGAGATCGACGGTGTATGCCGCTCCGCTGATCAGATCGTAGTTGGAGCCAGGCACGTAGCGATTGGTCGCGATGCGTCCGGTGGAATCGACAAAGAAGTAGCGCGCGCTCTGCTCCAGATAGGCGCGGAGTCCCGCTCCGCTGATCCGCACCGCCCGGAGCGTATGCTCGTAGGGATACAGCCGGAACATCTCGCCGATCGAGATCTCGCCCTCATCGAGCCCGGCGCGCAGGTCGAACGCGGCGGTCGCCGAGAGGTCCGCCCCGCTGACCTTCCGCTGCACCGACTGGATGAACTGGATCAGCGGAACGTCCTCGACCCGCGCGGCGGCGAGTGAGAGGCGGTGCCCCGTTTCACCAATCACGGTCGAGACCCAGCCGAGTACGGTCCGGTGCGCATCGAGAAGCCGGCGGGTCACCCGGGGCGACGCGCGGACGTCTTCAAGAGGGATACGCTCCGTCCGGTAGGCGGCCGGCGTCAGCCGGCCGCCGCGCTGCACCAGTGCGATATGCACCACCGCAAGACTGCGCCCCTCGGGGCGCGGCTGCACGAAGTGCACGCCGCCAAGCACCGAGTCGGCCATCTCCTGATGCGAGTGTCCCACCACCACCAGGTCGGGGCGGAGCGGCCCGGCGACGGCACGCGCACCGACATTCTCGCCGCCAACACCGGTCGTGTCGTACGAGGAATAGCCGTCGAGACCGCTGTGCATCAGGACGATGGTGACGTCCGCGTCCTGCTGCATCTCGCGCAGGACCGGCTCGACCGCCGGCTCGATGCGGTCGACCCGCAACTTGCCGCGCAGTCTGTCCCGGCTCCAGACCATGGCGCCGGGGGTGGTGAAGCCGGTGATCGCGACCCGCACTCCGTTGCGCTGCACGACGATGTAGGAGCGGAGGGCCAGGGTATCCTCGGGAAGGACCCGGAGGTTGCCGCTGACCCAGGCGAAGTTCGAGCCGCCCAGCGCACGATTGAATGCCTCCATCCCGAAATCGAAATCGTGGTCGCCGGGGGTGGCGGCGTCGTAACCGATCGTGTTCATCGCGTCGATGACCGGGTGCTGCTCCCGCGAGGTTGCCCGCCCGAAGTAGGCCGCGAGCGGACTGCCCGAGAGAGCGTCGCCCGCATCGACCAGAACCACCTGGCCCGGATACTTCTCCCGCAGCGAGTCGATCGCCGTCGCGGCCCGCGTCAGTCCGCCGGGCCACGCCGAGTTCTGCAGGTAGTCCCAGTCGGTGACGTAGCCGTGCACATCGGTCGTGGCGACGACCACCAGGCGCACCGTGTCGCTCGGCGCCAGGGCGAGTCCCGCCAGCAGGGCAAGAAGAGGCATGGCCAGAATATCCGGCCAGTCTCCGCCGGCGCGCAATGCGCCGGATCACCGGTGCGCTTGCGCCCGGCGGGCAAGTCGTGTATTCGTTTTGCCGCATATGCCGTCCCTGACCACCCTCGCGCTGCTCGAGACCCTCGGCGAGCCGACCCGGCTGCGGATCGTGAACTGCCTCACGGCCGCTCCGCTCTTCGTGTCGGACCTGCAGGCCCTGCTCGAGGTCCCGCAGCCCACCATTTCCCGGCACCTGAAGGTGCTGCGGGATGCCGGGCTGGTGCGCGACACGCCGATCGCGCAGTTCGTCCTGTACCGCCTGCGCCGGCCCGCGGAACCGCTCGGCCGCGTGCTGAACGCGGTGCTGGACGCGGCGCTGCAGGACCCCGGCCTCCGGGAGGAGCGATCCGGCGCCCTGGAGCGCAGCCGTCAGAACGCCCGCCACAGGAACGAATCGGAGATGGAAGGACGCCCCGCATGAGTCACCGCATCCTCGTCGTGGACGACGAGCCGGACATCACCGCGCTGGTCGCCTACCATCTGGCGAAGGCCGGATACCGCGTCTCCACCGCGGCGAACGGGCCCGATGCGCTCAAGGCCGCGCGGGAGGAACGTCCGGACATCGTGATCCTGGACGTGATGCTTCCGGGCGTCTCCGGCTATGATGTCCTGGCCGAGCTGCGGCGGCGGGAAGAGACGAAGGACGTCGGGGTCATTCTGCTCACCGCGCGCCGGGAGGAGCCGGATCGGATTCGCGGCCTCTCGCTCGGCGCCGACGATTATCTCACCAAGCCGTTCTCCCCGGCGGAGCTCGCCCTGAGGGTGAACGCGCTGCTGCGCCGGCTCGCCGCTCCCGCCGTCTCCGGCGGTTCGACGCTCGCGGCCGGACCGATCGCCATCGACCGCTCGGCGCATCGGGTGGCCGTGGATGGCAAGGAGATCGAGCTGACGGCCACGGAGTACAAGCTGCTGCTCACCCTCGTGGAGCGGCGCGGGCGGGTGCAGACGCGGCCGCAGCTCCTCGAGACGGTCTGGGAGGCCCAGCCCGACATCCAGACCCGGACGGTGGATATGCACGTCCAGCGGCTGCGGTCCAAGCTCGGCGACTCGGGCGATCTCATCGAAACGGTGCGCGGCTTCGGCTACCGCTTCCGCGGCGCCGAACGGGGGAGCCGTCGCGGATGAACTTCGCCGGGCGACTCGTCGCGGGTGTGCTCCTCGTGATTGTGGTGACGATCTCGACCCTGGTGCTCACCGGCGAGGTGGCGCTGCGGTCGGATCTCGAGCGCGACATCCGGGACAATCTGGAGCGGGAAGCCCTGCTCGCGGCGCGGGCGCTGCCGGCCGATTCGCTGCAGTGGCAGGATGCCGTCGAGCAGCTCTCCCGCTCGACGGGGCTCCGATTCACCGTCATCGACTCCAGCGGCCGAATCCGCGCGGAGAGCGAGGAGCCGCGCGAACTCATCCCGACGATCGAAAATCACCGCCACCGGCCCGAAGTCGCCTCGGCGCTCGCCGGCGGGATCGGCAGCGATCGGAGGACCAGCGCGACGATCGGCAAGCCACTGCTGTACGTGGCCGTCCCCGGTGGGCCCGGTGTCGTCCGCGTGGCCTCTCCGCTGCTCCAGGCGGACGCCATTGTCAGGCGGGCCCAGCGGTCCATCCTGGGCGCGGCCGCGGTCGCCCTGATTCTGGGCGCGGTCCTGGCGCTGCTCGCCGGCAATTCGATCGCTCAGCCGCTCACCGCCATCACCCAGGCTGCCCGGGCGATCGCCCAGGGCGCGACACCCCGGTTTCCGCGCTCCGGCATTCCCGACATCGACGGCCTGGTCCGCGCCCTGCGCGACATGCACGACCAGCTCGACCAGCGCTTCGCCGACCTCCGCCAGGAGCGGGCCGAAAGCGCCGCGCTCGTCGAGGCGATGGTGGAGGGCGTGATCGCGGCCGACGCACGCGGACGGATTCTCACGGCGAACGGCGCCGCCCGCCGGCTGCTGGGGTACAGTCCCGGCGACGTCCTGCCGGCGCTCGACCAGCTCTTCCGCGCCAAGGCCGCGCGGGAAGTCGTCGATGCACTCCTCGAAGGACAGTCGGTGCCGCAGCGGGAGCTCGACCTCGCCGGGCAGTCGGTCCTGCTCTCCGGCCGCGCCCTGCCGCAGGGCGGCGCGCTGCTGGTGCTCCATGATGTGACGGAGCTGCGGCGGCTGGAGATGGTCCGGCGTGACTTCGTCGCCAACGTGTCCCACGAGCTCAAGACCCCGCTCACCTCGATCTCCGGGTACGCGGAGACGCTCGCCAGCGAGCAGCCGGACCCGGAAACGACCCACCGCTTCCTCGCGGTGATCCTCAGCAATGCGCGCCGGATGCAGCGGCTGGTCGATGACCTGCTCGACCTCTCCCGCATCGAGTCAGGACGCTGGCAGCCCGAGCCGGAACCGCTCGAAGCCGCGCTGGTGGCGCGGGAGGTCTGGTCGCTGCTTGCCGAACGGGCGAGACAGAAGCGGGTGAGCTTCGAGACCCGGATCGGTCCGGGCGCGGAGGTGGTGCAGGCGGACGCCGACGCCTTGCGCCAGGTTCTCAGCAACCTGTTCGACAACGCGCTCCGCTATACCCCGCCGGGTGGCAGCATCACCCTCGAAACCGCCCACGAGCACGGCGGCGTCACCCTCCGGGTGCGGGACACCGGCAGCGGGATCCCCAATGAACACCTGCCCCGCATCTTCGAGCGGTTCTATCGTGCGGACCCGCATCGTTCCCGCGAGGAGGGCGGCACCGGCCTCGGCCTGGCCATCGTGCGGCACCTGATCGAGGCGCATGGCGGCCACGTCTCGGCGGCGAGCGATCTCGGCGCCGGCACCGTGATCAGCTGCTGGTTCCCGGAGCGCACCGATACCCGATCGTGACCCGCCTGACATTCTCCGGTGATCGCGGCGGATGAAACTTGTCCGCAATGGTACAAGGAGGATGCTCTGCGGACGATGTTTGATCGGCTCACGCTGCACGACTACCGGCTGCTGGACGCGCTGGCTCGCCGGGAAGCTCCGCCCTGGGCGGATCGCGCCTTCCGGGTCGTGACCCATCTCGGCGGCGCCAGCTTCACCGTCGCTGCCGCGCTGGTGCTCATCACGCTGCCTGATACCCGCCATCTCGGCCTCGTCGCCGGCATGGCGAACCTGTTTTCCCACCTCGCGGTGCAGGTGCTCAAGCGCACGGTGGTGCGCCCGCGCCCCTCCGTCCTCAGGCCGCAGCTCGTCGCGCTGGCGAAGCTGCCGGACCACTTCTCCTTCCCCTCCGGTCACTCCGCGGCGGCAATGTCGCTGGCGATCCCGGTGCTGCTTGCCGCTCCGCTCGCGGGGATCCCCTGCGTGCTGCTCGCCCTCGCGATTGGCGCTTCACGGGTCTACCTCCGGGTGCACTACGTCACGGATGTGGTCGTGGGCCAGGCACTCGGCGCGGCAGCGGCGGTGGCCGTATACCTGAGCTTCGCGTAAGCCGCCTCGAGTTCGTCCAGCTCCCGGGCCCAGTCGCGACCGACGGCAAAGGCGCGCGCCGCCTGACTCATCGCCCCTCGCTGCTCCTCATCCTCCACCAGCTGTTCGATCGCGTCCCGGAACGCGGCCACATCGCCCGCGGCGACGAGCGCCCCCGTGAGGCCGTGCCTGACGCTCTCGGGAATGCCGCCGGCGTTCGCCCCGATCACCGGCACCCCGGACGCGAGCGCCTCGAGCGCGACCAGCCCGCAGGTTTCCGTCGGCGACGGAAAGACGAAGAGATCCGCGTCCGCGTAGAGGTCCGCGAGCGTGCTGCGTGCGAGGAAGCCGAGGTGTCTGGCAAACGGCAGCGCGGCGCGAACCTCACCCGCGCATGGTCCATCCCCCGCCACGCAGAAGACCGCACGCTCACCGAGCCGGTCGTGCGCGGCCTGGAAGGACGCGATCAGGGTCGCGACGTCCTTCTCCACGGCAAGCCGGCCGACGTGCAGTACCAGCACCCGGCCCGTGGCACCGAGGAGGGCGCGACGGGCCTCGGAGCGGCGCTCGGGACGGAACCACGACGTCTCCACGCCGCGCCCCCAGACGACGGCGTTGGCGAGTTCCAGCGCGAGCAGCTCGCTCCGGGTCACGTGGCTCGGCGTCTGCGTCAGGCGGGCCGCCCGATGGAACCATCGCAGCCAGGCGCGAGTAGGACGCACCGCGAACGAGCCGAGGTAGCGCGCGGCGTAGCGCGGAAAGTCGGTGTGAAAGGACGTTGCGAGCGGCAGCCCCCGGCGCCGGGCGTACTGACGACCGAAGAGTCCGAGCGGGCCCTCCGTGACAACGTGCACCAGGTCGGGCTGAAAGGCATCGAAGCGGCGGCCGAGCCCGCGCCCCCAGGGCCAGGAGAGCCGGACCTGCTGGTATCCCGGGCAGGGGAACGCGCCGAGCCGGAGGACGCGGGTTTCGTCCCCGGTCACCGGCCCATACGCGGGCGCGGCCACGAAGACCTCGTGCCCTCGACGCCGGAGGCCGTCCCGCATGGTGGCCAGGACCGTGGTGACCCCGTTGATCTCGGGGAGGAACGTGTCGGTGCAGAAGAGTATGCGCATGGCGCGAAGGTTGACGCCATGCGGTTGCGGTGGGGCCACGATCGAGTCACGATCGCGCGACAGGCGTCAAGGTCGCGACGGAAGCCGCGGATGCCGTGCCCTGGCCGGAACCACGCGATGACCGGAACGTGACATTGAACGGGCATCGTTAGGCCACCTCTCGAGGAGGAGTTCACGTGCAGGGTCTGTATCAGAAGATCATCCTGGTGGTCATCGATGGTTTGCGGCCCGATGCGGTCAGCCCTGAGCGGATGCCGGTGCTCTCGGCGCTGATGACGCGGGCGTGGCGCGCCGAGTCGGCCAGCACGGTGCGGCCGAGCATCACGGTCGCCGCTCTGACCTCGCTGGGAACGGGGGTCTCCCCGCAGCGGCATGGCCTGCGGTCGGCGGGGCTCGGTTCGCTCACCAGACTGCGCGGACTGCGTCCTCTTCCCACGGAGCTCAGGCGCCTCGGGGTCGAGTCCACCATCGTCATCCCTGAACTGAGCGGTGGTGCGCGCTGGCTCGCCGGCATGCTGCTCAGACTCGGCGGCGCCACGCGGCTGGTGATGGCGGACGCCGCCCCGGCGCGGCTGATGGACACCGCGATGCGGCACATCGGCGGCAACCCGGTACGGGAATTCGTCGTTGCCTACATGAATGACGCGGACATCGCCGGCCACGCCTGGGGATGGATGACTCCGCCGTACCTGCGGGCCGCGGAAACCATCGACCGGGCGCTCGCCCGCCTGACCCCGCTCATCGACGACCCCGAGGCGCTGGTCATCATCACTGCCGATCATGGCGGCGGCGGAGTGCTCGCGCAGGATCACGACCACCCCCATCCGGTCAACGATGCGATTCCGCTGCTGCTCCTCGGTGGACGGGTGGTTCCGGGGATCGGCGGCGTGGGTCCGGCACACCTGCTCGATATTCCGCCGACGGTCCTGCACGGGTTCGGCGGCACGGCACCCGCTCAGTATGAGGGGCGCGTGATTCACGAAGCGTTTCTCACGGAGTACGTATGGGCTTGAACACCACGAAGAACGAGTGCGGACACCCGGGGGAGGCGGGCCGGGCCGTTACGGGCAGCCTGGTCGGGACCACGACGGTCCCGGCCCCGCTCAACGCGGCCCTCCTCCGGCTGCTCGGCTCCGAGGACACCCTCTTTCGCGACCCCTTCGCCGATTTCACCCCGAGTGGCCGGTAACCCGGCCTCAACGGGGCCTATTCGTGACGAGCGAGCGGTTGGTCGACGGCTTGCGCCAAAATTTCCCGTGGCGAGCCAATTTTTCCTCTCGAAGTTACAGGTCTGTTACTGCGCGTGTGTCCGAGCGTGACGCATCACCGGCTCCTTTGGGTCCAGTCGATCGCGGCACTGGGCCGCGACGGCCTGGAATCACTCTCGGACGAGGAACTCACATGTCGTTCAACCGTACGCTGGCGGTCGTGTCCCTGGCCGCACTCGCTCTCGGCCCCACGGCCAAGGCTGCGGCACAGGCCGTCAGCGCCCCGACCATCAGCGTCAGTGGCGTCGGGTACGCGCAGTACTACTACCAGCTCAAGAAGGACTCGTCACTGGCCGGGACCGGGCACCAGAACAACTTTGATGTGAGCCGCTCCTACATCAACGTGATCGGCAAGTTCCCGGCCGGGTTCACGACCCGCATCACCGCCGATATCGATGGGCGCAAGGCCGCGAGCAACCAGCTTTCCTTCCGGCTCAAGTACGCCTACCTCGCCTGGACCCCCGCGAACAGCGCACTGACCTACAAGATCGGCCAGATCCACACACCGCTCCTCGACTGGGAAGAGTCGATGTGGGACTACCGCATGCAGGGCGCCATGGCCATGGAGCGCGGCGGCTACGTCACGTCGTCGGACTTCGGCGCCGGGATCGACGGCAACTGGGGCTACGACAAGGTGAACATGCAGGTAGGTGTCTACAACGGCGAGGGCTACGCCAATGCACCGGGCGACCAGCGGAAGGACCTGATGGCGCGGGTGTCGTTCAAGCTGCTCAACACTGATCTGCCCGGGAAGGTCGGCGGGCTGCGCCTGACCGCCTACGGCCAGTACGGCAAGCCGACGACCGGCGGCCAGCGTGAGCGCTACCTCGGCATGCTCTCCTACAAGTCCAAGGCCATCACCCTCGTCGGCGAGTACGGCGCGACGCGCGACAGTGTCACCGGGCTCGGGGCGGTCACCGCCGTCTCGAAGCGTACCGGCCGGGTGCTGAGCGGCTATGGCACGGTGCTGATCCCGAACTCCAAGTTCGGCATCATCGGCCGGGTCGACATCACCGATCCCAACACCGCGAGCAGCGCCACCAACGACCGGCAGACCCGGGTCATCGGTGGTGTCTCGTATCAGGTGAACCCGAACTTCCGCCTGCTCGCCGACGTGGACAACATGAGCATTCAGGGCGGCAACTACACCAACGCTCAGAATGCGACCCGGTCCACGGGCTACTTCCAGGCCCAGTTCACCTTCTGATGCAGCGCTTCACACACCCCTCTGGGAGACGACATACCATGCAGCGAGTTCTCAAGTCCCTGGCGATCCTGGGCGCACTCACGGCGGTCGCGATGCCGGCCGCCGCGCAGGTGAAGCTCACCGGCGCCGGGGCGACGTTCCCGAATCCGATCTACAGCAAGTGGTTCGATGCGTACAACAAGAAGACCGGCGTCCAGATCAACTATCAGTCCATCGGCTCCGGCGGCGGGATCAAGCAGTACGCGGAGGGCACCGTCGATTTCGGCGCCTCGGACGGTCCGATGACCAACGACCAGATGGCCGCGGTCCAGGGCCAGGTGCTCCACCTGCCCACCGTCATGGGAGCCGTGGTCCTCACCTGGAACGTGCCGGGACTCGAGGGCGTGCAGCTCAATCTGGATGGCCCGGTCATCGCGGACATCTACCTCGGAAAGATCACCAAGTGGAATGATGCCCGTCTCGCCGCCCTCAACCCGGGCGTGAAGCTCCCGAACGCCGACATCATCGTGGCGCACCGGTCGGACGGGTCGGGGACGACCTACATCTTCACCGATTATCTGAGCAAGGTATCGCCCGACTGGAAGGCCAAGGTCGGCTACGCGACCAGCGTGAACTGGCCGGCGGGACTCGGCGGCAAGGGCAATGAGGGCGTCACCCAGCAGGTCAAGGAGACCGAAGGCGCCATCGGGTACGTCGAGCTGATCTACGCCGTGGCGAACAAGCTCCCCTACGCCAAGGTGAAGAACGCCGCCGGCAGCTTCGTCGAGCCCTCGCTCGAAAGCGTCACCTCCGCCGCGGCGAGCGCAAAGTTCTCCGCGAACACCGACTTCCGGGTGTCGATCACCAACGCCCCGGGCAAGGATGCCTACCCGATCTCTTCCTTCACCTGGCTGCTGATCCGGCCCAAGATGAAGGACGCCACCAAGGCGAAGGCGCTGCATGACTTCCTGGCCTGGATGGTCACGCCGGAAGCCCAGGACATGGCGGCCGGACTGGAGTACGCGCCGCTCCCGAAGGAAGTCGTCGCGCTGGAGCTGGCCCGCATGAAGACCCTGAAGTAGCACCATATGGTGCTGCCGGGCGGTGGCGAGCGAGCCACTCCCGGCAGCATCGGTGGACAAGGCGGCGGGAGCCCTGACCTCCCGTCGTCTTGTCGCATTCGGCCCACTGTAGATCCACGTGACACGTCTGTTACAAAGCCGTGACCGATCAACCGGCTGGCGCCGGTACAATCCCCGCCATGGCCACGACCACCCAGCCCGAGCCGGACCCCACGCCCTCCGTGACTCTCGAGGGCACCCACATCGGCGACCGGGTCTTCAAGGGCGCGCTGATGCTGGCGGCGCTCGCGGTGCCGGTGCTCATGGTGTTCCTGATCATCGAGCTGTATACCGGTGCCCAACTCGCGATCCATCGCTACGGCCTCGGCTTCCTGACGGGGAGCACCTGGGACCCGGTCGCGGAGGAATTCGGCGCCTTCCCGCTCATCGTCGGCACCCTGCTCTCCTCCACTCTGGCCCTGCTGATCGCCGTGCCGCTCTCGCTGGGCGTGGCGATCTATCTCACCGAATTCGCGCCCCGGGCCATCCGGCAGCCGGTCGCGTTTGTCATCGAACTGCTCGCGGCGATTCCCAGTGTGGTGTACGGCCTCTGGGGCATCTTCGTCCTGATCCCGCTCCTCAAGAAGGTCGTCTTCCCCTTCCTGCGTGAGACGCTGGGCTTCCTGCCGTTCTTCCAGGGGCCGATCTACGGCCCCTCCATGCTGTCGGCGAGCATCATCCTCGCGATCATGATCATGCCGTTCATCATGTCGGTCGCGCGCGAGGTGCTCACTGCCGTGCCGGGCAGCCAGCGGGAGGCGGCGCTCGCCCTCGGCGCCACGCGGTGGGAAGCGGTGATGTCGGCCATCGTGCCCTATGCCCGTTCGGGCATCATCGGTGCCATCATTCTCGGTCTGGGACGCGCGCTGGGCGAGACGATGGCCGTGACGATGCTGATCGGCAATCGCAACGCGATCTCCGCTTCGCTCTTCGCGCCGGGCTACACCATGGCCGCGGTGATCGCCAACGAGTTCTCCGAGGCGGCAACCGACATGCACTTCGCCGCCCTGGCCTACGTCGCGCTGACCCTGTTCCTGATCACGGTGCTGGTCAATGCGGGGGCGCGGCTCCTCATCTGGCGGGTCTCGAGCCGCGCCCCGGGAGGGAAGGCCACATGAACCGCCGCATCCTCCGCCGCTGGATCAGCAACTTCATGGTGGGGATGATGATCCTCGCCGTAATCATCGCCGTGCTCCCGCTGCTGTTCATCCTGCTCAATCTGGTGGTCAAGGGCGCCAGCAGCCTCTCCTGGGCGTTCTTCACGAGGACGCCGGTGCCGGCGGGCGAGACCGGGGGGGGCGTCGCCAATGCCATCGTCGGCACGCTGATGATCGTGGGGGTCGCGAGCCTCGTCGGCGTCCCGGTGGGCGTGGCCGCGGGGATCTTCTGCGCCGAGTATCCGGGGACCCGCCTCGCGAAAGCGTCGCGCTTCATCGCGGACGTCATGAACGGAACGCCATCGATCGTGGTCGGCGTGTTCGCGTGGACCCTGATCGTGGCACGCCAGAAGCACTTTTCCGGCCTGGCCGGGAGCTGCGCCCTCGCCATGCTGATGATCCCGATGGTCATGCGCACCACCGAGGAGCTGATCAAGCTGGTGCCGCATTCACTTCGGGAGGCCGCGCTCGCGCTCGGCTACTCCCGCTGGAGGACCAGCCTCAAGATCGTGCTGCGCACGGCGCTGCCGGGTATCGTGACGGGAGGCCTGCTGGCGGTCGCCCGCATCGCCGGGGAGACGGCCCCGCTGCTGCTGACGGCTCTGGGCAGCCAGTATTTCTCGCTCAGCATCAATCAGCCGATGGCGGCGCTGCCACTGACGGTATTCCAGTACGCGACCGGCCCGTATGAGGAGTGGCACCGGTTCGCCTGGGCCGCTGCCCTGGTGCTGATCCTGGTGGTGCTGGTCCTCAGTCTCCTCGCACGACTCGCGACTCGGCGGAGGTTCGGGCTCAATGGCTGAACCCCGGGTCTGCCTGGCGACGGATCGGCTGACGGCGATGTACGGCAAATTCACCGCGGTGAAGGACGTCTCCCTCGAGTTCCGGGCGAATACCGTCAACGCGCTGATCGGGCCGTCGGGCTGCGGGAAGTCGACCTATCTGCGCACGCTCAACCGGATGCACGAACTGACGGAGGGCGGCTGGATCACGGGGCGGGTCATGCTGGACGGCGAGGACATCTATGGCAGCCGGGTCAGTCCGATGCAATTGCGGCGCCGGATCGGCATGGTATTCCAGAAGCCGACGCCGTTTCCCACGATGTCGATCTACGACAACGTGGCCGCGGGACTCAGCCTGAACGGCCGGCTGCCGAAGCGGGAGCTGGACGCCGTCGTGGAGGAGTCGCTGCAACGCGCCGCCCTCTGGGACGAGGTCAAGGACCGGCTCCGGACCAGTGCGATCGCGCTCTCCGGCGGGCAGCAGCAGCGGCTCTGCATCGCGCGGACCATCGCGCCGCGCCCGGAGGTCGTGCTGCTGGACGAACCGACGGCCTCGCTCGACCCGAGCGGCACGCAGCGGATCGAGGAGCTGGTCTTCGAGCTGAAACGGGATTTCACGATCGTGATCGTGACCCACAACATGCAGCAGGCGGCACGGGTGAGCGACACCACGACCTTCTTCTACATGGGCACGATGGTGGAGACCGGGCCCACCCGGCAGATCTTCACGGCCCCGAAGGAAGAGCGCACGGAAGCCTACATCACGGGACGCTTCGGATGAAAACCATGACCCAAGATCGCCCGGCCCCGGCGCCCAATGCCGACGTGGCACCCGCCGCCGTTCCTGCGCAGCCCGCATTGCCGATGCTGCGCACGACGCTCACTCCGCGCACCGCCGCTGCGGCGCCGGCCGAGCCGGCGGTTACCGCGATCGCCGCGCGCGACTTCCGCTTTTCCTACGGCGGCGACAAGCTGACCCTCAAGGGCATCACGCTCGAGATTCCGCGCCGCGCCGTCACCGCGATCATCGGCCCGTCGGGCTGCGGCAAGTCGACGTTCCTGCGTTCCATCAACCGGCTGCACGATCTCATCCCGACGGCGCGCTACGAAGGCGAGCTCACCCTCGACGGCCAGTCGCTGCTGGACCCCGGCGTGGATCTGGTCTCGCTCCGGCAGCGGGTGGGCATGGTGTTCCAGCGCCCCAATCCGTTTCCGAAGTCCATCTACGACAACGTCGCGTACGGCCCGGCGCTCAACCGCCTGGTGGCGAAGCGCGATCTCCCCGACCTGGTGGAGCGCTGCCTCCGCCAGGCGGCGCTCTGGGACGAGGTGAAGGACCGTCTGGACTCCGACGGCACCGGGCTCTCGGGCGGCCAGCAGCAGCGCCTCTGCATCGCCCGTGCGCTCGGGAACCAGCCCGAGGTGCTGCTGATGGACGAGCCCTGCTCCGCGCTGGATCCGATCGCGACCCAGAAGGTCGAGGAGCTGATCTTCGAACTCAAGAAGGCCTACACCATCGTCATCGTGACGCATAACATGCAGCAGGCGGCACGGGTGAGCGACCAGACCGCGTTCTTCGACCGCGGCGAGATGATCGAGTTCGGCGAGACCGAGCGGCTCTTCACCACCCCGGCGAACGAGCGGACGGAAGCGTACATTACCGGGAGATTCGGATGAGCGTCGACATGCACCGCCATTTTCACGACCAGCTGAACGACGTCAAGGTCCGCCTGCTGACCATGTCAGGCGAGGCCGAGGCGGCGCTGGGGCTGGCGGTCGAGGCGCTGCTGGAGCGGGACAGCAGCAAGGCCCGCAGCGTGATCCTGGGCGACCGGGTGATCGACACCATGGAGATGGAGATCGAGGAGACCTGCATCAACCTTCTCGCCCTGCAGCAACCCATGGCGCGCGACCTCCGCATGCTGACCTCCGCGCTCAAGATCTCCAACGACCTCGAACGGGTCGGCGACCACGCCGTGAACATCGCCCAGTCCGCCGACCGGCTGGCCCAGGCCCGTCCGATCACGCCGGAGCCCGAGATCGTCGAGATGGCGCGGCTGGCCCGCGACATGCTCTCCGATGCGCTCGAGGCCTTCATTCGCGGCGATGCGGCCGAGGCCCGGGAGATCTGCCTTCGGGATGACAAGGTCGACAACCTTCACCGGTCGGTGTTCCGGATCCTGCTGACCCACATGATGGAGGACCCGCACATGATTGGCGCGGGCATGGAACTCTTCCTCGTGAGCCGCAACCTGGAACGGATCGCCGATCTCGCCACCAACGTGGCGGAAGACGTGGTCTTTCTGGTGGAGGGCAAGTCCATCAAGCACCACGCCGAGGACCGGGGGAACCCCGGGCCTCCGGCCAGCACCGGAGCCCGGCATCCGCATGAGTGTGGTCCCTCTCCCGGAGCGGCGCGAGCGCCTCGCGGCGATCGACGTCGGCTCCAATTCGATCCGGCTCCTCGTCGCCGAGTACGGCCCCCACTCGGGACTGACCGTCATCGACGAGGTGAAGGAGCAGCCTCGGCTCGCGGCCGGGGTCGCCCAGACCGGGCGGCTGGATCCCGGCGCGATGCAGCGGGCCATCGACACGCTGCGGCTCATGCACGAGGTCTGTGAACGGCGCGGGGTGACCCGCATCGCGGCCGTGGCGACCGCAGCCGTGCGTGAGGCGACCAATGGTGAGGAGTTCATCCGCCGCGTGAAGGCCGAGGTCGGCCTCGATCTCCGGATCATTGACGCCCAGACCGAGGCGACGCTCTCCTACCGGTCAGTCGCGCATCATTTCCCCCTCGAGGGCGGGCGCACCGTCGTTGCCGACATCGGGGGCGGAAGCCTCGAACTGATCGGCGCGGTGGACGGCCTGATCGAGCACAGCCTCTCGCTGCCGTTCGGCGCCGTGCGACTGACCGAACTCCACCTCGCAGGACAGCCCGATCAGCGGGCGGCGATCAAGAAGCTGCGCGAGTACGTGGGCCGGCAATTCCGCCGGAAGTTGCCGCTCCGCGACTGGAGCGCGACCCGGCTGATCGGCTCCGGGGGGTCATTCACCAATCTCGCCCGGATGGCAGCGGCGAGACGGGGGATGTCCGCCGCCGACCCGGTCCACGGATCCGCGGTGAGCATCGCCGAAGTGGAGCATCTGCTCGACTGGCTGGGGGGGCTGAGCCCGGAGAAGCGCGCCCAGGTCGATGGCCTCAACCCGCAGCGCGCCGACATCATCGTCGCCGGGCTGGCGGTGACGGCGGAACTCCTCGAGCGGATCGAGGCCCGTGAAGTGAAGGTGAGTGCTTTCGGCCTGCGGGAAGGGCTGCTGCTCGACATGGCCGGCGCCGACAGCGCCCCCGCGGCGGTCGAGCCGCTCCGCCTCATTCGCGAGTTCGCGGAACGCTGCCACTGCGACCGGCGGCATATCGAGCATGTCCGGATTCTGGCGCTCAACCTGTTCGACCTGCTCGCCGACAAGCTGGGGGCCGCGGATGAGGAGCGGGGCTTCCTCGAGGCCGCGGGGCTGCTGCATGACGTCGGCCAGCTGGTGAGCTACCGCAAGCACCAGAAGCACAGCTATCAGCTCATCCTCCACGGCGAACGGCTCCCCTTCTCCCCGCGCGAGCGCCAGATTGTGGCCCTCGTGAGCCGCTACCACCGCCGGCGCGGTCCCCGGAAGAATCAGCCCGAATTCGCCGTCCTGCCCAAGCAGGATCGCGCCATCGTGCGGCGCCTGGCCGGCATGCTGCGGATCGCCGAGGGACTCGATCGGGGCCACACCGCCATCGTCGAGAAGGTGGCCATCGAGCTGTGCCCCACGCGCCTGACAATCAAGGCCGTGCCGCGCTACGCCGGGGCGGACCTGTCGCTCGAATGCTGGGGTGCGCAGGAGCAGGCCGACGTGCTGGCCCGCGTCATGGCGCGCGAAGTGCTGATCGAGCCGGCGGTCTGACCGCCCCTCGATCAGGACAGCAGCTCCGCCAGCCTCAGAGCTCCCGGACCGACGGCATCCCCCCAGCCCGCGGTGGCCGAGCTTCCGATCCGGCTGGCCCCCGCCAGAAGCATCCGTCGGGCGTCCTCCGCGGTCCGGATCCCTCCCGAGGCCTTCACCCCGGCCCGGTCGCCGACAATCCCCCGCATCAGCGCCACCGCCTCGACTGTCGCGCCACCCGCCGGATGGAAGCCGGTGGATGTCTTGACGAAGGCGGCCCCCGCCTCCAGTGAGGAGATGCACGCACGCTCGAGCTCCGCGTCCGTGAGCATGGCGGTTTCCAGGATTACCTTGACCAGCCCGCCTGCCGACGCCTCGACCACCGCGGCGATCTCATCGCGCACCAGATCCCAGCGCCCCTCCTTCGCCCGGCCGAGCCCCATCACCATGTCGATCTCGCTCGCCCCGCCTTTGACGGCGAGAGCAGCCTCGGCGACCTTCGCAGCCCGCCCGCTTGCGCCGAGCGGAAAGCCGACGACGCCCGCCACACGAACCGGCGTGCCCGCCACACATGCGTGGGCGGTGGCGATCCACTCGCCGTTGACGCACACGGCGCAGCAGCCGAGCGCCACCGCCGCTCTGCAGAGACCGACGATGTCCGCCTCGGTCGATTCCGGCTTGAGCAGCGTGTGGTCCACCAGCGGCCCGAGCCCTCGGGCATCGGCAGAAGCTGCGAGCCAGCGCGGCAGTGCGCTCACGGGAGCCCCGCCAGCGCGGCATGCGCGGCGACCAGTCGAGAGTTCCGGAAGAGTGGCGTCAGGGCCAGCCCGGTGAGGAATCCCCCGACATGCGCCCAGAAGGCGACGCCACCACCTCCACCGCTGCTGAGCGACCCGCTCAACAACTGGAGGAGAAACCAGTACCCGAGCATCACGTAGGCGGGGAGGACCATCATCCGGGCCCAGAAGCCGAGAAACACGAAAGTCCGTACCCCGACCCGCGGGAAGAGCACGACGTATCCCCCCATCACCCCGCCGATGGCACCTGAGGCGCCCACCATGGGAATCACGGAGTCCGGGCCGGCGAGGACCTGCGCTGCGGCCGCGGCGAGTCCCGCCAGGAGGTAGAACACGAGGAACCGGAAGCGGCCCATCACATCCTCGACGTTGTTCCCGAAGATGGCGAGGAACCACATGTTCCCGAGGATGTGCAGCCAGCTGCCGTGAAGGAACATGGAGGTCACCGGGGCAACCGGACTCGAGATAACGGACGCGCACACCGGATGGACGCCGACCCGGCCCACTGCCCCCGGATGCAGCGCAGCCAGAAATTGCGCCGGGACCAACCCGAGGCCGCAGATGGCCCGCGTGAGCGCCGGCTCGCCACCCATCCCTTCCACCAGCACCCACACGGCAAGGTTGAGCCCGATCAGGGCGTATGTGACGACCGGCGCGCGCAGGGTCGGGTTGTCATCGCGAATGGGAAGCATGCCGGAAAAGTATCGCGGCCGTTCCCAGCCCGCCTGTTGCGATCGTCAATGACGCAACCCGCCAGGAACGGCTGACGGTCGGTTCGGCTGCCACCTTTCGGGGCCGGGCAAAGGCTGACGCTGCCAATTTCTGCCAAAACGGCCGAAAACCCCGGTATATCAATTGCCCTTCCCTTCCGCCGACACCGAGGCGACGGCCTTCGATTCAACCCGGCCGGCCCGGTCCCATCACAGAAATCGGAAAGGACTCCCATGGGCTCCAAGATCATCGGAATCGACCTCGGCACGACCAACTCGGTCGTGGCGGTCATGGAGGGCGGCGATCCCGTCGTCATCCCGAACGCCGAAGGCGGCCGGACTACTCCGTCTGTCGTGGCATTCACGAAGGACGGGGAGCGGCTGGTGGGCCAGGTGGCCAAGCGCCAGGCCGTGACCAACCCCAAGCAGACCATCTTCTCGATCAAGCGCTTCATGGGCCGCCGGATGCCCGAAGTGACCGAGGAGATTCGCCGGGTGCCCTACAAGATCGACTCGGGCACCAACGGCCTCGCGGCCGTAGAGATCGCCGGCAAGAAGTACACGCCACCCGAGATCTCGGCGATGATCCTGCAGAAGATGAAGCAGACCGCGGAGGATTATCTCGGTCATGCGGTCGAGAAGGCCGTCATCACGGTCCCGGCCTACTTCAACGACGCCCAGCGCCAGGCCACCAAGGACGCCGGCAAGGTCGCGGGCCTCGAAGTGCTGCGCATCATCAACGAGCCGACGGCCGCGGCGCTCGCCTACGGCCTCGACAAGAAGAAGGAAGAGAAGATCGCGGTCTTCGACCTCGGCGGCGGCACCTACGACATCTCGGTGCTCGAGCTGGCGGAGGGTGTCTTCGAGGTCAAGAGCACCAACGGCGACACCCACCTCGGCGGCGACGATTTCGACCAGCGCCTGATCGACTGGCTGGTGGCCGAGTTCAAGAAGGACCAGGGCATCGATCTCTCCAAGGACGCCATGGCCCTGCAGCGGCTGAAGGAAGCCGCCGAGAAGGCCAAGATGGAGCTGTCGAGCACCCAGCAGACCGACATCAACCTGCCGTTCATCACGGCGGACCAGTCGGGACCGAAGCACCTGAACATCACGCTCACGCGGGCGAAGTTCGAGCAGCTGGTGGACGACCTCATCCAGCGGACCATTCCGCCGATGAAGCAGGCCCTGAAGGACGCCGGACTCGAGCCCGGCCAGATCGACGAGGTGATTCTCGTCGGCGGCTCGACCCGCATCCCTAAGATCCAGCAGATCGTCAAGGACTACTTCGGCAAGGAGCCCAACCGCTCCGTGAACCCGGATGAAGTCGTGGCGATCGGGGCCGCGATCCAGGGCGGCGTGCTCGGCGGCGAGGTGAAGGACGTGCTGCTCCTCGACGTCACCCCGCTGTCGCTTGGAATCGAGACGCTGGGCGGTGTCACCACCGTGCTGATCCAGCGGAATACGACGATCCCGACCAAGAAGTCGGAGGTCTTCTCGACCGCGGAGGACAATCAGACGACGGTGGAGATCCACGTGCTGCAGGGCGAGCGTCAGATGGCCGTCGACAACCGGACCATCGGCAAGTTCCAGCTCACGGGGATCCCGCCGGCACCGCGCGGCATGCCGCAGGTCGAGGTGACCTTCGACATCGACGCGAACGGCATCCTCCACGTTTCCGCCAAGGACAAGGCGAGCGGCAAGGAACAGAAGATCCGTATCGAGGCCTCGAGCGGTCTCTCGGACACCGAGATCGAGAAGATGGTCAAGAGCGCCGAGTCGAACGCGGCCGAGGACAAGAAGCGGCGCGATCAGATCGAGGCCAGGAACCAGCTCGATGGCCTCGTGTACAAGGTCGAAAAGGACAGCAAGGAGTGGGTGGACCGGCTGTCGGCAGACGCGAAGGCGCGGCTCGACAACGGCGTCGAAGGCGCCAAGGGCGCACTCAAGAACGGCGACCCCGAGCTGATCCAGAAGGCGCTCGATGAACTGAACGGCGCCTACTCCGCCGCCGGCGCATCACTGTATCAGAGCGCCCAGGGCAGTTCGAGCGCCGGTCCGGAGACGGGCACGGCCGACGCCGGGACCGCTCCAAAGGAGGATGTCGTCGAGGCGGATTACGAGATCGTGGACGACCAGAAGAAGTCGTAACACACTCCCGGGCAGGAAGTTAGGGCGATAGATCAGGGGACGGGGATCGGGGCTCGGATGGCCCTCCCCGTTCCCTGTTCTCCGTTCCCCGGTGCGACCTAAGCCACATCGGGCGCATCAGACGTAGGTTAGATTGTGACAGCTCTCATTGGAGATACATGATGTCTGTACGATCGCTCAATTGGCTCAAGTTCGGCGGGCTGGTGACACTGGCCTTCGCACTCGGCCTCCTCTTTGCCGGCCTGCTCGATCTCCCCAGCCGCTCGTCGGCACAGGAGCGGGTGCGGGCCGCCTCCGTCCAGACCGTGCAGGCTCCGTCCATCCCGCAGGCGAAGATGCTGAGCGACCTGAGCGACGCGTTCGCCGCGGTCTCCGAGCAGGTGCGGCCCAGCGTGGTGTTCATCAAGAGCCAGCGAACCGAGAAGGTGCGAAAGGTTCCCCCGGGGATGGAGCAGTTCTTCCATGGCCTGCCGAAGGGGCCTCAGGTGGAGCGCGGCAGCGGCTCGGGATTCATCGTGTCCGCCGACGGCTACATCCTCACCAACAACCACGTTGTCGAGAACGCCGAGAAGGTCACGGTCCGGCTCTTCGACCGGCGCGAGTTCACGGCCAGGGTGGTCGGCGCTGATCCGCTGACCGACGTGGCGGTGGTCAAGATCGATGCCCCGAAGCTGACCCCTGCGGCGTTCGGCAACAGCGACAACACCCGGATCGGCGACTGGGTGCTGGCCATCGGCAATCCGCTCGGCGACCAGTTCACCTTCACCGTGACCTCGGGCATCATCAGCGGCAAGGGGCGCCGCCTCGATGGGCTGCAGCGGAGTCGCGCGGCGATCGGCGACTTCATCCAGACAGACGCCGCGATCAATCCCGGCAATTCCGGCGGCCCGCTCGTGAACGTGCGGGGCGAAGTGATCGGCATCAACAGCGCGATTGCCAGCGAGACCGGGTACTACTCGGGCTACGGCTTCGCGATTCCGATCAACCTGGTGCGGACTGTCATGAACCAGCTCGTCGCGACCGGCAAGGTCCAGCGGGCGGCGCTGGTGATCGAGGTCAAGGATGCCACGGAGAACGACGCTGCCTACGTCGGCCTCAAGGAGATCCGGGGCGTCGTGGTCGGCGGCTTCCCGGATGGGATCGATTCGCCCGCCAAGCGCGCCGGCATCGAGCCGGGCGACGTCATCATCTCGATCGACGGCCAGGAAGTGAGTTACGTCGCCCAGTTGCAGCAGCTGGTGGGCTTCAAGCATCCTGGCGATGCGGTGAAAGTCGAAGTCGCCCGGAAGGGCGGCGTGCGGAAGACGTTCACGGTGCGCCTGATGGAACAGGGTGGCGATGAGCGTGAAGCGAGCGCCGATGACCAGGAGACGCCCAAGCCGAGCACCGACGATGCGGTCAGTGTCGAGGAACTTGGCGTGTCGGTCCAGGCGCTGACCGCCCAGTCGGCGCAGGAGTTCGACCTTCCCAAGGACACCCGCGGCGTGCTGGTCACCGAGGTGGATCCGAATGGCCCGGCCTATGGCAGCGTCTTCGCGCTGACCGAGGGGGGACCCGACATCATTCAGTCAGTCGAGGGAACGCCGGTCCGGACCGAAGCGGATCTGCGCGCCGCGCTCAAGGCCGCCGGCAAGGGTGCGATCGTGACGCTCAAGATCTTCAATCCGCAGGCCCCGTCCCGGATCGTGCGGATCCGGCTGCAGTAGTAGCCCGCGTCGTGTGTGATGGACGAAATGGGGGTCCCGGACGGGGCCCCCGTTTCTGTTCCATACCCCAGCGGCGACGTGGCCCGCCCGGACCGCGGCCCTGGGCGATTTTCCGGGAAGTGATTTATTCTAGGGTCACGACGCGAGCGTGGCGGAACTGGCAGACGCGCAGGACTTAGGATCCTGTCCCGCAAGGGGTCCGGGTTCGACTCCCGGCGTTCGCATCCAACGACTTAGGGCCTCCCCTCGGGGAGGCCCTTCGCGCGGAGGCCAGTCCAGCAGAATGGCGGACGCGGGACTGGCGCAGCTTCAGCGCTGCCCGGCCAGACAGCGGAACATGCGGGTCTTCGACTGCCAATTCGCAGCATCGTTGAAGCACATGGCCTCGCGCCCAGCAGGGGCCGTGGCCGCGCGAGCGGTCACAGCGGAAGGCGCCACGCCGCCGGTGCCGCGCCATAGTGTTGCGTGCCACACCTCACCACCCCAGGGACTGAACAGCCCCGTTGGCGCCATGCCAACTATGTGCCCCTTATCACTGATGGCATACGCTTCTCCGGGGCCGAGATCCACCATCCCGCGCGATGCGCTCCAGTAGAAGGCGTGCACCTCGCCGCTGGCGGTCGTGCTCGCGCCCACCGCTTCTCCCTCGTTGTTCACCCCGTAGGCGTAGCTCATCTCGCCTCCGAGAGTGCCGAGGCTGCGGATCCCCCTGGATGGTGACCAGAATGCGGCGGTGGGCGTCGGCCAGGCCCCGATCGCTCCCACTGCGGCCCTCGAGTCATTCATGTCCTGGGCCAGGAAACCGCCGATGACCGTGCGCGCGCCCCCTTTGGACAAGATGGCTGTGCCGTCCGTGCTTACGGCAGCGATGTCACCCTGCTGGTTGATGGCGACCGGCCGCCTCGTCCCCAGCGCAGGCAGAGCAACTAGGCCGGTGGCGGCCGTCCAGCGGAAAGGGGCCCAAGCGGTTCCCAACAACCCCGTGCCGACCACTTCATTCCTGTCGTTGATATCGGTCGGGTTCCCTGGCGTGCCGGGCGAAAGATCAATTCGGGTATTCGTCGGCGTCCAGATTATCGGACTAGCGAACTCTTCGGACCAGTTGTAGTTGAGCGATGCGGCGATGTTCCCCTGCTTATTGATGCTCCCACCGTCGATCCGGTACCCGCCGGGGTAGTTGGCCAGCTGCTGCATACCGGTCTCCTCGGACCAGCGGAAGACGAGATCTTCCATGGCAATGCAGGTCGTCTCACCGACCACGACGCCGTTTGCGTTCACGTCAAAGGCCGAGCTCCAATTCCATTCGTACTGCCAGCCTGGCTCCTCGGAGCAGCCATCCCCCCCAGAGGCGCGCGGGCCCAGGTCGGTCACGACGGTGGGCGCGATCCTCGTCATCGCGCCTGCGATACTCGACACGGCGACGGGGTCCGTGCTCTCGCTGCAACTCGCCAGCGAAACCGCCGCGCAACACAGTGCGAGCAATCTGATCGTTCGCATACACGTGTCTCTCTCTCCTGAAGTGCGGCCGCCAGGCGGGCAACCTGGAGCCGGATCGTGGCAACATTCAGGATGAGCAACGGTGCCGGACAAGAGCGTGAAGGCGGGGTGAACCGCAGCTCACGGGCGGGCCGGAGAAGGCAGCGGGCGGGAGGGTGGCGCCAGGGCGCATGCAGGCCGAGGCAAACCGGGCGAGGCGGGGACTGAGAATCAGACCGGTGCCAGGGCCGCGACCACCCCCTTGGGACGAATCGCGGCCCCGTTACCTGCTAGTCGACTCCCCATTTCGGGAAGAGGTAGATCGTGAGCTCCACGGGGTGGCGTTCGAGCAGGTGTACGCCACAGTAGAACGTCTCGCCGAACGGGCTCCCCGGCGCGGGGGTGATACGCAGGTCGTATTTCGCCGACGGCAATCCCGCGATCCGGAACCGGCCACCTCCGCGCGTCAGCACCCGCGCGACGATTTCCCCGGTCCGCCCGCAACCCGGCACCGGCGGGGGCGGTGGGTTGCTGTCAGGCGGGATCGTGTCGACCGGAATGGTGTCGACGGGGATCGTGTCAACCGGAATCGTGTCGCTGGGGATGGAGTCGAGATGCGTGAGAGTCGGCAGCACGCGCCGCAGCCTCAGCCCGCTCCAGAGCATCGTATCCGGCGGCACAGAATCGACAGGGACGGTGTCCACCGGCACGGTGTCGACCGGAATCGAGTCCACTCGATAGACGACGATTTCCGCTCCGCGGAGCGGCACCAGCGTGCTGTCCGGGGCGGCGAGAAAGCCGAACACCTGGCCGGTAATCAGAGTCTGGCTGGGCCCCCGCAGGACGACGGCCGCGGCGCTGCCCGGCCCTGAGGCATCCGAAGCACAGCCCGCCAGCAGCAGCAGGGCAAGGGCACTGCTGTCACGAAATCGCATACTGCACCTCCCTCTCCGAAACAGGTCCGCGATCCTCACACGCCACGCGCGCGGCGGTGTGTCGTCGCGCGCGAGCGAGCCGTCCCCGATGTCGAGCGACGCTCGCAACGAATCCGTGCGACATCCGTAGTGACCCGGCGCATCCTCCCCAGGTCACGCACCGAACCCCGCGACCGCGGCTGTGACCAATCCGGGCCTGAACGGGTCTATCACCAATGACCGCAACCGATGCCGAACTGGTCGCGCGGGCACGCGGCGGCGACCTCGCCGGATACGCCGAGCTGATCGCGCGGCATCGAACCAGGCTGGAACGGTACGCGTACCATCTGCTCGGCTGCCGCGAGGACGCCGAGGACGCGCTGCAGGAGACGCTGCTGCGCGGCTACCGTGCCCTCGACCGGTGCGAGCAGCCGGACCGGGTCCGCGCGTGGCTGCTGCAGATCCTGATCAATCGCTGCCGCACCCGCCTGTCGAGACGCGACCCCTTCGTGCGTGATGCCACGGGCGATCACGCCGTCGAACATGCGGTGGTGCCGGACCAGAGCGACGGCGCCGCCTGGCGCGAGGAGATAGAGCGCGCACTCGCGGCCCTGCCGCCGGAACAGCGGGAGGCCTTTCTGCTGAAGCATGTGGAGGAGCTGACGTACGAGGAGATCGCGGCGCTCACCGCAGTCTCGGTGCCGGCGCTCAAGATGCGGGTGAGTCGCGCCTGCGAACGACTGCGGCACCTCCTGCGGGACGTCTACCATGCAGGATGACGAACTGCCGGACGGCGACCCGACGATGGCGGCCGTGCTGCAGGAACTGCGTCGGCCGGTCCAGCCGGCGAGCCGCGCGGCGGAACTGGCCCTGGACGTCCTCGTCCGGGAGCGACGGCGACGGTACTGGCTGCCGGTCGCCGCCGCCGCCGTGCTGGCCGTGACCTGGCTGGCATTCCATCGCCCCGACAGCGCCCGTCCCGTTCGCTTCGCGCTCCGCGCCCCCGCGTCGGCGCACGTCACGCTGACGGGGGACTTCAATGACTGGGATGCGGGCCGGATCCCGCTCCACGCCCGGGCCGGCGAGTGGTCCGTGACGCTCCGCCTGCCGCCCGGACGCTATCGCTACGCGTTCGTCGTGGATGGCTCCCGCTGGGTCGCGGATCCGCGCGGCGCCGCCGCGACCGACGACGACTTCGGCACCCCAACCTCGGTGATCACCGTTGGCAACTGACCCATTCCCTGCGTTGCGGCCTCTGGTGCTCGCCGCGATGTTAGGCGCCGGAGCCGCTTCCCCGCTCGCGGCGCAGGAACCCCGCCTCGTGGCCCGGCTGTCCCCCGGCCTCGCGACCGTGACCCAGCGCCTGGTCGACAGCGCCTCACACGACGGCCTGCCGGCGGAGCCACTAATTCAGAAGGCTCTGGAGGGCGAGAGCAAGGGCGCCGACTCCACGAGCATCGTGCGGGCGGTCGAAGCGCTGCTCGAGCGGCTGCGCGTGGCCCGGAGATCGCTCAGCGGAGGGACCGAACCGGAGCTGGTCGCCGCGGCCGCCGCGCTCAGGGCGGGCGCGAGCCCCGTCACGCTCGGGGCGCTACGCGCCCTCCGTCCGAATCAGCCGCTGGTGGTGCCGCTCAGCGTCCTGGCCGACATCATCACCGCGGGCGTCAACCCCGAACGGGCATGGAGCAGCGTCCGCGAGATGGCCAGTACTGGTGCGGGCGATGCCGCCTTCCTCGCCCTGCGGGATCGCATGACGGACGCTCCGGGTCCGGCCGAACGGCTGCCGCCGGAAGCTCGCCGGCCGCCGACGGAAGCTCCCCCGGCATCGAGGCCGGTCCGGCCATGAGGCGGCGCACTGGCGACCTGCTGCTCCTGCTGCTGACGCTGCTCGCGTTGCCGAGGGGCCCGCTGCTCGCGCAGGTGGAGGCGCTGGTCGATCTCGGCGTGCGCGACGCGCCGGTGGGCGCCGTGGGGACCCGTTCGCACTGGGCCATCGCTCCATCGCTTCACTTCGATCACGCGCGACTGCGAGTCGATGCGGAAGGGGAGTACCGTGACTACGGCCGCCTCGGTCGCGGCCTCAGCGGGGCCCTCGACGGGTCCTACTTCCTGCCACTCGCGGGCGCCCTGCGGGGCGAGGCCACTGGCTCCGTGCGTGGAGCGGGCGGCGGGCCCAGCAGTACCGCGAGTCTCTGGAACGGCGGGGGTCGCCTGCACCTCGCCGGAGCGACGACGGGGCTCTGGCTGGGCGGCCAGGCCGGTGGAGGCACGCAGGGTCCGTCACTCAGGTGGGAGGCCGCGGCCTGGAGACGACTCGGCAATTTCACGTTTCAGTTGCAGGGCTCCCAGCTCACCCTGGTCGACCGGGTGCTGCGGAGCGGGGTCGCTCCCGACACGCTTACGCCGCGTCCGGATACCCTCTACCGCGATCAGGCACGGGTCACGACAGATATCGCCGCATGGCTGCGGTGGACGCCCCCCAGGACCGACCTGGCGCTCGCGCTCGGCCGCCGGTACGGCGTCACCGAGGTCGCGGGGTTGCTCGACGGACTGCCGGGCAGCGCCTCGGGCGGCACGGGCCAGCAGGCGGGCAGCCGAACCACGACATCGACCTGGTGGATGCTTGAGGGGACCTACTGGCTCGCGGCGCGGTGGGGGATCAGTGGGAGTGTGGGGAGGCGTCCCCCTGACAGCCAGCTGCGTTCTCCAGGCGGGCGCTTCTTCCAGTTCGCGATTCGCACCTCGCTCGGCGGAGGCAGCCGAGCCGGCACGCCCGCCTCTCCGGAGGGGGGTGAGGGGCGCCAGGAGTTGCGCGCGCGCCGGCTTGGGGAAGGCATGGTGGAGCTGCTGCTGCTCGCGGGGAAGTGGAACCGGGTCGAAATCCGTGGCGATTTCACCGACTGGCGAGCGGTGGAGATGGAGCGGCGCAGCGGCGGCGTCTGGCGGCTCAGGCGGACGATCACCAGCGGTGTCCACACCCTGAGTGTGCGCTATGACGGGGGTGCCTGGGTGCCTCCACCCGCGACGCGCGTGGTCGCGGACGAATTCGGGGAGCTGACCGGCGTGCTGGTCGTGGATTGAGCGAGGGACCGGGGGGCGGCACCGGGCCGGCCGGCACACTCAGATTCGCAACTCCGTGCTCGGGCGCCGGAGCAGGGCCACACGGACGGCGTCCACCACGAGGCGGAGATCGTCCATCTTGGAGATCAGCGGCACCCCCCGCTGTTCGATGGGACCGTGCACCCGGGGGTCGCTTGCGGCTCCCGTCAGGAAGACGACCCGGTTCAGCAGCGCCGGAGCCAGCGCCATGAGCCGGTCGTAGAAGTCCACGCCGTTCAATTCAGGCATCAGCACATCGCTCACGACGGCATCAGCGGCCCTGCCCGCCGCGACGTGACGGAGGGCCTCGGCTGCGGAGGCCGCCTCCTCGACGCAAAAGCCAGCCCGCTCGAAGAACGCGCGCATTGCCCGGCGCATCGAGGGCTCGTCATCCACGAGGAGGATGGTGAACACAGGTTATGGCTTCACAATGAGTTAGGCCGTCGCTCCCAGTCTCGACGCCACGGTTTGGCGCCTGGGAAGTCAGGCATCACGGACCCCCGATCGGCCGGCGTCGGGAATCCCACGTCCACACTATCGGCACTCCTCGGCTTTCATTTGACCCCCGGGGACAGGCATGGGTAGATTGCCGCCCATGCCGGATATCTCAGTAGTCAAGACCAAGGAAGACGCCGCCTCGAAATCGCTGAAGATCACGGTTCCCGTGGACCGGATTCAGCAGGCGGAAACGAAGGCCCTCCGCTATTACAGCAAGCAGGCCCGCCTCCCCGGCTTCCGGCCGGGCAAGGCACCGGACGCCGTGGTGCGCCGCCGCTTCAGCGAAGCGATCCGCCAGACCGTGCTCGAGGAGCTCATCCGGGAGAGCTGGGACGTCGCCCAGACCGCGGAAAATCTCAAGCCGATCGCCGAGCCGCATATCCACGACCTCAAGTTCGAGGATGGGCAGGCACTGGAGTTCGAGTTTCATGTCGAAGTGCGCCCCGACGTGACACTCGGCAAGACCGGCGGTTTCACCGTGCAGCGCACCGTGAAGCCGGTGACCGATCAGGAGATCGACGAGAAGCTCAAGGATCTGCAGGAGCGCAAGGCCAACTGGATCCCGATCGAGGGCCAGAAGCCCGCGCCGGGCCAGATGGTCCGGGTGGAGGTGGCTCCGATCGAGGGCGAGACCGTCGGGCAATCGCAGCCGTACACGATGGTGCTCGGCGAGGGGCGCGCGCTGCCGGACGTCGAGGAGCGGGTGATGACGCTGCTGCCCGGTGAGACGGTAGACGCGGACGTCCGTTTCCCTGACGATCATCCTGACGAGAGCAAGCGGGGCCAGTCACGGAAGGTCCGGATCACGCTGCATGAGGTGAAGCGCCAGGAGCTGCCGGCCCTCGACGACGCCTTCGCGCGCGAGGTGGGGGACTTCGAGACGCTGGCCGCGCTCCGCGACGCGCTGCGCGCCGACCTCGGCCAGGACGCGGCCTCCCAGGCGGACGCGAACGTGCGCCAGGAGCTGCTGCAGCAGATCTACGGCACGAATGAGGTGCCGGCCCCGGCGTCGCTCGTCAATAAGCTGATTCAGGGCTACATGCAGGCCTACCAGATCCCGGCCGAGCAGGCCGAGGCATTCGGGCAGGAGTTCCGCCCGGTGGCGGAGCAGCAGGTCCGGCGGGAGCTGGTGCTCGACACGATCGTCGAGGCGCAGGGCCTGCGCGCAACGGAGAGCGATCTCGACCAGCGGGTGGCCGCGCTGGCGGCGAGCCGCAACCTGCCGACCGGCCAGTTGTACGCCCAGCTCGAGAAGGCCGGCCGCCTGCGCGATCTGGAGCGGTCCATCACCGAGGAGAAGGCGTTCGCCTGGCTCCTTCAGCAATCCACCGTCGTCGACGCCTGAGCCCAAGACATGGCCACTCTGTTTCCTCCGTACGTCATCGAACGGTCCAGCCGCGGCGAGCGGTCGTATGACATCTTCTCGCGCCTGCTCATGGACCGGATCGTGTTCCTGGGCGCGCCAATCAACGACGACGTCGCGAACATCGTGATCGCTCAGCTCCTGTTCCTCGAGGCCGATAATCCCGAGCGGGACATCTACCTCTACGTGAACTCCCCGGGCGGCGTGGTCTCGAGCGGGCTCGCAATCTACGACACGATGCAGTACCTGAAGGCCCCGGTGAACACGATCTGCATGGGCATGGCGGCCTCGATGGGCTCGTTCCTGCTCTGCGCCGGCCAGAAGGGAAAGCGCAGCGCGCTGCCGCATTCGCGGATCATGATTCACCAGCCGTCGGGCGGGGCGCAGGGCACCGCGTCGGACATCGAGATCCAGGCGCGCGAGATCCTCTACCTCCGCTCCAAGCTGAACGGGCTGTACAGCCAGCATACCGGACAGCCGATCGAGACGATCGAGCGCGACATGGACCGGGATCGCTTCATGTCGGCTGAAGAGGCTCGGGACTACGGGCTGATCGACAACGTGATCACCAAGCGGAGCGAGATTCAGCCCCTGCCCGCGCCGGCGAAGTAAGCGGATCTTCAGAACCCGCGCAGTCGCGGGACCTTGACGGGTATCGGGGGGAGGGGCAGACTTCCCTGCATCTCCCCCTGTCACTTGAGACCACGGGCACTGGGCGCATGTCGAACGACAAGCACCTCCGCTGTTCCTTCTGCGGAAAGTCGAAAGACTCGGTCCGGAAGTTCATCTCCGGCCCGTCGGTCTATATCTGCAACGAGTGCATCACTCTCTGCAACGAGATCCTTGCGGAGGATGAGGAGCGCGATGTTGCGGATACCATCACGCAGGTCCCGACCCCGAACGAGATCAAGTCGGTACTCGACCAGTATGTGATCGGCCAGGAACGCGCCAAGCGGACCCTGGCCGTTGCCGTCTACAACCACTACAAGCGCATCAACGCGACCAATGGCCGCGACGGCGACGTGGAGCTGGACAAGTCGAACATCCTGCTCATCGGTCCCACCGGCGTGGGCAAGACGCTGCTCGCCCAGACGCTCGCCCGTATCCTCGACGTCCCCTTCACCATCGCCGACGCCACGACCCTCACCGAAGCCGGCTATGTCGGCGAGGACGTCGAGAACATCCTGGTGCGTCTGCTGCAGGCGGGAGAGTTCAACGTCGCCGAGTGCGAGCGCGGCATCGTCTACATCGACGAGATCGACAAGATCGCCCGGAAGTCGGAGAACCCGAGCATCACGCGCGATGTCTCTGGTGAAGGGGTGCAGCAGGCGCTGCTGAAGATCCTGGAGGGCACGGTCGCCTCCGTCCCGCCCCAGGGCGGACGCAAGCATCCGCAGCAGGAGTACATCCAGATCAACACCAAGGACATCCTGTTCATCTGCGGCGGCGCGTTTGACGGCCTCGAGAAGATCATCGAGACCCGGACCGGCCGGCAGCAGATCGGCTTCGCCCAGGAGAAAAAGGACGGGAAGGCCTTCGACAAGAAGAACCCGTTCGCCGAGGTGGAGCCGGACGACCTGCTGCGCTTCGGCCTCATCCCGGAGCTGGTCGGCCGCCTCCCGGTCGCGGTGGCGCTCGAAGCGCTCGACGAGGATTCGCTGATGCGGATCCTGGTCGAGCCGAAGAACGCCCTCACCAAGCAGTACAAGAAGCTCTTCGAGATGGAGAACGTCGGGCTCACCTTCGATCCCGAGTCGCTCCGCGCCGTGGCGGCCAAGGCCCTCAAGCGCGGCACCGGCGCCCGCGGGCTCCGCGCCATCCTCGAGAGCATGATGACGGACATCATGTTCGACCTCCCGGCCCGGGACGACGTGCGGGAGGTGGTCATCACGAAGGAATGCGTCACCGACGACCATCCGCCGCTTGTCGTCACCGAGCGGGCGAGGCAGAAGCGGGAAGCATGAGCCCCCGGAAGGTCGCGGGTGGTGACCCCGGGCGGAGCGAGACGGCTCCGCCCTTTTTTCCGCCCGCCGTCGAGAGCAGGGCCCCCTTCGGCCATCTGCCGGTGACGTTCGTCGGGAGCTTCCCGGACGCGACCCGCCGACTCGAACCGCGCCGCCCCGAGATCATCCTCCTGGGCCGCTCGAACGTAGGCAAGTCGAGCCTGATCAACGCGCTGTTCGGTCGCCCGCTCGCGCGGGTCAGCAATACGCCGGGACGCACCGCCCTGCTGAACGCATTCCAGCTTCCCGACTTCTACCTCCTCGATGTGCCGGGCTACGGCTTCGCGCAGGTGGATGCCAAGGAGCGGGAGCGGTACAAGCACCTCGTGCGCGGCCTGCTGGTCCGCCGCACCACCGTCACCGGAGTCCTCTGGCTGCTCGATCTCCGTCACGACCCCACCGCCGAAGACCGCTTCTACGGCGAGCTGCTGGCCGAACGTGGCCTGCCGGTGCTGGTGGCACTGACCAAGGCCGACAAGCTGCCCTTCGGGCAGCGGCAGAAGCGGTTCCGGGAACTGAGCGCGATCCTCGGCCTGCCTCCCGACCAGATCCAGCTCACGAGCAGCACCACTGGAGAGGGACTTCACGAACTGGCCGCGAGCCTGCTTTCGGCCACCACCACACCGGAGGCCACCGGATGACACGGCAACTGGCGGGGGTGCTCGTCGCCCTGGCGCTCTGCGCCGGGACAGCGACCGCCCAGGCACCCGTGGAGGGACCGGACCTGCCTCCCGTCGGGTTCGGACGGCTCAGTCAGGAGCAGCTGAGCGTGCAGTTCAGCAGCGGAGATATCCAGGTCCGGTTTCTCCCGCTGGACGAGCGGGTCCTCCGCCTGCTCGCCAACGATGGCTACGCCTCGCTCCACTCCCTGGTCGATTCCCGGAAGGCCGCCCTCGACTCGGCGGCGGCCGCGGCAGGGATCTCGAGCCCCGGACTCGTCCTGGTGTCGTTCTTCGGTCTCCGGGATGACGCGCGGTTCGATCCGGAGAACCTGAGTCTCTTCTATCGAAGCCAGTTCTACCGGCCGGCGGCGATCGTGCCGATCACGGCCAATTTCAGCAATCGCCAGCTCCCGGTACGGCGAGCCGCATCGGCGATCTACATCTTCGAGCTCCCGGTCCCGGTATACGATGAGTTCGACGTGGCATATGGGAGCGTCCAGTCGAGCGGTTGGAAGGACATTCTCTCACGGCTCGATCGGGAGCGCGCCTGGGTCACGAGCCGGGCGCAGGCGGCCCGTCAGGATTCATCGACCAGCAGGCCCTGAGCGCAAGCCGCTGCGCCGTCGCACTCCGCCCCCTCCCCGCGATCGCGGAGAGGGGGCGTCGGTTTCAGAGCGTCCAATGGCGCAGCGCGCCGGGAAGCGGGCCGCCGCTCACGAGCATCGCGGTCGAGAGCGCATCCGCTTCGAGGCCGGTTAGCGCGAGGACCGAGGTCTGCTGCCGGCCGGTCTCGGGCACGCCCGCACGCGGATCCATGACGTGGCCGACGAGCCGGGCACCGAGTCGCACGACGGCGACGGTGTTCGCGCTGGTGGCGAGCGCCTGGTCGCGAAGCAGGGCGGTGGCGAGGGTTGTTCCGGCGGATCGAGGATCGACGATGTCGACCAGCCATCCCGGCGCGCCGGGCGGCGCACCAAATGCGAGCAGATCACCGCTGACGTCGAGCAGCGCAGCCGAGGCGCCGTGGGCGCGGAGAATGCCGCCCGCACGATCGATTCCGTAGCCCACCGCGATGCCTCCCAGGTCGAGACGGGTGTGCTCGGCCGGCAGCCGGACTCGATCTTCTTCGATGAGGACGACCGCACTGCGCACCGCCGAGCGGGCCTCCGCCAGTTCGCGCGCGCCCGGGGCCGCCTGGCGTGGCTCCCGGAATCCCCACACCCGCATCAATGGTTCGACCGCCGCGTTGAACGCGCCCCCGCTCAACCGCCGGAACCGCTCCGCCGCCCCGAGCACCGCGAGCAGATCGGCATCGGCCCGGAACCACCCCCGCCCCGCCTGACGGTTCAGCTCCGCGAGATCGCTTGAATCGTCGAACACCGACAGCCGCGCCTCGAGCCGGCGCAGTTCAGCGAAGATGGCGGCGGCGGCCTCATACCCTGCATCGTCTGAGTGGTGGAACAGACGCAGGTGGATAGGCTGGCCCATCGCCCAGGACCAGCGCTCGATCAGGCGCGGCGCTCGCCTGAAGCGGGCGGCGGGACTCGCCAGCAGCATCGCACCGGCTGCGAGGAAATCGCGGCGCCTCACGATCCTTCCCTCCACCCCAGCTCGCGCAGCACGAGGAAGGACTGGACGTAGAAGGTGGCCGCCATCAGCCCGCTCGATGCCGCCAGGAGGATGCTGAATTGCGGGTTCAGGTAGCGCATCAGCCACATCGCACTGAAAGACACGAGCAGCGCGATGAAGGGCTCAACGCAGAGCCGGTGCTTCCACCGGTCGGACACCCGTTCGCAGAAGGTGAGCCCGATCCCGCTCAGCGCGAACAGCGCCGCCATCGCGAGCAGATGCGTGTGGGTGATCACCAGCATCTCCGCAAACGACTTCGGGAACTGCATCGCCCCATCCGCGCTTTCACTTCCGCGATAGTGGTCCGCGATGCCCGTGGGGCTCAGACGGGTGGTCAGCCGCACGAAGACCAGGGCAGTGGTGTACCCGGTCAACTGCACCAAGGTGAGCCAGCGGGCCAAGCCGCGAATCGCGGGCGGCAGGGTACTCCAGGCGGGGTAGGCTGCCCTGGTCATAGCAGGCCCGCCTCGCGCCAGCCAGCGAGATCGGAGAGTGCCCGCCGGATGCCGGCCGTCACGGCGTTCACACTGATCGTGGCACCTGAAATCCCCCGGATTTCGCGGCCCACTTCCAGACGATCGCCCGGCTGCTTGCCACGGAACTGCTTGCGCCATGGTTCGTATGCGACCTCGCCGCCATACGGCTCCCGGTACACGAGGATGTCGACATCCAGCAGCGCGAGCGCGGTATCGACGGCGACGAGATAGGTGATCGGCTGGTCCTTGCCCATCGCGTCGCGGACCGCCGCATACCCTCGCAGAGTCTCGCCGCTCCGGACGCGAATCACGGTCGCAGTACCCGCGACTATGCTGTCGACCCGCATGTCTCTGCCGAAGATCCGCTCCAGCGAGGCTGCCAGCTTCTTCGGCGGCGCCGACTGCGCCGCACCGGTGTGCGCGCCGACAGAGAGCGCCACCACGGCCGCCAGGAGGACCGGGCGCATCAGAACTGGTAGCCCACCCCGAGGGCGAACACCTCATCCTCGGCGGCGTCTGCCTGATTGCGACGGAGCTGGTAGTCGGTCTTGAAGGCCACATTCCAGACCGGCTTGTAAGTGAGGCCCACGGTCGTGATGCGCCTGGCGAATGCGCCATCACGGATGGTTCCCGACGCGACCGCGGCCTGGGTGTCGAATCGTTCGTAACGTACGAAGCCGTTGAGCCGCTGTGCCGACCCCGGGGCCAGCACCGTCAGCAGATTCCAGGCTCCCTCGGCGTACCACCCGGCAATGCGCTTTCCGACTCCATTCCCGAAGCTGGTGTTGATCGCACCCGCATCGGGCACGCTGATGTTCGCGGCCTCGGCACGGAAGGAGAAGGCACCGACATCATAGCGGGCATCCACAGCGAGGAGGGTGATCGGTGCCGTGAATGCACCGGTTCCGAGGGTGGAATCGCCATCGGCGGTTCCGCCGTGGTACACCGAACCGCCGAGCTTGAGACCGGCTCGGCTCCATTCGAGCCGGCCGGTCAGCGCCGGATTGGCGAAGCTCGCATCCCGGCCTTCCTGGCGCCCGCCACGGATCCCCGAAGCCCCGTCGAAGCCCTCGGCCAGCAGACCGTTCACCAGAAACGCCCGGTAGCTCAGGCCCGGCACCCCGGGCACCGATCCGAGCGCACCGACGCCGATGTCCCGCCAGGTCGACGGGATCACGACTTCGCTGAACGCTGGCCTGCTGACGCCGTTGAAGGTCGGCGGCTCGTGCATCTCGTTGATGATGCCGATCGGGAGCAGCAGCAACCCGGCACGCAGGGTGAGTCGGTCGTCGAAACGATAGTCGAGGTAGGCCTGCTCGAGCGCGACTTCGCCTCCTGGCTCTCCACCGGCGACCTTGGCGTCCTCGACTTCGACCTCCGAGCGCAGCGTGATGTGGTCGCTGAAGCGATGGCCGACGAACAGGACGAAGCGCGCCAGATTCACCCGCCCCGGCGCGCCTGTCAGGCTGGAATTGGAGTAGTGCACCTCGCCGTAGCCCCCGAGGCTGGTACTCGAGGGCTCGGTCTGGGCGGTGAGCGATGCCGGAGCGAAGATGCCGAGGAGGAGGATGGCCGTAGCGAGCCTGGGAGCCATGGAGCGTCCGTAAAGACTAGTTGAGAATCAGTTTCAATATTAATGGTGAACAACGTATTCCCCATTGCTGAGGCTGTCAACCGCGCCGTGTGGCGGCCCCCTCCGCGTCCCGGTAAACTCCGTCCTGACATGGCAAACGACCGCTGATGGCTTCGCCTCCCCCGCTCCGGCCGGGTTTCAGGGATACGCTCCTCGCCCATCTGCCCGCGGCTGCGTGGCTGCTGGCGGCGCTCGGCGCAGAGTTGCAGGCCTATCCCAGGCATCCACTAGCGGTGGCGCTCGGGCTCGGCGGAGCCGCCCTGGCGGCCATGGGTCGCGAACGTCGCTCCTGGCACCCGCAGATCGAGATTGCCGCCGGGATTGCCGCGGTCCTGCTGATGGCGGTCAGTAACCGCCTGGCCTGGCTTCCCGGCATGGCGGCGGTCGTCACCCTCGGCGCCGTGTGGCGGCATCTGGTCCTGGTGCGGGAGCGGATTCGTGGCCTCGAGACCGAGCGGCGGGCACTCGCCGGACAGGTCGACCGGCGGATCAACGAGATCTTCTCCCTCCAGGAACTCAGCTACGTCCTCGCGGAGTCGCTGCAGAGCGACCGGATCGCGGGCCAGGTCGCGCGGTACGTCATGCGCTTCCTCAATGCCGAGGGCGCCGCCGTCGTGCTGACGGGCCAGAGCGATGGGGGGATGCTCGTGGCCACGGCCGAAGGGTCGCTCGGGCACTGCGTCGGCATGCGCCTGACTGACGAGACCCGTTCGCTGGTCGTCCGGGCGAGCACCACCGAGCGCATCGAAGTCAGCAACGGCACCGAGCCCGAACCGGTGTTCCTGCTGCCAGGCCACCAGGTCCTGACCGGTGCCGCCGTCCCGCTGCGCGCCCACGGCCTCACCATGGGGGTACTCGCGGTGGCCGATCGCCGGGACGGCGGGTTCACGGCGGAGGACCTCTGGCTGCTGTCGACGGTGGCGACGCATGTCGCCGTGGTCATGGCCAACAGCCGGCTCTTCGAGATGGTGAGACAGGCCAAGGAGGAGTGGGAGACCGCGTTCAACGCGCTGAGTGAGGGCATCGCGGTCCTGGACCCCGAGGGGCACCTGACACGGGGCAACCGCGCGCTTTCGCGGCTGCTGGATCTGCCATCGACGGCCCTGATCGGCCGGCCCTTCTGGGAGACGGTGGTGGGCGACGTGGACGGAGAGGACTGGCTGATCGGTGCGGCACGCCGGGGAGAGCGCCCGGCGCCGCTCGCGATTCGGAGCCTCACGCTGGGGCGCATCGTCCGGCTGACCGCAGCGCCCGTCGCGGAGACGGCCGGACGCGTGGCGGTCGTGGTACTCGTCGAGGACGTCACCGAGCAGCGGGCGCTCGAGACCCAATTGATCCAGAGCGAAAAGCTGGCGGCGGTCGGGCAGCTCGTCTCCGGTGTCGCGCACGAACTCAACAACCCGCTCACCTCGATCGCCGGGCTGTCGGAGTTTCTCCAGGACCGGCCGGGCATCGCGCCACCGGAGCGGGAGCATCTTCGGGTGATCCATGAGCAGGCGGAGCGGGCGGGCCGGATCGTCCGCAATCTCCTGACCTTCGCGCGGAAGGGATCAGCCGGCGAAGCCGTCGTCGACCTGAACGACATCGTGGCGAGAACGGCGCTGCTCGTGGCCTACGAGCTCCGTCTTCGTGGCATCGAGTTGATCGAGGAGCGCAGTCCGGGCGAGTTGCCGGTGCGGGGGAACCGCGACGAACTGCAGCAGGTGTTTCTCAACCTGGTGAACAACGCCGTCCATGCGGTCCGCGATCTGCCACCCGGCGCTGCCCGCCGAGTCTCCCTGGTCACGAGCGTCGAGGGCGGCCACGCCGTCGTGCGGGTCCGGGACACTGGCCCCGGGGTGCGCGAGGAGCTGGTGCCGCAGCTCTTCACACCCTTCTTCACCACCAAGGAACCGGGAGAGGGAACTGGCCTCGGGCTCTCCCTGAGTTATCGCATCGTCGAATCGCACGGCGGCCGGCTGCGGTACGAGCCTGGCCCCGGCGGGGGCGCCGAGTTCCTGACGGGCATTCCACTCGCCTCCGACGCGAGCGACGAGATCCCGGCCGAGCCGAGCCCGGAGCGTGAGGAAGCGCGCGGAGTGCTGCTGATCGACGGTGACCCGGGATCGGAGGTCGTGGTGCGGGCGCTCTTCGAGCCGGCCGGTTATGAGGTGGAAGTCGTTCCGAACGGTGGGGAAGCCGCGATTCGCTTCGCGGCCAGGGCGTGGCGCCTGGCGGTAATCGATGGCGCCGTATCGGCGGACGGGCGCCGCCTGCTCGTGGACCATCTGGCCGGGCACCCGGGCGCCCGGCTCCTCGTCACGACGTCCGATGCCAGGCTCGCCGAGCGCTGCCGGTCGCTGGGCATTGCAGTCCTGCCCCGGCCATTCCTTCCGCGCGACCTGATGGCGGCCGCGGGCGACCTGCTCATGGCGACGTAGAGCGGTAGTAATCCGTTCCGGAGAAGTTGAGCCGGAGCGCCCGCCCGCTCACTACATCCAGAAACTGCACCTGTTCAACCGCCTGGGGATCACGCCCAACCCGGAACAGCGTTCCTCCGAGCGGCACCAGGGTCTCCTCTATTCCTTCCGGAGACACGAGCAGCAACTCCCCCCGGCGCACGATCACCCGATAGTTGCTGTAGTAGGGTACCTGGGCCCGGAAGTGGCCGGCGTAGGCGCGCCAGGCCGCTGGCGCTCGAATGCTCGTCGATTCCTGGTACCCCCTCCCTGCGAACCATCGCGCGCCATGAATCAGCTCCACCACTCGTCCCTCCCTCCGCCCGAAGCGGAGCGGGAAGCGCGCGAAGGCGGTATCGAGGGAAAGAAAGGTGTCTTCGCCGTCCCGGAAGAGGGTCGACCGCCCCTCGGGCGTCACCAGCACGAGCCGGCCGGCCACCGCCTCCACCTCAAGCGACAGCCCAGTGCTATCGGTGTAGCGACCGGCGTAGGCATCGGCGCCCGGGACACTGTCCAGCGCCGCCTGTACCGGTACAGGCGGCGGCACGCCGCCACCCCGTGACGCCACGAGCACATCGATGGCATACTCGGTGAGGCGGCGCGGGTTGCCCGGGCCATTCATGAGAACGACGACTCCAATGCCGGCATCCATGTCGCCGAGCATCATGGCGCCAAACCCGGGCATGCCACCGCTGTGCCAGAAAGTGGGGTCGTCGTTGCGCGCGCCGAGCACGATGCCGTAGCCGTAGAACTGTCCCCGACCGAGCTCCGGCGCGGGTACGGTGCGCTGCACCATCCTGGCGAAACTGCGTGCCTGCAGCAACCGTCCTCGCGGCGCCGCCCCCTGACGCAGCAGCGCCCGGACCAGGCGGGCGAGATCTGGCGCGGAGGTCACGATGTTCGCATCCCCCGCGCTGTACTCGGTCCAGGCGACGGGCACCAGCGGCTCTCCGGGATAGGGCGGCCGGTCGTCATAGAGCCACTGATACCCCGTCGCGGCAGCAAGCCGCCCTTCCTGACTGACGACCGGATCGGTGGCCTGCAATCCGAGCGGAGTGAGAAGGCGGGCCCTGATGCTCTCCGCGAAGGCACGACCCTCCACTTCCTCAATGACGAGGCTCAGCAGCTGATAGCCGATGTTGGAATATGCGAAGTGGCTCCCTGGGGCGGTGAGGAGGTCCCGGCCGCGCAAGGCGAGCGCGGTATAGGGGGAGGATGGCAGATCGTTGCGATCGCGCGGAAGCCCGGCCGTGTGGGTCAGCAGTTCGTGGAGGGTTATCGGTCCGCCGGGAGAACCCACCCGGAACCATGGCAGATAGTCCTGCACCGGCCGGTTGACGTCGACGAGTCCCTCCTCCTGGAGTTGGAGCAGGGCGATCGCGGTGAACGTCTTGGAGATGGAGCCAGCGAGGAAACGCGTCGACGCAGTGACTGGGGTCCTGGTCTCCCGGTCGGCAAACCCGAAGGTCTGGACCAGAAGGAGGCTGTCCCGATCGACGATCGCCAGGGCCAGGCCGGGGGTCTGTTCTTCCACCATGTATTCCCGGGCAGCCGCCCCGATGTAGGCAACGGCCCGGGCGAATCCCGTATCGACCGGCGCCGCGGCGGCCTGAAGGGCCAGCAGGGTCGCGATCTCCAGCATCAGTAGCCCGCGTCGCGCGCCTGACGGAACGGCTGGATGCTCACCCGGCCGCGCAGTTGCCGTCCCACGGTCTCCGGATCGCGCGCGCCCCAGAAATTGTTCCCGGCATCGAGGGAGACGGCGTCGATGAGCCAGCGGCGTGCCGACAGGAAGACGTTGCCGGACACTTCGGCGTCGGCGCCTGCGCTGTCCACGACCACCGCGTCGTCGAGACCATCGAACAGGTTGCCGCGCAGCTTGAGCCGGGTAGTCCGTTCGACGACCACGCCCTGCCGGACCTTGGCGATCGTGTTGTCGTCCACGCGGTAGTCGGTGCTGGACTCGTCTCCGTCATGCGGTGCGAAGAGATGGATGCCGATGCCGCCGCCGATGATGGTGTTCTCGGCGAGCTCGTTCTCTCCGCCATGCTCGATCGCGATTCCGGCGGAACGGGTGCCGAGGATGATGTTGCCGCGGACCACGCTGCCGCGGGTGTAACCCAGCCAGAAGCCGTAGTCGGCGCTGTCGGCCCGGTTCTCGAGGAAGGTGTTCCACGCGCTGAAGGTCGCCTCGAAGGCGTTATGCCAGGCGTGCGCGGCGTCGTTGCGGATGACCATGTTGCCGAGCGAGGGCGAGAGCTGGGGCCGCTGGCCGCTCAGAAAGAACCCGTCGCCGGACCAGGAGAGGTCGTTGTCGGCGATCAGGTTGGAATCGCTTTCCTGCCGCAGCAGCAGGGCGGCGCTGTCACAGCCCCGCCGGTAGGCTTCGCTTTCGCAGCGCACGTTGTGGTCCGCGTGATTCCGCACGATCGTGTTCCGCGCTGACTTCCAGAGATGGATTCCCCAGCCGCTGTTCCCCGAGACGTCGTTGTCCGCGACCCAGGCCTCCCGCGTCTCGAAGAGGCCGATCCCGTTCTGGCTCCCCCGCGCGATCACGCCGGTGATCTGGGCGCCGGTGGTCCCCTTGAGATAGAGGCCGGCACCGTAGCTCTCGAAAACCGCGGGCTGGAAGATGTCGAGCCAGTCCGCCTCGTCGAATCGGTCCGGCGTCGAGCGCAGCGCCTGGGCCCGCGACCCGGAGAGATCGATGCCGCTGACCCGGTGGCCGCGGCCGCCCTCGAGACGAATGCCATACCGGAAGCCACGGATGCGGCCGCCCCGGACCACCACACTATCCTGTCCGCGGCTCAGGATGCCGATCCCGGTGAACTCGCTGGCGATGGTATCCCCGCTCTCCAGGGTCACCCCCGTGAGGTCGATGCGTGTCGAAGGGCTGGTCACGACGAGCACGCCACGCTCGCCGTGGTCGGCGATCCGATAACGGCCGGGACAGATCTTCACCTCGCCGGCCACTGGGGTGCCGGGCTTGTCGATCCGCAGACACGGTGCGGCTCCGAGGGACAGCAGCGAGAGCGCGGTAAGCAGCATCATGGGCGCACCGGGTAGCCGCGTGACCGGAGGAAGGCGCGTGCCTCCGGCAGGGAGCGGCCCTGATAGTGGAAGATCGACGCCGCCAGGACCCCATGGGCGCCGGCCTCGAACGCCTCGGCGAGATGTTCGAGGTTGCCCGCGCCACCCGAGGCGATCACCGGGATGCGGACCGCGGCGGCGGCGGCGCGGAGCAGGTCGAGGTCGTACCCGCGCTGCGTGCCGTCGCGGTCCATGGAGGTGAGCAGGATCTCGCCCGCGCCGAGCTGTTCCAGGCGGCGGATCCACTCGATTCCGTCGAGCGCCGTGGCCTCCCGTCCGCCCGAGATGAACACCTTCCAGCTTCCGTCCGGCTGGCGCCGCACATCGACCGCCGCCACGACGCACTGCGACCCGAAGGAGTCGGCGAGCCGCCTGACAAGTTCCGGGTCGCGGACCGCCGCGGTGTTGACGCCGACCTTGTCGGCCCCGGCCCGGAGTGCCCGCCCGGCATCCTCCACCGAGCGGATGCCGCCACCGACTGTGAAGGGAATGAAGATCGTGTCGGCGACGCGGGAGACCATGTCCAGCATGGTGTCGCGCGCCTCGTGGCTGGCCGAAATGTCCAGGAAGACGAGTTCGTCGGCGCCCTCCGCGTCGTAGCGCGCGGCCTGCTCCACCGGGTCACCGGCGTCGCGGAGGGACTCGAAATGCACGCCCTTCACCACGCGGCCGTTGGCGACATCGAGACAGGGAATGATGCGGCGGGCGAGCATGGGTGCTTTCAGGAATCAGTCATCAGCCTTCGGCCGATGACGGAGTGAGATCAACACGCAGTACGTCTTCGAGCGGGCCGGCGGTGCCACGGGCCAGCAGGATCTGGATATCGTCGAGTGCGCGCCGCTCTCGGGGCCAGGCGAGCCGTCCCCGGGCGGCGGGGATCGAGAGCCATTCCGCGGCATCGTGCTCGGCCGAGAGCCGGAACGGCGCGTCACCCACGAAGGCAGCGAAGACTGGTATGAGACCGATCTCGTCGGTCGTGTGACGGTAGAACGACTCGGTCCGGCTGAGGTTGTAGAGCCGCTCCGGCCGGCAGGCCGTCTCCTCCAGGAGTTCGCGGAGCGCCGCGTCGCGCGGTGTCTCCCCCGCCTCGATGCTTCCGTGAACAACCTCCCACGACCCGGGACAGCGCCCGGCGCTGGACCGCCTGAGCACGAGCGTCTCGAGACCGGCCGGACCCTCGCGGAGGACATAGACGTCGATGAAGGCGACCCGGATCGTGGTCATGGCCGCCACGCCACGAAGCGCGAGAGCAGCTCGATACCCGCCTTCTGCGACTTCTCCGGATGGAACTGGGCCCCGATCACGTTGTCCTGACCGACGATCGTCGGGAAGGGGCCATCGTATTCCGCGGTGGCGAGGGCCGAGCCCGGCGGGAGGGATGCGGGGTGATAGCTGTGGACGTGATAGAAGAACTGCATCTCGTCGTGGAACAGCTCCGCCAGCATCGGGTGGCGCGCGCCGTCCTCTGTCAGGCGCACGCCCGCCCAGCCGACGTGAGGCACCGGCAGGGCGGTGCGAAACCGCACCACCTCCCCGACCAGCAGCCCGAGCCCCTGGACCTCGGGCGCTTCTTCGCTCCGCGGAAAGAACAACTGCATGCCGAGGCAGATCCCCATCACCGGCTGGCCGGCGGCCGCGACGCTCCGGATGGCCTCGCCGAGCCCCGACAGCGCGAGATTCTTCGCGGCCTGGCCGAAATTGCCGACGCCGGGGACGAGCAGGTGGTCGGCGCGGCGGACCTCGTCGGGATCCGCGGTCAGCGTCGCGGCATGCCCGCCGGCGCCGAGCGCGCGCACCACGCTCCTGAGGTTGTTGACACCATAGTCGACAACGACGATCACAGGACGCCCTTGGTGGACGGGACCCCGGCGATGCGGGGGTCACGGGTCGTGGCGAGGTCGAGCGCGCGGGCGAACGCCTTGAACGTCGCCTCGACGATATGATGCGGGTTGTCGCCCCGAATCAGGTCGATGTGGACGGTGAGCCCGGCGTTGAGCACGAGCGCCCTGAAGAACTCCGGCGTGAGGAAGACGTCGTAGTCGCCAAGCATCTGCCATTTGGGGAGGTCGACGTGGTACGAGAGGAACGGGCGCCCGGAGACGTCGATGACGACGCGGACCAGCGCCTCATCGAGCGGCACGGTGGCATCGGCATAGCGGCGGATGCCCGCCCGCTCCCCCAGCGCCCTGGCGATCGCCTGGCCGAGCACGATGCCGGTGTCCTCGACCGTGTGGTGACCGTCCACGTGGAGATCGCCACGGCATTCCACGGTCAGATCGAGCAACCCGTGCCGTGCCAGCGCCTCGAGCATATGGTCGAAGAAGCCGATGCCCGTCTTCACCTCGGCACGGCCCGTCCCATCGAGGTCCACTCGGACGTGGAGCTGGGTTTCCCTGGTCTTCCGGCTGATTTCAGCGCTGCGTGACATGACGTTGGCCCTCGCGGGGCGACGGAGTGGAACGACCCGGGCGGCCGTCTTCAGGACGTGAGGATCGCACCGAGGGCGGCGAGCACGGCGTCCATATCCTCGGACGTCCCGATGGAGATGCGCAGACACTCGCGGAGACCGGCACCGGACGAGACGTCGCGAATCAGGATCCCGTAGTCGTCGAGCAGCCGCCGGAAGACCACGGCGGCGGGCACCACCTCACAACGGAGCAGTACGAAATTCGCCGCGCTGGGAAACACCCGGATTCCGGGGAGCTGGCGCAGTCTGCGGCAGGAAGCGCTCCCGCTCGGTTACGACTGCGCGCGTCCGTGCCTCGAACCGCTCCCGGTGCTCGAGCGCCACTTCCGCCGCGACGAGCGTGATCGCGTTGACGTTGTAGGGCAGCTTCGCCTTGGCGATCTCGCGGGCGATGCCGGGATGCGCCAGGGCGTAGCCGAAGCGGAGCCCCGCCATGCCCATCGCCTTCGAGAACGTCCGGAACACCACGACCCGGGGCGACCCGGCCAGCAGGCCGATCGCGGTCGGGCCGCCGAACTCCTGGTACGCCTCGTCGCAGAGAATGAGGGCATCGGTCTCCGCGAGGAACCGCTCGACGGCACCGGCCGGAAGCGCCGAGCCGGTGGGGTTGTTCGGCGAGTTGAGCACGACCACCTTGGCCCGCTCCCGCTGGGCCGCGCCGATCATCCCGTCGATGTCGTAGCCGTAGTCGTCGCCCCGGAGCGGCACCGGCAGGTAGCGTCCGCCGCTCACGCCGGCGAGCAGGCGGTACAGCGAGAAGGTGGGCTGCGGCGCCACGACCACGTCGCCTTCCGCGACGGTGACGGCGAGGGCCGCCTGGATCACCTCGTTCGAACCATTCCCGACCAGCACTCCATCCGGGTACCAGCCATGCCGTGTCGCGATCGCCTCACACAGCCGGCGCGGCACGAACTCGGGGTAGCGGTGCCACGGTGCCGCCCCGGCGCGCGCGAGCACTTCCCGCTTGAGATCAGCGGGGAGATCCTCCGCAGCCTCGTTCTGATTGAGCTTGCGCGCGCTGACGGGGGCTTCCAGCGTATAGGCACCCAGCGCGCGGACGGATGGCTTGATGAGACCCAGGGCGGGCGCGGCGTCAGGCAGCATGGGCGCGCGGGACTACTTCTGCCGTGCCAGGACGACTTCGAGCCGCTTCGCGAGCGCCCTCGCCCGGAACGGCTTGCTCAGGAAATCGTCCGCGCCAAGCTCGAAGACCCGCACTTCGTTGTCCTCGTCACCCTTGGCGGTGAGGACGATGACCGGGATCCGCTTCGTGGCCGGGCGGGAGCGCAGTTCGGAAAGCACCGAATACCCGTCCATCCCGGGCAGGTTCAGGTCGAGCACGATGATATCGGGGGCGTGGCGATCGACCTGGTCCAGCGCTTCGACGCCGGTGCGGGCCTCCACGACATCGAAGCCGTCGCGGGCCAAGAGGTCCTTCATCACCCGGCGGAGCGAGTCTTCGTCGTCCACCAGCAGGACCCGGGCACCCCGGGCGGGGGCGCGGCGTGCCGCGCCCGCGTCGACCTCGTCCTCCTCCAGCAACTCGAAGGCATTCGAGAGGTCCGGTTCAGCGCGGCGGGGCGGAATGGTGATCGCCGGGCGCGGCGCGGACGCGGTCAGGGTCGGCGACGCCGGCGGCGTCCTCCGCGGGCCCTCGTCGGCACGCTTTGCGGGAGCCTCCGGTGCCAGCGGCGGGACGGCGACGGTGCCTGAGAGGCGGCTCGCGGTCGCACTGTCCGCCATCGGCACGTCCACCACCCGCAGCAGTTCGTCGACGCTGGTCTCGCCGGCCAGCACATGGCGCAGTCCGCTCTCGAAAAGGGAGAGCATCCCGTTCGCCCGGGCCGCGTCGGCGATCTTGTCGGCCGTGGCTCCGCCACCGATGATCTTTTCGAGATCGGTGTTCATGGTGAGCACTTCGACCACGCTGAAGCGCCCCTTGTATCCGGTCATGGAGCACTCGGGGCAGCCGAGCGGACGGTGAATGACCGTGCCGGCGGGGATGTAGCGCCGGATCCGCTCGGGCGGCAGCTGGTCGTTGACCTCGCGGCAGGTGGTGCAGAGCCGCCGCATGAGCCGCTGCGCGATCACGCCCCGGAGCGCCGATCCCAGCTTGTACGCCTCGATCCCCATGTCCACGAGGCGGGTGATCGCGTTCGCCGCATCGTTGGTGTGCAGCGTCGACAGCACCAGGTGGCCGGTGAGCGATGCCTGCACCGCGATCTGCGCCGTCTCGCGGTCGCGGATTTCGCCGACCAGCACGACGTCGGGGTCCTGGCGGAGGATCGAGCGCAGCGCGGCCGCGAAGGTGAGGCCCGCCTTCTCGTGCACCTGCACCTGCACGATGCCCTTGCCCAGGCGGTACTCGACCGGATCCTCGACCGTGACGATGTTGACGCCCTCGCTCTGCACCATCCGCAGCATCGAGTAGAGCGTCGTCGTCTTGCCCGAGCCGGTCGGGCCGGTCACCAGGATGACGCCTTCCTTGTGGTTGAGCAGCGTCGCGATCGAGGCCCGCTCCTCCACCGACATGCCCAGCGATTCGAGCGTCAGGACGGTCGCCCGGGCGTTCAGAATCCGGATGACGACCTTCTCGCCGTGTGAGGCGGGAAGGGTCGAAACGCGGAGGTCCACCGCCCCGCCGTTGACCGCGACCCGCGCCCGGCCGTCCTGGGGCCGGAGCCGGTCCGCGATATCGAGGCCGGACATGATCTTGATGCGGGAGATCAGCGGGGCGCCGGCGCTGCGCGGGATGTTCATCACCTGCCGCAGCACGCCGTCGATGCGGTAGCGGACCGCCACGCCGGCCTCACCCGGCTCGACGTGAATGTCGCTGGCCCGCGAGAGGATGCCGTCGGAGAGCATCAGGTCCACCAGCCGCACCACCGGACGCTGGCTCGCCTCCTCGGCGGAGGCCGCGAGATCGGTCGCGCCATCGTCATCGGAAAGCTGCGTGACCTCGAGACGGTCGTCCATGTTGCCCAGCAGCTGGGCCACCATGTCGGTCCCGCCTCCGCGATAGATCTCGTCCATCTTCTCGCGGATCCGGGTCGGCGAGCACAGATAGGTGCGCACCTCGCGCCCGGTCGCGAAGGCGAGGTCCTTCTCGGCGTCGATGTCGAAGGGATTCGCGGTCGCGATCTCGAGGACGGAGTCCGTCAGGCGGAGCGGGAGGATGTTGAAGCGGCGGACCAGCGGCTCGGGCACGGAGTCGCGCACCATCCGGTCGAGATTCCCGAGATCGGCCACGGGGAGGCGGAACCGGGCAGCCGCCGCGCGCAGAACGTCATCGTCGGTCGCGAGCTTGCGGGCGACGACGAGGAGCCACAACGACTGCGGTTCGCGCGATGGTTCGAGGCGCAGCCCCGCGATGACCTCGGGGGCCAGCACCTTTTCCATCGTGGGAACCAGCCACTCATCCGTAAACTGCATGCAACCAGTTGTGAGGGAAGCGGTTAGGCTGCGAGGCGTCAGCTCGCCGAGGCCAGCCAGAAAACTAGCGGGGCACCGACCTGCGGGCTATGGGCGACCGCAATCCCCTGCACCCTCCTGCAGGTGGCCCGCTTCAGAGAACCTCCCACCACGCCCGCGCGAGATCGACCGACACCCCGACCTTGCCGGTGCGGAGGGAGACGCCACCCTCGACACGGAGCAGATGATGAAACCACTCCAGCGCGAGACCGGCCACCGGCCGTATCTCACCGCTCGCGCGCCACGGCAGCCCGGCGATCCCGCCACCGGTCCACCCCGCGGCGACGAAGGGCGCGAGAGTGATCTGGGCACCGGTGGAGACGAAAGGCCCCAGCGGCAGCGCGACAAATGGGACCGGCAGCCGGTACTCGAGCGAGGCGAGCGCCATCCTCCGCCCCCCCCAGGCGCGGAATGGCTCCCCGGGCAGCGTTCCCCACCCGCCGATCGCGAAGCTCCGATACCCGGGCAGCTCCCGGCTCCCGACTCCTCCGAGCGCGCGGAATTGCAGTCCCCCCGGCCCCGCCGGGACGAGCCACTGGAGCGACGCGGCGCCGCGCAGATAGTGCCGGTCTCCGCCCCCCCCCTCACCACTCAGCAGGAATCCGAACGCCGAACGTCCGGTGAGACTCGCCGAGTGATAGCCGAGGCCGACTCTCGCGACGCCCAGCGTTCCCACGCCCAGCGCGGGATTGGGGCGATAGGAGCCATGGGCCGGCGTCGCCTCCGCGCGGACCGATCGGGAGCGGACGGTTCCGGCACTGATGTCGAGACTCGCCGAGTTCCCGAGGCGCCGTGCCGCCGAGAGCGTCGCCGCATCCAGCAGGACGTAGTCGCCGAGATCACGTCCTCCCTCCTGCGACAGAATCGAGTTGACCACCCCGGACACGATCGGCTGATCGGCGATATCCGTCAGGCGGCGGCCGGCGATCAGGCTCAGGGTGGTCCCCGGCCGGGACCAGGTCGCGCTGAGATCACCGAGCAGCCGGCGATCCGACGTGCCGAAGGCGAGCCGGGGCCGAAGGGCGAGTGGGGGAGCCACTTGAAAGGCCGCACCGGCGCCGAGCGCCAGCCCCTGAACCCGATTCACCCGCGCCAGATCGCTGATCGACGACAGCCCCAGCCGCGCGCGGGGCAGACCGCTGAGGATTCTTCCCTCGGCGAGCCGGGCGGCCTCGTCGCGGACGGCGTCGAGATCCTCCCGGTCCACCGGCTGCTCGACACCGGCGATCGCGTCCGCGAGCGGCGTGCTCCAGGTGCCTCCGGAATCCCGCGGCGCGCGCAACCCGCCGATGGCAGGGCCGGCGAGGATGCGCGGCGGGACGGCGACATTCAGGTCGTAGTCGCCGATCTCCCAGCGACCGCGGATGATCGATCGTGCCGGGAAGTCGAGCCAGGTGACCCGGCGCCGGATCTCGACCTCCTGCCGGTAGGGCAGCCACCAGCGCTGGTTCACCTGGGCGTTCTCGAGCTCGATGCTGATGTCTTCGAGCGAACTGTCGAGATAGGCGGAGGGGGTGAAGCTGAAGCGGAAGCGGACCAGGTCGCCGCTGCCGGCGTCCAGCGAGAGCGTCCCGATCACCCGCGGCGCGCCGGGATCCCTGGGCCGGACCTCGATCTCCTGAAGCAGGAGCGTGCCGTTGCGCGTCCGCACCCGGACGGAATCCGAGAGCCGGTAGTCGTAGAGCGCCGGCCCATCCGTGGCGAGCGGGTGGACGACATCCTTCACTTCGTCGCCCTCGCCGATCCGGATCCGGTCGCCGAAGTTGCTGGTGACGATGCCGAGATGATCGCGATGATAGTTGATGTCGGTGGGCAGCCAGCGGCCGTCGCGCCAGCCGAGGATGACCTGCTTGCTGGTACCCGGGGCGCGCCAATACACTTCGACATCCAGCTCGTCGGCCTTGATGAGGCGGGGTGGGCCCTGCAGCTGCTGTCCCGCCTGCGCGAGGAAGAAGACGAACCCGTGAGCCCTGGTGTGGTAGCTGAGCAGCGACGAATCCGGCTCGGCGCGGGCGCGGGCCGCAATCCCGCGGGCGACCAGGGCGACGACCGCGGAGTCGTTCCACGCCTGCGCGGCGAGTGGCGTCGCGGCCTGGGGGAGGAGCACGGCCCCGAGCAGCGCGACGAGGCCCAGCGGCAGGGTCGGCGCCGGGCCGGACTTCCTCCACGCCGGCTTCTCACTTCTCACTCCGCACTCCTTACTATTCGTACGTGAGAATTAGCCCCCGCGCTTTGCTCCGGGCAACCGCCCTGCTGGCCGGCCTCGCCGGATGCGGGCGGGCTGCCGGGACGACGGCCACCACGCCGGGTCCGGCCGCGCCGGTCAGGGTCCTGCCCTTGGACCAGCTGTTCGTCCTCGAGATGTCCGGCATCCCGCCCGAGGACACCATCGTCACCTTTCCGGCGGGCCTCGCACGCACCGTGATCCTGCGCCACGGAGCGCCGGACAACACGACGTTCGTCGAGCTGCACTTCCCCGCCGACGCGTTCGACGCAGCGACCCGCCCCGATTCCGTCACAGTCACGGTGCATCCCCGTCCCGGCATCTACGGCCTGACTATTTCGATGAGCGCCGAGCCGACGAAGGGCGCGACCATACGGTTCAAGTACCCTATCCATTTCTCCGCGCCGCTCGCCGCACTGGGCAAGTATGGCGGCACCAAGAGTTACGAGCAGGCGCTGCGGGTCGCACGGCAGGTGAACGGCAACGGTGGCTACGCCCTGCTCGCCTCTGACCGCCCATCCTCCGACAATCTCCGGGCCGCCCTGCAGGGAAGTGGCGTCTACCTCGTCGCGGCGCCGCGATGAGGCGCATCGCCCTTCGCCGGCAACACCACCCCGGGCTATTCTTCGTCCCCTCCCCTCGATGACTGACGGCTGATGGCTGACGGCTCGCTCTCCGACTTTCTCTCCCGCGCCACGCCTGGCATGGTCCCCGTGACCCGCCAGGTGGTGCTCGATGGCGACACCCCGGTGTCCGCCTTCGCGAAGCTGCATCGCGGCCCGTACGGTTTCCTGCTCGAGTCGCTGGAGGGCGGTGAGCGCTGGGCCCGCTACACCTTTCTCTCGACCGATCCGCGCGAGGTCTACAGCTATCGGGGCCGGGAGGTGCGGCGGTGGACCGCGGCGGCCGGATGGAGCCCGGTCACCACCGACCAGGCCCCGCTCGGATCACATCGCCGAGACGATGCGGCAGTATCCGCCGGTGAAGCTGCCGGGGCTGCCGCGCTTCACCGGCGGTGCGGTCGGCTACATCGGCTACGACGTGGTACGGAGCCTCGAGCGCCTGCCCGATCCCCCCGCCGACGATCGTGAACTGCCGGACGCCATCCTGATGGTGACCGACACGCTCGTGGTGCTGGACAATCTGTTCAATCGGGCCACGATCATCGCGAACGTCGAAGTCGAGGAGGGGGCGACCCGCGCCGCGCTCGAGGCCAGGCACGCCGCGGCGACCGCGCGGATCGAGGACTGGCTGGCGCGCCTCCGCGGGCCGGCCTCGCTGCTTCCGTTGAGCATCGAGGAGGCCGCGCCCGTGCCGGCCTACACTTCGCCTTACGCCGATGGCCAGTATCAGGCCGACGTGCGGAAGATCCAGGAATACATCGCCGCCGGCGACACCTTCCAGACGGTGCTCTCGCGCCGGCTCGATCTCGAAGCACCGGACCCCTTCCTGACCTACCGCTACCTGCGCGCGCTGAATCCGGCGCCGTATCTCTATTTCCTCCACTGTGACGACATGCACGTGGTGGGGAGTTCGCCCGAGGTCCTCATCCGGGTGGAGGACAGCGAGGTGACGGTACGGCCGATCGCCGGCACCCGCCCGCGCGGTGTCACCACCGAGCAGGATCTCGCGATGCAGGCCGAACTCGAGGCCGACACCAAGGAGCGCGCCGAGCATCTCATGCTGGTGGACCTGGGCCGCAACGATGTGGGGCGCGTCGCCCGGTTCGGCACCGTGCGGCTCACGGCCTTCATGGTGGTGGAGCGCTACTCCCACGTGATGCATCTGGTCAGCGAGGTGCGCGGCACCCTGCGTCCTGAACTCGACGCGCTTGCGGCGCTGGGCGCCTGCTTCCCGGCGGGCACGGTGAGCGGCGCGCCGAAGGTGCGGGCGATGGAGATCATCGATGAGCTGGAGCCGGTGCGCCGGGGCCCCTACGCCGGCGCCGTCGGTTACGTGGGCTGGGGCGCCCGCACCCTCGACACCGCCATCGCGATCCGGACGGTCGTGATGAAGGGCGGCCGCGCCTGGGTGCAGGCGGGCGCAGGCATCGTGGCCGACTCCGATCCCGCCGCGGAATGGCGGGAGACCGAGGCCAAGGCCCGGGCGGTCATGGCGGCGATCGGGCTCGCCCGGCGCTCGAGCGCAACCTGACGGGGACCGGCAGGGCCAGACAGTGACGCGCCCCCAGACTCCCCGTATATTCCCGAGCGCATGACACTCAAGCTCATCTCGTTCGCCGGCGATCAGGATTTCGACCTGACCCCCGACCACATCTACGTGGTGGGCCGGGCCGTCACGAGCGACATCCCGATCTTCGATCCGACCATCAGCCGCCGCCACGCGGAGCTGAAGGCGAGCAAGACCGGCGTCTTCCTCAAGGATCTCGGCAGCTCCAACGGCACCTTCATCAACGGCGAGCGGGTCACCGAGGGCACCCTCGAGCCGGGGGACTCGGTGACCTTCGGCAAGGTGGTCTTCCAGCTCAAGTCGCCCGAGATGGGCAGCGCGCGCCTGGTGACCACCGGCCAGAGCCTGCCGCACCCGGGCGGGACGATCGTCAAGCAGATCGCGATGAGCGGCGTCGTGCCGGCGGCGCTGATGGGTTCCCCGTCCGCCGCCGCCCAGGCGGAGAGCGAGGCGGCGGGCCAGCTCAAGGTCGCCGCGGCGAGCACCGCCGAGCGCAACGCCAAGAAGCTCTCCCTGCTGCTCGAGGTATCCCAGAAGCTCTCCGGCGAGCTCGATCTCGACAAGCTGCTGGGCCGAGTGGTCGAGACCACGTTCGACGTCATGGGCGTGGACCGGGTCTCGGTGCTGCTGAGCACGGAGACGGGCGAGCTGGTGCCGCGGGTGTCCAAGAGCCGCCTCGGCGACGGCTCGGCCCAGCACGTGCCCCGGTCGATCGCGCGGAAGGCGGTGGAGGAGCGGGTCGCCATCCTCACCGACAACGCCGCGGCCGACGATCGCTTCAAGGGCGGGCAGTCGATCATGCTGCAGAGCGTGCGCAGCGCGATGTGCATCCCGCTGATGGCGAGCGCGCAGCAGGTACTCGGCATCCTCTACGTCGACAACCTCACGGCCACGAATTCCTTCAGCGACGAGGACCTGCAGTTCCTGATCGCGTTCGGCGGCCTCGCGGCCATCGCGATCAAGAACAGCCGCTTCGCGGAGCAGATCCAGCGTGAGGCGATGGTGCGCTCGAACTTCGAGCGCTACTTCGCGCCGAACGTTGCGGCCGAGATCGCGATGCAGCAGGGCGCGGTGAAGCTCGGCGGCGACAAGCGCCCCGTCACCATCCTCTTCTCCGACATCCGCGGCTTCACCAGCATGTCGGAGCACATGAGCCCCGACGCCATCGCGGGACTGCTCTCCGACTATTTCACGGAGATGGTCGACATCATCTTCGCCAACGGCGGAACGCTCGACAAGTTCATCGGCGACGCCATCATGGCGCTCTGGGGCGCGCCGATTCCGCACGCGGATGACCCGGACCGTGCCGTGCAGGCCGCGATCGCCATGCAGCGCGCGATCGCGCACCTGAACGCACAATGGAAGGACTCCGGCCGCCCGACGGTCAACGTGGGGATCGGCATCAACTACGGGGACACCTTTGCGGGGAACATCGGCAGTCATTTGCGGCTGGAATACACCGTGATCGGCGACGCGGTGAACGTCGCCAGCCGGCTCTGCTCCAACGCCAAGGGCGCCGAGATCCTGATCAGCGACCCGCTCTATCAGGTCCTCAAGAACAAGCCGCCGGTGGATGCCCGCGACCCGCTGACGGTCAAGAATCGCGCGCAGGCCGTGCCGGTCTGGAGCGTGCGCGTGTAGGGCCAAGGCATGCCTTGGCCCTACCCGCGCACCCCGCCGCCAAACCGATACGGATACCCCGCCTCCTCGAGCAGCCGCAGCACCAGTCGTACCGGCAGCCCCATCACCCCGAAGAAGTCCCCCTCGATCCGCTCCACCAGCGCCGCGCCGTAACCCTGGATGCCGTAGGCCCCCGCCTTGTCCATCGGCTCCCCCGTGGCCACATAGGCGCGGAGGAACTCGTCTGGCGCCGGGCGGAAGGTCACCAGGGTAATGTCGGTCGCCTGACGCATCACGCCGTTCGAGAGCAGCGCCACCGACGTGATGACCTCATGGGTCCGGCCCTGGAGTGTCCGGAGCATGCGCACCGCATCCTCCCCGTCCACGGGCTTCTCCAGCAGAGTGCCATCGAGCAGTACCGTCGTGTCGGCGCCGAGCACCAGCGAGCCGGGGACGCTCCGGGCCTTCTCCCGGGCCAGCCGCTCGGCATAGGCTATCGGCGGCTCACCCGGGTGGGGCGCCTCGGGGATGTGCGAGGGCCGCACCTCGAAGGGAATGCCCAGCATGGTGAGCAGTTCCCGCCGGCGCGGCGAGCCCGAGGCGAGGATGAGAAGAGGTGGTGCGCTGGGAGCGGGCACGAGGCGGGCTAGCTCTCCTTCGGGCGCGTCGGGGCCTCGCGGTCGAGCAGCAGCGTGACCGGGCCGTCGTTGTGAATCTCCACCAGCATGTCGGCCCCGAATTCGCCGGTTTCGACCCGGAGTCCCCGGCCCCGAAGCTGCGCGACGAACCGCTCGTAGAGCGGGACCGCGACCTCCGGCCGAGCCGCGTCGATGAAGGAGGGTCGGCGCCCCTTCTGCGCGTCTCCATAGAGCGTGAATTGCGAGATCACCAGCAGCGCTCCCCCGGTCTCCCCGAGCCCAAGGTTCATCTTCCCCTCGGCATCGGAGAAGAGGCGCAGGCCCGCCACCTTTTCGGCCATCCAGTCCACCTCATTCGCGGTATCCTGGTGGGTGAATCCCACCAGCAGGCAGAACCCCCGGTCGATGGCGCCCGCGACCCGACCGCCGATGGTGACGATGGCGCGCGAGACGCGCTGAAGGACGATTCGCATGTGGTGTAAACTAGCGACGGCACAGTTGACTAGCTTTCCCGCATGTCCTCGATTCGTCCGGCGCGCGCGGGTCCTGGCGGGTGAGGCTCTCCCGGCGCTGGGCACTGGCCGTCGGTGGCGTGCTTCTCGTGATCATCGGGGGGGGCGTCGTGCTCGACCTGAGCCTGGAGCGAGCCCTCCGCTCTCCGGTCGATGCGTACCTGCGCAACCGGACGCTGAATCTGCTTCAGGTGGAGGGCGGTTCCGGGCTGACCGTGGTGCTGCCGAGCCTCAAGCTGAGCATGCTCCGGCGCCGGCTCGAGCTCCGTGACGTCCGCATCCGATACGACCACCGGGACGGCGAGCACTACACCCGCTTCGAGGCGGCGACCCCTTCGGTCCTCCTCACCGGGCTGGACCTGAGCGACCTCATCTGGCACCGCGATTTCCGCCTCGTCGGCGTCCAGATACGCAGCCCAGTCCTGCGGAACCTGGACGAGGGCCCAGCCGACACTGCCGCCACCCGGGTGGTACCGGGGCTCAACGACACCCTGGCCGCGGTCTTCCCCGCCCCCGACAGCCTGCTCTATCGGGTCGTGGCCAACTGGCTGCCTGACAATGTGCGCGGCGGCCGGATCGGCAAGCTCCTGGTGGAACATGCGACGTTCGTATGGCGGAAACAGCGGGGCACAATGGGCAGCTTCGACTCCACCCAGGATCTCACCCTGGGGATGGAGGGATTGCAGCTGGACAGCACCCGGCACCGGGTGTTCGACCACGGCACGCTCACCTTCGCCTCCCTGCTCCATGTCAACACGCCTTCCAATGACACGGTACTGGTGGAACGCGGTCTGCTGACCGTCGCCAGGGAGGATACCGCGTACAGTGTCGCCGTGGTGCGCACGCTCCCGGGAGGAGACGGCCACGCGCTCCGGGTGGTGGGCGTGACCCGGTCCCAGGCACACAACAGCCTGAGCATCGATTCGCTGGTCTACGCCCCGCGAGGCAGCGATGCCGAATTCTTTCGTGGCGCACACCGCAGGAGCACCCGGATCCGCCTCACCGCGACCGGTCTCGCGGCGAGCGGCCTCGGGCAGGAGGGCATCCTCCAGCGGCGCGCCACGGCGAGCAACATCCAGATCGGCTCCCTCGACCTGGATGTGCTGGCGGACCAGCGGACGCCGCCCGATCCGCCGGTGCGGCGCACCCGGACGCGGCGCACGCAGTGGCCCGCCAAGTTTGCCTCACTCGAGTGGACGCTGGGCGCCGACACGATCGTGCTGAAGGATGGGCGCCTCCTGTATGGCGAGCTCCGCCCCGACCAGCCGAAACCCGCCGAGGTGCTGTTCGACAATCTCCGGGCGACTATCAGCGATGCGACCAACGACTCGACCCGGAGAGGCCCTCAGCATCCGATGTACATCCACGCGCGGACCCGGCTCTACGGCCAGGCCGAGCTGACGGCGGATATCACGGTGACCGTGCAGCGCGGGCCGCTCGCTGCTCGCGTCAACGGAGAGCTCGGCGCGATGGCACTTGCCCCCTTGAACCGATTCATCACGGCGGGGGACGGCATCGAGATCACCAGCGGGGCGGTGCATGAGGCCGAATTCAAGTTCGCGGTGGCGCAGGGCAAGGCCACGGGCACATTCGCCGCGGGGTACAAGGATCTCAGTCTTTCGGTGGTCAACCGCGTCACCGGCAAACAGAACCTCGGCGCCAAGCTCAAGACAATGCTGGCGGGCATGCTGGTGCGAGGGAGCAGCACCACGGACAAACGTGGGGCGACCCCTCCCGTCCCGATCCGATATGCGGTCGAGCCCGACGATACGTTCTGGGGCATCATGTGGCAGGCGCTTCGCTCCGGCATCGTGAAGCAGGTCAGGCACTAGCCGCCCCTGCCCGGCGCGTAAACGGGTGGAGCTCCCAGGGAGCTCCACCCGTTGTTGTTATCCCGCCGGTTCGCTGGTCCGGCGCGTTACTCGACCGTCACGCTCTTGGCCAGGTTGCGCGGCTGGTCCACATTGCAGCCCCGACGCACCGCCACGTAATAGCTGAAGAGCTGCAGCGGAACGATCGCGAGAATCGGCGTGAGCAGGTCGAGCGTCTCGGGAATCGTGAAGGTCGCCGCCGCGAGCCGCTTGATCTGGTCGTCCCCGTCGTTCTTGATGGCGATCACCTGGCCACCGCGGGCACGGACTTCTTCCACGTTCGAGACGATCTTGCCGTGCACCGCATCCTTGGGCGCGATGAAGACCACCGGCATGTTCTCGTCGATCAGCGCGATGGGGCCGTGCTTCATCTCCGCGGCGGGGTAGCCCTCCGCGTGGATATAGGAGATCTCCTTCAGCTTGAGCGCGCCCTCGAGCGCCACCGGGAAATTGACACCGCGGCCGAGGTAGAGCGCGTTGTTGCTGCGCCAGTAGCGCTCCGCCAGCTCCTCCACCTCGTGGGCCCGGTCGAGGATGTCCTTGATCTGGTCCGGCAGGGCCTTGAGGCCCTGGATGATCTGGCGGCCCTGCAGGATGCTCAGATTGCGCAGCCGGCCGAACCGCAGGGTGATCAGCGCGAGCGCCGTCACCTGGCTGGTGAATGCCTTGGTGCTCGCCACCCCGACTTCGGGACCGGCGTGGAGATAGATGCCGCCGTCCACCTCGCGGGCGATGGTCGAGCCGACCACGTTGACGAGACCGATCGTGCGCGCCCCGCGGCGCTTCGCCTCCCGGATGGCGGCCAGGGTGTCGGCGGTTTCTCCTGACTGGGAGATGCCGATCACCAGGGTCCGGTCATCGACGACGGGGTTGCGGTAGCGGAACTCGGAAGCGTACTCGACCTCGACCGGGATCCGCGCGAGCTCCTCGAGCATGTACTCGCCGATGAGCCCCGAATGCCAGGAGGTCCCGCAGGCGGTGATGACGATGCGGTTGATCCGCTTGATGTCGTCGTCGGTGAGGTTGAGACCCGACACGCGGGCCGTGCCCTCTTCCTCGAGCAGGTGACCGCGCATCGTGTTGCGCACGGTATCGGGCTGCTCGAAGATCTCCTTCAGCATGAAGTGGTCGTACCCGCCGCGCTCGATGGTGGCGAGGTCCCACTCGATCCGGTTGACCGGCTTCTCGATCCGGGTCGCGGCGAGATCGCGCACGTGATAGCCCTTGCGCGTCAGCACGCACATCTCGCCATCGTCCAGGTACACCACCGAACGGGTCTGGCTCAGAATCGCCGACGCGTCAGAAGCGACGAACCACTCGCCGTCACCGACGCCTACCAGCAGCGGCGATCCCTTGCGGGCCGCCACCAGCACATCCGGCTCCTCCTCGCTGATCACCGCGATGCCGTAGGCGCCGTCCACCTCGCGGAGCGCTTCGGCCACGGCCTCCTCGAGGTTGCCGCGGTAGCACTCGCCGATCAGGTGCGCGAGCACCTCGGTGTCGGTCTCCGACTTGAACTCATGGCCGCGCTGCAGCAGCACGGTCTTGATCGCGCCGGCGTTCTCGATGATCCCGTTGTGGATCAGCGCGATCTTCCCCGACTGGTCGGTGTGGGGGTGCGCGTTGGTGCTCGTCGGCGGGCCATGCGTCGCCCAGCGGGTGTGCCCGATGCCGACCGTGCCCTTCGGCGTGTAATCGACGAGCTGCTTTTCGAGCACACTGAGCTTGCCGGACTGCTTGAGCACGATGAGGCCCGCGCCGTTCAGGATGGCGAGGCCGGAGGAGTCATATCCGCGATACTCGAGCCGGCGCAGCCCCTCGATGAGGAGCGGTGCGGCCTGACGAGGTCCGATGTAGCCGACGATCCCGCACATTCAGGGCGTCCTCAATTCGAAAAGTATTCCCGGCAGACCGCAACCAGGCCCTCGGCGTCTGCCTGCGTCGGCGCCTCCGCGATGAACCGGACGATCGGCTCCGTCCCAGAGGGACGCACATGCACCCAGCGGTCCGGCCACGCAAGCCGCAGTCCGTCGCGGGTGTCCGCCACCGCGTCCGGGAAGCGGGCGGTGAGGCGGGTATACACTGGCGCTAACTCATTGCCACGTTGTGCCTTGGCCTTGACGATCCGGTAGCGCGGCTGTTCGGCCACCAGCTCAGAAACCGTGCGACCAGTCGAGGCGAGCAAATGCAGGATCAGTGCCACACCGACCGGGGCGTCGCGGCCGATGTGGAGCGAGGGCAGGATGACGCCCCCGTTGCCTTCGCCGCCGATGAGGGCCCGCTCGGACTGGATCACCCGAGCGACGTTGGCCTCCCCGACCGGGGCCCGGACAAATCTGGCACCTCCCAGCCTGGCGGCATCCTCGACCACCAGGCTGGTGGAGAGGTTGGCGACGACGACGGGCTGGGCGCCTCCCCCTGCCCCCTCCCCACTTCGTGGGGAGGGGGTCCGGGGGGAGGCGCCCAGCATCGCCCGGACGGCCAGCGCCAGGGTGTAGTCCTCGCCGATCGGCTCGCCCTTCTCGTCGACCAGGGCCAGCCGGTCCACGTCCGGATCAACCGCGAACCCGATCGCGGCGCCACTCTCGCGCACCAGTCGCGACAGATCGCCCAGATTTTCCGGCACCGGTTCGGGAGCCCGCGGGAAGCGGCCATCCACCTCCAGATTGATCGCCCGTACGGTACAGCCAAGTCGCTCGAGCAGCTTCGGCATGGTGGTGCCGCCGGCGCCACGCACGCAGTCGAGCGCCACCGTGAAGCGCTTCGCCTTGATGCGCGCGACATCAATCATCGGCAGGGCGAGCACCTGGGCCAGGTGGCGCTCGATGGCGTCGTGGTCTTCCCGTACCGTGCCGACCCCTTCCCAGCCGGTGCGCGGAGGGCCCTCGTCCGCCAATGCACGCACCTCCGCTCCATCGGCCCCGTCGAGGAAGATCCCGTCCGGCCCCACCAGCTTGAGCGCATTCCACTCGATGGGATTGTGGCTCGCGGTGAGAATCAGGCCGGCGCCCGCGTGGTGATGCTCGACTGCGAGCTGGACCGTGGGCGTCGGCGCGATGCCGACGTCGATCACGTCCACGCCGACGGACATGAGGCCGGCCGTCGCGGCGCGGGCGAACATGGGCCCGCTGGTGCGGGCGTCGCGCCCGAGCACGACGAGCGGCTTGCCGCTGGCCCTCGCCCACGCACCGAGTGCGGCGGCGTGGCGCGCCACGAGTTCCGGGGTGAGATCCTTGCCCACGATCCCACGCATTCCGGAGACGCTGATCATCAGGGTGTCGGACATGGGAGCGTAAGCTAGCGGAGCGATGCAGAGTGGGGAATGCAGTCCGCGATCAGCCCACGAGGAGGGAATCCGGATCAGGGAACTCCGCGCGAAACGCACTGACGACTTCGCCGTCGAAGTGGGATCCGGTGCAGGCGGCGAGTTCGCTCAGGGCGCGGCTCGGACTCAGCGAGGTGCGGTAGGAGCGATCGGTGGTCATGGCATCGAAGGCGTCGGCGACGGCGACGATCCGCGCCGCCCAGGGGATCCGGTCGCCACCGAGGTGGTCCGGAAAGCCGGCCCCGTCCACCCGCTCATGATGCGACCGCACGATCGAGAGGACGACCGGATTGGCACGGGCCAGCGGTGCGAGGATCCGCTCGCCCAGCACGGTGTGCTCCGTGATGTGCGTGAATTCGTCGGCGGTGAGCGGCCCGGGTTTCCGGAGCACCGCTTCGCGGGTGCCGATCTTCCCGATATCGTGCAGCTCCGCCCCAAGCCTGATGTCCTCCAGCCCCTGGCCGGTGAACCCCATCCGGGCGGCGATCCGCTCCGCATAATGGCTCACCCGCGTCGAGTGGCCGCGAGTGTAGGGATCCTTGGCGTCCAGCGCGTGGACGAGGGTCTGGACCCCCTCGAGAAACAGCTCCTTGAGCCGAGTCGCCTGCTGCTCGACGAGGCGCTCGAGATTCGCCTGATAGAAGCGATTCTGGAGCATGAGGTCCCGCTTCTCGAGGGCACGCTGCACCCGGGAGCGGATCTCGGCCAGCAGGGCCGGCTTGGTGATGTAGTCCAGGGCACCGACGAGCAGGCACTCGACGGCGGTCTCCGCTTCACGGACGCCCGACAGCATCACGACCGCCATGTCGGGAAAGGTGCGCCGCACTTCCCGGAGCAGCCCCAGTCCATCGAGCCCCGGCATCGAGACGTCCGAGACCAGGAGCGGCAGCTCACCCGTCTGCGCCAGCACGGCCAGCGCCTCGACGCCGGAGGCCGCCTCGATGCACGACAGCCCCATGTCTTCCAGGACATGCGCCATGGCGCGGCGAAGGTCGGGGTCGTCGTCCACCAGCAGACAGACCGCCGGGCCGCCGGCAGTCGGCACGGGGATCTCCTGGAAGCTGGGGTCGGGATTCGCCGGAGAACTCCGGTGCTTGGGAGACGGGGAGGTAGCCACACCCGAGTCTGGGACACACCTCAGTTTGCGGCGGTGATCGGGGTCACCCCTCCTGAAGGATGGCCGCATCAGGTCGCGCCCGAACTGTGGCTTCACACCATCAGCGGGAGGACCAGGGGATCGGGAAACGCCAGCTTGAACGCCCGGACGACTTCGGGATCGAACTGGGTCCCGGCGCACCGGTCCAGCTCCTCCATGGCCATCGACGGATTCCGGGAGGCGCGATAGGCCCGGTTGGTGGTCATGGCGTCGAAAGAGTCCACGACGCAGACGATGCGCGCTTCGATCGGGATCTGGTCCGCCAGGCATCTTGTCCGGGAAGCCCCGGCCGTCCATCCGCTCGTGATGACTGCGGACGATCCGGAGCACGGTCGGGTTCTCCCGGGCAAGCGGCGCGAGAATCCGTTCGCCAAGCACGGTGTGCTCGGTGATGTGCAGGAACTCCTCCTCGGTGAGCGGGCCGGGCTTGTTGAGGACCGCCTCGCGGGTGCCGATCTTCCCGATGTCGTGCAGCTCGGCGCCGAGCCGGATCTCTTCCAGCCGCTCCCCGGTGAATCCGAGGCGGATCGCGGTCTGTACCGCGTAGCGGCTCACCCGGATCGAGTGCCCGCTCGTGTATGCGTCCTTGGCTTCAAGCGCCTGGGCCAGCGTCTGTACACCCTGCAAGAAGAGCTCCTTGATGCGATTGGCCTGCACGCGGACCCGCAGTTCGAGATTCCGCTGGTAGAAACGCTTCTGGAGAATGAGGTCGCGCTTTTCCAGCGCCTTTGCCAGCCGGGCGCGGACTTCCTCGATCAGCGCCGGCTTGGCGATGTAGTCGAGCGCCCCCTTGTCGAGGCACTGCACCGCCACCTTCACGTCGGCCACCCCCGACAGCATCAGCACCCCGGTATCGGGGAACCGTCTGACGACTTCCTCAAGGAACGCGATCCCGCTGATGCCAGGCATGTTGACGTCGCTGATGATGATCGGGACCTCACCATCCTGGGCCAGGATCTCCAGCGCCTCGTCGCCGCTCGCCGCCTCCACGGGCGTGAGCCCGAGCAGCTGGGTGACCCGCGCGATGGTGCGCCGCACCTGCGCGTCGTCATCCACGACAAGGCAGCGGGGGGCGAGCACCTTGGGCTCCAGCCGCTCCGCGATCTGTTCCAGCAGCATCAGCGCCCCCGCACCCGACAGAACCCTGGGTTGGCTTGTGGCTCCGCGCGCCACCGGGTAGCGTTCACGCCGACCCTAGCCCCCCCCGCATGACCCAGATCCGAGACAGCGACACCTCGCACGGCTTCTCCACTCGAGCCGTCCACGCCGGCCAGGCCCCCGACCCCATGTCCGGCGCGGTCATGACGCCGATCTACCAGACCTCCACCTACGTGCAGGAGGGACTCGGCCGTCACAAGGGCTACGAATACGCCCGCACCCAGAACCCCACCCGGGAGGCCCTGGAGCGCTGCGTCGCGAGTCTCGAGGGTGGCACCCATGGCTTCGCCTTCGGCTCGGGACTCGCCGCCCTGGACACGATCCTGAAGCTGCTCTCGGCCGGGGACCATGTGGTCTGCGGCGAGAACGTCTACGGCGGTTCGCACCGCCTCATGGAGCGGGTGTACAGCCGTCTCGGCCTGCGCTTCAGCTTCGTCGACATGCGCGACCCCGGCCGAGTCGCCGCCGCGCTCACGCCGGCGACCAGGCTGGTCTACTGCGAGACGCCCACCAACCCGATGATGTTCCTGGCCGACCTCGAGGCCATCGGCAACATCACGCAGGCGCATGGGCTGCTGCTGGCGGTGGACAACACCTTCGCCACTCCGTACTTCCAGCAGCCGCTCGCGCTGGGTGCGGACATCGTGCTGCACTCCACCACGAAGTACCTCAACGGCCACAGCGACATGGTCGGCGGCATGCTGGTCACCGCCCGCGAGGACCTCGCCGAGCGGATCGGATTCCTGCAGAACGCCGCGGGGGGCGTGCCCGGTCCCATGGACTGCTGGCTCTGCCTGCGCGGGCTCAAGACCCTGCCGCTCCGCATGCGCCAGCACGACGCCGCTGGCCGCGAGATCGCGGCTTGGCTGACCACCCATCCACGGGTGCGGAAGGTCTACTACCCGGGGCTCCCCGATCACCCGCAGCATGAACTCGCCAAGCGCCAGATGCGGGGCTTCGGCGGCATGATTTCGATCGAGCTGGGCGATGCGGCCCTGGCGCGACGCGTCGTGGAGAAGACCCGGGTCTTCGCGCTGGCGGAGTCGCTCGGTGGCGTGGAAAGCCTGATCGGACACCCGGCGAGCATGACGCACGCTTCCGTTCCGGTCGCGCTTCGCCAGGCGATGGGGCTGACCGACAGCCTGGTCCGCCTGTCCTGCGGCGTCGAAGAAGTCTCCGACCTGATCGCCGACCTCACGCAGGCGATGGCGTAGCGCCCGTCTCATCATGAAACCATCCTTGGTGCTGGGCGTACAGCTTCCGTCCCTAGCCGCGAGTCTCGCATGACCGTTCCCGCATCGCGCCCCCGGCGCACATTCCCTGAGATCGCCGCCGTGTCATGGGAGCATCCCGCTGACCGTGCGGCGCTGCAGACCCTTCGATCCGTTCCAGGATTCGAGGAGGTGACCCGGAAGATCCTGGGTTTCCTCGGCGGCGAGCGCGGCATCCGGCTGCTGTTCCAGGCCAATGCGGTCCGCGTCGGGCCAACCCAGTTCCCGAAGCTCTGGACCACGCATGTCGAGGTCTGTACCACGTTCGACTGGCCGACCGTTCCCGAACTGTATGTCTCGCAGACGCCGGTCTTCAACGCGGGGGCGTATGGAGTGGACACACCATTTATCGTCCTCCATTCGGCCGCACTTGAGCTATTGGACGACGACGAGATCCGGGTCCTCATCGCCCATGAAATGGGCCACGTTATCAGCGGCCACGCCTTTTACCGGACCATCGCCGCAATCCTTTTCCTGGTAAGCGCTTCCGCGCTGCCGTTCCTGGCCGGAATCGCGCTCCTGCCGATTCGGCTGGCATTTCTCGAGTGGTCCCGGAAGTCGGAGCTCTCCAGCGACCGTGCCGGATTACTGGGCAGTCAGGACCCGATCGCCTCGCAGCGGCTCTTCATGAGGATGGCGGGGGGAGTGCGGCCCGGCTACCAGGATGGGCAGCTCGACCTCGACACATTCATGGCCCAGGCCCACGAGTACGCGACCAGCAATGAGGGAATGGATATCCTCTACAAGGCGCTCTCGACGCTGACGCTCACCCACCCGATGCACACGGTCCGCGCGGCGGAGCTGCAGAAGTGGATGGCCGGCGGCGACTACGATCGCATCATGCGGGGCGAGTACCACCGCCGTGGGGGTGAGACGCAGGACCGCCCCCTCGCCGAGGACATCGCGGCGGCGCGGGAGCACTACACGAAGGAAGCCAAGGAGACCTTCGGCCAGGTGGTGGACGCCGCCAAGAAGGCCGCGGACCGGGCGCGCGACGCGTTCAGGAAGGCGCAGCAGACGTGAGGATTCTCGTAGTCGGCGGCGGCGGGCGCGAACATGCGATCTGCTGGGCCCTCCGCCGCGAAAACCCGGACGCCACCCTCTACTGCGCGCCCGGCAACCCCGGTACCGCCGCACTCGGCACCAACCTCTCCATCGCCGCGACCGACATCGACCGCATCGCCGATGCGGCGGATGCCTACGGCATCGACCTCACCATCATCGGTCCCGAGGCACCCCTGGCACTCGGCATCGCGGACCGGTTGCGGGCGGAGGGCAAGCTGGTCTTCGGCCCCGGACGGGCCGGGGCCCAGGTCGAAGCCTCCAAGGCCTTCTCGAAAGCGGTGATGGCGAAAGCGGGAGTGCCGACCGCGGCCAGCCGGACGCTCACCGATCTCCGTGAGGCGCTGGACTACGTGGCACAGCACGCCGAGCCCCTGGTGGTGAAAGCCTCGGGACTAGCCGCCGGCAAGGGAGCGATCGTCTGCGCCACCCGCGGCGAGGCGCGAGACGCGGTGCAGAGCATGCTGGGGGACGGGGTCTACGGTGAGGCCGGCCGGGTGGTGGTCATCGAGGAGTTCATGCCTGGCGAGGAGCTGTCACTGCTCGCGATCACCAACGGTACCGGCATCGTGATTCTCCCGCCCGCGCAGGATCACAAGCGGCTGGGCGAGGGCGACACCGGCCCCAACACCGGCGGGATGGGCGCCTACAGTCCGGTCGCGATCGCCACCCCGGCGCTGCTCGCGCGGGCGACGCGCGAGGTCCTCGAGCCGATGCTTGCCGAGCTCGCCCGTCAAGGCGCGCCCTACAGCGGCGTGCTTTACGCCGGACTGATGATCGGCCCGGACGACTCGATCAAGGTCGTCGAGTTCAACTGCCGGCTCGGAGATCCCGAGACTCAGGTCGTGCTGCCGCTCGTCGAGAGCGGACTCACCGACTGCCTCTGGCGGGTGGCGCGGGGAGAATCGCCCTCACCGCTCGCGGTAACGAGCGGCTGCGCCGTCACCACCGTGCTCGCCGCGAGGGGCTATCCCGACAGTCCCGAAAAGGGAGCCGCGATCACCATTCCTGCGGCACTCCCCGAGGGCGTCACCGTCTTCCACGCGGGAACGTCACGCGACAGCGACGGCACGCTGCGCGCAAGTGGTGGCCGCGTGCTCACCGTGACGGCGGTAGCGCCGACATTCGCGCTGGCCCAGGCGCGGAGCCGCGAAGCGTCCGCAATGATTCAGTTTGACGGGAAGGTGTACCGCCGTGATATAGGCTGGAGAGAAGCGGTGCGTCAGACGCTTGGAGTGTGAGGTAGCTCCCAGGCTGGTCGTCCCCTGACGAGGATATTGTCACCCTCGTCCCCCCTCTGGACGCCCCTCAGGAGAACTCGCCCATGACCCCGCCGCTTTCCCGCCTGACGCTCGCCATTCCGTTTGTCGCCGCGACGCTTGTGGCCGCCTGCAGCAGCTCGACCTCCAGCAACAATCCCAAGCCGCCCGCAAATGTCCGGGTCGTCTCCGGCGCTTCGGTCAAGGGATTTCAGGCCTACGCTCCGGACACCTTCACCGTGAGTCTCGCATCGGGTGGCAAGGTGACCTGGCGGAACGATGACGGCGGCGTGCAGCACACCGTCCGCGACACGGCGGCCGCCAACACCTTCGACACCGGCATCATCACCGCCGGCGACACCGCATCCATCGTGTTCACCGCAGTGGGCCAGTATCCGTACATGTGCGGCATCCATAACGGCATGCGGGGACTGATCATCGTCAACTAGACGCGGCCCGAATTCCCCAATCCGCGCTCCCCGCATTTCGTGATGCTCACGAAGGCTGGGGAGCGCGGAGGCTGCGCGGCAATAGATTTCCCGCCATGCCCGAACTTCCCGAAGTCGAAACCATGGTCCGCGGCGTGCGGCCGGCGCTGCTCGGCCGGCGGTTCGAGACCGCGACCCTTTCCCATACCGACATCCTGCGCGGCGTCACCCGGCCCAAGCTGCTCAAGGCGCTGATTGGTGCCACGGTCACCGACGTCACCCGCCGGGCCAAGCATGGCGTCGTCCACTTCGACGGGCTCCGCTTCGTGCTGCAGCCGGGGATGACCGGCAACCTGCTGATCTACGATCGCCCGCTGACCGAGGCGGAGGCCAGGTACGCCGTGCTGCGGGCGCGCCTCGACAGCGGCGCCGAATTCGTCTTCCGGGACATCCGGCGGATCGGCACCCTGCTGCTCCTCGATGCCAAGGCCTGGGAGCGGTACGACCGGGCGCTCGGGCCCGAGCCCCTCGACCCCGCGCTGACGGTGGAGCGTTTCGCGGCCGGACTCTCCTCCTCGAAAGCCGCCATCAAGAAGGTGCTCATGGACCAGCGCAGGATCGTCGGCGTCGGGAACATCTACGCCAACGAGGCGCTGTTCTGCGCGGGGATCGATCCCTCCAAGCCGGCGCACCGGGTGAGCGCGGAGCGCTACGCGCTGCTGTTCGACCACACCCGCCGGATCCTGCAGGCGGCGATCGAATCCGAGGGCACCACACTGAGGGACTACCGCACCGGCACGGGACAGCCAGGCAACTTCCAGCTCGAGCTGCTGGTCTACGGCCGGGAGGGAGAGCCCTGCCGGCAATGCGGGACCACCCTCTCGAGCACCCACGAGATCGACGCGCGGGTGACGGTCTTCTGCCACCGCTGCCAGTGGTGACCGCGGCCTGAACGCTGTTGCTCGACAGGATTTCCACGTACCGTTATCCCATGGTCGCCACCGCCCTCCGCCTCTCCCTGCCTACCGCCGACCTCGGCGCCCTGCGCGATCGGGTGCGGCGCCTGGCCGAGGCGCGGCCGGGCGTCTACCGGATGATCGACCCGCTGGGCCGGGTGATCTACGTCGGCAAGGCGAAGCGGGTGAAGCAGCGGCTGCTCTCCTACTTCCGCGCGTCATTCCCCGAGGACAAGGCGGCACGCATTCTCCACGCCGCGGCAGACATCACCTGGGACTACGTCCCCAGCGAGTTCGCCGCGCACCTCACCGAATTGCGGCAGATCGCGCGATACCGGCCGGCGTTCAATCACCACATGAACCGCGCCCGCCGCACCCTGTTCATCAAGATGGCCGGAGGCCCCGCGCCGAAACTCTCGACCGGCGGCGCCACCGCCAGGGAGGATCAGCGCTGGTACGGTCCATTCGCGGTGCCACGCCGGGTCAACGATGGCGTCAGGGCCCTCAACGACCTGCTCGGCCTGCGTGACTGCGCGCCGACCATGCCGATCGTCTTCGCGGGTCAGATGGACCTCTTCACGCCCGCGCTCCGCGCCGCCTGCATGCGGCACGAATTCGGGTTCTGCGCCGGGCCGTGCGCCGCGCTGGTCACGGAGCAGGAGTATCATGCGAAGGCGGAGACGGCCATCGCGTTCCTCGAGGGCCGGACGATCCAGCCGATCGACCGGGTCGTGCGCGAGATGCAGGCGGCGGCGGAGGCGGCGGAGTTCGAGCGCGCGGCCAAGTGGCGGGAGCGGTTCGAACAGCTCGAGTGGCTCCTTGCCGCCACCAGCCGCGCCCGCGCCGCGGTCGCCGGGCTCACCTTCGTCTACCGGGATCCGGGCACCTTCGGCGATGATCGCGCCCACCTGATCCGCCAGGGCATCGTCCGCGCAAGCTATCCCTGGCCGGGGACACCGATCGAGCGCGAGGCCTTCCGCGCGGTCGTCGCCGAGGAACTCAGCAGGCCCGCACCGGCTCCGGGCCCGCTCCCCTTCCAGCACCTCGACGAGATCCTGCTCGTCATGGCCTGGTTCCGGCGGCACCCGGATGCCTTCCGCCGTACCAGCCTGCTCGAGGACTGGGTGACGTGAGACGAGCCCGGGGCGTGTCGCTCTGCCTGACACTTCTCGCCGCCCCCGCCTCGGCGCAGTCTCCCCCGCTACGCGCGGAGATCCAGCACTTCCGCATCGCCCTCGCAGCCACCAGCGATCCCGACAGCCTGAAGAGTCTCGAACATCGCTTCCGGGACAGCGGCCCGACCGACGAAGCCGAGGCGCTGCGCCGTATCCGGCGCGGGCTGGTACGGCTCCGGATCGGGGAGCTCGGCGATGGCTGGAGCTTCGGCCGCGCTGCCGATGACTTCCGCCGCGCCACCGAGCTGGAACCCGGCTGGACCGAGGCGTGGCACGCGCGGGGCGTGGCCCAGCGCACCGAGGGCCAGTGGCAGGCGGCCAATCGCCAGAACCTCGGCAAGCGCGTAGGACTTGGCTCGATCGAAGATGCGCTGCGAAGCTTCGCCCGGGCGATCGCCGCCGATTCCACCAACGCGGCCGCTGGCCAGGACCTCTTCGAGACAGCTCTCGAACTCCGGGATACCACCCAGTTCAGAAACACCGCATTACCCGCGCTCCGGCAGGTCGCCGGCGCCGGCGCGGCCGATACCGGCGTGCTGCTCGCCCTCGCCCGCGCCGAACGCCTCATGGGCGATTCCACTGCGGCGGTCGGCGCCGCGCGACAGTACCTGGCACAGGGCGGCACCCGCGGGATTGGACTCCGCGAGCTGGCATGGAGCGGATTCATTGCGGGAGAGCCGGCCGCCGATACGGCGTACTACGCCGGCGCGGGGGAGGACGACTCGGCCAGCGTCGCCGCGTACCGGGAGGATCTGGCGCTGATCGCGGACGACAGCGCCCTCGCGGGATTCGACCGGGCGCGGGGCACGGCCCGCGCGGCATGGCTCCGGACCTTCTGGGACGACAAGGCCCGCCAGGCGCTGCGCTCCCCCGAGGAGCGGCTCCGCGAGCACTACCGGCGGATGACCTTCGCGGAGCGGCACTTCAGCCTCGAGGTCAACCGGCGCTACTACGCCATCAGGCAGACCGACATCTACCGCTCGGGCAGCATGCGCTTCGACGATCGCGGCATCGTCTATTTGCGGCACGGCCCGCCGGACCAGCGGGCGGCGACGGTCACCTACGACATCATGCCGAATGAGACCTGGCGCTATCATCGCGCCGACGGCGACCTGCTGCTGCACTTCGCCGCCAACTCCGGGGGCGACATCCGCGACTACCGGCTGGTGCCGAGCCTCGCGAGCGTCGAGGGCGTGGAGGTTGGAGATGCCGGCAAGGCCGCGACCTGGTTCGCATTCGACGATCGCTGTGCGCTCTATCCGCCGTTCTGCAAGGCGCTGATCTGGGGCCCGCGCGGCAGGGCCAGGGTCCTCTCCGAGGAGCATCGGCTGGTCGAGGCCAGCACCGCGGTCGCGGTCTCGACCGACGGGTTCGAGCTTGGGTTCGCCCGCCCGCTTGAGGCTGCCGGGGCCGCCTTCGCCGTGGGCCGGGTGCCGGCGGGGCAACTGGTGCATGTGGTATATCAGGTCGCGCTCGAGGCACCAGACACGCTGGCGGCGGGCGCGGTATTCCGGTTCCCGCTCCGGGTCCGCGCCAATCTGCAGGATGCCGGGGGCCACAGCCGGGGGTGGATCGACACGACGACGACGGTGCTGCTGCAGGGCTCGGATATCGCGCGAGGCGCGGTGGACGCCGTCGGGCGTGTCACCATCGTCATGCCGCCCGGCAAGTGGTACTACCGGATCGCGCTCAGCGGACGCGATTCCACCGGACTCGTCCTGCCCGCCGATTCGCTGGTGGTACCGCCGTTCGACGGCAGTCGCCTGACACTGAGCGACCTGATCCTCTCGAAGAGCGGGCGGGGTGCACGCTGGGTACCCGAGGAAGGCGACACCGCCTACTTCAACCCGCGGCGCACCTGGCTCCGGAGCGACACCCTCTCGATCTATCATGAGATCTACGGGCTGGCACCTGGCGCGTCGCTACGCCGCCAAGCTCGTCGTCCGGAAGGGACGCCGCACCGCGCTGACCTTGAGGTGGGAGGGATTCGCCGCCGGACTGATCACCCGGGTGAGCCGGACCCTGGCGTTCGCGACCGTGCGGCCCGGCGACTACGAACTGGAAGTCGAGGTAAAGGACGCCGCCGGCAGGAGGGCGGTGACCGCCCGTCGCATCCGCATCACGGAATGACCACTGCCCACATCGCGGGGTGTCGCTCGACTTCGGTCGCCTGACGGATGCCCGGCACGCCGGGCCAGATGTACCAGGCCTGCGGGTCGCCGTCGAAGACCCGCACCGCGAGGCCCGGTAATGCGCCGTGCGCCTGGCTGAAGTAGTAGGGATCGACGCGGAACTCCACCGACCACCCCGCCGAGTCACTCGCCGACCGCACCTCCCAGCCCCCGCCCTCCCGCTGCGGGCCCAGTCGCCAGTCGGGGTCGTCGCGCGGCGCGCGCCACTGCCCGGCCTCACCGCGATACACCACGCTGCTGTCCAGCACCCGGCGGAAGTCCCACTGGAAGTCATCGTGCATCGGCCCCGGGGCCCGGTCGCCGCCGGTGTCGAGGCTCAGCAGCAGATCGTCGCTCCAGGCGACGGACGGGTCGGGAATCCTCGCGGCGATGTAGACCCAGGCCGAATCGCGCCGCAGCCAGAGCTGAATGACGCCGTCCGGGCGGGCGATCTCGCGGGTGGGCGTGCCGTACTCAGCCGCGCTGACCGCGCCGTCGAACACCGGCGGCACCAGCACCGGTGCAATGCGGACGGTATCGGCAAGGACAGTGAGTATCAGCAGGGTGTGCAGCAGGCGCGGCTCTTTCGGGGCTCGGCTACAGGTCGGTCAGCGGGACGAGACGGGCGCGCGGCGGAAGCCCCGATTCCAGCTCCATGATGCCGACCGACGGAGGGAGACTGAATCGCCGGCGCCCCGCTCCGCCCGGATTCATCACCGTGACGATCAGGTCCACCGTGGTCAGCAGCGGCCGATGGGTGTGACCGTAGACGATCACCTCGGCCTCGGGATACGCGGCGTAGAGCCCCTCGGGCGTCGGCGAACCGAGCTGATCCCCGTGCGTGATGACGAAGTCCAGTCCCTCGAAGCGCTGCCTCACGACCGCGGGAACCTTCGCGCGGACCTCGAAGCCATCGCAGTTGCCGTAGACGGCGGTAACCGGCGCGATGGCCTCGAGCTCGGTCAGTAGGTCGAGGGATCCGATGTCGCCGGCATGGAGGATGTGATCCACCTCGGCGAAGACGTCGAAGACTTCGGGTCGGAGGAGACCGTGGGTGTCGGCGATGATTCCGAGGCGCATCTCGTTGCCTGGGCCGGAGCGGGCGCTCCGAACCTACCCCTGCCACCGCGGCGCGATCTCGATCTCCAGACCGAGCAGGTCCACCACCCGCTGCACGATGAAGTCGACCAGCTCGCTCACCTGCGTCGGGCGGTGATAGAACCCCGGGGCGGCGGGGAGCACGATGGCTCCCGCCTCGGTGACGGCGGTGAGGTTGCGCAGGTGGACCAGTGAGAGCGGTGTCTCCCGCGGGACCAGAATGAGTTTGCGGCGCTCCTTGAGCACCACATCGGCCGCACGCTCGACCAGCGAGCGGCTGGTGCCCCCCGCAATCGCGGCGACCGTGCCCATCGAGCAGGGGCAGATCACCATCCCCGCCGACCGGGCGGACCCGGACGCCGGCTGCGCGCCGCGGTCGCCATCGGGAAAGAGGCTGACGCTCGACCAGTCGCCGCCGGTGGCCGTCCGGAGCGCCGCTTCATCGGCGATCCCCGTCTCTGCCTTCAGCAGTCTCCAGCCGTGACTGGAAACAATCAGCCAGACCGGTACGTGGCGGCGCGCCAGCACGTCCAGGAGGCGTACCGCGTAGGGTGCCCCGGACGCGCCGGTGATCGCGACCACGACCGGCAGCATGCTCAGCGGCCCCGGCGATTGGCGGTCGGAGTCCGCGCCGGCTGACGCTCGGGAGCCGGCGGCGGCACCTTCGGCTTCTCGGCGCCTTTCTCGGGATGCGGCTTGCCGCGGCCGCGTTGCGGGATCAGGTTCTCCTTGGGTCGCTTGCTCATTGTGTGCCTCTCAACAGTTCCGGGTTCCGAGTTCCGAGCAGCACCATCCGGCTCACCTCACCAGCCGGTCTATCAGCGCGAAGGTGAAGACCGTCACGCTCATCACGCCATTCATGGTGAAGAAGGCGGCGTCCAGCTTCGAGAGATCGCCGGGCTTCACCAGCTGGTGTTCGTAGGCCAGGATGCCGGCGGCCGCGATCACGCCGGCAACATACCACGGACCGAAACCCGCCCCCCAGCCGAAGAGCAGCAGCGCCGGAATCGTGACGCCATGGAGCAGCTTGGCGAGGAGGATGCTGTTGCGCTCGCCCATCCGTACCACCGCACTGCGCAACCCCTGGCTCCGGTCGAACGAGGCATCGGGAAGGGCGTAGAAGATATCGAAGCCTGCCACCCAGGTGGCGACCGCGACGGTGATCGCGATCAGCACCCACCATGGCTCGCTCCAGCGCCCCGTCACCGCGAGGTAGCCGCCGACCGGCGCGATCGCGAGCGACAGACCCAGCCAGAGATGCGGCCACCAGGTGAAGCGCTTGCTCAGGCTGTACAGCATGATCCAGCCGAGCGCCACCGGGCTGAGGTAGAGGCAGAGGCGGTTGAGCAGCCCGGCGGCCACGAGGAAGAGACTCCCCGCCACGACGACCGACACCCATGCCTGACTCAGCGACAGCGCGCCCCGCGGCAGTTCCCGGTTCATGGTGCGCGGGTTCCTGGCGTCGAACTCGCGGTCCACGATGCGATTGAACCCCATCGCGACCCAGCGCGCCGCGCTGAAGGCGATGATGACCAGCACCACCGTGCGCCAGGTGACGCCCGCGTGCAGCGATCCCTCCAGTACCCCCAGCATCGCGAAGGGCAGCGCGAAGAGCGTGTGCGCCAGCTTCACGAAGCTGACGTACCGGGCCAGCAGCGAATCGCCCGCCATCGTCTGGCCTTCGCGCGGCGACGCGGACGACGGTGCACCGGGCACGGGAGCGCTCACGTCCCGGCGCCCCGCTCGGCGCCGGGCAGCCGGATGCCCAGCCTGGGCCACAGCGCGTCCACCCGCGCCCGGGTCGCGTCGTCCATCGTGATGAGCTCGGGCCACTCGCGGGTGAACCCCTCGTCCTTCCACTTGCGGGTGCCGTCGATGCCCATCTTGCTGCCGAAGGTGAAATACTGGCTGGAGTGATCGAGCACGTCGACCGGCCCCTTGGTGAAGCGCACGTCGCGCTCGGGATCGATGTTGTTGAGCGCGATCCACCAGGCCTCATCCGGATCCCGGACGTTCACATGCTTGTCCACGACGACGATCACCTTGGCGAGCGACATGAGACCCGCGCCCCAGAGCGCGTTCATCACCTTGTAGGCCTGGCCGGGGTACTGCTTGTCGATCGAGACGAAGATCAGGTTGTGGAAGATCCCGCACGCGGGCATGTGGTAGTCCACGATCTCGGGCACTGTCAGGCGGAGCAGCGGCAGGAAGATCCGTTCCGTCGCGTGACCGAGGTAGTAGTCCTCCATCGGCGGCCGGCCCACCAGCGTCGCCGCGTAGACCGGGTCCTTCCGCATGGTCACCGCCGTGACGTGGACCCGCGGGTATACGTCCGCGAGCGAGTAGTACCCGGTGTGGTCGCCGAAGGGACCCTCGATCACCAGCGGTTCCGCCGGATCGATATAGCCCTCGATGACGAACTCCGCCTCCGCCGGCACCTCGAGATCGCAGGTGAGCGCCCTGGCCAGATCCACCGGGGACTTCCGCAGGAACCCCGCGAAGATGAATTCGTCGATGGTCGGCGGGAGCGGGGCGGAGCCGGAATAGACGCTCGCGGGATCGGCCCCGATCGCGATCACGACCGGCATCTTCTCGCCGCGCTCCGCGAGCTCCCGCCAGTGCGCGGCGCCGACCTTGTGCCGCTGCCAGTGCATCGCGAGGATATCCTTCCCCTGCACCTGCACCCGATACATGCCGACGTTCCGGACGCCGGTCTTCGGGTCCTCGGTGATCACCATCGGCAGCGTGATGTACCGGCCGCCATCCTTGGGCCAGGTGGTGAGAAAGGGAATCCGGTCGAGATCGATCTGATCGCCCTTCCACACGATCTCCTGGCAGCTCGGCTTGCCGCTGCGGGTCCGGGGCGGGAACTTGGCCACCTCCGCCAGCTTGGGCAGCATGGACAGCTTGCCGAAGAGGCCGTCCGGCACCTTCAGGTTGAGCAGGTCGCTGATCCGTCCGCCAACCTCATCGAGATGGTCGACCCCGAGCGCGAGGCACATCCGCTTCATCGACCCGAAGAGGTTGATGGCGACGGGGAACTCGCTCGGACGTCCATCATCAAGGATGGGCCGCTCGAAGAGCAGCGCCGGCCCGCCGCCCGGACTCTTCATGCAGCGGTCGGCGATCTCCGCGATCTCGAGCCGGGTCTTGACCGGCTCCGTGATGCGGACCAGTTCGCCAATCTTCTCGATGGCCGCGATGAATTCCTGGAGTGTGTCGAGGGTCATGTTGGCGCTGTCCAGGCTTTCGTGCCCGAGTGAATGGCGCAGATCCCGCCGAACAGCAGCGTATACCCCACATCCCGGAAGCCGTGTTCCCGCATGCGGGCCGCCAGTGCCTCGGGCTCCGGAAAGCTCAGCACCGATTCGGGCAGGTAGGCGTACGCGTCGTGGTGCCGGGAGACCAGGCGCCCGATCAGCGGGAGGATCCGCTTGAAATAGAAGAAGTAGGCCGCGCGCATCGGCTGTCTCGGCGGCGTGGACAGCTCGAGGATCACGAGGCGCGCGCCCGGAGCAAGCACCCGGTTCGCCTCGGCCAGGCCGGCATCGAGGTCCGCGACGTTCCGGATCCCGAAGCCGACCGTGGCGCCGTCAAACGTGGCATCGGGGAACGGCAGTTCCAGGGCGTCGGCATTGACCGGACGGACCCGGTCGGACTTGCCCCGCCCCAGCACCAGCATGGGCAGGACGAAGTCGGCCCCGATCACCCGGCCGGTGAACGCCGGCTGAGCGCCAAGGGTGACGGCCAGATCGAGGGTGCCCGAGCAGAGATCCAGATACAGCCCGCCGGGTTTACGTTCCCAGTTGAGGCGCGTGACCGCCTGGCGGCGCCAGCGCCGGTCAACGTTCAGGCTCAGCAGGTGATTGAGGAAATCGTAGCGGGGGGCAATGGCCGTGAACATCGCCCGCACGTATGACCGCTTCTCATGACCGCCGGAGAGCGCTAACTTCCTATCCGTGGCTAACATAGGCGCGCAATGTAGTGCTCTCGACAGCGGCGAGGCAAGCCGCAGGTTCGCCCATGGCTGAGCGGCTCGATCTGGCATCCGCAACGGACCAGGAGATCGTCGTCCTCGCGGTTGAGGGCAAGGAGGCCGCGTACCGCGAACTCATCCGGCGGTACGAGCGGCCGGTGTTTTCGCTCGTGCTCAGAATGGTACGTGATCGTCAGCTGGCCGAGGACCTCGCGCAGGAAACCTTCATCAAGGCGCTCAACGCGATCGCGAGTTACCGGCCGGAGTACAAGTTCTCGAGCTGGATCTTCAAGATCGCCAACAATGCGGCGATCGATCATCTGCGCCGCCGGGAACTCAACACCCTGTCGATCGACGGCTCCCCCAACGCCACCAGCGCCGAGGATATCGAGGCCACCGCGCTGCAGGTGGGCGACAAGGCCGAGACCCCGCTCGCCGAACTCGAGGCGCGCGAGCTGGGCACCGCCATCGAACGGGCCATCGGCCAGCTCCGCCCCGAGTATCGCTCCTGCATCATGCTCCGGCATGTCGAAGGGCTGGCGTACGAGGAGATCGCGCAACTGCTCGACCTGCCCCTTGGCACGGTGAAGACGTATATCCATCGTGCACGCCATGAACTGCGCGACATGTTGACCCATCTGAGAGACTGAAACCCCGCTGATGAGGAGGCCGTAGGAGGCGCCGTATGGTTGACGATCCCTTCCACCTTGGTCCTGAAGAGCTCGATCTCTGGCTGGACGGACGTCTCCCCGCCTCCCGTACGTCTCACCTCGAAACATGCGAACAGTGCCGGACCGACGCGGAGGAAACCCGCGAGATCGTTCAGCAACTCGCCCGCCTCCCTAGGACCGCTCCCGGAGAGTCATTTGCGGACCGGATCATGGCCCGGGTGAACCCGGCACCGGGTGCGGTCCATCTCACCGGTGAAGACCTCGATGCCTGGGTCACGGGAAGCCTCCCGGCGCCGCGTGAAGCGCACCTGCGTGGGTGTGCCGAGTGTCGAACGCTCGCCAATCAGGAGCGGGTGCTCGTCATGCGGCTCGAGGCGCTCCCGCTCTTCGATCCGCGGCCCGGTTTCGCTGACCGGGTCATGGATCGCGTCGATGTTCCGGTCACCTCGATCGCGGACGCATGGCGGCTCTGGCGCCGACGGGTCTTCGCGAACCCGATCGGGGTGGGGATCGCCGCCGGGGTGGCCGTCCTGCTCGGCGGTTCCGTTGCGGCCAGCGCCGCCTGGGCGGCCGGGAATCAGGACATGATTACCGGGGCGGGCACCTGGCTGATGGCGCACGGCCAGCAGTGGTTCTGGCAGGGCGTCGGCATGGCGACGGCGCTGCTCGACCAGCAGTCCTGGTACCCCTCGATTCGCGCCGCACTTACTCCCGGCCGCATCGCGGCGCTGGGCGCCACCTCGGCCGGCCTCTACGCCGCCGGCCTGATCGCGCTGCGGCGCCTGCTTTCGCTTCCCCGCTCCCAGGCAGCCCGTGCATTGCCATAAGCCGGCCGGACTGCTGCTCCTGACCGGCCTGCTCGCCTCCAGCCCGGTTCGCGCCGCAGAATCGAAGGACGGCCGGGAGCCTAACTGGAAGACCCGCATCGAGTATCTGAGTCAGTTCCTGCAGGACGATCCGAGCCATGTGGTGAAGGATCACGTCGTGGCCATGGCGAGCGGCCTCGCCACCCTGACGTTCGATTATGCCGACGGCGGTGCGCTCACGCTCTCGCTCGAGAACGGCGAACTGCGGCTGGACAACAGGGTCGCGGGGCGATACCCCGAGGGTGGGGCGCTCGAAACCGCCTGGCACCAGCTGCTGCTCGAGATTTCCCATCACGACACGCCGGCCGCGCTGACCGCGCTCCGCAACTGGCATCCGTCGGGGCTCTCCCGCGAGGAGGATGCCTATGCCGACCTGCTCCGCGCCAGAGCAGCCTCGCTGAGCGCCCCGCCAGGCGCGCTCACGGTGCCGCAGGCGGTGGAGCCCGCGTCCGCCGGGGGCCTGACAATCGACCTCGGCGATCTCAGCAACCCGGCCCGTCTCGCGCCGATGCTGCGCGGTGCGGCGGAACTGCGCGGCGCGGCCCTGCGGATCACCGTCCCGGGCGGCCAGGCGCATGCCGGACACTTCAGCGTCGGGTCGAGCGAGCGGATGCACGGGCCCCTGCTCGTCCTGCACGGCGACGCGGACATCTACGGCACGCTCGACGGCAATCTCGCCGTCGTCGAAGGGAATGCGGTGGTGCATCCGGGCGCGGTGGTCACCGGCGACGTCCTCGCCGTGGCGGGTCAGGTGCGCGATCTCGGTGGCGACATTCAGGGCGCCATCCGCACCCTCGACGCGCCGCGTCATCGCACCGACGCCGATGCCGGCGAGACGCCGCTTCCGGCGTGGCAGCGCGTCGGCAGGAACGGGGCGGGTGTCATCGGGGTGTTCCTCACCCTCATGCTGGTCGGCACGGGCCTGGTGCTCTTCGGCCGGCAGCCGCTCGAGGTGGTGAGCGATACGGTGCTCCACTCCTTCAGCCGCGCGCTGCTGGTCGGCCTGCTGGGACAGGTGCTGATCCTGCCGACCTTCGGCATGCTGGTCGTCGGGCTGGTGCTGAGCGTCGCAGGAATTCTGCTGGTGCCCTTCGCCGTGATCGTCTTCGCGCTGCTGCTGATCGTCGCGGTGCTGGGCGGGTTCCTCGCGATCGCGCACGCGATGGGAGAAACCCTCACCCGTCGCCAGCTCGCCCTGGGCCACACCAGGATCTCCGCGAACAGCTATCGCTACGTGACCGTCGGGCTCGGCGGCGTCATGGCGCTCTGGCTCTGCTGGGTCGTGTTTCAGTGGGTACCGGTGGCCGGCACGCTGATCTTTGCGACGGCGGTCCTGGTCACCTGGCTGCTGGGCACAGTCGGCTTTGGCGCCGCACTGCTCTCACGGGCCGGCTTCAGGGAGCACTTCGCTGGACGGCTGCTGCCGGCCGAGGCGCTCACCGATGAGTACCTGTGGGCGACACCGCAGTTCGGCGTCCCGGCAGCCAAGCGTCCGCCGCGCGATCGGACACCGCCTCCGTTGCCCTAGCGCCAGCTCGTCATCCCGAGCGAACGAGGGATCCCCTGGCACGGCGAGGGGATCCCTCGTTCGCTTCGGGCGTCCCGCGGGCATCACCCGAGGCGTGCCTTGACCCGGCCGCCGACGCCAACGCCAAGCCGCCGCGCGGCGGAACCATCACGCACCGCGATTTCGACCTGACCGCCGGAGCCGATGTAGGCGATGAGATTCCCCGGCGGCACGTCGCCGAAGGTGGTCCGGAGCGGGCCGATCGCCAGCGATTCGGCCTCCAGAATCGCGTATGGCGGCACGAACTCCGAGGTGAGGTTGGTGACCAGGTTGCCGAAGCGATCGACGTAGATCACCTCGCCCACCACAACCTTGCCCTCGTAATGTGGCATGGCGCCGCTCATCCGGCGGGGAATGCCGGCGAACCGCTCGCCGAGCGAAAGCAGCGGTTCCCCCCGCGCGAGGGCGGCGGCGGCCGGCGCGAAGAGGTCTCGGCCCGCAAAGGTCGGAGAGGCCGCGACGGGCGTGGGGAGACCGACGGCCTCGATCTCCGCCCCGCGGAGCAGCACCGTGAAGAGTCCGCTGTCCGGGCCTACGAAGCAGTGGTCGCGCGTACGGAACGCGAGCGCGGCGCGGGAGGAGCCGGCACCGGCATCCACGACCGCCAGGTGCACCGTGCCGGGAGGGAAGTGACTCCACGCCCGTCCCAGGACGTAGGCGGCCGCGGCCACGTCTCCGGGATTGATCTCGTGGGTCAGGTCCACCAGCGTGGCGCCGGGGGCGAGGGTGAGCAGAACTCCCTTCATCTCTCCGACGTAGGAGTCGGTCGTGCCGTAGTCGGTCAGAAGCGTTATGATGGCCATTATGAATACTAGCTTCGATGCCCTCCAATCCGCCCTCCGCGGGCGCTACCACCTCGACCGGGAACTCGGCCGCGGGGGCATGGGCATCGTCGTGCTGGCGCGGGACCTGGCGCTCGACCGCCCGGTCGCCATCAAACTGCTTCCGCCCCACCTCTCCGGGGTGCCATCGCTCCGCGCGCGGTTTCTGCAGGAGGCGCGGACGGCGGCCCGGCTCTCCCATCCGCATATCGTCCCCATCCACGCGGTCGAGGAGCACGGCGAACTGGTCTTCTTCGCCATGGGCTACATCCCCGGCGAGACGCTGGCCGCGCGGGTCCGGAACGAGGGACCACTCTCGGCGACCGTGGTCACCCGGATGGTGCAGGAGGTGGCCTGGGCGCTGGCCTACGCGCACCAGCATGGGGTCATCCACCGCGACATCAAGCCGGAGAACATCCTGCTGGAGCGAGCCACGGGCCGGGCGCTGGTCACGGATTTCGGGATCGCGCGCCTGACAGAGAACGCGGCCGTGACACCCAGCGGCGATGTGATGGGCACGCCGCGAATGGTGAGCCCCGAGCAGGCCGCCGGCGAGGCGCTGGATGGCCGCAGCGACCTCTACTCACTCGGCGTGACCGCCTTCTTCGCGCTCACCGGCCGTTACCCCTTTGAAGGGGACAGCGCCGGGCAGCTCCTGGCGCAGCACCTCACTGTCCCGGCGCCCGCGGTGGCGACACTTCGCCCCGGACTTCCGCGCGCGCTCGCCACCGCGGTGGACCGCTGCCTGGCAAAGACTCCCGATCAGCGCTTCGCCACGGGGGAGGAACTTGCGGGAGCGGTCGCGTCCGGCAACGCCGTGGCGCCGATCCCGCGCAGCCTGCAGCTCATCACCCGCGAGCTCTCCGCCTTTGGCGTCGATCTGGCCGGTTTCGGCACGCTGGCCGGCCTGGCGATTCTGACGCAGAGTCTCACCCGCGACTTCCTCGGATTCGGCTTCAATTACACGGTCGGGCTGATGGCGCTGCTGGTGAGTCTGCTTGCGATCCGTGGGCTGCATGCCAGCCGGCTGATCCGCGATGCAATTCGCGAGGGATGGACCGCGGCGGACCTGACCGCGGCCGCCGAGCGGGAGGCGCGCGACAACGAGCCGGCCGCCGTGACCGGCCTCCCGATCTCGAGGCGCATCACGCTGTATGTCGCGGGGATGATCGCGCTCGCCCTCTTCTGGCTCGGCCCCAAGCAGTGGGTCTACGACGGGAGTGTCTTTCCGATCGGCCTGCTTACGGAACTGGCGAGCCTCGTGCTGCCGATCGCGCTCGGACGCTGGCTGGGCCATTCGCTCGAAACCCCGCGCAACGGGCGAATCGGCCTGCTGAGCCGCTTCTTCCTCAAGGCGAAAGCGGGGTGGCTCTTCAAGGTGCTCAGGTGGCGGCTGCCGGCGACCGTGCCGCAGCCGGCCGTCCCCGATCAGCCGACGGAGCTGGCCCTCGCCGGGGCGGTTCGCGGCCTCCTGCTCGGCCTCCCCGAACGCGAACGGCGCCAGCTCGGCGGCGCCGAGGACCTGCTGGCGCGCCTCGAACGGGATGCGACGTCGCTTCGCCGCACGCTGGTGGAACTCGACGCGACGGCGGCCGCGGTCGGCGGCGGATCCTCGGAAGAACGGAAAGGTGTGCTGCAGGAAATCGATGCCGCGCAGAGCGCGGCGGCCAGCCGCCTCGCTTCGACGCTGAGCGCGCTGGAGACGCTGCGGCTCGAGTTGCTCCGGGTGCGGGCCCGACAGTCGGCCGGCGGCGATCTCACCGGCGACCTGGACCTGCTGCGACGCCTCTCGGAGCGTATCGACGCCACGACGGAGGCCTGACCCGGGAACTGCACGGGTCCCGCCGCCGCGGCACCGCTCAGGCCTTCGCCGTCTCCCACCGTCCCCAGCTCCACAGCACCAGCATCGCGAGACCCCGACCCATGGCCGTGACCGCGAGGACAAGCCACACCCCGGCGAGACCGGCGCGCGGCGCGGCCCAGATGGCCAGCGGGATCCGGATGACCGAGAGCAGGACCACGCACAGCATCGGCCAGACGGTATACCCGGCGCCTGACAAAGCCGCCGAACAGCGCCTCCTCGAATGCGATGAACGGCTGCACCACCGCAAAGGCGAGCAGATACAGCGCCGCGGCGCCGGCCGTCGCCTCGTCCCGGGTGAACACCCCCGCCAGCTGGGCCGGCCACAGCGAGAAGATGACGCCGAGCAGCCCGATCGGCACGACGGCGAGGGTCGCGGTGAGCCACCCGGCCGCGCGGGCGCGCTCCGGTTGCCCCGCCCCGAGGTTCTGCCCCACCAGCGCGCTCGCCGCGAGGCCGAAGCCGACCGCGATCATGTAGCTCACGCCCTCGACCTTGTGCCCCACTCCCAGCGCGGCCAGCGCCGGCGTGCCGAACTGCCCGACGATCGGGACTAGGAAGATGTAGGACAGGCTGAACAGTGAACCCGCGAGCATCACCGGGGTGCCGATCCGCACGATGTTCCAGGCGGCGGCGGGATCGAACGCGGGCCGGATACGACCGCGCCGAACCAGCAGCACCATTCCCGCCGCGAAGCCGAGGCCGCGCGTCAGCACCGTTGCGAGGGCGGCACCATACACGCCCATCGCGGGGAAGGGCCCGAGGCCCAGGATCATGAGCGGGTCGAGCACCAGATTGAGCAGCACCGAACCGGCGAGCAGCGCGAACGGCGTACGGGTGTCGCCGGAACTCCGGAAGGCGGCTTCGACGACGAAGTAACCGTAGATCAGCACCGAGCCCACGCACTGCACGATGAGGAAGCGGCGCGCTTCACGGTCGGCATCGGCGGGGAGGGCCATCAGGTGAAAGAGCGGGTCGAGGCCGCTCAGCCCGGCGAGCGCGACGATCACGCCGAGCACCGCCGCGAGCAGCAGGGCCGTCCCGGCGGCGCGGGCGGCTAGTTCGGCCCGGCCCTCACCGTGGCGACGTGCGGCGACCGCGGTGAGTCCGGTGCCGAGCAGCTCGCCGGTCGTGATGATGATCCAGAGGGAGTACCCGGCGGACGAGACGCCGGCCAGCGCGGCCGGGCCGAGGGTGCGGCCGACCCAGAAGGTATCGGTGATGTTGAAGAGGACCTGCAGGAGCGTCGTGCCGACGGCCGGGAGCGCGAGGCGCAGGACCGAAGCGAGCAGCGGTACGGGGAGTGTGCCGACGGGGCGCGCCGATGGCGCGCCCCCATCGTCTGCGACCATCACCCGCGCATGATCGGCACGGCCGCCGGCGTCTGTTGCACCGCCTCGACCAGCCGATCGGCGATGGCGACCAGTGTCTTCGCGGCGGGGCTCGAGGGGTCGGCCGCCACGATCGGCTTGCCGCGATCCGCGAGGTCGGCGAGGCCTGGGGTGAGGGGCACGCTGCCGAGGAGCGGCACGTGGAGTTCATCGGCGAGCCGCTGGCCGCCCCCCGAGCCGAACATCTCCAGCCGGACGCCGGTGGCAGGATCGGTGAACGCGCTCATGTTCTCGACGATGCCCGCGACCGGCACGCCGACCTTTTCGAACATCTTGGCGCCGCGGAGCGCATCGCCGACCGCGACCTCCTGCGGCGTGGTGACGATCACCGAAGTGGCCACCTGGCACGACTGCACCAGCGAGAGTTGCGCGTCGCCGGTGCCGGGAGGCAGGTCCACGAGGAAATAGTCGAGTTCGCCCCACTGCACGTCCCGCAGGAACTGCTGCACGATCTTCATGATGATCGGCCCGCGCCAGATGGCCGCCGCGTCGCGATCCACGAGAAAGCCGAGCGACATGAGCTTGACGCCCCAGGCGCTGAGCGGCTGGATCTTCCCCTGCACCACCGGCGGCTTCTCGAATATGCCGAACATCCGCGGAATGTTCGGCCCGTAGACGTCGCCGTCCATGAGACCGACGCGGAAGCCCTTCTGGGCGAGCGCCACCGCCAGGTTGCTCGTCACGGTGGACTTGCCGACGCCGCCCTTGCCTGACGAGACCGCGATGATCCGCCCGAGGTTGGGATAGTCGGAGGGCTGCGGCGGGGGCGTGACGAGGCCCGCCTGTCCGTGGGTCTGGCCCGGCGCGGGCTGACCCGGCGGCGCGTGGGTACTCCTGGCCGGTCCGCCCGGATCGATGACGCTGATCCGCATCTCCTGCGGGTTCACGCCTTCGATGGCGCGGATGGCGGCGCGCGCCTCGCGCACTAGCGTCGCCGGATCCTCGCGGGAGAGCAGGAAGGTGAACGACACCTTGCCGTCGTCGGTGACGGCGAGATCGCGGACCATCCCGGCGGAGAGCAGGTCGTTCTCGAGCCGCGGATTCTGGATCCGGGAGAGTGCCGCGGCAACGCGCGCGGAGAGTGAATCAGTCATGCGGGACTCCAGTACGTGTGCCCCGCCCGGTGCACCGTCCAGCGACGGCGCCTCGGGCACGGGCCCACCAGTTCAGATCGCTTCGACCTGCTTGACCTCGGGGACCAGCGCGCGGAGCCGGGTTTCGATCCCCTGCTTCAGCGTGATGGTCGAGGCCGAGCAGCCGTGACAGGTCCCGCCGAGGCGGAGGAGCAGACGCCCCTCGACATCGTCGAAATCGACGACTTCGACACTGCCCTTGTGCGATGCGATATAGGGACGCAGCGAATCGAGCGTGCGCTCGATGCGCTGGAGCACTTCAGGGTCATCCGAGTTTGCCATACGTGCCAGATCCTGTTCAGCGTTACCGGGTGCTGTTCGCCGAAAGATACTCTCGGGCGGCGGCCAGCACGCTGGCCTGCACCTCGGCCAGCGATCCCTCCATCGACAGCCCGGAGGCCTTGGTGTGCCCGCCGCCCCCGAAGGGGCGGGAGAATTCCGCCACGTCCACCATGCCGACCGACCGCAGCGACACCTTCACCCGGCCGGCGGCGATCTCCCGGAACAGCAGCGCCATGCGGATCCCGTTGATGCTCCGGGGCACCTCGACGATGCCATCGAGATCATCGGCGGTGGCGCCCAGCCGCTCCAGTGCGCCGGGCGGCACGGTCACCCAGGCGAGCCCCTGATCCGCTTCGACCACGAGGGTCTGCAGCGTCTCGGCCAGCAGTCTGGCTCTGCCTTCGGGGGCGCTGGCGTAGACATCGAGATAGATCTGTTCCGGATCGAGGCCAGCCTCGAGCAGCGCGGCCGCCGCCCGGAGCACCGCCGGCTTGGTGTTGCTGAAGCGGAACGCGCCGGTGTCAGTCAGGATCGCGACATAGAGCGCGCGCGCCGCCAGCGGCGTGAGCGGCCACCCGTTGGCGATGGCGAGCTGATAGATGAGCTCGCCGGTGGCCGAGGCCTCGGCATCGACGTAGCGGGCTCCGTCGGGCAGATGCCCCTGGCTCACGTGATGATCCACGCAGGCCACGGGAACGCCCCGTTCGAGCACGGTCTGGCTGAGCATGCCCAGGCGCTCGACGTCCGCGATGTCGAGCACCAGGATCTGATCCGCCTTGCGGAGCTCCTTGACCGCTTCCTTCGAGCGATCGACTCCGGGAAGGTCGCGAAAGAGGAACCGGTATCGTTCCGGCGTGGGCGACGGATTGGTCACCACCGCGTTGATCCCCTGCGCCTTGAGCAGGTGGATCAGGCCGACCTCGCTGCCGAGCCCGTCGCCGTCGGGATTGACGTGGGTCGTGATGCAGAGGCGCTGGCCGGGCTGAAAGGTCTTGGCGAAGGCGCGGGCGGCGGCGAGACGGTCCTGCGGCAGGTCGGTCATGGGGCGGGAAACTAAGACAAGGAGCCAGACCGGGAAAGAGCGCGGTCGCGGCCACGTGCCGGCCCTGAAACGCAGGATGCCCGGTGCCGTTCGGCACCGGGCATCCTGCACTTCGGGGTGACGCAGCCGGTGCCTAGGCCTTGTTCAGCTTCGAGTGGTTCTTGCCGTACAGGAAGTAGATGCTCAGCCCGAGCGCCATCCAGATCGCCAGCCGGAGCCAGGTATCCACGGGCAGGCCGTACATCATGTAGCCGCAGATCAGGATGCCCATGATCGGGACGAACGGCACCCACGGCGTCCGGAAGGGACGCGGGAGGTCGGGCTGCACTTTCCGCAACACCAGGATTCCGCCGCAGACGATCACGAAGGCGAGCAGGGTGCCGATGGAGACCAGTTCGCCCAGCAGGCCGATCGGGAAGAGGCCGGCGATCAGCATGGCCACCACGCCGGTCACGATGGTGGAGACGTACGGCGTGCGGAACTTGGGATGCACCTTGCCGAACACCGGCGGCAGCAGGCCGTCGCGCGCCATGGTGAAGAAGATGCGGGGCTGACCCATGAGCATCACCAGCACCACGGACGCCAGACCGGCGATGGCGCCGATATTGACGAGATAGCCCAGCCAGGCAAGCGCCGGCCCGGCCTTGTTGATCGCCACGAACACCGGGTGCGGCACGTTGAGTTCGGGGTAGTGCGCGATCCCCGTCATGACGAGCGCCATCAGGATATACAGGACGGTACAAATGGCGAGCGAGCCGAGGATGCCGATCGGCAGGTCCTTCTGCGGGTTCTTGGCCTCCTGCGCCGCCGTGGACACCGCGTCGAAGCCGATGTAGGCGAAGAAGATCACGCCCGCGCCGCGCACGATGCCGCTCCAGCCGAAGTGGCCGAATTCCCCGGTGTTGGGCGGGATGAACGGGTGCCAGTTGGCGGTGTCGACGTGCTGGGCGCCGAAGCCGATCACCAGCAGGACGATCGCCACCTTCACGTAGACGATGATGTTGTTGAACCGCGCCGACTCCTTGATGCCGATCACCAGCAGAGTCGAGATCAGGAACACCAGCACCATGGCGGGGACGTTCAGGATGCCGTGGGTAATCGAGCCGCCCTTCGCAGCGCAGTCGGCGATCGCGACGACGGTCCGGCTCACCGGATCGACCATGACGCCCCCGGTGGCGGCATCGACGCAGATCTGCGACGGCACCAGCGTGTGGGTGCCCTGCACATCGAACGGCGCGCCGGTGTAGGCTGGCGGCAGGTGAATGCCCAGCTCGGTCATGAACGCCGTGAAGTACCCCGACCAGCCCACCGCCACGGTGGATGCGGCGAAGAGGTACTCCAGGATCAGGTCCCAGCCGATGATCCATGCCACGAGCTCACCCAGGGTCGCGTAGCCGTAGGTGTACGCGCTGCCCGCCACCGGAATCATCGAGGCGAACTCGGCGTAGCAGAGCCCGGCGAAGAGACAGCCGGCCCCGGCGAGGATGAACGACAGCACGATCGCCGGGCCGGCGTATTGCGCCGCCGCCGTGCCGGTCAGCACGAAGATGCCCGCGCCGATGATGGCACCGATCCCCAGCAGGATCAGGTTGGTGCCGGTGAGGGCGCGCTTCAGGCCATGCTCGTCATCCACGGGCATGAGTTCGGCCAGCGACTTGGTGCGGAACAGGGACATGCGGAGCTCCTCGAGGGAAGGGGCGATGACCGTCGCTCGCCTACCGGCGGGCCAGACGGCTGTGCTTGATACCGTAGGTGAAGTAGACGACCAGCCCGATGGCCAGCCAGATCAGCAGCCGCTCCCAGGTGCGGAGCGGGAGGTGCGCCATCAGGTAGATCGCCGACGCGGCCCCGGCGAACGCGGTGAACCAGACCGCGGGCGCCTTGAACGGGCGGGGCAGCTCCGGCTCGCGGACGCGCAGCACCAGGACGCCGACCGAGACGATCACGAACGCGAGCAGGGTGCCGATCGAGACGAGGCTGCCCGCCTCGCGCACCGTGAACCAGCCGGCGGGAACCGCGACCGCGATGCCGGTGACGATCGAGGTGATGTACGGCGTCCGGAACCTCGGATGGATCTTGTTGACGAACTGCGGCAGCAGGCCGTCCTTGGCCATGGTGTAGAACACCCGCGACTGGCCCATCAGCATCACCAGGATCACGGAGGACAGCCCGGCGATCGCGCCCAGCTTGATGAACGTCGAGATCCAGCCCAGTCCCGCGCGGTCGGCCACCACGGCGATCGGATCGGGCACGTTCAGCTCGGTGTAGGGCATCACCCCGGTGGCGATGCCGGAGACCAGGATGTAGAGCACGGTGCAGATGAGCAGCGACCCGATGATGCCGATCGGCATGTCGCGCTGCGGGTTCTTGGCCTCCTGGGCCGCGGTGCTCACCGCGTCGAAGCCGATGTAGGCGAAGAACACGATCCCCGCCCCCGTCACGATTCCGTCCCATCCGAAGTGGCCACGCACCGGAACGCCATCGGGCCCGATCGCTGCGGCGGTATGAACGGATGCCAGTTGGCCGGGTTGATCGCGTGCGCGGCGCCGACGATGAACAGCAGCACCACCGCGACCTTGACGAAGACGATGACGTTGTTGACGTTGGCGGACTCCTTGATGCCGACCACCAGCAGCGCCGTGATCACCGCGATGATGAGCACCGCCGGCAGGTTGAAGATCGCGGTGGTGGTGGTGCCGTCCGCCAGCGTGACGATCGTGCCGTGCGCCGCGCTGAAGTGCGGCGGCACCACGATGCCGATGTCCTTCAGGAAGGACACGACATAGCCCGACCAGCCGATCGCCACCGTGACCGCGCCGACCGCGTATTCGAGCACCAGGTCCCAGCCGATGATCCAGGCGATCAACTCGCCCAGCGTGGCATAGCCGTAGGTGTAGGCGCTGCCGGCCATCGGCACCAGCGAGGCAAACTCGCTGTAGCAGAGCGCCGCGAAGATCGAGGCCACGCCCGCCAGCACGAACGAGAGCACGACGGCCGGGCCGGCGTTCTGCGCCGCGACCGTCCCGGTCAGCACGAAGATGCCGGTGCCGATGATGGCACCGATGCCGAGCAGCGTGAGGTTCCACGCGCCGAGCGCCCGCTTGAGGCTGTGGTCGGTCTCGGCCTCGTGCTGCAGATCCGTGACGCTCTTGCGGCGGAAGAGATCCATGCGAGCCCCTGAGGGGAGAGGAATCGGCGTCGGCGACCGTCAGCATCGAACCCGGCCGTCCGGACTGGCTGCCGGCGGCCGGGCGGTCGGGGCCGCGCCCTACACGTTGTAGTTCGGTGCTTCCCGGGTGATGTGCACGTCGTGCGGATGCGATTCGCGGAGGCCGGCGCTGGTGATCTGCACCATCTCCACCTCCCGCCCGAGGGATTCGATCGACGCGACGCCGCAGTAGCCCATGCCGCTGCGGAGGCCCCCGACCATCTGGAAGAGCACGTCGCCGACCGGGCCACGGTAGGGGACGCGTCCCTCGATCCCTTCGGGGACCATCTTGGAGCTGGAGAGCTCCCCCTCCTGGAAATAGCGGTCCGCCGAGCCTTCCTGCATCGCGGCTAGGCTGCCCATGCCGCGGATCGACTTGAACCGCCGCCCCTCGGCGAGGATCGACTCACCGGGGCTCTCGTCGGTGCCGGCGAGCATCGAGCCCATCATCACCGAACTCGCGCCCGAGGCGAGCGCCTTCACCAGGTCGCCCGAGTACTTGATGCCGCCGTCGGCGATCACCGGCACGTCACCCGCGCCACGGACCGCCTCGATGATCGCCGTGACCTGCGGAACGCCGACGCCGGTGACCACCCGCGTGGTGCAGATGCTGCCGGGACCGACACCGACCTTGACCGCGTCGACCCCGCGGCGGACCAGCTCACGCGCCGCCGCTTCGGTGGCCACGTTGCCGGCGATGAGCTGGGCATCGGGAAAGGCGTCGCGCAGCAGCGAAACCGTCTGCAGCACCCCTTCGCTGTGCCCGTGCGCGGAATCGATGATGAGCGCATCGGCTCCCGCATCGAGCAGCGCCTTGGCGCGCAGCTTCGCCTCGGGCGTGCCCCCCACCGCGGCCGCAACCCGCAGCCGGCCGTGCTGGTCCTTGTTGGAGTCGGGGAACTGCTTGCGCTTGAAGATGTCCTTGACCGTGATCAGGCCCTTGAGCAGCCCGGCGGCATCCACCACCGGCAGCTTCTCGATCCGATGTTTGGCCAGGATCCGCTCGGCCTCGTCGAGCCCCGTACCGACCGGCGCGGTCACCAGCCCGTCCTTGGTCATCACCTCGCGGATCGGCTGGTCGAGATTACGCTCGAACTGCAGGTCCCGGTTGGTGATGATGCCGACGAGCTTCCCCGCCTGATCCACGATCGGGACGCCGGAGATGCGGAAGCGGGCCATCGAGGCCGCCGCCTCGCGCAGCGGGCGGTCGGCCGTCAGCGTGATCGGGTTGAGAATCATCCCGCTCTCGCTCCGCTTCACCCGGTCGATCTCCGCCGCCTGCTTCTCGATCGACATGTTCTTGTGCACCACTCCGATGCCGCCGTAGCGGGCCATGGCGATGGCCATCTCGGCTTCGGTCACCGTGTCCATGGCGGCCGATATCAGCGGGATGTTGAGCGTGATGGTGCGCGTGAGACGAGTCTTGACGGAAACCTGACGCGGATGCACCGTCGAATGGCGGGGGACCAGCAGGACGTCATCGAAGGTGAGCGCCAGTCCGGGGCGGATGGTGCTCATGACGTGTGCGTTCCGATATGAATTGGGAGTTCCATCCTTAAGTCTACGGCCCGGCGGTGGGGGGACGCAAGGCGCGGAATCAGGCCGAACCCCGGCGCCACAGAAAATAGACCGGCACCCCGAGGGCCACGATCAGCAGCCCGAACGCCGAATACTGCCGCTGCACCGGGTCCACCAGCAGCACCACAAGCAGGTACACCACAGCGAGCAGGTACAGGAGCGGGAGGATCGGATACCCGAACGCCCTGACCGGCCTCGGGAGATCCGGCCGGGTACGGCGCAGCCGGAACAGCGCGAGCACGGTGAAGAAATAGAAGAGCAGCGAGGCGAAGATGACGTAGGTCAGCAGGTTGCCGTAGCTGCCGCTCAGGCAGAGCGCCATCGCCCACAGCGCCTGGGCCCCGAGCCCGAACCCCGGCGTCTTGAACCGCGGATGCAGCACCGCGGCCCGCTGGAAGAACAGGCCGTCTCGCGCCATCGCGTAGTAGACCCGCGGCCCCGCGAGCACCAGGCCGTTCACGCAGCCGAAGGTCGACAGCATGATGGCCACCGCCATCAGCCCGCCACCGACCGGACCGAACATCACCTCGGCCGCGGCGACGCCGACCCGGTCCTGCGCCGCGTGCTGGATCCCTCGCGCGAGCGCATCGATCCCGTTCGCGTCACCCGCGAAGGGCAGCACGCGGAGATACGCCAGGTTCGCGAGCACATAGAGCATCGTGACCGTCGCCGTGCCCAGCCCCAGCGCGAGCGGAAGGTTCCGCTTCGGATCGCGCACCTCGGCGGCGGCGAAGGTGACGTTGTTCCACGCATCCGCCGAGAAGAGCGAGCCGACCATCGCCGCCCCGAGCACGGGGAGCACCGCGAGACTCCAGCTGCCAGTGCCCCAGAAGTTCTGACCGGCGGCGGCCGGGGCCGCTGGAGCGAGTGTCAGGCCGAAGAGCACCAGTGCGGCGAGCGCACCGACCTTCGCGACGGCGAAGACCGTCTGGACCGTGGCACCCAGCGTCACGCCGCGCCGGTTGAGCGCGGTGAGCACCGCGACGACGCCCAGGGCCACGATCCGCTGCCACGAGACCCCCAGTTCGATGGGGCCGCCGGGCATCGGGAGATGCCCGAGGGAGAGAAACACATCCGGCGTCACCGCCGGCACCAGCACGCTCAGGAACTTGCCGAAGGCCACGGCCACCGCGGCGATCGTCCCGGTCTGGATGACGGTGAAGAGGGTCCAGCCGAAGAGAAAGCCGACCAGCGGCGAGAGGCCCTCCCGCAGGAAGACGTATTGTCCCCCCGCCGTCGGCATCATCGCCGCGAGTTCGGCGTAGGCCAGCGCCCCGACCACCGTCATCAGCCCGGTGATCACCCAGATGAGGATGAGCGCGCCCGGCCCCCAGTCGTTCACCTGCCGGCTGATGTCGGCGGAAACGATGAAGATCCCGGACCCGATCATCGTGCCGACGACCATGGAGATCGCCGCGAGCGGCCCGATCCCGCGAACGAATTCGGTCGCGGGAGAGGACGGGGAATCAGCCATCAGCGGTGGGCCTTCAGCCGTCGGCCTTGAGCGGCGGGGAAGAGGACGCGGGTGGGACCTGGGGAGTCTGCGTCGCGGGCGGCGTGGCGGAGGTCGCCGGCTTGGCGGCCTTCACCGCCTCATCCACGACGGCCTGTCCCGCCGCGGCGAGGCCCTTCATGATCCGGCTGGCGCTGTCCATGACGCCCACGGTGCCGCTGATCGCCTGCACCGGCAGCTTGGCGGCGCGCATGGTGTCCTCGACCGTATCCGTGATCCGCGCGAGGATGCCGGTCGGCGCGGCGCGCTCGGCGTACCTGCTCTCGAGAAACTCCACGTAGTCGAGGATCTGATAGGCGCGCTCGTCCGGCAGACTCTCGAGCCGGCGGAGAATGCGCTGCTTGAGGAGATCGTTCATGGGGAGAAGGTACGGTCCCGGACCCGAAAAGGTTACCCTCCCAGTGGTGCTACTTCCCCAGTCCTGCAACCACCTCGACCAGCTCCAGGACCGGGGTCGGCAGGTACTTGGTGGTCGCCGACCGGATGGTGCCCCGGATGGTGAGTTCCTGGAGCGCGGGCACCGCCTGGAACTGCGCCACCGCGGACGAAGGGATGATGATGTACACGAAGCCGGGTTCCGGCAGCGGCCCGCGGGTGAGCAGGTAGTTCATTCCCTCGGGGATCTCGGGGCGGAGCTCGTCCGACTTCTGGAGGGCGACGAACTGCACCCGCCACTCCACCACCTGCCCCACATACTTGGCCGGATTGGCGCGGACCTCGGCCTGGCTCAGCCCCACGAGGATGCTGCGATCGGTCGGACGGAGGCTGCTGTCGGGAACCCAGCCCTCGACCTGGATACGGGTCCAGCCGGCGGAGCGCGCGAGTACCCGGGCACCGGCCCCGGAGTCGACCGAGCCGATCACCGCGCCGCCGGGCGCGATGGCGACCGGTGACTTCGTCGTCAGTTCCGCCTGGTCGGGACCGGTGACCGTCTGGACGACGGGCGCCGCGGCGGTGGCCGCCTTCAGTGCCTTGCGGCTCACCCACGCCGAGCGCTTCACCCGGGTCCAGTCCCCCCGGGTCTCGACCCTGGTGAAGCCCACCCCGGGGGAGACCTTCGCGGTGACTGGTCCGTCCGGAGCCTGACGCAACTGTTCCGAGGGCCGTTTGGTCACCGCCACGTCGAAGCCGTCGCGCTGCATCGGTCCGAGGGAGGCCGAGGGGAACCAGCCCTCGAGCGCGACTTCGGTAGATGCGCCGGAGGTCCGGCCTGGCGTGACCTCAGCGCCAGCCTGCAGCGTACCCAGCGCGGTGCCCCCCGGGACCTTGGAGAATCGGGTCTCCTGGGCAAGCCGGACACTGGACTGCCCCGCGAGCGGAGTCGCGAGCAGCGTGAGCAGAATGGCCGCCAAGGCTGGTAGGCGGCACAGGGGCGAAGTAGATTGCGGCGCGTAACGCACGACCTCGATTGTAGAAACGCCGGAGAGTCATGTCAAACACGCGCGGACCGGCGGGTCCGGTAGTCCTGGTCGTTCTGGACGGCTGGGGCTATCGGGAAGGCCGTGAAGGCAACGCGATCGAGCTGGCACAAACGCCCGTCTGGCATGGGCTCTGGGCGAGCCAGCCCCACACGCTGCTCGAGGCCAGTGGACTCCCCGTCGGACTGCCCGAGGGCCAGATGGGCAACTCGGAGGTCGGCCACCTGAACCTTGGGGCCGGCCGAGTCGTTCCGCAGGACCTCGTCCGAATTTCCCAGAGCATCACCGACCGTTCGTTCTTCCAGCTGGAGCCGCTGCGCGAGCTCTGCGCCCGTCTCCGGGAGAGTGGCGGCACGCTTCACCTCATCGGGCTGCTGGGCCCCGGCGGGGTCCACGCCATCGACCAGCATCTGCTCGCCTGCATCGAGCTGGGCGTCCGCGCCGAAGTCCCCCGCATCGCGATCCATGGCTTCCTCGACGGGCGCGACACGCTGCCCGCCATCGGCGCGCAGGTGGTCCGGCAACTGGAGCAGGAGATCGCCCGCCTCGCGCCTGGCAAGGCGGTGATCGCGTCGCTGGTGGGGCGCTACTACGGCATGGACCGGGACCGCCGCTGGGAGCGGACCCGGATCGCCTACGATGCGATGGTGCGCGGTATCGGCACGCCGGCCGAGGACGCGGTCACCGCGGTACAGGCCGCACTGGCGCGGGGCGAGACCGACGAGTTCGTGAAGCCGATCGTGCTGCAGCGCGGCGGCGCGCCTGTCGCTCCGCTCAGGGACGGGGATGGCGTCTTCTGCTTCAATTACCGCAGCGACCGGATGCGCCAGATCGTGCGGGCGCTGATGATCGACGGATTCGACGGTTTCGACGTCTCGGGGCGGCCGCGCCTCTCCATGGTCACCATGACCCAGTACGACCGAACCTTCCCGGTCCCTCAGGCCTTCCCGCCGTTCACCATGGCGAAGATTGTCGCCGAGGTGCTGTCGAGTCATGGACGGACCCAGTTGCGCACGGCCGAGACCGAGAAGTACCCCCACGTCACCTACTTCTTCAACGGCGGGTACGAACCGCCGTACAAGGGCGAGGAGCGGTCGCTGGTGCCCTCACAGAAGGTGGCGACCTACGACCTCGCGCCGGAGATGAGCGCGGCCGGCATCACCGATGTGCTGGTGCAGGCGATCGGCCGGAAGGCGCACGACTTCATGCTCTGCAACTTCGCCAACGCCGACATGGTGGGTCACACCGGAGTGCTCCCCGCCGTGATTACCGCGGTGGAGACGGTCGACCGCTGTCTCGCCCGGGTCCTGGCCGCGGCGGAGTCGGCGGGCGCCACCGTGCTGGTCACCGCGGATCACGGCAACTGCGAGCAGATGATCGACCCGGCGACCGGCGGCGTGCACACGGCGCACACCACCAACCCGGTCCCTCTGGTGGCGGTGCGGGCGGGCGCCACGGCCCTCCGCAGCGGCGGCGCGCTCCGCGACGTCGGCCCCACCGTGCTCAGGCTCCTCGGCATCGAGCCTCCTCCGGAGATGACCGGCCGGGACCTCCGCGTGATGTAGTTTCAGGTTCCCGGTGCCATGCGGCACAACCCGGAACTCGGAACTCCCCCCTCCCTCCCTTACTATTCCCGCATGCATCGATTCCTCACGAGCACGCTGACCCTGTTGGTCCTGGCGGGCCCCCTCGCGGCCCAGGTAGGCCATGCGCCCAACTCCTCGCCCTACCGGGACATTCCGCACGGCCGGTCCCTCTCGCTGCTCGTCGGGGATATCGGGGGCGATGGCGGGTCGATCGGCGTCGGTCCGCACCACGGCCAGAGCTACGGCGTGCGGTTCGACATTCGCGTCGGGGCGCCGATTCAGCTCGGCCTCGCGGTCGCGCGCGGCGACCTGGAGCGGCTGGTCGTGAGCGCCTCGGACAGCGTGAACAATCGGGTCGACGGCCCGGTGAAGCAGGCCGTCACCATGGTGGAGCTCGCCCTGCAGATCAATCTCACCGGCAAGAAGAGCTGGAACCGGCTCGCGCCCTTCATCGGCGGGTCGGCCGGTCTCATGGATGGCGCCGGGCTGCCGACGGCGGTGAAGGACTCGAGCGGGTACAAGTTCGGCAGCAAGATCTATCTCGCGCCCGCGGTCGGGCTGAGGATCTTCCTGAGCAAGTCGCTGAACCTCCGGCTCGAGGGGCGCCAGCTCTTCTGGAAGCTCAAGTATCCGATCGCCTACAACCTGGACCCGGCCGCTCAGCCCTCGGGCAACACGACCACACACCTGAACTCGGTGCTGCCGGGCAACAAGCGCGAGGAGTGGAGCGGTGCGCGCGAACTCCGGGCCGGACTCAGTTACTCGTTCTAGCGGCCGCATGCCGACGAGCCTGACGCGGGTGGTGCAGTTCCATGCGAGGCATCACCTCTGGATGGCGGACTGGCCGGCGGAGCGCAACCGGGCCGCGTTCGGGGCCCTCACGGAGTCCCACGCGCACGACTACACCTGCGCGGTGACCGTGACGGGACCGGTGGACGCCCGCTCCGGCATGATCCTCGACCTCACCCAGCTCGACACCATTCTCGCCGAAGAGGTCCGCGCCCCCCTCGAGGGCCGCGATCTCAACCGCGACATCGCGGCATTCGCTGACGGCGCCCGGATCCCCACCTGCGAGGCCCTCGCCGAATACCTGTTTCGCCGCATCGCCGGACGGCTCCCCGGCGGCGTGCGCCTGACGCGGGTGCGGGTCGCCGAGGATCCGACGCTCCATGCCGACTGCACCGGGATCGACTGAACCGGACCGGTCACCGCGGGCGTCGATGTGCTGTTGTCCCGCCGGGCAGCCGTCTCCACGGTTCCAATGGCGGCCCCGTCCGTGACGGGCCGATCCTTCTCCCTCTCGACGGCGATGTCCCGATGAGCGCTGACCGCGCCGCGCTGGGCGCGATACTGCGAGAGAGCCGGGTCATCGCCGTCGTGGGGCTCTCGCCGCGAACTTCCCGGCCCAGTCACGAGGTGGCCGCCTACCTGCAGGAGGCCGGCTACCGGATCGTGCCGGTACGGCCGGGCGGCGAGAGGATTCTCGGCGAGCCATCGTATCCCGACCTGCGTTCGGCGGCGGCAGCGGGGCCGATCGACATCGTCAACATCTTCCGGCGATCCGACGCCGTGCCGGATCTGCTGGATGACCTCCTGATGCTGCACCCGCGGCTGGTGTGGATGCAGGTCGGCGTGATGCACGAGGAGGTCGCCGCCGCCCTCGAAGCAGCCGGCATTCCTGTGGTCATGAATCGTTGCCTCATGGTGGATCACCCATGGCTCACGAGCGACTGATGCGCCGACTTGCCTGCCTCATCACCCTGCTCCTGGCACCGGCTGCCCTGGGCGCCCAGGCGACCGCCGACCAGGCGCGGCTGATGTTCACGGTCGGGGTCGGTGAGGCTACCGGAGGAGGAACACTCTGGCGCGTGAATCAGCCGTTCCTCTCCTCCCCCGGCGTCGCGGACACGCTCGACGTCGGACGCCACTTCCGGAACAGTCTCGACGTGGTCTTCTCCGGCACCTACTTTCCGGGCGAGCATCTCGGCTTCAACATCGAGGCGCAGCTCCTCGGACTCGGCACCCGCGACTCCTGCAGCCTGGTCGCGACCCAGGGCGCCCAGATCACCTCGGACGTGTGCAGTTCGCTCAACCACCGAACCCGAAGCGCCACCTCGGCCGCGCTGTCCGCCGGGGCCGTCTACCGGGTGTGGAGTCATCAGGTGATCCACCCCTACGTCCGCGCCAATGTCGGCTTCGTGGTCACGCAGCAGAGCTTCATCAAGGCGTCAGGACAGCACGGCGATTCGATCACCGGAATCGCCGAAGTGCCGCTCTTCGACGATCGGACCGGAGCCAGCGTGCAGCCGTACTACTCTCTCGGGGGCGGCGTGGTCGCGGTGCTCGGGCACGGCTACCAGGTTCGCTTCGAAGTCCGTGACAACTGGGTGCGCATCCCCGCCATCACCGGGCCCACCATTCGTCAGGGCCTGATCCCCAGCAGCTCTCCAGTCGGCAAGCACCTCCTCAGCCTCATCATCGGGTTCGACGTCGTGCTCGAACGCAAACGCGGGAAGCGCTATTGATCCGCGGGGCCATCATCGCCGGTGGCCAGGCCACCCGGTTCGGGGGCCGGCCCAAGGGCCTCGAGGCGGTCGGTGGCGTCCGGATCCTCGATCGGCTCGTGGCGGCCTTTGAAGAAGCCTTCAGCGTTGCGCCGATCCTCATCGCGAACGCCGCGGACGCTGCGACCTGGCGCCCTGACCTCCGCGTCGTGGCCGATGTCCGGCCCGGTATGGGGTCGCTCGGCGGGATCTATACCGCCATCCTGGCGGCGCCCGCCCCCGTGGTCCTCGCAGCCTGGGACATGCCCTTCGTTTCTACCGGTCTGCTCCGAGCGCTGGCGGATGGCCTGCGTGACGCCGACGCCTGCCTCCCCGAGAGCAATGGCCCCCGTGGCCTCGAACCGCTGTGCGCCGCCTACGGGCCGGCCTGCGGCCCGGCGATCGAGGCCTCCCTGGAGGCGGGGGATCTCCGGGCCGTCGGCTTCCATGATCGGATCAAAGTCGGTATCCTCTCCACCACGCGGGTGCGCACGCTTGGGGACCCGGCGGCGCTTTTCTTCAACGTGAACACCGCTGACGACCTCGCGGAGGCTGACCGGCTGTGGCGGAGACTCGAATCCTCTCGGTGATAGGCAGAAAACACGCCGGCAAGACCACCCTCCTGGTCGCGCTGGCGGCCGAGTACACACGCAAGGGCCGGCGTGTGATGACGATCAAGCACGCGACCCACCCCACCTCCGTGGACCAGCCGGAGAGCGACAGCTACCGGCATTTTCACGAGGGCAAGGCGGAGCGCACACTGCTGGTGACGCCGGATCTCCGGGTGTGCTTCGAGCGCCGCGCCGACACCACCGATCCCATCACCCTCGCGCGGCAGTATTTCGACGGGGCCGACATCGTGCTCGTGGAAGGGTTCAAGTCGGCGCCGATACCGAAGATCGAGGTCTTCCGGCGCGAGGTGGGCGGCGCACCGATCTTCGCACCCGACGCGCCCAACGCCGCGGAGTGGGTGGCGATCGTCACCGACGACGATCGCTACGAGGCCCCCTGCCCCGTGCTCCGCTTCCGCGACACCATGTGGATGCAGCTGCTCGCCAACCTGGGGTGGGACCGGGCGAAGGTGCTCTGACCACGAGTCCCGAGTACCGGGTTCGTACGGGCGACCTCACGACATCCGAGACTCGGCAGGCGACACTCGGAATCCGGATGCTCTGCTGATGACCGCCCCGCTGCTTCCGCGCGACGCCGCGCTCCTGATCCTCGCCCACATCCAGCGGCAGCCGGCGCTCCGGGTTCCGCTGGACGATGCGCTCGACGGTGTCCTCGCCGAACCGGTGGTCAGTCCGCTCGACATTCCCGCCTGGACCAACTCCGCCATGGATGGCTATGCCGCCCGGGCGGACGACGTGCGCGGCGCCAGCGAGGCAGCGCCGAAGCGGCTCCGCGTCATTGAGCAGATTCCCGCCGGCACCTTTCCCCAGCGACCAATTGAACCCGGTACCTGCGCCCGCATCTTCACCGGCGCGCCCCTGCCCGCCGGTGCGGACAGCGTGATCCGCCAGGAGGACACCGACGAAGGCGCCGAGACCGTCACGATCGTGAAGGATCGCGACATGGGCGTGAACATCCGCCGGGTCGGCGAGGATATTCGGAAGGGGGTGACGGTGCTGGAGGCCGGCGCGGAGCTGGGCCCGGCCGAGCTGGGCGTGCTCGCCTCGCTGGCCGTGGCCAACCCCCTCATTTATCGCCAGCCGCGGGTGGCCATCCTCGGCAGCGGGGACGAAATCGTCGACATCGACCAGCCCGATGAAATCCTGAGCGGGCGCAAGACCGCCAGCTCGAACACCCACACCCTGGTGGCCCTCGTGCGCCGAGCAGGCGCGGTGCCGGTGAATCTCGGCATCGCCCGCGACACGCCGGAGAGCCTCCACGCCCTGTTCACCCGCGCCCTCGAGTGCGATCTGATCGTGACCACCGCCGGCATCAGTGTCGGCGAGCACGACCACGTGCGGACCGTGCTGGCCCGGCTCGGCGCCGACCTCAAGTTCTGGAAGATTCGCATGCGGCCCGGGGCACCGGTCGGCTTCGGCCTGGTAGGCGCCGTTCCCTGGATCGGCCTGCCCGGCAACCCGGTGAGCACCATGGTGACCTTCGAGCTGTTCGTCAGGCCCGCGATCAGGGCGCTGGCCGGACGCCGCCTGGCCTTCCGCCGCTCGGTGGACGTCCGGGTCGCGGAGCCGATCAAGCTCGGACCCCGGCTGCAGCACTTCCTGCGTGCCGTCGCGAGCCCCGGCACGGAGCTGCCGGAGGTCCGGCTGACCGGCCCCCAGGGATCGGGGATCCTGACGTCGATGGTGAAGGCGAACGCGCTGCTGGTCATTCCAGAGGGCCAGTTCGAGACGCCGGCCGGCAGCATTGCCCGCGCGATCATCCTCGACGATCCGGCCCATCAGGCCGAGCCGGCCTTCTGAAGCATCTTCTGCCGTGCGCCTTCCTGCTGTTCGGCGCGGCGCCCCTCGCCGGCCAGGGACAGGTGGTGTCCGATTCGGTGCGGTCTCCCGCCCTGGAAGGGAACCGGCTCGGCGATAGCCCGGTCCGGCCACTGCTCGTCTATCTGCCGCCCAGTTATGCAGAGGACGTCACGCGCCGGTATCCCGCGCTCTATCTGCTGCATGGATTCGGTGGCTCGCCGGCGGCGTGGGTCAACGGGCAATACCAGGGCCTGATGCTCGGCCGTATGATGGACAGCCTCATTGCGGCACAGGCGGTGAAGGAGTTCATCATCGTCATGCCGGATGGCGCGAATGCGCTGGGGGGCAGCGTATTCACCAACTCGGCCACCACCGGTGACTGGGAGACCTACCTGATCCGCGACGTGGTGCGATACGTCGACCAGCACTACCGGACCATCCGCCGGGCCCCGAGCCGCGGCATCGCCGGCCATTCGATGGGCGCCGGAGCCGCGCTCCGGATCGCGATGCGCTACCCGGGCGGTTTCGGGGCGGTGTACGCCATGAGCCCCAACGCGGAACTCCCCTGCGCGAACATCTCCGCCGCGGACCGCGGCACGCTGCTCGGGCTCTCCCGCCGTTCGCAGGCCGACTCGATCTCGGGCTGGTCGCGGGTCTGCCTCGGCTACGCCGCCGCGTGGAGCCCCGATTCGGCCCGGCCGCCGTTCTACGCCGACCTGCCATTTCATCGCGCAGGCGCCGCCGTCGAGCCGGACAGCGGCGTCATCGAGCGGTGGCGCGGCTGGCGGCTGATCGACATGGCACCGCGCTACCGCGAAGGGCTGGTACGGCTCCGCGGTATCGCGTTCGACGTCGGTACCGCCGATGGCTACGCCCGGGGCGTCGCGGAGTTCGACAGCCTGCTCACGCGACTCCGTGTCAGGCATCAGTACCGGACCTACGACGGTGATCACTCGAACCAGGTCGGCCGCCGCGTCGTCGAGGCGCTCCTGCCATGGTTCTCCGGCATCCTGAATTTCGAGCCTGAGGGGATGTGACCGACCGTCTGGCGCTCTACGCGGTCACCGCGCCGGGCCTGGAAGTCCACACCGCCGGAGAACTCACCAGGCTCGGCATCACCCCGATGGAGACGGAGCCCGGCGGCGTGGCGTTCGAAGGCACGCTGGATGACCTCGCCCGCTGCAATCTCTGGCTCCGTACCGCGAGCCGAGTCCTGGTGCGTCTCGGTGCCTTCAACGCGCGGGCCCTCGGGGAACTCGAGCGCAAGGCACTCGCCCTGCCCTGGCGCGACTGGCTCCCGGCGAAGACGGCCGTCAGCGTCCGCGTCACCTGCAGGAAATCCCGGCTCTACCATCAGAAGGCGGTCGCGGAGCGGATCATCGCCGCCTGCGGCGGCATCGCGTGCCCGGCAACCGGGGACGCGGAAGAGGCCGAGGACAGCGACGGCCAGCTCATCGTCGTGCGGCTCTTCCGTGATGTCTGCACCATCAGCCTCGACAGCTCGGGGACACTCCTGCACCGGCGTGGCTATCGCCTGGCGGTCGCAAAAGCGCCGCTGCGGGAGACTCTCGCCGCGGGCCTGCTGCTCGAGAGCGGATGGAGTCCGGAGGCGCCGCTGCTGGATCCGTTCTGCGGATCAGGCACCATCCCGATCGAGGCGGCGCTGCTGGCCCGGCGCATTCCTCCTGGCCTCGACCGCGACTTCGCGTTTCTCCACTGGCCCGGGGCCGACCGGTCCCGGTGGCGCGCCCTGCTGGACGCGGCGCGTGCGGGCGTGCTGCCGCGCGCCCCCGCGCCGATCGTGGGCGCGGACCGGGATGCCGGCGCGATCGAGGCCGCCATCGCCAACGCGGAGCGAGCTGGTGTGGCCCACGATATCACCTGGCGGCAGGCCGCAGTCTCCTCCCTGGAACCGCCTGCGGGCATCGGTGCGCTGGTCTCGAATCCACCGTACGGCATGCGGGTGAGCGAAGGCCGTGAGTTGCGTGACCTGTTTGCCCGGCTGGGGACCATCGCACGGGAGCGGCTGCCCGGCTGGCGGATCACGCTGCTGCTGCCGGAGGCACCGCTCGAACGCGCCACCGGACTGCGCTTCGGACCGCCGCTGCACACCAGGAACGGCGGGCTCGCGGTGCGGATGCTCACGGCCGAAGTGCCCCGGCGCGAAGAACCCGCCGAAGAAATTCATAGAACAGGCCGCCGTTGACCTGACTCGCATAGGCATTTACACTTTCTGCCCTGAAGGGGAGTAGCTGATCCGCCGAATGGCGGACGGCCCATCGTCAGGACTGCCGGGAGACCCCCGGCACGGTGCGGCCGGGTGGATGGGTAAACCCATTTACAACGCGAGACCTTCACTGGAGGTGACGTCGCCGGGCATGCCGGCGGCGCCGCCACTCGGTGAAGGTCTCGCTGTTATTTTGGAGGGTGCTATGAACAACCTGAAGACTGCAATCCTGATGGCCGGCCTCGTGGCCCTGCTGATGGCGGCGGGCCAGCTGCTCGGCGGCGCCAACGGCCTGATCCTCGGCTCGGTGCTCGGCCTGGGCATGAACTTCGTGATGTACTTCTTCTCGGACAGCATGGTGCTCCGGATGTACGGCGCGCAGGTCGTCACCGAGGCGGAGGCGCCGGAGCTCTACCGCATGGTGGACCGGCTGCGCCAGCGTGCCGGACTGCCGATGCCCGTCGTCGCCGTCGCTCCGCACGACCAGCCCAACGCCTTCGCCACCGGACGCAGCCCCCGCAAGGCGGTCGTGGCCGTCACGACCGGCATCCTGCGCGCCATGCCGCAGGAGGAACTCGAGGGCGTGATCGCGCACGAGCTGGCGCACGTCAAGAATCGCGACATGCTCACCACCACCATCGCGGCGGGCATGGCCGGCATGATCAGCAATCTCCCCTGGCTCCTGATGTTTGCCGGCGGCTCGCGCGACGATGAGGGGCGGCATCCGCTCGCCGAGATCGGGCTCATGCTGCTCGCGCCGATCGCGGCCATGCTGATCCAGTTCGCCATCTCGCGGCAGCGCGAGTTCGAGGCGGACCGCGTCGGCGCGGAGATCCTCGGACGGTCGCTGCCGCTGGCCCGCGCGCTGACGCGCATGGACGCCATGGCGCACCAGATTCCGATGCACATCGCGCCCGCGGCCGCTCCCCTCGCGCAGGTGAACCCGCTGGCCGCGATGGGTGGCGGGGTGATGAGCTGGTTCAGCACTCACCCGCCAATCGAGGAGCGGGTCGCCCGCCTCGAGGCGATGGCGCTGGCGCGCTGAGTGACCACCCACGACCCCGCGGTCTGGATCGTCTTTGCGTCGGTCATCGGGACGCTGCTGGTCCTCGACCTCGGGGTCCTGAACCGCCGGGCTCACATCCTCTCCACCGGCGAAGCACTCGCCTGGAGCGCCGGGATCGTCATCCTGGCGCTTCTCTTTGGCGGCTTCCTCTGGTGGCAGGTCGGCCACCGCACGGCGCTCGAGTATTACACCGGATATCTGATCGAACTCTCCCTCAGCGTCGACAACCTCTTCGTCTTTCTGCTGGTCTTTCAGTATTTCGCGGTCCCCGCCGCGCTGCAGCCGCGGGTACTCAAGTGGGGCATCCTCGGCGCGATCCTGATGCGCGGCGTGATGATCGGCGCCGGCGTCCTGCTGCTCACCCAATTCCACTGGATCGTCTACCTGTTCGGCGGGATTCTCCTCGTCACCGGCATCCGGATGTTCCGCGATGAGGATGAGCGGATCGAGCCGGAAAAGAACCCGCTGGTGCGCCTGGCTCGGCGCTTCCTGCCGGTGACGCCGGCCTATGAAGGCCAGCACTTCTTCGTGAAGCCGCTCATCGGCCGGTGGATGGCGACACCGCTCCTGCTCGTGCTGCTCGTCGTGGAGTGGAGCGACCTGGTCTTCGCCATCGACAGCATCCCGGCCGTCTTCGCCGTGACCCGCGATCCGTTCGTGGTCTATTCTTCCAACCTCTTCGCGATCCTCGGACTCCGGGCGCTGTTCTTCGTGCTCGCCGGCGCCATGGACAAGTTCCACTATCTCAAGCCCGGTGTCGGGCTCATCCTGCTGTTCGTCGGCCTGAAGATGGTGCTCGCGGCCTGGCTGCCCCTGCCCACCGTGCTGTCGCTGCTCGTGATCCTCGGCATCCTTCTCGGGTCGATCGCCCTCTCGCTGCTCAAGCCACGACCGGCCTCCTGACGGGGTAGCGGCGCCGGGGCATTAGCCCCATCATTGGCGATGCTCGTGCACCGGAACGACTCTGCGCACCCCCTCGCGCGCCGGTCGGTCTTCCGCACCGCCGCACCCTTCGCCGGGGTACCCTGGTCCCTCACCCTTCCGCTCCGCGCCCAATGACACTGCTGGAACGACTGGGACTCCACCGCCGTGAACTCCGCGCCTGGGCGATGTACGACTGGGCCAACTCCGCGATGGTCACCACCATCGTCACCGCGGTGTTCCCGATCTACTTCGCCAAGGTCGCCGGCGCGGACCTTCCCCCCGCGATCGCGACCAAACGGCTCGCCGATGCCACGACGATCGCGCTCGCCATCATCGCGGTGCTCTCCCCGATCCTCGGTGCCATCGCCGATCGCGCGGGCGTGAAGAAGCGGCTGCTCGGACTCTCGCTGATCGTCGGGGTGGTGGCCGTCGGCCTGATGTTCTTCATCGAACGGGGCGACTGGGTCCTGGCGGCGGGGCTGTTCGCGGTCGCGAACATCGCGGTCAACGCGAGCTACGTCTGCTACGACTCCTTCCTCCCCCATATCGCCGCACCGGAGGAGATGGACCGGGTCTCGACCGCGGGATACGCCCTGGGCTACGTGGGCGGCGGGCTGCTCCTCGCACTGAACCTCGCATGGATCCAGAAGCCGGCATGGTTCGGCCTCCCCTCCGGCCCGGGCCTCAGCGCCGCCCAGGCCACCCTGCCCACCCGGCTCGCCTTCCTCTCGGTGGCGATCTGGTGGCTGGTGTTCTCGATCCCGCTCTTCCGCGATGTGCGCGAGCCGGCGCCGACTGGAGATGGACGTATCGATGTTGGCGGAGCGTTCAGGGAACTCGGCGCCACCTTCCGGCGGCTGGGCCAGTTCCGTCAGGCGGTGCTGATGCTCATCGCCTTCCTCATCTACAACGACGGCATCGGCACCATCATCCGCATGGCCACGATCTACGGCACCGAGATCGGGATCGGGACCGGCGCCCTGATCGCCTCGATCATGATCGTGCAGTTCGTCGGTATCCCCTTCGCCTTCCTGTTCGGCGCCTTTGCCAGCCGGATCGGCGCCAAGCGGGCGATCTTCGTGGGCCTCGTGGTCTACGCCGGCATCAGCGTGCTGGGCTACTTCATGACCAACGCCACCCACTTCCTGATACTTGCCCTGCTGGTCGGCGTCGTGCAGGGCGGCACCCAGGCGCTCTCCCGCTCGCTCTTCGCGAGCATGATCCCCAAGGCCCGTTCGGCGGAGTTCTTCGGATTCTTCGCCGTGGTGGAGAAGTTCGCGGGGATCTTCGGGCCGTGGATCTTCGCCCGGGTGATCGGCGTGACCGGCTCGAGCCGGATCGCGATCCTGGCGGTGGTCGCCTTCTTCGTGGTCGGCGGCACCCTGCTCCACTTCGTGGACGTGGAGCAGGGCCAGTCGGAGGCGCGCGCGGCTGAAGCCGCCTGAGCAGCGCCTCCGTCAGGCGGTCCCCTACTGCGGCGCGGGGGCGACCGCGGGCGACGGGTGGGCCCGGAAGGTCAGCCGCATCGGGCGCCGGACCACCCGGCTCTCGAGCTGCAGGGCAGAGAGCGTGCGCTTGTCGGTCAGCGTGATCGTGCCTCCAGCGGCCATGCCGTCGATGGTGCCGCCGGTGATGGCGAGCGAGAGCTGATTCGCCTGCCTGGTGGCCGCCCAGCGCCCGGTGAACCGGGCCGGCTTGCTCCCTTCGACCTCGATCGTCGCCCGCTTGTCCGCGCCCAGGGTGACCCTGACCTGGGTGACGGTGGTCGGCTCGGAGACGCCGGGCCAGAAGAGCGAGCCTTCGCCGCGCTGCGTGTCGATGAGCTCCCTGACCGGCTCGGGCTCGGGAACATCCACGGTGCTGTCAGGCGTCAGATGCCCGGGGCCGTTGGCGCGGAAGCGCACAGTCCAGCTTCCCGAGCTGTTCCGCCCGGCGAGGTTCAGCCGCTGCCAGCTCTTGCCATCCGGAATGGAGACGGTCCCGAGTCCGCTGGTGCCCTCCTGGCCGAGTCCGCCGGTGATCGCGAGGTCGATGCTCGGCGAGTTGTCCCGCTGACTCCACTTGCCCCGCAGCGTCATCCGCGGCCCGCTTCCCTCCAGGTAGATCTCCGCCTTGCCCCCGCGCCGGAGGTTGACCCGCACCGCGCGGAGGTCGGCGCCCTTCCCCCCCTCGAGACCGAGTTCTCCCGCGCCGCGCATGGTCTGATCGAGCGTCTTGACCGGCCGGCGCGGCTCCTCCTCCGGCTCGTCGTCGTTGCTGTCGGGATCGAGCGCGTCGCCCTCGCCCTCGAAGCGAAGCCGAACGTCGCGATCCTTCACCGTCCCGTCGAACGCCAGGCGATCCCACCCCGACCGGCGCGAGGTGTTGATGGTGCCGGTGATATCGGCGTCGTCCCGTCCCCATCGGGTGATGCTGAGCCGTACCCGTCCCGAGGCAATCGCGCCTGACCAGGTCCCCGTCATCGTATACCGCACATCACCCCACACCCGCACCTCGGCCCTGCCATCCACACCGAGCAGCACCCGCGCCCGGTCCAGCCGGTCGCTCCGGTCGCCGATGTCGAGATCGCCATCGCCGGCGCGAATGAGATCCATCGCCTGGCTCCCGCCAGACTCCGCGCTCCCGCGAGCCGCGAAGACCAGCTCGAACGCGCCGTCGCGGTTGCTGCCGCGGAAGTCCACGCGGCTCAGCGCACCCCGCTCGAGGTAGAGGCGGCCCGAACCATCGGCCGGCAGCTCGAACCCGCTGTCGAGCCGGAATCCGACTGAGCCCGTGCCGGGATTCCCGTACCAGGTGCCGCGGAACATCCAGGCATCCTGACCCTTCATGAGGCGCAGGTCGATGCCGCCATTCTGGTACAGCGTCGCCTCGACCCGGCGGATTTCCTGCCGAGCCCTGTCGTCGCCGGTGTGCAGCGTGCCGGTTCCGTCGGTGCCGTAGGTCCGATCCTGCGCGGCAAGGGAACCGGCACGGAGCAGTCCGAGCAACAGGATGGCCTTCAGGCTCCAGGAGCGGGACATGCGGGCTCTCGAGTTGAGCGGTGGGAGCGGTCGCGGTTGGCGGGAAGCTGCCTGACGCCCTTCGGCCCCGCAAGCCGCTTGAAGGATCTTCGGAGGGAGCCTACGCTACCGGGAGTCGTCGCGCACCCGCATCAATCCTGCTGATCTATACTCACCAGGCCGGAGATCAAACGGGCCTTCGGGAAGGCGTGAGTGCCGCACCACTTGTCACGCGAGGCCCGGCTTCCTACTTTGAGTCCATGCGACTGGCTCTCTCGCCCGCCCTGGGCATCACGAAGCGCACCAAGAAGCCCATGACCGCGCGCGGCGAGCGACGGCCAGTCTGACGTTTGTATCCTGACTGGACCTGAACGCCCCGCCGCGCTGTACCGGCGGGGCGATTTGTTTTCAGGCCGGTAGTTCATGATGGGAATTCACCGCACGGGCTTCGGGATTGCGATCCGCCGAAGACACGGAGCGGCTCCCGCTGACGAGGAGTGACCCGCTTGCTCGACCCGATCGCACTCACCAGGGAACTGGTCGCCCTCGAGACGCCCACCGGCAATGAAGGCCCCGCCGTCGATCTGCTCGCCGGGGTCCTCCGCCGACTCGGCTATCAGGTGACCCGGCAACCCGTCACACCGGGGCGGGACAACCTCTACGCCTTCCGTGAGGCACCGGAGGTGGTGTTTTCCACCCACCTGGACTGCGTTCCGCCTTACCTCCCGCTCCGCGAGGACGCGACCCACCTGCACGGCCGCGGGACCTGCGATGCCAAGGGCCTCGCGGCGGCGATGGTCGCGGCAGCCGAGCGGCTGGCGGACCGTGGAGAACGGCGGATCGGCCTCCTGTTCCTCGTCGGCGAGGAGAACGGCTCTGACGGCGTCCAGGTCGCGCATGAGCTGGGGCCCAAGGGCCGGTTCGTGATCAACGGCGAGCCGACCGAGAACCGGCTGAGCATCGGCCAGAAGGGCTCGCTGAAAGTGGTGCTCGAGTCGAGCGGCCGCGCGGCGCACTCCGCCTATCCGGACGAGGGGCAGTCGGCGCTGCTCCCGATCCTCGATACCCTCGAGCGGATCCGCGCGCTGCCGCTCCCGTCCGACCCGATGCTCGGCCCCAGCACGCTGAACGTCGGGGTGATCCATGGCGGCGTCGCCCCGAACGTGATTCCGCCCTCGGCCCATGCCGAACTGCTGGTGCGGCTGGTCGGTCCCTCCGCGCCGTACCAGCAGGCCATCACCGCCTGCGCGGCGCCGGGCGTCGTGATCACCTTTCCGACCGAACTGCCGTACTACAAGAACACCACGGCAGCACCGGCGGGATGGGAGACCACGGTAGTGAGCTATGCGAGCGACCTGCCCTTCCTCGCGCCCTGGGGCCGGGGCTTTCAGCTCGGGCCGGGCACCATCCGGGTCGCGCATACCAGCGCTGAACGGATCGCCAAGGCGGAACTGCTCGAGGGGGTACGGCTGTACGAGAAGCTGGCGTGGGACCTGATCCACGAATGACTCTGGAGATGTGATGAGCGCGAAGATCCCCGTATCCATCCTCGGCGCGACCGGCACCGTCGGTCAGAAGTTCGTGCGTCTCCTGGCCGAGCATCCCTGGTTCGAGATCGCGGCGGTGGCGGCGTCGGAACAGAGCGCCGGCAAGCGCTATGGCGACATCGTGCGCTGGCGCGAGAGCACACCGCTGCCGGAGCGGGTCGCCGCCATGACGGTCGGGCGCTGCGAGCCGACGATCCCCGGGCGCATCGCCTTCTCCGCGATCGAGGCTGACATCGCGGGCCAGGTCGAGCAGACCTTCGCCCGGGCCGGCGTCTACGTCGTGACCAACACCAAGACTCACCGGATGGATCCCGACATCCCGCTCCTCATCCCCGAAGTGAATCACGCGCACCTCGGCCTCCTCAAGCGGCAGCAGCGGGAACGGGGCTGGTCGGGCGGCATCGTCGCCAACCCCAACTGCTCGACCGCCGGCCTGGTGCTTGGCGTCGCACCGCTCCACCGCGCGTTCGGCATCCAGAAGCTCTTCGTGGCGACGATGCAGGCGGTGAGCGGCGCCGGCTATCCCGGCGTCGCCTCGCTCGACGCGCTCGGCAATGTGATCCCCTTCATCGGGGGAGAAGAAGAGAAGATGGAGCAGGAGACCGCGAAGATCCTCGGCAGCTTCGCCGGGGAGGCCATCGCGGAGGCCGCGATCGCGACCAGCGCGCATACCAACCGGGTGCCCGTCATCGACGGCCACCTCGAGGTCGTCTCCGTCGGGTTCGGGCGGCGAGTCACGCCCGATGAAGCGATCGCCGCCCTCGAGGGATTCCGCGCCGAGGGCGACGTGGCGACGCTGCCATCCACGCCGGCGCTCGCCGTCGAGGTCGATCGGCGGAACGACCGGCCGCAGTCGCGGCTCGACATCGATCGCGGTGCCGGCATGACCGTCACGGTCGGCCGAGTCCGCCCCTGCAACCTGCTGGACATCCGCCTCGTGCTGCTGTCGCACAATACGATCCGGGGGGCCGCCGGCGCGGCGATCCAGAATGCGGAGCTGCTGGTGGCCCGCGGGTACGTGCCGCGCTGATGCGCATCGCGCTCGTGGGAGACGGCCGGATGAACCGCGCCATCGCGCAGCTCGCGGTGGAGCGCGGTCACGTCATCCACACCGTCATCACCGGCGGCGAGAACCGCTCCGCGTGAGGCGCTCACCGCCAGCCGGCTGCGGGCGCCGACGTGGCGATCGAATTCACCCGGCCCGAGCGCGCGGCGGACAACCTGCTAGCGCTCGCCGCCCTGCGAATGCCGACCGTCACCGGAACGACCGGCTGGCTCGACCGGCTGCCCGACGTCGCCCGCGCCGTGGCCACCCACCGCAGCGCCCTGCTCCACAGTCCGAACTTCTCCGTTGGCGTGCAGCTCTTCCTGCGTGCGGCCCGCGACCTCGCGCGCCAGTTCGCCGGGCGGACGACATTCGACGCCTACGTCGTCGAGAGCCACCACGCCGCCAAGCGCGACGCCCCCTCCGGCACCGGGCTCGCGCTGCAGGCGGCGCTCCGCTCGGGCGACGCCGCGCGCGACTTTCCGATTACCAGCGTCCGGGGCGGCCACGTCCCCGGGACGCATGAGGTGTGTTACGACGCGCCCTTCGAGACGATCCGCTTCAGCCACGAAGCACGCGGCCGGCAGGTCTTCGCCGCCGGCGCGCTGATGGCCGCGGAATGGCTCGCGGGACGCGAAGGTGTGTTCACATTCGACCAGATGCTCTTCGGGGAGGCACCATGACGACCGCGCTGAAAGGATGCGGGACGGCGATCGTGACGCCGTTCACGCCGGATGGAACAGTGGACGTCGAGGCGCTTCGAAAGTTGGTGGAGTGGCAGATCGAGGAAGGGATCGATTTCCTGGTGCCCTGCGGCAGCACCGGCGAGGCCCAGACCCTCTCCACCGAGGAGCGCGAACTCGTGGTCCGCACGGTCGTCGAGACCGCGCGCGGTCGCATCCCGATCATGGCCGGCGCGAGCCACAACGCGACCAGTCTCGCCACCGATGAGGCCCGCCGGATGAGCGCGCTCGGCGTCACCTGGCTGCTCTCGGCCACACCGTACTACAACAAGCCGACACCCGAGGGCCTCTTCCGGCACTTCACCGCCGTCGCCGACGCCTCCAGCGTGCCGGTCTGTCTCTACAATGTGCCGGGCCGCACCGCGGTCAACATGAAGCCCGAGACGGTGCTCCGCCTCGCGGAACACCCGAACATCGTCGGCATCAAGGAATCGTCCGGGGACCTCGCCCAGGTGCAGCACCTGCTGCTCGGCCGCCCCGAGGATTTCGCGGTGCTCTCCGGCGAGGACTGGATGACGCTCGCCATTATCGCCGCGGGGGGCGACGGGCTGATCTCGGTCGCATCCAACGAGATCCCCGGACTCATGAGTCACCTGGTGCGTCGCTGCCTCCGGGGCGACTTCGCGGAGGCCCGCGAGATTCTCTATCACATCCTCCCGCTGCTCGAGGCCAACTTCCTCGAGACCAACCCGGCACCGGTGAAGGCCGCACTCGCCTCGATGGGCCGGATCCAGGATGTGCTGCGCCTGCCGCTGGTGCGGCTCTCGGATCACCGGCGGCCCGCGTTGCTGGCCGCGCTGCAGGCGGCTGGCGTCGAGTCGTCCACGCTGGCCGCACGATGAGCCCGGCCCTGCGCGCGACCATCGAACGCCTCGCCGCCGGCGTCCCCGAGGGCCAGGAGCCGGCGGCGATGCGGGCGTTTGAGCAGCTCAAGCAGGGGCTGAATGACGGCACCATCCGCGCGGCCGAGCGCGATGCGGATGGCGTCTGGCACGCGAACGCCTGGGTGAAGGCCGGTATCCTGCTCGGGTTCCGGCTCGGGACCGTCGCAGACGCGGCTCGCGGCGGGCCGTTCCCGTTCTTCGACAAACACACCTGGCCGCTCAAGTCGCTCTCGGTGGCCGATGGCGTCCGCGTGGTGCCGGGCGGCAGCTCGATTCGCGATGGGGCGTTCGTTGCAGCCGGCGTCGTGATCATGCCGCCGGCGTTCGTGAACGCCGGCGCCTACGTCGGCGAAGGCACCATGGTGGACAGCCACGCGCTGGTCGGTTCCTGCGCCCAGATCGGCAAGCGGGTGCATCTCTCCGCCGCCGCACAGATCGGCGGCGTGCTGGAGCCGGTTGGGGCGCTCCCGGTGATCATCGAGGATGACGTGCTCGTCGGGGGGAACTGCGGCGTGTATGAGGGAACAATCGTTCGGGAGCGGGCGGTGCTGGCGCCCGGGACGATTCTCACCGGCGGCACGATCGTCTACGACATCGTCCGCAACACCACGCTCCGTCGCGAGGGAGAACGCCCGCTCGAGATTCCGGCGGGCGCTGTCGTCGTGCCCGGCTCGCGCCCGGTGAGCAGCGGCCCGGGCCGGGAGATGGGTGTCTCGCTCTATGCGCCGGTGATCGTGAAGTACCGCGATGAGAAGACCGACACGGCGGTGCGGCTGGAGGAGCTGCTGCGGTAGGCCGCCGGGGGACAGTCACCACACGACGATGTGAACCGTCGCCTCAGTCGTCAGCAAAGACATAGCAGTCCCGCCCGGCCGTCTTGCCCCTGTACAGCGCCCTGTCGGCGCGCTCGACAACACTGGCCAGGGCCTCATCCACACCCGCCCGCGCCAGTCCCATCGTGACCGTGAGCACCAGGGGATCTCCCTGCGGAAGCGGGACCGGCGTGCTGCGGACCGCATGGATGATCCGCTGCACGGGTGCCGCGGCTGCCTCTGGCGAATGGCACTGCATGAGCAGAAGGAACTCCTCACCGCCGAACCGATACAGCGGCTCGTCGGGGCGCACGCTGCGTTTCAGCGTGTCTGCAACGTGCCGCAAGGCGGTGTCGCCCACCGGATGGCCGTAGCTGTCGTTGACCCGCTTGAAATGATCCACGTCGATCATCACGGCATAGAGCAGGCTCTTGTTGCGCCTGCAGCTCTTCTGCACCTGAAGGAATTCGGTCTCGATATCGTGGCGCAGCAGCAGTCCGGTCAGCGGATCATGCCGCGCGGCGATCCCGAGAAACAACGTCTTGAAGTCGGCCAGCAGCCTGATCAGCTCGGATTGCGTCTGTTCGAAGCGATCCAGATCGGCCCGTTGCCCCGGCCGTCCGGCCTGGACATCGGTGCAGATGGATCGAATGGCGTCGTGCATGGATTGATGAACGTCCTCGAGCCTGCGCGCGTGCTCCGCGTCGCATTCCTCGAACCGCGCCCTGTTCGCCGCAAACCAGCGGCCGAAGTGGCAAAGGGTGTGCGACCTGGCGGCGAGCACATCCTCTTCGGGAAGTTCGTGGAGCACGGTGGAGCGCAACACTCGCCGCGACCAGTCCATGTGTGCCTCGACTGAGGCATCCAGATCGGCGATGAAACCGGCTTCGAGGATGTCCTTCAGGCGCACCCGGGCTCCCACGCTCACCCTCCCCTGTCTCGATGCTGACTGCCATGGCATCCGGCCAGCGGCTCGCGTCTGCGCATGAGCTTCACCGGCCGGCGAGTCACCATGAAGCTATCCGACGCCGGCAGGCTCTGCCAGCGAGAGACGACCGCCTGGCCGCACCGTGCGCCTCCTTCGGTTCCTGCCCGAATTCCTCGTTGGCCGACTCGAGTGCGCTCAGTCCTGCTTGCGTGGACGACTCGAGGTGACCCTTCAGACGATTGGCGAGCGCGCGGCCGAGGCGGGTGAAGGAGAAGGCGACGAGGCGGGTGAAGCAGAGCCCGCAGCTTGGGAGTACCACCCCTCACGGTCTCTCATAGATCCGTCCGCGCTTGATGACCAGCTGGATCGTACGGGAATTCCGGATATCAGCCAGTGGATTGGCCGAGAGTACCACGAGGTCCGCGAGTTTGCCGGCCTCGACGGTACCACGGGTGGCTTGAGCACCCAGCACGGCTGCGGCATCGCGGGTGGCACTCTCCAGCGCTTCGGCGGGACTCAGGCCACCGAGTCGGACCAGTAGCTCGAGTTCCCGATGCAGGTTGGGCAGCGTCAGCGAGTCGGAATCCGCCTCCCCCAGTGTGTCAGTCCCGGCGATGATGGTGACCCCATCGCGATATGCCTTCCTGGTGATTTCTCCGGCCAGCCGCAGTCGGGCAGGATCGTCCTCGAAGATGAGGAGGGTCGGCTCGAAGACGGTATGCTGCCTGACCATGGTGCGGAGCAGTGTATCCAGCCCACTATCCGCCATGTCGAGCGGCTGTCCGGGCGGAGCGCGCAATGCAGCGACTCGCCGCGTCGAGTCCATCGCGAGGGCGACGAGGCTGGCATGGGAGATGGCATCAACGCCCGCATTCACGACCTCGATCGGCGTGGCGGGTCCGAGGGCCGCGTGGGCCCATACCGCCAGCCCCTGGGCATGTGCTTCGACGGTGATCCTGCGGGCCAGTTCTCCGCTCAGCGCGGCGTACAGCTTGATCGCGGTGGCCCCGGTCCCCCGGGCTTCGGCGATGGCCTGATGGATGTCGGTCGTGTCGGCAATCGCCCGCATCCACGGCACCTGCCCGGCAACCAGTCCGCGCGTGGCGTCATGGGTACGCGGGTCGGCGAAGAACTCCGGCCCGGCGAACAGCGCGGCGTAATAGATGTCGGGACTGGGGATTTCAGCGAGCAGTGCGTCGCGCTGCAGTGACCCAAGCGCGCGCACGTCCCCAGCCATGTCGCGGACCGCGGTGACGCCACCGAGCAGTGCCTTGCGCAGGCGCCGTTCGGTCCTCACCCGGGTGTCTTCGCCCGAGGGATCGGTGGCAATGTGCACGTGAGTGTCGATCAGGCCGGGAATCAGGAAGCGGCCCGTCAGGTTCAGGATGGTCGCTCGCGGCGGCAGCGGATGGGATCCAGCCGGAGAAACCCCGGTAATTCTCTCGCCCTGAATCAGCACGGTCTGATTTGGGCGCGCCGCCCGACCGGTGCCGTCGATCACTGTCACGCCGACCAGCGCCAGGGTGGCGCTGGTGTCATCTGGGGTCTGGGCTCGGAGAGTGTGGCTGGGGCTGATGAGCAGCAAGCAAATGAATGCTGGTCCCAGCACGGCCACGGAACGGCGAGGACTCATCTCGGCTCTTCTCGGCTGGAGGTTTCTGCCTCGACCGGCGGAGGGAAACAGTCGCCTTTACCGCACCACTGGCCGGTCGTAGGTTTCCCCCTACGGCATAATAACTGGAGAAAACACATGTCCAACGAAACCGCGTGCCCGGTGAGACACGCCGCTGGCGGCGCCACGTCCAACCGGGACTGGTGGCCCAATCAGCTCAACCTGAGAATCCTGCACCAGCACTCGCCCCGGTCCGATCCCATGGGCGAGGGCTTCGACTACGCCGAAGAGTTCAGGAGCCTGGACCTCGCGGCCGTGAAGAAGGATCTGCAGGCCCTGATGACCGACTCCCAGGACTGGTGGCCGGCGGACTTCGGCCATTACGGGCCCCTGTTCATCCGCATGGCGTGGCACAGCGCCGGCACCTACCGCACCGGCGACGGTCGCGGCGGCGCCGGCGCAGGCCAGCAGCGCTTCGCGCCCCTCAACAGCTGGCCCGACAACGTCAGCCTCGACAAGGCGCGCAGGCTGCTCTGGCCCATCAAGCAAAAGTACGGCCGGAAGATCTCCTGGGCCGACCTCATGATCCTCGCCGGCAACGTCGCCCTGGAGTCGATGGGGTTCAAGACCTTTGGTTTCGCCGGTGGTCGCGAGGACGTCTGGGAGCCGGAGGAAGACGTCTACTGGGGATCCGAGAGCAAGTGGCTGGAGGACAAGCGCTACTCCGGGGAGCGGGACCTCGAGAACCCGCTCGCCGCCGTCCAGATGGGGCTGATCTACGTCAATCCGGAAGGCCCCAACGGCAACCCGGATCCCGTCGCGGCGGCCCGGGATATTCGCGAGACCTTCGCCCGCATGGCGATGAACGACGAAGAGACGGTCGCGCTCATCGCCGGCGGCCACACCTTCGGCAAGACCCACGGCGCCGGCCCCGCGTCGCACCTGGGGCCCGAGCCCGAGGCCGCGCCCATCGAGCAGCAGGGGCTCGGCTGGAACAGCAGCTTCGGCACAGGCAAAGGCGCTGACGCGATCACCAGCGGCCTCGAGGTCACCTGGACCACCACGCCCACGAAGTGGAGCAGCAACTTCTTCTGGAACCTGTTCGGCTACGAATGGGAGCTGACGAGGAGCCCGGCCGGCGCGCATCAGTGGCAGCCGAAGGGTGGCGCGGGTGCCGGTACGGTACCGCATGCCCACGACAAGTCCAGACGGCTGGCGCCTTCCATGCTGACGACGGACCTCTCCCTGCGATTCGATCCGGTCTACGAACCGATCTCCCGGCGCTTCATGGAGAATCCGGATCAGTTCGCGGATGCGTTCGCACGGGCATGGTTCAAGCTGACGCACCGGGACATGGGCCCGCGCACCCGCTATCTCGGACCGGAGGTTCCCGCGGAAGCGCTGGTCTGGCAGGACCCCATCCCCGCGGTCAATCATGGATTGATCGATCAGAAGGCCATTGCCGCCCTCAAGAGCAAGGTGCTGGCTTCGGGGCTGTCGGTCTCGCAGCTGGTGTCGACCGCCTGGGCGTCGGCGTCGACCTTTCGCGGCTCCGACAAGCGCGGCGGCGCGAACGGTGCGCGAATTCGTCTCGCACCGCAGAAAGACTGGGAAGTCAACCAGCCCGCTCACCTGGCGAAGGTGCTGAAGACGCTCGAGAGCATCCAGAGCGAGTTCAACCGCGCGGCCTCCGGAGGCATGAAGGTCTCGCTGGCCGACCTGATCGTCCTGGCCGGGTGCGCCGGCGTCGAGCAGGCCGCGAAGCAGGCCGGGCAGGCCCTGACGGTTCCCTTCACGCCGGGGCGCATGGACGCCACGCAGGAGCAGACCGACGTGGACTCCTTCGCCGTGCTGGAGCCGGTCGCCGACGGCTTCCGCAACTACCAGAAGGCCGCGTATACGATATCGGCCGAGGAGCTGCTGGTCGACAAGGCGCAGCTCCTGACGCTGACCGCCCCCGAAATGACGGCGCTGGTGGGCGGCCTGCGGGTGCTGAATGCGAACTACGGACAATCCAGGCACGGCGTCTTTACCGACCGTCCCGAGACGCTCACCAATGACTTCTTCGTGAACCTGCTCGATATGGGCACGGTGTGGAAGGCAGCGTCGAAGGCCGGGGAGCTGTTCGAAGGGCGCGATCGCAAGACCGGCGCAGCACGGTGGACCGGCACGCGTGTCGATCTCATCTTCGGTTCGAACTCCCAGCTCCGCGCCCTGGCCGAAGTCTATGGAAGTTCGGACGCGCAGGCGAAATTCGTCCACGACTTCGTGGCGGCCTGGACCAAAGTGATGAACCTCGATCGCTTCGACCTTGCGTGATCTCCCGGTCCGGCGGCCCGCCGGGGTTCAGCGCGTAGTCAGGCGCTGAGGGCGGTCGTCACTGCCCTGGAGTCAAGGCGGCGCCTCGAAGCAGGGCCCGTGCCGGCCGGTCCGGCACGGGCCGGCTTCGTTCCCCGTTGCGGAACGTCGCCAGATTCATGCGCCGGCCGGGTGGTGCGGTGGACTAGGCGCAGCAGTATCCGTCCGTTGCTCGACGGGCAGTCCATCCCTAACGATCCGACTCCTGCTCGGTGTCACGCTGGGCAAGCGGTGCCTCGATCCTGCGCTCACCCAGGCTGCGTGGTTCCTCGCCAGCCTTGAGCGCACGCCCGGCTCTTCGGGCAAGGATCAGGGTGGCGGCCGCCGACCCACCGCCCAGGAGTGTGAGGATCGTCAGGTTCCCGATGGCGTTCCAGGCGGACCACACCCGGGCGCCGTTTGAGGCGGCGATAAACAGAAAGTAGAGCAGCCCGCCTCCAGCACCGAGGATGGTCACGTATCGCAGCGAGAGCCGGTCGAAGGTTCGTCCGCGGGCGACGATTGCCAGAACGCCGGCAAACCCCACGCCGACGAGAAATGCGACCACCGAAAGCCTGGCCACCATCCTCAGGTCGTCCCACGAAAGCTCCCCCAGAAGCAGCCCACCCAGGGCAAGCATCGAACTCACCACGCCGACGCCCGCGGCAAAGGTCAGTCCCGTGCCGATCATCCCGCGGATGACCCTCAGCCAGCGCGGCATACCCACCTCCATGTGCATTCCCCTTTGGGCAGCGAAGGACACCGGCGGCGCTGCGCATCGCCGCGTCCGTTTCCTCGAACCGCGCCGGGAGCACCAGCCTGTGTCAGGCGTCACCCGGGAGCGTGCAGGCTTCAGGCTTCAGGCGTCCTGCGTGCTGACGATGAAGCCGCCATGCCTGACCATCGTGTCGTGGAGCAGGCGGCCAGGCAGGTCCGCATCATGGGGAAACCTCAGGGGAATGCAGCGCTCGTTGCCATCGAACGCCTGCGCACCAACAGCTTCCTGCGGGAGTCAGGTGGCACGATGGCCGGACGCGACTGGGGCGGTAGCCTGCAACTGCCCACCACGCACCGTGGCGCCCACCACGATGGCCGCGCCGATCAGGACGAGGTTCTTGATGATGTACTGGCCCTCGAGGGTTGGGGCATAGGGGAAAGCCCGGAACGTCTCGTCGGGGAAGAGGACGAGCGGAGTCAGGGTTCCGGGCATCTGCGCGAACAGGAGGAAGAGCGTGGTCCGGAGGTAGCGGCCGGTCAGGAGGCCGATCCCGATCAGAGACTCCCAGGCGGCCAGGAGGGGCAAGCTCATCGCGGGAGGCACGAGACCGATGGTGAGGCGCTCGATTGTGCGGGTCGCGAGTTCTGCCGCGGGACTCCAGGTCGGCACGAACTTGATGATCCCGAACCAGAGAAAGACGATGCCCAGCGCCATCCGGGTGATCGTGATCCCGTGCCGGGCCATCCACGCTGTTATCCGAATGTCGACGGGATCGAGCTTGGGAGGAAGTGTCATTTTAGACTGGGGCGGGAGCGCGGACCAGGGTCACGAAGAAGCGCGCGAGGACGGCGCCGGCAACGATCAACGTGACGTGAAACACGTACTCGATGCCCAGAAGACCGTTGAGGTTCATCCCGTTGTGAAGGTGAAGACTGTCGTGAGCCCACCAATTCAGCAGCAGCCAGGCGATGGAAAGATGGGCCGCCCGGGCGAGGGGGGCCGAGACCGGGAAAGTGGCTTTCAGTGGAGAGTACCCGAACAGGAGGAAAGCCACGCCCAGCCCGAACGCCAGGGCCTCGAAGACGCCGAGCAGCATGAAGAGTGGGACCTGCACGCCGACGGCTTGAGGGACGGAAGGATCGGGGGCCCAGAACGCTCCAAGCGGACCGTGCGGTTCGGTCAGAAATGCGCAAAGTCCGAGGACCAGCGTCACGAACGCGGCCTTGGTCTGAATCTTCATGTCAACGACCTCCGTGTGAAAGTTCCGCATGACGTCTGCGCACAAGCTGCGAAGCCGCGGCTGGGCCGGCAAGCCCGCCCCAGCCACTGCCCAGTGGTACCGGACCCAGCGCGAATCGATGGCCGGGGACGTCGGCTTCAGGCGGTGATCAGGCCACCGACAGCAGATGTTGCCGCAGGACCTGGTACGCCTCCGTACGCGGATCGAGGAAGGCCATGTGATCTGTCCCCTTCAATGGCATATAGGTCGCCGTGTCCCCCGCAGCCTGGGCCTGGGCGACATAGGCCTGGCTGAGGGTCGCGGGCACGGCAGTATCGGCATCGCCGTGAAGGACGAACTGCCGGACTCCCAGCGGGAGATGGGCGGCCGGTGAGGCGGTCTGGTAGCGCGCTGGCACGGTGGAGGGCGAGCCGCCGAGAAACAGCTCTACGGCCCCGTCACCGAGCCCGGCCGCGTAGGCGGCCGCGAGATCGAGGAGTGGGGCGAGGCCGATGGCCGCGGCCGGGACCAGGGGGCGGGAGAGGCTCCGGGCACGGGAGGCGGCCCAGAAGGCCAGATGGCCTCCGGCCGAGTGTCCAACGAGGAAGTACCGGCCGAGGTCGACCTGAGGATGAGTCGCTTGGAGCGTGGGGAGATAGGCCAGGCTCGCTTCTGCGTCCTGCAATGTGGCGGGCCAGGGGTGGCCTCCGGGCCCCACCCGCCGGTAGCCGAGGTTCCAGACGGCCAGGCCGGCGGCGCACAGGTCGATCGCGATCGGCTCCAATTGGTCTCGCCCGTACGGCGTGCGCCTGAAGCCGCCATGGAAGAGGCAGACCAGCGGGGCGCGGGTGCCCGCCGGGAGATAGAGGTCACCGACCTGGACCGGGTCCGGACCGTAGGCGAGGGTGTGCAAAGGGGTATTGGATCCGAGGGAAGGCCGCCTGACGTCTGCGCACAAGCTGCGAAGCGCGGTTCATCTGCGCCAGTACTCCCGGGGAGGCCCGCCGCACGTCGACGGCTACATGCACCGGCTGGATATCCGCGCGAGTTGGGTCGCCGCCGTTGTCAGGGGGTCCCCCGCTCCTTCGGCGCGAAGCGCGACGCACTTCGCGCGCGCGCCCTGGCGGCCTCGACTTCCCGATCCCGAGGGGGAGCCGTCGTGACCAGCGATGCCAGCAGGAGGTTGGCCGCGGCGGTGACCTGCTCGACGGCGCGATCGAACGCCGCCTCATTGGCCTTCGACGGCTTGGTGAAGCCGCTCAGCTTGCGCACGAACTGGAGCGTGGATGCGCGCGTCTCCTCGTCCGTCGCGGGCGGAGCGAAGTTATGCAGCGTCTTGATATTGCGACACATGGGAATCCTCCAGTGGCCGGCCAGTGCTGTGGCGAGGTGGTGCCGTTCGCCCGCTAGGTACCGTCGTCCATGCGACTTCACCCACGGCGCGCCGCCTCGATGGTCGCGATGTCGATCTTCCGCATCTGCATCATCGCATCGAACGCGCGCCTGGCCGCCGCGGGATCGGGATCGACGATCGCCTCGGTCAGGGCGATCGGCGTGATCTGCCAGGATACTCCCCATCTGTCCTTGCACCAGCCGCACTCGCTCTCCTGCCCGCCGTTCCCGACGATCGCGTTCCAGTAGCGGTCCGTTTCAGCCTGATCGGCGGTCGCGACCTGGAACGAGAACGCCTCACTCTGCCTGAACGCCGGCCCGCCATTGAGCCCGAGGCATGGAATGCCGAGGACGGTGAACTGGACGGTCAGCACGTCGCCCTGCTTCCCCGACGGGTAGTCTCCCGGCGCATGGAATACCGCGCGGACCGCCGAATCGGGGAAGGTCCGGGCGTAGAACCGCGCCGCCTCCTCGGCGTCGCCATCGTACCAGAGGCAGATCGTGGTCTTCGGGTGATGCACCATGTCACGTCTCTATGGTTGAGGCCCGTCGCCTGACGGATCCAATGCTAGCGCGGGACGACGGCCATCGCCTCGACTTCGAGCAGCACATCGGGGTGAAAGAGTCCGCTCACTTCCGCTAAGGTGCTGGCCGGAGGCGCGGCGGGGTTCACATACCGATCGCGGACTTCGCGAAGGGTGCCGAGATTCTTCTGCGCATCCCTGAGATACATCGTGATCTTCACGACATCGGTGAAGCCGGCCCCCCGACTCGTGAGACCGCGGCGCAGGTTCTCGAAGACCTGGATCGCCTGGGCCCGGAAGTCGGTCCCGCCGACGAGCTGTCCCGTCGAGTCGAGGGGCACCTGACCGGACAGAAGAATCAGGCGGTTTCCCGGAGGAATGTCGACCACCTGGGAGTAGCCGCGCGTGGGAGGCAGTTCCGGTGGATTGGTGAACGTGGGCTGCCCCTGCCCTGCAAGGGCAGCGGCGATGCTGCACAGGAGCAGGAGCGGAAGCGCACGAATGGGATGTCGCATCATGGCTGGGCGCGGGGACGCTTGAGCTTGGTGGGGGTGCCGGCGGCATCGAAGGGCTGCCGGAAATTGAAGGCCGTTGGCGTCGGGCCCTCGGCATGCAGGCGGTCGATGCGCTCGACCGCCTCCGCCCAATTCGGCCGGTGATCGGCGTCCACCCACCATGCCACAAACCCGGGCCATGGGCCACGCTGGAACCACTCCGCTCGCCTGGAGAGCGCTTCGCCGTGCTCGCCCGCATAGGAGAACCCGACCACCGATTCGAGATCGCGCCACAGGCTCAGGGTCATCGCGATCTGGGTGGGCGGCAGGCCCTGCGGTGCGCAGGCCGGAACGACGACGGGACCCCAGGAATGCTCCCATGTCTCCACATCGCGGATGGACCGCGCGAAGAAGCCGTCGCTGCCATCGGCGCGCGTGTACACGGCGGCGAGCCGATCGACGAAGCCCTGCACCGCCGCCGCACCGACCGGCTCCTTCAGGACCCCGAGCGTGAAGAACGCGAGGCGACTTGACACGTGGGGCATCTCCGTGAGGGAACAGAGTGGGACCCAGGGCGAGGTAGTGCGCCGTACCGCTCGCGCACATCCTCACGACTCGAAGCACCTGGAAAGGAGGTGCGTGCCTGGGAGCGAACGGGGGCGGCACGCGTACAGCGGGCTGAGGTCTTCGGATAAGCTGTGGAACGCGGGGCGCTCGCGCAAGCGAACGGGCATTCGTCCGGTGGTCCGGAGAATTGGCCGAGCAGGTGCACCGCACCGGGGCGGTCGCGGGGACCCTAGTCGACGATGAACAGCCTGGCACCGCGCGGGGCGGAGGAGCGATGGGGCTCCATGCCGTCGCCCACTTCGTAGGTCATTCCGGGGGTGAGGCGGTAGACGCGGCCGTCGGCCAGCTCGGTCTGGAGCTCCCCCTCGAGGCAGAGAAGGATGTGGCCTTTCTCGCACCAGTGATCGGCGAGGTACCCGGGCGTGTACTCGACCATGCGGACGCGGAGGCGGCCGTGGGTCTTGGTCCGCCAGTAGGCCACGCCCTCTACGCCGCGGTGTTCGGTGGGCGGGATTGCGGACCAGTCAGTGGTCTGAAAGGGAATGCCGGTGATGTCCATGGGGGCTCCGCCGAGAGCGCGGCGTCATGCGGTGGTTAGGCTATGCTCGAGTCGAATCGTCGCCGAACTGCCCGCACCGCCCAGATGCCGAGGATGACCTGGGTGGCACTCGGCAGAATCCACCCGATCAGGCTGCCGAGGAGGGGGACAGACAGGCCGAAATGAGTTGCCGCCGAGACGAGCGCGAGCGTCGTGAGCGTGAGGACACCGAGGGCTCCCGCGCTGCGGGAGCGGCTGAGCAGGCCGCCGACGATCCGTCCCGGAAGATCGGAGGCTTCAGGCGTGATGTGCGTGAGGATGGCCCGCCGGAACCACAACGCGACCCGGGATACTGGAACCGGCACACCGGAGGACGGGCTCGGGAGCGCCGGAGAAAGGGAATAGGTCCCGGGCATGGCGTCTCCTCGATGGGGAGCGGCCTAACGACCGCGCATCACCTCTGGGGCCGCGGCTAGGTCGGACAGAACCTAGCCGTTGGGGAAGGGCGTTGCCAGCCTGAAGCAGCCCGACGGCCACGCCCCGACTGGTGCATGCGCTGGTCAGGCTGCTGTCACGGTATGAGGCGTTGTCCCTCCTTGACCTGACCCAGGTGACACTCGGCAAACTCGGCCCGTTCGGGCTGCTCACTTTGCCCTGGCCGTAAGCCTGCAACTCTCGCTGCGAGTTCATGCACCTGCAGGCTTGAGTCTCCCCGCGACTCCCGGTGGCGGAACCACATGCGAGCGACCAGCACAACGACCACCGTGAGTGGGATGTTCCCCAGGAGGGGCATGAACGGAACCAGCAACCGGATGGAGCCGACGAGGTGCTGGCCCACGCGGGTCACCAGCTACTGCCGTCGAAAGCGGGCCGGGCTCAGACGAGGAGGGGTCTCCTCTACCACCCGCGCAGTAATAGTGGCGCGCACCGCGGAGTCCCGGCGGGTGCCGGATGGCTGACCCAGGCGGCTTCGCGGTTCTGCTCGATCTGCCGGACCCCGCCACTGTGCGGAGGCGTGCCGAGCGCGACCGCGCTGGACCCGGAGGCGAGACGGTCCCGGTGCCGGTGACCGCCTCCCCGACCAGCGCCTCCATGGTGAGCACCTATGGAAACGATTGAAGATGATGCGATGCCCAATTCACTCGAGCCTATGACACCGCGACATGGCGCCCCATCACACCACCACCGTCAGCACCGCGGTGCACGCCAGCGCCCCGGCCCAGATCAGGTCCAGGTTGATCCACGCGGTCCGGAGCATCCGGAGTCCGAGCCGCTCGTACACCAGTGCTGCCATCAGCGCCAGCACCACCAGGTAGCCCGCGGTGTGGGCCGCGGTGGCGAGCAGCCCGGTGGAGAGCGTGGCGCCATGAGTGAGGCCCATGACGTGGGCTCCGTGGCTCATGCCGCTCATCGTCGTCCCGGGCTCCATGGCCAGCACGAAGGGCAGCGCCATGAGTCCCGCGCCATGCGCCGTCGCCATGAGGAAGGACCAGATGGTGAGGTCCCGGCTGTTGACCCGCATGCCCATCCCGCGTGGATGGCGGTGCCGCCGAAGCCGCACCACCCCCAGCACCATCAGGGTGGCGGCGACGAACCACTTGATCTCGCCGGTGGGGAGTACCAGGCCGACAGCGGCCGCGATCCCCACCGCCAGCGCGATGGCCAGAGCGTGCCCCGTCGCCAGCGGCAGCAGGGCGCCCCAGACCGCCTTCCGATCCTTCTCCTGCAGCCCGAGTGCGACCGCGAAGAGCCAGCCCATCCCTGGGTTGAGCCCGTGGACGGCGCCTAACAGCAGCAGCGCCGCCCAGGGCCATTCGTGCGACAGCATCAGGAGGGGTAGCAGAAGGAGTCGGAGCTGGCGTCCCCGCCCTGCAGCCGGACCTGGTGCGGGCGCATGCCCGGCTCCAGCTCCACCAGGAAGCGCGGGTCGAAGGCGATCCCGCCCTTCGGGTCGACATCCAGCTTGACCATCCAGCCCGCAATTCCGTCGGGATAGAACTGCGCGTCCCAGGGGCTGTAGAGACTGTTGGTCAGGTAGACCCGCCGTCCGTCGCGGCTGATCTCCACCATCTGGGGCGCGCCGTTAAGCGGCTTGTCCGGTGCGGCCGGATGAGGCGTGCGCCGCACGATGCCGCCGATATGCTGGCTGCCGACCAGCACCGGGTTGAAGGGATCGGTGACGTCGTACTGCCGGATCTCGCCGGTGCCCCAGCAGGAGACGTAGAGGAACTTGTCGTCCAGCGAGAGGTTGATGTCGGTGACCAGCGGCGGCACCGCCTTGAACCCCTTGAGCAAGGGCGGCAGCTGGTCCTCGTTGGCCGGTTCTGCCGGGATCTCGATGACCTTCTTGATCTTCCAGCTGGCGCTTCCGTTGCTGCCCTCCCGGTACCACATCCAGACCGAGGCGGAGAGGTCCTTGAGGGAGATGACGACGCCCGCAAACCCATAGGCCTTGGCCGGATTGTGCGCCGGGCGCAGCTCCAGCACCATCTGCTGCTCGGCGCCGAGGTCGAGGGTCTCCTGGTGGCGACGAGTGCGCAGGTCCCAGACGTGGAGGGCGTGGCCGTACTTCCCGGTTAGGAGCAGCTCGGGGTTGAGGCCGTCCTTCACCATGTTGGGGGTGCCCCACTCGCTGGTGATCATGGTGTCGTGGCCCAGGTGCCAGGCGAAGTCATACGAAAGGTGCTGCGGGCCGCGGTCCTCCTCCCACTGCTCCTTCACCTCGAAGGTGTCGTGATCCAGCATGAAGATCCCGCCGGGTCCGTCGCCGTCTCCCGAGCCGAGGCCGTTGAGGTAGATGCCGTCGGGACCGCAGTGCACGGTGTGCAGCGCGGTGTAGCCGGTGGCGGCCTTGACGGTCTCTCCCGAGATGGCGCGGACCAGCTGGGGGCGCCGGGGATCGGGCTGGGTATCGATGATGTGAATCCGGGAGGAATGGATCCCGGGCACCACCAGGTAACGGCGCTCCACGTGGGCGTTAGGCGCCCAGGGGCAGAGGTGGGAGCTGCAGGCGTTCCAGCCGAAGTGGTGCAACTCGTTGCCACTGTCGGGCAGATCCACCTGCCCCACCAGCCGACCGTAGCTCTTCGAGGCGGGGTTGGTGTCCACAACGCCGAGTGCGTCGCGCTGGCCGCTCCCCTCGAGGCCGAGCAGCGCGACGTAGGCCAGCTCCTCCGCCGGTGCCTCAGCGGCCAGGGCGGGCGTGGGATAGAAGGTCGGATCGGGTTTCCAGCGGGGCATGGCGACGGCTCCAGTCTAGAGAAGAGAGGGAACTCCGGCGGGCCATGAATCCGCGGGAATCCCGCAACGGCCCACGGCCAAGCTAGGACCCGGTGCCGGGAGGCACATGAGGCCCTGGTCCTAGTGGAGGCGCGGGAATCGGTGGAATGGGCTCAGGAGTGGGGCTGAAGCCCCAGAACTCGGGGAACTGAAGCAGGAAACGGCGGAAAACAGCGGTGGGCCGGGGGACGGCAGGAACTCAATGAGACGATGCGTTCCTGTTGTCTCCTGGCCACTCGTTGTTACCTGCAGTCCCCCATCTATCTGCCCAATCCTGCGTCGCGCGCCCGGACAATGGCTTGCGCGCGGGTATTGAGGCCGAGCTTCGCGAAGATGTTGGTGATGTGATTGCGGAGGGTCTTGGGGGTGACCTGGAGGCGGGAGGCGATGGCGGTGTTGTCGAGGCCGCGGGCGATGAGATCCAGCACTTCGGTCTCCCGGCTGGTGAGTACCGCGAAGGAGACGGCGGGGATGGCGTCCACCGCCGGCTCCACCGCATCTCCGAGGAACTCGTCCACCGCCTCGAAGTACTGCTGCATGGCTGGTTCCCCCTCCAGCAGCAGGTGATTGCCGCTCTCCAGGGTGACGAAGCGGGCGCCGGGAATCAGTGCCGCGAAGAGGCGGCCCTCCTCGAAGGGGACCACGGCGTCCCGGCTGCAGTGGATGACCAGGGTGGGACAGGAGACCTGCGGGGCCAGCTCCCGCACGTCGATGGTGCAGAGGGTGTCGAAGAGCCGCAGGGCATTCTCCGGGGTGCTGGAGACCCGCTGGAGTTCGTTGAACCACTCGAGCTGTTCCAGGCTGCCGCCGGGAATGAAGCGGGAGGCGAAGACCTGGCGGAACGCCGGATTCTCCCGGCCCCAGCCGAGCTGGATCAGGTTCCGGAGGGTGTGCACCTCCATGACGTGGTCGGGGGAGAGGTCTCGACGCAGCAGTCCGCGGGAGTAGGCGCCGTGGAGGATGAGGTGGCTGACCCGTTCGGGATGGCGAACCGCATAGGCCACCGCGATGGGACCGCCCTGAGAGATGCCGAGCAGGGGGAAGCGGCGAAGGCCGATGGCGTCGGCGACGGTTTCGAGGTCCCGGACCCAGGACTCGAAGGAGAGGTCGGCGGCCTTCCAGTCGGAGAGGCCGCAACCGCGTTCGTCGTACCGGATGATGGTGCGGGTCCGGGCGTACTGCTCGAGGAAGGGCTGCCAGACCGGGCTCTTCCAGTCGAACTCGACGTGGCTGAGCCAGTTGGACGCCTTGAGCAGGGGCGGTCCCTTCCCCGCGATGGCATAGGCCAGGCGGACCCCGTCGGAGGCCTGACAGAAGCGGACCTGTTGCTGCAGCGGGGGCCTGGGCACGATCTCCACCGTCCATGGGTCGAGAGGGCTCGGTGCCCTAGTATATGGCCGTCAGGGGCAAAAGGAAAAGGAAGAGGGAAAGCGGAAGCGGAAGCGGAAGCGGGAACAGGGAAGCCGGCTGTGTCCATGCGCGACACCGCCCAATCCGGTCCTTGCGCGCTCCCGTATCGCCACGCGCGGCCATGACTGCATCCCGGCCAGAGTCCAGTCGATGGAAGGGAAACCGTCTTCGCCGGAGTGCTTGTCTCGATGTGAAGGGTGAGCGCTTCGAGGACCGCAAATACTTAGGTATTTACAAAAGTATTCCACGGTTGTAGCATTCCTCGGCAGATCGGATAACCCGAGCATCTGGATGGTGTCGGACATGGTTCACTCCGCAGCCACTGACGAGGTTTTTCACGCCTTGTCCAACCCGACTCGGCGAAAAGTCCTGGAGCGACTGTCTGTCGGACCAGCCACCGTCAGCGAACTGGCGGCACCGTTCGACATGCAGCTCCCGTCCTTCGTGCAGCACCTCTCGGTGCTCGAAGAGAGCCGACTGGTGAGGTCGACAAAGCGCGGGCGAGTGCGGACGTATGAGATCGCACCCGAACGGTTCAAGGTCGTTGAAGACTGGCTGACCGCGCGTCGCCGGTTGTGGGAAGCTCGACTGGACCGGTTCGACCAATACGTCAAACAACTCAAGGAGAAGGAATCAGACTCATGAGCAAGCACTTCACCTTCAATCCGAAACTCGATTTCGCTATCGAACGGTTCATCGACGCTCCCACGCGGCTCGTCTGGGAAGCGTTGACGAAGCCGGAGCATCTCAAGGAGTGGTACATGCCCAAGGCCTGGGGGCGTGTGTCGCGAACCGAAATGGACGTGCGACCGGGCGGCATCCTCAGCATCGACATCGCCGTGGGAGACGGCCAGGAGGTTCCCAACCTCGGCTGCTACCTCGACGTTGTTCCGATGGAGCGACTCGTCTGGACCTCCATGCTGTTCCCCGGCTATCGTCCGGCTGTCTTTGACGACATTCCGATCACCGCCATCATTACGATGGAACCCGTGGGAACCGGCACTCGCTACGTCTTCACGGCGCTGCACCGGAATGAAGCGGACCTCGAGACCAACAAAGCGTCGGGCTTCTACCAGGGCACCGAGATCGCCGTCGATCAATTCGTGGAGCACGTGCTCGCGATGAAGTAGTTCTGGGCGACTCGTGGCGGACGGGTCAGGCATCATCAGACGGGGCTCGACAACAGGGGATGCGTGTTGTCGGCCTGACGTCTCCGCATCAGCCGCGGCCCGAGGCGCGCGTGTGCAAGCGAGCAAGCCGCCGCCCGGGTGTCCGCGCCCTGAGACAGCCGGTGGCCGCGGCCGTCACGCTTCATGCGTTAGCTAGGCAGCAGTATGAGCCCGGACCAGCGCCACTGCGGCCGTCACTAGGTCGGCGTTGTCACGGGCGGGCGACCCATCAGGTAGCACCGTGACGTCCTCCAGCCCGGTGCGGATCCCATGTCCTCTGGCGAGCGCGCGGCGATTGACGGCCCAGCATGCGACGCCGTATCCATGGTGAACCTGATCTAAAGGGATGCCCGCGGACACCACAATCTCCTCCATCGCAGCTGCGTGCCGAACGGCAGCCTCGGGATCGAGGTCAAGCGGCTCGATGAGGACGCGGCGACACCGGTTGGCCAATCCAGAAGCCACAAAGGCATGCGCGTCGTCGATCGTGAGCAAGCCAGCCTCGATACCCACCCCGCGGGAGAGGAGGAGCTCACAAAGCTCTATGATGCCGGGTTCTCCCTGATTGGCGGTAATCAGGTCGGGCAGGTCCTCCCACGCCTGAACGATGCGCAGCCGCTCCTTGGGATCCGCGACAATCGTCGCTGACGTGGTTAACGAAACGGGCGTGTCAGGACAGAGACGGCGGATGCTACGCAGGACCTCCGCGCACGCCGCGCCGTCCAGGGTCTCCCTGCCAGCCTGGTCGAACGCATGGACGTGCACTGAGTGAGCGCCGGCGCGCACGGCGGCGCTGGCTGCCTCCGCGATGACGGTCGGTGTGCGCGGCACGGCCGAGTGACGCCGGTCGCCATTGAGCGCGACCTGCAGGAATGTGGACGACCGCAAGACCTGGCGTTCCTTCCCGTGTGGATTAGCAGTACACTGCTGCTGCCTGAGATCTGCGCATAAGCTGCGAAGCGCGGCTCACCTGCGCCAGTAGTTCCGGGGAAGCTGGCCGCGCTTCGACAGCTTCATGCGCCGGTTAGGCGTCAATGGCATACACACTGGACACCAACCCGCTGGGATACTGGGTGGTCTGCACGTGCCGGAGGATGACGTCCTGGGGGAGCATCCCGAACAGCGGGATCCCGCTTCCGATCAACCGCGGGATCCGGGTGATCGTCAGCGTCTGGATCAGCCCAGCCTGTAGAAACTGTTGCACGACGATGCCCCCATCCACGTAGGCATGACGGAATCCCCTGGCCTCCAGGATTGCCACCACCTCGGTGGGTGAGGCGGCGAGGGACTCCACGTGGGCGCCTGCAGGGAGGGGCGACGGGAGCGGCCGATGGGTGAGCACGAGCACCGGCTTCGCTCCATAGGGCCAGGTCCCAAAGCCCAAGATCGTGTCGTAGGTATTCCGGCCAATGACAAGGACGTCCACTGAGGCCATAAAGGCCTCGTAGCCGTGCTCTTCGGCGTCGCTTGGAAGCCAATCTAGCGCGCCATCAGACCGCGCAATGAACCCATCCACGCTAGTCCCGACAAACACGGAGGCCTTGAGCATGACCCCTCCAGTGACGCCTAACGTCAGCGCATAAGCTGCGAAGCGCGGCTCACGTGCACCAGTAGCACCACGAGGGCCTCGGCCCCCTGCGGATCGACCACCGGGCGTTTCTTCCGTGCCATATCCCCTCCTCCCTCCTTAGGATATGGCCCATACACAAACTTTCAAACAGTCCCGAGGCCCGGTCGTTCTCCGCGCCCTCCGCGTGAAAGCAGCCGTCGTCAGGGGTTCCCGCGGAGACGCGGAGAACGGCGGGACGTCGATAGGAGTGCGGCGAAATTCCCGATCGTCGCTTCAGCGACGCGCCCGCACTAGCGGCCACGGCAAGATCGCCAGGATCAGCACCGCCCCCCACACGATCCCGGTCGCAAGCCTCTCCGGCACCATCGCCTGGATGCGAGGATACGACGCCCAGAGCAGATAGGCCAGGACCAGCACCGGCACCAGCGCGGGCACCACAATGGGCCAGCCGCCGGCCCCCGCACGCACCCGGAGCAGATTGATGGCGGCGACCGCCGCCGCGCCCGACGCAGGAATGAGGACCAGCGCGGCGAGCGCCCCCGCGCGGGGAATCACCCCCCGCGAAGCGACCGCGAGCATCAGCACCGCGAGCAGCACCCACAGCACGCCGGCCAGGAGCACGCCAAACGAATAGGAGAGCCCGTTCCCCGCGGCATCGCTGTTGTTGAGCGTGGCCGAGAGGGAGACCACGCCGATCCACACCACGACGGCGAGGCCGAACAGAATGAGGCTCACGATGGACATGCCCGGCCGGCTCTCAGACCTCGTCGACATGCACGTGATGTCCACCGCAGTGGAGGCAGCGGAAGAGATAGGCGGTCGGGCCGTCGTCGCGGTTCAGCGATTCGAGTACCCGGGTCGCGGCGCCGCCGGAGACTTCCATCTCGTAGATGATGTGGTTGAGGACGCTCCCCTCGAACTCGCGGAAGTCCCCCGAAAGCTCCGCACGCCCCACCGGCGCGAGAATGGCGGTGGCGTCGCCGCAGCAGACCGGCCACTGCTCCGCCTGGAAGGAGCTGTAGCCGGGCGTCCGGAAGCAGATCTCCTCCATGACCGACTCCGGCAGCTCTGCATCGAACGCCTCGACATCCACGAACGACGCATCGAATCTGACGTTGGCCGAGCCGTCGTTGATGCACCAGGGACAGATGGCGTTGTCGAGATCCTCCTCGGCGTAGACCGGGCCGGTGTAGACATAGCCGCGGGCCTGGCCGCAGCAGCGGCAGGGCGCCGTCGACGGCTCGATGCTCCCGCTCCGGATCGGATCCGGGTGATAGCGAAAGACCGGCAGCGTCATCGTCTGATCCTGAAGGGGAGAGGGGAAATGTTCATGCGGATTGAAGCACGCGCCAGAGCGCGCTAGTCGCCGCGATCGAGCGCCTCCGCACCGAGGCGGCACTGGCCGAGCACCTGGTTGATGAGGGCGAGTCGCTCGGTGGCGCGATCGAACACCGTCGCCGCCGCGAGCGGCGGCTCCCCCGGCGCAATCGACGCCACCTGAAAGCCGCCCCCCTCCGGCACCAGCACGCGGGTGGTATCGAGGGGCGCATGCCGGAAGGCCCACCCCTGGTCCACCGGACCATCGGGGGCCGAGCGGCGGAAGAGGAGCCAGTCGCGCACGAACATCGGCCGGACGGTGTCGAACTCTTCCATGACCACACCATCCACCCGGCCGTCGAAATCGTCGTCGGCGTAGTGGCGGAAGACCATCTGCCCCAGTTCGATCATCTTGAAGAGGAGGGCCCCGGAGACGCGGAGGCGCCCCTCCGCTCCCGCGGTCGGCATCGGGAAGTCGGCGGGGACCGAATCGGGGAGCACCGGATGGGCGTTCTGCAGGTAGACGAGATAGTCCACCCGTCCGTCGCCGTTCCGGTCGTACAGATAGCCCCAGTCGTAGGTCCCCGAACGCCGCGGCAGCGCGGTGGGGAGCGGATCGTAGCGGACGTGCAGCGAGAGCGCCTCCTTCGGGTCGCCGAGCTTCTTCCGGCTGAAGGCGGCGAGCAGGAGCCTCGGCGTCCCGGCGCTGAGCAGCGAGAGCCGAAGCCCGCGATAGGCCGCGGGCACGGCATCGCCGGTGAGTTCCTTCTCGCAGACCAGCTTCAGCGCGGATTCGTCGGGGGGTGCGGCGGCGCGGTCGCGGGCGACCGGATAGAAGTCGAGTAGAGTTCGCTGCGCGGAGACCGCCGGGGGACAGAGGACAAGCAACCCCAGGGCAACCAGCATGGCGGGATGGCGCATGGCTCCTCACGGGAGGCGGGACCTGCCACAGAGTAGCGGCCAGTACCTGAGGGGGACGTGAATCCCCGAGGAAGCGCCGGCGCCCCCTCCACCTCCCGATCGCGCCGCGCTCGAGCAGATTCCACTCGCCGCCCGCGCCGCCCCGCTCACCCCGCCAAGCCCGGAGTCCCCGATGCCCAGCCACACCCACTACCTCTGGTTCCACACCAAGGCCCGCCAGGAGATCATCGACATCACCGACGAGGTGCTGGCACAGGTACGCACCAGCGGCATCCGCGAAGGCTTCGTGCTGGTCTCCGCGATGCACATCAGCGCCTCGGTCTTCGTGAACGATCACGAGTCGGGACTCTGGCACGACATCCTGCACTGGCTGGAGGAGACGATCGCGCCCTGGGATCCGGGCCGCTATCAGCACAACGAGACGGGGGAGGACAACGCCGCGGCGCATCTCAGGTGCCTGACGGTCGGCCACGAGGTGATCGTACCGGTCACCGACGGCGCCCTGGACCTGGGACCCTGGCAGCGGGTGTTCTACGGCGAGTGGGACGGCCAGCGGAGGAAGCGGGTGATCATCAAGGTGCTCGGCGAACGGTAGAGGATCGGCGCCTCGACCCAGCGCCAGCTCGCGACCGCGATCGCCGTCGTAAGCACGCCCGCCACCAGCGCCAGCAGCAGGAACCCCGGCAGCTCCGAGCCGAGCAGGGCCGGGAGGGCGTGGGCGGTGAGACCGAATGTCGTCAGGCAGATGATCACCGGCTGATGCCAGAGATAGATCGCATAGCTGTACCGCGCGGCCGCGACGAGCGGCCGGGCCTCGAGGAAGCGGCCCACCCGGCTGCGTTGCCCGGAAGCGGCGGCATTCACCATCACGACACCCGCGAGGACGACCGCCGCGTTCATGCCGATGGCCAGCACGAACGGATCACCGTACTCGAACCGCCCCCGCACGGCGATCAGCGTCACCAGGGCCGCGGCGGCGGCCCAGCCCCACCCTCGCGCGGCGCGGGCCGCGCCGGCCAGCCCCTCAGCCCCGTACGCGGCGACCGCGAGCAGCGCACCGACGGCGAGCCCGTCCATGCGCGCCGGCAGCAGCACATAGCCGGCAACCGGATTCCCCGCCTGCGCGAACAGCACTCGAGACAGGCTCGATCCGAGAATGCCCGCGATGCAGATCCATTTGAGGCCGCTGGGCTTCACCGCAATCGCGAGCAGGGGCCACAGCAGGTAGAACTGCTCCTCGACCGCGAGCGACCAGTAGTGCTGCATCGTAGGTGCGAGTGCGGCCCAGCCCTCCCGCGCTACCAGCACGTTGGTGAGCCAGCTCGCGGTCCATCCCAGCCGGGCCGACCCCAGCCGGCCCAGCAACGCGAGGACGATCGCCTGCACCCCCAGCGCGACGAAATAGGCGGGCACGATGCGCTGGAGCCGGCGGAGATAGAAGTGCCCCAGGGCTCCGGGAGTGTCCCGAGTCTCGAGCAGGATGCCGGTGATGAGGAAGCCGGACAGGACGAAGAAGAGATCCACGCCGAGCCAGCCATGGAGTGCGATGGCGAGCACCGCGCGGTCGAGCGGCGTCCGTCCCTGGAGGCCGCTGAAGAACGCCGCGTGATAGAGAAATACCGCGAGCACCGCCAGTCCGCGGAGTCCATCGAGTGCCGGGAGTCGCTGTGCCCGCATGGTGGCAATATATGCCCGTCAGCCCCTGCCCCCTCCCGCGTTGCGGGAGAGGGATCAGGGCGAGGGCGTGAGTGTGACTCGCGGCAGCGTGGAGACGCCGTCCGAGAGATCGACCGTGACGCCGGCCGCGCCGGCCGGCACCCGCGCCGCGCCGCCCCTCGCGAACGAGAGGATGTGACCGGTGCGGGCGTCCCGAACCACCGCCATCGGGTAGGCGGGATCCCAGCGCAGATCCATCTCCTGCCCGATCCGCACCCCGCGCACCGCGGGCGCCGGCGCGCTGCCCGCCCTGAGCCCCGCCGCCGGCACCCGCACGGCGGTGAGCCCGTTGCCCGTCAGGCGGATCGAGGCCAGCCGCGCCTGCTCTGCGCGGGCCAGCGGCACGACGTAGGCGAAGTGACGCTCATCGCCTGACGGAAGATCCGGCACCAGGTCGCCTTCGAAGGACAGGCTGAACACCCGCCCGCCCGCGGCGTCGAATCCCTCCACCCGATGCGGGCCCGCCACGGCTGGAAGCCGGGCCGGGGCATCCACCACCACCGCCGGTTCGAGAATCACGTTGCCGTTGATGATCCGGCCCCACACCAGCAGGCCCCGCCCCGCGCCCGGAGCGGCCGGCTGAATGCTCGGCCCCGTGCCCCGCGCGGCGAGCACCGCCAGGTAGTTGTAGTCGCTGACCCAGTCGGGATTGCAGTAGCTCATGAGGTCCTTGTAGGTCCCCGGCGCCTTGAGCGAGAGCGCCGGCAGATCGAGGCCCCACGTGCCGATGTCGGCGTTTATGTACGGATACTGCGGATCCGGTCCGCTCGGATTGCCGCACGGGGCGTGACTGCGCCCGAAGTTGTGCCCGAGTTCGTGCGCGATGACGCCCGGCGCGCTCGAGGCCTTGTCCCACGCGATCGCCACAGGGTAGCCGACGTAGCCCAGCCCCGCGATACCCCCGCCATAGGTCACCTGCAGGATGCCGACGTAATCGCTGGCACTGGCATCGGCACTCTTGAGCGCGCTGATCTCGCTCAGCGTCTGCGACCAGGCGCCGTTGCCATCATTGGCCTGATAGGCCGGCGCGCTGGTCGTGTAGGTCGCGTGCACACCGATGCTGGTCGCGTTGAGCGGCCACATGCTCCTGGTGACCGCGGCGAAGGCATCCTTGTTGGCGGCGCTCACCTGACCCGTCAGGTTGCTCACCGACTGCCGGATCGGGACGAAGGTCAGGTCGAACAGCGGCACGGTCTGGACGGTAACCGGCTGCCGCGCCGTCCCGCCGGGCCAGCGATTGTCGGCCTCGTTGGTCTCGGGCACCGCGTCACCGGGGTCCACTTCGACCTGATAGGAGAGTCCGCTCATCACCCGCGCGCCGGGCAGCAGCACGTTCCACGAGTTCGCCAGCGTCGCGGTGTCGGCCACCTGCGGCACCGACGCCGACGGCGCCGTCACGTCGACCGAGTCCACCTGGGTCGCGCCCTGAAAGAGGCGGACGCGCACCACCGGGTGCGCGGAGTTGGCGCCATTCGCCGTGGCGAACACCCGGAGCAGCGCATCCCGGCCGGCCACCATCGGCACCGAACCATCGGCGCGCTGGGTGCTCTGGATGAGCTGCACGCCGGCCACGCTGAGGTTGAGCGTCGTGGTCGGGCCGCCGGTGTAGGTCGCGGTCACCGAGACGGTATCGGAGCCGGTGATGAGGACGCTGTCCGCCGACAGCGACGCGGTCCAGGTCTGGCTCTGCGCGCTGATGTAGCCGGCGCTGAGCTGATAGGTGCCGCCGGCCAGCCCCGAGAGCTGGGTGGTCGTCGTGACCTGATGACTGTAGCCGCCGGGGCCGGTGACCGTGATGCGGCCGCCGGTGCCGGCCGGAAGTCCAAGCACGGCGACGGCCAGGCTGCCGCCTGGACCGGTGCCCAATGCCGACTTCTGCGAGCCGCCGCATGCCGCCAGCACCACTGTCAAGACAAGGAGTGCGGTGCGGCCCTGGACGTGCCGCGGCCCCGTCGCCGCTGGCTGGAAGCCGGTCTGTCGTTCGTCAGTGCGGTGCATGGGCTCCGTTCCCCCGTCATTGCGCGTGGCATCGTGCGCCCGCGAGTCGCGCGCGTCGGTCGCTTGAGGGGTGTAGCGGTGGGAAGATCCGGGCCAGACCGGAGGGGAACCGGACCGGCGGCTGCCGCAGAATGTGATCGGGAGGACGGCCCCGGGCGGTGCCGTGGATCACCAGCGTAACATGTTGCTTCTAAATGGGTTGCTGAGAACCTCCCTGGCCATTGCTGCGCCGGCTCGCCGGCTCGACCGAGCGGGCCTCAGCCGGCGGACCGATCACCCGGTTCCGGCCGGCGTTCTTGGCCTCGAACAGCCGTGCATCCGCCCGGTCCAGCAGGTCTTCTGCCTGAGTCCCGTCGAAGCCGTACGAGGCGAGCCCGATGCTGATGGTGACGCTGACCACCTCGGGCCGTCGCGGAATCGGGATGGGGAGCGACTCCACGGCGCGGCGGATCTCCTCCACCCGCTCCGTCGCGGCGACGGAATCCATGCCCGGGAACAGCGCCACGAATTCCTCGCCCCCGTAGCGCACGACCAGGTCGCTCTGGCGCGTCGCGGCCAGGATCGCCCGGGCCACCAGCCGGAGCGCCACGTCACCGGCGGCGTGCCCCCAGCGATCGTTGAACTGCTTGAAGTGGTCGATGTCGATCATCGCGAGCGCGACCGGCTCGCTGTAGCGCCGCGCCCGGGAGAGTTCGGCCAGCACCCGCTCATCGAAGTAGCTGCGATTGGGGAGCCCGGTCAGGCGGTCGCTGCGGGACTGGCGCCGAAGCCGCTGGCTCCGGATCACGATCGCCGCGGAGAGCAGTGTCATGACCGTCAGCAGCACCAGGCGGGAGAGCTGGGTCGCCCATTCGAAGGTCCCGTAGCCGTGCCGGTCGAGCGACCGGTCCGCCAGGTCGAACGTCATCGAGGCGACCAGCACGAGCATGAAATACTGCACCACCGCGGTGACACCGGCCGCGAGGGTGATCCGCACGTCGTACCGGAGCGCTGTCGCCCCGATCGCGATGAAGTACACCTCGAACAGGAGCCGGCTGTTGACCGTGGTGAGCGGTGCCAGGAGCAGGAGGAACGACGCGAGGCCGGCGCTCACCAGCGTGACGTCGAGCAGACTCGTCGCGAGACCGAGCCACGGCCGGTAGAACCCGCGCTTGAGGAGCGGCTGTGCGATCACCGACGTGGCGAGCGCCACCAGGCAGGTGATCAGGCCGACCAGCCCGGCGTTGTTGTCAGGCTCGAGTCCCATGTTGAGAATCGGGATGGGCAGCAGCAGCAGGATGATGACCGCGCGCGCCCGCGCGACGATCAGCTCCCCCTCCGCCCCCGCGTCCACCTGCAGCGGGTCCGGTGCCTCGAGCAGGCGACGCCAGGCTGCGCGCTCCGGCACCGCGGCGAGCGCCTCGGCGTTGTTGATCGCGCGGGAAGTCCGCCGGTGGAAGCGGTAGCTCTCACTCATCCGCGGCGGACCAGCACGTCACATGAGACGGTATTTCGGCCCACTCCCGCCCTCCCGAGGTGTCCACCGCGGACCGAGCACATCCGTGGCCTTGCAGTCGATGCAGTTGGGCGCGTTGACCCTGAGTTCGTCCCCCACCCGCTCATAGACTCCGGCGGGGCAGAGATGAGCGTAGAAGTCGGCGACCTCGGCGGTCACATCGGTCCCCACGAGCAGATGCTGAGGGATCGTATCACGAGTGGCGTTCCCCGACTTGAAGACCGCGTCCACCTTGCTCACCGTCAGCGTGCCATCCGGGACCAGCGGCGCGAGCGCGGGCGCCGCCGCGATGGTGCGCACCTGGTCCGCGTCCTCATGCATCGGGATCCGGCCGCCGGGGAACTTGCCGCCGGTGAGGCTCATCAGTCCCGCCTTCACCCCACCGGCCACGAAGCCGTCCTTGAACGCGAGCCGCATGTTGCGGGTCTTGTACATGTCCTGGACGATGTAACTCTCGTTGACGATACGGTCGTACGTCGCCAGACTCGCGGCGGAGACATCGTCGGCCGAGAGCGCGTCGAAGGCCGCGCGGGCGGCGTACATGCCGGACTGCATCGCGTAGTGTACGCCCTTGAGCGAGGGGACGTCCACAAAGCCGACGGTGTCGCCGGCCATCAGGAGCCCCTCGCCCGAGCGCCGCTCCGGCAGCGAGTAGAATCCGCCCTCGGGGATGGTCTTGGCTCCCCACTCGAGCAGTTCGCCCCCCTCGAGACAGGGACGGACCAGCGGGTGCTGCTTGAGCCGCTGCAGCAGGACGTGCACGTCGAGATTGGCCTCACGGTAATCGAGACCGACCACCAGACCGAGTGAGATCATCTCCGGCCCGAGCGGATACAGCCAGCTCCCGCCGAACGCGGTCGAGGGGAGCGGCCAGCCCAGGGTGTGGATCACCCGGTCGAGCGGACGCTTCACCTGCCAGACTTCCTTGACGCCGAGCGCGAAGATCTGCGGATTCTCGGAGCGGACACCCCGCCACTCGCGCCACGCCTGACCGAGCGTGCCGCGCGTCCCCTCGGTGAGCACGGTGATCTTCGCGGTGATGTCGGTCGGTTCCTGATAGCTTCCCGTCGGCTGGCGCTCGCGGTCGAGGCCCGACGGCGTCGTCCGCACCCCCTTCACCGCCTGGCCCTGCACCAGCAGCGCCTCGGCGGGGAATCCCGGGAAGATGTTGACGCCCAGCGCCTCGGCCTGTTCCCCGAGCCAGCGGACGAGCTCGCAGAGACTCGCCGTGTAGAAGCCGCGGTTGTGCATCGTCGGGGGCGTGGGCAGCTTCAGCGACCCGCCCTCGCTGAGATAGTAGACCGCTTCGGCGGAGACCGGCTGGCGGAAGGGGAAATCGGCATCCTTGAGCTCGGGAAAGAGTTCCCGCAGCGCGCGCGGATTGATCACCGCACCGGAGAGATTGTGCTCGCCGAGACTCCCCGCCTTTTCCAGGACGCCGATGTTGAGATCCGGCATGCCGGAGCCGGCGGCCTGAGCCGCCTTCACCAGCTTGGCGAGCTGGATGGCGCCGGCGAGCCCGGAAGGACCCGCGCCAACGAAGAGCACGTCCATCTCCAGCGCCTCGGCACTCGGCTCCTGAGCGAGAATGAGCTGGTCGAGCGGCAGTTGCCGCTGGTGGCGACGGGGCAGAATCGGGGTCACGAAGGACCGCTCCTTGGAGGGGGCTGTGAGGGTGGCAGAATATAAGGCGAACCGGCCCCCGTATAGGGGTGCCCCGACCCGGGGATAGGACCCCACCATGAGACTGCTCAACGCCATTCGGGACCCCTGGGTCTGGGGTCAATTCACGCTCGTCGCCCTGGTGGTCTTCGGGATTCCCTGGCTCGCCGCCACTGCCGATCCCGCGGGCCCGTTCGCCTGGCTGACCATACGGGCGTCATCGGCGCGGTTCGCCGGCATCGTGCCGCTCCTGCTGGGCGGACTGCTGATGCTCCTCGCCGCCCTGCACCTCGGCCGCAACCTGACGCCCGCCACGACGCCAATCGAAGGCGGCCATCTGGTGGAGCGGGGTGTCTATACCCAGGTGCGACATCCGATGTACGCCGGCCTCATCCTGGTCCTGTGGGGGATCGCGTGGATCGGGAGCAACTGGCGGATGGGGCTGCTGGTCGCGGTGGTGTCGCTGGGGTACTTCGATCGCAAAGCCGCCACCGAGGAACGGAAGCTCCAGACGCGCTACCCCGGATACGCGGCGTACATCAGGCGAGTGCCGAAGCTGATTCCCGGGTTTCGTAAAGGGAGTTGATGTTACTGGATTGGAGGGGTCGCGGCGGGAAAGGGGAAACGCAGACGCCGCGGTCCCTTCCCCCGTATGCAACCGGCTGGCACCGATTGCATACTCGTCAGTGAGGGTCAGGAGACGCGGCGCGTGAGGGGGACTGCGCGAAACAACTGCCGCCCCCAGGGGCAGAGACGGTGCCACGATCGGCCGGCATACCGCAGCGCACCAGCGCGCTCCGCGCCACGCCTCCAAGCCGTTCTCACGACGCGACATACCTCCGGGATGCGAAGTCGCCGCCGGGTGACGATCAGGTCCCCCGCGACGATGAAGCCCGCGTTTCCTCCCACAGTGGCGTGGCGTCGCCGCCATAGCTGAGCTTGTCAAGCGATAGTCCCCGGATGCCCTGAAGAATCGCGCGAGCGGTGGCTATCTTGGATCATGCAAACACCCGCCATTCCCGGCTTCCGCCCCGTTCCCTTCACCGGTGTCATCTACGTCATGGCCGAAGCCGCCCGCCAGGGCTATCGCTACGGCCATCCCGAGTGGTGCAACCTTGGGCAGGGCATGCCGGAGACCGGCCCGCTGCCCGGCGCTCCCGATCGGGTCGACGCGATCCGGATCGCACTCGACGACCAGGAGTACGCCCCGGTCCCCGGCATCCCGGAGCTGCGTCAGGCGGTCGCGGCGATGTACAACACACTCTATCGCCAGGGGAAGGCCTCGCAGTATACCGAGCGGAACGTCTGCATCTGCGGCGGCGGGCGGGCGTCGCTCACCCGCGCCGTGGCGGCACTGGGCGAGATCAACCTGGGCCACTTCCTGCCGGATTACACCGCCTACGAGGAACTGCTCGACATCTTCAAGCTCTTCACCGCGATCCCGATCCTGCTGGACGGGAAGCGCGGCTACGAGTTCTCGATCGGTGATCTGCAGCGGGAGATCACCGGCCGCGGACTCTCGGCGGTGCTGCTCTCGAATCCCAACAACCCCACCGGCCGGGTGCTCCGCGGTGCGGAGCTCGAGGGCTGGGTCGGGACCGCGCGGGAGCTGCAATGCTCGCTGCTGCTGGACGAGTTCTACTCCCACTACATCTGGACAAAGGACGCGGAGACGGTCTCCGCCGCCCAGTACGTGGAGGACGTGGACAAGGACCCGGTCATCATCTTCGACGGGCTGACCAAGAACTGGCGCTATCCGGGCTGGCGCTGCACCTGGATCGTGGGACCGCGCAGCGTGATCGACGCCGTCTCGAGCACCGGGTCGTTTCTCGATGGGGGCGGGAGCAAGCCGCTGCAACGATCGGCGGTGCCGCTGCTCGCGCCCGATGTGGTGCGCGCCGAGACCGCGGCGATCCGGACCGCGTTTCTCCGGAAGAAGAAGATCATGCGCGCGGGCCTCAAGGCGGCCGGCGTGCGCTTCGACCTCGACTCCGAGGGCACCTTCTATTGCTGGGGGGACATCTCGGGGCTGCCGGCATCGATCAACGACGGCATGTCGTTCTTCAAGGCGGCGCTCAAGGAAAAGGTCATCGTCGTCCCGGGCGAGTTCTTCGACATCAATCCCGGTAAACGGCGCAGCGGACGCCCATCACGATTCCGCCAGTACGTGCGGTTCTCGTTCGGGCCGGAGGAGAAGTCGGTGAGTGAGGGGGTGGCCAGGATTCAGCGGATGGTGGGCGCCGCGAAGGGGTAACAGGAGGGAAGAGGGAAGAGGGAAGAGGGAAGAGGATGCGCTTCTCCCTCTTCCCTCTTCCCTCTTCCCCCTTCCCTCGCTTCACGCTCCGAGCTGCTTCCCGATCTTCTCGTCGAGAATGCTCCGCAGCCGCGGATCGGCGCCGATCACCCCATCCACCGGCTTCCCGTCCTTGAACAGCAGGATCGAGGGAATCGAGCGGATGTTGAACCTGGCCGCCGTCGCCTGATTCGCGTCGGTATCGAGCTTGAGCACCTTCACCCGGCCGCGATAATCCTCGGCCAGCTTCTCGACCACCGGCGCCACCGCGCGGCAGGGGCCGCACCAGGCCGCCCAGAAATCCACCACGACCAGTCCATCCGCCTTCTCGACCTCCGCACCGAATGTCGCGTCGGTCACCTGCAGGTTCAGCGTTGTCGTCATACCAGGATCTCCTTCAGTGTTGATTCGGCCCTTCGGCCGTGGGCTCACCGTCGCTGCATCAATAATCGGTACATAGACAACAATCTATGTTTTACTTCCAAAAGAACTCCCGCAACCCGCGGGAGCATCCCGCTCAGCGCCTAGCCCGGAGGAGCCGCCGGTCGAGCTGGGCGAGATACTCCTCGATCACCCCGGGCCGCGAACGGTACAACCGCATCTGGCCGTCCTGGCGCACCGCCACCAGGCCGGCGGTATACAGCTCCTTCAGGTGGTGCGAGACCGTCGCCTGGGTGATCGGAAAGCGTTCGCAGAGCGCCTTGCACGACAGCTCCTCCGCCCCCGCGATCGCCTCCAGAATCTCGAAGCGGCGGTTGTCGGCGAGGGCCTTGGCGATCCGCTCGATCTCCTCGCTGACGAGCCGGGTCATGGTCGCGATGCCTTGGTCACGGAGATATAGATAATCATCGATACATTGCCCGTCAAGCGGCGGCGGCGGGCCTCCGAATGAACCGGAAGACGGGGTAGCTCGCGACCAGGAGTCCGAGCGAGATCAGCCCGTTCGTCCGGTCACTCGTGATGTTCCCCACGAGGAAGGCGAGGGAGCAGACCACCAGGAAGCCGGGCACCCAGGGATAGCCAAAGCCGCGGTAGGGCCGTGGCAGATCGGGTTCACGTCTGCGCAGGACGATCACGGAAAGAAAGGACGCGGTGTAGTTCACCACGAAGAAGAACGCCGCCAGCGCGAGGATCTGGTTGAATGTCCCCGTCACCAGCAGCGCGACGGTGGCGATGGTGCTGATCATCAGCGACGGAATCGGCGTCCCGCCCTGATTGACGGAGCTGAACCCGCGCCAGAGGAGTCCATCGCGGCTGAGGGCGAAGGGCAGCCGGGAGCCCATCAGCAGGATCGCGTTGGCTGCGCTCATCAGCGACACCAGCAGCACGCCGCGCACCACCGTGTCGCCGCTCGGGCCGAAGAGTTGCCGCGCCGCCGTGGCGGCGACCAGCTCCTGCCCCGCCATCCGGGAGATCGGCACGACATGGAGGAAGGCGGCATTCAGCAGCAGATAGATCGCGATGACCGCGAGCACGCCGCCGGCCATGGCACGCGGGATGTCACGGCCCGGATTCCGCACCTCGCCGCTGAAGTAGAGCATCCCGTTCCAGCCGTCGTAGGTATAGATGACGCCCTGCAGCGCGAGAATCAGCGGACCGAACGCGAGGAACAACGAAGCGGTCGGCACCGCCGCGCCGGCGTCCGGCGCCATCGGCGCGGCCGGCCAGAAGAGACAGACCGCGGCGAGGCCGATCAGCACGATGGCCTTGAGCAGCGAGGTGATCTGCTGGGTGAGGTCGCCGGCGCGGATGCCCCGTGCCTGAATCAGTGTGAGCACGACGCAGACCCCGATCGCGACCGGCACCGTCCAGCCGGCGAGCGCGGGCCATAGCGCGACGCTGTAGTCGCCCATCGAGACCGTGACCGCGGCCATGGAGGCGCAGGTCGAGATCCAGTCGCTCCACCCGATCATGAAGCCGGCGTAGTCTCCCAGGGCCCGCCGGGCGAAGACGTACTGTCCTCCCGACTCCGGAATCATCGCGCCGAGTTCGGCGAGCGTCAGGGCGCCCAGCAGCGCGTAGATGCCGCCGGCGATCCACACGCCGAAGAACCAGGGCGTGCTGGGCAACTGGCGGGCGACTTCGCCGGGGGTGCGGAGGATGCCGACCCCGATGCTGTTGCCGATGATGACGGCAAGCCCGAAGGCGACGCCGAGGATCTGGAGGAGACGGCCCTTACTCGGCACGAAGCTTCTTCACCTCGGCCGTGAGTCGCGGTACGATCTCGAACAGGTCGCCGACGATGCCGTAGTCGGCCACCTTGAAGATCGGGGCGTCCTTGTCGCGGTTGATCGCGACGATCGTCTTGGCCGTCCGCATCCCCGCCAGGTGCTGAATCGCGCCCGAGATCCCGACGGCCACATACAGGTTCGGGCTCACCGTCTTGCCGGTCTGCCCGACCTGCGCGCCATGCTCGCGCCACCCGGCATCCACCACCGCCCGGCTGGCGCCGACGGCCGCGTTGCCGAGGGCCGCGGCGAGATCCTCCAGCAGGCGGAACTGCTCCGGCTCCCGCATTCCACGACCGCCGGAGACGACGACCGGCGCCTCCGCCACATCGAGCGCGGCCGAGGCGGGCGCCTTGACGCCGGTCACCCGCACCCGCTGGGTGAAGTCGGGCACCGGGAATGGCTCCGTGGCGCCGGCCTTCGGCGCTTCGATCACGGGTATTGTGTTAGGCCTGAGCGAAGCGAGCGCCGGGGCGGCCTCGAGCCGGACCCGCGCGAGGATCTTCCCGCCGTAGACCGGCCGGCTGGCGATGACCTTGCCGCCCTCGACGGCGAGCGCGGTGACATCGGTGGCGAGCCCGACACCGAGCCTGGCGGCGACGCGGGGAGCGAGGTCACGCCCGGTCGCCGTCGCGGCGAAGAGGACCGCCGCGTGGCCCTGAGCCGCGGCTGCCGCCGCCGCCGCGATGCCATCGGGGTTGTAGAGCGCGAAGTCCGCGTGGGTCGCGAGCAGGACGCGATCCGCGCCGAACCGGCCGAGCCGATCGGCGCCCGTCACCGGGCCGGAACTGCAGACCAGGGCATCAACTGTCGCGCCGAACTGATCGGCGAGCTGGCGCGCGGCGGAGAGCACCTCAAGGGAAACCTTGCGGAGCGCGCCATCGCGCTGCTCGAGGACGGCCAGAATCATCGTCATCAGATCACCTTCGCTTCTTCACGGAGCAGCCGAACCAGCGCCGGCACCGCGTCGGCGCCCTCGCCGACGATCTGTCCCGGCTTCCGTTCCGGCGGCAGCGTGTATCCCAGCACCGTCACGCTGCCGGCCCCGAGAGTCACGGGCTTCACCTCGAGCGGCTTCTTCTTCGCGGCCATGATTCCCTTGAGCGACGGGAGCCGGGGCGTGTTGAGTCCCTTGTCGCAGGTGAGCACCGCCGGCAGCGCGCAGGTGGAGGTCTCCACGCCGCCTTCGATCTCGCGCTCGGCCTCGAGCGCGCCGTCGGCGACCTTCAGGTGGGCCACGGCGGTGACGCAGGGAAGCCCGAGCAGTTCCGCGACCATCGGACCGACCTGATGGTTGTAGTCATCCACGGCAAGCTTGCCGCACACGATGAGATCGAAGTTGCCGGCCTTGAGTTCCGCGGCGAGCGCGCGGGCCACTTCGAGCCCGTCCGCCGAGCCCGGGGTCTGCAGCAGGACGCCGCGGTCGATCCCCATCGCGAGTGCGGTGCGGATCGTCTCCTGCGCGGCGTCGCTTCCCAGGGAGATGACGACGGTCTCACCGGCTCCAGCCGCCTCACGCAGCTTCAGGGCCTCTTCGATCGCGTACTCATCATAGGGGTTGGGGACAAACTTGACTCCGGCCTCGTCGATGGACTTGCCATCGGCGCCGATGACGATCTTGGCGGTGGTATCGGGGACCCGCTTGAGACAGACGGCGATACGCAAGACGGACCTCGGATTGGGGCGGAAGCGGGACCGGCGTCAGGGGCCCTTGAGTAGACGGGTGACAATAGTAGCCAAGGCTCCGGGGAGAGGGAAAGGGGAAGCGGGAAGCACCGTCAAGGAAGGGTGGCCCTGAGTTCCGATTCCCGAGTTCCGGGTTTCGGGTTTCGGGCTTCTTGATGAGTCGGCGGATCGGAGGATTGATGGCCGGCCGGGAGAAGGTTCATGGAATCGAAGAGCGGGTACTCCGTCGGGGAGGTGATGCCGAGCCGGGTGGTGCGTATTGCTTGGAGGATGAACCAGGCCGGAACATGCAGCAGGCTGAGCTTCCAATCGACCCTCGGCTGGCGTCGTTGAACCGCGTCCTCCGGCGGGTCCGTTTCCTTCCTTCGCCGGGGCTTGAGGCCGAGATCCGGTCTGCTGTCAGGCACTCACTCGCGCCAGCTCCGCCGCCGCCTCCCTCCCTCGCCGAGCTTCTCGGTGTCACCGGTGCGGCGTTGCTGGTCGGGCTGTTGATCTACCTTCTCTGGCAGACCATTCTGGCCACCTCGCACCGAGGCCACTGCGCCGGACGGGCGACGGTCTCAACCACGTCCTCCGGCTGTCTCACCAGTACAGCGCTCGTGACGCATGAAGGGCAATGGTCCGGTACGGCACACGGGGCAGAAGACCGTGGCCTCCTGCCCCGTGGTGTGCAGACCCGCCCGAATGGAGGTCAGGACATCCGGGCGGGCCTCAGTCGTCGCCGCCCCCGAAGCTACGCCGGATGATGAGGCGGACGACGCGCCGGTAGCCCGGGGTCAGGAAGCGTTCGAGCACCCCGCCTCCGCCCTGGTTCACGTTGAACGTGCCGAACGTCGCATACTTCGTCTGCGCGATGTTGTTGCCGACAGCGACCACTTCCCATCCCTTCCCGCGCCAGCCGAGCCGGGCATCCACCACCATGTAGGCCCCGAGCTTCGGTTCCTGGTTCGACTCGTCGCCGCGCAGGTACTGCGAACCGATGTAGCGGCCGTCGCCGCCGGCATAGAAGCCCATGGGGAGCTTGAGCGAGGCGCCGAACTTGACCTGGTGGGCCGGCACCAGCGGCATTTTGTTGCCAGGCACAACCGCGTTGTCGCCGCCGAAGTCGTCCCGAATGCTGAAGATGTCCGCGGCGCTCTCGAAGGTGGCATCAGTGTAGGCGTAATTGGCGTAGAGCGAATGACCGCCTGTGAGAAAGAGCTGAGCCGAGGCCTCGATGCCCTGGCGCCTGGTCTTGTCGACGTTGGTGAAGAAGCCGTCGATCGTGGTGCCGGCCGGAGCGGAATCGGAACCGGCGAGGATGATGTCGTCCCGAACATTGGTGCGGTACGCCGATGCGCTCAGAATCACCTGGCCCGCCACCAGCCGACCGCCCACTTCGAAGGTGGTGGCGCGGACCGGCTTGATGGGCGGGTCGTCGCCTAGCGCAAACGGCAGCGGGCAGGGCGCGGTCTCATCGGCGCAGGCCAGCTCGATCACCGCGGGCGCCCGGAAGGCACCGCCCACCGAGCCATAGAGCGAGAGCCCGCCACCGGCATCCACTGTGATGCCGCCCTTGGGACTCAGCCGCTTGTAGGTGCTCGAGGTGTCCCGGGTCGGATCGAGCTGATTTTGGAACGGGATGCGCACATAGTCGTATCGCGCGCCGGCGGACAGCGTGACTCTCCCGGTCGTGAGGTCGCCTAGCGCGTAGCCAGCCAGGTCCCAGGTCGGGCTCTTCACGAAGGTGGTCTGGGTCGACGATCCACCGAACTTGGTGGAGTCGGCGAACAGCTCGACGGCGGTATGGCTCGCCGAGCCCTCGCCACCGATCCGGAATCCCACGACCGAGCTGCCGAGCGGCTGCTCCCAGCGATAGTCGACGGTGCCGCCGAGGATCCTGTTGCGCGACTTGCCGAGGTTGTCCGGGTCCGCGGCCTGATTGACGTTGAAGCGGGTCGCCTCGTGACGGCGGATGTAGGTGGAGGCGGACAACTGCCCTCGACCAGCACGGCGATACGCGGTGAGCGCCAGCTGCAGATTGTTCAGATCCTCAAAGTCTCCGGCGCTGAGATTCGAATCCGGCTTGGCATTGTATACGGTCAGTGGCAGCGAGCCCGCCGTTTCGGCGCGGGACTTGGCCCCCAGCCCCTGCAGCCGGATACCCCAGCTTTCCGTCAGGCGGCCAAAATTGAAAAAGCCGTTGTACTGCTTCGCGCCCGTCAACTGGCGCCAGCCATCTTCGCGGTCGTACCCTCCGCCGAGGTAGTAGCTCCACTTCCCGCCGCCGAGCGATCCGGCGAGAGAAGCATCGGTTCCGAAGGTTTTGTAGTTGCCCCCCGACACCTCGAGTTCACCATGAGTGCGGCCACCGCCGGCGTCGGTGACGAGGTTGACCGCCCCACCCAGCGAGTTGCGGCCCAGCAGCGATGCCGTGCCGGAGAGCAACTCGATGCGGGTGACGTGCTCCATCGGGAGCAGGTCGAAGTTTACCTGGGCGGCGTCCGGTTCGTTCTGCCGGATGCCATCGAGGAAAACCGAGATCCCCTGCGGGAGTCCCACCACCGGCGACGCGAAGAACCCGCGCGAGGAAAGCGAAAGCTTGTAACTCGCACCGAGGTCATCGTAGCTGGAGATCCCCGCCTGGGTCGTGAGCAGATCGGTGAGCTGGCGAGGTTCGTTGGCCTCGATCTGGTCGCGGGTGAGAATGGTAGTGCGCGCGGGTATGCCAGAGCCGATCTTCGGCCCGGTCGGGGTGAGGATCGAGCCGATCACCTCAATCGGCTTGAGCACGACCACACGCGTGGTGTCCTTGCGGGTGCTATCGGGTTGTTGCGCTGAGAGCTGGGACCCAACGGAGAGGGCCAGCAGAAGGCCGGACGCGAGCAGGCGCATGTGGAACCGTAGAGTGGGTGAACGGAGCCGATGGTGGATCCCCCACGGGACAATGGGGGCGTGGAACGGGCTATCGCAGCGTACGAGGGCCGCCGAGGGGACCGCCATGTTCGTAGATGGCGGCCATGCTGATCACGTCGGGCGCGCGTCCAACCACCATGAGCGCATCGTCGCTCGGTCCGCCGCCATCGTAATCGACGCAACAGAATTCCACCGTGCGCACACCTAGGCCGAGCGGACCGGAGAGCGCGGGGCCACCACTGCGCTCGAACCGGATCCGGTCACCGGAGCTGTAGCTGTGCGACCCGTCCCGGTCCTCGTAGATCGCCAGTCGCTCTACGGTCTCACCACGGGCCGCGGTCACGAGCAGTCCGTCGTCGGCATCGCCACCGCCGTCCAGATCCTGGCAGCAGCGATCGACCGTTGAGGGCCGCGGGCCGGTGACGATCACGCCCGCTAGCACGAGACCGGCAACCACAACGGAGAACCCCGCAGCGAGGCCGAGGATGCGCCGGACCCGGCTGGTGCGGAGGACAGCCGGCTGCTCCCCCCGCTGGACCCGGCCGGCGATTTCCGCGCCGAGCGAGGCGCGCGGCTCGAACTGCACGGCGCGGAGCCGGCGATCCAGATTTGTCAGGTCGTCGCCCGGCGGCTTCATGGCTCGTCGTCCTCGGCCAGGATGACCCGCAGCCGGTCCAGCGCCCGCCAGAGACGGGTGCGCACCGCCGCCTCGCGAACACCGAGGATCTCCGCGACTTCAGCGGTATCCAGCCCGCTGCCGTAGCGGAGACTGATGATTTCGCGATCGCGCTCTCCCAGCTCGGACACCGCGGCCAGCAGCAGTGCCACCTGCTCCTCCCAGAGCAACCGCTCTTCGGGGGACGGGGCGTCCAACGCGAGGTCGCGCATGCTGCCGATCGCCACATGATTGCGGAGCCGAGTTCTGCGCTGGTGGTCGCGCACGGTGTTCTGCGCGATGCGGAACAGCCAGGTCCGGGGGTTCCCCTTCGCCTCGTCGTAGCGCTCGGCCGCCCGGAACGCCTTGAGAAAGGTGTCGGCCGTGACGTCCTCCGCGGCATCCGCGGACGGCAGGTGGAAGCGGACGTAACTGTAGACAGCCTTGCCATGGGTCTCATACCATGACCGGCAGAGCGCTTCGGCGGTTTGGGTAACCGCCTGCGAGGACAACACTTGTGGCGTTGGCGGAAGCATATGATCCCTAGTATACGCACGAGGGGCCCGTGCGTCACACGAGCCCCCTGCAGCGGCGCAGCCAGCCCCAGACCCCCGTCAGCTCTCGGGCTTGCAGCACCCCATGCTGGTGCAGCTGACCCAGGGTTGCTGGCCGCCGGACAGGCGCAGCATCGCGGCGCCGACCTTCTCCCCGATCACGCCCGGCAGTTGCCACTGGGCCACGGACTGGCGCCAGGGGCGGGTGGGCGCGTGCAGGATGGTGGGGACATCGAGCACGTCGTATTCACCGGACTCGGTGTCGGCGATGTAGGCCGACATCAACTGCTTGTCCTTCCGGTAGATGAACCAGAAGGTCGTGCCCTTGGGGATGAGGCCCAGGCGCGTGAGCGGAGTATCGCCCTCGATTCCGGAAGCGCGCGACTACCACGCCCTTCATCCAGACGCCTGCTCGGAGAGGTTGTAGGCACCCTCATCGGGTTCGATCGTGGCCGCGACCCCGCCATCGAGGATCGCCTTGAGGGAGGCACCCGGGTTTTCGTCGTAGTGCTGAGCACGGCCCGCAGCCAGCACCCTGGCGCGGTCGATCGCCTGTCCCACCCCGAGTCCGACGGGCTTCGGTGGCGCCGGCGTCGGCGCGGGAGCACGCTGGCCCGGCTGGCAGGCGAGCAGCGCGGCTGCCGCCAGCATGGCCCAGCGTCCGCAGCTGAATCGTGTCGCGTCTCATCGAGTGTGCCCGTCCTCCCCGTGAGTGTCGGAATCTGCGTCATGAAGGCTGTGCTGCGAGTCGCCGCATCTCATCGACCGCCGGCCGAAGTCCCGCGTCGGCGCGCGCCCAGAGCAGCGTGACCGGTGTCGCCCATTTCCTGGCCGTCGCCCGATCACCCGCGCGGTCGGCCAGTTCGGCCCGGAGCATCATCGCCCGCACGAGCGATCCGGCCGAGGCGACGCGTCCGGTGAGATCGATGCCGGCCGTCGGCAGCGCGCCGAGCACGGCATCGAGCCGGGTCATCACGGCCGCCGTATCGCCGAGCGCGAGCGCGCTGAGGCACTCCTGGTAGACCGCTTCCGGCGCGACATCCACAGGGCGGGTGTCCCGGCGGATCTCCTCGAGCTGGGTCAGATGGCGGCGCACCGTCAGCGTATCTCCCCGGCGGAGGGCGCGCTGCATGTCGAGAAGATAGTCCGCCTGATGCGCGCGCTGCGTGAGCGGCACGCTGCCCGGGCCGGGATACTGCATGGCGAAGCTCCGGTCGAGCAGCGCGCCCTCGATGGAGGCGCGGGCCGATTCGCCGACGAACGCCCGGAGCTGCCGGCCGGCGCGATCGCGGAGTCGTACCAGGCTGTCGGTGGGGCCGCCGAGAGCGCTCAGCGCCTCGAAGGCCAGCGCCGTCTCCCGGAGCGCCAGCGGAACCTGGAGCACCCGGCCGTCGGCGGCCCACACGACCTGCTCGCCGGCGGCCCGGCGCGCCAGACTGGCCGCGAGGTCGGCCCGCCCCCGGAGAGCCGCGGCGCCGGCCAGCAGCTCGGCGGACTCTCCGGCGGGGGCGGGCACGGCGGCCAGCAGCGAATCGGCGAGCTTGGCCGCGGGCGCGAACTGGCCCTGCTTGACCAGGAGCCGGAGTTCGGAGGTTGCCAGCCGGATCTGGTCGCCGGGATCGGTGCTCAGCGCGCGGGCGGCGCGATACCTGAGCAGCGCCGAGTCAGGCAGCGTATGGTCGCCGGCGACATCACCGGTGCGCTCGAAGGCCTGCGCCTCGGCCTCCAGCGCGATCGGGCTCCCGGGAAAGCTCCTCACCCATTCGGCGACCAGCGACCGGAGCGCCCGCCGGTTGGCCTCCAGCGCGGCGATGTTCGGCGGCGTGTACGCGCCCCGGCGCGTGTCGCTCAGAACTTCCTTCGGGTACGGCACGAAGGCCAGCGTGTCGCCCTCGAGCGCCGGGAAGGCGACGAAGTCGGCCGCCGCCGCGTCGGCGAGGACGCCCCGCCGCATGAGGTTCGGCTCCGCGAAGAACAGCCGGCTCAGCCGGTCGAAGGCCGCGCCCTTGAACGCGCGGTGCGACGAGGGAACAAGCGTCAGGGCCTTCCGGTAGTCGCTGATCGCGCCCTGGTAGCTGCTGCGGAAGCGCCAGCCGGAGGGGCTCTTCGGGTCCTTGAGCACCAGGTGATCGCGGGCCCGGCACTCGGCGCGGCCGTACCAACCCCGGAAATCGAGCGAGTCCCGCCGAAGCATCGCCTCGTAGCGGTCGCAGGCTTCTGGATAGCGTGATTCGCTGAGCGCGGCCAGCGCGAGCGCCCACTCCCGGTCGCGGGGAACCAGTGGCGGATCGGCGCCGAGGCCGGCGAGGGCGTGGTCGCGCCAGACGTCGGCGGGGAGACCGTTCCAGTTCTCGGTCTGGGCCAGCCACATGTGCGCGAGGCCGTAGCCCGGATCGAGACTCACCGCCGTGGTGAAGTGCTGTGTCGCCGCCGGGAGGTCCCAGCGCGTGAGGGCCACATGCCCCGAGTCATAGGCCTGCCACGCGGCGACCAGGTGGGTGCCCATCGCGCCGCCGGCGGCGGCCGGCGTGGTGGCGCGCGGGAGCAGCAGCGAATCGGCCAGGTCGCTGAATCGCTGACCGGCATCGGCCAGGTCGCCGGCGAGGGTGACGGTCCGTTCCCGCAGCACTCTCCCCCGGCGCCGGACATCATACAGCACGCCATGCACCCGGATGGAGTCGCGGAAGCGGTAGACCTCGCCGCTGATCAGCCGGCCCGCGCGCGCGCGGCGCGCGATCGTGAGCAGGTCGTCGATGGTTGGCTCGTGGCCCAGCCGCTCGAGCTGGTCGGACGTCCAGCGTGCGTCGACCACGCCAACGTCTTCCCAGCGGGAGAGCGCCTGCTGTATCAGGCGGCTGCACTGATCGCCTGACAAGAGCTGTGGAGCGGCACCATCGCGGTGCACGAACGGCGCGACCAGATGAAGCGACGGATTCCCCGGCGTCCACGACCAGGCGCTGTCCGTCGGGATCTGCGCATAGACGGCATAGGCCACCGCCACCGCGGCCAGACCCGGCAGGGCCACCCGGCGCAGCCAGCCCGACTCCGGCAACGGCCCCCTTGGCGCGGCGGCCAGCGGTCCCGACCATGCCCGGCCGTTGCCCAGGTTCGCCAGCGCCTCCATGAACTGCTGCGCCGTCTGATAGCGGTCGGCAGGATGCTTGGCGAGCGCCTTGCCGACCAGCAATTCCAGATCCTTCGTCAGCGCCGGCCGCCGGGCGTGCACCGGTTCGGGCTGCGCCTCGATGTGCTGCACCACGAGTTCTTCCGGCGTGGAGCCGCGGAAGGGGGGCTCACCCGTGAGCATCTCGTACAGCACGCAGCCGAGGCTGTAGAGATCGCTCCGTCCGTCGAGACGCGAGCTGCTCTGTGCCTGCTCCGGGCTCATGTAGGCCGGGGTGCCCAGGAGCCCGCGGCCCGGCCGGAACTCCTCCCAGCCTCCGGCGCTGATCGCGCGGGCGATCCCGAAATCGGCGACGACCGCCTGACCGGCGATGAAGAGGATGTTCTCGGGCTTGATGTCGCGGTGGATCACGCCGTGACTGTGGGCGTACGCCAGCGCTCCGGCGACCTGGGACGCGATGGCGAGCGCATCCGCCACCGGGAGCGCACCCTCCCGTTCGAGCCGCTGCCGGAGATTCTCCCCCGGCACGTACGGCATCACATAGTAGATGAGGTTCTGGTCCTCACCGGAGTCGTGCAGCGGCAGGATGTTGGGATGGGCGAGCCGGGCGGCGACTTCGATCTCGTGCAGGAATCGGGGCGCGCCATCGAGCGGGCCGCCCTCGACGTGGAACACCTTCACCGCCACGTCCCGGCGGTGGCGCTGGTCCTTGGCCAGGTACACGACGGCCATGCCGCCTCGCCCGAGCTCGCGCTCCATGGCGTAGCGGTCCGCAAGAAGCAGCGGGACCTGCAGCGGTTCGTCGGTCAGGAGGCCGTCCCGAGGGTGAGCGGATGGCTGATTCTAGGGCGCCGGAGGCCAGCCGGCTACTGCCTGCATCACATTCTAGAACGCGGCCAGTCCGGTGATCGTCTCACCCAGGATGAGGGAATGCATGTCGTGGGTACCCTCGTAGGTGTAGACCGATTCCAGATTGGCCATATGGCGCATCGAGTGGTATTCGGCGAGGATGCCGTTGGCGCCGAGGAGCCGCCGCGCCTCGCGGGCGCACTCGCAGGCCATGTCGACGTTGTTCCGCTTGGCGAGCGACACCTGCTGCGGCGTCATGGTGCCCTGATCCTTGAGCCGGCCGAGCTGGAGCACCAGCAGCTGCGCCTTGGTGATCTCGGTGAGCATGTCGGCGAGCCGGACCTGCTGGATCTGGGTCTGCCCGATCGGGCGGTCGAACATCACCCGGTTGCGGGCATAACTCAGCGCCTCGTCGTAGCATGCCATCGCCGCCCCCACCGCCCCCCAGGCGATGCCGTAGCGGGCCTGTGTCAGGCACATCAGCGGGCTCTTGAGTCCGCTGGACCCGGGGAGGATCGCATCTTTCGGCAGCCGGACGTTCTCCAGAATCAATTCGCTGGTATCGGAGGCGCGGAGCGACAGCTTTCCCTTCTGGTCCCGGGCACTGAATCCACGGGTGTCCGTCGGCACGATGAAGCCGCGCACCGACTTGCTGTCGGCGAGATCCCCGGTCTTGGCCCAGATCACCGCGACGGTCGCCTGCGATCCGTTGGTGATCCACATCTTGGCGCCGTTGAGCACCCAGCCGTCCGCAGTCTCCCGCGCGGTGGTGATCATGCCGCCCGGGTTGGAGCCGAAGTCCGGCTCGGTCAGCCCGAAGCACCCGATGTCGGTGCCCTGCGCCAGCGAGGGAAGCCAGCGCCGCCGCTGCGCCTCCGACCCGAACGCAAAGATCGGGTACATGACGAGCGCCCCCTGCACCGAGGCAAAGGAGCGGATCCCGCTGTCTCCGCGCTCGAGCTCCTGCATGATGAGGCCGTAGGCCACGCTGGACAGCCCCGCACAGCCGTACTCCTCCGGCAGATTGGCGCCGAGCATCCCCAGCTCGGCCATGCCGGGGATGAGCTGCTTCGGGAAGCGCCCCTCGATGTACGCCTCGCCGATCACCGGCATCAGATGGTCATCAACCCAGCTCCGCACGGTATCGCGAACGGCGCGCTCCTCCTCCGAGAGGAGTCCGTCCATCTGATAGAAATCAACCCCGGTGAATGGCATGGTCGTCGGGTGGAGAGGATGGCCTAATCTACCCTGATGGTGCGGCTCGGGGTCCCCTCCCCGGGGTCGAACGCGCCCAGCCGTTCCTCGTCGGCTGCACGGCGCACGGCCCTCGGCGTGATGCCCACCTCGGTGGCCTTGCGGCGGAACTCCGGGCCGTGATCCACGGGGCGTCCGGTCTCCGCCTGCCACTGGTGCACCATCTCGTGCAGGAGAGTCTGGCGCGCGGATGCCCAGCCGTCGCGCCGCAGGTGACGGCGGCTGAGCGCGATGTGAATCGGCTGGCCGGTCTTCCGGTCCATCCGGAGTTCCCCGAGCCGGGTCTTCATCCGCGCGGAGATGAGGATCGGAATCGCGCCCAGCAGCCCGCCGAAGTGTTCCCGGTTCAGGGCATCGAACTCCGCTGTCAGCTCGCCGAGGAGGTGCCGGTCGCCGGGCCTGAGTGCCGGCGTGCGCCGCGGCCGGGCTGGTGCCGGCGCGTGTTCGTCGGCCGGGAAGGCGAGAAAGATCTGCTTGGCCTGGAGCCGGGTCGACACGGCGCGCGCCGGGTGTCACGAAGCGCACGATCGCCCGCAGGACCTCATCCGGCGCCGCGGCATAGCCCTCATGCAGGCGGAACTGTCGCCCGGGCACAAACGAAAGCATCACCTGGCGGTTGCGGTGAGTCTGGATTTCGCGAAAGGGCGGCAGGCCGAGCACCTGGAGGCGGGTGATGAGCCTGGGCTCCGCGGGTTCCGGCCCCGAACGCGGCGGCGGCTGATCCCGGGGCTTCGAACCCGGGACCAGTTCGAGAAGGCTATCGAGCCAGAGCGCGAGCTGCACCGCGGTGCCTCACAAATTGGGTGCTGTCGCCGGGGCGGAAGCTGGCCTCCGCGCGGGCATAGACGTAGTGATCCACCTGGATTCGCCGGGCGTCGATGCGGATGAGATTGAAGGCGCTGGGCCGGCCGCCCCGGGTCCGAACCGAGTGGGTGCCCGCCGTGCTCACCACCAGCCGGCCGTCGATCTGCCCGGCCCCTTCGGTATGATCGTGGCCGCAGAGCACCAGGTCCGCGTCCAGCGACAGCAGGGCGCGCTGCGCGGCCAGTGGCCGGGCGAGCCCCCAGCGATGGGAGATCACCCCGGGCAGCACGTTGTGGTGCAGCACCGCGAGCCGCACCGCATTCTCCGGAGCCGCGGCGAACACCTGGCGCACCCGGTCCACTTCACTCCGGGGGAGGTTGCCCTTCACCGCCGTGTCGTTCGGATTGGGTGTCAGTGCTCCCCACGCCACGCCGTTGGCGGAGAGCATGCCGGCGACAATGATCCCGTCGAGCTGGAGCACCGGTGTCAGGTTTTCCCCGAAGTAGCGGCGCCACTTCTCGTGCAGCGCCCGCTGGCCCAGCAGGCCAAGCGGGCTCAGCCACCACTGCACATCGTGATTGCCGGGGACGACATGAAACGGCGCGATCGCGGCGAGTCCCTCGAGGTACCGGAGTGCGCACTGGAACTCCCCATGCCGGGCCCGCTGGGTCACGTCGCCGGAGACGACGAGGACCTGCGGGGCCAGCGTGGGGAGAAAGCGTTCCAGCGCGGCGAGCTGCGGCAGATCGGCGCGGGCACCGAAATGAAGATCGGAGAGGTGGGCGACGACGACTTCGCTCACCAGACGACCCGGACGCGGTAGGTCAGCGTGGCCTTGCCCCGGGCCGGCACCGGGACCTGGAAGCTGGTCCGGGTGGAGGAGATCCTGGTGGGCTTCACGCTGCTGGAGATGATGCTCCACTCGCCGCCGCGCTGTTCGATGACGTCGATCGAGACCGCGGCATCGCCGGCGTTGGTGAGCGTGACCTTGTAGTCCGCCGTCGCGATGGTGCGCCAGGATCCGCCGACGCTGTCGCGCTTCGTGGTGAAGGTGGTCTGGATCCGCTTGGCCTGCAGGTCGAAGGCCGTCCCCGCCGCGAGCCGGAGATCCTCGCCCGCGGGTGAGTGATCGATGGCCGCCTCGCCGATCAGCTGCAGCCGGCCGGCGCTGTCGGGTTCGAACAGTCGCACCACCCCGCCGGGGAGGGGCCGGTCACCCAGGTCGGTCTTGCGCGGGCGCTGCACGGTGTAGGTGACGTTGACCGGCACCTCGTCATCGTTGCCGTTCTGCTCGAGTCCGCCCCAGTACGGGAGCTGCCCGAGCACCTCGAACGATCTTCCGGATCTTGGCCATGGCGGGCGGGAAGAGTCCCGACGGTGGTGATGATGCCGGGCTCCAGTGAGGCACGCCCCGGCAGGCTGTAGAGATGGAACTCCCCGACCTTTTCCTGACTCGGCATCACCTCGGCCGCCGCCGCTTTCGCGACCATGAAGCCTTCGGCGCGCGCGCGGTTTTCCTGCGGCACCTGCGCGACGTTCACCTGACCCGCCAGCAGCTGCAGCTCGGCATCCTTCACGCGGAGCGGCCCGCCATTCACCACCGCCTGCCCGCTCAGCCGCACGCTGCTGCCCGTGATGACCGCCTGATAGCTCGCATACCAGCCACCGCCCTGGGTGAAGTAGGCGAGCGCCAGCTCCTTGCGGGGCTGGGCGCTGCTGAGCGAGAGCCGGAGCGTGGGTTCGAGCAGCACCAGGTCGGCCGGGAATTGCGGCGAGCCGGGCCGCTCGAAGGTGATGGTGCCATCCGGCAGCTTGTAGCGCTCGGGGTCGATGCCCGACGAGCTCGGCACTGAGCGTGTCCTTGCCGGAGCGGAATGTCAGCCTGCGACCGAGGGCGCGGCGCATGGTGCTGGCGTAGTCCACCGAGCCGTCGTAGGCGGACCCGACGATCGACACGGCCGAGTCGAGCGTGAAGACGCTCGCGGGATCGACCGGCCCGAGGGCGACTCGCTGCTCTGAATCACCCTTGCGGATATCGAGGGGGAGGAGCCGGCGGACGAGGACTCGGCCGTCGTTGTAGAGCGTGAGGCTGGTCGGTGCGGGACTCTGGGCCGACAGCGGCGTGACGGAGGATGCCGCGAGAAGCGAAACCGCTGCCAGCGCGAGCATACCGGAGCGCGTCACCGGGCCCTGGTGCGGCCGAATCGTGGTCGTCATTGTGGGTCTCCCTGCCGTGAAAGTCACCGGGGCAACATCTCGAGGGCAACCCGGTGTACCACCTTGCGGACGACGATGTAGGTGGTCAGCACCGCCAGCAGCCCGTAGAACCGCGCAACGGGAAGCGCTGGCACGCGCACGATCACATACAGTCCGACGAGGAGGGTTGCCGGGATGGAGATGCGGCGGGCAAGGCGATTTGCACGGCGGGAACGCTCGGCCCGGCAGTCGGGGCAGAGCTCGCCCCAGCCCAGCCCGGCGACCCGGCGTTCACATCGGGCGCAGGGGACCTCAGCCCACCCGCTTGGCGACAGCATCCCCGAAGTCCCGGGTCGAGGCCGTGCCGCCGAGATCGCGGGTGCGGATGTTGTCCTCGACGATGGTCTTCTCGATCGCGGCCCGGATCCGGCGCCCGCGCTCGAGTTCACCGAGGTGGTCCAGCATCATCGCGGCGGCGAGCATCTGGGCGGCGGGATTGGCGATGCCCTTGCCGGCGATATCGGGCGCGCTGCCGTGCACCGCCTCGAAGATCGAGGCGTGGGTCCCGATGTTGGCCCCCGGTGCCAGCCCGAGCCCGCCGACGAGGCCGGAGACCTCGTCGCTCAGGATGTCGCCGAACATGTTGGTGGTCACCATCACGTCGAACTGTTCCGGCTTGAGCACCAGCTGCATGGCGCAGTTGTCGACGATCATGTCGTTGGACTGCACCCGGCCCTCGTACTCCTTGGCGATCCGCTTGCCGACTTCGAGGAAGAGGCCGCTGACCATCTTGAGAATGTTGGCCTTGTGGACGATCGTGACCTTCTTCCTGCCATGCGTCAGCGCATACTGGAAGGCGTAGCGGATGATCCGCTCGCAGCCGGCGCGGGTGACGATCGCGGTCGACTCGCCGACCGCGCGGGGATCGCCGCCGATCGCGATGAAGTGCTCGACGCCGACGTACAGCCCCTCCAGGTTCTCCCGCACCAGCACGATGTCCACGTCGCTGAACCGGCCGCCCGGCACGAACGAGCGCGCCGGCCGGATGTTGGCGAACAGCTCGAATTCCTTGCGCAGCTGCACGTTCACCGAGCGGAACCCGGTGCCGATCGGCGTCGTGAGCGGGCCCTTGAGCGCGAGCTTCCGGTGCCGGATACTCTCGATGGTCGCGTCGGGAAGCGGCGTGCCGGTCGCGTCGACGGCCGCGACGCCGGCCAGCTGCTCGTCCCACTCGAACGGCAGTCCGGTGGCCTCGAGCACCTTGACGGTCTCCGCGGTGATCTCCGGGCCGATCCCGTCGCCCGGAATCAGCGTCACATTGTAGGTCATTGAAGTCCGAGTCCGACGGGAAGCACGGTTTCCATCGCGGTGCTGAGCGCGCGGGCAGGCGTGGCACCAAGGCCCCAGGCGACGGTGCGCCAGATGATCTTGCCGGTCCGGGTGTCGGCCAGCACGAGCGAGAGCTCCGCGCGGATCTGTCCCGAGGTGTCCGGCACGAAGCTGAGCGCCGCGGGCACCATCACGAAGCGCCCCCCCACCAGCGCCATGAGCGAGCGCAACTGGCTGCGGAGCGGGTCGGGGATATCCTTGAGTTCGGGGGCGCGGAGCATCGACTGCCCCATGCGGTCCGGATCGGGGGCGACGGTCGGGGCCCGGCGGGCCACCTTCCGCAGGTCCGGCGGCAGCACCCACTTCACTTCGGGCCCTCGGGCGAGAAACGCCTCACCGATGATCGAGTCGGCCCAGGCGAGCGCGGTGATCCGGTCGTTGAGTGGGGCGATTCGGGGCAGCGTGTCGGTGGCGATGACCAGGGTGATCGGCGTGACCGCGATCGGCTGGCCGGCCAGACCGGTCGTGACGAGGGGCTTGATCGGCTCGCGCGGCGGTGCCGATGAGCGGGCCGGTGTCGGGGCGGCCGGTTTTCCCCCGCATGCGAGGGTGACCAGGGCAAGCGCCGACAGCCACAGAGGGGAGCGTTTTGGCACGGGGGTAATTGTAAGCGCGCACGTCCATGGGCGCCAACGGCCCTACTCCAGCGACAGCCCTCCATCGACCACGAGGGTCTGGCCCGTCACGTGGCGGGCTTCATCGGAACACAGGAAGGTGATGACGTTCGCGACATCCTCCGGTTCCGCCACGCGGCCGAGGACGCTGTGCTTCCGGGCGCGCTCGATCACTTCCTTGGGCAGCATCGTCATCCGCTCGGTCCGGATGAAGCCAGGCGCGACCGCGTTGACGTTGACGTTGGCCGGCCCGAGTTCGACGGCGGCGGCGCGGGTGAGGCCCTCGAGTGCCGCCTTGCTCGCGGCATAGTTGGCCACACCGAATCCGGGGCGCCCCGCCTGATGCGCACTCACGCTGACGATCTTGCCGTACCGCTGCTTGCGGAAGATCTGGGCGACGGTCCGGATGCAGTTGAACGCACCGGTCACGTTGGTGTCCAGCACCTCGCGCCACGCTTCATCCGTCATGCGCCAGAGCGCCCCGTCCATGGCGATGCCGGCGTTGTTGACCAGGAAGTGCACCGTGCCGAACCGCTCGACGGTGTCGGTGAGGAACCGCTCGACGGAGGCCCGATCCCGGACGTCGCAGCGCGCCGCATACACCTCCCCGCCCATGGCGGTGCAGGCCGTCTCGGTGAGCAGCGCCTGCGCGGTGACGTCGCGGCCCGGCAGGTCCACGTAGCAGAACGCCACCTTGCACCGCTGCCGCGCGAATTCCATCGCGATGCAACGGCCAAGCCCGGTCGCACCGCCGGTGACCACGGCGACCTTGCCCGCGAATCCGCTCGACACCGGCTGCGGCAGTGGCTGCTCGAGGGTGGTGCCGGAGTGTTCCGGCTCCGGATCCCACGCCCCGCCACCAAATCCTTCGAAAAGGGCTGGCATGGCTGGGCAAGGTACGGGCGAGCCGGGGGGTCGGCAAGAGAGGCAGCGGGGCCGGCCGACGGCCCGAGAACCGCTGACGGGCGAGGCCCTGGAAACGTAGATTAGCCGGCATGATGACCATCGTATGGATTCTCGTCGCCCTCGCCGGTGCGACCGGCTGGGGAATGCTGGCGCTCGCGCGCGGCGAACCGGTCAGCGCCGCCTGGCTGGTGCTCGCCGCGATAGGCACCTACCTGATCGCCTACCGTTTCTACAGCCGCATGATCGCCGACCGGATCTTCGGCCTCAGCAACCGGCGCGCGACTCCCGCGGAGCGGCTCGGCAACGGCCGCGACTTCGTGCCCACCACGCGCTGGGTGTTGTTCGGTCATCACTTCGCCGCCATCTCAGGCGCGGGACCACTGATCGGCCCGGTCCTCGCCGCCCAGTTCGGCTACCTGCCAGGCACGCTGTACCTCGTGTTCGGCGTGGTGCTGGCCGGCGGTGTGCAGGACTTCATCATCCTCATCGGTTCGATGCGGCGCGACGGCCGGTCGCTCGGCCAGATGGCCAAGGAGGAGATCGGCAGCCTCACGGGGCTCGCCGCGATGGTGGCGATCCTCGCGATCATGATCATCCTGCTCGCGGTGCTGGCGCTGGTGATCGTCAACGCGCTCCGCGACAGCCCCTGGGGACTCTTCACGATCGCGTGCACGATTCCCATCGCGATCCTCATGGGATTCTGGATGAAGGCCTGGCGCCCAGGGCGCACCGGCGAAGCCTCGGCCATCGGCGTGGTGCTGCTGCTGCTCGCGCTGGTCGGCGGTCAGCAGGTCGCGGCTTCCCCGGCGCTGGCCCCGCTGTTCTCCTGGACCCCGGTGATGATCGCGCTGGCGCTGATCGTCTACGGCTTCGTGGCCAGTGTGCTGCCGGTCTGGATGCTGCTCGCGCCGCGCGACTATCTCTCGACCTTCATGAAGATCGGCACGATCGTGCTGCTCGCGGCCACCATCCTGATCGAGATGCCGCTGCTGCGGCTGCCGGCGCTCACCCAGTTCATCGACGGCACCGGCCCGGTCTTCGCCGGCAAGCTGTTTCCCTTCGCGTTCATCACCATCGCCTGCGGCGCGATCAGCGGCTTTCATGCGCTCGTCGCCAGCGGCACCACACCCAAGATGGTGCGCCGGGAGGAGGATGCCCGGCTCATCGGGTATGGCGGCATGCTGATGGAATCGTTCGTCGCCGTCATGGCCCTCTGCGCCGCCGCGGTGCTGGATCCGGGGATCTACTTCGCCATCAACGTCCCGCTGGGCAAGCTGGGAGGGAACGCGCAGGCCGCCGCCGAGACGATCCGGACCTGGGGCTTCGTCGTCACGCCCGGACAGATCGAGCAGCTCGCCCGCTCCGTGGGCGAGTCGACGCTGCTCGGCCGCACCGGTGGGGCACCCTCGCTCGCGGTCGGAATGGCAACGCTCTTCAGCGGTGCCTTCGGCGAGCACCTGCTGGCGCTCTGGTATCACTTCGCGATCATGTTCGAGGCGCTGTTCATCCTCACCACCATCGACGCCGGCACGCGGGTCGGACGCTTCATGCTGCAGGAGCTGGGCGGCTACCTCTGGGCGCCGATGGGACGCACCTCCTGGTACCCGAGCATCATCCTGTCGTCGCTGCTGGTGGTGCTCGCCTGGGGATATTTCCTGGTGCAGGGCGTGCTCGATCCGCTCGGCGGGATCAACTCGCTCTGGCCCCTGTTCGGCATCAGCAACCAGCTGCTGGCTTCCGTCGCGCTCTGCGTCGGGACCACGCTCATCATCAAGTACCGCAAGGCGCGCTTTCTCTGGGTCACCCTCCTGCCACTGGCGTGGCTGCTCGCGGTGACCTTGACCGCGAGCTGGCAGAAGATCTTCTCGCCCGAACGCCGCATCGGCTTCCTCGCCGACGCCCGCGCGGTCGCGGGCGAGATCGCGGCGGGCTCAATGGAACCATCCCGCGGCGCCCGGCTCATCTTCAACGATCACCTGAACGCCGTGGTCGCGAGCCTGTTCGTCATCGTGGTCCTCGCGGTGGTCTGCTCCTCGGTGTGGCAGTGGGCATTGCTGCTCAGCGGGCGCCGGGCGCCGGTGATGTCGGAAGCCGCGATCGTGGAGTCCGCGTATGCCGATTGAGCCCGGGGTCGAACCCGCCGGTGCGTGGGTGAGACGAGGGCCCCTGTGGGTCCGGGCGCGGGAACGCCTGCAGTCCTGTCTGTCGGATTTCCGCCGGGTCGTCGGCATGCCGGACTACGCCGAGTACCTTAGACACCTCCAGCGGCGGCACCCCGACTGGCCGCCGCCGACGGAACGCGAGTTCTTCGAGCTGTACCTGCGATCGCGCTACGGGGACGGCCCGACCCGCTGCTGCTGAAGCCCCCTCACTCGGAGCTCCGATGAAACGACTCGTGGGGTATTTCCTCAACGGCCTCATCTTCACCGCACCAGCGGCGCTCACGCTCTACGTGCTCTGGAAGGTGTTCACCACGGTGGACAGCTGGCTGGGGATTCCGATCGCGGGCGTGGGGTTCCTGGCGACCCTCGCGCTGGTGACGCTCATCGGCTTCCTCGCCTCGAACTTCCTGGCGCGGCGGATGCTCGACTGGATCGACCAGCTCCTCGAGAAGCTCCCCGGCGTACGCCTGCTGTACAGCGGCATCAAGGACGTGACCGGCGCCTTCGTCGGGGAGAAGAAGCGGTTCCAGCAGCCGGTGGTGGTGACGCTCGATCCCGTCGCGGGCTCCAGGGCGATCGGCTTCCTGACCCAGGACTCCCTCGAGGAACTCGGCATGGCCGATCACGTCACGGTGTATCTGCCGTTCTCCTACAGCTTCGCCGGACAGGTCCTGCTCTTCCCGCGCGATCGGGTGGTGCCGCTCACGGCCCCGAGTTCCAAGGTGATGGCGTTCGTGGTGTCGGGCGGCGTGGCGGAAGTCAGCGGGAGCTGATGCAGGGCGCGAACCGGCTTCGGCCTCCTGGCGGGCTGATGGCCGACGCCTAACGCAGCCTCTGCATCCACTCCGTCAGCCAGCGTCCCGTCCGGCTGATGACCATCGAGCTGTCATTCCCGAGAAAATCCAGATCGGCATGACCCAGCCTGGGGTCCGCGTAGGTCCCGCGGGCCCGGGCGGCATCCCGCGCGCCAAGCAGCGCCTGCACGCTCTGCCTGGTGCCGATCCAGAGCAGCCCGTCGGAGGCGCGGGTACCGATGCGGAGCGGCAGACTGAAGCTGTCCGGCGCCACGAAGATCCGCGCCAGCAGCGGGATCAGCGCCGTGTCCTGCGAGAACGACAGCAGCGTGAGATAGCGGATCCGGAGACTTTGGTCGCTCGTCGCCAGAAAGCGGCTGGCGAGCGTGTCGGCCGCGCCGGCGCCGAGCCGGCCGAAGACCCACGCATCTCCGAGGTCGTACGCGCCGTCCGGAATCCGTGGCAGCAGATCGTCGAGTATGGCGAGGTCCCCCTGCCTCGCGCGATCGAGTTCGAGCTCGATGGCATGAAAGGCCGGAAGGGCGTCGGCCAGATCGGTCGCCGGCGGTGGCGGGATTTCATGATTGGCGATCCGCCTCCGCCATACCCGCACGCTGTCCGCACTCGCAGGCTCCCGCAACTCCGCGATCCGGGTGAGCGCGAGGACGCCGACATCCCAGTTGACCGTCCCGCGCATCATCCGCCAGACGATCGGCCACAGCGTCCGGGAGCTGGTCGCCGTGAGGATGCGACTCACCGAGTCGGCCGCGGGGGTCGAATCACGAAGCCCTTCGTGGATCTCAGAGTAGGTCGTACGGCCGGGATCGCCGATGCGAATCTGGACCTGCGCGACCGCGGGCCGGGCAGTGAGCACGGCCAGGAGCACTGCCATCGGTGTGAGCGTGCGTTGCATCGTCATCCCGTTACGGCGACCCAGCCGGTCGCCTGAGAAGAGCGTTCTGGAGTTCAAGGGGACCATGGCGACCGCGTCAGCGCGCGACGGCGGGCCCGGGCGTCGACACCAGGAGCCATCCAAGCGACGCCAGTAGCATACCCCCGGCCGAGGCCCAAAGTGCCCGGTCGCCTCCGAGATGGGTATAGAGCAGGCCGAAACCGAGCGCGGCGGGCAGGGCGGCGAGTCCGGTGACGGCATGGTAGGCCCCGAAGCCGCGACCGGTCCGCTTCGGCGCCAGCCGGGCCACCAGCGCCCGCTCGGCGGATTCGGTGAGCCCCGCAACCATCCCCATGGCCAGAAACACGAGGATGGCCATCGGCTCGCTGAGCGGAAAGCCGAGCCCGAGCGCCGTCGTTGCGAAGAGGAGCCCGCCGGCGGCGACGGTACCCCTCTGGCCAAGGTGATCCGAGACCCACCCTCCTGGATACGACACCAGGCTGCGGACCACATGCAGCCCGGCCCAGACCAGCGGGATCGTCGCGACGGCCACACCGAGATCCTGAAGCCGGAGCAGGAGCAGCGTCTCCGGCAGGCGGAGCAGCACCAGAATCGCCAGGCTGACCACGGGAACCCAGAAGATGCGGCCGGTGGCGTCGTTCACCTCAGCCGCGTCCGCGGATCCCGCCCGAACGTCCACCGGCGCGCCGCGCAGGACGAAAAGCAGGATCAGACCAGCCAGGACGCCCGGGAGCACGCTCCAGCTCAGTACCTGTCGCACGTTCACGGAGTGATTGAGCAGCCACCAGGCGATCAGCGAACCGGGGATGGAGCCGAAATGGTCTGCGGCGCGATGAAAGCCGAAGGCTCGGCCACGCAGCGCCGGTGGGGTGACGTCCGCGATCATCGCATCGCGCGCGGGGGTCCGCATCCCCTTGCCGAGACGATCGACCACCCGGAAGCCGACGACTTGCCACGCCGCGGAGGCCGCCGCCATGAAGGGGCGGATGAGGATCGCCGAGAAGTATCCGAGGATGATCAGCGGCTTCCGCCAGCCGGGTCGGTCGGCGAGGTCACCGCTGACCCATTTGGCGGCGGCTGCCGTGAGGTCAGCCGCACCGTCGAGGGCCCCGAGGACCGTGGCACTTCCGCCGAGCGTGCCGACGATGAACGCCGGCAGCAGCGGGTAGACCATCTCGCTCGAGAAGTCGTTGAACAGCGAGACGAGGGACAGACCCTTGACGGTGGCGGGGATGGACGAGGCGTCGGCCGGACCGGGTCCGGGCCGCGCCTCGGAGGCGTCACTCATCGATCCCGAGGCCCATCCCCCAGCGGATGAGCGACACCGGAAGCCCGCCATAGGCGAGCACGGTATCGTGGAACTGGCGAAGCGGGACATCCGGCCCGACGCTCTCGCGCCAGGCCTCGCGCAGGTGCAGGAACTCGCGCCGCCCGACGGCATAGCTGAGCTGATATGTCGGCGCGGCGCAGTAGCGGCTCACCTCGGCCTCTGCCTTGGCGCGGTCCATCGCCACCCGGTCGACCAGGATGTCCACCGCCTGCTCCGGGGTCATCCCCCGGGTGTGGAGCCCGACGTCGAGCACGATGCGGATGGCGCGCCAGAGCAGGTGCAGTCGCTGGAACAGTCGCTCCTCCGCCGAGGCATAGAAGCCCTGCTCCGCCATCAGCTCCTCGCAGTAGAGGGCCCAGCCCTCGACGGTGACGGGAGTCCAGCTCACCCGCCGGACTTCGGAGACGGCGTTGCGCGCGGTCAGCATCTGCATATGATGCCCGGGCCACGCCTCGTGCACCGCCGTCGCCGCGATCTCGTGGACCGAGTTGGTCGCGGCCGGCGGTTCGTGGCCGTCGACCGGCACAGTCACGTAGAAGGTGCCGACGCGCTGATCGCCGAACACCGCCGGCGGACTGTAGGCCGCGAACGGCATCAGCGGCCGAAGGAAGGCGGGCGTCTCCACGACCTCGAGACGTCCTTCGGGAATCGTGACGAGATTGCGGGCCTCGAGAAAGTGCCGCGCCCGCTCGACCACATCCTGGAACTCGGCCACCAGATCGCTGCCGGGCGCGGCCTGGGTGCGCAGCCGCTCCACGATGGTCCGCCAGTGCACGGTCGGGTCGATCTCCCGGGCCAGCTTCACCAGCTCGGCCTCGGTCTCCTCGGCGAGATGGAGTCCGTAGCGATACAGCTCCGGCGCGGTCGCCTGCAACGCATGCTCGTGGTGGAGCCGCCGGTTGAACTGCTCTTCCCCGATCGCGAAGGACAGATCATCGTGATGGGCGCGCAACTCGGTTCTGAGCGCCATGCCGAACCGCGTCAGCGCCGCCTCGGCCTCGCCCAGGGCATCGTCGATCGCGCTGGCGCTCTCGGGGTCCGATTCCCGCGCGACCCGGGCGACGTCCACCAGCAGTCGGGGACCGGCGTCGGCGAGCTGGGTGGCGGTGTCGAGGAAGACGCGGGGCGGATCCTGAATCGTCTCGCGCGCAGCCTTGAGGTAGGCAGGGGTCGCCCGCAGGCGGCCCAGCAGCGCCCGCGCCCGATCGGCCGGGGCCGCATTGCGCCGACGGAGCAGGGTGTGGAACGCGCCGTAGAGGTGGGAGAGCCAGAAGGTCGGATCGTGCACGTGCGGCCGCTCATGCTCGAACCGGAAGATCGCCATCCGCACCTCGTCGAGGAATGCGGTGCGGTCGATCTCCTCCTGCGGGTCGTCGACCTCGAGCTGCTCGACCGCCGCCGCGATCGCCTTGAAGGCGACGAGATGCTGCCGCATCGGCACCGCCGAGTAGTCGGCCAGCTGTTCGTCATGCGTCGTCACCCCCGCGGCACTGGCCGAGGAGGGATCGAAGTGCCAGCGAAGGTCGAGATACGAGCGGTAGAGGTCGGTGGTCGTCGTCATGGGGGCTCAGGGACGGTGATAAACGTGCTTGTGAGGCCGAGGCCGAGTCAAGGGATTGAACTCTGAACGAACGTGAAGGATGATTCGCCCATGACCACCCGCCGTTCACCCCTCGATCTCGATCATGCCACCATGCAGCGCCTCGGGCGCCAGGTGGCCGACCACGTCGCCGCGCACCTCGCCGGACTGCGCGACCAGCGGCTCTTCAAGTACCTCCCCAGGAGCGAAGCGGAGCGGCTGATCGCCTCACCGCCCCCCCTGCATGGGCAGACGTTCGATGCGCTGCTCGGCTTCCTCGATGAACGAGTCTTCCCGCATCATACGCCGGAGCCACATCCGGGATTCCTCGGGTACGTCCAGGGCTGCCCGACTTTTCCTGCCGTGCTCGGTGACTGGCTCGCGGCGGGCTACAACTTTTTCGGCGGGGCGTGGCGGGTCGCGAGCGGGCCCGCGATGCTGGAATTGACGGTCCTCGAATGGTTTCGGCAGTGGATCGGCATGCCGGAGGGCGCGGGCGGGCTGCTGACCTCCGGCGGATCCACCGCCAACCTCATGGCGATCGTGGCCGCCCGCCACGCGGCCGTGGGCGAAGCGTCGGACCGGCTGCCGAGGCTGACGGTGTACTCCTCCGATCAGACCCACAGCTCCGTTACGCGCGCCGCATGGATCGCCGGCGTACCGCGGGCCAACATCCGGGCGCTGCCGGCTGATGCCGGCTTCCGGCTCCAGATGGAGACCCTCCGTCAGGCCCTGACCGCCGACCGCGCCGCCGGACTGATCCCGCTGGCCGTCGTGGCGAGCGCCGGCACCACCAACACCGGCGCCACCGATCCCCTGCGCGAGCTCGCCGCCCTCTGCCGGGACGAGGGGATCTGGCTGCATGTCGATGGCGCGTATGGCGGGTTCGCCGCGCTCAGCGAGCGGGGACGGGTGGAACTGGATGGCATCGGCCTCGCCGACAGCGTCTCGCTCGATCCGCACAAGTGGCTCTACATGCCGTTCGAGTGCGGGTCGCTGCTGGTCCGGGAGCCGCGCAGGCTCTTCGACGCATTCCACATCCTGCCTGACTACCTGCGTGATCTGGACCAGTCGGGCGGCGAGGTGAACTTCGCGGACTACGGGGAGCAGCTGACCCGGTACGCGCGATCGCTGAAGGTATGGCTGGGGGTGAGCTATTTCGGGACGGCGCAGCTCGCGACGGCGATCGACGCGGGGATCGGCAGGGCTGAGCTTGCCGAGCGGCTGGTCAGGGCGAGCTCCGACCTCGAAGTCCTTTCGCCGGCGCGGCTGGCCGTGTGCTGCTTTCGGGCTCATCCGCCGGGCGTGGACGATCCCGCGGCGCTCGACGCGCTCAACCAGCGCGTCCTCGATCGCGTCAACGCGAACGGCCGGTTCTTCCTGTCCACGACTCGGCTCCGGGGCGCGCTCTCGCTCCGGATCTGCTGCTGCGGCCACCGGACCACCGACGAGGACATCCGGGCGCTCGTCGCGGAGATCGAACAGGCCGCGAAAAACGGGTAGCGGTGGAGCAATTGTTCCACCGCTACCCGGGTATCGTGCTGCTTCGGCCCATGCGGGCTCCCCGAAGGCCTAGACCCCGCCGACGACCTCGCAGTCATCGCCGAGGGTCGTCGTCCCCTTGAATCCGCTCACCGTCACCCGGTCGCCGAGCATCGAGTGATGCAGGGTGGTGTCGGTGATCGTGTTCTTCTGGCCGACGATCGTGTGGCTCAGGTTGCTGTTGGCCACCTTGGTTCCCGCTTCCAGCGTCACATTCGGACCGATGACGCTCTTCTCGATGGTGACCCCATCCTGGATCAGTACCGGATCGTGAATGGTGACGCCGGGGAACTCGCGGCGCCGGGCCGAGCCTTTCCTGAGCAGGATCTCATTGGTCTCGAGCAGCGTGTCGAGCTTGCCGCAGTCGTACCATCCGCCGACTTCGGCGGTCAGGATCTTGCGGCCGTGCTCGATCATGTGCTGAAAGGCATCGGTGAGATAGTACTCGCCCTTGTTGGTCGGACTGGCGAGCACATGGTCGATCCCCCGCCACAGCGCCGCGGTGTCTCTGATGTAGTAGAGGCCGATATTCGCGAGCTTGGAGATCGGCGTGGAGGGCTTCTCCACGATCTTCGTCATGTAGCCATCCTTGTCGGTGACCACCACGCCGAAGCGCTGGTAGTCCTCGACCTCCTTGGCCCAGATGATCCCGTCCGCCGACGTGCGATTGATCAGCGTGAGGTCCGCCTCGAAGACCGTGTCCACGAAGACGATCAGCACCGGCTCTTTCACATAGGGCCGCGCCAGGTTCACCGCGCCCGCCGTGCCGTCCTGCACCTTCTGCTCGATGAAGCGGCTCGGGTACTTGTAGTTGGCGCGGGTGTACTCCTCGACCTGCTCCTTGAGATGGCCCGTGATGTAGATCAGCTCCGAGACTTCGAGCCCCTGAAGCTTGTCCATCACCCAGTCCATCACCGGCCGTCCCGCCACCTTGAGCATCGGCTTGGGAACCAGATGGGTATGCGGCCGGAGTCGCGTGCCTTTGCCGGCGAGCGGGATGATCACCTGCATCGGCTTCAGCTCCTTCCGTAGCGGTCCGAGAGACGCACCAGATCGTCGAGTTCGGCCGTCGAGGCCTCCAGCACATCGGTATCCACGACGGCCTCGATCTGGTGAATGAGGGTGGGCGGGATGTGCACCGACTCACCGGCCCTGAAGGCGCGGGACACGAGGGTGTCGCCCGGCTGGGTACGCAGGATGAGTTCGCCCGAAAGGACGTGCATCGTCTCATCCTTCTTGTTGTGATACTGCAGGCTCAGGACCTGACCGGCCTTCACATGGAGGATCTTCCCGACGTAGCGGTCGGTTCGGGCCCAGATCAGCTCGTAGCCCCACGGTTTCTCGACCCGATACGGCACGTCAGGCATCAGCCCTCCAGTGGACGAAGAATGAACGAGGACGGCGAGGTGATGCACGCCCGCACACACATGCCGCAGCCCACACACCCCTCGGCCTTGAGCACCGGATGGCCATCGTCATCGATGGCCAGCGCCCGTTCGCCGACCGGGCAGGCATCGGCGCAGGCCCGGCAGCGCGTCCCGCTGAAGGTGACGCACCGCTCCGGCACGAACTCCAGCGCTGCCAGACGATAGCCAGCCCAGCCCTCGGATGGCAGTGTCAGGGCCTCGGTCGGACAGGCCCGCGCACAGGGCATCGTTTCACAGACCACGCAGGCCTGAATCGAGGTGTCGATGTACGGCGTCCCCGCGGCGAGCCCGGCGCTGGTGGGAGCCTTCCGGATCGCGAATGGCGGGCATGCCGTGATGCAGTCCCCGCAGCGGGTGCAGGCCGCCAGAAACGCCATCTCGGGCAGCGACCCTGGTGGCCGGAGATACCGCTCCGGAGCGACCCGTCGCTCCGCATTCTCCATCGCCTGCTCCAGCCACTTCCCGACCGAGCTCTTGAAGAGCGCGCGCCGGTCGGTGAAGTCAGGCAGTCCGGGGATGTTCACCACGCGGGCTCGAAGCTGAAGGTCCACCGGAAGCCCGCTTCCTTCGCCCCCGGACGGCGGTCCTGCGCGAGGGCCGGCTTGCTCACCCAGAGCGGGAAGTCCGCCCGCGTGGTCACTCGTGTCTGGCCGATCCGGTGCTCGGCGCGGATCCCCACACCGGCATCGGCGAGGAAGCGAAGCGGCTTGCCGAGGGTGGGATCGGCCACGCCGCCGATGCCCTGTCCCGCGTCGCCGAATGCGGCCAGCGCCACGCGGTTGAACAGCTTCGCGTTCCGCCGGCGGAGGAGGGTGCGCTCGAGTTCCAGGTTGATTGCGACCAGCGCCTCGGTCGACAGCCGTGGGTCGAAGCCGCGCAGGTCACCACCGCCGGCGGCGTGGTAGTACAGATCGGGCCGGAGCAAGCAGGGCCCCGCGCGAACGCAGGAAGGGATTGCTGAACTGTTCGAGCGGATCGGCGCCGGCCAGATAGATCTGCCGCTGCTTGACCGGGTTGTCGCCGCTGGTGCTGACGCCGCCATAGAACCGGAGTCCCAGTCCCCACTGGGTACCGAGACTCCGGCGTGCCGTCGCCTCGAGCGTGAAGCGACCATAGAACGGATCGACCTCCGGGCGCCCGGTGGCCGCGGCGAGCCCGCGCCGATTGTACGCCAGCCCGCCGGCGAGCACCGTCCTCGTACCGAGGTCCCACATCCCGACCCGGTCTTTCTTCGAGCCGCTGATCGCGAGTTCCACGGTGCCCGCGTCGTCATAATAGCCGCGATCGAGATAGCGGAAGTCGTCCGGCTGCAGCCAGGTCACGCCCAGCCCGAATGTGGTCGTCGGCCCGAAGCTCAGGTGGTCCCGCCGGGTGCGTTCCACGGCGAGCCGGGCACCGAACCGGCCCTCGACGTCGTACGCCTCCAGCGTCTGCGAGAGACCGGGACTCCGGAGCCAGGTCGGGTTCTTCACCCGCACGAAGTAGTCCCGGTCCTTCACCTTGAGCGCCCGCTCGCTCTGCCAGCCGGTGCCGTAGCTGAACAGCGCCTGATTCTCCTCGAAGCGCCCGAAGTAGTTCTCCCGGCTCCTGAGACCGAGCGTGATGCCGCCGGCGTCGTTGTACCAGGCCGTGGGCATCCAGCCCTCGGTCCGGTGATCGCGCGCCGTGCGCTCGCTGAACCAGGTGTCGAGGTAGCGCTCGCGCTTCGGCTCGCGCGAGGTGATGCCGAGGAATCCCTTGCGCCAGACGTTGTTGAGCCGGTTCCAGTCGCGGGTGCGGAGCCGGGGATCGAGCAGGACCTCTTTCGGCGGCGACCTCGTCTCCACCGTGACCCATTCCGTCGCGGCGAGACCGTCCGTGCGCACCACCGCAGTATCCTTCTCCGCGAGCACCCAGACCTCGACTGGCAGCTTACCCTCCGCCTTGCGCAGGACCTCGACCCGGGTTTCCCACTCCTGGTGGGGCGGGCCTCCGTGCCCGCCCTCGCTCACCCGCACCCGCCCCACCGCGTAGTCCACCAGCGCGTTCCCGTGCAGCTGCTGCGCGAACAGCGTCGAGAGATCCATCCCGCTGACCTCCTCGGCCACCGCGCGGAACGCCGCCTCGTCCACGTGCTTGAGCTTCCACCGGTCGTAGTAGGTCCGCATGATCCGGTGCAGCGTCTCGTCGCCGACGACGTAGCGAAGCTCATGGAAGAACTGCTCGCCCCGGCTGTAGATGCTGATGTTGTAGCTGGTGAAATCGCGGTAGTCCTCGCCCGGCAGACTCGCCGGCTCGCCGATGCCGTCGAGGTCCATCCCGGTGAGGAACGGCTCCGACTGCAGGAACCCGTCCGTGCCCGGATGCTGGGCCTCCTCGAACAGCGATTCCTGGAAGCTGGTGAAACCCTCGTCCAGCCACCCCTCGCGCCACTCGTTGTTGGCGAGGATGCCCATGACGTAGTTGTGCCCGACTTCGTGCACGATCAGCCCCTGTCCCGCCGAGCCGTTGTGCACCATCATCGGGAACTCGGTGCCGCCCCCCTCGATGCGATGCAGGTTGGTCAGCTGCGGCCAGGCGAACGGGCCGAAGAATCCGTCCAGCCACTCCAGCGCCTTGGCCGTGCGCGACGTCGCGATCCCGTGGCCCCACGTGGCCTCATCGCCGGGCTGGTACAGCACATGGATGGCGACCTTGCCCCAGGCGGAGCCCTCGTACTTGTAGTCGGGGCCATGCTGAGCGCGAAGTGATGGACGTTCTCCGCGTACCACACCACCCGCTTGCGGCCCGGCGCGGGAGCGGTCGCATTCACCGAGGCACAGGACGGCGCGTTCGGATAGTAGTCCCGCTGGTACTGGACCGGACGGTCCGGTACCTGATTGGCCCGCTCCCACCCGGGATCGCCGCAGATCGGTACGCCCGTCGCGCCGAGAACCTGGTCCTCCGCCACATCGAGATCCACCAGGAAGGTGGCGAACTCGCCGTAGAACTCGCCGCCGGGATAGAGCGGGTGCTCGTTCCAGCCGTGCTTGTCGTACACCACGACCTTCGGATACCACTGGGCAAAGTCGAAGTGGCGGCCACGACGGCCCTGCCGGCGGGGAACTGTCGAGGGGCGCGCGTCCCAGTCCAGATCCACCACCATCGAGTCGCCCGGCGCGAGCGCGGCCGGCAGCAGGAATCGCACGATCGTGCTGTCCGGGGCGTAGGGCCAGATCGCCGTGACCGGCTGGCCCATGATCCGCACATTCCGCACGTGGTTGAATGCGTAGTCGGGATCCTTCAGATCATTGTACCGCCGCCTGCGCTCGACCGAGTCGGCGTCGGCCCAGCGGGACCCGGGACGAAAGGCGTTGAGATGGAGATGGAACGAGATGCTGGTCAGCGCGTCGGGCGAGTGGTTCACGTACACCACGCGCTCAGTGCCGGCGAGCACACCGCTCGGCTCGTCCATCGCGGCGTGGATCTCGTAGCGGACGGACTGCTGCCAGTAGGACCCACCCGGGCCGGGTGAGGCCTGGGCCAGGGCGGAGAGTGCAAGCAGAGGGATGAGCATGGGAGGGTAAGGTAGACGGTCATGGGGAGCGACGGAACGAGCCCGCCGGAAGCCCGCCGCCTCGAGGGGGGTGATCCGGCAGGTGTCGAGGTCCCAGTGCGCCATCGGGCCCCGCAGTCCCGGCGTGGCGCAGACCACAATACGCCACCAGGGGCCCATCCGCGAGGATGGGCCCCTGGTGTGCCAGGCGACCGTGCGGGCCGCCTGTCCTGATTCCGGGCTAGCGCGCGAGCAGTGCCCGCCGCAGCATGGCCATCCGGCGCTTGACCGAACCGTCGAACACCCGATCCCCCACCCGCACGACGACGCCGCCGAGCAGGGCGGGATCCTCGATGAAGTGGGGGAGTACCTGGCGCCCCATCACCTCGGTGAGGCGCGTGGTGAGCTTCTGCCGCAGCGCTTCGTCGGCGGGGCGGGCGGTCGTGACCGACGCCCGTACCCGGTTGAGCTTGAGGTCGAGCAGCGCGAGGTACTCGCTGGACATCAGGTCGAACAGCCCCTGACGGCCGCGCCGGATCACGCTCTGCAGGAACTGCACGAACTCCTTCGGCGCCGAGCCCTTGAGCGCCTCCGCCATCAGGGCGGACTTCTGCGCCTTGGTGACCTTGGGCGACATCAGCACCGCCTGCACCGATGGCGCCGCGGCGATTCCCCCCGCCACGGCATCCATCAGGCCGGCATACTCCTCCGTCCGCCCGCTCTTCTCCGCGAGTTCGAACAGCGCCTCGGCGTAGTTACGAGCGATGGTGACCGGTCTCAATTGGGCTTCTCCAGCGAGGCGATGTAGCCCTCGACCAGGGCCCGGTCGCTGCCGCCATCGAGACGCTGCCCGATGAGCTTGGCCGCGGCCGCCAGCGAAAGATCCACCGCCTCGCGGCGCAGATCCGCCAGCGCCTTGTCCCGCTCGGCCGAGATTTCCCGCCGGGCACGCCCCAGCAGGTCGTCCTGGTCCTGCTTGGTCCTTTCGAGGGCGACCGTATGCTCCCGCTCCGCCGCCGCCTTGGCCTCGGCCATCATGGCCTGGGCCTGGGTCCGCGCCGCCGCGAGCAGCTTCCGGTTCTCCTCGAGCAGGCCCTTGGCCTCGTGGTTCGCCTTCTCGGCCTCGTCGAGCTGCCTGGCAATGGTCCGCTCACGCTCCTCGGTCGCCTTCAGGATGGCCGGGAACGCATACTTGTAGAGCACGGCCAGCAGCACGAGGAAGACAACCCAGGTCCAGATGACGAGCCCGGTGTTGACCGCGAACGGCGTCGGCGTGCCACCACCGGCATGATCCGCCTCCTGCGCCAACAGCAGCAGCATCGTGGTCATAACCCGCGCTTTCGCTTAGAGAAGCTTGAAGAGCAGCGCGAACACCAGCGCGATGATCGTGGCGCCTTCGAGCAGCACCGCGATGAGCAGGCCGGCGCCGCGGATGTCCGCCGCCGCTTCCGGCTGGCGCGCGATCGCCTCGGCCACCTGGCCGCCGATCCGGCCGAGGCCGAAGCCCGCGCCGATCACCGCGAGACCGATGGCCAGGCCCGCGCCGAGAAGTCCGTAGCTCGCGCCCGACGCCGCGGCCGCCTCCTGTACCAGTGCAAGCATGTTCAGCATGTCAGATCCTTTGAGATCCCGTGGGAGATTGAGTGAGGTGGACCGGCCAGAGGACCGATCCTCGCGTTCACCGGTCGCTGCCCGAGTCTCCCGGCTCGGCGCCGTCACCGTGGCCCACCAACGGCCCGAAGGCCAGTGAGCTTCGCCCGCCATTCGGTGGGCTACACATCGGACACCGGCGAACGCGACCGGCTCCGAGATGGCAAGCGCGCACTGTTGTGCGCGCCTAGTGCTCGTGCTGCATCAACCCGATGAAGACCGCGCTGAGCAGCGCGAAGACATACGCCTGCAGCAGCGCCACGATCAGCTCCAGCAGCATGATGCCGACGATCAGCAGCGCCGTCGTGATGCCGATGCCGTAGCTCCACATGCCGAGATTGCCGAAGAGGAACACGATGCCGAGCAGCGACAGGATCACGAAGTGGCCCGCCGTCATGTTGCCGAAGAGACGCACCGCCAGCGCGAACGGCTTGACCAGCTTGCCCAGCACCTCGATCGGCGACATGAAGATCGCCATCGCCACCGCGCCCGGGCCGTGCATGCCGGGGAAGTGCGGGAAGATCGTCGCCAGGTAGCCCTTGGGGCCCAGCTTGATCATGCCGCCGATCTCGATGACCAGGAACACCACGATCGCGAGCGCACCGGTGACCGCGAGATTGCCCATCGGCGTGGCCATGTGGGGCAGCAGCCCCATCAGGTTGCCGAACAGGATGAAGAAGAAGAGCGTGATGATCAGCGGAGCGAACCGGGCGCCGTCATGTCCGATGTTCGCGATGGCGATGTCGCTGCGAACCCAGAGCACGATCCCCTCGACCGCTCCGGCGAACCCCTTCGGGGGCGCACCGGGCCGCTGACGGGAGATGGTCCGCGCGGTGCTCCAGAGCGTCGCGAACACGAGGACCGCGGTCAGGAGCAGGAAGAAGACGTGACGCGTCGGTCCGAACGACGTGTTGATCGGGTACGTCAGGTGACATCCGGGGATCGCATGGCCCCAGAGCTCGCATGAATCCGCGGTGTGGTGCAGGACCATTTCACCGACGTTGACCGCTTCCTGGAGCATCAGCATCATCGGACGAACCGTGCCTCGAGAAAGAGCAGTGGGACCACCACACCGAGATACCCGAACGCGGCCGGCAGCGGCGGGAAATGCCCGCGATCCAGCACCACCGCGACAACGAACAGGACGACTCCGCCCATCCGGAGCAGCATCCCGGTCCCGAACCCCTTGAAGAACGCGGTGGTGGTCGCGCCGTGGAACCCGCGCTGCAGCGCCCGGACGGCGAGCACCTGGATCAGCGTGGCGATCCCTCCGAACACCGCGCCGGGAAGCACCGCAGAATCACCCCACACCCGCCACAGCAGGAGCGTCACCAGCAGCGTCAGCAGCACGCCCGCCCCGAACGACCGGATCACGTTTCGCCGTCATCCTTCGGCTTGCCGTGCACCCGCCGGTACGTCCGCTCGTCCTGCCGCACCTTCTGGTACACCCACAGGAAGGCCAGTCCCGCGCCTGCAAGGGTGCCAACGATCGTCAGAATGGGCCTCGTGCCGAGCCAGCGGTCCAGCAGGTAGCCCGCCGCCGCGAAGAGCATGATGCTGAACGCGAAGGTGTACCCCAGGGTATCGTACCGCCAGGCCTCGCCCAGCTGCTCCCCGGACGTCTTTTTGGGCTCCATGACCGGGGCAAAGCTATCGGCTTGTGAAATATTTCGCAAGCAAAATTGGCGGCCGCCTGCCCCGGAGCCTGGGGTCGAGTCATGTTTCGCATCGCAACGTTGAACGCTGGTTTGCCCGCTCCAGCGAAACCCGCTAACCTCCTGCCCGTACGCGAGCAAACCACTCGCTCCACACCTCTCCGGGCCGAATACCAGCGGCTCCTCTCCAGGCCTCCATGACCACTGCCGCCTCTGCCCCATCGGACGTTGAACAGCTGGCTCGTCTGGCCCAGGCCGTGGAGCAGCTCCGCGCGCAGGTCAGCAGACGGATCGTGGGCCAGCATGAGGCCGTGGATGGGGTGCTGACCGCGATTCTCGCCGGCGGGCACGCCCTGCTGATCGGGGTTCCGGGACTCGCCAAGACGCTGATGGTGTCCACGGTGGCGGAAGCGCTGCGGCTGTCGTTCAACCGGGTGCAGTTCACGCCCGACCTCATGCCGAGCGACATCACCGGCACCGAGATCATCGAGGAGGACCTGACCACCGGCAAGCGCGGCTTTCGATTCGTGCAGGGACCGATCTTCGCGAATGTGGTCCTGGCCGACGAGATCAACCGCACCCCGCCCAAGACCCAGGCGGCGCTGCTTCAGGCCATGCAGGAGCACCAGGTCACGGTCGGCGGCCAGACCTACCATCTGCCCGAGCCGTTCTTCGTCCTGGCGACGCAGAACCCGATCGAGCAGGAGGGCACCTATCCGCTGCCCGAGGCGCAGCTCGACCGGTTCATGCTGGAGATCCGCATCGGGTACCCGACGCGCAGCGAGGAAGAAGCGATCGTCGAGCAGACCACCGGCACCAGGGCCGGCCGGCTGGAGAGCGTGCTGGATGCGGAGACGGTGCGGGCGATGCAGGAGCTGGTGCGCCGGATCCCGGTGTCGAAGCAGCTGGTCCGCGCCGCCGTCGCACTCGCGCGGATGACGCGTCCCGCCGACGGCGACGCGCCGCCATCGATCCGGGAGTACGTGGAATGGGGCGCCGGTCCCCGCGCGTCGCAGTACCTGGTGCTGGGGGCCAAGGCCCGGGCGGCGATCTCCGGCCGCCCGATGGCCGACCTCGACGATGTGAAGGCCGTCGCGCTGCAGGTGCTCCGGCACCGGGTAGTCACCAACTTCGCGGCCGAAGCCGCGGGCCGCACCAACGACGACCTGGTGCGCGAGCTCATCGCGAGCCCCGGCTGGATGGCGTGAGCCGGTCGCGCGGCGCGCGACGAGAACCGGGAGACAGGCCAACGGCCCGGGCAGCGCTGCCCGGGCCGTTGTTGCGTCCTGCGCTCGATGCTACCGGAGCGCCGACGCGGTGTTGTCGAAGCTGTTGATCGCCGGCGGGGTGCCGCAGGCGCTGTAGTCCGCGGTGAACCCGACGTTGCTCCGGCCGGTGATCGAGGCCCGCAGCTGGCCAGCGTCGAATGGCGGATCCTGGCCATCGCACGCGGTATTCCAGTGGAGCGGTGCCGGCGTGCTGATGCTGAAGTTCCAGTCGCCATCGGCGCCGCCGAACGCGCCGGACCAGGTGTACGACCCGGTGATGCCGAACGTGCCGTCCGGCAGCGTGCTCTGGCTCGCGGGGTCGATCGTGGCCGAGTCAGGCACGAAGGTGAGCGTCCAGTTGTCCCCGAAGGAGTAGGGGATCTGGTTGTTCACGTGGAACCGGGTCGTGAAGTGCCGGCTGGTCGTGGCGCTCGTCGAGGTGATGTTCGCGGTGTAGGTCCCGTCCCAGTCGAGCCCCGCGCTCGCGGAGTCGTTGTAGAAGAGCACCTTGAGCCGGCTCATGTCGAGCGCGAAGCCGAACAGGGTCGCGCCGCCATCGGTGTCCTGGATGGAGACCGAGCCGGTCACCGCGAAGCCATTGCCGAGCGAGTCCTGATAGAAGCAGTTGCCGGCCGTGAAGGTGTAGGTCGCGTTGTTCTCGATCCCGTCGCCATCGGAATCGGTGCTGTCGCCGGCCACGGCGGGATCGCACTGCCCGTTGCCGCCCTGCAGCATGGCGAGCTGCGGCCGGTAGCGGGGCGGAATCACCCGGTCCAGTGTGCTCATGCGCCCGCGCAGCGCGGCGCGCGAAAAGAATCCGCTGCCCAATGAGCCACCGGTGAACGTGAATCCGGTGACGCCCGCGGCGATGTCCGAGACCTGACTCGCCGCCTCTGCACCGACCACCGCCGCCTGCTGCTGGCTGATGGTCGAGTTCGTCGCCGGGCCGCTGTCGCCTCCGCACGCGCCGAGGGCCAGCATTCCCGCGAGACCAGAGGCAAAAAGCCTGAGCTTCCGCGAACCCTGCATGCTACCTCCCTGGAATTGATGGATCGGGCCGGATCACTCTGCTGAACTGATTGTCCGGCAAATAGTTGGAAAAGTTCTCCCGCTCCCCGCGGCCACCGGGCACGACGCCCGGCAGAGACCCAGATCCGCAGATCGCGATCTCAGGGCGGAGTAGCGGTCCAATGGCGGGCAGGGTCCGTGCCGCAGCCGGACCAGGTGATGGTGAGCACACCCGGCACGTTGGCGACGGTCCCTGTCAGGGTGATCTGGCCCCCCGCGATCCGCTGCGGCGTCGTCAGGCAGGTCGCGTCATACTGGAGCGGCGAGGTGGTGGCGACGGCCAGGGTCCAGTTCTCCGTGCTGCGATGCCAGGTGATCGAGCCGGTGATGACCACGAACCCGCTCGGCAGCGGCTGACCGACCAGCAGTGCGCCTGGCGTGGCGGCGATGAAGCTGTCGGTGGTGGCGACGTTGAGCGTCGCGGCCGCGATGGGAGGACGCAGCCGCTGGATGGTAATCGCGTTCGTGACCCTGGCTGCGCTCGTGGAGCCGATCCGGCTCCGCGTTCCGTTGCGGACCGAGGTATAGCGCGCCGTGCCGGCGCTGTCGGTAAAGGCCCAGGTGAGGTCGGTGAGCGTCAGATCGAATGCGGTGTTGTTGGCACCGCTCGGGTCCTGAATGCGGACCGCACCGGTCACCGCGAGGCTCCCGCCGCCGAATCCGGTGGCCGCGCAGGGTGGATTCTGGAAGGTCAGCGTCGCGTCGTCGGGGATGCCGTCCCCATCGTTGTCGGCGGTGCTCGAGACCGTGGGACAGTTGGCGATCACCGGGAAGAACGCCGGAGTCCCGGGCGCGCTGACGGTCACTGCGGCCAGGCTCCCGGTCACCTCGTCCTGCAGCGACGACGAGAGTTCGTTCTGCTGATTGGCCGTGGGACGGGCGCTGTCCCCGGCGGTGATGGATCCGCCACAGGCGAGCAGGGTGCTGCCGGCGAGTACGATCGGAAGGGCACGAAGCACAGACGCCACGGAAGGCTCCAGCAATTGAGGGTGCGGGCAATTTAGCCGCGGGGGCTTGCGGCGTCGCCCGCGGGCAGCAGAATCACCCGATGCGTCAGCGACCCGGCCGGCACCGTCCTCCCTCCGAGCGCCCCACCCGGCACTGTCGGCGCTGCGGGACGCCGTTTGCCTGGCGGAAGCGGTGGGCCGCCGTCCGGGCCCACGTGAAGTCCTGCAGCGATGGGTGCCGCCGTGCCGGCCCGATTTGATGATCGGTTGACGGGCGGGCCCTATTCAGGGTCCATGCCCGCACGCCACTTCCTGCGCTGTCTCGGCGTCCCCGAACTCCGGGGCCCCAGCGGCGATCCGATCCGTTTCCGGACCCGGAAACACCTGGCTCTCCTGGTCTTCCTCGCCGCCGAGCGCCGTCAGGCGCACCCGCGGGAGCGGCTGGCGGAGCTGCTATGGCCCGACGCCCGCCCCGCCGAAGGCCGCCATTCGGTGGCCACCGCACTTTCCGTGATCCGGGGGAAGCTCGGGCCGCGCACCTTCGAGTCGACCCGGGATACCGTGCGTCTGGTCGCGCCGGACCTGGAGGTGGACCTCGAGCGGCTGAATCGGGGCGACATCCTCGGAGACGAGACATCCCCTCCGCTCGATGTCGCCGGCTTCCTGGATGACTTCGAGGTCACCCGCGCGCCGGAGTACATGCTCTGGCGCGACATCATGCGGGCCCGGTGGTTCCCCCAGATCCGCTCCGCGCTGATCGCCCTGATGGATCGATGCCGCAGGACCGGAGACTTCACCCGGATCGAGACCCACGCCGACCGGCTGCTGGTCCTCGATGAACTCTGCGAGGACGGCATCCGCGGGAAAATGGAGGCCCGAGCGTTCGCGGGTGACCGCCTCGCCTCCCTCCGGATCTTCCAGGCCTGGCGCCAGCGCCTCAAGGACGAACTCGACGCGACCCCGTCGAAGCTGGTCGAAGGCATGGCCCTCAGGCTCCGGCAGCGCGGATACGAGCCGCCGGGGACCTCCCACATTCCGACGGTCCCGACCGACCAGTGGCGCAATCGCGCCTTCGTGGGCCGGGCGTCCCAGTACCGGAGCCTGTACGAGCGGTGGGAGCGGACCAACAAGGGCGAGGGGCGCCACGGACTGGTGCTGGGTGAATCGGGCATCGGGAAGACCACCCTCGTCGAGCGCCTGGTCACGGCGGCCGGGCTCGAGGGCGCCATCTCGAGCCGAGTGCAGTGCTATGAAGTCGAGCGGGAGATCCCCTATGCCGCCATCGGGACGCTGGTGCGCGGACTGCTCGACCAGCCGGGGGTCAGCGGGACGCCTCCTGAGTGGCTCGCCGAACTGGCGCGGAACATCCCGGCTGTCGCGCGGCGGTTCCCCAATCTGCCGGCGGCGCATGATTCGATCGGCGAGACGGCCCGCCTTCGCCTGACGGAAGCGTTCCACGAGCTCACTTCGTCCATCGCGGAAGAGCATCCCGTCATCCTGGTGGTGGACGACGTCCATCTCGCGGACGATGCGAGCGTGGCCGTCCTGCACCTCATCATGCGGAGGACCCAGGAGCAGCAGATCATGGTCATCATGACCGCGCGGGAGTCGGAACTGGCGCGGTCGCCCCATGCCGGGCGGCTCATGGAATCCCGGGACTCGCTGGCCCTGGCGGCAGTCGAGCTGCCGCCGCTGACGGACGAGGAGATGAACGAGGTGGTCACGGCACTCGCCGCCGACGCCCCGATCCCGCCCGCCGTGCGCCAGGCCATGCTCCGGGCGGCGACGGGCATTCCGATGCTGGCGGAGCTGCTCTTCGATGACTGGCGCAGCAACGGCGAGCACTGCCTGGCGCTCTCCGTGGGCGCCATGACCGTGGATGCCCTCGGCCAGCCCGAGCATGAGGTGTATCGCCGGGTCTTCGACCGGGTCTTCCGTGATCTTTCGCCGGCGGCCCGGGCCGTCGTGAATCTTGCGGCGATCCTGGGCGACCGGCTCAATGATCTCGCGATGTATGAGCTCGTCGACCTCACCCTCGCCCAGACGCTCGCGGGCATGTCGGAACTGGCGGGGCACCGTGTGCTCCGGGATGGCGGCCGGGAGGTTGAATTCCGAAATGAGCTGCTGCGGAACTACACCTACCTCAACGTCCCCTCACCGCTCCGTCGAGCACTGCACGGGCTGATTGCGGACCGGCTGCTGCGGGCGGAAGCCGATGGCGAGAAGGTGCCGGGACTCATGCTCGCCTGGCATTGCTTCCGGGCCGGGCGCCCGCTGGAAGCGGAGCCATATCTGTTGCGGGGGTCGAGCGAAGCTCTGCGCCGGGGCGGGGTGTTCGAGGTGGAATTGGCTCTCACATCGGCCATGGCTGGGCTGACGCCTTCGAGTCTCCAGGAGGCGCGGCTGCTCCTGGTCGAGGCGCTGCAGGAGCAGGGGCGCTGGGCGGATGCGCTCGACATTCTGAGTGGGATGCCAGATCATGAGCACATCTATTCGAGCACCAAGAAGGCACTCACCCTCAGATCTCACACCGCCCTGCTTTGTCACGAGAGTGAAGCGCGGGGAGAGTTGCAGATCGTTCGCCAATTCCTGGCAGAGACGACACATCCGCAACTCCTAGCATGGGCGATGGAATCGATGTACCGATGCGTTCGCTACTTACAGGACCCAACAGAAGGAGAGAAGCTCTTCCGAGAAGCAGAGCAGCTGACAACGCTTTCGAGCGACCTACGACTCAGAATCGCGCAGCATTCCGTGCTCGGTTATGCCGCTTGGCTTACGAAGCGAACGGGACAGATCCCCGACCTACTTACCTCCCTGGACCAACTCACCGCCGAATGTCATCGGTCCGGCTTCCTAGAGAGTAGCCTAGGCAGGCTACACAATGTCGCAGGATGCCTATGCACTTCGCAGGGTCAGTATGACCGTGGGCTCCGCCATTTCATTTTGACCCACACCCTTGCCAAGAGACACGGGGATAGGGAAAGGGAGGGTGACGCGGCAGACAATATTGCGATGTGTCACGGAAGGCTGGGCCAGTATAGCGAGCAACGCCTATGGGCAGGAAGGGCTGGCGCGTTGCTCGGCCCGAACGCGGATTCTTGGGTGCGAACGAGAGCCACGCTAAGGATCGCATGGTCGCTTTGCATGCAAGGCGACAACGGTGAGGCGTTGGAGGTCGCGGGCCCGGTGCTTGGACTAGCCGATTTTGGAGGACGATCTTGGGCCATGCAAGCCGCCGGCCTATTGGCGGCTGACATACTCATGGCCTGTGGTGAACAGAAACGGGCGCAGGCTGTGGCAACGGAGACCCTCGAGGCTTCAGGACGCACTCCAGCCTCCCTAGGCTATGTCGGATGCTTCGCCAGGTGGCTAGCCCTTACCGCGCAAGCCACGGGAGAAGTCGAGTCAACACTCAAGACTCTAACTTCACAGGCAGAAGATCTGGGCCGGTTCGACGTGTTGGATCAGATGGAAATCTCCGCAGCACGCGTCTGGTTGACGGAGAGCACCGGCACAGTGTGGAGGGAAGGGCGCTGGTTAGTGAATAGCCTGCTTTCGAAACTCCCGGAGGCCGTGGAAATGCAGACTAGGCGTCTCGGAATACTCCCCCCTAGAACGCCCTGATCTTCGGCCACGACGGACGCCCCCGCAGGAGGCCGCTTGCGGGAGGCATGGCGCGCTTGGAGCCGCCTTCCAAGATGGCGCCAGCCTGAGCCGAATTACCGGCCTGGAGTTCCGCCATCACCCGCCGGACGGTGACGGAGTTCACCACCATGTCCACGAGGCGGGGATCGAACTGGGTGCCGCGGTACTTCTGCAGCTCCTGGACGACCGCTTCGATCGGCAGCCGCTTGCGATAGGGGCGATCGGTCGTCATGGCATCGGTGGTGTCCGAGATCATGATGATCCGGGCTCCGAGCGGGATGTCCTCGCCGGCGATGCCATCCGGATAGCCCCCACCGTCCCAGCGCTCGTGGTGGCTGCGCACGGCGCTCTGGATCACCCCGCGGAAGCTCGAGATGATTCCGACGAGGTCGGCGCTCTTCACCGAGTGGGTCTGCAGCAGTGCCGTCTCCTCGGGCGTCAGCTTCGAGTCCTTGCGGAGAAGTGGCGCGAACTCCTCGTGGATCTTGCCGACGTCGTGGAGCACTGCGGCGGTGTACACCTGCTCCACCTCCTCCGCCGACATCTTGGTTTCCTGCGCGATCGCCTTGGCGAGCGTGGCGACGCGGATCGAGTGGCCCGAAGTGTAGGGATCTCGGGCTTCGATGGCCTTCACCATCAGGTCGAGCAATTCCCGGCCGCTGCTCTGTAGCCGACGGTAGAGTCCGTAAATGTGCCTGATGACGAGAATAGGAGCCAATGCGATGACGAATCCAATCGCCCCGACACCGAGGCTCTCATCAAACTTGACGTAGAGCCAAGCCAAGACGACCGCAATCAAGCTCGCGCCGATATCGTATCCGAGCACGCCTCGATAGGTCAGGTTCCAAACCTCGCGGAAACGCCGACCAGTACTCAGTGCGACGACGAAGCTCACCGCGGTTGAGTTAATGGCGAAATAAGCCGCGGCAAAAAGCAGGTAGAGAAGTGCCGAGCGCTGAACCGCGGATTGAACGAGTGGCGATTCAGAAGTGAAATCAAGTAGGGGGACGCCAGCACCCAATGCACCGACGATGAGCGACGCGCCGGCGACCGCAACGATCCTCTGCGCCGTATTGAAGATGATCTTGATCGCGGTCTTTCGCTGATCCAGCTCACTAAGAACCGTGGATGAACCGGCAATGAGGGCTCCCCAAAATCCTCCGAACAGGAGCCCACCTGCCAGGTGCACCACGAAGGATGTGGACCCCTTCGTCTCGAAGCGAAGGTCACTTCCGCTCCGTTCAAGCAGGAATGCGACGAGAACAAAACTGGAAAGAGCCCACATCCCAGGGAATGCGACGTGGGCACGCCAAGTGAGCAGGAGTAGTACTCCTGCCATCAGCGCGACCACCGCGACCACGATTGGGACCCGCCAATTCTTGTTCATCGTCGATTCTTTGAGTGGGCAGCGAGCCCTAGTCAACCCAAGCACCTTAGTTCCAGACGGTGCCTTCAGTCGCAGTGAACAGCTTCACTGCGGTCCTCGCGGTGTATCCCGCGATCAGGGTCAAAAGAGCATACATGAGCGTCTCCTAGCTCGAGAAAAAAGTACCCTCGGGAAGGAGCCAAGCCCCGCTAAGGCTCAGCCGACGCTCCGCTCAACATTTGGTTCCGCTAGTCTCCGCTACTGCTTGTCCCGCAAAGACCAGGGCCGCTGCCGTTTTTCCGTGATGTCCTCGGTGTGTTCCGTTGTCAGTTGGGCCGCCGGGCCTCGGCCCAGCGATTGGTCGCATCCAGCACGGCGAAGACCGCCGCGCGCTCCGCGCTTTCCTTGATCTCCGCGGTGCCGATCAGGAGCACGGCCTCGCGCCCCCCCAGCCCCTGCACCGCCACCAGCACGAACTCCCGGTCGAACGCCTCGGCGATCTTGGCGCCCTCGAGCGCCACCGAGTGGTCCGACAGCAGCTGATCGAGCACCGAGATCGCCGCACGCGCCGCGCCCTCGACCTTGCTGCGCGGCGTGTCGCTGGTCTCCTCTTCGGCTGTCCCGGTCTTGCCCCCGAAGGAGAGCGACACCGTGATGTTCACCCGGTGCGGCCGCTTCCCCGGCGCCACGAAGAGCGACTCGAACAGCGCCGCGCGCCGCATCGCCCGCTCCCGCACCGCCCCCTTCTCCACCACGTCGATCGGCTTGACGTCCGCCGTCTGCGCGATGCTGATCTTGCGGTGATCGACCTTGAGGCCGAGCTGGGCCAGGAGCGCCGATTCGATGTTGCGGACCAGCTGCTTCGGCTGCAGCCCCGCCTGCGCCAGCACGTGGATCTCGCTGACCTCGCCCAGCGGCGTCGTCACGACCCGCGCCGACAGCACCCCCTCCAGACTGGTCAGCAGATTCTCCGCACGCCGGACTCCCCACGGGTCCGGCGCGTTGTCGAACGCGCCACCGGACCTGCCGGTCGTGGCTGGATCTGCCTGACGAATTGGAGATGGTCCGGTCACAGTCGCTCGCTTCCAGGGTCGGCACCGTCGCTCATGCGACGGCGTTCCGTCCCGCAGACTTTGCCTGATACAGAGCCCGGTCGGCTTGCACGAGGAGATCCCCCTCATGCGGCCGGCGCACATCGTACTCCGCGACCCCGATGCTCGCGGTCACCAGCCCGACCGGATAGCCCAGCCGGCGCCCCACGCCCTCGATGCCGGCCCGGATCGCTTCCGCCACCCGGTTGGCTCCCGGCAGGTCGGTGCGGGTCAGAATCACCACGAATTCATCGCCGCCGTAGCGGGCCGCGAGGTCCGACGCCCGGATCGCGTGATGGATTTCCACCGCGACGGCCCGCAGCACCTGATTGCCGACCTCGTGCCCGTACTGGTCGTTCACCTGCTTGAAGTAGTCGAGGTCGATGAACAGCACCGCGAACCCCTCAAGGCTCCGCTTGCTGCGCTCGATCTCGTACAGCAGCCGGTCGTGCATCACCCGGTACGCCGCAAGCCCGGTCAGGGCGTCCACCGCGGAATCCCGCTCGGCCTCCTCGACCCGCCGCGTCTGATGCGGCGGGCACTGTCTGAGCGAGGCCCGGCCCATGGCCGCCGCCTCGGCGAACTTCGCGCAGCTCTCGAAGCCACAGGCCCGGCAGTCCCACGCCTTGCCGTTGGGACCGGGCCCGATGGACTCCAGGATCTCCTCGACCCGTGTGGGATCCGCCTGCACCAGCCGTGGCTCGATCTGGAAGGTCGCACCATAGCTGGCCACCACCGACGAGTCCACCACCGGAAACCGGCTCCGCGCCGGCTCCGTGCCCGCGACGACCGACCGCCGCCAGAACAGCTCCTCCCGCGGGCCGGAGAGCGGATGATCGAGCGACCCCTCGTGCGAGAGGATATCGACGAAGCCGAGATCGATCTTGTCCACCACGACCGCGCGGGCGATCGCCTTGAGTTCCCGAAGCCCCCGAAGCTTGCGGAAACGCTTGCTCGCATACGGCGCCTCCTCGAGCATGGCGACCGGCAGCCCCCCCGGCATGCTCAGGTGGCGACGGCGCTCACTCGGCACCCGGACGAAGAAATCCGGCTGCGCCAGCGGCACCACACCCCGCAACTTGAACATCTGATCCAGATCACGGAAGGTGATCGCGGCGTCCAGCTCCGGCCGGCCCGCCGGAGGACAGACACCGGCATACACAATCTCGAGACGCTCCCCGACCTGCGCCCGGAGGTACCGCGCCTCCGCCACCGCGGGCAGCGTGACCGGTGCCAGGTAGGGCACCAGCTCCGGCAGATCCCGCCGGATGGTATCGACCACGACCGGATCGGTGGAGCGAATCAGCGTGCCCCAGCTGTCATCACGCCAGAGCTTCAGATACTCCGCCGCCACCAGCTCGTCACCGACGACGCCCCGATTTACGACCCGGAACCCGGCCGCATAACAGGCGTTGATCACCTGCTCCGGAGTCGCCGGGTAGAAATGCGCGGCGGCTTCCGGTGTCAGAATCAGTACCCCGCCCCCGCGCGCGACCACCGCCATCGCTCGCCCGAGCTCGCCAGTGACCTCGATCGCATCATGCGGACAGGCTGGAACACAGAGGCCGCAGCGAATGCACGCCTCGTCCTCGATTCGGACGAGCGGCTCCTGCACCTCGATGGCCCCCGTGGGGCATATACGCACACACGCCAGGCACGCGACGCAGGTGCTCGGGTCAATCGAAAAGATCACTGGAGAAGACCCAATGCGATCGGGGGTATGGGGTCTCGCTTCTCAATATGGGATCGGGGCCCCGGTGCGTCAAGCATCCCGCCACACCGAAACCCAAACTGTTTCAGGACTTACGTGCCGTCACCTATTCCAGTTTATAAGCCTTGATTTTCCGGTACAGCGTCCGTTCACCAATGCCCAGCATCTCTGCCGCCTTGCGGCGGTTCCCCCGGTGCTGAATCAGTGCCGCGGAGATGGTCTCTTTCTCGACATCGGCCATGGTCATCCCCGGCCGGTAGACCACCGAGCTGCGATCCTCCGCCTCCGAAACCGGCAAAAGGTCGGCCACGGGCTGGCTCTCGCCGAGTTCGATGACCTGGACCCTTTGGGGCCGGTCATCCAGCCGACGCCTCAGCTCCTCGATCTGGAGCCGTAAGTCCATGATATTCCTTAGGATGAACTCGAGTTCCTGGCTCGGCGTACCCCCCCCTGGGGCGGCAATTCTGACCGGGAGTAACCGGCCAGCACCCTCCAAAACATCGGGGGGGATATCGGTTGCCCTGATCTCCCTGCCGGGGGCGAGCACCACCATCGACTCAATAAGGTTGCGTAGCTGCCGCACATTGCCCGGCCAGGGGGCCTCGACCAGCCGCTGCATGGCCTCCTGGGTGATCCCCCGGAAGGGCCGGTCGTGGGCCTTGGAGAGGTCCCGCACGAACCGGCGGACGAGCAGGGGGATGTCCTCCCGGCGCTCCCGGAGCGGCGGGAGGTAGATGGTCAGGACGTTCAGCCGGTAGTACAGGTCGTCGCGGAACTCCCCCATTGCCACCGAGTCGCGGAGACTCCGGTTGGTTGCGGCAACGACCCGCACATCGACTTTGATGGGCTGCACGCCACCGAGCCGGAAGAAGGCCCGGGTCTCCAGCACCCGGAGCAGCTTCACCTGGACGCTGGCAGGGATCTCGCCGATTTCGTCCAGGAAGATCGTGCCCGTGTCCGCAAGCTCGAAGCGGCCCAGACGCCGCTCCGCCGCACCGGTGAACGCCCCTTTCTCATGCCCGAACAGTTCCGACTCCAGCAGCGTCTCCGGCAGCGCCGCGCAATTGACCGCGATGAACGGCCGGCCGCGCCTCGGTGACAGATCGTGAATCGCCTTGGCGACCAGTTCCTTCCCGGTACCAGACTCCCCTTGCACCAGCACGGTGCTCGAGACCGGAGCCATCTGCTCGATCCGGATCAGCAGTTCCTGGATCGCGGAGCTCTCTCCGCTGATCCCGGTCCTGAGCTGCAGGGCCCGCCTGACAATCAGCCGCTCGGCGAGGTGTACCACCTCCGCCGGGTTGACCGGTTTCACCGCGATCTCGGTGACGTCGACATGCTGGCGGTCGTGCTCGATCCCGCTCACATCGGTGGATTCGAGCAGCGCAAGCGTGGAGATCTCGGCGTCCCGGGCGAGCGCGGCGAGCTGACGGGCCGGGGACTCGTGCACGGCACCGGTGAGGACCACGAGATCCGGCGCTTCGCGGCGGAGCGATTGCCGCGCGTCATCGAGCGACGAGACCATCGCCGTCGCGTGCCCCGCCGCCTCCATCGCGGCGTTGACGCGGACGGCGGTCTCGAGGTCGTCCATCGTGATCAGAATCTTGGATGCCATGTCGGAACCGTCTGCCGCGGGTCGTCCGCCGCTGAAGGCGGACCACCGGGGCGCTGTTAGTGTCCTGTCCGGGTGCCGCGGATCAGTTCGACCGCGTGGCCGACGAGATCGTCCAGCACCGCGAGGCCATCGCGGACACCCCCGGTGCTGCCGGGGAGATTCACGATCAGGGTGCGGCCCCGTACCCCCGCGACCCCGCGCGAGAGCGCGGCACGGTGCAGCCGGGGATAGGCGGTCATCCGAAGCGCCTCGGCGATACCCGGCGCCTCCTTGTCCAGCACCGCGCGGGTGGCCTCGGGTGTGACATCCCGGGCGGTGAGCCCGGTGCCGCCGGTCGTCAGCACGAGGTCCGCCGCGTCATCATCCGCCCAGCGGGAGAGCGTCGCCCCGATCAGGTGCGGCTCGTCAGGCACCAGTGCACGCGCCACCGCCGAGAACCCCCGCGCCGCCGCCCAGGCGACGATTGCGTCGCCGGAAGTGTCGGCACGCTCCCCGCGAGCCCCGGCGTCGGAGATGGTGAGGATCGCGAGGCGCAGCGTCACCGCTTCACGGACCCCTTGGTATAGAAGGGCCGCTTGATGACCTCGGCCTCCGCGAGTTCCCCGCGAATTTCGACCTGGAACCGGCTGCCGACCGCCGCATGCGACGGCGGCAGATAGGTGGTGCCCACGGCGTAGCCGAGGGATGGGCTCATCGTGCCGCTGCGGACCTGGTCGACCTGGGTGCCGTTGACGAGAACCGGCATGCCGTGCCGGGGAATCGCCTTCCCGACCATCCGGAAGCCGACCAGCTTGCGCGGCACGCCCTCGATCTTCTGCCGCTTCAGGGCGAGCTCCCCCATGAAGGGGGCGCCCTTGTCTATCTTGGTGATCCATCCGAGGCCCGCTTCGAGCGGGGTCGTTTCGTCGTCGATGTCGTTCCCATACAGGGCGTAGCCGACCTCGAGACGCAGGGTATCGCGGGCACCGAGTCCGATCGGCTGGGCCTTGCCCGGACCGGTGAGCGCCTGCCAGATCGTCTGCACGTCCGGCGTGCGGCAGTACAACTCGAAGCCATCCTCGCCGGTATAACCGGTCCGGGAGATGAAGCAGCCGGCGCCGGCCACGCTGCCGACGGCAAAGCGGTAGTAGCCGATATCCTTGAGCACGGTGGCGGTGTTGGCCTGCAGCAGGGCCTCGGCACGCGGGCCCTGCAGCGCGAGCAGCCCGACTTCGGCGGAGATGTTCCGGATCCGCACGTTCGCACCCTTCTTCTGCGCGACGATGTGCTCCCAGTCCTTGTCGATGTTGGCCGCGTTCACGACCAGCATGATCTTGTCTTCGAAGCGGTAGACGGTGCAGTCATCCACCACGCCGCCATGCTCGTTGAGGAAGGCGGAATACTGCACCTGCCCCGCCTCGAGCGCCGAGACGTCGTTGGTCGTCACCCGGTTGACGAACGCATTGCGGTCGGGGCCGGTGACCTCGAACTCGCCCATGTGGCAGACATCGAAGATGCCCACGTCCTCGCGCACCGCGCGGTGCTCGGCCAGGATCCCGCCCGGGTACTGGACCGGCATCTCCCAGCCGGCGAAGGACACCATCTTCGCACCGAGGGCGCGGTGCGTGTCGAAGAGCGCGGTACGCTGCAGGGTCGTCGTCATCAGTCATTTCCTGTGGAGGGCCGGTACGTAGCCAGGGGGTGAGGAGCCGCTGTTCCCCATCTACTGGTCCCTGTGATTCCCACTCATCAACGTCGCCATCAAAGCCTTCTGGATGTGCAGCCGGTTCTCGGCCTCCGCCCACACCCGGGAACGCGGGCCTTCGAGCACGGGATCCGACACCTCCTCGTCCCGATGCGCGGGGAGGCAGTGCAGGAAGATCGCGTCGGGCCGAGCCACGGCCATCAGCGCCTCGTCAACGGCATAGCCGCGAAAGGCGTTGCGCCGCGAACCGGCCTCCTCCTCATGGCCCATCGATGCCCAGACGTCGGTGGTGACGACGTGAGCGCCGGCGGCCGCCTCCTCGGGCAGTTCGGTGATCGAGAGGCGCGTCTTCGCCGCATTGCGCTCGAAGATCGCGTGGTTCGGCTCGTAGCCCTCAGGGCAGGCCAGCCGCAGCTCGAAGCCGAGGATGCCGGCTGCCTCGATCCAGCTATTGGCCATGTTGTTCCCGTCTCCGATCCACGCGACGACCTTCCCCTCCCACGAGCCGAACTCCTCCCGCGCGGTGAGCACATCCGCCAGCACCTGGCAGGGGTGCAGCAGGTCGGTCAGCCCGTTGATCACCGGGACACTTGAATAGCGCGCGAGTTCCTCGACCTCGGTGTGCTGATAGGTGCGGATCATGATGCCGTCGACATACCCCGACAGGACCCGCGCGGTGTCCCGCGTGGGCTCACCCCGACCCAACTGCAGCTCCCGGGAAGAGAGGAAGAGGGCATGGCCCCCCAGCTGGAAGGCGCCGACCTCGAACGAGACCCTAGTCCGGGTCGAGGTCTTCCCGAAGATCATTGCAAGCGTCTTCCCCTCGAGGGGCCGCTCCCGATACTCTCCGCGCTTCATCCGGCCGGCGAGATCGAACAGCTCGACGAGTTCCGCCCGACTGAAATCGGAGATCGCAAGGAAATCGCGCTTGGGCATGGTTCGGACGTCCGAGGGTGCGGCCATTTTGGCAGGAGCAGTGTAGTCCGGACAGCAGTGATAGGGCAAGACCGCCGCCTCTCAGCCGGGCTGTCTCCGGCTATTCAATTAGGAGAGATGGCGGGCGGTTGAAGGCCGGAGTCCGGGAGCACGCCCGAGCGTCCCCGGGGGGCTGGGGGACGGGGACGCGCCGCCCGCGCTGCCGAGCGTGGTCATGCGGTCCGGATCGATGTCTAGAGGATGTAGCGGCGGAGGTCGTCGTCGTCGATGATCTTCTCGAGGCGGCGGCGGACGGCATCGCGATCCATGACGATGTGTTTTTCGGGGTAGTCCGGCAGCTCGAACAGCACTTCGTCCATCAGGGTCGACATGACCGTGTGCAGCCGCCGGGCGCCGATGTTTTCCATCCGGTCGTTGGCGAGCCACGCCACCCGCGCGACTTCGGCGATGCCATCCTCGGTGAACGTGAGTTCAGCGCCTTCGGCGGCGACCAGCGCCCGATACTGCTTGGTGAGTGCGCTCTCCGGTTCCGTCATGATGCGGATGAAATCGGCCTCGGTGAGCGGGGTGAGCTCCACCCGGATCGGGAACCGGCCCTGCAGCTCCGGGATCAGGTCCGAGGGCTTCGAGACATGGAAACGCGCCGGCCGCGATGAACAGGATGTGATCGGTGCGGACGTACCCATAACGGGTCTGTACCGTGGAGCCCTCCACGATCGGGAGCAGGTCGCGCTGTACTCCCTCCCGCGAGATGTCGGGGCCCGATGCGGAGCCGCGCTCGCCGGCGATCTTGTCGATCTCGTCGATGAAGAGGATCCCGTGGTTCTCGGTCCGGTCGAGCGCCTCGTTGATCACGTCGTCCATGTCGACCAGCTTCTTGAGCTCCTCGTCGACCAGGATACGGCGGGCGTCGGGGACACGCAGGGTCCGGCGCTTCTTCCGCCGGGGCATCATGTCCTGCAGGATCTCCATGAAGTTGATCTGTTCGCCCTCCATCCCCTGCGGCTGCTGCATCAGCTCGAGCATGGGGTATCCCTGCGGGGTGACCTCGATCTCGACCTCACGATCGTCGAGCTTCCCGTCCTTCAGCATCTGGCGAAGCTTCTCCCGGGAACGCGCCCGCCGTTCCTCGTCCTCCGAGAGGGCCTCCGCCCGGGCCTGACCGCCCGGCCCGACGACAAAGATCGCCGGACGCTCTCTCGCCCCGGACTCCGTCCGTGCGGGGCCCGAGGGACGCTCCGCCGCGGCGGGCGCGGGAAGGAGGATATCGAGCAGCCGCTCCTCCGCGCGCTCCTCGGCCTGCGGAAAGACCTCGTCCTCGCGCTCGGTGCGCACCATGCTGATCGCGGCGTCGACGAGGTCACGCACCATCGACTCCGCGTCACGGCCGACGTAGCCTACTTCCGTGAATTTCGAGGCTTCGACCTTCAGGAACGGCGCGCCGGCAAGCCGCGCCAGCCGCCGGGCCACCTCGGTCTTGCCGACGCCCGTGGGGCCGATCAGGATGATGTTGTACGGCATGATCTCATCGCGGATCTCGTCCGGCGCCTGCCCGCGGCGCCACCGGTTACGAATCGCGATGGCCACCGCGCGCTTCGCGGCGTCCTGACCCACGATGTAGCGATCGAGTTCCCCGACGATCTGGCGCGGCGGGAGTTCCTCGAGCCAGGGGGGTGGCGGCGGCGCGGCCGGTGCGCTGGGATCGGCGGGAAGGCCTGGGTCGGTCATGATGATATCTGCGCGGCGGGCAGCGAGGAGTGCCTCACAGCTCCAGGATGGTCAGGTTGCGATTGGTGAAGACGCAGATGTCGGCCGCGATCTCCAGGGAGCGCTGGACAATGTCCCGCGCCGAGAGCCGGTCGTCCGTCAGCAGCGCCCGTGCCGCGGCGAGCGCGTAGTTGCCGCCCGAACCCACGGCGAGCACCCCGTCGTCCGGCTCGATCAGTTCGCCACCGCCGGAGAGCAGGAACACATGCTCGATGTCGGCGACGACGAGCAAGGCCTCCAGCCGGCGCAGGATCCGGTCGCTCCGCCAGTCCTTGGCCAGCTCGACCGCGGCGCGCGGCAGGTTGGCCGGGTGCCGGTCGAGCTTCTCCTCGAACTTCTCGTACAGCGTGATCGCGTCGGCGACCGAGCCCGCGAAACCCGCGAGGACCTTGCCGCCCTTGAGGGTGCGGACTTTGGTCGCCGTGGCCTTGACCACGGTGTCGCCGATGCTGACCTGACCATCCCCTCCCAGCGCCAGCTTGCCGTTCTTCCTGACGGCGAGGATCGTCGTACCGTGATAACCGCTCATGCCTTCTCTCTCCTCGATCCCGGCGTGAGGTGCCGAGGCCGCTTCTGGCCCCGTCACGCGCGCGGATGAGCCTGTTGGTAGACTTTCTTGAGTCGTTCGACGCTGGTATGCGTGTAGATCTGGGTCGTCGTCAGGCTGGCGTGCCCAAGCAGCTCCTGCACCGCGCGCAGGTCCGCCCCCGCATCGAGCAGATGGGTGGCGAAGGTGTGACGAAGCGAGTGGGTCTTGAGGCCCTCGCCGCCGACCGCCTCGAGCGCCCGGTGCACGATCCGCTGCACCGTTCGGGGCGTGAGCCGCTTGCCGCGCCGGCCGACGAAGACCGCCTGCCGGTCTGCGCCAGGCAGCCGGGCCAGCGGCTCCCGCTCCTCAAGGTAGTGGCGCAGCACCCGGCTCGCCCGCGTGCCGACCGGCACCAGCCGTTCCTTCCGGCCCTTGCCCCGGACCTTCACCTGATCGCTGAGCAGATCCAGGTCGAGCAGGTTGAGCCCCGTCAGTTCGGAGAGGCGGAGGCCGCTGGAGTAGAAGAGCTCGAGGATCGCGAGGTCCCGCAGCCCGCCCTCTGCCTCGCCGACGGCGCGCGCCTCCGCCGCCTGGAAGAGCGACTCGGTGCGCTCACGGTCGAGGTATCCCGGCAGCGGCCGCGCGAGCTTGGGGACCCGCGCCGCGCGCACCGGCGACCGCTCGAGGCCATGGTGCGCCTGCAGGAACCGGTACAGCGTCCGCACCGCGGAGAGGGCCCGTGCCATCGACCGCTTCGCCAGTCCGCGCCGCTGCATCTCCCCGAGAAATCCGCGGATGCCGAGCCGGTCGACCCGGCTGAAGTCCCAGTCGCCGCCCGAATGACGGTCGAGGAACTCGGTGAAGGCCGTGAGGTCGCGCCGATAGGCTCTCAGCGTGTTGTCCGAGACCTGCCGCTCTTTCTCGAGGTGCTCCAGGAAGGAGGCCACCTCGGGTCGGCTCGGCCGCTCTGCTGGGGGCCGAGTGGTGCGGGCTACAGTGCCTGGAGCCATGCGGCGAAATCCTTCCGGGCCCGCTCGACCAGGGCCTCCTTCTTCGCGTCCTTGCGGCTTCTGCCACCGACTCGCCGCGCCACGGACTCCTCGAGGGGATCGAGCAGCCCGTAGTTCGCATTCATCGGCTGGAAGTGCTTGGGGTCCGCCTCCCGAAGATAGCGATACAGGCCACCGAGCATGGTCGTCGGTGGGGGCACCGAGACCGGCTTGCCTTCGAGGCGGCGCGCCAGGTTGATCCCGGCGAGCAGCCCGGTGCCGAGCGACTCGGTGTATCCCTCCACGCCGGTGAGCTGCCCGGCGAAGAAGAGCCGGTCGTCATCTCGCGCGGTAAGCGCCGGGCCGAGTGAGGCGGGACTGTTCAGATAGGCGTTCCGGTGTATGCTGCCGAAGCGCAGAAACTCGGCGCTCCCGAGGCCGGGAATCATGCCGAACACCCGCTTCTGTTCCGGAATGCGGAGGCGGGTCTGGAATCCGACCAGGTTCCACATCTGGGCGGCCCTGTCTTCCCGGCGCAGCTGCACGACCGCGTACGGCTCGCGCCCGGTGCGGGGATCGGGGAGGCCAACCGGCTTCATCGGCCCGAAACGCAGGGTCTCCGGCCCGCGGCGCGCCATCTCCTCAACCGGCAGACAGCCCTCGAAGTACGGCACCTGGTCGAACTCGTGCGCGGTGAACTGATCGGCCTGGGTCAGTGCCGCGATGAACGCCTCGTATGCATCCCGGGTCATCGGAGCGTTCAGGTAGTCGTCGCCATCACCCTTGCCGTAGCGACTCATCGCATACAGGCAATCGTGGTCCAGGGATTCCGAGGCGACGATCGGCGCGATCGCATCGTAGAACGCGAGGGCGGTTCCGCCCAGCCGCCGCGTGATGGCTGCCGCAAGCGCGTCGGAGGTCAGCGGGCCGGTCGCGATGATGCCGGGCGACGGCAGGTCCGTCACCTCGCCGCGCTCGATCGTGATCCGCGGATGCGAGGTGACCCGCTCGTGCACCAGCGCCGAGAAGACGTCACGGTCGACCGCGAGCGCGGCACCGGCCGGCACGCGCGCCTGTTCCGCGATCGGCAGCAGCAGGCTTCCGAGCTGCGCGAGTTCGGCCTTGAGCAGCCCGTGTGCGTTGCTGAGTTCGGTGGACTTGAACGAGTTGCTGCAGACCAGCTCGGCCAGCCGGTCGGAGTGATGCGCCGCGGTGCGAACCACAGGGCGCATTTCACGGATCACGACCGACGTCCCCCGCTCGGCGAGGGCCCAGGCCGCTTCGCAGCCTGCGAGCCCGCCGCCGACCACGGTGACGGTCACGTCGACGCGGCCTCCTCCGGTTCCAGCACGACCAGCTTGTGCTGACACTTGAGGCAGGTCCGGGTCTCCCCCTCGGCCTTGCTGACCCGCTTCTCCATGCCGACCCAGCCGCAGTTCGGGCAGGTTTCGACCACCGGACGGTTCCACGTCGAGAAGTCGCACGCCGGGTAGCGTCCGCACCCCCAGAACGACTTGCCGCGCTTGGTGCGCCGCTCGGCCAGGTCGCCGACTTCGCACTTCGGGCACTTCATCCCCAGCGGCACCGACCGGGTCCCCTTGCACTCCGGATAGCGGGTGCAGGCAAGGAATTCGCCGAATCGCCCGGTCTTGATCACCATCGGGGCGCTGCACAGCTGGCACTTCTCGTCGGTGGGCCGGTCGGGAGCGCGGGCCTTCTTGAGCGACTTCACGTAGTCGCAGGTGTCCTTGTACTTGACGCACGCGAAGTACGGACCGAAGCGCCCGGTGCGCAGCTCGACCTTCGAGCCGCACTTGGGGCAGACTTCCTTCGCGAGTTCTTCCGGATTGAGCCCGTGGGCTTCGGCGACGATCGCGCCGAGGTTCACGGCCTTGAGCGCCACGCTGAACGGGCCCCAGAAGTCGCCGAGCACCTTCTGCCACTGGAGCTCGCCTTCCTCGATGCCGTCGAGCTCGGTCTCCATCGCGGAGGTGAACTCCACGTTGAAGATCGAGGGAAACTGGTCCACCATGATCCGCTCGACCGTTTCGCCGAGCTCGGTGGGCGTGAAGCGGCGCTGCTCGAGCTTCACGTATTCCCGCGCGGTCAGCGTGCTGATGATCTGCGCATAGGTCGACGGGCGCCCGATGCCCAGCCGCTCCAGCTCCTTCACCAGACTCGCCTCCGAGAAGCGCGGCGGCGGTTCCGTGAAATGCTGCGATGGCGTGATCTGCCGGACCTCGACCACATCACCCACGACCAGCGGCGGGATCGGCGGCAGGTCGTCCATGGTCTTGCCCTCTTCGGCTTCGCGCCCTTCGGTATAGAGCACGTGGTAGCCGTCGAAGATCATGACCGAGCCGGTGACTCGCAGCAGGTACCGCCCGAGATCGAAATCCACGATCGTCATGTCGTAGATCGCGGGATTCATCTGCGAGGCGACGAACCGCTGCCAGATCAGCTGGTAGAGCCGGAACTGGTCGGGCTCGAGATACTTCTGCATCTCCTCGGGCCGGCGCCGCACATCGGTCGGACGAATGGCTTCGTGCGCGTCCTGCACCCGGGCCGACTTGGTCGAGTAGGTGTTCGGTGTCTCGGGGAGGTAGGGCTTCGCGTAGTTGCTGGCGATGAAGTCGCGGACATGCTCGATCGCCGTGTCCGACACGCGGACCGAGTCGGTTCGCATGTAAGTGATGAGGCCCGCCGGGGCGTCTTCACCGACCTCGATGCCCTCGTAGAGGTCCTGCGCCGCACGCATGGTGCGACGGGCGGAGAATCCGAGCTTCTTGGCCGCTTCCTGCTGCAGGGTGCTGGTGGTGAACGGAGCCCCGGGCCGCTTCTTCCGGTTCTTGCGCTCCACCTTGCTGACGACGAACGGCAGCTTCGAGAGATCGCTGACCACCGCGGCGGCCGCCGCCTCGTTCTTCAGCTCCGGGTTGTGCCCGTCGATCTTCTTGAGTTCGGTGACGAAGCTCTGCCCGTTCCTGGCGCACTCCGCCGCGATCGTCCAGTACTCCTCCGGCTTGAACGCGCGGATCGCCCGCTCTCGCTCGACGATGAGCCGGAGCGCCACCGTCTGCACCCGCCCCGCCGAGAGGCCGGTCTTGATGCTCTGCCACAGAATCGGACTCGCCTTGTAACCCACCAGCCGATCGAGGATCCGGCGCGCCTGCTGGGCGTTGACCAGCCGGTCATCGATCTTCCCCGGCTTCGACATTGCCTCCTTCACGGCTTCCTTGGTGATCTCGTGAAAGAGCACGCGGTGCATCGGCGCCCTGGTGTCCAGCTGATCGGCGACGTGCCAGGCGATGGCCTCGCCTTCCCGGTCAGGGTCGGTGGCGAGGTAGACCGCCTTCGCTTTCTTGGCGGCCTTCTTCAGATCCGCGAGCGTCTGGGTCTTTCCTTTGATAGTGACGTAGTCGGGCTGGAAGCCATTGTCGACATCCACGCCGAGCTTGCGGGTCGGCAGGTCCCGAATGTGACCGATGGTGGCCTTCACGTCGTAGCCGCGACCGAGGTACTTGCCGATGCTCTTGGCCTTGGTCGGCGACTCCACGATCACCAGCGTGCCGCCGGAACCCTCGACGACTGCCGCCTCGGGAGCCCTGGCGCGTGTCGCCCGCTTCTTGAGCGCCGGCATCTTCTCCGTCAGCGACTTGGGCGTCACGCGCTTCGCGGTCGCGACTTTCGCCGGGGTCGTGCTCGGTGCCGGTTTCGCGGGAGTCTTAGCTTTTTTCTTGGTCGCCATGGGCTCGAAGGTACCTGCGGTGGTTCAGCCCCGGATGGATTCCGAGTGCCCACAAGAAAACGCGTGCTGGTACGGATTGGCAAGGCGACAGATGCGATGTCGCGTGGTGGTAAGCAGTTACGATGACCAGCCGGCGCGCTCTCTGACCACCAGCGCCATCTCGTCGGCGAGCGCGGCGGCCGGTTTCACGTCCGCCTTGACCTCGCAATCGGCCTGCAGATAGAACGGTTCACGGTCCTTGAGCAGCTGGCGCATCTTCTCGACGGGATCCTCGCCAACCAGCAGCGGACGCGCGGTACCACCCCCGGCGCGTTTCGCGGCCGTCAGGGCCATGGTGCGCAGATAGATGATGAAAGCAGACTCCCGCGCCGAGGCGAGCGCGCCTGGCTGAGCCGCCCAGCCACCACCCGGTGTGATCACCGCCGGAGGACCGGCCAGTGCCGCCTTCATCGCATCGGCCTCGAGCTGGCGAAACTTCTGCTCGCCTTCTTCTCCGAAGATGAGGGCGATCGGCTTCTGCCGCTTCCGCACGATCACGGCGTCGGTGTCCACGAACGGCGCGCCCAGCCGGTCGGCGAGCAGCTTGCCAACCGTGGTCTTGCCCGCGCCCGGCAATCCGATCAGGACGATATGCCGCTTCATGCGTCCTCCTCCCCCACCGGCTGCCCGAGCGCGGCCCACCGCGCGGCCAGCTGCGTGAGGTATCCCTCGTAGTTCCGCCGCATCTCCACGAGCGAGTCGCCGCCAAACTTCTCGAGCATCACGTCCGCCAGCACGAAGGCCGTCAGCGCTTCGGCGATCACGCCCATGGCGGGGACGGCGGTGACGTCTGACCGCTCAGCCTGGGCCTTCGCGGGGAGTCCGGTCCGCAGGTCGATCGTCGGCAGTGGCGACATGAGCGTGGCGATCGGCTTCATGGCGACCCGGATCACCAGCGGTTCACCGGTCGTCATGCCGCCCTCGAGCCCGCCGGCGTTGTTGCCGCGACGGGTATATCCCCCGCGCAGGGCCGGCGCCGGGGCCGGCGCTCCAGGCGTCGCCTCGGCATCGATGGGATCGTGTACCTCCGAACCCGGCCGCCGTGCCGCCTCGAAGCCCATGCCGATCTCCACCGCCTTCACCGCGGGGATCGACATGAGCGCTCCGGCGAGGCGGCCGTCCAGCTTGCGATCCCAGTGCACATGACTTCCCAGGCCCGTCGGCAGCCCGCGCACGATCACTTCGCATTCGCCGCCGAGGGTGTCGCCATCCTTCCTGGCCTGGTCGATGCGCGCGATGATCTTCGCTTCAACCGTCGTATCGAGCACCCGTACCTCGGAGCTGTCCGAGGCGGCATTGAGCGGCCACGGGAGCTCGGCGGGTGTCGCGGCGTGGATGCCACCCAGCGACACGACGTGACTGCCGACGTCGACCTGAAACTCATCGAGCAGGCGCCGGGCCAGCGCCCCCGCGGCCACCCGCGCCGCCGTCTCCCGGGCACTGGCGCGCTCCAGGATGTCCCGCGCATCCTGACGGTCGTACTTGAGGACCCCCACGAGATCGGCATGCCCCGGCCGAGGGCGGTTGAGACGCCGCCGGCGCTCCTCCCCCGGGGTGCCCTCCGCGGCCATGATCTCGCTCCAGTTGGTCCAGTCGCGATTATGGATGATCATCGCGATCGGCGTCCCCAGGGTCTCCCCGGCGCGCACGCCTGACAACCATTCGATCCGGTCGCGCTCGATCTTCATCCGGGCCCCGCGCCCGTATCCCATCATCCGCCTGGCAAGATCGGCATCGACCCACTCCGCCGTGACCGGCAGGCCGGCCGGCAGCCCCTCCACGAGGGCCACCAGCGCCTTGCCATGCGATTCACCGGCAGTCAGGAAGCGGAGCGGCATAGGGCCAAGGTAGCGGGGACACGGCACAGAGTGGAAGGCTCGGGGCGGCCGGTGCCGGGCTCAGGCCGGGCCCATCGGCGGGGGCCCGGCAGGGGCCCGCATAGCAGACGAGCCCGACCGCCGGTCGGGCTCGCGCCTGATACGGTGACCGCGAGCGGCTACTCCGTGACGCCGTCGTCGATGATGCGCGGCGTCACGAGAATGATGAGGTCCCGGCGTACCTCGGTGGTCGTGCTGAATCCGAACAGCTTGCCGACGATCGGGAGATTCACCAGCAGCGGCAGCCCGGAGCGGGTCTTGGTCACCTCGGTCACCGTCAGGCCACCGATCACCGCCGTCTCGCCGTCGTTGACCAGGAGCTGGTTCTTGGCGTTCTGCTTCTGGATGGTGAAGCCCAGGTCCGCTGCGGCGACCGGATTGACGTTGGACCGCTCGGCTTCGATCTGCATCAGCACCTGGCGATTGTTGGTCACGTGCGGAACCACCTTCAGCATGATGCCGGTCTCCTTGAACGAGACCGATGCCTTGGGCTGCGACCCGGTGCCACCACCGGCGCCGTAATCGATGATGCGGACCGGGATGTCCTCGCCCACCTTGATGATCGCCTCACGGTTGTCGACCGTGGTGATCGACGGCTCGGCCTGCACATCCGCGAGATCCACGCTCTGCAGCGCATGCAGGAAGCTGGTGAACCGGAAGCCGCCCACCGTCGTGGTCCAGACCAGCTTGAGTGCGGCATTCGTGATCGACGCATCGGCGTTGGCGATGCCGGCGACTCCTTCGCCAGCGAGGCTGGTCACCCCGGCGTCGAATGGATCGCCGCTGGCCGGATCGGTCCGCTGGACCAGCTTGTTGAAGAACGGTCCGTCGCTGGCATTCGTCGCGCCGAAGTCATACTGCAGCCCCAGTGCTTCGATGTCGGTCCGGTTGACGAAGATCAGCTTGGCCTGAATCGACACCTGCGGCGTGCGCACGTCGAGGTTCTTGACGAAGTCCTGCACTTCGCCGATGCGGCCGCGGGTCTCGGTGACGATCAGCGAGTTGGTCGTGGTATCCGACACCACCGTGCCGCGCTTGGAGAGAATCGACTTGACGCTGGTCAGCAGCTGGCTGGCGCTGGCGTAGTTCACCGGAATCATCCGGGTGGTCGTCGGCTCGGTGGAATCGAGCGCGGAGAGCGCGGCGGGTGAATCGACCCGGATGATGCCGCCGGGCAGTTCGATGGCCTGCAGCCCCTGCGTCGCGAGCACCGCGGCGAAGGCCTCCGTCCAGGGCTGATTCTTGATCTCGGCGGTGACCTCGCTCTTGAGATCCTTGCCGAGGATGATGGTGCGGCCCGAGAAGGCGGCGAAGCCCGCGATGACGTCGGCGATGTTGGCGCGATCCCAGGTCACCGTGATACGCGGCGCGGGTGCGGCGGCGCTCGTCGTGGCGGCGACCGGCTCGGCCGGCATCACGACTTCCGGATCGCGCCGGGTCGCGGTGCGCGCCACCGGCGGCTCCATGTCGGCCGGAGCAGCGCTCGACCAGGCCAGAAAGCCGCCATCGGCGCCGAAGCGGACGCGGACGCCGTCGTCCGTCTTCTCCAGCCGGTAGTCCCGCGATCCATCGAGATAGATGGCGATGCGGACCACGTCGGGACGGAACTGGGAGTAGCGGATGTCCGTGATCCCCGCGCGGGCGATGCCATCGTACGTGGCCCCGGTGCGCTGCAGGGTCGCGCCGACGACGTCCACCACGAGCCGGTCCGGCTCGCGGAGCACGAAGTCGCGGACGTCCACCGCGCCCTTCACGGCGATGACGATCTCGGCGTGGCCGGGCGTCGCGACGACGCTGACCGCAGTAACCTGGGATGCGGGACCCTTCTCATCCGCCCGCGCGGGCGCGGTCGTGAGGAGGGCCATGGCCCCCATTGCGAACAGAAACTGGCGCGTCATGGAGTCTGATCCTCCCTCTTCCTGAGCGACAGGGTCTCCTGACGCTCGAATCCGATGTCCTCGACCGTGAATACCACGTCCGTCTGACGAATCTGGGCGACCTTGAGCCGGCCCAGCCGGTCACCGACGCGGAGCTTGTACCGCTTCTGATTGGTCTTGTCCCGCAGCACCGCAACACTGTTGTTCGCCCGCCGAAGATCGAGGTACACCCCGACCAGCAGCAGGTCGTTGAACTCCGGCCCGACCTTGTCCTCGGTGATCAGCGAGGCGAACGGATCGCGCGCGCCACCCGCGTAGGTGAACGTCTCACGCTGCACTTCGGTCTCCCGGGACAGACGGAGCGAATCCGCCCGCAGACTGTCCTGCCTTGCCTTGACGACCGAGTCCTGGTGAGCGCGGTCGGCTACGACCTTCAGCGAATCCTGTTTGGCGCGTTCCCTTGCCAGCCGGATCGAGTCCGCCCGCATGACCTGCTGCTGCTTCGGCGTGAGCCCCGGCTTCACGGGGGCTTCGACCTTGGCCGCGGTGTCCTTCGGCGGAGCGGCGGCAGTGGCCACGGCAGTGGCAGCCTTCTTCATGGCGGTGTCGGCCTTGCCCTGCACCGTCTTGGCCGTGGTATCGGCCTTGGCCACCACGGACTTGGCCGCAGAGTCGGCCTTCTGGGCCACGGTGGGCTTCGGGGCCGGCGGCTTCCCGCAGGCCTGCAGGACTTCCGGCGGAATCATCCCGATCGCGGGCGCCGCCTTGGGCTTCTTCCCATGGGCGGCCTTCACGAGAGCAGCCTGGACCGAGTCGGAGCAGGTCGTGTATCTGGCCCGCATCACCGAGTCCTGCGTCGCGGCCAGCCGGATGCTGTCCCGCCGGGCCCGGAGCGCGGCCAGGTCGACCGTCTGCGGTTCTTCCTTCTTGCCGCCACACGCGGCAAGGCCAAGGAGCAGGCCCACGAGGCCCGCCCGGGCAAGCGCGTTAGGTGCCACTGGGCTTGTCCTCCGAGCTCGCGGTCTTCACGTAAGTGCGGATCTGAAACCGCGCTTCCAGCAGCGCGCCCGAGCTGTCCCCCAGCGCCTTGGCGCGCGTCAGATCCGCGGCGCCCAGGGTGAGATCGACCGGAACGATGATCCGCTGCAGGCTCGCCACGTCAGAGAGGAACTCTCCGAGCTGATCGTAGCGGCCGATTACCGAGTACTGATACTTGTAGGTCTCGAACGGGGCGGGTCCGGCCTCCGTCGGCAGCGGCTGGAACTGCGCCACCATCACCCCGCGGATCTTGGCGCGGGTCGAGATCTCGTCCATCAGGTTGGCCACCTCGTTACGGTCCGGTACCAGGCGACGCATCAGCTCAAGGCTGAAGCGGTAGCCTTCCAGCCGGCGGCGCAGATCCTCGACGCTCCCCTTCGCCAGCAGGCGCTTGGCGCTGTCGGTCAGGGTCACGAGCGAATCAATCGACTTCTGCCGGGCCTTGATGCTGTCCTGGGTCTGGGTCACACCACGCAGCCCGACGCTGTCGAGCCCGGTGCCGGTGTAGCCGACGTACCCGACCACGATCGCGATGACGACGAGGAGCAGCGGGACCTGGCGTTCCTGCGGTATGCCGGCCATGGGTCACCTCACCGACTGGCTGAGGGGGACCGTGCGGATGTAGGCCGAATCCGCCCGCTGGAAGGACGCCGTGATGATGAACTGCGTCACTGGCCGCTCCTTCTCGATGATGGTCTTGGCTTCGAGCGGCGTGACATTGTACAGCCAGGGCGATGCCTCCAGCTGCCGCAGGAATCGGGTGTAGGCCTGCAGGTCCATGGTGCGACCTTCCATCCGGAAGGTCATGGTCCGGTGCGAGCCCGCAGTGTCCGCCGTGTCGACGACGACCGGCCCGGCCTGGCTCGCCATGGTGGTGAGCCAGGTGTACGGGGGCAGCGCCTTGGCGACTTCGTCCAGGACATGCGGCCAGACGTAGCGGTCACCATCCACGCCCCGGATGGTCGAGATCTGCGACAGCAGCGAGTCGCGGATCAGCTCCGCCCGGCGCTTCTGGCGGAGCAGATTGTCGAAGCGCTTCTGGTCGTCGCGCGCCGCCTCGAGGCGGGGGCCAAGCGCATTGAACTTCGTGTTGTTGGATACGAAGGCCCAGCCGAGCCAGGCGGCGACGCCGATACAGGCGGCGGCCGACCCGACCAGGAAGGGGTCTTTGACCTTCGTGCCAAGCCCCTTGATCCTGTCGAGGATCTGCTTGGTCCCGCTCCCGGCGGCTTTGCGCTTCTGGCCGGGTCGGAGATTGACCGTGATCATCATGAGTAGCGGACTCCGGGCAACGGGCTCACGCGGCGGTGCGGAGCGCCAGACCGATCGGGAGCATCAGCAATGGGGAGACTTCGTCCATGTTCATCGTGGAGAAGACGCCCTCGGCAACGCGGAGCCGCGCGAGCGGGTTGGCCAGCTCCACCGGCAGCCGGAGCCGATCCGCGAGCACCTTGTTCAGACCGGGGATGCGTCCGCCGCCCCCCGTCAGCCACAACCGCGACAACCCGCCCGCCGACCGGCTGGCCGACTGCAGGAACGCCGCGGCTCGTTCGATACCGACGGCCAGCTCTTCGCCACGGGTCTCGAGGAACGGATCGAGGATCTCGTTCCGCTCGAAGCCCTGCAGCAGCTGGTCGGCCTCCTCGGCGGACAGGCCCCGCTCCCGCTGGATGTCCTCACGGAAGCGCCGGGTTCCCACTGGAAGGTCACGCGTCAGCACCGGCGTGCCGTCTTCCAGAATGTTGATGTTGGTCATTTCGTGGCCGATGTTCACCAGCCCGACCACCCCACGCATCTCGTCGGGATAGTTGACCTCGAAGGCGTTGTGCAGCGCGAAGGCATCGACGTCGATCACGCTCGCCTGCAGGCCGGCCTCGGCCAGGAGCGCGACCTTGTTTTCGACCAGTTCCCGCTTCGCGGCCACCAGCAGCACCGTCATCTGGAGCCCCTCGCCATCCGGATCCAGGATCTGGAAATCGAGTTCCACGTTCTCCATGTCGAACGGCACGTGCTGCTCAGCCTCCCAGCGGATCACCTCGCGGGCATCGGCCTCTTTCATCCGGTCCATCTGGATCTTCTTGATGATCACGTCGCGACCGCCGACGGCGATCACCACCTGCTTGGTCTTGATACCCGCCGAAGCGAGCAGGCCCTTCACGGCATCCGCGACGATGCCGGGGTCCATGATTTCGCCTTCGACGATGGCGTCGTCGACCACGCTGGTGTAGGCAACCTTGGTCAGAACCGGGTCGCCAGTGCCATGGGTGATGGCAACCAGCTTGATCAGCCCGGACCCAATGTCCAATGCCACCGTGGTCTTTTTACGGCTAAAGAGGCCCATAGGCACGTCCGACCGCGCGGGGGTCTATAAATGGGAATGGATGGCTACGCTACAAGCCGTCCGGGTTTTTGTCAAGCTCTCAAGTTGCTTGAAGTGAAAACGAACAAGCCGTTGGTAAAATGCGACTTATCTCACGAAGCATCACAGGATGCTTGAAGTCCATCCGCCGCAGGCCTCCCTCAAAGCACAGCCCGTACCGTGTTCCCGCTCAACTATCGGCAAACCAGGGGGAATCCCGAAGTCTGCGACTACTAAGTCGATATACATGAACAGTTTACAAGAAACTGACCCGCCCATTTCTGGGCGGGTAACCTGGAGAAAGCGGGGCCGAGCCAAAACGACGAACGGCGGGCGATCCATGGTGGATCGCCCGCCGTTTGTCATCCTGCGAGGCCTGTTACCAGCAGCCCGGGGAGCCTTCCTGGGTGACCGCGGCGTTCGGCGCATTCGCCGCCACACCGGTGTAGATACCGCAGGTGCCCGGGGTACCCGTCACGGCCGGGTTGACCATCGTGGCCTTCCAGCCCGACGCGTTGATGTAGGTCAGGGTCAGCACGTTGCCGGTGCTCGGAACGAAGGTGACCTTGCCCGCGCCGCCGGTGCCGTTGGTCTGGGCCGTCGGGTCGGTGCTGCCGGCGTAGTCGTTGTTATCCGAGAAGAAGGCTTCCTGCGCGGTGACCAGGTTCCGCAGGTCCGACTTCATCGAGGCGACGATCGCCTTCTGCTTGGTGTTGGCGAACTTCGGGATCGCGATGGCGGCAAGAATGCCGATGATCACCACGACGATCAGAAGCTCAATAAGGGTGAAGCCCTTGCGATTCATACCGCCTCCGGAGGAACTGTTGGGTACCGATAAGTGCCGGGCGCTGCGCTGTGTGACTGGCGGGGTGAAAGGCAACCCATATGCCATGGCTGGGAAGGAGCTCTCAACAGAATACACAGCATGGGTTTGTGCTCTTTTCAGCCCTCGGGCGTCCCCTCCCAGACTCCGGCTGCAATGCCGGATTTTGCGGGAAAATCTTTGAGCGACAGGGTTTTCGGGGCCCTCAATCCCACCGAAACCAGCCTCGGCCGACGGGGTTTCCGGGGCGAGCGGCGCCATGGGTGGCCCGGGTGGTGGCGCATCGCGACCGCTCAACCACGGCCGAGCCGGTAACGAGGAGACTGTCTTCGGCGAGCACGAGGCCCGTCACTCGGGCCTGGTCGCGAACCACGATCGGCCCAGTTGCGAGCACCACCCCGGTGAATGCTGCATCACCAGCCAGCTCGAGCGAGCCCATCGCGAGCAGGAGGCCCTGCCCCTGGCCAGAGATGATCCGCGTCCCGGGGGCGGCCTCGATCACGGGGAAGAAGCCGCCACACGGAGCCGACGCCGATGCGGGATCGCCCCAGTTGAGCGAATCGCTCTGGGTGCACACCCCGCCTGCCACCGCCGGGCGGAGGCCCGAAATGGTGCCGTCCACGCGATGGTCTGCCACCAGAAGCAGGTCGGCGAGCGAGACGGGCCCGAGCTGGCGCAGCCGCGCCGCGGTCAGCGCCGAATCGAGGCCGATCGCTGGCGCGCCGACAATACACGGTCCGGCGCTGCAGAGGGCACGGACAGGAACACCTGGCCCCGCCATAGCCCCACTGCCCGACGGTCCCGGCACGGCACACAAACCTGTCCATCCGGTGGGGACGTGATCATCCCCATCCACCTGACCCATGGCGGACACATCGACCGGCCCGGCAGCCGCCACCGCCATGCTGTCGGGCAGGGTCGGCGCGAGCAGCCGAACGAGTTCGGCGATGCCGTTGCGAGCGAGTGGTGTCCCGTCCGCGGTCGATCGCACACCCACCGAGCGGGCCAGATAGAGCCCCTGCCCAAGCCGCATCAGGGAATCGAATGCCATCAGGCCCGGCCCCGCGCTCCTTGCCGGTATCGCAACGCTGGCACCAAGCGGCATCGAATCGGCCAGCACCGGATCCCAGGAGGCCAGCATCAGGTCTATTTCGGACTCTGCCAGAGTTCGGGCCTGCATGGCCTCGAGGCCGCGTTGCCCACTCTGCCAGCGCAGGCGCGACACCAGCAGGACGGCGCCCGCGAGCGCGGCCATGAGCGCGAGGGTGAGCAGCACCAGCGGAAGGACGAATCCGCGCCGATTCATGGATCAAGATTCCGGGGGAAGAGGGAGCCGCGAGCGCTGTCGGATCGCGTGGAAATGCCACCCTGCCACCCTGACCATCGGCCCACAAGATCGATCTGGATGCTTCGCACCGCGCCCGCGACGAGGGTTGGCTGCTGCAGGGAGTCGAGGTAGTTGAATGGAGCACCGCCCGGCACGAAAGGACCGGCCAGCGGCTGAATCGTCTCGCCACCACTCTCGGAGCGGGCCCCGAGCCACCACCCGCCGAGCGAGGGATAGAGCCGAGCCTCCATGACTTCGAAGAGCCGCACCGGTGGGAAGGCCGGCAAGGAGCCCAGCGGCGTCTGTGTCGTGTCGACCAGCGTCGCCAGCCGAAAGGCGGGCATCCCGGCGCAACTCGTCGTGCCAACTCCAAGGAGCGGTAAGGCGACCCAGGCATCACGCGCGATGTGCAGCGAATCGACGCCGGCGTACAGGAGCAGGCTGTCCCTGCCGGGCTGGGGTAGACGCGTAGACCGCAGCCGGCCGATTGGAACCACGACGTCGCTCGCGCTGACTCGGCACGCGACGCCGACCCCGCGGATTCCGCGGTACGTCATCGAGTCTGGCGCAATCCGCTGCAGGTCCTCGCCTGCCGACCCGCGTCCGACCTGGGCCAGCTCCTCCGCGAGGAATCCGAGTCCGCCATCAAAGGCGAGCTGGAGCGCGTTGCCCTCCTGACTGGCCTGAGCGACCCGCTGGAGGGTGAGGCTCGCCCGGACCAGCACCAGCCCGATGAGCCCGCTCAGCACCAGGGCGGTGAGCACTTCCACGAGCGTGAAGCCCGCCCGCCGTGTCAGTGGCATCGCAGGAAACTCTTGATACTGTCGGTATGCTGGCCGACTGGCGTCGCGTAACTGAGCGCCATGACCAGACGAGCCCCTCCGTCGACCGCGACCAGCCCCCAGCTCACCACCTCGCCCCCGGGACCGTTTCTCCTTCCGGGGCCCAGCACCGCGCAGGACTGCTGGCCCATCGTCAGTCGCTGGTGCGCCTCCTCGATCACCTCTTGAGCGAGTCGAGTCGCCGTCCCGAGATGATTTCCGCTCGCGGACGCCCGTATGCCCAAAGCGACCGTCCCGGCGGCGCCGAGCGCTCCGAGACTGAATACCGTGAGCGCGACCAGACATTCGACGGTACTGACCCCACGACTGCTTCGAGCCATCGCAGCTGCCCCCGCTGAGCGTGACGGGGTGAATCTGCCAGGGCCTCATCGCGGGTTACGGCACGGAATGATGCGGGAAGGATCCCGACAACGCGGGAACGAGCGCTGCCGGGAAAACGAGCGCGGGGCGACGGTCAGACCGTCGCCCCGCGCTGATCATCAGGAAAACTGTCGGCTTACCAGCAGGCCGGGGAGCCTTCCTGGGTGACCGCGGCGTTCGGCGCATTCGCCGCCACACCGGTGTAGACACCGCAGGTGCCCGGGGTACCCGTCACGGCCGGGTTGACCATCGTGGCCTTCCAGCCCGACGCGTTGATGTAGGTCAGGGTCAGCACGTTGCCGGTGCTCGGAACGAAGGTGACCTTGCCCGCGCCGCCGGTACCGTTGGTCTGGGCCGTCGGGTCGGTGCTGCCGGCGTAGTCGTTGTTGTCCGAGAAGAAGGCTTCCTGCGCGGTGACCAGGTTCCGCAGGTCCGACTTCATCGAGGCGACGATCGCCTTCTGCTTGGTGTTGGCGAACTTCGGAATCGCGATGGCAGCCAGAATTCCAATGATCACCACGACGATCAGAAGCTCAATAAGTGTAAAGCCACGGCGATTCAGCATGTTCCCCCCTGTTGGACGATGAAATCGCGCTAGCCAGTCGACCAGCCGCTGACGGCTGCTGCTTATGCAACGGCCGTACCGGGCATGGTCGCATTCGCGAAGTCATTGTTTTTGAACAGGATGCACTCTCTTGCCTGCCCGGCCCAACGGCGGTGCAGAGCCGCATTTTGCAGTGACCGGCGGTGAAGCCGCCCCCAGACAGGAACCAGAGGGGGTGGTGGCGTTGGGGACCCTGAACTCATTCCGGAGGCGGCGCGCCCTGCTCCTCATAGCGAGACAGCTTGCGGTAGAGCGTCGACGGATCGATCCCGAGCACCTCGGCGGCGCGGGTCTTGTTGCCACCCTCGGACTGGAGCACATACATGATGTATGCGCGCTCGATGACCTCGAGTGTGGGGTTGGGATAGGACCGTTCGGCAACCAGTGGTTCCTTCCGCCGCCGCGTGATCCGCTCCGGCAGAGCCGACGGATCGATGAGGTCCCCGCGAGTCAGTACCCAGGCATGCTCCAGGGCGTTCTCCAGTTCGCGGACGTTGCCCGGCCAGTCGTAGACCATCACGGCGTCGAGTGCCTCGGACGAGAGCGCCTTGGGTTCACTGCTGTGTTCCGTGGCGAGGCGCTGCAGGAAGGACTCGACCAGGAGCAACACATCCTCCCGCCGCTCGCGGAGCGGGGGGAGGTGCATCGTGATGACGTTCAGCCGGTAGAACAGGTCGGACCGGAACCGGCCGCGACGCGCCTCCTCCTCGAGGTCGCGATTGGTGGCGGCGATGATGCGGACGTCCACCGGGATTGCTTCGGTCGCGCCGACGGGGATGGCTTCCCGCTCCTGGAGCACCCTGAGCAGCTTGACCTGCAGGGCCGGAGGCATCTCGCCGACCTCGTCGAGGAAGAAGCTCCCCCCCGCGCGGCGGCGAAGAGACCCTGCTTGTCACGGACCGCGCCGGTGAACGATCCCTTCACATGGCCGAACAGTTCGCTCTCCAGCAGGTTCTCCGGCAGCGCACCACAGTTGATCGAGAGGAACGGACCATCGGTGCGGCTGGAGCTGTTGTGCAGGTAGCGGGCGATGACTTCCTTGCCGGTGCCGCTCTCCCCCTGGATGAGGACCGTGGAGTCGGTCGGGGCCACCTGCTCGGCGAGCTTGAGCGTGTCGAGAAAGCGGCGGGACTTGCCGATCGGCCGATTGACGCCCGCGCGGTCCCTGCGCTTGATCTCCTGGCGCAGGTGCTTGTTCTCGACCCGCACCGCCCGGTATTCGCAGGCGCGGCGCAGGATCGCGACCAGTTCGTCGTTGGCGAAGGGCTTCTGGATGTAGTAATACGCGCCGGCATTGACCGCGGCGATGGCCGTCTGCAGCGAGGCCTGGGCGGTCATCAGGATCACCGGCGTCATCGGGTCCTGCTCGCGCGCGGCGGTCAGGATATCGAGACCGGTGACCTGCGGCATCCGCACATCGGTCAGGACGATGTCGTGGGTGCCCGCCTTGATGGCCTCGAGGCCCGCCTTGCCGCCCTGGGCGGTCGTGACATCGAATCCTTCCTTCTTGAGGAGGATTCTGAGGGTGTCGAGGATCCCGGACTCGTCGTCGATGACCAGGACAGATGGTTTCTGGCTCATGCCGCTTCCTCCGCCGCACGTCGGGCGGGAAAGAAGATGGTGAAGGTCGTCCCCGCGTCGGGCGCGGAATCCACAAGCACTACGCCGCGATGGGCTTCGACCGCCCGCTGCACAATCGCGAGGCCCAGGCCGGTGCCGCCCGCGCGGCCGGTGACGAACGGCTGAAAGAGGCGATCCCGCAACTCCTCCGGGATCCCCGGGCCGGTGTCCCGGACCTCGAGACAGACGGGCTGTTCGATACTGCATCCGCCCGGCAGTTCGGCGGGCTTCGCCGGGCGGGTCGTGACCGACACCATCGTCGGGCCGTGCGCCGCCTGCACCGCGTTGAGCAGCAGGTTGGCCACCACGCGGTGCAACAAGTCCTCGTCGCCCTCGAGCACCGTGCGGGACCCCAGGACGCGGATCTCGATATCGGGCCGACAGTCGGGATGCTCCCGGACCAGCCGTGCCGCGGCGGTGACGACGGACTGCAGGTCCAGCGGAACGAATTCGGTGGCACGCACCCTGGCGAAGTCCAGGAACTCCGAGAGCAGGCGGCTGAGGCGGTCGCTCTCCCGCACGATCAGCTGGGCAAGATAGCGATCGTCCTCGTCCGCGTGGGCCGAACGGGCGAGCTGCTCGACCGAGCTGCGGATCGAGGCGAGCGGGTTGCGGATCTCGTGCGCGAGCGAGGCGGAGAGCGCCGCGACCGCCTCGAGTCGTTCCGCGCGCAGATTCAGCTCATTCAGCCGCTTGAGATCCGAGATGTCGGTGAAGATCGCCGTCACCGACGGGCGGCCATCGGCGTCGCGCTCAAACGTGGTGGTGGACAGGCCGATCGGGAAGATGCGCCCGTCCTCGTGCAGCACCGTGCCTTCGCCCCGGCTCACCTTGCGGCCATGGCGGATCGCCGCGACCATCGCGGCCCAGAGTTCGGGCGAGCGGAGCTTCAGCTTGTCGAGCACCGGCAGGCCGGTCGTCGGCTCGCCGTCGATCTGCAGCAGCCGCTCGGCCATCGGGTTGATGAACGCCAGCCGGCCGGTGTCGTCGACCGTCATGACGCCGGATCGGATGTTGCGGAGGATCTCGTCCGCCTCCAGCCGCACCCGCCGCAGTTCGCTCTGCAGCGACTCGCGCTCCGCCCCCGCGGCGCGGAGCCGGTGGGCAAGCGCGCCCACCAGCAGATAGGCGGCGACGAAGACGCCGACCTGTCCCCAGAACGCGAGCCCCACGCGCGCCGGCTGCTGCCACGCGCTGTCGGCGAAATAGATTGCCGCGATCCCCAGCGCCACCAGCAATCCGCCGCCAAAGGACATCAGCAGCGCGTAGGCGGCGATGACCAGGATGTACAGCGAGGGGAACGCGCTGTCGGGCCCGCCGGTGAAATGCACCAGCAGGGTGATCAGCCCGATGTCGCCGAGCGCCTGACACAGCAGGAAGAGATCGCCGGGCTGACGGCCACGGAGCCGGACGAACCAGTGCCCGTACGCCGTCAGGACGAATGTCGAGAGGACGGCGAGGCTGACCAGCAGCCGCTGCTCCGGGGTGATGGTCCACACCAGCGCAGCCAGCACCAGGATGGCAGCAGCCAGCACCAGCCGGGCGCCAAAGACCCAGCCGAGCAGGGTCTTCTGGTCCGGGAGTGCGCGATCAGGGGTGCGGGCGGTGGCAGGTTTCATCAACGTCGGTGTAAAGTAGCAGGTGGTGGGCGACGGGCGACAGGCGACCGCGATAAGTTCCGGTATGGAATGGACCGTTTACATCCTCCGTTGCGCGGATGGCTCCCTCTATACCGGCATCGCGCGGGACGCGAAGCGCCGAGTCGCGGCTCACAACGCCGGCCGGGGTGCCGCGTACACCCGGCCGCGCCGCCCCGTCACCCTGATCCACCAGGAGGCCGCGCCCAGCCAGTCGGCCGCACTCCGGCGGGAGTGGGCGATCAAGCGGCTGAGCAGGCAGGAAAAGGAGCGCTTCCTCATGAGCCGCCAGTCAGCGTCCGCGAATCGGCCCTCCGCGGCCGCAGGCTTCGCGGGATTCCGCCCCGCCGCGATCCGGTTCCTCCGCCAGCTCGCCCGCCACAACCGGAAAGAATGGTTCGAGGAGCACCGGGCCCGCTACGAAGGTGAGTTGCGGGAGCCGATGAAGGCGCTGGTCGAAGAGGTCGATGTCCGCCTCGCCGCCTTTGCACCGGAGATCACCGGGGACCCCCGCCGGTCGGTGTTCCGCATCCACCGCGACGTGCGCTTCTCGCGGGACAAGTCGCCCTACAAGACGCACGCGGCCTGCTGGTTCTATCACATGGACGCGGGACGCGGCGTCGGAGGCGAGACGGAAGGCGGGGCGGGATTCTACTTCCACCTCGAGCCGGGCCAGTTCCTGATCGGCGCGGGGATCTGGATGCCCCCCAGGACCGCGCTGGCGAAGATCCGGGATGGACTCACCGAAGATGTCGCCGGATTCGAGCGTATCGTGCTGGCACCCGGCTTCCGCCGGCGCTACGGATCGCTCGACCGGGAAAGCATGCTCACCCGCCTCCCGCGCGGATTCGGCGAAGACCACCCGGCCGTACGCTGGCTCCGCTACCAGTCCTTCACGGTTGGACGGTCGCTTCGGGAGCAGGAGGCGCTCTCTCCCCGCCTCGGTACGACGCTCGCCCGCGACTTCGCGGCACTCACGCCCTTCGTGCGATGGCTGAACGCCGCGCTCGGTTTCCGGGCCCTCGACCGGAGGGTCTGAGCCGGGAGGGGGCCGCACTGGCCGGCCTCACTAGATTGGGGCATGGCGCGCCCGCCCCGCACCCGTTCCATCCCACGACTGTTTGCGCGAGCGATCCTGCTGCGCTGCCCCGCCTGTGGTGGGCGGCCGCTCTTTCACTCGTGGCTCAGGATGCGTGAGGCCTGCCCCGCCTGCGGCCTCCGCACCGAGCGGGGCGAAGAGGGTTACGTGGTCGGGGCGTACATGTTCAACATCGTCGCCGCTGAGCTGCTCTGGGCCGCAGTGGTCGTGGCGGTCGCGGTGTACACGTGGCCGGCGCCACCCTGGGATCTGCTGCTCTACGGTGGCGGCGCGATGATGCTGGCGACACCATTTCTCTGTTATCCGTTTTCCAAGACGGTGTTCCTGGCGTTCGACCTGGTGTTCCGCCCCGCGGAAGAGACTGAATCGTAGCCGTGCGGCATCACGACGTTGCCCGCCCACACTGAGCATCCCATGCCCCCTGCCTCGCCTCCCACGCGCGTCCGCCTCGACAAGTGGCTCTGGGCAGCCCGCTTCTTCAAGACGCGCGCGCTTGCCGTCGAGGCGATCGATGGCGGCAAGGTGCAGGTCAACGGTGACCGGGTGAAGCGGGCCAAGCTCATCCAGGTCGGGGAACGCATCTCGATCCGGCTCGGCCCCTACGAGCACGTCGTGGAAGTCCGGGGCCTCTCCGAGCGGCGGGGACCGGCGACGGAAGCGGTCCTGCTCTATGCGGAGACACCCGATAGTATCACGGCGCGGGAACGGGTCGCCTTCCAGCTCAAGGCGGCCCACGTGCTGTTCGTCCCGGAGACCAACGAGCGCCCGACCAAACGCGACCGGCGGCGGCTGGAGGAGTTTCGAAAGAAGTCCGGCTGGGACTAAAGATTCCGGCGGGCTTGCCGATACTCTCTACTAGCGGCTCCGGGCTCGAGGATGGCCCCCTGTCTGGCCGCGTGCGGAAGAGCGGAGGACCCCCTGATGTCCGTCTCCGGCACTGCGATTACCACGGCGCTCAGCGCCCTCAAGATGTACAGCCGGCGGGTGGACCGATCCGCCGGGCAGATTGCGTCGTTCGGTCTCACCGATCTGCCGACGGACGCGGGCGACTCGGCCGGTATGCCCGGCCTGCCGGCGACTTCGGGCGGCGGGGTCGATCTCACCGACGCGATGACCAGCATGCTCATCGCGCAGCGGGCCTTCTCCGCGCAGCTGCGGGTGCTCAAGACCGCGGATGAGATGCTGAAGGAGAGCGTCGACGTCGTCGGCAAGAAGTAGCGCGGCGGCAACCGCACAGCCCCCGGACATCCAGGTGATGGCCGGGGGCTGATGGCGTTCAGGGATCGACGATGATCTGGGCGGTCATCGAGGGATGGGGTTCGCAGTGATACCCGAACGTCCCCGCCGCCGGGAAGAGAAACGTGAACGTGGTACCGGGATCGATCAGCGCCGATCCCCACGCGCCGCCATCGGCCGTGCTGGTGTGCGACGGCGTCCCGGCCGGCTCACAGTTGAGCCAGGTGACCTTGTTGCCGGCCTTCACATGGACCGGCGTCGGCTGGAACGAGAAGTTGCGGATGGCGATCACCGTCGAGCCGAACTGCGATGGATCGAGACTGATGTTGCAGGCGCCGCCTGAGGGGCCTGTCACGTTGCTCCGCTCGCTGAAGCAGGCGGCCGCGAAGGCCAGCAGCGCCAGCCCCACCGCTCCCGCACAGATCTTCCTTATCATCGCCATCTCCTCACTTCACCACGACCGTCCCCGTCATGAAGGGATGCGGCGTGCAGTGGAAGGCATAGGTGCCCGGTCGGGTGAAGGTGTAGCGCCAGACCTGGCCGTTTTCGATCGGACCCGAATCGAAGCTGTTGTCGTCCGCCGTGACGGTGTGCGGGACCGGGTCTTCATTCTTCCATTCGATCGTCGTGCCGACGGCGATCTCGAGCGTCACTTGCAGGAACTGCAGTCCCTGCATCGAGGTCTTCGTCAGCGGGCCGGTCACCGGACCCGCAGGTACCTGGCCTGGCGCGGCGGGCGCCGGGGTCCCCGGCGTACTCGGCGCGGGGGCGGCTGGCTTCGTCTTGTGCCCGACGTAGCGCGCCAGCGTGATCGGGATGGTGAACTCGAACCCGTAACGGACCTGTTTCGCCCCGCGTGAAGCACCCTGCAAGGTCCCGGTATTGGTGTTCGTTGCGTGCAGCGAGATGGTGTGCGGCGTGTTGGGGATCGCGAGCGCGAACCCCGCGCTCCACGCACCACGTTCGCCGGCGGCGGTGTTGAGATCCGTCAGGCGGACATAGTCGCCATGGAGGCCGAGGTGCCGCGTCAGCTTGAGGACGGCGCCGCCGCCGAACGCAAACTGCGGATCGCCGTTCTTCCTGAGCGGATCGGAGAGGGCCCGTCCCACCGCGATGAGATGCAGCGGGCCCATCACGCGTCCCACCGAGAGCTCTCCATCCACGCCCTTGGCGGCGATGTTGTAGCCGATCTGACCCGCGAGATCCACCGGGAATCCGCCGGCCTGGGTCTTCGGCTGGGCGCGGAGGAAGAATTCCCACTCGTTCGGGTACGCCGGAGCAAGCGTGGAGTTGGTCGAATAGTTGAAGCCGATCGTGGTGCCCTTGAGGAGCGATGTCGCAAGGAGGAAGGTGGGGAAATTGCTCACCTTCCGGACGGGGCCCGGACTCCGGACGAACCGGTGGAGGAAGTTGAACTGCACCGTGCCGGGACGGACAATCCAGTCACCCGAGACATTCGGCGATCGGTCGAGACTGCCCTGGGCGACCAGTACCGCTGGGAGTCCACCGAGGACCGCGCATACGAAGAGACACCGCTTCATTTCTGCTCCCATGGTTCGGAGGTGCAGACCACGCTACTGGACGCGGACTCTGCCGTTCATGCCCTGATTCTTGTGGATGGAGCAGAAGTACTTGTACTCGCCCACCTGGGTGAAGGTGCGGGAGACGTTCGACCCGGGGCTGGTGTCGCCGACATTGCCGCCGGGAGGGGCGATCGTCTCGAAGGTGATGTTATGGGTCGTCCCCGAGATCTGCCAGACCACCGTCTGGCCCGGGTGGATCTGCACATCGTCCGGATTGAACGCGAGACCGGGTGTGAGAATCGTCGCCGCCGCCACCGTGCCGACCGTCACCAGCGACGTCCCCGTGTGCGTGGTCGCACCTGACGTGAGGGAGGCGGTGATCGTCGCCGTCCCGGCCGCGATCCCGGTGACCAGCCCCGTGGAACTCACCGACGCCACGAGCGGGTTGCTCGTCTGGTACGTCGGCGCCGGAAGACCGATCATCGTCGCGCCGTTCTGGTCGACCGGCGTGGCATCTACCTGCACCATGCTTCCCACCACCACCGACGGCGACTGCGGCAGCACCTGCAGCGCGGTATAGAGCGGGGTCCCACCGCCGCCGGACACCACGACCGTGCCGGTCATCCCGTTGTGCCTGGTGCAGACGTACCCGTACGTGCCCGGGCTCGTGAAGGTGCGCGACTGGCTGCTGCCCGCCGGCTGATCAGGGATGTCGCCGCCCGGCGGCTGCAGCCCGCCGAAGGTTACGTTGTGCGTGTTGCCGGAGAACTGCCACGTCACGGTGGCACCGACGACGATATTCACCGTACCGGGCGAAAAGCTGAGATTGGGCGTCGTGACCGTGACACCGCCAGGCACCGGTGCGGTCACGATGATCGTGGCCGTCGCGACGTGCGTCGTCGGGCCGCTCGTGATGGTGACGGTGATGTTCGCCGTCCCTGCACCGGTGGCGGTTATCAGGCCCCCGGCATCGACCGTGGCCACGGCCGAACTGCTGCTCTGGAAGGACGGGGCAGGAAGACCGGCCATCGGAACCCCGGACTGATCCAGCGGGGTCGCCACGAGTTGCACGGCGCCTCCCACCTGCATCGTCGCCGTTGCCGGCGTGACCGACACCGCGGTGAAGACCTGGGTCTGCCCCGACTGCACGATGACCGACCCGGTCATGTTGTTGTGACGGGTGCACTCATACGTGTAGACGCCCGCCGCGGGAAAGACGCGCTGGACCACGCTCCCGATCGCCTGATCGGGCACGTCACCACCGGTGGGCACCGGCCCGGGAAGCCAGGTGACGTTGTGCACCGCCCCCGAGAACTGCCAGGTCACCGACTGACCCACCAGGATGGTGACGGACGGCGGCGCGAAGGTGAGATTGGGCGTCGTCACGGTCGCACCGGCCGACGGGTCGCTGACCGTAATGACCGCGGTGGCCGCGTGGGTCGTCCCTCCACTGGTGATGGTCGCCGTGATGGTATCGGTGCCCGCGCTCGCCGCGGTAAGCAGGCCCGTCGAGGAGACCACGGCGACGGCGGTGTTCGAACTGATGAAGGTGGCCGAGGGCAGGCCGGGCATGGGCACGCCGCTCTGATCGAGCGCCGTGGCCGTGAGCTGCGCGGTCCCCCCGACCAGAAGTGACAGTGCGGCCGGAGTGATCGACACCGCCGTGAACTGCTGCACCTGCCCCGACTGCACGATCACCGTCCCCCGCATGTTCGCGTGGCGGGTGCAGTCATAGGTGTACTGACCGGCGGCCGTGAAGACCCGCGAGACCTGGGATGGGGGAACCTGGTCGGCGATGTCGCCACCGGGAGGTGCGGCGACGCCGAAGGTGACGTTGTGGGTGGCACCGCTGAACAGCCAGGTGACGGTATCGCCGACTGTGACGGTGATGGTCGCCGGTGCAAAGCTGGTCCCTGGGGTGTTCACCGGATGGGTCGGTCCGCCAGCCGGTGCGGCGGTGACCACGACGCTCGCCGTGTCCGCATGGGTGACGCCGCCGTCAGTCACACTCGCGAAAACCCGAGTGCTCCCCACCGCCTGACCGGTGATCGCGTTCCCCGTCAGCGACGCGATCGTCGTGTCCTCGACGGTCCAGCCGACAGCAGGCAATCCGCTGATCGCTCCGCCGTCCTGATCCCGGGCCGAGGCCGTCAACTGCACCACCGTCCCCACCGCGACCGAGACGCTGTCCGGGGTGATGACGACCGCACTGAAGACCGGAGCCGGCGGGGCTTCCAGCGCCGCACCGCCTCCACCACAGCTCACGAGGAGCGCGGTGGCCGCACTCAAGGCGCAGAGACTCCAGCGGCTTGTGGTCATCGGTCCTCCAGGGACGTCGGTTGGCACGAATGGGACGGGTGGCAACGCGAGCACGTAAGCGGCGCCTCGCATTCGCGGCGGGAAACCCCTGGCTCACCGTGGTGCATCCCTCGTTCCCGATTGACGGGATTCCTGCTTTAGTTAGGGAGTAGTCGGTCGTTTGCCGGGAAGTCGCTGTCATGACGACGCTTATCACCACAACGAAGGGCGCCCGGCAACCCGCTCCTCCGGTCACCGGACGCCCTCGGACCCGCTTCGAAACGGATCAGCTGAAGCGAATCGGTACAGTACTACGGACCGCCGAGCCAGGCGCGAGCGTCCTCGATCTCACGAGGCTGGAGCTGATGCCCCGCTTCCCGCCAGTCGAGCCTCACCTCGGCGCCTGCCTCCCGCAGGATCGCCGCCAGCCGCTCCGCGTTCGTGACCGGCACGATCGGATCGAAACGTCCCTCCCCCATCCGCACGCGGGTGCCTGACAATCCCCCCGGCCTCGCCGGCTCGAACGGCACCATCGCTCTCCACAAGACCGCCTGCCGGAGCAGGCCCGGGTGCCGAAGCAGGAGACTGGCGGCGATGTTGGCGCCATTGGAGAAGCCCACGGCGACCGCTCCAGCGGGATCGAGCCCGCGCTCCCTGATCTGGGCTCGCAGAAAGTCCGCCAGTTCGTCCGTCCGGAGGGCGAGATCCTCCTGATCGAACACCCCTTCCGCGAGCCGCCGGAAGAAGCGGGGCATCGTCCCCTCAAGTACTCGGCCACGCGGACTGAGCAGGCTGGCCCCGGGGGCCAGTGCCCGTCCAATGGGCAGCAGGTCGGACTCATTGCCGCCGGTGCCGTGCAGCAGCAGGAGCGTCTGCGAGCTCCTGCCCGGCTCGAACCGGAAAGTGAACGGGCTGGTCATCGCGCGGGCACCAGGATCCCGGGCAGCACCTGCTCGATGCGTGACCGCTGAGGCTCGTATTGCGGCGGAAGCCGGAGCGCCTCCCCGAGCGTCGCCTCAGGCTCATCGATCAGGAAGCCGGGGTCGTCGGTCGCGATCTCGAAGAGCACGCCGCCGGGTTCACGGAAGTAGATCGACCGGAAGTACTGGCGATCGATCACCGGCGTGACCTCCAGCCCGAATCCGAGGACTTCTCCGCGGAGCCGCGCCTGGTGATCCCCATCCGAAGCACGCCAAGCGACATGATGCACCGTGCCCGCGCCCAGCATCCCGGCGCCACTACTGGCGTCCCGCACCAGGTCCACACCACCACCATGACCACCGACGGGCCGGTAGCGCTGGATCACACCATCGGTCCCGGACGGCATGAGGCCGAGCATGTCGGTGAGCAGCGCCGCGGTGGTGTCGGTGCCTCGCAACTGCAGCAGGGTGCCGTGGATCCGCCGGATGGCCGCTGCATCGGGGATCGTCTCATGCGCGGCAACCGATCCCTCGGTCTCCGCTGCATCCTCGACGAGTTCGAGGCCGAGTCCATCGGGGTCTGCAAACCGCAGGGTACGCTGCCCGAAACGCTCGCTGGCGGTCATTCCGGTGATGCCGGCGGCCTGCAGACGCGCCTTCCAGAAGCCGAGCGCGTCCACCGGCACTGCGAATGACGTCCGCACCGCCTGACCGACACCATCACGGCCCCGCCGCGCGCCAGTCCACGGGAAGAAGGTGAGCAACGTGCCAGGCCGCCCGGTCTGGTCTCCGTAATAGAAGTGGTAGGTCGACGGATCATCGAAGTTCACCGTACGCTTGACGAGCCTGAGTCCCAGCGTCCCGGCATAGAAATCCAGGTTGCGTTGCGGATCTGAGGCGATCGCGGTGACGTGATGAATGCCGGTGGTCGGGGAAGTCATGGGAACGGTCTCCTTCAGGCGGCCGCGGGCCGTCAGAGTCGGGTCAGTGTCAGATACTGCTACGTCGAACGATGTGAACACGCGATTACGCCTCCGCCCGGATGGTGAGCCCGAGCTTGCGGCAGAGCCGGCCGAGCTCGCGCTGCTCGGTGGCGGTGAGTGCGCCCATCAGCGCGGCGATGCGCGCCGCGTGGGACGGGAACGCCGAGGCCACGAGGGTCCTGCCCTTCTCGCTCAGGCGCACCAGATGCGCCCGCCGATCCTCCGGATTGGGATCCCGGCGCACCAGACCGGCACGCTCGAGATTGTCCATCACCGTGGTCAGGTTGCTGCCGCTCACGAGCAGCTTCTCGCACAGCCGTACCTGCGGCATGGGGCCGAGGTGCCAGAGTGCCTCGAGGACCCCGAACTGGCTCTCGGTGAGCCCGTGCTCCTTCTGCAACACCGGGTTGAGCCGCGCCGTCACGGTGTTGACCGCCCGGCGCAGTTTCACGAAGGTGCCCAGGGCCAGAAGGGTGGCCGGATCGCGTCGCAGGCTGGCTCGCATATTACTCCATGTCAAATAGTACCATGTCGAACATAATGGCCGGAGGGAGATGCGTCAAGCCTCCCCCGTCCGGTCGGCCACGGCGAGGAGCGCGGCGCGGTCGATCGCATGCCCGCCGGCGAACCGGAGGACCCGCACCGTCGCGCCCACCTCGCGCAGGGTCTCGGCGCTGGCCTCGATGCTTTCCGCCGGTGCATAGGGGTCCCGGTCGCCGGCGATGAAAATGACCGGGGTCGCGCCGAGGCGCGGGGCGAGTTCATCGGGGGGAACGTCCCGAGGCAATGGCGTCCCCCAGAGGACCAGCCGTTCGGGATGGATCGTTCCCCGGGCCATCCACCGGGCCGCCATTACCGATCCCTGCGAGAATCCGAGAAGGGAGAGCCGGGGCCGCCAGGTTCCGAATCCGTCCATCAGGTGATGGACGAGCTGATCGAGATAGCGCAGGTGATCGCCCAGATCGGCTTCCCGGTCCTCGCGAGTGAGCCAGGTCGCACCGACAACCTGGCCATGCAGGCCCTCGAGGGTCGTCTCGAGATAGAAGCGGGACAGCGCCTCGGGGGCCACGATCAGCGTGGTCCCGTTCTCGAGTGAAGTGAAGTTGCGCAGGAACCGCCCGGCGGTCTGGGCATAACCATGCAGAACGATCCATAGATCGGTCACCTCCCCAGCCTCCCGACCGAGCGTGAAGTAGCGGGCGGTGCGGGCGACGGGAAGGTGATGCTGCATCACCGGATGCCCGCCAGCGCGGCGAGCGCATGCGGGTCGGCCATCCCGACATGCCGGCGGGCTTCGCGGCCACCAGCGAACGCGATCAGTGTCGGGATGCCGCGGATGGCGAAGCGGCTTGCCGCCGATGGATATCGCTCGGTGTCGACCTTGAGTACCAGTACTTCCCCGGCGCGTTCGCGCGCAAACGCCTCGAGTGCCGGCACCATCGCGCGACACGGGCCGCACCAGTCGGCATAGAAGTCGACAATGACCGGAGTCGATGCATCACGGACCACGTCGAGCAACTCCGCTTCCGATACGGGGATCGGGCGGTCGAGTCCGATCGGCTGCCCGCAGCCGCCGCACTTCGGACCGGCATGCACCCGGGCGAGGTCCACCCGGTTGCGCACGGAACAGGAAGGACAGCGCACCGTGACTGGGCGCGCGAGGCCCGGCGTGGTGGTGGCCATGGACTTCACTCCTCACCCGGCGATCCGGGCGGAAAGGGGACTGGGACGCGTCACTTCCCGCAGGGCCGTCCGTTCGGCACTGACGGGGTGCCGCCCGGAGCACTTGCGTGACGATCCATTACCATATAGTTATATAATATAAATATCAAGCCAACCCCGTCCAAGGCCCCCCCGATGTGGCGCTTCCTGCTGCTTTTGACGCTGGCCGTGATTGCGAGTCCGGCCGCCGGTCAGGCCGTGCCGGGCACTCGCGACTCACTGCTGGTCACTCCCGAATGGCTGGACGCCCACCTGGGCGACTCCAATCTCGTGGTCCTGCAGGTGGAGCGCGACCGTGCCTCCTATCTGGACGGCCACATCCCCGGGGCACGCCTCGTTCTCCTGAGCGCAATCACCGTCACGCGCGACGGCCTGCCCGGTGAGCTGCCGCCTCTCGCGCAACTCGACTCGGTGCTGGAGGCAGCCGGCGTCTCCAATGGCAGCCGGATCGTGTTGTACGGCGATCCCCTCGCCGCGGGCCGGCTCTTCTTCACACTCGACTACCTGGGCTTGGCGGGCCGCGTCGCGCTGCTCGATGGCGGCCTTTCAGCGTGGACATCGGGAGCGCGGCCGCTCTCCCGGGCCATTCCGGAATCGGGCGGAGGATGCTTCGAACCCCGGGTCCAGCCGGAGCTTCTGGTGAACGCCGCCTGGATCTCCCGCCGGCTCGGCGACACGAGCGTCACCCTTCTCGACGCCCGGGTCCCGGGGGAATACAGTGGCCAGGTCGCGGGGGATGGCGTCACCAGGGCCGGGCACATTCCCGGTGCGGGAACTGCCTACTGACGGATGGTGCTGGGGAGCTCCGAACCGGCACGCCTGAAGGAGGCTCCAGTGCTCCGCACGCTCCTCGGCCGCGCCGGGCTCGCGCCTGGAAGAGAGGTCGTGACCTACTGCCAAACCGGCGTCCAGGCGAGCTACCTCTATTTCGTCGCACGGTACCTGGGCTATTCGCCGAAGTTGTACGATGGCTCATTCATCGAATGGAGCCGCCTGACGGAGCTGCCGGTCGAACCCTGAACCGTGACGCACAGTCGGGCGGAGCTTGCGCTGAGCCCATGGTGCGCTGCTGCCTTGGCGGCGCCCATCCGGCAGCCGTTGGCGGCGAAACGGGCGCCGAGGTCGTTCACTTTCGGGAAGGGGCTGTGGCAGAGCTGGCGGCTGACCTGTACCGGCGGGCAACGGCGGGAATCGCGCCGGCGCCCGGCGCGGTCGAGCACGAAGACACCGAGGGTGCCGTGAACGAGCAACGCCGCGGGCGACCTAGCATGGCACCTCCGTCAGGGTGGGGTGAGGCAGGCCGGCCCTGATTATGGGAGGGTCATGAATTGGCTATGAACCGGGGCTGACATCTCCTAGTTTTCAGCCCAATGGCCTGGCTCAACTACCATCATCTCCTCTATTTCTGGACTGTTGCCCGTGAAGGCAGTATCGCGCGCGCGACTCACAAGCTGCATCTCACCCAGCCGACGATCAGCGCCCAGATCCGCACCCTCGAGGAGAGCCTCGGCGAGAAGCTATTCGTGCGAAGTGGGCGGCGGCTGGTGCTCACCGAAGTCGGTCAGGTGGTCTATCGGTACGCCGAGGAGATCTTCGGGCTCGGCCGCGAGCTGCAGGACGTGCTGGCGGGGCATCCAACCGGCCGGCCCTCACGGCTTCAGGTGGGAATCGCGGAGCAGGTGCCCAAACTGCTGTCCTATCGGCTGCTGGCGCCGGTGCTGTCGCTGGCGGAACCGGTCAGACTGATCTGCCGGGAAGACAAGGTGGAGCGGCTGTTCACCGACCTCTCGACGCATGCGCTCGATGTGGTCATCACCGACACCCCTCTCACGAATCAGGTGAAGGTCCGCGCCTTCAATCATCTCCTTGGCAAGACTGGGGTGACGCTGTTCGGGGCGGCGGGTCTGGCGGAAAAGTACCGGCGCGGTTTCCCCGGTTCCCTCGCCGGCGCCCCACTCCTGCTTCCGACCGAGGGAACCAGCCTTCGGCGCTCTCTCGATGCCTGGTTTGAGCAACGGGAGATCCGTCCGCACATCGTTGGTGAGTTCAGCGACGGCTCGCTGCTCAAGGCCTTCGGCACCGGCGGAGCGGGGCTCTTCGCCGGGCCGAGCGCCATCGCGACCGACATCCGTCGGCAATTCGAGGTGAAGAGCCTGGGCGAGTTGGAGGGTCTGGAGGAAGCCTTCTACGCGATCACGGTGGAGCGGCGGCTCCGCCACCCGGCAGTGCTCAGCATCTCCGACGCCGCCCGCAGCCGACTCTTCGCCTGAGCAGGCCTGGAGGTCCGCCTCTCGCCCAGCGAGAACGGGCACAGGGAGTCCCCAGTGCCCGTCCGCAACTGGCGTTGGCTCGCTCCGCTAGCGTGCGCGCCCCTTGCCTGGCTCTTCCTGCGTCAGCCCCAGCCGCTTGCCCGCCGCCCGCTGCGTCTCGTGCGCCAGGGCCAGCGCGGAGTAGACCTGCGAGGTCAGAAGGCGGACCTCGGAGCGGTCAGGGATGGAGTTCCCCGACTCCCGTCGGAGCCGCTCCACCGCACCGTTGGCCTTGCCAACAGCATCCTGGATTGTGGTCGCTGGTCCGTTGATGAGGCCAGCCTGCTCGGGGCCAAGCAGTCCGGTCATCCTGGTGAAGTTCACCTGCAGGCCGTTCAAGTGGGTGGCGAGCTCAGTCGTCTTCTGCTGCACCACGGCGGGATCGAGGGTCACGTTGTGGCTGGCCCACTGGTAGAATCCGCTGGCTGACTGGCGAGCGGAGGCATAGGAGGCGAGCACTACCCGGTGCGCCTCCTGGATCTGGGCGCGATCGAAGCGATGGTTGTCCATCATGGGTGCGGCGGCGGCCAGTGCGGCGGCGGTGAGGGTCAGCATGATTCACTCCTTGCGTTGCGGATCGGTTCTGGTGGCCGGCGCCTCGCGCCGGCATCGGGAGCGGGGCCGTTGGCCCCTGTGCCTGCCAGTTCTCCCGACGACCCCAGTTTAGCGCCCGGCGATTGAGGCGACAAATTGAACTTCTGGCATCTATCCATCGAAATAACCATTCCTGTGTCGCGCACCGACGCCCGCGAACACCAACGGCTTTCTCTATGGATTGAATCGCAGAATTCCATTTGCCCATGGGCCGGCTTGCCGGTATCCTTGCCGCCATGCTGCTCCTGACCCTGACCGCCGCGCTTGCCGAATTCCCGGCTGCCGTCCCGCCCATGACCTGGGCCTACGTCGGCTTCCTCGGCATTGTCTGCCTGTTCCTCGCCCTCGACCTCGGGGTGTTCCACCGTGAGGCGCACGTGGTGGGAATGCGCGAGGCGGTGATCTGGAGCGCCGTGTGGATCTGTACCGCACTGGTGTTCGCGGTCGCCGTCTTCTTCTTCTACGATCGTCACTGGCTGGGACTGGGCATCGAAGTGCCGCAGCTGGACGGCACGACCCGGCCCCTGGTCGGCGGCCTCGAGGCCGCGAAGCTGTTCCTCACCGGGTACGTCGTCGAGAAGTCGCTGAGCATGGACAATGTGTTCGTCATTGCCATGATCTTCGGCTATTTCGCCACGCCGGCGAAGTACCAGCATCGGGTCCTGTTCTGGGGAATCCTCGGGGCGCTGGTCATGCGCGGTGCGATGATCGCGATCGGCGCCCAGCTGATCCACAACTATTCCTGGGTGATCTACTTCTTCGGCGGCTTCCTGATCCTCACGGCGATCAGGATGGCGGTGACCTCCACCGACACGGTCGATCCGGAGCGGAACGTCCTCGTCCGGCTGGTCCGCCGGCTGATGCCGGTGAGCAGGCACTACGACGGGCAGAAGTTCTTCACCCGGCTCGATGGGCGCCGCGCCGCGACGCCGCTCTTCCTCACCCTTGTCATGGTGGAGTTCACCGACGTGGTGTTCGCCGTGGATTCGATCCCGGCCATCTTCTCGATCACGGCCGATCCCTTCCTCGTGCTGACCTCGAACGTCTTCGCGATCCTGGGACTCCGGGCGCTGTATTTCTGTCTCGCGGCAATGATCGACAAGTTCCGCTACCTGAAGCCCGCGCTCGTGGCGGTGCTGTTCTTCGTCGGCGTGAAGATGCTGCTGGTGAAGACGCCCTACAAAGTGGATGTCACCCTATCGCTCGTCGTGGTGCTCACGATCCTCTGCCTTGGGGTCGTGGCCTCCGTCGTCGCAACCCGGCGGACCGGCACGCGGGCGGCGGCGTGAGGCGGCTGGCGCCGCCGTCCGGGCCGGGATCCGCTCCCCGATTCCGCCTCCGGCCCCATCCCCAGCCGGACCTCGCGCTCGTCCCTTCGCGAGGCGGGCTTCTCCCCGGGGCCCGCGGGCACCCGGCATGGGGCCAGCGGTCGATCAGCGACACCGCCGCATTCCCGCAGGCGATATCGAAGCCGACCCCCACGACCGACACCTGGTCACGCTACGCGGCCACGCCCCCGATGGACGTCACATACCCCACTTGCCCATCGGCCATGAGGGCGACCCCATGCACGCGCTCCGCCACCTTTTGCAGCTGGCGGAGCGTGTTCTCATCGTGCATTCCAAAGACCTGCATCTCGCCCGCCTTTCTGCGCCTCGTCAGTCGCCTTCCTCGTCCAGCAGGCGGCGCAGGGTGCGCTCCGCGCTGCGATTCTCCGTGTAGCACTGGCTGAGCGACCGCACACCAGGAAATAGTCGGTCTCCATGGTCCTTCCACGGATCAGGGTCCAGGGCAGGTCATCACCTCCTCTGGCCGGGCTGCCTGATCGTCACACGGTTGCCGCCGCGCCAGGATGACGAGCGGAAACAGGAGGATCTCCGCCTGACGCAGCATCGGGTTCGGCGCGTAGCGGTCCTCGGGAGTGGCGAGCAGCAGCGTGCGAATGTCCAGCATCGGTCCTCCTTTCCATCGGGACAGCCGGCAGCGGAACGACAGGACAGGCCACGCGCAGCGGGAGTCGCGTGTCTGCCGCCCGCGGGCCCACCCTGCCGCCCGCCGCCGAACTTCCCCTCCACAAACGGAAATCGCCCCACCCGTCATGCCGCACAGGTGGGGCGATTCCCCAAGCCACGGATGGACGAGCTGACTCCTCAGCCGGTCTCCGTTCCCTGTGCACTTATCACTATCGCGCGCCCGCGGCCATCCCTGGCGCCAGTTCGGGCGAGACTCCGCCCGAACGACACGCCGGCAGGACGCCAGTGAGCTTTCGCGGATACTGCTGGAATGCCGTGATACATCCCGTTCCTCATTCGTGGCTCATTGGCCTGAAATGACAAAGTCGCGTCATCGTGGGTGAACGACGGGGCCCGCACAGCGGGACCCACTCGACGACCATCGGGACGCGACTCCCTGAGCGCGCACACGATACGAATCGTCGCCCGATCTGTCAAGAGTGCGGAGCGGTTCCGCAGCTCCGTGCTGGGACCTGCTAATGCGCTGCGGCGGTGTCGACCGTGAGGGAGAAGGACCCGTTCGCCGCATCCATCCGTACGACCTCACGGCCATCCTTGCCTCGTATCCGCATGCTGGCGCCGGTCGAATCGGCGAGCAGGCGGAAGATCGCCCGGCCAAGGGCGTCGTCGATCTTGATCGATGCCCCGCCGCTGTCGGCGAGCACGCGGACGCCATGACCCCCATCGCCGCGCGCACTGACCCGGACCTGGCCACCGGCATCCGCGTTCACCTCGAAAGGATCGCCATCGCGCATCTCGGCGGTCGCGTGCTCCGTGATCCGGATCGGACGCGTGATGCCGAGGGGCTCGATGCGGACGGACCCGATGGTCGTCAGCCCCGTCATACCCGGCGTCCGCGCAGGTGAAACCCTCGTCGCCCGCGACATCATCGCCATTGATCGGGAGCAGATCGCAGTGTTTGAGGCGGGAGGCCTCGACCCGGTCCCTCAGCAGCACCAGGAGCGTGACGTCGGGGAGATCGCCCCGGCGCGCGCGACGAATCGAGAGGTGCTGGATGCTCCCGATCCGGTCCCCATCGAGCCGGAAGGCGAAGTCCTGCCCCGCGCGTGCCTGGCCCGGGTGCATGCGGGCGAGCTTCGCCGCCATCGCGGCGAGCTGGCTCGATGCGGCGGCGATCTCAACCACCGGTGCGGCCGGTGCCGCCGGTGCGGCTGGAGCCTCCGGCAGCGTCGTGGCCGAGGCGTCCTGCGCCCCGATGAAGGACAACAGCGCGCTCCGGGCAGAGTCTCTCGCGTTGTGGAACAGCGTGATCAGCAGCATGCCGATCGCGAAGACGCCGAGGGCGCCGAGACCGATCCGCGTCCATAGGTTGCGCATGGGATACCTCCGGGAACTGCCGACCTGGGGAAAGACGAACGCCCGCCCATACGGACGGGCGCCGTGCCCAGTTTCAGGATGTGACGTGCCCGGGAATCGGGCGGAGGCGGCGGCTACTTCCCCTGTATGGTCGCCAGGACGGTCGGCAGGTTCAGGGTGCCGGCCTGACTCTGAATTTCGCTCTGCACCGACGGGAAGAGGCCGCGGGCCTCCTGCTGGAATTTCGTGAACAGCTTGCGCAGATCGTCCTGACTCAACCGTCGCCCCTGCGCATAGTACTGCTGCGCCACATGACCCAGCGCATAGGTGGCGGCGAATGAGACGGCCGCGCCGGCGGCGACACCGGTCGCGCCTCCGAGCACGCCGCCGAGGAGTCCGCGGGCCAGTCCACCGAGCACCCCGCGGACCACGCCCTCCATCACCTGCGCGGCGGCGCCGATGCCCAGCGTGCCCGCGAGGTCCTTGATCTGATTGGCGTCGAGCTGCTGTCCGTGCCGCTGACCGATCTGGTAGACCAGCCGGAGCTGAATCGGGATGATCGCCATGTTGGCGAGCCGGTCGGGAAGCAGTTCAAGCGCGCCGGTCAGCATCGCCTGGCGAAGGATGAGGTCGTCGAGCGCCGGCCCCTCGGGGGCACCGGTGCCGATCTCGACGGCGGGGCCCGCAATGGAAGCTGCGGCGAGCACGCCGGCATCGCGATCTACCGCCTGGGATGCCGTGACACTCAGGCCGAGAGCGCCCCGAAGCTCGGTGAGAAAGCGCTGTTCCTGCTCACCTGCCGCGCCATCGGCGTTGGCCACCACCACCGCCGTCTCGTACGCGAGTCGACGGGCCGCGTCATCCGACAACTGGGCGGCGACCTCCTGCACCCGGACCGTTCCCGCCGCGATCTGCTGCCGGAGCGTGTCGAGATTGGCGAAGCCCGCCTGTGCGGCGACGGCCGCGATGGCGTCCCGCTCCCTCGCGTCCTGTCGCCCGTCGGCCATCGCCGCCATGAGCGCGATCGTAAGAATGGGCTGGGAATCGGAGGCATTCATCGTTTCACTCCTCGCATCGGCGGGCCGACAGGACGTCCTGACACCGAATCATAGCTCGGCGCTCGCGCGGGGAGGGAGGCCGACAGGGGCCGTCGGGTGAGGCCGCCGGGCGTCCGTGGAGAGGCGCCACGCCCGGCAGGTTGTGGCCACGGACCTTCCCGCGCGGGCGCCGGCGTTTGCGCTCCGCGGGCCGGCCCCCGCACCGCCCGTGGCCCCTCATTTGCGGAGCTCTGCCGGGCCGCCTGGTCCCGGAGCACCCTGCCACAGGACGCAGCGCCCGGCCAGGAAATCATTGTGACAGCGGGACCGGCGGTTAGAATATCCGGGATCCGCCTCAATACACGACTCAGCCAACGCGCCAGCCGACCCGCCGGTGCCGGGCATCGTCACACCGATGACCGTGCCGCCGGGGGCGCGAAGACAGGGACACCATGGTATTCAGTTCGCTCACGTTCGTCGTGTTCTTCACCGTGGTGCTCATGCTCTACAGTCTTCCGGTTTCGTGGACCACCCGGAAGCTCATCGTGCTGGTCGCCAGTTACGTGTTCTACGCGGCGTGGAACCCGCCGTTCGTGCTATTGCTGATGGGCTCCACGGTGATCGACTGGATCGTGGCCAAACGCATCGACGCCTCGGAGCAGCCGGGCCGGCGCCGGGCGTGGCTGATGCTGAGTCTCGGGTTCAATCTCGGTGTGCTCGGCTTCTTCAAGTACGGTACGTTCCTGCTCGACAATTTCATCGCGCTCGCGCACACCGTCGGTATCGACTACCACCCGCCCCACGCCGGGATCGTGCTGCCAGTCGGCATTTCGTTCTATACCTTCCTCACCCTGTCCTACACCCTGGATGTGTACAAGCGGGAGATCCGGCCGGGGAATTCCTTCCTCGACTTCGCGTTCTTCGTGACGTTCTTCCCGCACCTGGTCGCGGGCCCGATTCTCCGCGCCGCCGACTTCCTTCCCCAGTGCGTGATCCCCCGGAAAGGCACAGCCGACCAGATCGGCTGGGGCATGGCGCTCATCGTCATCGGCCTCTTCGAGAAATCGATCATCGCGGACGTCCTGCTCGCGCCGGTGGCGGACACCGTCTACCAGGCGGTGGAAAGAGCCGGCTTCATCGATGCCTGGGCGGGAACGTTCGCCTTTTCGGCGCAGATCTTCTTCGACTTCGCCGGCTATTCGACCTGCGCGATCGGGGCCGCGATGTGTCTCGGCTTCGTGCTGCCTGACAACTTCCGGTTCCCCTACGCCGCCGTGGGGTTCTCCGACTTCTGGCGCCGCTGGCACATCTCGCTGTCCACCTGGCTCCGTGACTACCTGTACATCCCGCTCGGAGGCAACCGCGACGGCGAGGCACGGACCCAGCGGAACCTCATGCTCACCATGCTCCTCGGCGGCCTCTGGCACGGCGCCGCCTGGCGCTTCGTGGTCTGGGGCGGGCTGCATGGCACGTACCTGTCGGTGGAACGGCGACTCAAGCGGCGCTGGGGGAACGCCCAGTGGCTCAGTTCGGTGAGCGCGCAGATCGGTCTCGGCCTCCTGACCTACTACCTCGTCTGCATCACCTGGGTGTTCTTCCGGGCCGACACTTTCGCGAGCGCACTCCATCTCGTCCGCACCATGCTCATCGGCGGCCCGGACCGGCTCTCGCTGGGCACGCCGAAGACCCTGATGGTGCTCGGGATCACGCTCGGCCTCCTGGCGAGCCATTGGCACATGCGGCACAGCACCCTGGAGGATCGCTGGCGCTCGCTGACCTGGTGGAGCCGATCGGTAGTGCTCGCAACCCTGATTCTCTGTCTCGCCTTCGTATCCGGTGACGAGCGTGCCTTCATCTACTTCCAGTTCTAACGACCGGATCCCCGGCGGATTCTGGCCGCACTCCTGGCTGCTGACCGTGACGATCGTGGGCGTCCTGCTCGGCGGCTGGGAGCTGTTTCTTCGCCACGACGGCGTCACCCCCAGTGTCGAGGCGGACCGGGAGGCGTGGATCCTGGCGCGCGGCAGAGTCGGGAGCCACACCACCGTGATCGCCGGATCCTCGCGCATCCAGGCAGTGCTCGATCCCAGGATCTGGACCGCCGAAGTCGGCGGCGCACCTCCCGAGGACCTCGCGCTGCCTGGCGGAAACCCGATTCCGGTCCTCGAGGACCTGGCGGCCGACACCGGGTTTCGCGGCCTGGTGCTCGCGGAGATCCTGCCGATGTACGTGTTCGACCTGCACAGCACCGCGCAGGCCAGCGCGATGGAGCACGTGAAGGCGTATCACGACTCCCGCTCGAGTCCGGCCACCCGCTGGGAGGCCTGGCTCCGCGTGCACCTCGCCGGGCACTTCGCCTTCCGCCGGCAGGATGATCTCCCGCAGGAGAGCTTCGCGACCATCGCGAAGGGCGCGCTGCCACCTCGGCCGTTCACGGGCATGACCCCCGACCGGTATCACTATCTGTTCTTCCGGCGCGTCGGCTTGCCAGCCAACCGCCCGGACATCATGGACACGGTTGCGTTCCGGCCGACCATGGTCAACACCAAGCCGGCGCAGGGCAGCATGCTGGACAGCCTCTTCCATCGGCTCCAGCGCAGCGTCACCGCCATCCAGCGCCGCGGCGGCCATGTCATCTTCCTCAAGTTTCCCGCGTGCGGCGGCCGCCGGTTGCTCGAGGAGAAGTTCTTTCCTGCGAGCCTGTACTGGACGCCGCTCGGAGCGATCACCTCGGCCCCCATGATTGACCTCGGTGAATATCCCGAGGTGACGTCCCTCGACTGCTTCGACGGCTCCCACATCGATGTTTCGGACGTGCCGCCGATCGCACGCCTGATCGCGCGCCGGGTCAAGGAACTGGTGCCGCTGCCCACCACGCCATGATTCGCGAGTTGATCATACCCTCCGCGCGGCGTCCGGCTCCCCTCTGAACCAGCGCGCAGGTTCACCCACACACTTCCGACTCCGCTCCCTGTTGCCGCTCGACGCGCTCCTGCCGGCGCCGATGCCGCTCGAGGCAAAGGGTGAACGCCTTCAGCGGCAGTTTTTCGAGGGCCGGCTTGTCATCGCCCGGCTCGACATGCCCGGCACCGAGGACGGGGTCGACATCTACCCCGGGACTTCACCGCCACTCGACTACCCGAAGTAGGCCACGCACGTCGAGGTGGACTCCCCGCCCGGCCCGCCGGCGCGTACCGAGGAGCGAGTGGAGCGGAAGTATCGGGCCTTGGTACGCAGCTACGATCAGGGCTCCCGGCAGACCAAGGCCGAGTTCGTCGAGGGGGTCGCCGTCCGGATCGTGAACTCCCGGCGGTGAACGGAGGGGAGCGCCATTATCCTTGAGTCCGCGCCACACAGGCTCCAGCTCAGCCGGGACGGGCGCGAACACCTGGAAGGCGGATCGGCATGGCGTTGCTGGGAATGCGGGATGTCAGCGTGGCCTTTGGGGGCCCGCTGATTCTCGACACGGCTGGCTTCAGTATCGAGCGGGGAGAACGGGTCTGCCTGCTGGGCCGCAACGGCGCCGGCAAGAGCACGCTGATGAAGCTGCTCGATGGTACCATCCCGCCGGACAGCGGCGAGGTGATTCGGCAGACCGGCCTCACCATCGCGAGGCTGGAGCAGGACATCCCGGAAGACATTCAGGGCACCATCTTCGAGGTCGCCGCCGGCGGCCTGGGCGAGGCCGGAACCCTGCTCGCCCGGTATCACGAGGCCAGCCACAGGGTGGGCGCCCACGCGAGCGACGCCGCGCTCCGGGAGCTGGACCGCCTGCACCACGCGCTCGAGGCCGCCAACGCCTGGCAGCTGCAGACCCGAGTGGAGACGGTGCTCTCGCACCTGGGCCTCGATCCGGAAATCCCCTTCCAGCAGGCGTCGGGCGGTCGGCGCCGCCAGACCCTGCTGGCGCGCGCCCTTGTCCGCTCGCCCGATGTCCTGCTGCTCGACGAACCCACGAACCATCTGGACGTCGACGCCATCGAGTGGATGGAGGACTTCCTGATCGGTCGCGGCGCGACCCTCCTCTTCGTGACTCACGATCGCGCATTCCTCCGGCGGCTGGCGACCCGCATCATCGAACTGGACCGCGGCCATCTGGTCGACTGGGGCACCGGGTACGACACCTATCTCGAGCGCAAGGAAGCGGCACTCGCCTCCGAGGGACGGGAATGGGCCGAGTTCGACAAGAAGCTGGCCAAGGAGGAGGCGTGGATCCGTCAGGGCATCAAGGCCCGACGGACGCGCAACGAAGGCCGGGTGCGTTCGCTCGAGGCGATGCGCCGCGAACGGAGCGCTCGCCGCGAACGGACCGGGACCGTTCGCATGCAGGCGCAGGAGGCCGAACGTTCCGGGCGGCTCGTCGTCGAGCTCAAGGACGCCAGCTTCGTTCACGGCGAGCGGGTGATCGTCCGCAACCTCAGCACCACCATCACCCGCGGCGACCGCGTGGGTCTGATCGGACCCAACGGCTCCGGGAAGACCACCCTGCTGCGGATACTGCTGGGTGAGCTCCCGCCCGACGCCGGGACCGTGCGTCAGGGGACCAATCTGGAGATCGCCTACTTCGACCAGCTGCGCGAGCAGCTCGACCCCGACCGGACCGTCTTCGACAGCATCGCCGGTGGCAGCGAGTTCGTCGACATCGGGGGCAATCGCAAACACGTCCTCGGCTACCTGCAGGACTTCCTGTTTCCGCCAGACCGGAGCCGAACCCCGGTTCGCGCGCTCTCCGGCGGCGAGCGCAACCGGCTGCTGCTCGCCCGGCTCTTCACGCGGTCGTTCAACGTGCTGGCGCTGGACGAGCCGACCAACGACCTCGACATCGAGACGCTCGACCTGCTCGAGGAACTGCTCCTCGACTTCACCGGCACCCTGCTGGTCGTGAGCCACGACCGTGCCTTCCTCGACAACGTCGTGACCAGTACGCTGGTGATGGAAGGCGCGGGCGTCGTCGGGGAATATGTCGGTGGTTACAGCGACTGGGTGCGGCAGCGGCCGGCAGTCGCGACACAGCCCAGCCAGCCACCGAAGCGAGTGGAATCCGCGCCCCCGCCGGCTCCCCGGCCCGCGAAGAAGCGCAAGATGTCGTTCAAGGAGTCCCAGGAACTGGCGGCGCTGCCCGACCGCATCGATGCCCTGGAGCGGGAGCGCGCCGGGCTCTTCACTTCGCTGACCCAGCCGCTCTTTCTCAAGTCGCGCGCCGCGGCGGAGGCGAGGACGCGCCTGACGAGCATCGAGGCCGAGATCGCGGCGCTCACCGCTCGATGGGAAGCGCTGGAGGGCATCGCCGCCGGCAGCTGAGCGACCGTGGCAGGCGTCAGAGGTACTGCTGGAAGAGCAGCATGGCCACGGTGGTCAGTCCCACCAGCATGGCGATGGTCCGCCCCTCGGCCTCATCGTAGGCCTCCGGCAGGAGTTCGATGAGGACCATGTAGACCATTGCGCCGGCCGCAAACCCCAGCCCGTAGGGGAGCGCGGTTCGCACCCGTTCCACCAGGAGGAATGCCGGCACGGCCATGAGCGGCTGGGGAAGCGACGAAAACACGCTCCAGAGCCCGCACGCCAGCAGCGACACGCCTCTCGGGCGCATCACCGCGGTGATCGCGATCCCCTCAGGAATGTTGTGGATTGCCAGCGCGACGGTGATCGCGATCGCCAGCGCCTGCCCGCCCCCGAAGGAGACCCCAACCGCGATGCCCTCCGCGAACGAGTGCACCGTCATGACGACCACCACCAGCAGCATCCGCCGCGCACCGGCGCCGGTGAGCGAGGCGAATTCGATCTCGTGATCCCCGAGCAGGCGCTGCGTGACGAGGATGAACGCGATGCCTCCCGCGGCACCGATGAACGTGCGCCCCGGATCGTGCCTGACGCCCTCGGCGAGGAGCCCAAGACTGGCGCCAAGCATGAGTCCCGCCGCGATGGCGTTTGCCAGCGCCGCCACCCGCGGCGACAGCGACTTGATGAAGAGAAACGGAATGGCGCCCAGTCCCGTCGCCAGCGCCGTGATCAGCGCGCACAGGAAGACGGTCCAGCCGATCGGCAGTCCGAGCATCTGCGTCATGGCGCCACTCCCATGAGTGCCACCATGCCGGCCGCGAGACTCACGACCACCGCGATGCCCGTCCGCCCGACCTCGCGATAGCTCTGGGGCAGCAGCTCGGCCACGATCAGATACAGCAGCGCGCCGAACGATGCGCCGATCAACCACGGCAAGAGCCAGGGAGCGGCGCCGGTCAATGCAAGGACGCTCACGGCGCAGAGTGGCTGCGTGGATCGCGCGATGACCGCGACACCCGCAGCGGAGAGCGGACGACCACCGCTGCGCCGGAGACGCACCCCCAGAACCGCGCCTTCAGAGATGTTGTGTATGGCGAGCGTGAGCAGCAGGAACTGCGCGATCGCTACACCCACCGCCGCGGCGGCACCGATGGCGACGCCTTCCGCCGCCGAGTGCAGAGCACTCGCGAGAATCGCCCCGGCATCGTGCGCCGGCGGCGCGGAGACGCGCGCACTTGTCGCGGTGGTCGGTGCCCCCGGTGCGGTCAGGGGAACGCCATCCAGCATCCGCATGAGGACCAGTCCGATCGCCGAGCCGAGCAGCGTGGCGGCGGGGGCGATCGACTGCCCTGTGGTGAGAAGGACGTATCCGACACCGAGCATGAGGCCCGCAGCGGCCGCCGAGGCCCAACCGACGGTGCGTTCTGCCAGCCACGGGCGCGTGCCGAGCGCCGCTCCGAGCCCCGCGGCAAGTGCCGCGGCGAAGCTCCACAGCAGCAGCGTCCCGATCCCCATCGATCCCGCCATCTCAGCCTTTCACAATTCCAGGAAGCGGCGCAGGCAGCGGAGTCCTGTCCGCAGTCATGGTAGTCATTGTGAATGAACCGGGGATGAAACCACAGCGACCATCTGCAGCAAATCATGCCGCTGCCCTGGGTCGGCGGCGCCGTCGTCCGTCACCGAGTCCCGCGGGACTCCGGACCGGCCCCCAGGACGTCAGGCCCTCTGGCGCATCTCCGACAGCATCGCGTCCAGTCCGAACGCGATTGCCGTCCTCGGCTTGTCATCGCTGAACCGGCCCGCGCCCTCCAGCGCGACCATTCCGTGGAGGAAGCCCCAGATCGCCGTGGCCGCCTCCCTGGCGCGCTTCGGCCCCGCCACCTGCGACACGGTATCGACCACCAGCGTCCACAGCGGCGGCGCGACTCCGGTCTCGTGCGGCGCGGGCTTCTGCATGATGAGCGCATAGAGCGCCGGCCTGCGGCGGGCGAAGTCCAGATAGCCCTCCGCCATCGCTCGTACCGCGGCGGCACCACGACGCCCCTCGACCGCCTCCTGGATGGTCTCGTAGAGCAGACGCGCGCCTTCCTCCGCGGCGGCATCGAGCAACCGCTCCCGGTCGGGGTAGTAGTGGTAGAGCGCGTTCGGCGCGACGCCGAGTTCCGCCGCGATCCCGCGAACCGAGAGACCCGCGTCACCCTTGCCTTCGAGCTTGGCGAGCGCCACGCGGAGGATGTCGGCAGCGCAGGTCTTGGATGGAAAGGCCATGGTGTACACTATACAGCTTGACGGCTTTCCTGTCATGCTGTACGTTGTCCACCATCAAGATGCACGGTGTACACCAACCGCGGAGTGGCAGATGCGGACAGCAGTCGTTACGGGCGCCTCCACCGGGATCGGCTATGCGACGGTCGGCGCGCTCACCGCGCGGGGGGTGCAGGTCTTCGCTGGCGTACGCCGGGAATCCGATGGCCAGCGGCTTCGATCGGCGTTCGGGAGCGGCGTCACGCCCGTGGACCTTGATGTCACCCATGCGTCGAAGGTGAGCCGCGCGGCCCAGACGGTGCGGACGGCTCTCGATGGTCGTCGACTCTTCGGCCTCGTGAACAACGCCGGCATTGCGCAAGGCGGCCCGCTGCTACACCAGCCCATCGCCGAACTGGAGCAGCAGCTCCGGGTGAACCTGATCGGCGCGGTGCGGATGATTCAGGCCTTCGCACCGCTGCTGGGGGCGGATCCGGCGCTGCATGGCCCGCCGGGCCGCATCGTCAACATGAGCTCCACCGCCGGCGGGGTCGCCCTCCCCTTTCTCAGCGCGTATAGCGCGTCCAAGCACGGGCTCGAGGGACTCTCCGACAGCCTTCGCACCGAGCTGCTTCCGTATGGCATCGACGTGATCGTCCTTCAGCCGGGCCCGGTGGTCACGCCGATCTTCGACAAGGCCAGAGAGGCCGATATCTCGGCGTACGCGAACACCATCTATGCCCGCCCGCTCATGGCCTTCCGCGCCATCATGCTCTCGGAGGGTCGGCGGGGCCTCGCTCCGGAGCACATCGGCGAGGCGGTCTACCAGGCGCTGAGCGCCAGCTCACCGAAGCATCGCCAGGCGATCGTGCCCCGCCGGCTTGCCAACTGGACTCTTCCGCGGCTGCTACCGCGCCGGTGGCTGGACCGGATGATCCAGCGGAAGATCGGGCTGACCGGAGATATCGCTCCATGACGACCAACGACACCACGATCGGGGCGCTTCCCTCCGGTCACGCCGAATGGCGGAGCTTTCCCGCGCCACCGTTTCGCGCGCTCCTCTGGCTGGCGCTCTATCTCGGCACCACCTGGGGTGTGCTTGAGGTGCTGGCGAGCGGAGGCGCGGCGTGGCTGCGCGGAGGCATCGTCGCCCTTGCTCTCTTCAGCACGATCCCGCTGCTCAGCTTCCTGATGGGTGGCGGATGGCGGACATATCCGGGCGCGGCATTCCGCCTCTTTGTCATGCGTCCCTTCTGGTATGTCCAGCTGCTGCTTCCGCTCGTGGCCGCCGCCGGCCTGACCGGCGCGATTGCAGGGCTCCCCTTCGGACACAGTCTCGCGGCTGGCCGGATCATGGCGCTTGCCACCCTCACAGTTCTCGGGGTGCTGCTGGTGCTGGGCTACTTCGGTTCGCGGCGGCTGGTTGTCCGGGAGGTCATGGCGTACCTCCCGGGGTTGCCCGGGGAGTTCGAGGGACTGCGTGTGGTACAGCTCTCGGACCTGCATGTGGGTCCGCACAGCCCGCGGAGCTTCCTCACACGGGTGGCCCGTACCGTCGGGACGCTGGCGCCCGATCTCATCGTCGTCACCGGCGACCTGATCGATGACCGGGCCGAGGACGTGACCCCGTACTCCGAGGCGTTCGGCGGGCTCGCGGCGCCGCACGGCGTCTACCTGATTCCGGGAAATCACGACATCTACGCCGGCTGGAGTGCGGTCCAGCGCGGGCTGCGCGAGTCGCTCGACGCCCATGTGCTGGTGAATGAGTCGCGGGTGATCACTCGTGGAGAAGCCCGGCTGGCCATCGTGGGTATCGGCGATCCGGCAGCACGGCGGGGCCCCGATTCGCATGCCGGGCCCGATCTTGCCCGCGCCTTCGGACCGGTGCCGGACGACGTGACCGCGCTGGTGCTCGCGCACAATCCCGTGTTGTGGCCCGCGATCGCCCGGCGGGCGGGAACGGTGACACTCTCGGGGCACACCCACTGGGGGCAGTTCGCCATCCCGGGCCTCGGGTGGAGCCTTGCGTCGCCGTTCCTCGAGCACGCGATGGGCGCCCATGCTTCGGGCGGGGCGCTGCTCTACATCCATCCGGGCACCGGCTACTGGGGAATCCCCTTCCGGCTCGGCGCTGCCCCTGAAGTGGCGGTCATCACGCTCCGGCGGGCCTCGGAGTCCGCGATCGTGAGCGGGCCACCTCGCGCGGCCTGACGCCGGCCGAGCGGCAGCGACCCCGCGGCGAGACGAACTCGCCGGTACGACAACGCCCCCGGAGGTCGGAAGACCTCCGGGGGCGTTGTCGAGTCACCAGCCGGCGAAGCGGGTTGCCGCTACTGCACCGCGTTCATCATGTCGAAGATCGGCAGGTACATGGCGACGACCATGCCGCCGACGATGACGCCGAGGACGACGATCATCATCGGTTCCATGAGGGAGAGCAGCGCGCTCACGGCGACGTCCACCTCTTCGTCGTAGAAGTCGGCGATCTTGGAGAGCATTTCGTCGAGACCCCCGGTCTGCTCGCCGACGGCGATCATCGAGATCACCATGGGGGGGAAGACCTTCGACTTCTCGAGCGGGCCGGCGATGGTTTCGCCGCCGGCGATCGAGTTGCGGGACTCCATGACCGCGTCGTGAATGACCCGGTTGCCGGCGGTCTTGGCCGTGATCTCCAGTCCGTCGAGGATCGACACGCCGGAGCTGATCAGGGTGCCGAGCGTGCGGGTGAAGCGGGAGACCGCGGACTTGCGCAGCAGGTCTCCGAGCACGGGGGCATTGAGCATCATCTGGTCGATCTTCTTGCGGCCATCCGAAGTCGAGTAGTACTGCCGGATGCCGTACACGATGCCGGCAATGATGAAGATCAGCAGCCACCAGTAGTTGATCAGGAAATCCGACATCCCGATGACGATGCGGGTCGGCAGCGGGAGTTCCATGCCGACGCTGGCGAACATCTTCTGGAACGTCGGGATGACGAAGATGAGCAGCGTCGCCACCGCGATGCCGGCCACCGAGAAGATGACGCCCGGGTACACCATGGCGCCCTTCACCTTCCGGATGAGGGCGTCGCTCTTCTCGAGGAAGGTGGCGAGCCGCATCAGGATGGTGTCGAGAATGCCGCCCGCTTCGCCGGCGGCCACCATGTTCACGTACAGTTCGGTGAAGGCCTTGGGGTGCTTGCTGAAGGCGTCGGCGAGGGTGTGGCCGCTCTCGACGTCGAACACGACCTGGCGGGTGACATCGCCGAGCGCGGGGTTTTCGGTCTGCTTGGCGAGAATGTCCAGGGACTGCACCAGCGGCAGGCCCGCGTTGATCATCGTGGCGAACTGCCGGGTGAAGATGACGATGTCGCGGGTCTTGATCCCGGCGCGGCCCAGCGAGAACGAGAGCTGTTTGGGCTGCTCGCGCACGTTGACCATGATCATCTTCTGCTGCTTGATGTGCTTCAGGACCTCGTCCTTCGTGGGCACATCCAGCGTGCCCTTGAGGATCTGGCCGGTCGCGGCGTTGCGCGCGGTATACTCGAACACTGGCATCAGCGGCTCCTGGTGGCTCTAGCGGCGGGCGGCGGGGCGGCCCGAAGGCTTCTTGTCGGCGTCTCCCATTTCCTGCTCTTCCAGCGGCGTCTCGCCGCACATGCGCATCAGCTCGTTGGGATCTCCCGACGCGCGGAGACACTCCTCGAGGGTGACCTCCCGGCTCATGTAGAGCTGGAAGAGAGAGTCGTTCAGGGTCTGCATGCCGTGCTTCTTGCCCGACTGCAGCGCCGAGTAGATCTGGTGCACCTTGTCGTCGCGGATCAGCGCCCGGATCGCGGGCGTGCAGACCATGACCTCGGTCGCCATGGCGCGGCCGCGGCCCTTGGCCTTCTGCAGCAGGGTCTGGGTGATCACGCCCTCCAGCACGAAGGCGAGCTGGGCCCGCACCTGCTGCTGCTGGTTGGACGGGAAGACGTCGATGATGCGGTTGATCGACTCCGCGGCCGAGTTGGTGTGCAGCGTGGCGAGCGCGAGGTGGCCCGTCTCGGCGATCGTGAGGCAGGCGGCGATGGTCTCCAGGTCGCGCAACTCGCCGACCAGGATCACGTCGGGGTCTTCGCGCAAGGCGTACTTGAGCGCGTTGGCGAAGCTCTTGGTATCGGTCCCCACCTCGCGCTGATTGACGATGCACTGCTGATGGCGGTGGATGAACTCGATCGGGTCTTCCACCGTGATGATGTGACCCTTCCGCTCCTTGTTGATCTTGTCGAGCATCGCGGCCAGGGTCGTCGACTTGCCCGAGCCGGTCGGGCCGGTGACGAGGATCAGGCCCCGGGGCTTCTCGGAGAGCTTCGACATGACCGGCGGCAGTCCGAGATCCTGGAAGGTCCGCACGTTGAACGGGATCATCCGGATCACGACGGCGACGCAGCCGCGCTGCTTGAAGACATTGCCGCGGAACCGGGCCAGGTTCTGGATGCCAAAGGAGAAGTCGAGTTCGTCCTCGGTCTCGAAGCGCTTCTTCTGGTTCTCGGTGAGGACCGAGTAGGCCAGCGCCAGCGTGTCCTTGGGCGTCATCACGTCGGGGGCCGACGCATTGGTGATGTCGCCATCGATGCGCAGCTTGGGGCGCTCCCCCGCGGTGAGGTGCAGGTCGGAGGCGTCCTTCTCGATCATTTCTTCCAGCAGGGCCCGCAGATTCACCGTCATCCAGCCGTCTCCTTGATGACCTCTTCCATCGTGGTCACGCCGCGCGAGATCTTCTTGATGCCGTCCATCCGGAGGGTGAGCATCCCGTCAACCACGGCCTGGTCACGGATTTCGGCCACGGAGCCTCCCCGCAGGATCAGGCGCCGGAGTTCGGGGGTCATCGCCATCACCTCGTACAACCCCGCCCGACCCTTGTACCCCGTCCCGCTGCACGTTTCGCACCCGGTGCCCCGCATGAAGGTCATCTGCTTCAGTTCCTCGACGTTATCCCCGAGGACCTTGATCTCCTCGTCGGTATAGGTGTGTGGCGCTTTGCAGTCCTTGCAGATGCGCCGTACCAGCCGCTGGGCCACGACCAGGTTGACCGCGCTGGCCACGTTGAACGCCTCGATGCCCATGTCGATCATGCGGGTGATGGTCGAGGGCGCATCATTGGTGTGCAGCGTCGAGAGCACCAGGTGGCCGGTGAGCGCCGCCTTGATCGCGATGCCGCCCGTCTCCAGGTCGCGGATCTCCCCGATCATGATGATGTTCGGGTCCTGCCGCAGGAACGCCTTCAGCGCCGCGGCGAAGGTGAGCCCGATCTCGTTGCGGACCAGCACCTGATTGATCCCCATCAGGTTGTACTCGACCGGGTCCTCGGCCGTCATGATGTTCGTCTCGATCGTGTTCACGCGAGACAGCGCCGAGTACAGCGTCGTGGTCTTGCCCGACCCCGTCGGGCCGGTGACGAGCACCATGCCGTACGGGTTCAGGATGTTCCGCATCAGGTCCTGCTCGGCCTTGGGCTCGAAGCCGAACTTCGAGAGATCGAGCGTCAGGTTGCCCTTGTCGAGAATCCGCAGCACGATCTTCTCGCCATAGATCACCGGCAGCACCGAGACCCGGAAGTCGATGACCTTGTTGCCGATCTTCAGCTTGAGCCGGCCGTCCTGCGGCACCCGGCGCTCGGCGATGTTGAGCTGCGAGAGAATCTTGATACGCGAGGTGAGTGCGGCCTTCATCTTGACCGGCGGCTTCATCACCTCGAGCAGCGCACCATCGATCCGGTAGCGGATGCGGATCTCGTGCTCGAACGGCTCGATGTGGATGTCCGAGGCGCCGCGCTTCACCGCGTCGGTCAGGAAGCCGTTGATCAGCTTGACGACCGGCGCGTCGTTGATCTGCGCCTGAGTGGCGGCCTCGTCTTCCTTCTCCTCGACGACCTCGATGTCGTTGTCGCCCAGCGCCTCCATGTCCTTGAGCAGGGTCGCCATCTGCTCGTCGGAGGATTCGAAGTGCTTCTCGATCAGATTGCGGAGGGTGTACTCCCCCGCGATCACCGGGAAGAGATCGTACCGGGTGATGAACTTCAGGTCGTCGAGGACGCCGGTGTTGGTCGGATCGGCCATCGCGACCGTCAGGGTTCGCCCTTCGCGCTTGAGCGGCAGCACCACATGCTTCAGCGCGAAATCCGACGGTACCAGCTTGATGATCTTGGGATCGACCTCGAAGCGCGTGAGGTCCACGGCGGGCATCCGATACTGCCGGGCCAGCACCTTGGTGACCTCGAGCTCCTGGACGAGGCCGAGCTTCACCAGGACGTAGCCCAGTCGGTGGCCGGTCGACTTCTGTTCGGCGAGGGCTACCGTGAGCTGGTCACGGGTGATCAGCCCCTCGCGCATCAGAATGTCGCCCAGCCGGTCGTTGGATCCGGCCGCTGCAGTCGCCATCGGCTCGCGATGCTGGATTGTGAAGTGCGACAACGGTTTACGTCGATTGATCTAAGCTAGGTTGTCGGGGGAGGGTGTCAAGAGTTGCCCGTCACCCCGGACGGGAAAAACCGGCCCATCCGGCCCCGGCTCGCGCCCGGAGCCCCTTCCGGAGTATCGGCCAGCGCCGCCATCCCTCGGAGCCTACTCCACCGTCAGTCGCTCCCGGACCTTTGCCAGGGTCGCCGGACCGACGCCGGGGACCCGGACGAGGCTGTCCACCGCCGCAAACGGCCCATGGCGCTCGCGAAAGGCCACAATCTGTCGGGCCATGTAGGGACCGACAAACGGAAGTCGCTCGAGTTCAGCCGCAGTGGCGCGGTTGAGGTGGATCACCGGTTCAGCGGCGCCCGGCCCCGGAACTGGAGGATTTGCCGGGATCTGCCCGGAAACCGGCGCCGCCGGGGCGGCCGCGAGGCCCGCCGAGGAGAATCTGACCTGCCCTCCGATGGCGGCGAGCAGCCCGGCACCGATCCCGGGCACGCGATCGAGGCCGTCAAGGCTTCCGAAGGGTCCGTGGGCTTCACGGTAGGCAACGATCGTGCGCGCCAGCGCCAGACCTACCCGCGGCAGGCGGGCGACCTCCGCCACCCCGGCACGATCGAGGTCGACGGTCTCTCCGGCCGCGAGCGGCCGATTGACGGCGAGGCTGGAATCGCGATGGGTGCGGGGCGAGCCGGGAGGCCCGCCAGTCAGCAGCCGGGCTTCACCGGGTGGGCCATCGGGCGCGGCGGCTCTGCCGCGCAGCCACTGGCCCATCACCGCGAGGCCAAGCAGGAGCAGGACAGCGCGGCGCTCGGGAGGCATGGCGGAGCATAGGCTGATGTCAGGCAGGCCGACGTAGCGATTCGCCGCCGCGCGAAGCCGGGTGACGCGAGGTGCCGGCTCCGAGTTCGCGGCACCGAGATTCCGATCCGGGGGTGGCCTGGCGGGGGCGACCCGCCGGTCGCTCCGCGCCGGCCGACGCGTTAGTGGCGCCGGATCAGGCCCATGCCCACGTCGCCGACGACCTGCAGGCTCTGGGCGCTCACCTTGTCGAGGGTGTCCACGGGGGTGTGCCAGTAGGCGTTGGCGGGGCCGTAGTTGAAGTCCACCACATCGATCGCGCGGATGCCGACTTTCTGCAGCTCCACGTGATCATCGATCAGATAGGGTCCGGTGGCGGGACTGTCGATGAAGACGTCTCCGTGCCCGATCTCCCGGGCGAGCGTCCAGACGAGGTCCACGACCTCGGGGGCGGCCAGCAGCGACTGACCCTCGGGGTAGAGGCGCAGGTCCTTGTCGCCCACCATGTCGAAGAGGACGGCATACAGTGGCTTCGGTCCGGGCGGCAGGTTGTGGGCGTAGTAGCGCGCGCCGATGAGCACGTCGTCTTTTTCCTTCTCGAAGATGCCGTAGTCCTCGCCATCCTCGAAGAGCAGGTCCACACCGACCTTGGGGGGAAGCTTCTTGAGGGCGTCGGCCATGCCGAGCAACACGGCTGCGCCCGAGGCACCGTCGTTCGCGCCGGGCACCGGAGTGCGGGGGCCCTTGTACGACGGATTGTCGGAGACGGGCCGGGTGTCCCAGTGGGCCATGAACAGCACCCGCTCCGTCGCCTTGAGGTTGAAGCGGGCGATGAAATTCCTGAGTGGCAGGCTGTCGCCGCGGGCGGTCAGGTGGGTCCAGGACTGCACCACGAGCGTGTCGGCGCGCTGGCGGAGGAGCGAGTCCAGCCAGGCGGCGGTCGCGTCATGCCCGGCGGTGCCCGGAATGCGATAGCCGAAGGCGACCTGGCGTTCGAGATAGGTGAACGCGGTGGCGCCATCGAATTCGCGCGAGGTCGGAGCGCCGCCGGAACAGGCGGCGAGCAGGAGTGCGGCAGTTGAGAGAAGACGGCGCGTCATGACACGATCCGAAAGAAGAGAGCCCGCGGGCCGACGGGCCCCCGGGCGCGGAAAGCTACAGCCACCGGCGGGCCAGCCATAGCCTAGCGGTAATCGCCGGCGAAGAGCGACAGCTGGAAGCTCGCCGTCAGGACGATCTGCGAGAACTTGCGATCGAGACTGCGGGCGTCGTTGAGAGAATAGCTGAACTGCAGGCCACCCGTCATGATCCGCGCGATATCGGTATCGAGGTTCGCCCGGTACTCCTGGCGCCGGGTGTCCGAGACCCCCGCACAGGTCGTGCTGCCGCTGATGCGGAGGCAGGTGAGACTCTTGGAGAGCACGGCGGAGAGCTGCGAACGGATGGTGCGCCGCACCCGGCTGATCGATGCGGGCAGCGCAAAGGCGTGATTGAACCCCGCCGTGAGGTCCTTCTGATCGAGCACCGTCTGGTTGCCGTTGGCCTCGTTCTCCTGGCTCAGGATCGAGTAGGAGAAGGTGAACGACATGCCGTTGCGCAGCGTGACCTGGGCGTCGGGCGTCCAGGTCGACGAGGTGTTCTGCACGCGCGCGGGACGCCCGCTCAGGCTCGGGAGCAGCGTCGAGCCCCGGACACCGCGAAACGATGTCCCGATGCCTATCACGGAGATCGGCGAGCCGCTCAGCGTGCGGGTGAACCTGACGCTGCCCTTGGGCCATTCGCGCTGGAAGGTCTCCGAGGTCAGGAACGACCCCGGCACGTGCTGGAAGCGGTTGGTCCGTACCCGGCTGTAGGCGAGGGTGAACGACGCCCCCATCGGGAGGTCCGCCCCGGAGGAGAACGTGGTATTGCGGATCTCGGCGGCCCCGATGGCCGAGTCGCCCTGCTGCCTCAGGAAGGACCCGAGGCCGCCCAGGCCGAACTGATAGCCGAGGCCCGGGCTGAAAGCCGCCAGGTCGAAGGTCGAGCTGCGGATGAGCCGGTCGCTCACATCGAGCGGTCGCACCCGGCGGGTCGCCTTCGCGAGCGACCCCGAATCGCCCGCGATACGGCTGATCAGCCGGCCGAGATCGAGGGCGACCGCCATCTCCCTGGATCGGTTGTTGTTCAGCGTCTGGGGCAGGATGAATGCCCCGATGGTGTCCCCGTCCTCACGAATCGGCTGCCGGCTGGTGAGGCTGCGGGAGAGCACAAAGCTGCTCCCGGTGATGAACCTCGGCCGGAGCCACGACGCGATGCGCGGCGTAATGGAGAGCCCGGTCGTGAACTGGCGGTCGCGCTCGACGCCGACATCGACCCCGGCCAGTTGTTTGCGGGCGGAGGTGGCCACGCGGCCCAGCGTCGTCGAGTCGGCGTAGCGGCGGAGGTCGCGGGTGCTCGCGAGGTCGCTGGACAGGTTGAGCATGCCGAGGGGCTGCCAGGAGAACCCGGCGCTGTTGCGCCAGAGATTGGACAGCGAGGTGACCGGCGTGAGCAGGGTGTCGGTCGACCGCCTGACAGGCGCCTGGAAGGCGAGGAGGTCCCCCTGGAATCGCTGCAGTCCGCTGGAGAACCGGATGCTGCCGGGCACCAGATTCAGGAACGGCCGCTCCAGCGACTTGCCCCCGTCGCTCCGCCGGAGAAAGCCCGGCAGCAGGCGCACCAGCCCGCCCAGATTCAGGGTGGCGCCGTGGCGGCTGGAGACGAGGGCGTAGTTCGCCGCGAGGTTGTGCGAGCTGGAGCTGGCCTGCGAGAGTTCCGACACGCTGTTGTCGCTGGTGAAACTGCCTGACACACTCAGCGGGTCGAGGAAACCGCGCACCACCCAGGACCGGCCGCGCTGCGCCCGCCGCACCGAAAAGTTGTAGTTGAGGCTCCAGCTCTCCGGTTTCCTGAGACCGGCCAGGTCGCCACCCTTGATGTCGGTGCCGGTGAGCAACTGGGGATCGACGGTCGACCGGGCATAGCTCACCTGCACCGGGACGACCAGCCCGAGCGAGGTCGGCAGGAAGCGCTCGAGCCGGACCCCGCTCGCCATCTGGATGGTCCCGGTGGTCTGGTAGCTGGGGTCCTGCCCGATCTGCTGGAAGTAGCCGTCCTGCCGCATATAGGACAGCGAAAGATCCCCGACATCCGAGGCCACCAGTCGCGCGTCCACTGCGATCGCGGAGCCGACCTGGGAGATCGGCTCCACCAGCCGGATGTCGTCGACCCAGACCTCCGCGCTGTCGGTCGGATCGGTGAGGCCAGTCCGCAGGATACCCGCGGCGATCTCCTGCACATTCGCCAGGTTGGGCGGGTTGACCGCCGGGTCCTGAATGAACGCCAGATACGGTCCATCGCAGAGGACGTACGCGGTGGACAGCGTGTCGCCGCCGCAGGCGACGCGTGCCGCGCTGTCGGCCGGTCCCTGCAGCCGCTGGGATTCGATCCTGGCGCGGAGCGCCCGCCAGCGGTCCAGGTCGACGGTGACCTCCGCGCCCCAGCTCGTCGTCTCTGCGTTGGTCCGGTACTGGTAGAAGTTGCGGCTGTCGCTGCCGACCCGCAGGTACACCTCGAAGTCGCGGGCGCCCGGATCCCATCCCGGTCCACGCCCGCGGGCCCACCACCGGAGCTGGCGGTAGCGCAGCAGATTCTGCGCGCCACTCGGGAACCGCAGGTACGCCTCGGCCCGCTCGCCGAGACCGATCTGCCGGGCAATCAGCCGGAGCGACCGCTCGTTGATCTGGCTGCCGAACTCCCCCTGGCTCCCGCCCTTCTTGTCGAGGCCGCTCAGTACGCCGGGCGGCGAGGTGTATCCCAGCTCGACGTTTTCGGTGGAGACGGTCGAGGCGACCACCTCGCCCTGCGACGAACTGGTGGCACCATCGAGCGCCGCGACCGGCTTGTCGGAGCGCCTGACCCAGGGCGAACCGAGGAACCGCATGCGGGCCAGGGCGAAGAAGGCCCGGACGTCAGGCCCGTTGTTGTCAGGCTGCCCGACGACGGTGACCCGGAAATGCTTGACCAGCCTGATGTTCGGCGCCCCCAGCGTGTATTCGGGGGTGCGCAGCGGGATGCGGTAGAGCCGCCAGCCGCTCTGGTCGGTCGTGGACTGCACGCCGTCGCGGACGTAGTATGGACTCGAGGTGCCCCGCAGGTCGACGACCCAGCGCAGGGTGTTCTCCGCGCTGCCGCTCGGGTCGAGCTGATTGTCCCCGTCGAGGTCCTCGGTATCCAGCACGCCGTTGCCGTTGCCACAGCGCTCGCCCAGATCGCCCCAGGGATACACGGGGACCACGTTCGCGAGCTGCCGCTTGCACAGCGCGACCTTCGGGACCGGCGTGTTGTCGATGACCAGCTGGTCGGGACGGTCTCCAAGGATGCCGTTGTCGTCCTGGGCGGCGTTGTAGATCCCGGTCGGCTCGCGCTCGGTGTCGAGGCGGCCGAGACCGACGAACTGCCGGCCGGTGTAGACCGAGTCGGTGCCGGTGACGGTCAGGCTCTCCGGTGCCGCCGCGATCGCATCCTCGCTGACGCTGCCGAGATCGAGGACCAGCTCGACGCCGGCGGTGTCGGCCGTCGCGCGGCCGTCGTGAAAGACCCAGAACTCCAGATACTCGTTCTTGCTCAGGTCCACGCCGGTGGAGCTGAGCGAGGTCACCATCGAGCGCCATCGCGGGCGATTGAGCTTGGTCGGCAAGGTCCACTGGATCTTGCTCGTGTTGGTGACTTGTCCGCCGGCAGTATCCGGGTGAAGCGTCATGTACAGCACGGTCTCGAGCTGGTCCTGCTGCCCCGCGACCTGGATACGGTTGTCGATGTCGCGGGCGCGCAACTGGGCCGCCGAGCCGGTGGCGGGATCCGGCACGAGATTCTGCCACGTGAGCTGCACGGCCTCGGTGGTGTCGAACGCGGCGCCGAAGAGGTTCTGGACGCCATCGGTGAACTGGGGCTTGCTGCCGAACTCCCACAGGGTCTCGCGCAGGGAGAGCGGTACGCCGGGATCGCCCTCGAACTCTTCCAGATAGGCCTGCCCCGACCGGTTCGGGTCGGGCTTCGTGAAGGCGAACTCGGCGTTCAGGTCGAGCCGGGAAGGCGCGGTCGCGGGACTGGAGGTGAAGTGATCGAGGAAACGGGTGACCGCGTTCGGCTTGAATCGCAGGTCGGTGCTCACGCCGCCGACGAGTTCGGCTGACGCCTCGAAACCGAGCTGCGGACGATTGAACGCGCTCTGCTCCAGCTGGTAGATGCCGAGCAGGTTGATGCCGCCCGTCTCCCCGAAGCTGTAGCGGGTGGAGAGCCCGTAGATCTGGGTCGGCGCGACGGCAAAGATCCCGCGCTCCTCGAACCGGGCCTGAATCATGCCGCCACTGCCACCGAAGAGCCCCTGGGGATCCACAAAGGTGACCTGTCCCAGGTCGTAGTTGATGGTGTAGTCGGTGCCACGGTCGAGCCGGCGGCCGTTCAGGAAGAGCGCCTCGCTCCCGTCGCGGATCTGCAGCGCGCCGAGGTCGAGCGAGGAGCGGTCCCCGCCGGAGCTGGCATTGTACTGCAGGCGGAACAGGAACTTCCCCGGCGGCCCCTCGGTGTAGAGCAGGTAGCCCGGGGTACGGTAGAGCGAGTCGTTGCGCTCGGTGGTCTGCAGGTGCGCGCCGTCCGCGAACGGCTGCAGCTCGGGGAAAACGATGTAGGAGTCCTTGATGGTGAGCGACGCATTGGGGTCGCGGGTTCGGGGAAAGAGCCTGTCCTGGAGGTTGAAGGTGTTGGGATCCGCGGGCACCGCGAGTCCGAGTTCAGCCAGATAGGTCGGCTGCGCCCCCGGGCGGAGCGGCCGCTCGGACCGATTCAGCGTCAGGGTCACCTTCAGGGAAGCGGGATCCAGATCGGCGCCGGCGACCCGGTAGACGTTGCGGATTTCGTGCCGGAACGTCGCCAGTGTGGCGCTCACCTTGGGCTGTACGATCAGCAGCAGGGTGTCCTTGGGTGGCTGCCCCGGAATGAGTCCACCGTCCTGCGCGGGGAAGGTCCCGATCTGGCCCGCGGCGCTCCGGTAGCTGACGGCGAGGTAGTCGTTCTGGTCGAGCCGGGCGGAGAGCGCCACCCAGACGCCGGTGGGGTCCACGTAGTAGTCGAGGTCCCGCTGCAACAGCTGCCACTGCGCGGTGACCCGCTGGGTCGAGTCCTCGCCGATTGCCACCGCGTTGATCCCGCCGAGATTCGGATTGATCCCGTTCCGCGAGGAGGGACGGTAGCGGTAGACCCGGACATCGCCCTGATTGATCTGCGCGGCTGGCGGCAGGAGCGTGCGGTCGATCTGCAGGATGTCGATGGACGGGAACCCGGGCAGGATCAGCGGGTTCACAACCCAGAAGAAGCGGTTCGCCTCGAAGTCGATGTCGCGGACTTCACGGTCCTGCGGCTGGACCGTCGTGCTGCCCACGCTGTAGGTCCGCTCGGCCACCACGCTGCCCTTCTGCGTCGCGGCGATGCCCTGGAACTGCAGCGGCCCTACCTGGAAGGTGGCATTCACGCCGAAGTTGTTGGCCGGGATATTGGCCGTGATGAAGCGCGACGGCGGCGGACGAAAGGTGACGGTGCCGACCTCGACCCGGCGGACGACTTCATCCTCGAGGCCCTCGTAGTACACCTGGAGATTGTTGCGGGCGTTGAAGTCGCGCTCGGTGTCGTAGTCGATGTCGACGTGCAACCGCCGCCCGATCAGGCCGCCCGACCGCACCGCGAGGTAGGTGTCGAGCCGGGGCGCCTTGAAGCCGCCGCGGCAGCCGGAGTTGAGATCGAGATACTGGGCCGGCGTGCAGCGCAGGTTCTTGAGCCGCTCCGTCCGGAGCTCGATGCGCGCCGTGCCCTCGATGTTGAGGTCGGCATACTTGCGGGAGAGTCCCAGCACGCCCCGCCGCTCCACCGGCTCCTCCTCCCCCACCCCCGCCCGGCGGCCATAGATCCGCCGCATCCGGAGCGCCGTCTGCCGGCTGATGCGGAGGGAGTCGATCACCTGCAGCACCCCGTCCTGCCAGGCCTGGCCTACCGCCTCGGGCGAGAGCTTCGGGCCCGCGGCCCATGGACTACTATAGATGGCGGGTATCTTCAAGGGCGGCAGGGGCGTCTCGGCGCGGAAGTGCAGCCACGCAGACGTAGTCGAGTCCCCCTGCGCCAGCAGCGCAGCAGGGGCAAGGGCCAGCAGCGCTATGAGACCGAGAGCGCGCACTAGCCGGGCTGGGATTCGGAACTGGGCAGTGACGTCAGGCTTGAAGGTGCGGGACACCGGGAATATACTGGCCGGGTAGAAGGCTCACAACTCGTTATCACGCGGAGACTTCGCCTGTGGTGCGATTGCTCGACCGATACCTCGTACGGCAGTTCATACCGCCGCTCGTCTTCGCCTTCGCGGCGATGACGAGCATCATGCTCCTCAATCAGATCGCCCGCCGCTTCGGCGCGCTGGTCGGCAAGGGGCTGCCGTGGTCGGTGATCGGCGAGGTCTTCCTGCTCTGCCTGCCGTTCATCATCGCGATGACCCTGCCGATGGCGGTGCTGGTCGCGATGCTGTACACCTTCAGCCACCTCGCGGCCGACAGCGAGATCACCGCCATGCGGGCGAGCGGGCTGAGTGTGTTCCAGCTGCTGCGCCCCATGATCGTCGCCGGCCTGCTCCTGACCGCGGTGAACTTCTGGTTCACCGACCAGGTCCTGCCGGACAGCAATGCCAAACTGCGCAACCTGCTGATCAACATCCAGCGCAAGAAGCCGACGCTCGAGCTGCGGGAACAGGTGATCAACGAGATCCCGCCGAGCGGCATGTTCCTGCGGGCCAGCCGGATCGACGCGAACACCGGGCGGCTGCGCAGCGTCACCATCTACGACATGGCGGGCACCGACAGCCGGCGGATCATCTATGCCGACAGCGGCAAGATGGGATTCACCGATCAGGGAACGAACCTGCAACTGAAGCTCTGGCAGGGCGCGATCCACGCCTTCAAGCAGAGCGATGCCTCGCTCATGCAGGTGACAGATTTTGCCACCAATACGATTCTCGTCAAGGATGTCTCGAATCGGCTGGATCTCGAGGCCAACGACGGCGTCCGCGGGGACCGCGAAATGGGCACCTGCGAGATGATGGAGGTGGTTCAGGGCGCCGAGTATGAGGTGGACCTCGCCGAGCAGCGCCGCCAGGTCTCGGCCGACCGGGATCTCCGTGCGCTGCTGGCCCTCCCCCCGCTCCCGACGGGCCCCCGGGTGCCCCGCCCCCACCCCGTCGCCTACTGCCGGGCCTTCGCCGCGCTGGGACGCACGCTGGGGACGGCCAAGCCGGACTCGACCGCACAGGACCGGGAGGCCACTTCGGCCGAGATCGGCATGGACGATCTGCCGCCGGCGGTCCCGCTGACCGGTGCGGTCCGCCCGCCCCCGCCACATGGCGTGCGGCAGCCGCTCGGGATCACCTCCTGGTCGGAGGTCTCCTCGGCGCGGGAAGAAATCAAGAGCTCGGGCCTCCGCGCCGATCAGTACCTCGTCGAAGTCCACAAGAAGTGGGCGATCAGCGTGGCCTGCCTGGTCTTCGCGCTGGTCGGCATTCCGATGGCACTGCGCTTTCCGCGGGGCGGCATGGGGCTGGTCATCGGCGGTGGTCTCGCGGTCTTCGCGATCTACTATGTCGGGCTGATCGCCGGCGAAGGGCTCGGCAACAACGACATCGTCGACCCATGGGTCGCCATGTGGGCGCCCAACATCATCTTCGGCACGCTCGGCCTGTTCGGTCTCTACCGGGTGAGCCGTGAATCGGGCTCCACCCGCGGCGGCGACCTGAGCGAGCTGTGGGACACCATCGCGAGCCGGTTCCGTCGGCGGAAGGCGGCCTGAGTGCGGATCCTCGACCGGTACGTGCTCCGCTCCTGGGTCGTCATCTTCGTGCTGACTGCCCTCGGCTTCCCGGTGGTGTCCATCATGATCAACATGACGGACAATCTGGAGCGGCTCATCGCCCGCGGCCTCCGCATCGAGGAGATCGTCGTCAGCTACTTCTATGCGCTGCCGGAGAACGTCTTCCTCGTCATGCCGGCGGCGGTCCTCTTCGCCACGGTATTCACCGTCGGGAATCTGGGGCGATACTCGGAACTCACCGCGGCCAAGGCAGGAGGCTGGAGCTTCTATCGGCTCACGCTGCCCATCTTCATCGCCGCGACGCTGACCTCGGGCCTGGCCTTCGTGGTGGGCGAACTCGCGCCGGAGTCCACCAGCCGGGAGCTCGAGCTGCAGAAGGCGAAGCTCGCCAAGCCGCGGACCGCGCGATACAACTTCGTCTTCCGGGCGGACCAGGGATGGGTGTACACCATCCGCTCGCTGGACGTGCAGAACCGGATGCTCAGGCAGCTGGTCTTCGAGCGTCAGGGCAAGGGGCCCGACTATCCCAATCTCGCGATCAGCGCCGACAGCGCGACCTACAGCGACTCGCTGCATTCGTGGCGCCTCTGGTCCGGCACCAGCCGGCGCATGTTCGACCGCGGCACCCAGGTGAGCCTGCGCTTTCACTCCGCGCGGCTCAAGGCGCTGACGCAGGAGCCGGTGGACCTGCTCGCGGAGCCCAAGGCCCCGGAAGAGATGCGCTACGCGGAGCTTACCCGGTACATCGAGGCGCTGCAGCGTTCCGGCAACGATACCAGCAAGATCGAGGTCGATCGCGCGCTCAAGATCGCGCTGCCGGCCACCTGCCTGGTCATCGCGCTCTTCGGCGCCCCGCTGGCCGTTTCGTCGCCACGGCAGGGTACCGCGATCGGTATCGCGATCAGCCTCGGGACGACCGTGCTCTTTCTCTCGCTGATCCAGCTTTCCAAGGCGGTCGGCGTCACCGGTATCGTGAATCCGGTCGCCGCCGCATGGGCGCCGAACGTGCTCTTCTTCGGTGCAGCCGTCTGGCTGATGAGCCGGGTGCGGACATAATCGCGTCCCGGGCGGGGACGCCCGGGACTACCGTCGCGTACCGCCGTATATTCCCCTCATGGCTTTCTCCCCCCGTCCCGTCATCGTTGGAACCGGCATCGCCGGGCTGTGGACTGCCTGGCGGCTCGCCGCCGAAGGGCAGCCGGCGCTGCTGGTCACGAAAGGGCTCCTCGCCGACAGCGCGAGTTCTTGGGCCCAGGGCGGGATCGCGGTTGCGCTTGGCCTCGGTGACAGTCCGAGCCAGCACGCGGCCGATACTCTCGCGGCCGGGGACGGCATGTCCGACCCGGAGGCGGTCCGGGTGCTCACCGCCGAAGGCCCCGACCGCATTCGCGAGCTGCTCGCGGCCGGCGCGGTCTTCGATCGCGGCCCCGACGGTTCGCTGCGCTTCGGTCTTGAAGCAGCCCACACCAGGCCCCGGATCATCCATGCCGGCGGCGACCGCACCGGCGCGGCGATCGTCGCCTTCCTCACGGAGATCATCCGCCGCCACCCGCTGATCGAGATCCTCCGCTACACCGAGGTCGCCTCCCTCTGCCACGACGGGTCGCGCGTGACGGGCGTGATCGCGGTGCGGAACGGCGAGCCCTTCGCGCTCGAGGCGCACGATGTCGTGCTCGCCACCGGCGGCGTGGGGCAGCTCTACGCGGTCACCACCAACCCGCTGGTCGCGACGGGCGATGGCTGGGCGCTGGCCTGGCGCGCCGCGGCGGAACTCCGGGACCTCGAGTTCCTCCAGTTCCATCCGACCTCGCTGAAGCTTCCCGGCGTGAACCCCGCGCCACTCATCACCGAGGCGGTGCGGGGCGCCGGTGGCATTCTGGTCGACAAGGACGGACGCCGATTCGCCTTCGATGCCGACCCGCGTGGAGAACTGGCCCCGCGCGATGTCGTGGCGCGCGCGGTCGCGGCCGCGGACGCGACGGGCGGCGCCTGGCTGGATGCGCGGGAAATCGCCGACTTCGAAGAACGATTCCCCGGCGTCACCAAGATTCTCCACGATCACGGGCTCGATCCGGCCCACGACCTGATTCCGGTCGCCCCCGCGCTGCACTACGCGATGGGCGGCATCCGCACCGACCTCGATGGCCGCTCCACGCGCGAAGGGCTGTGGGCGGTGGGTGAGGTCGCGTGTACCGGCGTCCACGGGGCGAACCGGCTTGCTTCCAACTCGCTGCTCGAAGGGATGGTCTTCGCCGACCGGGTCGCGCGGGCGCTCGCCGCCCGCAATCGCGCCGGCGAAGCCACCGGCACCGCCCAGGAATGGATGGAGGGCGTGCGGGGCCACCCGGTGCCGCGGGGCAGGGGCGAGGCATTCGCCGCCCGCTGGCGGCACGCGACGCCGATGCAGTATCCGGTGCCGGCCTTCCCGCCGTCGTCCGGCGATGAGTTCGCGGGACGTGCCGCCGACGACGCGGCGACCGCGGCGCTGGCGGAGATGCGGCAGGTCATGACGACCGACGTGGGGCTGGTGCGCACGGAGGCGGGACTGCGCCGGGCCCGCCGCTCGCTGGCCCGCCTGACAAAGATCGTCCCGCCGGAGGCCTGGCGCACCCACAATGAGCTGCTGGTCGCCCGCCTCATCACGCACGCGGCACTGCGCCGTCGCGAAAGCCGCGGCGGCCACCGCCGCCTCGACTACCCGCCGGTCGTCGCGCCCGGCGGGATTCCGACGCCATGACCCTGACGCTTCCCGTCATTCAGCCGACCACACTGAGCCCGTCGCAGATCTCCGGCCTGCAGCAGGAGATCCGGGACCTCGCCCGCGCGCGGAAGGCCGTGATCCTGGCGCACAACTACCAGCGGGCCGAAGTGCAGGACGTCGCCGACTACGTGGGCGACTCGCTGGGTCTCTCCCGCAAGGCCGCGGCGACCGACGCGGAGGTGATCGTCTTCTGCGGGGTGCACTTCATGGCGGAGACCGCCGCCATCCTCGCCCCCGCGAAGCGGGTCCTGCTGCCCGACCTCGCCGCGGGGTGCTCGCTCGCCGCGACGATCACCGCCGACGACGTCCGGGCGTGGAAGGCGCAGTTCCCCGGCTACATCGCCGTCGGCTACGTGAACACCACCGCCGACGTCAAGGCCGAACTCGACTATTGCTGCACCAGCGGCAACGTCATCGAGGTGATCGACGCGATCCCGGAGGACAAGGGCATCCTCTTCTGCCCCGACTTCTTCCTCGGCGCCCATGTGAAGCGGATGCGGCCGCACCGGAAGGTCGAGGTGTGGATGGGCGAGTGCCATGTGCACAAGGACATCAACCCGCACACCCTCGACCGGATGCGCCACGATCACCCGAAGGCCGAGGTACTGGTGCACCCGGAGTGCGGCTGTGCCGGCCAGCTGATCTACGCCATGGGGCACGGCGACATTCCATCGGAAGGCGTGCATGTCGCGTCCACCGAGCGGATGATCCAGCTGGTGAAGGAACGGCCGGCGACGGAATTCATCATCGCCACCGAGACCGGCATCATGCACCGGATGGAGCAGCTCGCGCCGGAGAAGCACTTCTACGCCGCCGACCGGGCGGCGGTCTGCGCCTACATGAAGACCATCACCCTCGAGGGCACCCGCGACGCCCTCGTGAAGGATCAGTTCCACGTGACCGTCGCGCCGGACATCGCCACCCGGGCGCGTGGCTCGCTGGACCGGATGGTGGCGCTGGGGCCGAGCATCACGAAGAAGCCGGGAGACTAGGGACCTCCCGTGACCCGGACGCGCGTCGTGGTACTCGCCGGGGTGTTCATCGCGGTACTTGGCATTGGCGTGACCACCGGTACGTCGCTGTTCCCGCCCGCGCTCTGGCTCGGGCCCTGTCTGCGTGACTGGACCAGTCCCTCATCGTACCAGCGCCGGGCGAGCCCGCTCGCGAGCCTGCGCGCACCGGTCGGCAGCGGCGAGATTCTGCTGTGCTACGGCCGGCCTTCGATGCGCCATCGCCGGATATTCGGCGGGCTGGTGCCATTCGACTCTCTCTGGCGCACCGGCGCCAACGAGCCCACCCGGCTGTCCACCAGCACGGCGATTTCGCTCGCGGGCATACCGCTCGCGCCGGGACGCTATTCGATCTACAGCATTCCGAGGCCCGGCACGTGGGAGATATTCGTGAGCCGATCGACCCTGCACTGGGGTAATGACATCTCCCCGGCGGTGCGCGCCGAGGAAGTTGGCCACGCAGGCGTCCCGGCCGTCTCCCTCTCGGCTCCCGTCGAGACCCTCACCGTTCGCGCCTCCCCGGCGGCGGATTCCCTCCTCCTCACGATCGACTGGGAAACCACCAGCACCACACTTCCCATCAAGGCGGCGCCATGAACATCGAGCGGGACCTCAGAGTCCGTATCGGCGCCGATGCGCGCCGTATCGCGGAGCTGGCGCTGATGGAGGACGGCATCCGGGACGTCACGACAGAGTCGTGCGTGGCGCCGGGACAGTTCGCGACAGGGAGCCTGCTGTTCAAGAGCAACGGGGTACTCGCCGGCACGTCCTACGCCGACGCGGTCGCGATCACCTGCGGCCTCGACCCGGTCGTGTGGTATCAGCCCACCGGCTCGGCGCTCGAGGCCGGCAGCCTCGCCGGGGTGGTCCAGGGTGATCTCGCCTCCATCCTGCGGGCCGAGCGCCCGATCCTCAACCTGCTGCAGCGCGCGGTCGGCATCGCGACCGCCACCCGGGCCTACGTGGATGCCGTTGCCGGCACCCAGGCGCAGATCCTCCACACCAGGAAGACCGCCCCGGGCCTGCGCCTGCTGGATGTGACGGCGGTACTGGCCGGTGGCGGCGCGATGCACCGGCTGGATCTCTCCTCGACACTCATGGTGAAGGACAACCACTGGCGGGCGCTCGTGCGGAGCGGGCGGTCGCTGGCCGATGCGCTGAGTGCGGCGGCGACGCGCGGGGTAGGTGACTGCTTCGTCGAAGTGGAGACGACGGACCAGCTGGAGGAGGCGTGCCGGGCGGGTGCAGCGCGGCTGCTCATCGACAACCAGACTCCGGAGACCGTCGCGAGCTGGAGTCAGCTGGCCAGGGCGACGCGCCCCGATATCGCCATCGAGGCGACCGGCGGCATCACCCTTGCGAACGTCCGGAGCTACGCCGAGGCAGGGGCGGATTTCATCTCGATCGGCGCGCTGACCCACAGCGTGAAGGCCGCCGACATCTCGCTCGAAATCGCCGACAGCTGACCCTGCGCGCCGGCGGGGATGCGCGCCCTCAGCGGGTCCACCGTTTCCAGCCGTAGAAGACCGGCACGCCGCTCAGGATCACGAGGACGTCCACCGCAAACGCCTTCGGCTCCGACACCAGGTAGTTCCCCAGCAGGAAGAGCGAAGCCGCCAGAAAGAGCAGCGGCACCACCGGATAGCCGAAGGTCCGATAGGGCCGCGGCAGGTCAGGCTGGGTCCGCCGCAGCACGAAGACGCCCGCCACGGCCAGGGCGTAGAATGGCCAGATGCCGATGACGAACTGGTCGGCGAGCTCGGTGAATGTCTTGATGAGCACGAAGATCACGCCCATGACCGCCGCGAGGAGAATGGCCGCGGTCGGCGCGCCGGTCCGGGGATCGACCCTGGCGATGGCCTTGGGGAAGAGCCCGTCGTCCGCCATGGCGAAGAAGATCCGCGGAGCCGTCATCATCGAGCCATTCAGCGTCCCGAAGGTGCTCACCGCGACGGCGGCCGACACCGCCACGATGCCCGCCGGCCCGATCAGGAGCTGTGCGACATCGGCGGCGACCAGCTCAGCCTGCTTCATCTGGCCGATCGGGATCAGGTAGAGATAGATCAGGTTGGCGCTGAGGTAGAGCAGCACGACGACCGACGTGCCGATGATCAGCGCCCGTGGGAGGGTGCGCTGGGGGTCCTTCACCTCGCCCCCGACAAAGGCGAGGTCGGCCCAGCCGTCGTAGGCCCACAGGATGGAGACCATCGCGAGCAGGAAGGGGGAGACCGCCACCTCCGCGCGCTGGGCCAGCATCGGCGCCATCCCCTGCCCCTTCCCCATCGCGAAGCCGAGTATCACGAGCGCCGCCAGCGCCCCGACCTTGAAGACCGTGCTCAGGTTCTGAATCACGGCGCCGCGCCTGATGCCGAAGTAGTTCACCGCCCCCACGAGGATGATGAACCCTGCGCCCAGCAGCTGGTCACCCCGAAACGGCAGACCGGCAAGTTGTGAGGCGGGGTCGAGGCCGACGGTACGGAGGGCATAGGCCGATGCCGTGATCCCGATGGCACCGTAGGCACCGGGCCGGATGATGAGCAGCTCCGCCCAGCCAAACAGGAAGGCCGGCAGGGGACCGAAGGCCTGCCGGAGGAATACGTAGATCCCTCCACTCCGCGGAAACGCGGCCGCGAGTTCGGCGTAGGTCAGCGCCCCGCAGACCGCGACCACACCCCCGATGACCCAGGCGAGCAGAAAGAGCGGCACGTCGTCCACCCGCTGCGCCACCGAAGCGGGAGTACGGAAGATGCCGCTTCCGATGGTCGATCCAATCAGGACCGCGACGGCGCTCCAGAGGCCCAGGCGGCGGGGCAGCCGCTCACCCCATTGGTCCGGGGAGTTGGTCATGGGATAGGATGGCTCCGGGAGAGGGGGTAGGGAGGGGGTAAGTTGACCCTCCAAACTCAACTTGACAACCTGCTCCCGGATCCGTTCTTTACCCCCTGTGCTGCCCCCCCTCGGGGTTCCCCCTTCCTTAATACAGTTGCGGAGTTTCCGGCATGAATCCACAGGCTGACACGGGCGCCCAGCTCTATCGCCGGGGCGCCATGATCGCGGCCGGGCTGGCCGTTGGCCTGATCACGCTGGGCGGGGTCGTTCGGATCACCGGTTCCGGCATGGGGTGCGGCGATCACTGGCCGCTCTGCAACGGCCGGGTCCTGCCGAACCTCGCGGACACTCTCGAAGTCATCGAGTGGAGCCACCGCTGGGTCGCCGCGCTGGTCAGCTTCGCGGTCACGGCACTGGCGGTCATCGCGTGGCGGCGGCATCGGAACCAGCCTTCCCTCCGGACACCCGCATTCCTCGCCCTGGGGGTGCTGCTGCTCCAGATCGTGCTCGGCGCGGTCACGGTGAAGCTCTGGAACGCGGCACCCACCGTCGTCGTCCACCTGACCAACGCCATGGTGCTGCTCGGCCTCCTGGTCGTGGCGGCATTGCGGGCCGGCGAGCAGTTGCGCGGTGAGCAGGTGATTCCCGGCCGGGGCCCGACAGGCGCACTCCTCGCCCCGGGGTTCGCGTTCCTCATCGTCGTCTTCGGCGCGTTCGTCGCCAACTATAACGCCGGCCTCTACTGCCTCGGCTTTCCGCTCTGCGCCGGCGGCGTGCTGCCTCCGGCGGAGGCACTGGGCAAGCTCCAGTGGGTTCACCGGGTTCTGGCCTTCCTGTTTGTCGGACACAGCATCGGCATCGCGTTCGCCTCGCGCCGGAAGACCGGAGAGGGTGCGGCCGCCTATCGCCGCGCCGCCTGGATGCTCGTGGCCGCGGTCGTGCTCCAGGTGACGGTCGGCGCGGCCATGATGCTCAGCCTGCTCCCGACCTCGCTCCGGGCCGCGCACCTCCTGGTCGGCTCCCTGGTGTGGACTTCGGCCGTCGTGCTGGCGTTCCGCTCACGGCGGATGCTTGCCCCCCGGAGTACCAGACATGAGGAACCGGCGCTCGCCCCTGCCGTGGCGACAGCGACCGTCGGCGCAGGCTCGGTGCAGGCGACGGATGCCGAGGCGCTCGCGACCCCGTCGATGATGGCCGACCTGGTGACGCTCACCAAGCCACGCATCATCTCCCTGCTGCTGCTCACCACCGTCGCTCCGATGTACATCACCGGGCACGGCGTCCCGCCGATCTCCCTTGTGCTCTGGGTCATCGTGGGCGGGTATCTGATGGCGGGCGGTGCCAACACCGTGAACATGTGGTTCGACCGGGACATCGACATGCTGATGTCCCGGACCAAGCTGCGGCCGATTCCTTCGGGGCGGATCCCGGCGCTCGCCGCGCTCGCCTTCGGACTCGCCCAGGGCGGCCTCGCCTTCTGGATCTTCTGGCATTTCGTGAATCCTCTGAGCGCCTGGCTGGCCTTCAGCGGCTACCTGTTCTACATCTTTGTCTACACCGTCTGGCTCAAGCGGATTTCCGCGCAGAACATCGTGATCGGCGGCGCGGCTGGAGCGTTTCCGCCGCTCGTCGGATGGACTGCGATGACGGGCACGCTCGATCTGCCGGCGATCTACCTGTTCGCGATCATCTTCTTCTGGACCCCGCCCCACTTCTGGGCTCTGGCGCTGATCAAGAAGCAGGACTATGCGCGTGCCGGCATCCCGATGATGCCGGTCGTGCAGGGCGATCAGTGGACCAAGATCCAGATGCTCGCCTACACGCTGATGCTGATACCGCTCACCGTGATGCCGTCCATCTTCGGGGCACTCGGCCTCTTCTACGCCGTGGCCGCGCTCGCGCTCGGCGGCCGCCTGCTCTGGTACAGCATCAAGGTCCTGCGCGAGGCGGGCGTCACCCCGACCGCGTGGAAGATGTACAAGTATTCGCTCCTCTACCTGGCCCTGTTGTTCGTGGCCATGGGAGTTGACCGCGCCGTGCCCTTCGGACATGCCTACGAACGGGCTCCGCTCCTCATACTCGACCATCCGGAGACCGAGGCGATGGTTCCGGACACCGCCGTGATGCCGGCTGCGCACCACGCGCCCTGAGCGACCGTAGCGCGCATCGCCGAGGATCAGGCCTGAACAGCCCCCGGATCTCTCCTCCGGGGGATTAGTTTTCCCCCCCATGACCGCACCAGAGCCAGTCCGCAAACGGCGCCTTCCTCCTCCCACGGCCCTCAAGCGCCTGCTGCCCCTCATCCGGCCGCACTGGCTGGCGCTCGCCACGGCGATCGTCTGCCTGATCGCCAGTACCGCCGCGAGCCTCGCCTTTCCCCGGCTCACCGGGTGGCTGCTCGATGCGGCCTTCCTCAAGGGCGGCCGTGAGGCGCTCGATCACAAGGCACTCCAGCTCGTCGGCCTCGTCATCGCGCAGGCATTGCTCAACTACGCGCAGGCCTACCTGCTGGCTGCCACCGGCGAACGCGCCGTGGCCGGCCTCAGGGAATCGCTCTTTTCCCGGCTGCTCGAAATGCCTCCCGGTTTCTTCGCGGAACGCCGCACCGGGGAGCTGATCAGCCGGCTGACGACCGACATCGGCCAGCTTCAGGGCACGCTCAGTCATCAGTTCGCCGAGTTTTCGAGGCAACTGCTCACGCTGGCCGGTGGCATCACGATGCTGATCGTCGTGCAGCCCAGGCTCACGCTGACTGCCCTGGCGGCGGTGCCGGTGGCTGTCGGCGCGATCTTCTTCTTCGGCCGCCGGCTGCGAAAGATGAGCACCAGCGTGCAGGACAAGGTGGCCGAGGCCACGGCCCTGGCCGAAGAGGCGCTCAGCCAGATTCGCACGGTGCAGAGCTTCGTCCAGGAAGGACAGGAGCGGGAGCGGTATGGGACCCGCATCCGGCAGGCGGTGTCGGCGGCGATCACCCGGGCGCAGGTGCGCGGGGTCTTCTTCGGCGTGATCACCTTCGCGACCTTCTCCGCGATCGTGATCGTGCTCTGGCAGGGGGGCCGGCTGGTGCTCGACGGGCAGCTCACGCCGGGCACCCTGTTCACGTTCATGATCTATACGATCATGATCGCCGGGGCGGTTGCCTCCCTCATTTCGTTCTTCAGCTCCTATCAGGAATCGGTCGGCGCGGCGGAGCGGGTGTTCCAGCTCGTCGAAATGGTGAGCCCGATCAAGGATCCCGCCTCGCCCGTCTCACTGCCGGTACCGGTAAGCGGCCGAGTCACGTTCGACCGGGTCTCCTTCCGGTACGGCGACAGCCCCGAGAGTCCGTGGGCGCTGCGGGATGTTTCGATCGAGGTGGCTCCCGGGGAGACGGTGGCGATTGTCGGACCGTCCGGCGCCGGAAAGACCACGCTGGCCTCACTGCTGCCTCGGTTCTGGGATGTGACCGAAGGAAGTATTTCCCTGGACGGTCGTGATGTGCGGCAGCTTCGGCTCGAGGACCTTCGTCATGCGATCGGCATCGTGCCCCAGGAGCCAGCCCTGTTCAGTGGCTCGATCCGGGAAAACATCGCCTACGCACGCCCGGGGGCGGCCCAGACAGAGATCGAATCGGCGGCGCGGGCCGCGCATGCCCATGAATTCATCGACCGCCTGCCGACCGGCTACGACACCGTGGTCGGCGAGCGCGGTGTCCGGCTCTCCGGGGGTCAGCGCCAGCGGATTGCGATCGCCCGGGCGATCCTCAAGGATCCCCGGGTGCTCATTCTGGACGAGGCGACCAGCAGCCTGGACACGGAGAGTGAGCGGCTGATCGAGGATGCCCTGGAGCGGCTCCTGGTGGGCCGCAGCACCCTGATCATCGCCCATCGCCTGTCCACCGTCCGCCGCGCGGACCGGCTCATTGTGCTCGACCATGGGCGCATTGTGGAGCAGGGCACCCACAACGAGCTGCTCGCGCGTGGCGGTCTGTACGCCAGGCTCTATCAGCGGCAGTTCAGGGAGGGAGACGCCGAGTTCGAGGGATGAGCAGCGGTGTATACCAAGAGAACGGCCCCCGGCGATTGCCGGGGGCCGTTCTGCTGTGGTGAACCTGCCATCAGCTTCCGGTGAGCACCATCTTGAAGTAGCTCGGATTGACGTTGTTCGGCGAGGGGTAGAAAGGCGCGAAGGAGTCAACCGCAAGGTAGTATGTGCCAGGCGCAAAGGTCTTGCTGCACGTTTCCGGCTGCCCGCTGGCTCCGGCGCCCTTCGCATCGCAGATCAAGAGGCTGGGGGCCAGTGTCTGCGTGTTGTCATACGTGTAGACGCCAATGTCGGTCGTTCCCTGCCAGCTGATGTTCATAGCGAGCGTAGTGCTCGCCGCGACCACGATCTTATAGACTCGGCAGGGGCCACCCAAGTCGTTGGTGCATTGGGTGGGATTGGCGAATGCGCCAGCATCAACGACAGTGATCGATTGGCCAGCTGCCGGAACCGGAATGGTCGGAGCAGTGGCGAAAGCATCAGTTCCCGCGTAGCCACTTGGGGCCTTGAAGGTACCCGAGGACGGCAAAATCAGCGGCAAATCGGTCGCGGTCGTGAACACAACGTCCGACAAGGTCAGCTGCTTCGCGATACCACCGAGCGGGTACGGGATGAAGGTTATCGCAGAACTGTCGGCAGCACGAGAGAGGATGACCGGAGTCGCCCCCTCGACCGTGAACGAGGCCGTTGGCAGGAACTTGAAGCCGGCGGCCGCCGTGATCACGACGGTGTCCCCGATCGAGGGCGCGGGCTTGTTGAACGTGACAGGGAAGGCCGGAACGAGTGGCGACTGTAGCTTGGTTATCGTCGCGAGTTCATAGCGGCCCAGGGTCGGCACACCGGAGACCACTGTGCTGTCAATGCTGATAGTCGTGTCTGCGTTCGGCCCGATGCGGAACTTCACCGTGCTGCTGTCGGTCGAGACGCTGGTGACCACGATGGCCGAGGCGCCTGGAATCTTCAGGTGGCTCGCGGCGGTCCACTTGAAAGGGGCAGGGATCGTGACGGTGATGGTATCGCCCACCAGCGCGGTGGTCGGCGTCGAGATGAGGGCCGGGAACGGTGCCACATGGAAGTTCTGGGCGGTCGGGACGCTGAAGGTGCCCGCCGACGGAGCGTAATTGAGCGACACCTCGGTGACCGTCGCCGGGCCACTCGCCGCGGGGGGCGGGACGAACGTAATGGTCGTATCGGTCCGTGAGAGGACGACTGCGGCAAAGGGGCCAAAACTCACTGCGGAGGCGGCCGGATCGAAGGACAAATTCGCCGGGGCAGTGATCGTCACGGTGTCTCCGTTGCCGGGGGTCGTGTCGGTGATCGCGCCGGTCAGCGCCGCCGCCGCGGTCCGCACCGGGATGCTGATCGAATGGCCCCCGGCAGTGATCACGAAGGATGACGAGTCGAACACGGTGGTCGCCACGATGAACTGGGCGCGGGTCCAGTTCTTCGGCGGAACCAGCTTCCCGTCGGTGTTGTAGACGAGGTTGAAGGAGTCGTCGGGAGTGACTGTGATCCCCGCGCCCACGCTGCCGATGCTGAAGTTGCTGGCTAGCGCATTCCCCTGGGCGTCGACGGCGGTGATCAACACCGTCTTTGTCGTATTGTTACCAACGTAGATGGCGCTCGGAATCGCTACGAGGTGGTCGACGCCATTCCGGAGGCCGCTTGTCGGATCTCCCGAGCAGGAGACCATGGCGACTGCGGCGACGAGGACAACCGTACCACGTGTCACACGGTTCATGACTGTGTACCTCATGTCAGAAGTCGGAAACTTGAGCACCGCTCGCCCGGGAACGGGTCCTGATCCTGTTCAACAGTTGTTCTGGTCACACTGCTGGTTGCCGATTCTTCCGTTGTCGTCGCGAAAGAGGTCGACCCCCAGCCACCGGCTGATATCCTGCAGCGCCACCGCGCCAAGAATCTCGGCATACCCTGGCGTCGAGGATTCCTTCAAACTGTTCGTCGCCAGGAGCTTGTAGGCCCCGAAACCGCTGCGATCGGCGAAAATGTAGTAGATCTCTTTGCCGCGGGTGTAGCGCCAGACCTGGTACGGCGGCGACTGTCCCGATGGCGTCCGGCGGTCCAGCATGTCGGCCGGCTGTCCGTACTTCACGAAGATCCGGCCGCGGTCCGTCTTCCAGCCGGGTGTCCCGCCGCGGCCACCATCTCCATACGACTTGTTCGCCTGTGCGATGAGTCCGTAGAACTGTTCCCGGAACTCATTCTTGGGCGTCGCCGGCGTCGGGTCTCGCTGAGCCCAGAAGCGGGTCAGGAACTGCTGCTTGGCCTGCAGCGACAGCCCGCTCTTCCAGACCGAGAGAGAGTCCGACGTCGTCAGATAGGCCAGCGGTTCTTCGGCTTCGTCGAGTTGCGCCGCGGTCATCCCACCGAAGTAGCCTTCGTCGGATTCCCGTTCCAGTGCAGCCAGGTCCTGTTCCCGCGCCAGTGCGTCCTGCAGATCGGCCATGACGAACTCATCGGACCGTTCTTCCTTCCCTCCCGCCGTGGCCAGTTCGATTGCCATCCGGTAGCGCCCCGAGGGGAGTCCGGTCAGATCGATCTGTCCCTTCAGCACCGAGCCACCGACGGCGAGCTTCACGGGGGCTGGCCGGGTCCCGATCACGGTGCGTCCGGTCGAATCCGTCACCTTCACCTGCATGGTGCCGGAATCCGGGGAGGTCGCGTAGGCCTCGAGCAGATAGAACGCCTTGGCGCGTACCGGAGTTAGCTGCAGTCTGAGCGCGGGAGTGACCATCGTGTTTCCCCACCGTCGCTCGCCTGGTCTGGGCATCGTGTCGCTGTCGGTCGCCAGCCGCATGCTCGGTGAAAGCATGAGATCGGACACCCTCGGCGAATCGCTCCAGGCCTCCACGTCCGTCTTGCTGGAGAATTGCCGCCCGCTCACGGAATCGGTGACCGTCACCGACACATGATACTTCCCGGGCGCCAGCGAGAAGTCGAGGATCTCCAGCTTGCTGGCCTTCAGCCCGCGGAGGTCCGCCTTGGCCCGGCCAGGCCAGGCGGCCTCGTTCAGTTTGGTACCGTTCGCGTCGGTGATCTGGACCACCACGCCGTACGTCAGTTCACCATTCGCTGTCGCAGGGGCTTCGAGGAGGTCGTAGGGCACCTCGACGAAGGCTGTCACAAGGGTCTGGTGGCCTTCCGACCTGTAGAATCGGAAGGCCCTGACTGCCACTGACTGCTCGGCTTGACCCACCATCGCCGTCGGGGCCAGAGCGGAGATGGCCGCGAGTCCGGCCAGAAGCTTCCACCGTCGCATTCTATTCCTTGCTGGAGCCGATCCGATTGCGGATCGCCCGTTCTGCGTGGGGGCGCGCCACTGGCGCGCCCTTGTCGGCCTTACCAACCCAGTCCGAAGCTGACGAAGTGGGTGGGGCCGAGGATACCCATGTACTTGTAGGCGTAGTCAACGCTGAGGTTGAAGTTGCCCTGGCCATACATCAGGCCACCGCCGACCGACAGACCCTGCAGATTCTCGTCGCTGCTGAGATTCGTCGGGAGCGTCTTCGGGGACAGGTTGTTCGCCGCCGCGTAATTGTAGCTGCCGCGGAGAGCGGCCGAGAACGGCGACCCACCGAGGTTCTTGCTCATGAACTCCGCGCCAGCGGAGAAACCGGCCTTGTTGTTATTCGGCTGGTTGAAGTCGCTGAGGAACGTGACGCGGTTGCTGCTGCCGGTGAGCAGGTCGTACGCCAGGCCCACCCGGAACGTCGTCGGGAGCGGGAAGGCCTTGGTGCGGAACTGGCTCGGCTGCGGAATGCTCGGCACCGGATCTTCACCGGGGAGCGGCGTGCGCGGGGTGCCGCTGATCAGCGCGTTGCCGCTGTACCCGATGTTCGAGCCCAGGTTGGCGAGCACGAATGAGAACTTCACCGGGTGGCCGTTGAGCGCGGCATGGAAGTTCGTGCCGAAATCGACGGCGAAGGCCTTGCCGTTGGCGTCACCGAGGTTGTCTGAGATGTACTTCGCCGTGATGCCCGCCGAGAAGCGGTCCGAGAAGTTCTGGGCGTAGGTCAGGCCCAGGAAGGTCTCGCTCACGTCGTAGGTGGCTCCGGTGCCGTCGGGCTGATCGACAGTGTACACCGGCTGGTCCTTGAAGCCGAAGGTGCCGATCTGCACACCGAAGCTCTTGGACGCGCCGTCAAAAGGGAAGGCGATGCCACCCCAGCTGTAGCGGGTGTTTGCGATGTAGTCGTAGGTACCGACGGTGACGCCTGGGCGGGTCATCAGGGCGATACCGGCCGGGTTGTAGTACAGGGCGCTCGCATCGTTCGCGATCGCCGCGTACGCACCGCCGAGGGCGGTGCCGCGGGCGCCGGCCCCGAGGAGCAGAAACTCCGCGGAGGTCGAGCCATAGGCCGTGTTGTCCTGCTGGGTACCAGCCTGCGCCGCAAGGCTCGGGGCAGTCCCACCCAGCAGGGCCGCCACCAGCAGCAGGCGCGGGGGAAGAGTGTGCTTCATCTGTTCCATTCTCCTGGCTGTGGAGCGGGCCCGGATGGGCCCGCCCCCTGGGGGACTACTGGGCAAAGTTGACGATGGTCATCCGGCCGACGCGCTTGGCCGAACCACCGCTCACGCCGTTCGCTTCGATGTGATAGAAGTACACACCGCTGGCGACGACCTGATTGTTCCGGTTGCGCACGTTCCACGTCTGGTCACCACCGTTCGTGGTGCTGTTGTGTTCCAGGATCTGCACCAGCACGCCGCTGCGACGAATAGATGCGGATGATGGCGCGCTGCGGCAGGTTCACGAACTTGATGACCTTGTTGTCCGTGCTCTGCTCGAACTCGTTGGTGACGTAGTACGGGTCCGGAACCGTGTGGACCTTCTTCAGGTCCGTCGCGGTCGCATTGCTGAGCACGTTCGAGACGGTGTAGTTGGCCTGGATCTGGGCGCCGATGGCAGTGAACGGCAGCACGCCTTCCGGCAGGGCGTAGGCATACGGCCCTTCATCGGCCCCGACAGTATTGGCGGCGCTGGGATGCCCGCCGGTGATCGCACCGACGTACTTGCGGAGCGCCCAGACGGTACCTGCCGCAGGCACGTTGCCGCCGGCAAGTTCGAAGGTGAACATGTCACCCAGGATGTACATCCCGAACCCGTTGTTGGTCGCGGGAACGATCGCTACGCCCGGCGGGTAGTTGCCGCCGCTGAAGAAGCCGACCGGGCCGGGCACCGCGGTGTTGCTCAGCACGTACGCCGGAGTGCCGGCGGGGCAGGTGAAGCCACCCGGAGCAAACGACCGGAGCGGCTCGACGCAGGCAAAGTCCTTGTTGGTCAGGGTGGCGGAGCCGTCCGGACTCGGCGCCGTCGTGGCCGCCGCGTTCAGAATGCCCCAGCTGGCGCTGAGGTGGTTCGCGTATCCGTCTGCCGGACCCGGAACCGGGACGTTGTGGGTGATGTCGATGACCGAATCGACCACGCCGCCTGCACCCCAGTACACGTTGAAGTCACCCGCGCGCCATGGCCCCGGCGAGGATGCCGTTCATCGGACGGCAGTCGGCACCGCCCGTCTGCTGGTAGCACTGGGTGTTGTAGATCGTGGTGACCCCCGTCAGCGCGCCCGCGTTGTTGAAGCAGGTCTGTGGGGTGCCAGAGAAGTTCGCCGTGTTGCAGCCGTTCGGATCGTTCTGGGTCTCATTGGTCGTCGGCGACGGGCCGTCGAACCAGCGCGACCCGTTGTACGAGCAGCCACCGCCCACATCGAACCCGGCCCGGCCGTTGACGCAACCGCGGCCATACAGCCCGGTGTAGTCCGTACCGGTGAGGCGACAGGCCGACCGCGCCTGGCAGCTTGTAGCTGCTGTTGCCACCGTAGCGACCGGAGAGCGTCGCATCGAGCGGTACCGCAAGGAACTGATTTTCGGCCGAGGTGACACCGATTTCCTGCGTCTGGACGATCGGCAGGGAGAACGACACGGTCACGCCATTCGCGGAGGCCGTCATCCAGTACACGTGCGGAGTGCCGTTGTACGGATCGCCGAGCTGGATGCTGTCCAGCGTGGCCGACAGGGCCCCGGGCTGGGCCAGCACCTGCGACACGAACGCACCCAGTCCGATCGACCAGCCGGTGGCGGCCGGGAACGGCCCGCTGAACTTGCCAGTGGTCGCATCGATGGTCGGCAACGCACCCGCCGGGATGGAGACGCCGCGTCCCACCACGGACGACGAGGTCACCTGACCCGTGCTGGCGAAGTTGCTCGCGGGGGCCACCGGCGTCACCGACTTGGTGTTGCGCGGCGACTCGAGGCTGGTCGGGCCGGACTCGATCGAGTTCACGTCGAACGCGGTGACCGAGTAGAAGTACCGGAAGTTGTTCCGGATCGTCCGGTCGACGTAGACGAACGGAACGCCGGTGTCGTCCAGCCTGGGGCAGAGCGACTTCGGCCCGCAAACCCCGGCCAGCCCGCTACCGGTGATGGCGGTGTCGGACTTGACGATGAAGGAGTTGCCGTTGGCCAGCGCGAGACGGCCCTTGGACGGACCGGTCACACTGAGCTGGATCACGTCACCCACCAGCGGATAGTCGACGCTGTTGCACCAGCTGGGTGCCGTTCTTGAGGTTCGGCGCAAAGGCCGCCGCGCAACCGGAGGTGATCGCCAGTTCAGGCGCACAGTCCGGTACCGGATTGATCACGCCGGTGTAATCGGTGATGACGGTGCCGCTGTAGTCGAACTGCGCCAGCAGGGTCAGCTCGTTCGGGGCATCCACCCGGCCGCGATAGACCCGGTAGCCCTCGACGTCGTTCTGGCGGTAGTTCGGGTCGTACAGCGCGTTGGCGGCCCCGAGAGCGTCCTGCGCCTGGCTGGCCAGCGCGAAGAACGGATCGCCGCTGATTTCCGAGGTGGACGGCTTCCAGAGCACCGTGACCTGGTTGTCGCCAGGGACCAGGAAGAACTCCGGCGGAGCCGGCGCGAACGGCAGCAGGAACTTGCCGTCGAACACCGCCTGCGCCACCAGCGACTTCCCGAGCAGCGAGCCCGGCACCACGGTGAACTCGTCCTGGGTGGCGATGTTGTCGCCGTTGATGTCGCTGTAGCCCTTGAAACCGGTGAGGGAGTCAATGGTGTTGGCGCCGGCCGTCGACAGGATGGCCGAGTTGGTGAGCATCGTCGCATCACCCGGCTTGATGTCGCAGGCCGGGCTGGGGCAGGCGCCGGTCTTCACCGGAGCCGAGAAGATGTACGCCACCACGATCGACCCGCCCTCGCCCGGCGCCAGCGTCAGCGGCGTCGAGGACTGGAAGAACCGCATGTCCTGCGGCGAGGTGTTGTTGACGAAGCAGATACGGGTGGCGGCCGGGTTGCCGGTGTTGCAGGCCTGGTCGCCCTGCGCCGGGCTCAGCGTGCCCGACAGGTAGCGATAGAGCTGCGACACGTCGCGCGGGTCGTTGACGGCGCCCGAGAACGGCTGGCCGTTGATGGTGTTCGAGAAGAGCTGAATGGCGCCCGCGCCCGTCGGACTCTTGAGGTACTTCACGCCGACGAAGCCGACGCCCGGGAAGAACTGTCCGCCGAAGATCGACGGGTCGTACTGCCACTCGGGGAGTTTGGTCTTGTCGCTGAAGATATGGTCGTACACGTACCCGAGGGCAAACGGCAGATTCACCGACGAGTAGTTGGAGCCGGCCTCGCCCACGTCCATGTCCGCGCCGAACGCCGCGAACAGGTTGTTGATCGTATAGCCGGCCGCCGGCACCGTGGTCCCCTGCGCCGCAGCGCCCTGCTGGAACGCGGTGCCCTGCGCCGCGAGCAGCGACGCCAGTGCCGGACGCACACCGTGCGCGGTGTAGTCCGCGATGTTCGGCGTGGTGATGTTGTAGAAGGTGTAGATGAAGTACAGGATGTCTTCGTTGCCGGACGGGAAGTTCCAGCCCATGCCGCGGGTTTCGACCGCGACGCCCAGCGGGTGCTTGCGTCCCGCCTTCAGGGTGGAGTTGCCTTCCCATGACAGGAACCAGACGTCACCCTGGGACGCCGACTTGCGGCAGTACGGGATCCCCGTGCCGTCGCCGGTCGGGCCGGTGGTGGAGTCGGTCTGCAGCAGCGGGTTGAACAGCGTCGCGCTCGAGTCGCCGCGCGGCACGCAGCCGGCGGCCGGCCAGGCGGAGAGGTCGATCGAGTTGGTGGCGTTGGAAATCGGCTGCACTTCCTGACCGTGCTGCGTGGTGCCCTTCGGGTCGAAGAAGAAGCCGCCGGTCGTATCGCCCGCCCACGGGCCGCCGTCAGGACCGACGATGCCGGCCACCTGCAGGCCGGAGTTGAACACGTACTGGTCCGGCGTGCCCTTCGGCCAGAAGCCACCGCCGATGGTCGACGAGTTGGTCGAGTCGACGCAGATCTGGCCGTCCGAGGACAGACCGCAGTAGACCCGGTTGATCGTCATGGCGCCCAGCGCCCGGGCGAAGAGCCGGAAGCCCTTCTTCGTGACCCCGGGCTGCGGCTCGGCGGATGCGACGTTCGGCAGGGCCACGCTCGCGAGAACTGCCACGAGCGCCGCCAGCAGAACGCCTTTCATACGGAATCGTGAGTGCATTCTCCCCTCGCTCTGTAGATATGCGGGGAACCTGGCCCGGGGTGTCACCCGGACCAGGCCACCGCGAGGACTCAGAAGTTGATTTCGAAGCCGAGCCGGATGCGCCGGGGCGCGCCGGTGAAGTTGTTGACGCCACGGAAGACGTAATAGAGCGCGTCGGACGCACGGATCTGCTCTGCCTGCGTGAAGATGCCGTCGCCGTTTCCGTACCGCTGCTCGGCCCGGATCATGTAGATGCAGTTCGGCGGAGCGGAGGTGCCCGCGTCCGTCACCCAGTTGCCGCATCCACCGGTGCTGGCGCCGCCAAAAGTCAGGCTGATCGAGCTGTCGGCCGCCAGCACGCCGTTCCGCTTCCCTTCCGCCGCCCACGACTGCAACTCGGAGTCACGGATCTTGTCGCGCTCCTTGTTGTTGGTGATGTCGTTGGTCTGCGTGTACACGGTCGTGATGTTCTTGAAGTTGAACAGGTTGCGCGCCTCGGCGTAGGCCGTGAAGTCCAGCCCGCCGACCGCGAAGCCCTTGGTCAGACGGAGGTCGAACTGCTTGAAGGAGGGCAGCCGGGCGCCGTTGTAGTCGCCCTCGATGCGCTTCCCGCAGACGCTGCCCGCAAAGACGTTGTCGTCTTCCGGCACGTTCACCGGGCAGCGGGTGTAGGCGGTGCCGCTGGCGAAGCGGAAGGTGGCGAAGAGACCCACGTTCTCGAGAATCGCGCCGGCGGTGGAGCCCTGCTTCCAGTTGTTCGGGAACGCCACCGCGAACTGTCCGGCCAGATTGTGCGGCCGGTTCTGGTTCGTGGTCAGGATCGCCTGCGGCGGCGGCTGGTTACCACCACCGATGGCGTTCAGGATCCGCGATCCGAAGTTGATGTAGGTGAACGGATCGGAACCGGTGTTCTTGGCCTGCTCGTAGGTGTACGACAGGCTGCCGTTGAACAGTTCGCCGATGCGCCGGTCGAACCGGATATCCACGCCGCGCGAGTTGCCGAAGTCGGCGTTGGTGATCACCCGGATGTCGGCATTCTGGCGCTTGAGCGGATCGTAGAACGAAACCAGGCGGCCCGCGGCGTCGGACAGCTTGTCCTTGTTGTACGCCGAGATGTCGAGCACCATGTCGTCGTTGAACGAGTGCCGGATGCCGAACTCGAACGTGATGGTGCGGCCGAAGTCCAGGTCGCTGCCGTACACGTGGTTGGTGTTGGTGGTGCTGAGGTCGGTGTTGATGCCGCCGAGAATCAGCTGGAAGTCCGGCGCCTGCACCTGGTGGGCGTAGGAGAGGCGGAAGTTGGTCCGCTCGGTCACCGGGAAGGCCACCTGAATGTGCGGGCTCAGGTAGTTGTGGCTCTTGTCGGCCACAAAGCCGGCCGTCGGATCGCTCGCGCTGAACCCGGGCATCGTGGAGATGCGGGGGAACCAGGTGCGGTTGCCGAGCGAGTCCGTGTAGTACGGCCGCGAGGCGCCGCTCTTGTACCAGTCGTAGCGCAGACCGCCCACGAGCACCACGTCGCCGAGGTCGAGACGATCCTCGATGAAGCCGTTCCAGCGGGTCGGCTTCTCGTGGTAGCCATCGGCGAACGCCTGGCTGGTGAGACCCGACGAGTAGGCGTTCATGAAGTACTTGGTGTACTCGCCGCCGATCTTGACGCGGTTGTAGCGATCCACCTGCCAGTCCAGGTTCGCCTTGCCGACGGCCCGGTCTTCCTTGTAGAGGCTGAGCCGGCTGTTGCCGTTGCCGCCACGGTCCCAGAAGGTCGTGAGCGCGCCGGCAGCGCCATAGGCGTTGTTGCGGTACTCGTCGATCGGCTGGTACTGGGTGGTGTTGTGGATGTCGTAGGGAGAGAGCGCGCCCGAGTTGAGCCGGAAGCGGGTCGCGATGTCGCTGATCGGGAAGTTGTTGAAGTCGAACAGGAAATCGAGCGGCTTGATGATGAAGCCGCCGAACGGATCGCGGGTATCCTGCTCGCCAGTACGGGTAAGCGGCCCCGTGATCGCGCGATCCCACTGGTACGACGCGTACATTTCGAGCGCCAGCGCGCGGTCAGCGGACTTGGACAGATTCTGGGTCCAGTTCAGCGTGACGACGTTGTTGCCGGTGTACCCGCCCTCGAGCATCTGGGGGTTGGTCAGCCGGCTGTAATTGAAGAACCGGTTGTTGGCCTGGCTGCGGACCGCGCTCAGCGCGATGCGGCTGCCGGTGCCGAACGTGTACTGCAGCTTGGTCTGCACCCGGTAGCTCGAGTTGGCGCTGGCGGGGAGGCGGGCCCCCTGGCAGCTCAGCCCGTAGTTGTTGCGGATGTCAGCGTTCGCGCTGTGGCTGAACGCACCGCAGTCGCCGGTGTACATGGCGAACTTCAGCACGTCGACCTGGGTGGTGTCCCGCGGCGCCGTGCTGCTGATCACCGAGACCGTGGTGTCGATGCCCGCCGACACGAAGACCGGATAGTCCTGACCGTTGAGGCCGGTCCCCGCCGACTTGTTGCCTTCCATGTCGCCGGAGAAGTAGAAGGTCAGGTTGTGCGCCAGCGGACCACCGAAGGCCCCCTGCACCGCGTTGCGGCCCAGACTGTGGTTCTTGCCGCCGATCTCATCGTTCTCATACCCCACGCTGCCGCCCCACTTCGAGCCGCCGCTCTTGGTCTGAATCGCGATGACGCCCGACTGGGCGTTGCCGAACTCGGACGAGCTGCCGCCGGTGGTCACCGAGGCATCTTCGAACGACCTGGTCGAGACGTCGACGGTACCGCCGGTGGTGCCGACGAACTGTCCGCCGCGGCCGCCCGGGCTCACCGGCACGCCGTCGACGTACACCGAGGCCTCGTCGGTACGGCCGCCGCGGATGCTGATCGCTCCGTTGTTCTGGGTGACCACGCCCGGGACCAGCGCGATGACGTTGCCGATACGGTCGACCGGCAGCTTCTCGGTGTATTCGCCGCTGATGTTCTGCTTGGTGGTCACCGCGTCGCGGGGCACCAGCGCGTTCTGCGCGCCGATGACCTCGATGACACCGATGTCCACCGCCTGCTGCTCGAGGGCGAAGTCCTGGGTGATCGTCTGACCGGCCGTGATCTTCAGCGCAGTCAGCCGCACCGGCTTGTAGCCCACGAACTGGGCCAGCAGGTCCACCGAGCCCGACGGAATGTTGTTGATGAAGTAGTAGCCACGGCCGTCAGCAACGGCACCGTAGGCCGTCCCTTCGATCCGCACCTGTGCACCGGGGATCGGCGCACCGGCCTGGTCCCGAACTCGGCCTTCGAGCTTACCAGTCGACTGAGCGTGGAGCGTGCCCGCTCCCACGAGCAGCGCGACTGCTGCGAGCGCAAACCACCGCGCTGCGCGAGCGAAGGCGCCAACACCGCTTTCTTTCATGGAGACGTCCTCCGATGGCGTGATACAGAGCTGCCAACAACACGGAACTGAGAAGGCGCTGACGGGCGTAAAGCCGTCCTCGACCCATCGCGGGGAGAGATGCGCCTGACCTACCTGATGGAATGCCTGCGGGTAAAAACGGATGTGTTACTGACTTGCAACCGACCGCGGCCCGGTCGGGAGGCTAGAATATGGAGTGACCAAAATCACGTGTCAAGGAAGCAAGCCATGGCGAGTTTCAAACACGTATCAGGTCGTAACCGCTTGAAACGATTGAACATTGGTGAAACATTGGGCTCCCGAGTCCGCCCCCCGCCACCGGCCGATCATCCCAAAAACAGAAAACCGAGCGCGAACCCGTAAAAATGCCGTCACGAGGCCAGGCACGCGCGGCTCGTGAGAACTACGGCAGAATCAGCTCGACCTGCGGCAGCTTCGGCGTCACCATTGGCCCTGCGGGAGCCCAGACCATGTTGATCTCGCTGCGTACCCCGAACTCGCCCGGAAGATAGATCCCCGGTTCCACCGAGAACCCGGCGCCCGGCTGAATCTCCCGGTCGTCGTGGGTCTCATAGTTGTCGAGATGCGGACCCGAGCCGTGCAGATCGCGGTCGATCGAATGCCCCGTCCGGTGCACGAAGTAGTCGCCGTAGCCCGCCTGACTGATCACCCCGCGCGCCGCATCGTCGCCTTCGAAGCCGTACAGCGGCTCCTTCCCCGCCTTCCGCATCACCACCGCGATCGCCGCGTCCCGCGCGTCGCGCACGGTGCGCCACACCTCCTGCACCTTCGGTGGCACGGTCTTGCCCGAGAATCCCATCCAGGTCTGGTCCGCGAAGACCGTTCCCAGCCGCCGTCCGCCCCAGAGATCCAGCAGGACAACCTGGTCGTGCTCCAGCGTGAGGTCCTCGCCCGGCACCGGCTCGTAGTGGGGATTCGCGGCGTTGGGTCCGAAGCCGACGATCGGCGGATGATCGAACTCGAGGCCCTTCGCGTGGATGGCATCGATCACCCGGCGCTGCAGCGCGCTCTCGGTGAGGCCGGTATCCCCGCGGGTCACCGCCCAGCGCAGCGCCACCTGCGCGATCTCCGCGAGCGCTTCGGCCGCGTACAGGTGCCCCTCGAGTTCTTCCGCGCTCCACGCCGAAGCGAAGCGGGTCACCAGGCTCGCCGAGGTGCGGACGGTGCCGCCCAGCCGGCGCACCAGTTCAACCACGCCGAGCGGCACCCGGTCGAGATAGGGCACGGCATCGTCGGGAGAAATTTCCATCGCGACCATCTTGCCGCCGACCAGGGACGTCAGCCCGGCATGCAGCTCCTCCCACCGGGCGTAGCTGATGACCCGTCCGGGAAAGTTGTCGCCGCTGAAGGCGCCCAGTTCGATCTTGTGCACCAGCGCGACGGGCTCGCCCACGCGCGGCAGCAGAATGAACAGGCGCCGGCTCGAGAAGCCGATCTCGCCCAGCACTCGCGACAGTATCGGATTGATGCCGCGGAAATCGAACAGCAGCCAGCCATCGAGTCCCTGCTCGGCAAGTGTCGCGCGAACCCGATCCAGATCCAGGTGAGCGAGCAGCATCAGTCGTATCCTCCGACGGCGGTGGCCCGCCAGCGGCAGGAAGCATCGCCCCGTCCGCGGCAGTGTTCGTGAACCATGGCCCCTTCGAAGCCGGTGAGCACCCGGAGAAGCTCGGCCAGGGCGGAACCATAGAAGGTGCAGGCGGCCCCATCGGGGAGCGCCAGGATCGACAGCGGTTTCGCGATTCCCGCTTCGGCGCCCGATCCACCCACCGTCAGCTCGACGCCGAGATAGCGTCTCGCGGCGCGACTCGCGGCACTCGCCCCGAGAGTGCGCCCGATGCCGCCGGGTGACATCCGCACCGCCGCCCGCGCGACGACCGGCGCGCTGCGCGCGGCGTAACGGGCGGCGCGCCGCCCGGCGTCGGCGAAGACCAGCTGGGCATCGGGACGACGGCCCGCGAGCCGGAACACCGAGATCGCCTCATCGACCGAGACCGGTTCCCCGCGGCGGACCGCATCCTGATACCGGGTGATCTGGGCGGCGACCGTCGAGGACAGGCCGAGCCGCTTGGAAACGATCTCGCCGGCAAGCTCTTCGAGCCCGTCTTCGACGGGCGTATCGAGATTGCGCAGGGCCTCGAGGAGGCTCATGGGGATGATGGTGGGGACCGTCACGGAGGTACAATATAGAGTCACCTCCCACCCCTGACGCTACTTGCCCCTGGCTTTTGCCTTTCCCATCTCGCTGGCCATCGCCCTCGCGGGCTGGTGGACGCGGTCGCTTTCGCGAACCGGCGCGCTCGCGGCCACCGGCGTGGGGACCGCGATTCTGCTCGGTACAGGCACCCCGGGCATGCTCGCGCTGGGAACGTTCTTCGTGACGTCGAGCCTGGTTTCCCGGATCGCGCCCGATCAAAGCGCGGCGCTCGGCGCCAAGGGCAGCACCCGCGACGCGTACCAGGTGCTGGCCAACGGCGGTGCCGCCGCCATCGGCGCACTGATGCCTGACGGCGGCCTGTGGATCGTCACCGCGAGCCTCGCCGCGGCCGCCGCGGATACCTGGGCCACGGCAGTGGGCGGCTGGAGCAGGACGCCCCCGCGCAGCATCCGCGACTTCGGTACGGTCGCGCCCGGCACCAGCGGAGGCATCACAGCACTGGGCACCCTCGGCGCGGCGATCGGGGCGACGCTGGTCGGCGGCGCGGCGGCCCTGCTCTCCGACGGCACGCCGCTCTTCCGGATGGCGCTGCTCCTCGGTGTCCTCGGCATGCTCGTCGATTCCCTCCTCGGCGCGACGCTCCAGGGCCGGTTCCACTGCCCCCGCTGCGACCGGGCCACCGAGCAGCGGATCCATCGTTGCGGCGCGCGGAGCAGCGTGACCGGCGGACTGCCATGGCTCACCAACGACGGTGTGAATGCGGCCGCGACCACCTTCGCCGCGCTCGCCGGCTACGCCGGCTGGCGCCTCTGGGCTGGCTGACGATCCACCGACTAGTAGCCTTCCGGCCGCGAATCCCGCACCTTCCACCGATGCAGATCGATGTGCTCATCGCCGGTGCCGGCCCTGCCGGCAGCGCCACCGCTACGCACCTCGCCCGTCAGGGATACCGGGTGCTCGCCGTGGATCGCGCCGCGTTCCCCCGCGAGAAGCCCTGCTCCGAATACATGAGTCCCGAGGCGGTCCGCCTCCTCGACCGTCTCGGTGTCGTGGCAGATCTCGAGCGGGCCGGGGCGCAGGCCATCGACGGGACGCGCGTCATCGCCGCGCGCGGCTCGTCGCTGGTGGGCCGCTTCAGCCGGACCGAGGTCAAGCCGTTCCGCAGTGCCGGCCTCGCGGTCGCACGGCGGATCCTCGACCAGCGGCTGGTCGACGGTGCCCGCGCCGCCGGCGCCGAGGTCCGCGAGCGGACCACGGTGGAAGAACTCCTCTATGACGACGGCGCCGTCGCGGGGGTGGTCGTCCGCAATGCGTCCGGCACGCGCGAGAGCATCAGGGCGCGGCTGGTGATCGGCGCCGATGGATTGCGTTCCCTCGTCGCCAGGCGGGTGGGCCGGCGCCGGCATGGCGCCCCCGCGCGGGTCGCGTTCGTCGCCCACGTGGCCGGGGTCAGCGGTCTCGAGGGCATCACCGAAATGCACGTGGGGGAACAGGGATACGTCGGACTGAATCGCATCGCGACCGACGTCGCCAATGTGGCGCTGGTGGTACCGCGGCATGTGGCGTCCGCAGCCCGCGGCGACGTCCACGGATTCTTCTTTTCGATGGTCGAGCGGTTCCCGGGCGTGCGGGGCCGGGTGCATCGCTCGCGACTGGTGCGGGAGGTGCTCGTGACCGGGCCATTCGCGGCCTGGTCCGGACGGGTCGTCACGGACGGCGCACTGCTGGTCGGCGACGCGGCGGACTTCTTCGACCCCTTTACCGGCGAGGGAATCGGCACCGCGCTCTGCGGAGCGGAACTCGCGGCGGACGCCGCGGGAGCGGCACTCGCGAGACCGGGGCCGGTCACCGCCGCGTCGCTCCAGCGCTACCGCGTCGCGAGACGAGCCGCCTTTCTCGGCAAGTGGACCGTCGAACGGCTTGTGGGGTATGGGATGCTCGTGCCCGCACTCTTCGATCGCGCCGTGGGCCGGCTCGAGCGCCGCGGGCTCGCCGACACCTTCATCGGCGTCACCGGCGACTACGTCCCGGCCCGCGCCGTCCTGAACCCCTGGTTCCTCGCCCGGATGGTCCTGTGAGCCGCCCCGACATCGATGGCGCCGACTTCCGCCAGCTGCTTGGCCGCTTCGCGACGGGCGTCACGGTGCTGACGACGCGCGACCACAGCGGCAATCCGGTGGGGATGACCGCCTCGAGCCTCGCGTCCGTCTCGCTCTCGCCGCCGCTGGTCTCGGTGTGCGTGGATGTGTCGGCGGACATGCACCGCGCGCTCTCCTCGAGCGGAGACTTCGTCATCAACATCCTGGCCGCCGATCAGGTCGAACTCTCGCACCGCTTCGCGCGGGTCTCCGCGGAGGCGCGCTTCCAGAACGTCCCGTGGCGCGAGACCCCGGACGGGCTCATCGTCCTCGAGCAGGTGCTCGCGCACATCGAGTGCGACCGCTACGCCGATTTCCCCCTCGGGGATCACACCCTCTTCGTGGGCCGGGTGACGGGTGGTGCCGCCGGCGACGGCGAACCGCTGCTCTATTTCCGGGGCGGCTACGGCTCGCTCCGCCGGCCATGATCCCCGCGCCCCTGCTCGCCCCGATCGGCGATGAGCTGCTCGACCACCCCGACGCGGACCCGCGGGTGGTGCGCGACTCCCTGCACCACATCGCCCGATCCAATCGCTGGTTCGGGGGCTGGTGGGCGGTGCGCCACGGACTGGGGCGTGTCCTCGGCACGGCGCCACACCAGCGACCGCTCACCCTGCTCGACATCGGCACCGGCCTCGCCGACCTGCCCCGCGCCGCGGTGGCGTGGGCCGCGAGGCGTGGCATCACCATGGTGCCGCTGGGACTCGAGCGGCACCGCACCGCCGCCGCGCTCGCCAGCCAGCACGGCGTCGCCACGCTGCTTGGATGCGCGGGCGCACTGCCGGTGCGGGCAAAGAGCGTGGACGTGGTCATCGCCAGCCAGCTGGTGCATCACCTCGCGCCGGAGGCGATCGTGGCGTTCTGTCGCGAGGCCGATCGCATCGCCCGGCTGGGTGTCGTGATCGCCGACCTGCGCCGCTCGCGCTGGGCCATGGCCGGCTTCTGGGTTGGTTCCCGCCTGCTCGGCTTCGATCATGCAACCCGCGCGGACGGACTGACGTCGGTGCGGCGCGGATTCACCGCCGCGGAGCTGGCCGCGCTGCTCGGGCGCGCCGGGGTGCGCGGGCGCGTCGAACGGACGCCCGGGTTCCGGCTGGTCGCCACCTGGACCCCGCAGGTCCCGGCATGATCACCGTGGACGAACGGCGCATCGCCGCCGCACCGGCCGTGGTGTTCGAGGCGGCGCAGGATGTCGAGCGGTGGCCCGCGATCCTGCCGCACTACCGCTGGGTCACCATGCAGGAGCGCCGCCCGGACGGGGGGGTCGTGGAGATGAGCGCCAATCGCCCCTTCGGTCCGCTCAACTGGCCCACCTGGTGGGTCTCGGAGATGTGGATTGACCGGGCGCGGATGGAGGTGCGCTATACCCACGTGCGCGGCATCACGCGCGGCATGGACGTCGTCTGGCGCATCGTGCCGGACGGCTCCGGCTCGCACGTCACCATCGTGCACACCTGGACCGGGCCACGCTGGCCGCTCATCTCGTGGATCGCGGCAAACTGGGTGATCGGCCCCGTCTTCGTCCACGGCATCGCCTCGCGGACGCTCGCGGGGATCGCCCGGGCGGTGACGCAATAGAAGGGAAGTAAGGGCGCACGGCGGTGCGCGCCAACGTTGCATCCTCACACGGAAGGTATCTGGCCATGGTCTCGAGCCCACGCCGCGTCGTCATCACCGGGATCGGGGCCGTCACGCCCATCGGCATCGGCGTCGAGGCGCTGTGGACCGGACTTCAGGCGCGCCGCTCGGTGGTCGGCCCGGTCACCCGGTTCGATCCCTCCCCGTTCCGGACCCGGATCGCGGCGCAGGTGCCGGACTTCCACGCGACCGACTTCATGGAGGCGCGGCGGACGAAGCGTCTCGATCGCTTCGGACAGTTCAGTATCGCGGCGGCACGGATGGCGATCGAGGACGCCGGCCTCGACCTGGCGCGCGAGGACCGCGACATGGTCGGCGCCATGATGGGCACCGCGCTCGGCGGAATCGGGTACGCCGAGGAGCAGTACCCGAACTACATGAGGGAGGGGGTGCGGGGCGTGGATCCGGCGCTGGCGCTGATGGTCTTCGCCGGTGCGGCGAGCTGCAATCTCGCGATCGAATTTGGCGTGAGCGGTCCCAACAGCACCAACGGCATGAGCTGCGCTTCGGGCACGATGGCCATCGGGGATGGGTTCCGCGCGATCGTCCGCGGCGAAGCCGACGTGATGCTGGCCGGCGGCGCCGAGGCGCCGCTCGCCCCGCTCTGCTACGGCTCGTTCGCGATCATCCGCGCGATGTCCACCCGCAACGAGGATCCGGCGCAGGCCAGCCGCCCCTTCGACAAGGGCCGCGACGGGTTTGTCATGGCTGAAGGCGCGGCGATCCTGATCCTCGAGGAGCGGGGCCGGGCGGTCGCGCGCGGGGCCCGCATCTATGGCGAGATCCTCGGCTATGGCACCAACAACGACGCGCACCACATGACCGCGCCGCGTCCCGATGGGCGCCAGGCCGCCCGCGCAATGCGAATGGCGCTCGCCGAGGCTCGTCTCTCGCCCGGGGAGATCGGCTACATCAATGCGCACGGCTCCTCGACGCCGCTCAACGATCCGACCGAAACCGGCGCCATTCGCCAGGTGTTCGGCGAGGGGGCGGCCGCGATCCCGATCAGCGGCACCAAGGGCTACTACGGACACGCGCTCGGCGCGAGCGGTGCGTTCGAGGCCGCCATCTGCGCCGTCGCCAGCCAGCGCCGGTGGCTGCCGCCGACGGTGAATCTCACCGAGCCGGACCCGACCTGCGACCTGGCCTACCTCACCGGCGAGGGCCGCTCCGCCGATCCGGAGTTCCTGCTCAGCAATTCGTTCGGGTTCGGCGGCATCAACGCCTGCCTGGTCTTCCGCCGGGAGGACGGGCGATAGTAGAATCCTCGCGCCCTCAACCTGGTACGGACCCCTCCATGTACAGACTCTCCGGTCGTCTGGTTGCCGAAGCCATCGGCACCTTCGCCCTGATCTTCTTCGGCTGCGGTGCCGTCGTCGTCAACGTCATGTCCGGCGCGGGCTATGGCCTGCTCGGCATCGCCCTGGCAAATGCGCTGGCGTTCGGCGTCATGATCACGGCCACGATGAACGTCTCGGGTGGACATCTCAATCCCGCGGTCACGCTCGGCCTGCTGAGCATCAAGCGCATCGACGCCGGCAGTGCCGCGGCGTACGTGGTGGCGCAGCTCGCCGGCGCGGTGCTCGGCGCGTTTACGCTCAAGGCGGTCCTCCCCCCGGCCATGGCCGTGACCGGCACGCTTGGCACGCCCGCGCTGGCCAACACGATGAGCCTCCCGGGCGGCATCGCGCTGGAGGCGGTGCTCACCTTCTTCCTGATGTCGGCGGTGATGGGCACGGCTGTCGCGAAGGACGCGCCGAAGGTGGGTGGCCTCGGGATCGGCCTGGTTCTGCTGGTCGGCATCCTCGCCGGCGGCCCGCTCACCGGCGCCGCGATGAACCCCGCCCGCGCCTTCGGGCCGGCTCTGCTCAGCGGGACCTGGTACGCTCAGCCGGTCTGGTGGATCGGCCCGATCGTGGGCGCGGTGGTGGCGGCGCAGCTGTGGGAGCGGGTCATCCTGAAGCAGTAGGTCCTCCGAGTTCACAAACCGAACGGGGCGGACACCGGTGACCGGTGCCCGCCCCGCTGTCATCTGCAGGCACTGTCCGTGGCGCTATCGCTTCGCCTTGGCCGCCCGCCTGATCAGTACGATCGCATAAAGCAGGTACAGGACGCCGGCCACCACGTAGGCGGCCGTCAGGTAGCCGGAGTTGCTGTCAGGCGGCATCGGCGGCCTCGCGGTTGTCCTGGACGAGCTGGATGGCGTAGCGCAGCGTCACGAAGCCGAGGTAGAGCAGCAGCGCCGCGCCGAAGCCCAGCATCAGCGCCCGCAGCATCACCGGCGGAAGGCTCGGCTCACTGGGCTTGAGGACGATGGGCTGGGGATGAAGCCCCCGCCAGAGGTAGACGCTGAGATGGATGAATGGCACCAGCACCAGGCCCATGATGCCGAGGATCGCGCTGAAGCGGGCGCGCTCGAGAGGGTCGCGGATCGCGGCCCGCATCGTCTGGTAGCCGAGCAGCAGGAAGAAGAGAAAGAGCGTCAGGGTGAGACGGCCGTCCCAGGTCCACCAGGCGCCCCAGATCGGCCGGGCCCAGATCGGCCCCGTGATCAGCGTGATGAGACAGAAGACGAGGGACACCTCCGCGCTCGCGGCGGCGAAGCGATCGAGTCGCGGATCGTGGAGCCAGAGGTACAAGAGGCCGGCGAGCGCGGTGGCGGGGACCGCCACCCAGAGCGCGACGAAGGCTGCGGGGACGTGCACGTAGAAGATCTTCTGCGGCAGCCCCTGCGTGGCCTCCACCGGCGTGAACCGGAGCGCCACCAGCATCGCGCCCGCGACGGCGAGCAGGCCCAGTACGGTGAGCACCTCACCCCGGATGATCAGGGAGCGCGCGGTACCCGCATCAGCGGTCATTCATCCACCACGGCGGAAAAGAGAAGCACGGCCAGCGTAATGAACACGACGTCATAGACCGCGAGGAACCTAAGGCCGTCCACGACCTCGCTCAACGGGCGGCCGCCGAACAGCGGCACGGTGGTCTTCACCGCCAGGATGAGCGGAGGCACCATGAACGGCAGCAGCAGCACCGGGAGCATCAGCTCCGCGAAGCGGGTCTTGACCACCATGGCGCTGAAGATCGTGCCCACCGCCACGAAGCCCATCGTCGCCAGCAGCATCGTGAGCAGCAGCCCGGGCAGCGCGTGTCCGAGGCCCAGGTTGAAGAAGAGCACGAAGAGCGGCAGCGCGATCGCCTCGACGACCAGGACGAAGGCGAGGTTGGCGACGTACTTCCCGAGGTAGAGCACCTCGCGCGGCACCGGCGCGAGCAGCAGGCCGTCGAAGGCCCCGTGCTCCCGTTCCACCGTGAACGCGCGGTTCATCGCCAGCACGGAGGCGAATGCGACCGTCACCCACAAGACGCTCGGCGCCAGATCGATGGTCGAGACCGCCGTCGGGTCGCGGGCGAAGTTGAACACCAGCAGCACCAGCGCCGCGAACACCGCGGCGGAGAGCAGGCTGGTGCGGCTGCGCAGCTCGAGGCGCAGATCCTTGCCCGCGATCACCAGGATGAGCCGGAGGGAATTACCCACGGGCCAGTTCCTGGTACGTGCGGTCGAATGCCGAGAGATTGTCCGGCCGCGGCGCATCGAGTGCCCAGCGGCCGCCCACGAGAATGCCCACCCGGGTCGCGAGGTCCCACGCCTCACTGGCATGGTGGGTCACGATGACCATCGCGCGGTCGCCGCGATGGTGATCCCGGAGCAGCGCGCGCAACCGGTCGCCGGCGACGGCGTCGAGACCGGTGAACGGCTCGTCGAGCAACAGCACCGAGGGATCGTGCATCAGCGCCCTGGCGATGGCGGCCCGCTGCTGCATGCCACGACTGAGACTGCGCGGCCGGTCATCTCGCCGGTCCAGCAGCCCCTGGGCGGCGAGCGCCGCCTCGGCGCGGGCACGCGGGTCGGGCACGCCGTAGAGCCGTGCGGTGAAGAGCAGGTTCTCCAGCAACGTCAGCTCGTCGTAGAGCAGCGACTGATGCGAGAGCAGCCCGATCGGGCGCCGGGCATCGGGATCGTCGCCGCTGAGCGTCCGCCCCGAGATCTGCACCGTGCCCGACTGCGGACGCAGCAGCCCGGCGAGGCTCCTGAGCAGCGTGGATTTCCCCGCGCCGTTGGGCCCGAGCACCAGCAGCACTTCGCCGGCGTGGAGCGTGAGATCGACCCCGCGCAGGGCGCGGACGGGGCCGTAGCTGCGGGTCAGTCCGCGCGCCTCCACCAGGGGCGCGTCAGCGGGCGGCATCGATGTGCCGGCCGAGGTCCGCCAGATCGAATGGCTTCACGAGGTACGCAGAATGGGAGAGGTCGAGCACCCGGAGCTGGGGCTCGAGACTGATGTAGGCGGAGGTGATGACCACCGGCAGTCCGGGCCTGACCACGCGCATGCGGCGCAGCAGCTCGATGCCATCGGTGTCCGGCAGCCGGAGATCCAGCACCACGACCTCCGGCCGGTGCGACGCGAGCAGGCTCAGTCCTTCGGCCCCCGACGCGGCGAAGGCCGCGTCGTACCGTGACGCGAATGCGCGTTCGTAGCTCTGGCGCAGGGCGGGCTCATCCTCGATGAAGAGCACCCGCCGACGGGACACGGTGTCGACCATGCCCCGAATATAGCGCTAGGCGGCGTCCGCCTCGACTTCGAAGAGGTCGTCGAGCTTCGTCAGCACCAGCAGGAAGCGGAGCTCGTCGTTGGGCCGCTTGAGCACCACCACCTGCCGGCGCTCCGAAGCCTTGCGCTGGATCAGCATCAGCGCCCCGAGTCCCGCGGAGTCCACCGTGCGGGTGCCGCGCAGATCGACCACCAGGCGTCCGGTGCGCTCCGGCAACTGGTCCAGCATGCTGATGGCGCTCTGCCGGAAGGTGGTCCGGCTCTCCAGCCCGAGATGCTCCGGGGCCGAGAGTTCGAGAACGTTCGCTTGCGTGCTCTGCATGGTCTGCCTCCAGCGCTCATAGGACTCGAGCGCGATGCCTCCGCCGGCCTGTCCTGCTTGCGGGGCGCATCGCGCTCGTCGCGCGGGGCACCCGCCTTCGGCACCGAGCTATCTCGGATGGCACTGGACCCTTGTGTCCAGCCCAGGCAGGCACGATGGCCTCCCCCCACCCCAGACCTCTAGTTTTGCGGCCCCGGATCACTCCGGGTGTGCTCTTATCGGGCGGATCAATTTCCAAGAGACCTTGTGGTCTCCGGCCCGTCAAAAGGCGAGGTCGGTGCCAGGAAGCCAAGTTGTGCATTCGGAAGGACTTGCGAACTGTCGTCGTGCGGCCGCAACGGCCCGGAACCTCGCATGGCGCGGCGGCGGTGTGCCAACTGCAAGCCCCCGTCAGCCCGGGACCCGGGGCCTGCTTTCGAGACATCTGTCGCGGCGCTCTTGCCCAAAGGGCTGAGGAGGGCGCATCCTCATGGCCACCGGTTCGGGCGACCCTCGTGGTCGCCCGCTTCATCCCTGCAGAGAGCCTAGCGCATGACCGACCAGCTCAGCACCCTCCTCACCGAGAGCCGCCGCTTCCCGCCCCCGGCCGACTTCACCCGGCAGGCGAACGCGCAGCCTGGCATCCATGAAGCCGCGCAGGCCGACCGCCTCGGATTCTGGGAAGCCCAGGCGAGGGCCCTCGACTGGATCGCGCCGTGGAGCGCCGTGCTCGACTGGAAGCCGCCCCACGCCAGGTGGTTCGTCGACGGCAAGCTGAACGTCTCGGCCAACTGCGTCGACCGGCACCTGAAGACCGCCCGCCGCAACAAGGCCGCGATCATCTGGGAAGGGGAGCCCGGCGACCGCCGGACCATCACCTACTGGGAACTGCATCGCGAAGTCTGTCGCTGTGCCAACGCGCTCAGGAAACTCGGCGTGCAGAAAGGGGACCGGGTCGCCATCTACCTGCCGATGATCCCCGAGGCGGCGATCGCGATGCTCGCCTGCTCCCGGATCGGCGCCGTGCATTCGGTGGTGTTCGGCGGCTTCTCGGCGGAATCCCTGCGCGACCGGATCAACGATGCCCAGGCGGTCTGCCTCATCACCAGCGACGGCGGCTACCGGCGGGGCGCGGTGCTCGCGCTCAAGCGGGTCGCCGATGAAGCCATCGCGCAGTGCCCGAGCATCAGGAACGTGATCGTCGTGCAGCGTCGGGGCGGCGCCGTTGCGGGGGACGAGTCGTTCGCCAACATCGTCGAGGGCCGAGACCACTGGTGGCACCGGCTCCTCGACCTGGCGGACACGCACTGCGAGCCGGAAGCGGTGGATGCGGAGGACATGCTGTTCATTCTCTACACCTCAGGCACCACCGGGAAGCCCAAGGGCATCGTCCACACCACCGGCGGCTACCTCACCCAGGTGACGGCGACGACGAAGTACGTCTTCGATCTGAAGGAAGACGACGTCTTCTGGTGCACCGCCGACATCGGCTGGGTCACCGGGCATTCGTATGTCGTGTACGGACCCCTCGCCAACGGGGCGACCGTGCTGATGTACGAAGGCGCTCCCGACTGGCCGGAGCGGGACCGCTTCTGGAAGCTGATCGCGCGCTACGGCGTGACCATCTTCTACACCGCGCCGACCGCGATCCGGGCCTTCATGAAGTGGGGCGAGCAGCTCCCCGCGAAGCACGACCTCTCCACCCTTCGCCTGTTAGGCACCGTCGGCGAACCGATCAACCCCGAAGCCTGGATATGGTATCACACGCACATCGGCCACGGTCGCTGCCCGATCGTGGACACCTGGTGGCAGACCGAGACGGGCGGCATCATGATCACCCCGCTCCCCGGTGTGACGACCACCACGCCCGGATCCGCGACCGTGCCGTTTCCCGGCATCTCCGCCGTCCTGGTGGACCAGAAGGGCACGCCCATCCCGAGGGGCGGCGGGCTCCTGGTGCTGACCGAACCGTGGCCCGGCATGCTGCGGACGATCTATGGTGACGACGCGCGCTATCGGGAGACCTACTGGAGCAAGTTCGCGGGGAAGTACTTCGCGGGCGACGGCGCCAAGCTCGACGAGGACGGCAACTGGTGGATCCTCGGGCGCGTCGATGACGTGCTCAACGTCGCGGGTCACCGCATCGGCACCATGGAGGTCGAGAGCGCGCTGGTGGACCACCCCTCCGTCGCGGAGGCCGCCTGCGTCGGCAAGCACCACGATCTCAAGGGCCAGGCGATCGCCGCGTTTGTCACGCTCAAGGAAGGCAACAAGCCGACCGCGGAACTCAAGGACGACCTCAAGGACCACGTCGCGAAGAAGATCGGCGCCATCGCCCGCCCCGACGACGTGCTGTTCAGCGCCGACCTCCCCAAGACCCGGAGCGGCAAGATCATGCGCCGCCTGCTCAAGGACATCGCGGAGGGCCGCGCCCTGGGCGACACCACGACGCTCGCCGACCCGGGCGTGGTAGCACGGCTCAAGGATCAGTACGAGGCCGAGGAGAGTTAGCCCGCCGGGCGACCCGGTCTCCCCGTGACTATACTTCGTGCGAGCACGGACCCGTCGTCCAGACCTCCTTGGAGTGCACCGATGCGCCTGACCCGAATCCTCATGGCCGGAGCCACAGTGGCCACCCTGGCCGCCGCGGCGTGGCCGAGCCTGCACGACACCGCCGCCCCGGCCGTCATTACGGTTTATCACTCACCGACCTGCGGCTGCTGCAAGCAGTGGGTGACCTACCTGCGGGCCAACGGCTTCATGGTGAAGTCCATCGAGCAGGACGACCTCTCCGAGGTGAAGGCGGATGCCGGCGTCACCGGGAAGCTCGCCTCCTGCCATACCGCGCTGGTGCAGGGCTACGTGATCGAGGGCCACGTCCCGGCCGAGGATATCCAGCGCCTGCTTCGGGAGAAGCCGAAAGTCACCGGACTCACCGCGCCCGGCATGCCGGGGGCCGGACCGGGGATGGACCTGGGCAAGGACCCGTACGACGTGCTCACCTTCGACGCGAAGGGCCACACGACGGTCTGGGCAAAGCACTAGTGAATTAGGCGATTGGGCGATTAGGTGGCACGAGATAGGGCGGCGCTCCGATGTCGGAGGCCGCCCTTCGGTTTCCGCCAAACTCCCAATCGCCCAATCGCCCACCCGCCTAGAACTGGATCTGTGCCCCCATCTCGACCACCCGGTTCGGCGGCAGATTGAAGAAGGTGGTCGCGGACTGGGCGTTCCGGCTCATGAGGATGAACAGCTTCTTGCGCCACATGGCGAGCGCGGGCGGAGCATCGGTCGGTACCGGCTTGGTGTCGGCCCGGGCGATGAGTGTCTCGCGACCGAGATAGAACGTCGTCTCCATCGGGCGGACGGCGACGCCCCAGGCCTGCAACCCCTTCAGGATCTGGGTGACATCGGGCGACTCGATGAAGCCGTAGCGCGCATTCACCGCATAGAACTTCTGTCCCAGGTCGACGCAGCTGATCCGCTCTTCGTCGGCGACGTAGGGGACATCCTCGGTCCGTAACGAGAGCAGGATCACCTGCTCGTGCAGCACCTTGTTGTGCTTCACATGGTGGAGGAGCACCGGTGGCGCACCGCCGGGATGCGAGGTCATGAAGACCGCGGTGCCCGGCACCCGCACCGAGAGCCGTTTGGCGATGTCGTTGAGGAAGAGCTCCATCGGCAGCGAGTTCTCTTCCATGATCCGGTTGAGCCGCACCCGGCCCCGCTTCCAGGTGGACATCAGCGTGAAGATCAGCACCGCGACCACGATCGGGAACCAGCCGCCGTGGGTGAACTTCACCAGATTCGCGGCCAGAAACGCCAGGTCCACAAAGAGGAAGAGTCCGCAGATGGTCCAGGCCTTGGTCATGCTCCACCCCCACTGCTCCCGGGCCACCACGCTGAAGAGCATCGTGGTGATCGCCATCGTGCCGGTCACCGCGATGCCGTAGGCGGCCGCGAGGTTGGAGGACGAACGGAAACTGATCACCAGCCAGATGCACGCGACCATCAGTGCCCAGTTCACCTCGGGCACGTAGATCTGGCCCTTCTCCCGTTCGGAGGTGTGGGTGATCGTGACCCGGGGGGAATAGCCGAGCTGCACCGCCTGCTGGGTCAGTGAGAAGGCGCCCGAGATGAGGGCCTGTGAGGCCACGATCGCCGCGCTGGTGGCGAGCACGACCATCGGAATCAGCAGCGGCGGCGGCACCAGCGCGTAGAACGGGTTGGCCGCGGCATCCGGATTCTGCAGCAGCAGCGCGCCCTGCCCGAAGTAGTTGAGCATCAGCGCGGGGAGGACGACGCCGAACCAGGCGACCCGGATCGGCCGGCGGCCGAAATGGCCCATGTCGGCGTACAGCGCCTCGCCTCCGGTGAGCACGAGCACCACGGCTCCCAGGATCAGGAAGCCCTGCAGGCCGTCCCGGACGAAGAAATCCACCGCATACCAGGGGTTGATCGCCCGGAGCACTCCCGGTTCGCGGGTGATGCCGGCAATGCCGAGCGCGGCGATACACAGGAACCAGGCGACCATGACCGGTCCGAAGACCATGCCGATCCCGGCCGTGCCGTAGCGCTGGAACAGAAAGAGCAGGAAGAGAATGAGGACGGTGAGGGGGACGATCCAGGTCTGGAAGAAGGGAGCGGCGAAGCCGAGGCCGTCGATGGCGCCGAGAACCGAAATGGCGGGGGTGATGACGCCGTCGCCGTAAAGCAGCGCCGCGCCGAAGAGCCCGAGCATGACCAGCACGGTGCGGCGTTTTCCCTCCCGCCCGCTCACCAGCGCGAGCAGGGCGAGGATGCCTCCCTCGCCCCGGTTGTCCGCCTTCATGACCTGCGCGATGTACTTGTAGGAGATCACGAAGTTCATCGACCAGACGATGAGCGACAGCACCCCCAGGACGTTGTCCCGGGTCGGCCGGATCCCGTGGACCTCGCCGAAGCACTCCTTGAGCGCGTACAGCGGGCTGGTGCCGATATCGCCGTAGACCACGCCAAGCGCGGCGAGCGAGAGCCCTGCCAGCGCCTTTCCGGACACGCGGTGCCCGTCGTGCTGATCGCTCATGTGGCGGCGACCGCCGAGTCACGCCGCAGCCGCCCGACCTCGCGTCCGGGATTCGCCACAACCCACCTGAAGGGCATGCTACTTGGCCGGCTTGGCCTGTATCGAGTCCAGCATCGCCTTCAGCATGTCGTAGTAGACCTGGCCTCCGCCCGCATACAGCCGGCCGTTGATGAGGAAGGTGGGCGTCGACTCGACGCCAACCTGAATCCCCTCGGTCTTGCCCGCTTCGATGCGGCCGGCGTATCGCGCCGACGTCATGCAGGCATCGTATTTCGCCAGGTCGAGTCCCAGTTCCTTGGCGTAGCCGCGGAAGGTGCCGCTGGCATCACGCATCTCGGGCCACCTCGGCTCCCACTGGTACAGCCGGTGGTTCATCGGCCAGAACTTGCCCTGTTCGTCGGCGCAGGCCGCGGCATGGGCCACGACGCGGGTATGCGGATGGGGTGCGTCCAGCGGGAAGTCCCGGTAGCGCCAGCGCACTTTTCCGGTCTGGATGAGCCGCTCCTCGATCGTCGGGAACTGCACCGTATACCACTGCTGGCAGGCGGGACACTCGTAGTCCGCATATTCGGTCACGGTCAGCGGCGCGCTGTCCGAACCGAGATAGTACCCGTGAAAGCCGCTGGTGTCGCTCACCTGAACGGTCACGTTCGCCGGAATGCTCATCGGCTTCCGGTTCGCCATGTACAGGAGTGTTCCGGCGCCGGCCACCGCGACCGCACCCAGGATGTAGTAGAAGCGGTTCAACCCGCTTGAGGCGGCCGCCATGGTTCTTCGTCCTCCAGGTCATCGGGGGAAAAGGAGCCCTGCCGCGCCTCGTCGACGATACGACGGCTCTCGGCCGCCTCGGGGGTGTCGTAGGTGCAGCGGACTTCGTAATGAAAGAGTTCGCTTCGGGCGTCGCCCAGAAGGCGCTGCAGTTCGGGGGCCGCGCTCAGCAGGCCGCCCGCACGATCCAGCGCCACGATCCGCTCTGCCAGCTGTCGCAATAGCGCGACCAGCTGCTCCATCCGCTCCCGGCCGTATAGCTCGTCGTGATCGCTCATCAATGCCTCGCTGACCAGGACCCCGATGCTGCGACAGGCCCGGCTTGGATGGGGGGGAATCTAATCAGCCCCGGCTACTGCGGGGGGACACCCCGGATTTGCCCGAGCGTGTCACGAGCGGTTATATTCCCTGCGGACATTTTGGCCCTTGGAGACGACATAGAATGGCAAAAGGAAAGCCCCCCCGCCGTCCTGCAACCCCGCCCGCTGCTCCCCGGCTCTTCGATCAGGCCCGTGACGAATTGTTCAGCCACATCCTTCGATGCGGTGTCCTCGAAGCGCTCCCCGAGCACCAGAAGGAGTGGTTTGACGACACCATGAGCTACCTCACGGAGCGGTACGAAGATCTCTCCGCGGAGGAGCTGGGGCAGTTGCGGTTGCTCGGTGAGCGGTACTGCCAGCCGGTCGCCAACCGGCCAGCCGCTCCGTCGGCGGAGACTGAGACTGAGGCCGCTACCGTCATTTGAACGGTTCGGACCGAGGCCAGTGAACGAAGCGCCCCGGCAGGATGCCGGGGCGTTCGCGTTCATGGGGGTGTCCCAACTGCGGTGTGGAGCCATCGCCAGCGCCACCCCGCCGAGAGGCGGACGCCTCCGCCGATCCCTGCCTCCAAATGCCAGCCGCTCCTCGCGGCCGGCGACCCCTCGATTCCCAGACCGAGAACCAGCCACCCCGCATCCCGCCGTCCCACCTCACCGGCGACCCCCGCGATTCCATAAAAGCCGACGCCATGCGCCTGCGCCGGTGTGAGCATCAACTGGCCGAGCAGTTCAGCACGGCCTGCGAGCTGGCTCCGCTGCAGACCAGGCAGCACGCTCAGCACGACTCGGGTCCCTCCGCCCGGCCTGATACCCACTGACACGCCCCCCCCGGCAAAGGCCGGGTCGGCCAGGGCGCTCGTCGCCTCGATCCCCGCCTCAAGACCATGCGGCTCCTGAGCGACCCCGCGGGCGGCGGGGAACGCCAGGGCCAGCAGCACGCCGAGCGTCGCCCGGAAGCCCAGCCTCAGCACGGAGCCACGAAGCGGCCGCACTCCCTCGTTACCCCAGGACGAGGTCGTAGGTGATCGCGATGTCTCGCGCCAGGGAATGCACGACGGAGCAGTATTTCTCGAGCGAAAGGTTGATCGCGCGCCGCGCCCTCGTCTCGTCGAGGTCGCGGCCGGCCAGGTGGAAAACCAGGTGCAGCGCGACATAGCGCTTCGGTTGCTCCTCGCGACGGGTACCGGTGACCTCGATCCGGAAGCTGGAGAGCCCCACGCGCATCTTCTCGAGGATCGATACGACGTCGGCCCCGGTACATCCCGCCGCGGCAAGCAGCAGGGTGATCATCGGGCTGGGGCCCTGGGCGGCATCGCCGTCGATAGTGACCGACGGACCGTCCGGGGCGCCGCCCTCGAAGGCGAGTCCGTTCGTCCAGGTGAGCGTGGCGTGGCGGAGGTTGGACATGGCAGGATCTGGATGAAGGTGTCGGACGGTTCCAGCGCGCGGATGAGAATGTACGCAGGAGGCCGCACCTCGCGCGCCCGGGCCCGGACGCAGACGTGCGACCCCGATCAACGGCATCGAGGTCGCACGCTGCACGCCGAGTCAGGCGGCGCCAGAACCTACTTCGTCGGCTTTTCCTCGAAGCGGGATTCGATCGCGGCGATCATCCCCTGTCGCTCGATGATCTTGTCGCCCGTCGGCACCCCCAGGAAACGCTTGCTCTCGAGCGCGTGCCAGGCACCGATCATCACGACGATCATGGCCATGGTGAGGTAGAAGACCTTCTCGTTCGGCGGGAAGAAACCGGTGATGGCCAGAACGATCGCCCCGATCACCGCGAGGATGGCGATCGGCTTGGACCAGGCGCCAAGATCGAACGGTCCCTTCTCCTTCCACGTCTTCCCCTCCGCGAACAGTCCCGCCAGCACCGGCATGGTGTAGGAGAGGTACAGGAAGACCGCGCAGCCGGTGGCGAGCACCACGAAGGCGTCGCCGTACACCACCGAGAGCCATGCGATGACGACGGTGGTCCAGATGGCGTAGGTCGGGGTCCGGAACCTGGTGCTCACATGGGACAGCGCCTTGGAGGCGGGCAGGCCGCCGTCACGCGCAAAGGCGTACATCATGCGGGAGGTCGAAGTCATCCCGGCCAGCGCGCACAGGAAGTTTGCGAGCACGATGCCGATGCTCAGGAACGCGCGCACACTGCCCGGCATGCTGGACGCCTCGTACATGTAATAGAAGGAATTCCACCCCTGCTTGGCGCCGTCCGGGACGCTCGGCAGGACCAGCACGAAGGTGCAGACCATGATGAACCCGGCCAGCCAGGACACCAGCACGGCGGTCCACATCCCCTTGGGCACGTTCACCTGGGCATCGTGCGTCTCCTCGGACGTATGTGCCGAGGCGTCGAAACCGGTGATGGTGTAGCAGACGAAGAGGAGGCCGAGCAGGAAGGCGAACGGCGCTGCCCCGGTCGCGGGGAAGACGCCGCCACCGGCGTCACCGGTATAGTTCTCGAAGTGGACGAGGCGGCCGAAATCCAGCGGCACCGGAGAGCCGACGAGCAGGGCCCCGACCAGCACCACCGCGACGACGAAGATCAGATATCCGCTGAAGTCGGTCAGCATCGTCGTCAGCCTGATGCCGTAGTGATTGATCATCCCCTGGAGCGAGAGGAGGAGACCCACCGCGATCAGCTGCCACATGTCGATCGTGAACGCGGGGGAGAGCGCGAGCTGCCAGTTGGGCTCGATGCCGAACATCGGCTTCAGCACGAGCGACTTGAACAGGAGATAGACGCCGACATCGACCGACGAGACGACAAAGATGAGCCCGAGCAGGTTGAACCAGGCCGTCGCCCAGCCCCAGGCGCGTCCGCCGAGGATCGAGCCCCAGTGGTAGAGCCCGCCGGCGGTCGGGAAGGACGAGGCGATCTGCCCCATCGCAACCGCGACGCTCATGGCGAAGAGACCACCGACCAGCCAGCCGATCGCCACCGAGAATCCGCCTCCCGCGCTGAGCGCGACGGGAAACGCCGTGATACCACCGGCGAGAATGCAGATGATCGAGAAGGAGATGGCGAAGTTGGAAAACAGGTTCATCCGGCGGTGGAGCTCCTGCGCGTAGCCCATCTTGTGCAGCACCTTCTTGTCGTGCTCCTGGACTGTGTCAGCCATGTGCATCGTCTCCTCTGGTTGATGAACGCTTCTGCTGGCGAAACTCGATTCGCATTCCTCATGGCCGGCCGGCTCCGCGGCATGGCGGACGCCGCTCGCGGAATTGCGCGGCCGGGACGATGGCGGCCCGGACCGGCATCCGCGACAAGACCAGCCGCCGGAGCGGTCGATCGTGGCTGCGAGCGCGAATTCGGAGATGCTATGAGATCAGCGGCGGGTGTGGCGCGCCACCGAATCAGGACGGAGATCAAACGCCGGTCCGGCGGGCCAACCTATTCACGGCGACCGGGACACGACGATACCGTTATACCACACGCGGGGCCGACCCGCTAGGGGTTCCAACGGGCCGTCACTCGCCGACCGGCCGCTTGGCCCGGGGCGCGGCGGCGTTGTAGTCCCAGATGGCATACAGCGCGACGGCCCCGGTCGCCCAGGCGAGAGGCCGCAGCAGCGGCGAATCGGTGAGAAAGGCGATCAGGGTGAGTACCTGCGCGACAGTGACCGCCTTGCCGCCCAGACGGGCGGGGATGGCCATGGCGCGGCCCGACAAGTAGGTGACGAGGAACGCGATCGTCGCGACCAGGTCGCGAAGCAGCACCGCCGAAATCTCGTACCAGGTGAGCTGCTGCGAGAGCGCCACCACCAGGAAGGCGGACGCCATGAAGAGCTTGTCCGCCACCGGATCGATGAACGCGCCGAATCGGGAGCTGCCGAGTCGGCGTGCGAGTGCCCCATCGAGCAGGTCGGTCGCCGCCGCGACGGCGAGGATGAGGAGCCGCGCCATCGCATCGGGCACCAGCAGGAACGCCACGGCGAGCGGGATTCTCGCCAGCGTGAGCAGGTCTGCGGCGGTGAGACCGGAGCGGCGTGGTGATGGATGACCTTGCTCCCCCCCACGCCGGGGGCTAGCTTCGTTTTCCGGCCCGCCGGGAAGCCCTTCGTGCCGCCTGCTCACCCCTCACCGCACCCGACCATGGAACTCGAGCTCCTGAAGAAGACGGCGATCTTTGCCGACCTGGACGAGGGAGAACTTGCCCGCGTCGCGGAAATCTGCAAGGAGCAGAAGTACACCGGGGGCCAGTACGTCTTCAAGGAAGGGGAGCCGGGCAACCGCTTCTACCTTATCGTCACCGGGGAAGTCCGCATCAGCCGCAATATTCCGGGCTCGGGAGAAGAAGCGCTCGCGGTGCTGAAGCCGGGTGCCTGCTTCGGCGAGATGGCCGTGTTCGACCGCTCGGAACGGAGCACGGATGCCATCGCCAACGGCCCGGTCACCCTGATGACGATCTCGAGGCCGGACTTCGAAATCCTGCTCGACTTCAATCGCGACATGGCCTACAAGATCCTGTGGTCCATGACCCGCCTGCTGTCCGCGCGGCTCCGGGTGACGAACGACAACCTCCGCTCGCTGCTCGCGATCTCGATGTTCTAGATCAGGGGCCGTCAGCCGTCAGCGTCCCGCCGCGCAGCGCGACGGATCGCCGGCGGCCAATGGCTGATGGCCGATGGCAACTTTCTCCCACACCATCACCGATCTCGCTGGCGTCACCACTCCGACGCTCGCCGATGAACAGGCGCTCGCCGCGCTCACCATCGCGGCCGCCGGCGCCATCGGCCTTACGGCACACGGGCCTCCGCTCACCCGCACCGGCCCGCAAGGTATCGCCGTCGGCCTCCTCGGCCACGGCGGCCATATCATCCTGCACGCCCGCCCGTCGGGCGGCGCCTGTCTCGTCGACGTCCTGACCTCCGGCACCACCTCACCGCAGCGCGCCGTGGATGTCATCGCCCGGCGCCTGGGCGTCACCGCTCCCACGCCCTGACTGCCTGCTCCCAGCTCACCGAACCGGCTCAGCATATGCTCAAAGAGACCCCCGACCACTTCGACGCGGACCTGCTCCTCAAGATCTACGATCTCCGCCGCGAGGAGGTGATGCGCGAATCGCGCAACGCCATCAACCGCGACTACTGGCCCCGCAACACCGAGGAGGCCCTCGCGGTGCTCCGCTCCGACCATCCGCTCAACCGGGCCTGGCGGCAGACCTCCACCTACTGGGAAATGGTCTACAGCATGGCCCGCAACGGCGTCGTGCACGCCGACTTCCTCGCGGAGAACAACGGCGAGGGGCTGCTGCTCTACGCGCGCGTGGAACCGTACCTCGATGCCCTGCGTCAGGCGACCTCGCCGCGCAGCTTCCGCAACGCCGAATGGGTTGCCAGGGAGACCGAGATGGGACGGACCATCACCGAGACCTTCCGTGCCCGGGTGCAGAAGGTGCTCGCGGGCAAGTGATCCACTCGATCACGCGAAGCGTCTGGCTGCCGCGCGCGCGCGACCAGATCTTCGCGTTCTTCGCCGATGCGTCCAATCTGGAGCGCATCACCCCACCCGAGCTGCGATTCCGCATCGTCACACCGTCCCCGATCGACTGCCGGGCGGGGACCGTCATCGACTACCACCTGGCGCTGTTCGGGCTGCCGCTCCGCTGGCGGACCCTGATCACCGTCTGGCGCCCCGGTGAACGGTTCGTGGACGAACAGATCGAGGGCCCCTACCGCATGTGGGTCCATACCCATCGCTTCCGCGATGAGGCCGGCGGTACCCGCATGGACGATGAGGTGCGCTATCGCCTGCCATTCGCGCTGGCGGGCGAAATGGTGTGGCCGCTCGTGGGGTTGCAGCTGCGGCGGATCTTCGACTTTCGGACGCGGATCGTGACGCGGCTGCTGGGAGGGTCTGCTACGATTGCCGCGACCGGCTCGGTCGACTGAGCCAGGCGACGACTGCCGCCAGCGCAGCGGCAGCCAGCAAGGGCTCCCGCACTGCCCAGATCGCCGCCACCACCGTTGCCGCCGCAATCAGTGCGATTCGGCGATTGTCCGCCGAGCGGTGACGGTCGGAAGCGGCCGGAGGTTCGAATGGGGACAGACCGGGACGGAACGCGAGTCCGCTGTCAGCGGGATGCAGCAGGGCAAGGCCGGCGAGGGCGGCGGCCACCGGATTCACCGGAGGGTCGCTGACCGCCGGCTGAGCCGGAAGATCAACGGCATCCTCGGTCCGCGCGTCGCGGCCACTCAGTAACAGCTCCAGCATGGCCTCCGGCTCGGCGCGTCCCGGCGCGATGGCCGCGGCACGCAGCGCCGATGCCACGGCTGCCTCTGGATCGCCTGCGGAGCACTCCAGCGCCGCCTGCAGGTAGGCGATCGCGGCCGACCCTGGAAGGTGCCCCGTCGCCACCCGCGCGAGTTCGAGCGCCTCGAGCACCCGCCGCTGCCCCGCCAGCAACCAGAGCCGCAGGTACCAGCTGTGCTCATCGTGCAGCTCACGATGCCAGACGGCATCGAGCAGTTCCATTCCGCGCGCGAACTGCCCCGCCCTGATGAGCGCCTGGATCAGTGCGAGCTGATCGGGCGTCGGTCGCGCCTGTGGTGCGGCGCCCCAACGCGCCGGCGCGGACGCCGGCACCGTCGGGGCGGCCTGCTGACTGCCCGCGGGGCGGAACTCGGCGGTACGCGTGGGGAGGGACGAGGCCCCAAGAGGCGTGGTCATCCCCCTGCGTATCGGCCGCTGCCGCCAGAGCTTGAGCCTAGGCCGTTCCCCGCACCACACCTTCCGCCCTGGGAGTGGCAAGCGTGCGCCCGGCGACGTCACGGATCTCGTCCGCCGTCACGGCGCGATACCTCCCCGCGGGATCTTCGAGATCGGTGAGTCCGCCACCCGCCAGCCACGCATCAAGCATTTCGCCCGCGACGGCGGAGGCACTCTGCCGATTCACGGCCGTCTGCCCCGCGAGGTAACTGACGGCCTGGGTCAGCTCGACGGGAGTGACCCGCTCCCCGGCGAAGCGTTCGAGTTCACGCAGCATCTCACGGCGCGCTTCCTCTTCCCGCTCGGGCGCGGTCGCGATGTAGCTGACGAAGGCCCCGCCTCGTGCCTTCTGCCACGAGGAAGCCACGACGGTATAGGCGAGCGAGCGCCGGTCCCGCAGCGCCTCGAAGAGCCGGCCACCAAGGCCGCTCGCGACGGCGCACCAGACCTCGGCGGCGTGACGGGCGGCATCGCGACGTGACGGGCCGCGAAAGGCCATCGCGAACGCCGACTGCGCCTTCTCCCGCGGCACCGCACGGGTCACGTCTTCCTGTCCGAGCGCCCACGCCACCGGGGTGGTGAGCGGCACCGCCGCCCGGGCGGCGTGCCCGCCGAACGTCGCCGCGAGGGATGCAATCGCGGCGTCCACGTTCAGATCACCCACGGCGAGCACGACTCCACGCTGCTGCCGCAGGAGCTGTGCATGCCAGCCGCGGATGTCGGCGGGGGTGACGGTCGCGATCTGTTCGGGCCAGCCAAGCGCTGGAATGCCGTAGGTCTGATCGCCGAACGCAGCCGCGAACGCAAGCTGGAACGGAAAGCGGAACATATCGTCGCTCACCTGCGTGGTCTCTTCCACCAGCAGACGGCGTTCGGCGGCGACCTGCTCCTCGAGGTAGCCCGGTTCGGTGATGACGAGATCGAGCAGCGATGCCGCGGCACCGAGGTTGCCCGCGAGCACCGTCGTGCCGAGACCCACGTAGTCGAGGGCCACGCTCGAGGTGAGCGTGCCACCGAGCCGCTCGAAGGCGAAGGCCAGTGCCGCCGCATCGAGGTCCGCGGCGCCGCGGATGGCGCCCCGGACAGCGAGCGCGCTCACGCCCGCCTTGCCCGGCGGATCGAAACTCACTCTTGGGAAGTAGACGCCCAGATTCACCAGCGGGACGCCGGGCTTGTGGCGTACGAGAAGGTCGAAGGCCGGAAGGGCGACATGGTGGACGCCGGCGATCTCGCGGCGCGGCGAGGTGCCCGCCGCGGACGCCGCTCCCGGCCTTGCGCCGGCGGCCCTTCCCGGGCGAGGTGCCGCGCTGCCTGCGGCCAGTGCGGTCACCGCAAACGCGCTGGCCAGCCGGCCCGGCGTGAGATCCTCACCGCGATTTCGCGGCTGATACACCACCGCCGAAACCGCCTCCGGGTCCAGGATCCGCGCAGCGGCCTCACGCACCTGGTCCGCGGACACGGCCGCCAGCTCTGCAAACTCCCGATCGAGGAGCCGGTAGTCCCCCAACGCCTCGGCACCGGCGAGGGACGAGGCCCGGCCTTCCATCTCTTCCATCCCGCGCGACCAGCGCGAGAGCAGCAGCGTGCGGGCCCGCTCCAGATCGTCGGCTTCAGGGCCGCGCAGTGTCAGGCGGGCGACCGCTTCGGCGACACGGTCCACCACGGATGCGACCCGGTCGGCGTCACAATCCGCACCGATCGAGAACACACCCAGCTCCGTGGGGGAGTAGTGATGCGCGCTCACGGAGGTCGCGATCCCCGTCTCCCGCAGTGCCTGATACAGCCAGCTCCCGCGTCCGCTGCCCAGCACCGCGGCGGCGAGATCGAGCGGAATGGCGAGCGGATCGAGCGCGGCGACGCCCCGCCACCCGAGCGCGACTTCCGACTGACTCACATCCCCGCGCAGCGTGCGCGCCCGTACGTCCCGCCGCGGCGGCTCGGCGGGCGATGGATCTACCGCGCCCTCCGCGGGAGCCCAGTCGCCATACGTCCGCCGGCCGAGTGCCAGCGCTTCCGCCTCATCGACGTCGCCCACGATGGCGACGATGGTGCGCGAAGGCACATACCGCGAGCGGTAATACCCGAAGACATCCTCCCGGGTGAACTTTGCCAGGTCCTCGTCGTAGCCGATGCGCCAGCGACGGATCCGGTGCCGGTCGTACATCACTTCATGCAGGGTCTCGTGGGTGACGGCACCGGGGTGGTCCAGCTTCCGCCTGGCTTCCTGGATGATGACCTGCAGCTCGCGCGCGAGTTCATCCCGGTCGATCAGGGAATGCATCAGCGCGTCGGCCTGGATGGCGACCGCGTCGCGCAGCCGGTCCGCGGGCAGCACCGCGAAGTAGCTGGTGCGATCGTAACTGGTGCTGGCGTTGAGGTAGCCGCCGACGGCCTTGGTGTCCTTCGCGATCTGCCCCACTCCGCGCGTCGGGGTGCCCTTGAAGAACATGTGTTCCAGCACGTGCGAGATCCCGATCCAGGAATCGGGTTCATCGAAGAAGCCGGCCTTCACGTGCGTGACGACGGCGGCGACCGGAGCGGAGCGGTCGCGCTGGACGAGGAGCGTCAGGCCATTGGGAAGTACTTCACGATGGACCCCGGCGGTCCAGGAGGGGAGCGAGTTCGGCATGCCGGTAAATGTAAGGGCGACCCACCGGGTCGCCCTAGCACCAAGCCGTCTGAATGGACGACCGTGAGGGCCGCCCGCGCGGCTACTGAATGATCCGGACCACGCCGGCCTGCGCGCTGCCCCGCAGGAAGGATTCCGCGTCGGTCGTCGGGATGACGACGCCGGTCTCGGCCGCGCCGCGGCGCGCCAGATCCGCCATGAACTCATGCACCGGAGACTCGGCCCACTCCCGCTCCGCGCTCTTCATCTGTTCCAGGATTTCATCCCATGTACCACGAAACGTCTTGCCGCTCAGGTTCGCGATGGTGTGGGTCCCTGCCGGGATCGACCGCTTCTGCATCGCCTGCAGCTCCGTCAGCAGCGTCCCGAACAGCTCCAGCTGATTCGGGTCCCGGGTACTGCCGTCCGGCTGCGTGGCCTCGACTTCGGCGAGCAACTGATCCACCGCATCGGGCTCGCCGGAGACTTCGCCGAGCCGGGCGAACCAGGGCCGGAGCTCGGGATCGTCATCGGGGAGGCGATAGAGCGACTTCTTGAGTTCGACGTAGCGCCAGATGCCGAGTTCATCGAAGTGATCCTCGGGCACGGTCTGATGCAGATGGTGCATCGCCGCTTCCGACTCGCTCCGATCGTACAGCATGTTGGCCAGGTAGATGCGCGCCTCGCTGTACTGCGGGTCGATCTGCAGCGCGCGCCGGAGCCAGTAGAGGGCTCCGCCATCGTCATTCAGCCGGTGGCAGGCATAGCCGACGCAGGCGGCCGCCTCCGGGCAGTCCGGCTGTGCGTTGACGGCGTACTCGAAGAAGCTCTGCGCCGCGGCGAGCAGGCCCTCACGGAAGAGGGCGCGCCCGATCTGCAGCATGAGCTCGTGATCTTCCTTGAACCCGAGTGCGAGGATGCGATCGAATGAAGCGAGTGCCGCGGCCCGTTCGCCGAGCTTGAGGAGCACTTCGCCGTAACCGGCGAGCGTGTCCTCGTGATCGGGATCCAGCGCCCGGGCCCGCTCGAAGCTCCGGCGGGCCCACGCGACATCCTCCCGCGCGAGGTAGGCATACGCCATCCCGACGTGGAGTTCCACGCTGTTGGGATAGAGCTGGATGCCGTCCTGGAGAAGGTCGAGCGCTTCGTCGAAGCGACCTTCGTTGTAGAGCTGGTGGGCGTGTTCGTCGTAATCGTCGGAGCTGAGAAACCGTTCCGGCATCGAGAAAGGCCTCCGGGCGGTGAGTGAGTCTAAGGTAGTGCAGGACATGGGCCTGCAGCAAGAGCGCCAGCCCGTGCGGTGATGACTCGGTGCGACACCCCGGAAAGGGGAGTTGACCGATCAGCAAGCCGAAATATATTACTGACCGGTCAGTTACTTATTTCCGGAGCCCGCGATGCCCCGTCCCACCCCGAAGCGCAGCGCCAGCCGGCCCCGCTGGCGGCGGCGGCCCGATGCCCGGCCCGAGGAGATCCTCGAGGCAGCGATGGAGGTCTTCGGCGAACGTGGCTTTGCCGCGACCAGGTGCGAGGAAGTGGCGCGACGCGCCGGCGTGAGCAAGGGAACCCTGTACCTCTACTTCGAGTCCAAGGAAGCGCTGTTCCGTGAGATGGTCCGGGCCAAGTTCGAGGCCAGTATTGCTTCGGCCGAGGAATTCGTCCGCACCTGGGAAGGCAGCAGCGCCGACCTGCTCGTCGCGTTGATGGCGCGCTACTGGGAGAAGGTCAATCACCCGCTGCACGTCCGGCTGAGCCGGCTGGTGCTTTCGGAACTCAGCAACTTCCCGGAACTCGCCCGCTGGTACTACCAGACCATCATCCTCCGTGGACGCCGGGTCATCGAGTCCGTGCTGACCCGCGGGATCGCCGGCGGGGAGTTCCGCAAGGTCGAGACGCCGTTCGCCGCACGGGCCCTGCAGACACTCTGCGTCCAGCTGGCCCAGTTCCGCCATTACTTCCAGCAGTACGATCCGGCTCCCCTGTCATCCGAAGAGCTGCTCCGCGGGATGACGGACCTCTATCTGCACGGCCTGCTCGTGACGTCGTCCCAGGAAAAGTGACATGCGCCATCTCTCGCGACTGATCCCACTGCTCTTCCTCGCCGGGCCCCTGGCCGGTCAGGCCCCCGCGCCGGTGACACTCACGCTGCCCGGCGCGATCGCGATGGGCCGCCAGCGCGGCGTCGCCGTCGCCCTGGCCCGCCTCAACGAACGGATCGCCGAGACCCGGGTCGGGCAGCGCCGAGCCGACCTGCTGCCCTCGGTCAGCCTCGGCGCGGGCGCCGTCCGGCAGACGATGAACCTCGATGAATTCGGACTCCCCTTCGCGACGGGCGTCACCGATCCGTTTACCGTCTGGCGGTTCCAGGTGCACGCCTCGGAGACGCTCTTCGATGCGAGCACGCTCGCCCGGTATCGCTCGGCGAAGGACTCCGCGCTCGCGAGCGGGGCTGACACGCGTGCGGTGGGAGAGCTCTCCGCCGCGAGTGCCGGCCTGGCCTATCTCCGCGCGTTGAGCGCCACGGAAACGGTGCGCGCGCGGGAGGCGGATAGTGCCATCGCGGCCTCGCTGCTCGATCAGGCGCGCCAGCTGGTGGCGGCGGGGGTGAGTGCCGCGATCGATGGCACCCGGAGCGAAGTGCAGCTCGCGGCGGTGCTCACCCAGCTCGAGGTCGCGCGCAACCAGCAGGACAGGACCCGGCTCGACCTGGCCCGCGCCCTCGATCTGCCGCCCGAGACGCCCCTGGTGCTCGCCGACTCGCTTGCCGGCGGCGACACCCCGATCCCGGGGACCCCGGAGGCCGCGGTGGCATTTGCGCTCGAACATCGCGCCGAAGTGGAAGCCGAGCGTGCACGGACCAAGGTGATCGAACGGTCGCTCAAGGCGATCGGATACGAATACCTGCCCAGCCTGTCCGTGCTGGGCGGGTACACCCAGAGCGGCCCCAGCCTCAGCCGGCTCGCCGGCAGTTACAACATCGGGGTGCAGCTGAGCGTGCCGCTTCTCGATGGCTTCCGGCGCCCCGCCCGGCAGCAGGAACAGGCAGCACGGCTCGAGGCCCAGCGCATCCGCCAGCACGACCTGGAGCGCCAGGTCGCCACGGACACTCGGCAGGCGCTGCTCGATCTCTCCTCCGCGGATCACCAGGTGCAGCTCGCGACCGACCGGCTGCGCCTCGCCGAACGTGAGCTCGCGCAGGCGCGGGACCGCTTTGCCGCCGGCGTGGCCGGCACCGTCGAAACCACCAGTGCCCAGGGCGGGCTCGTCGCGGCACGCGACGGCCTGATCCAGGCCCACGTCAACGCCGCCGTCGCGCGCATTCTCGCGCTGCGCGCCCTTGGAGTCTTGGAGCAGCTCAAGTGACCACTGTCGCTCAGGAACCGATCATGACGTCGCCCGTATCCGTCGCCGCGCCGCGCCGACGCCTCCTCCCCATCGTCGCGGCCATCGGGGGCATCGCCCTCGCGATCTGGGGCTGGCACACCTACCGCTTCTCGCGCCACCACGTCGAGACCGACAACGCGCAGGTGGACGGTCACATCACGCCGGTCGCGCCCAAGGTGCAGGCCTTTGTCGCACGGGTGCTGGTGGAGGAGAACCAGTCCGTCGCCGCGGGCGACACCCTGGTGGTGCTCGATGACCGCGACCTGAAGGCCCGCCTGATGCAGGCCGAGGCCGACCTGGCCACCGCGCTGGCGGCCGTCGGGAACCGCGGACAGATCGGACAGGTGCAGGCGCAGCTGGCCGCGACCGAGGCGCAGGAACAGTCCGCACACGCGACGGTCGCGTCCGCCGAGGCGGCATTCCGCAAGGCGAGCGCCGACCTGGACCGGATCAAGGGGCTCGCGGCGCGCAACATCGTGGCGGCACAGCAGCTCGATGCGGCAGAGGCCGCGTTCGAATCCGCGCAGGCCAATCTCGACGCCGCGCGCCGGATGGCGACGGCAGCGGGAAGTCAGGTCTCGGCGAGCAGCGCGATGGTCGGGGCGGCGCAGTCTCGCGTGATGAGCGCACGTGCCGCGGTGGAAACCGCCCGGCTGCAGCTCAGCTATACCGTGCTCACCGCACCGGCGTCCGGCATCATTGGCCGCCGCTCGGTCGAGCCCGGCGCCCTGGTGCAGGTCGGGCAGACCCTGATGTCGGTGATTCCCGATCACGACGTCTGGGTGACCGCGAATCTCAAGGAAACCGACATGGAGGACATCGCGGTGGGCGACTCGGTGAGCTTCACCGTCGACGCCTTTCCAGGTCATCACTTCGCTGGGCACATCGAGAGCCTGAGCCCGGCCACCGGGGCGCGGTTTGCGCTGCTCCCGCCGGACAACGCCTCGGGCAACTTCACCAAGGTGGTACAGCGGGTCCCGGTGCGGATCGCGGTCGATGGCGGCGCCGATACCACGCACCGCCTGCTGCCCGGCATGTCCGTGGTGGCGACGATCACCACGAAGTAGCATGGCCACGCTCGCCCTGCCGGTCCGTCAGTCGCGCCTGACGCGCGAAGAGGTCTATCGGCACCGCTACCTGATCGCCTTCGCGGTGGTGTCCGCGAGCGTCCTCGAGCTCGTGGACACGAGCATCGTGAACGTCGCGATTCCGCACATGATGGGCAATCTCGGCGCCACCCTGGAGGAGATCGCCTGGGTGAGCACCGGGTACATCGTGGCGAACGTCATCATCCTCCCGCTCACCAGCTGGCTGTCGGACCGGTTCGGGCGGCGGAATTACTACACCGGCTCGATCATCCTCTTCACCTTCGCTTCCTTCATGGCGGGCAACGCGCACACGCTCGCCGAGCTGGTCGGTGCCCGGGTGATCCAGGGCATCGGAGGTGGCGCGCTCATCTCGACGGCGCAGGCCATTCTCTTCGATGTCTTTCCGCTGCACGAGCGCGGCAAGGCGATGGCGATCTTCGGCATGGGTGTCATGGTCGGCCCGACCCTCGGCCCGACCCTCGGCGGCTGGATCACCGACAACTACTCGTGGCCCTGGATCTTCTACATCAACATCCCCCTCGGCATCGCCGCGGCGATGCTGACCTGGCGCTACGTCCCGGAACCCGAACACCTGAACGAGCGCTCGGACGCGGTCGACTGGCTCGGACTGGCGCTGCTGATCGCGGGCATCGGCGCGCTGCAGATCATGCTCGAACGCGGCGAATCGAAAGGGTGGTTCGACGCCACCGAGATCCGCACCGAGGGGCTGATTGCGGCCGTTGCCCTGGTCGGCTTTGTCTGGCACGAACTCACGGTGGATCATCCGGTCGTCGATCTCCGGATTCTCGGCAACCGGCAGCTCACCGCCGGCGTGGTGTTCGGTCTGGTCCTGGGCTTCGCGCTCTACTCGAGCGTCTTCGCGCTCCCGGTATTCCTCCAGTCACACCTCGGCTACACCGCGTGGGACACCGGCAAGGTGATCCTCCCCGGCGCGCTGGCGAGCGCGGTGACGATGGCGGTCACGGGGCGGATCACCGGCAAGATGGACGCGCGCTACCTCATCACCCTGGGCGTCGGGCTCTTCGCCTGGTCGATGTGGCTCCATTATCACTTCACGCTGGACCTGGGGATGGGGGACACCGTGTTCCCCATGATCCTCCGCGGCACCGGCCTCGGTCTCATCTTCGTGCCGCTGACCCAGGTCGCGGTTGCCGATCTCCGGCCGCAGCAGCTCGCGCAGGGTACGGGACTCTTCAATCTTTCCCGGCAGCTCGGGGGAAGCTTCGGCATCGCCGTCACGGCCACCCTGCTGACCCGGTTCACCGAGCAGAGCCGCGAGGCACTGCGCGCCCACCTGAATCCCGCCGAACCGGCAACGGCCGGGTGGCTCTCCGCCGTCACCGGCCGCATGCTGCAGCTCGGCGGGAGCGTGCAGGAGGCCCAGACCCGCGCCTTCGAGCTGCTCAACCTCAAGCTCTATCAGCAGGCCAGTGTGATCGCGTTCGAGAAGGTCTTTCTCATCATGGGCGCGCTCTTCGTCCTGGCGCTGCCCCTGCTGCTGGCGTTCCGGACCGGCCGCACCCAGGGAGGGGCGGGCGCGGCGCATTAGCGCCCCTCCGGGCGCGGGAGCCCCGCAGTAAATTGGGGCATGCCCGACTCACTGCTGGCCCCGCTCGATGCCGACGCCTCGTACGAGGCCGGCGCGCTCTTCCTCGATCTCGTCGTCCGCTACCTCGCCAGCACGGCCCGGGGCGAGGGCCCGGTCTCCACCTCGCACTCGGCCGCCGAACTGTCTGCCCGGTTCGACGAACCGATGCCCCATGAGGGACGGCCGCTCGCCGAGGTCGTGGAGCGGCTCGAACGTGACGTCATCAGCGACGTCACCCGCCTCACCCACCCGATGTATCTCGGCCATCAGGTGTCCGCACCCCTGCCCGCCACGATCTGGTGCGAGGCGCTGATCAGCGCCCTCAACAATTCGACCGCCGTCCGCGAGATGTCCCCCTCGGTCAACGCCATCGAGCACCGGCTGGTGCGCTGGTTCGGGGACCTCGCGGGGCTCGGTGCCGAGTGCGGCGGCACGCTCACCTCCGGGGGCACCGAGGCCACCTTCACCGCGCTCCTCGCGGCGCGCGCGGCAGCACTGCCGGATGCGTGGGAGCAGGGCGTCGGCGCGAACCCTCCGGTCATCGTCTACGGCGAGCAGGCCCACTACGCCGTGACCCGCGCCATCGGCGAGCTCGGGATCGGGCTCCGCTCCGGCATCGCCGTCCCCACCCGCAACTATCGGATGGACACCGACGCGCTGGTGGCGACGCTTGATCGCCTCGCGCGGGAAGGACGGGCGGTGATGGCCGTGGTGGCGACGGCCGGCTCGACACCGGTCGGCGCCTTTGACGACCTCGAAACCATCGGCCGCCTCTGTGAGGCACGCGGGCTCTGGCTCCATGTGGACGGCGCGCATGGCGCCTCGGCGCTGCTCTCCGCCCGGCACCGCCATCGGGTGGCGGGGCTTCATCATGCCCGCTCTGTCGCCTGGGATCCGCACAAGGCGATGCTGCTGCCGCTCTCCGCCGGCATGGTCCTGGCCCGGCACGAGCGGGATCTCGACCAGGCCTTCGCGCAGCGGGCGCCGTACCTCTTTCACGGCCAGGGCACGGAGCGGATCTGGGACCAGGGCGTCCGAAGCTTCCAGTGCTCGCGGCGGGCTGACGCGCTCAAGCTGTGGGTGGCACTCGAGCGATACGGCGCGGACGGCATCGGCCGCCTCTACGACCGCCTCTGCGACGTCACGATGACGCTCCACCATGCCGTGCGCGAGCACCCCGCCTTCGAGGCGGTCCACGAACCGGAGTGCAACATTCTCTGCTTCCGCTATGTGGGGGACGGCCGGACCACCGGCAACGCGCTCGATGCGCTCAACTTCGAACTGCGCCAGCGCTACAACCGCTCCGGCCGAGGCTGGATCACGACCACGGTCCTCGACGGCCGCCGGATGCTCCGGGTCACGGTAATGAATCCGCGCACCGGCCCGGGGCATGTGGCGGCGCTGCTCGACGGGTTGGTGGCCGAGGCACGGAACCTGTAGCTTTTCCGGCGTGACCTTTCAGCGAAAGCTCCTCCTCGGCGTCTCCCTCATGGTCCTGCCCGCGCTGCTGATCGGCGCGGAGGCCATTCGCAGCAATGCGCTCGAGCAGCGCGCGCTCCAGACTCTGGGCGATCGCCTGGGCCGCAACCGGATCTACGCGGAACTCGAGACCGCGATGTTCGACCAGAGTGAAGTCATCTGGCGCTATCTCAGCGGCCTCGACCCCAGCGCCCGCAAGGAATTCACCCTGGCGGGCCAGGTGGTGGACTACCGCTACGAGCAGTGGAAGGCGGAACTCCCGCCGGAGGACGCGCCGCTCGCGGAGGCAATTCAGGCAATTCAGGGACAGTTCGTCGCGGTGGGGGATTCCGTCTTCCGCCTGGTGGACCAGGGCCAGCGCGAACGCGCCTACGAGATCGCGCTGGTCGAGCTCAAGACCAATCTTCAGCCGGCGCTTACCACCCTCAACCGGCAGATCTATCGCCGGACCCGGGAGACCAGCGTCCAGGGCGCGTTCGCGAGGGTGGAGGAGATCGTGCACTCCGAGCAGCGGGTGCTGGTGGCGATCTTCCTGGCGTCGCTGGCCGCCGGCGTCGGCGCCGCGTGGTTCATGGCCCGCGGCCTGGTCCGGCCGATCAACGAGCTTCGCCAGGCCATGGCGGTCGTGGGCGGCGGCAATCTCGCGCACCCGATCGAGGCCCGCAGTCGGGACGAGATCGGCGAACTCGCGACCGCCTTCGCCGGGATGACGGCGCAGTTGCGGGAATCCCGCGACCGGCTGGTGCAGTCGGAGAAGCTCGCCTCGATCGGCGAGATGGCGGCCGCGGTCGCGCACGGGCTTCGCAATCCGCTGGCGAGCCTCCGTGCCTCGGCCCAGCTCGTCCTGCAGCACCCCAACTCTCCCGCGGCCGGGGAGCAGCTCCGCGCCATCATTGAAGAAGTGGACCGTCTCGATCGAAGGATCACCCACCTGCTCACCTTCTCACGGCCGGCCCCTTTTCATCCGATTCCGGAACGAGTCAACGCCCTGGTGAAGGGTGTGCTCCCGGCCTTCGCGGAGCGGATCAGGAGCCAGGGGGTCGCGCTCGTGGTGGACGTGCCGGAGACGCTGCCTGAAGTGCAGGTCGATCCCATGAAGCTCGAGCAGGCGCTGGTGGAGCTGCTGGCCAATGCGCTCGACGCGATGCCGTCCGGGGGAACGCTCTCGATCACGGCCTCGGCATCCGGCGACGAGCAGGCGGTCGCCGGAGTCTCCGTCATCGTGAGAGATACCGGGCGCGGAATTCCGGCCGAGGCGCTAGCGTCGGTGGGACAGCCGTTCTTCACGACGCGGCAGGAGGGCACCGGACTCGGACTGGCCACGGCGCGGCGCTTCGTCGAGCAGCACGGCGGCCGGCTCGAGCTCGAGAGCACGCAGGGCGCCGGCACGACCATCCATGTCTGGCTCCCGGTATCTTTGACCGTATGAGTACTTCCACGATTCTCATCGTCGACGATGAGCGCACTCTCGCCCGGGCGATCAAGGCCTTCCTCGCGGAATCGGGCTATGAGACGGAGATCGCCGGCGATGCGGAGACCGCGCTGCAGATGCTGCCCTCGCTCCGGCCCGACGTGGTCTTCACTGATGTGCGCCTTCCCGGGATGGACGGGATCACGCTGCTCCAGAAGATCCGGGAGTTCGACGCGTCGATCTCGGTCGTGGTGATGACGGCCTACGGCTCGATCGAGGGCGCGGTCGCGGCGGTGAAGCTCGGCGCCTTTGACTACGTCAAGAAGCCGCTCGACCTGGAGGAGCTGAAACTCCTGGCCGACCGCGCCCGGGAGACCGGCGCCCTCAAGCAGGAGCTTTCGTACTACCGCAAGCGGGTGGCGCCGGAGGTGCCGTTCGCCGACATCGTCGGCCAGTCCAGGGTGATGCACGCCCTGCTGGAGCAGGCACGCCAGATCGCCGCGCTCGATGAGACGCCACCGGTGCTGATCACCGGCGAAACCGGCACCGGCAAGGGCCTGATCGCCCGGACGATCCACTCCTCGGGCCCCCGCTCCGGCAAGCCGTTCATCGACGTCAACTGCACCGCGCTCCCGGCCACCCTCATGGAGGCGGAGCTGTTCGGCTACGAGCGGGGCGCGTTCACCGATGCCAAGGAATCGAAGCTGGGGCTCTTCGAGGCGGCCGAGGGCGGCTTCCTGTTTCTCGACGAGATCGGCGACGTCGAGCTTGCCCTGCAGGGCAAGCTGCTCAAGGCCATCGAGGACCGGGTCGTGAGGCGGGTCGGCGGGATCCGCGACCGCAAGATCGATGTCCGCATTCTGGCGGCCACGAATCGGGACCTCGAGCGCGAGTCGGAGCGCGACCGATTTCGGAAGGATCTGTACTTCCGGCTCGCGGTCCTGCTGCTCCGCCTGCCACCGCTACGGGAACGCGGCGACGATGTGCTGCTGCTCGCCGATCACTACCTCAAGCGGTTCTCGGCGAAGTACGGCAAGGATGTGCGGCGCCTGAGCGCCGAGGCGCGGCAGTTGATGCTCAGCTATCCCTGGCCAGGCAACGTTCGCGAACTTTCCCATGTGATCGAACGGGCCGTCCTGTGGAGCCGTGGCGTGGAGCTTTCATCCGAGCACCTATCCTTGACCCAGCCGGGCGGGGTGGGAGCGCGCGCCCAGGAGAGTCCCGGTGAGACAGCGGCGCCGGCATCCACCGCGGAGACGCCCCTCGAACCGACGGATCGACGCGGCGCCGAACCGGACCAGGTGCTGCCACCCGCCGGTGTCTCTCTTGACCAGTGGGAGAAGTCGATGCTCGAGCAGGCGCTCCGCGAAGCCGGCGGCAACCAGACCCGCGCGGCGCAGCGGCTGGGTATCTCACGGGACACCCTGCGTTACCGGATGAAGAAGTACGCGATCGGTGGGTGAGATAACCCAAACTCACCCACTTGCCCCAATCAGCCCCGAACCGCCCCTCCTCACGCCGTCCAGCCGTAAACGCTTCTCCGACAATCATCTCCGCCTACATGTCGCCAGGGGTTCCACAACGGCATGACGAATGCGTTACGAGGGGTGTGGTCAGGCTAGCCCTCCCCCTGACTGGGTGAAGCCACCCAATGTTGTGAACCTCTCTCCCACGGAGTCTACGATGACCTGGAGCAAGCCCGAAGCCGAGATCGTCGCTGTGACGATGGAAGTCACCGCGTACGTCGCGACCCTCTAAGTCGCGTCGAACCGGACGGGGCTCGCGACAGTCGCGAGCCCCGTTTCCTTTGTATGCAGGTCATCCTTCTCGGCACCGCCGCTGGCGGCGGATTCCCCCAGTGGAACTGCTGGTGCCCCTCCTGCCGAGTCGCGCGTTCGGCGCCTGAGCGTGCCCATCCGCGGTCGCAGTCGTCGGCCGCCGTCTCCGCGGATGGCGTGCGCTGGTTTCTGCTCAACGCCTCCCCCGACGTCCGGGACCAGATCCGCCCCCTCACGGCACACGAGCCGGCGGGGATACGGCACCTGCCCGTGGAGGGCATCATCCCCACCGACGCGGAACTCGATCATACGCTGGGCATCGCGCTGCTGCGCGAGGGGCGCACGCTGCAGCTCTACGCGACCCGCGCGGTGATCGACGTACTGACGGAAGATTCACGGGTGCTGCCAGTGACTGCGGCGTTCGCGCAGGTGATCGTCACCGAGCTTCCCCTCGGCGTTCCCACCGCGCTGCATCATTCGGACGGACAGCCGAGCGGTCTCACGCTCACGGCATTTGCAGTTCCCGGAGGCCCGCCCCGATTCGCGCGCCGCGATCAGCCCGGCCACACGATCGGGGTGATCGTTGAAGACGCGGCAACCGGCGGGCGGCTCGCCTTCGTGCCCGGGTGCGGCGCCCTCGAGCCCGAATTGCTCGCCCTGCTCGCGACTGCGGACCTGCTCCTCTTCGACGGGACATTCTGGACCGACGACGAAATGCTTCGCCTGGGGCTCTCCGAGCGCACCGCGCGCCAGATGGATCATCTTCCCGTCTCCGGGAGTGACGGCAGCCTCGGCCTGCTCGCGCGGCTGCCGTGCGGGCGCAAGGTGTACACTCACATCAACAACTCCAATCCCATGCTCATCGAGGACGGCGCCGAGCGCCGCGCCGTCGAGGCCGCGGGCATGGTGGTTGGGGACGACGGTATGAGGTTCTCACTATGACCGGCACGACAGAGATCCGCGCCTCCGAACTCGCGACGCCACCCACGCCGCCGATTCCCGATCTGGCACGGCCGCTGACACCGGACGAACTCGAGGCGGCGCTCAGGAATTTTCACGGCTCCTACTACGTGCAGCATCCCTTTCATCGGCTGATGTACGAGGGGAAACTCAGCCGGCGACAGTTCCAGGGATGGGTCGCCAATCGGCTCGCCTACCAGCGCGTGGTACCGAGGAAGGACGGGGCGATCCTCTCCAATTGTCCCGACCCGGCGGTCCGGCGGGAGTGGCTTCAGCGCATCGTCGACCACGACGGGACGCGACCCGGCGAAGGGGGCATCGAGCTCTGGATCCGCCTCGGCATCGCGCTTGGAGTCCCGCGGGAAGAGATGGAGGACGAACGCCATGTGCTGCCCTCGGTCCGGCTGATCTGCGAATCGTACGTCTGGTTCTGCAAGTCCAGACCGTGGGTGCAGGCCTGCGCTTCGTCGCTGACCGAACTGTTCGCGCCTCGGATTCACCAGGAGCGGATCCAGTCGTTCCCCATCCACTACCCGTGGATTCCGCCGGAGGGGCTGGACTACTTCAAAAGCCGGCTGGTGCAAGCGCCGCGCGACGTGAAGCACGGCCTGGCCATCGTGCAGCAGCACTGTACGACCGTCGAAACCCAGCGGATGGCATTCGAGGCGCTCGCCTTCAAGCTCGAGATGCTGTGGGCGATGATCGACCTCATCCACAACGCCTACAAGGACTAGCACCGCGCGACTCCGCGCAGAGCGACGACATGGCTGCTTCCCTGACTTCCCGCCCGCGCCTCTGGCGCCTCGCCCGCATCGGCTTCGACCGGGTGCGGCAGCGGCCCGTGCTGCTCTATCCCGAGGGCGCCATGTTCCTGAACGAGACCGGCAAGGCGATCCTCGAACTCTGCGACGGCAACCGCAGCGTCGCCGAGATCACCGGCATCCTCGGCACCCGGTACGGGGCCGACGTCACCGCCGATGTCCTGGAATACCTCGACATGCTCGTGCAACGGGACCTCGTCAGCATCGGCGCCCGGTCGATCCCTTCCGCCTCCGAGCCAACCAGTCATGCCTAACCAGCCGACGACGCTCCTCGCGGAGCTGACCTATCGCTGCCCCTTGCACTGCCCCTACTGCTCCAACCCGCTGCAGATGTCGCGGGCGGAGGCGGAGCTCTCGACCGATGACTGGAAGCGGGTGTTCACCCAGGCCCGCGACCTCGGCGTACTCCAGCTCGGACTGTCCGGCGGCGAGCCGCTGGTGCGCAAGGACCTGGAAGAACTCGTCGCGCACGCCCGCAACGAGGGACTCTACACCACCCTCGTCACCTCGGCGCTCGGCCTCACCCGCCCGCGGGCGGAGCGGCTCAAGGAGGCCGGGATCGACCACATCCAGATCTCCTTCCAGGACACCGACACCGCGAATGCCGACCGGATCGCCGGGATCAGGCTGGGCCGGCAGAAGTACGAGGGGGCGGCGCTGGTCAAGGCGCTCGACCTCGCCTTCTCGGTGAATGTCGTGCTGCACCGCGGCAACCTCGATCATCTCGGACAGATCATCGAGATGGCAGCGGAGCTGGGCGCGGACCGGCTGGAGCTGGCGAACACGCAGTACTACGGCTGGGCGGAGAAGAACCGGCACATGCTGATGCCAACTCGGGAGCAGGTGGAGCGCTCCCGGGGCATCGCCGAGGCGGCGATCAGGCGGTACAAGGGGCAGATGCAGATTCTCTATGTGCTGCCCGACTACTACGAGCAGTACCCCAAGCCCTGCTACGGCGGCTGGGGGAACGTGTACATCCTGGTGACGCCGGACGGCCGGGCGCTGCCGTGCCACGGGGCGACGCAGATCACCCAACTCGAATTCGTGGATGTGCGGTCCCACGAGCTCGGCTGGATCTGGGAGCGCTCGCCGATCTTCAACGCCTTCCGCGGCGACGCCTGGATGAAGGAGCCGTGCCGCAGCTGCCCGCGAAAGGGGCAGGATTTCGGCGGCTGCCGTTGTCAGGCGTTCGCGCTCACCGGCGATGCGACCAGCACGGACCCCGTCTGCAGCCTGAGCCCGCGGCACGACCTCATCGAAGCGGCGCTCACCGAGACCACGGCACCGCTGGAGTACATCTACCGCGAGGTCGCCAGCGGCACCACCGCGGGCTAGTCACCGGCGCGGCAGGCTCCCGCCACGCGCTCGACGGACGCCTGCTGCTCGATCCGGGTACGGAACGGCTGCTTGACGGGTCCGCCCGCGGGGACTGCGACCAGCACCGTGATCTCGCGGTCCCACCGCACCGGCCCGAGTTCCCCGGACCACTCCAGCACCGAGGCTTCAGTCTCGGTCCGCTCAGCGCGAACCTCGGTCGAATCGGAGAGCAGCCGGGACTCCTCCCGCTCGAAACGCCGGTTGATCCGGTACCGCTCCACCCTCCGACCGTCCCGGCTGCCATCGGGAATGCGCAGGATCACCGTGCCGAACCCATCCTTCCACGCGGCGCCTGGCTGGAGGCCAACCGGCGGCAAGGGGGGAAAGAGTTCACTCAGCGCATCCCCGACATCCGCCACCTCGGCGATGTCATCCGGGATGAACGGCCGATCCGATTCCGTGAACGTGCCCGCCCGCGTCAGCGTCCCCCGAAAGCGCCCGCCGACGACACCGTCAGTCTCCGGCTCGAGCCGTTCGCCCGATCCCTCACGCCAGACCGTCAGCGTATCAAACCACGCTTCGAGCTGAAGGAGCGAATCGGCCGCGGTGGCGCGCACCGAGAGCGTCCCGTCCCGCCCCGTGGTCTCCCGGGAGTGCTGCCCGCCGCCATCGAGCAGGATGACGCTCCGGACCTGCTGCCGGTAGCGAGCGCAATCGAGCTGGGCGGGATGATACACCGGCCGGGCCGGCGCCTGGGCGTTGCCCGCCGTCGCAGTACACAGCGCCAGCGCGCCGGCGAGGAGGGTGCGGCCCATCCCTCCGAAGCGCTCCGCTCCGTACGGCGCGAACGTTCGACAGGGCGCCGGCCCGCCGAGCAGTGGCTTGCTATTCAGCACCAAAGGCGGATTATCTCCCGACGGTTCATCGCGGCAATGGGCAGCGTCCGCGCGCCCATCCCAGCACACATATGCGGAGGTTTCGTCATTATGCCATCGTTGGGACGTCATTGCCATCTCGGGCTCACACTCCTGCTGTCGCTGGTGCCGGCCCTGCCCCTCCCCGCGCAGACCGCCGTCAGCAGAACCCTGGTCCGCGCGGGCCGGCTCATCGACGGCGAATCGGATCGGGTCCGCACCGACCAGGGGATCCTGATCGAGGGCGATCGCATCACCCGCGTCGGCCCCTACCAGGAGGTCGCCGCGGCAGGCGGGGACGTGAAGGTGGTGGACCTGAGCGGCATGACGGTGCTCCCCGGCCTGATCGACAACCATACCCACATCCTGCTGCAGGGCGACATCACGGCGGCGGACTACGACGATCAGCTGCTCAAGGAATCAATCCCCTACCGCACCATCCGCGCGACCGTGGCGGTGCGGACGGCGCTGATGAACGGCTTCACCACCATGCGCGACCTCGAAAGCGAGGGCGCCATGTACGCCGACGTGGATGTGCGCAACGCGATCAATCGCGGCGTCATCCCCGGCCCACGGCTCTTCGTCGCGACCCGCGCCTTTGCTCCGACCGGCATGTACCCGCTCTCCGGGTACTCCTGGGAACTCCGGGTGCCGGAGGGGGTGCAGATCGTCGACGGCGTGGACAACATCCGGCATGCCGTCCGCGAGCAGGTGAAGTACGGCGCTGACTGGATCAAGGTCTACGTGGACCGCCGCTACTACATCGGCCCGGACGGGAAGCTGCATAGCTGGACCAACTACACCGACGAGGAGCTCAAGGCATTCACCGACGAGGCGCACCGGCTCGGCCGCAAGATCGCGGGCCACGCCATCGGCTGGGATGGCATCGACGCCGCCCTGCGGGCCGGCTTCAATTCGATCGAGCATGGCGATGGACTGACACCAGACCTCATCGACCGGATGCTGCGCCAGAAGGTCTACTGGTGCCCCACGATTTTTGTCGGCGCGTACGTCGCGGAGGGCCGGGGCGGCATCTGGCCGAAGATGGTCGACCTCGAAAAGGCCGCGTTCGGGGAGGCGGTGCGCCGCGGCCTGCTCCCGTACATCTCCTACGGCACCGACGCGGGCGGCTACGCCTGGACGGAGAACCAGGCGCAGGAACTGGACTACATGGTGAAGTACGGCATGACGACGATGCAGGCGATCCGCTCCGCGACGACCGTCGCCGCCCGCCTTCTGGACAAACAGGACGACGTCGGCGCCGTGGCACCGGGGCATTTCGCGGATATCGTGGCGGTGAAGAACGACCCGCTGGCGGACATCACCGAACTGCAGCGGGTCGTGTTCGTGATGAAGAACGGCGTGGTCTACAAGGCGCCCTGAGGCTGGAGCCGGGAGGCGGCGGCCAGCGCGGCCGCCGCTTCCCGGTAGCTGTACCAGGTCTTGGTGTCGTAGTCGTACAGCTTGCAGCGGGCGAAGATCATCCGCACGGTGGACCAGCGGAAGGTGTACTCGTGCATGTACTCGCCGTACTCCTTCTGCAGCTCCCGGTAGGCGCGCTTCAGCCGGTAGAAGGGGATCCGCGGCTCGACATGATGGGGCACGTGGATCATGATGTTGTGAATCAGCATCTCGCTCAGCCGTGAGCATCGCCAGACGATGCTGCAGTACACCTGGCCGATCGTATTGCTCCACTCCGGCCGGTGATCGAAGAAGGGCACATCCGGATGGGTGTGGTGCAGGTACACGAAGAGCGCGATGAAGTAATTGAAGACGATGAAGGGCAGCACCACACCGGCGATCACGCCGGCGATGCCACCACCCCACATCCAGGCCGCTGCCGAGAGAGTGACCGCGAACACCAGAGTGATCAGCTTGTGGACGTTGTAGCCGAGCCGTTCGCGGGACTGCTTCTCGGGCTGGTACATGACCATGCCCGGCCACCACACCTTGTTCACGTAATGCAGCGCGCAGGCGTACGGCGTCCGCTCCAGCCGGTAGACCAGCCGGCGGTACCAGGGGAGCGCCGCGTAGGCAGCGGGTGTGAGCGGCCGCCAGATCCAGTCGACGGGGGTGAAGGAAGTGAAGCCATGGTGCACCCGGTTATGCCCATGGCACCAGAGCCGGTACATGTTGAGCGACGGCAGCATGAACAGCGTCCCGAGGATCTCCGCCGTCCAGTCGCTCGAGAACAGCGCGCCGTGCGCGGCATCGTGCGCCCACACGAACATGAACGACACTGCACAGCCCGCACCGAGCCCGAAGAGCAGCTTGGCCCACCACGCGTCGGCCGCGAACACGCCCCACATCAGGCCCAGATAGAGCGCCAGATCAAAGGCGTACCAGCCGAAGGTCTGCAGGGCGGACCGGCTGTACGAGTCCGGGGAAATCGCCTTCCGGACCGTGGTCAGCTTGATGTCCCGCAACGACTGATAGAGCGTCGAAACCGCCATCCGGATCCGTCCTCGAGAATTGCGCGTCCCGCGGCGTTCAATATACGACGCGGCACCCGCCCGGGAATGAAGACCACCTCACGCGACTACTCTTCTCTCATGAACGGATAGCGATAGTCCCGCGGCGGAACGAAGTTCTCCTTGATGCTCCGCGGCGACACCCAGCGGACCAGGTTCAGGATCGATCCCGCTTTGTCGTTGGTACCGCTCGCACGGGCGCCGCCGAACGGCTGCTGGCCAACCACCGCGCCGGTGGGCTTGTCGTTCACGTAGTAGTTCCCGGCGGCGTGCCGGAGGGCCTTCTCGGCGTCCGCCAGCGCACGCCGGTCCTGCGCGAAGACCGCACCGGTGAGCGCGTACGGACTCGTCGAATCCACGAGCTCCAGCGTCTCGCTCCAGTCGGCGTCGGCGTAGACGTGCAGCGTGAGCACCGGACCGAACAGCTCGTCGCACATGGTGCGGTACTTCGGGTCCTCCGCCTGAATGAGCGTGGGCTCCACGAAGAAGCCGGTCTCGTCGTGGCATTTGCCCCCGGCCAGGATCGTGACGCCGCTGTCGCTGCGGGCCCGGTCCAGATATCCCTTGAGCCGGTCGTAGGCGCGCCGGTCGATCACGGCGCCCATGAAGTTCCGGAAGTCGCGCACGTCGCCCATGCGGATGTCGGCGATCATCGCCAGCATCTGTTCCTTCACTCTGGGCCACAGGCTCGCAGGGACGTAGGCCCGCGAGGCGGCGCTGCACTTCTGCCCCTGATACTCGAACGCCCCCCGCACCAGCGCGACCGACAGCGCCTCGACGTCCGCGCTCCGGTGCGCCAGCACGAAATCCTTGCCCCCGGTCTCGCCGACGATCCGCGGGTAGGCGGCATATTTCGGCAGGTTCTCCGCCACGGTCCGCCAGAGCGACTGGAAGACCGCCGTCGAACCGGTGAAATGAATGCCGGCCAGATCATGGGCGGCGAGCAGGGCATTGCTGATCTGGATCGAGTCGCCGGGAAGGAAGTTGATGACGCCGGGCGGCAGCCCCGCCTCCTCGAGCACCTTCATCACGTAGTAGTTGGAGAGCGTGGCCGTGTGGGACGGCTTCCAGATCGCGACGTTGCCCATCATCGCCGGCGCCGTCGGCAGGTTGCCGCCGATCGCGGTGAAATTGAACGGCGTGATCGCGTAGACGAATCCCTCGAGCGACCGGTGCTCCATCCGGTTCCAGATCCCGGGCGAAGAGGACGGCTGCTCCAGATAGAGCTTCTCGGCGAAGTGCACGTTGAATCGCCAGAAGTCGATCAGCTCGCAGGCACTGTCGATCTCCGCCTGGAACGCCGTCTTGCTCTGGCCGAGCATCGTCGCGGCGTTGACCTTCATGCGCCACGGACCGGCGAGGAGATCGGCGGCCTTGAGGAACACGGCGGCCCGCTCCTCGAACCGCATCTCCGACCATTCCCGCCACGCCACCTTCGAGGAGCGTACTGCGGCGTCGATCGTGGCCTGATCCGCCATGTGGACGCGTGCAAGCACCCGGTGGTGATCGTGCGGACTCACGACGTCGTGGAGCTTGCCGGTCCGGATCTCCTTCCCGCCCACGATCACCGGGATGTCGATCGTCTCGCCGGCCATCGTCGCCAGGTGGGCCTTGAGCGCGGCACGCTCCGGAGACCCGGGGGCGTAGCCGAGAATGGGATCGTTCTGCGGGCGGGGAATATTCGGGGTGCCACTCATGACGCCTTCCGGGTTGGTCGAGGGCGGGGAGATTAGCCCCTCCGCCGGGCGGGCGGCAAGGCTCGGGGGATGCAGGCCCGCGACGGCGGGCGGGCGCTAGCCGGCGTGAGGCGCCGTGACCGCGTGCGCCCGCGCCGGATCGAAGGAGGCGACCAGCTCCATGCCCGGCTTCATCTGCAGCCGCTCGACGGTCCGCTGGGCCGCCAGTGCCACCAGCGGAATCCCGGCATCCAGATGGACCCGCCACGGCACCCCGTACGGAACCATCCGCGTCGACCCGCGCAGGGAGACGCACGCTGTCACCCTCCGCCCGCGCACCCGGTGGGGCGAGGTGGACATCCTCGGCGCGGAGACAGAGCACGGCGTCGTCCCCGGCGACGTCGGCGACAGCCGCACCTCGAAGCGCAGCCCGGCAAGCTGCACCTCTCCCTGGTCGCCGTGGCGGTGATCGATCCGGGTGGGCAGCAGGTTCTCCACGCCGAGGAAGCGCGCCACCGGCTCGGTGACCGGCCGCGAGAGGACCTCGCGCGTCGGGCCCTGCTGCGCCAGCCCTCCTCCCAGCAGCACGGCGACCTCGTCGCCGAGCATCATCGCCTCGGCGCGCTCGTGGGTGACCAGCACCGTCGCGATCCGGGACTCGCGCAGAATCGCTTCGAGTTCCAGCGCCAGTACCTCCCGGCCGTACAGATCGAGGGAGGCGAACGGCTCATCGAGGAAGAGCAGCTCCGGCTCGACGACAAAGGCGCGGGCGAGACTCGCCCGCTGCGCTTCTCCCCCGGAAAGCGTCCGCGCCCGCTGGTGCGCGAGGTGACCGATGCCGAACCGCTCCAGCCAGCGATTCACCCGCGCGGTCGCGCCCGAACCGATGACGCCGCGGAACCGGAGCCCCAGCGCCACGTTCTCCCCGACCGTCGCGTCGGTCAGCAGCGGCGCCTGGAACACGGTCGCCATCCGGCGCCGGAGCGCCAGTCGTCGCGCGGCGTGGGCCGGCACCGGATTCTCCCAGCAGTGTCAGGCGGCCGGCGTCGGGCCGTTCCAGCAGCGCCAGCACCCTGAGCATCGTGGACTTTCCCGCGCCATTCGGCCCCAGCAGCGCCAGGGTCCGTCCTGGCCGAAGTGAGAGACCGACCCCGTCGAGTACGGTGCGCCCGCCGTAGCGGACAGTGATCCCCTCCGCACGAAACGCCGAATCGTCCGCGCGGCGCGGGGTGAGGGTGCCCGTCACGCGCGAACCCCACGCTGCTGGATCGCGGTGAGGGCCATGGTGACGAGGAAGGTGACCGCCAGCAACAACACGCTGAGGGCGATGGCCACGTCGAAGTTGCCCTTGCTGGTCTCGAGCACGGTGGCGGTCGTCAGCACCCGGGTGGAGTGCAGGATGTTCCCGCCGACCATCATTGACGCCCCGACTTCGGAGATGACGGCGCCGAAGCCGGCCATGACCGCGGCAAGCACCGAGAATCGCGCTTCGCGCAGGAGCAGCCCGAGCGCCTGCGAACGGGATGCGCCCAGCCCGAGCAGCTGCAGCCGGAGCCGGGGATCGAGTTGCTGCATCGCCGCCGCCGTGAGCCCGGTGACGACCGGCAGGGCGATCACGCACTGCGCCAGGATGATCGCGGTGGGCGAGTACATCAGTTCGAGGAACCCAAGCGGCCCGCTCCGCCAGAGCAGCACGCTGACGAAGAGCCCCACGGTAACGGGGGGCAGGCCCATCCCGGCGTTGATGACGCCGAGGAGGACACGCCGCCCGGGAAAGCTGGTCAGCGCGAGGAGCGTGCCGAGGGGCACACCGAGCACCAGACTCACCAGCGTGGCGACCCCAGACACCCGCAGGGAGAGCCACATGATTTCCATCACCTGCGGATCGCCCCGCAGGATCATCGCCAGCGCATGCTTGAGCCCCTCGAGAACAAGATCCATGCGACCCGTAGTTGATCAGGCCGCTGGCTTGAGGAGGTCCTCCTCCCGCATTCCGGCCCGGGGGATGAAGAGCGGCTGACCGTACTTCTGGACGCCGAAGGTGCGGATGAACGCCTGCGTCACTGGAGCCACCATGAAATCAGCAAAGGCCCGGCCGCCGTCGTGATTCACGCCTGGCCAGATCTCCGGATTCACTTCCATCACATGATAGATGTTGAGCAGTTCGGGCGCGCCCTCGAAGGCCACCTCCAGCCGCAGGCTCTGCCTGAGCGCGAGAAAGGTTCCCCGGTCGGTCAGCGTGTAGGCGCCCTTCTCGGAGGCGATGCGGAGCGTCTCCCCCATGCCCTGACCGACCTGAAGATACCATCCCCCTGCGGGAGTGGCCCGCACGGCCTTCCACTGGTTGAGCTCCATGATGTGGGTGCCCGAACTGTCGGCGCGGGAGGCAAAGGGGGCGGTGCCTTCCCCCAGCCGCCGGAACACCGCCGCCAGGGTCTTGAGCCCGTGCAGTCCCGCCGGGTCCCCCGGCGGGCCGACGATCACGAAATCATTCGTCATCACCAGACGGCGATTGATGAACTGACCCTCGCTGACGTAGCGCTTCTCGAGCCCGGGCGCGTGCACCAGCACCACGTCCGCCTCCCCGCGTGCGCCGAGCGCCAGCGACTGCCCGGTCCCCACGGCGATCGTCTTCACTCGGCAGTGGCACTGTTTCTCGAACCTCGGCACCAGCGAATCGAGCAGCCCGGAGTCCTGGGTGCTCGTCGTCGTGGCGAGGATGACGTCCCGGCGGGCCTGGGCCAGCAGATCGCCCGTTGCGAGCGACAGCAGGACGACGCCGAGGAACGCACGTTCTGTCCAGTTCGGAACACGGATCACGTCTCGCATCTAGTACCTCACCTGAAGCTGGGTCAGCAGCATTCCCTTGCGCGTGCCCGGGTCGCCGATCTTCCGCGAGATGTACTCGGCCGTGAGCTTCACCGCGTTGCCGGCCAGGAGGAAGTTGGCACCCGCCGTCCACGTCCGGTTGCGCTGCTGCAGGCTGATCGCGTCACGCCGGAATTCCTCGTACTTGGCGACGAGCTGCACCGGATCGGCCACCCGCACTGCCGCGAGGCCGAACCAGCCATGGTCCTTCTTGCCGCCGGCGCCGTCGCGGGACTGCGCGAGGTACTCGCCACGGACCGTGATCCGCGGGCCCTCGTAGCTCACGTCCGCGCCGTAGCGCGTGCTGTCGCCGAAGTAGCGCGCGACATTGCCGCCGATGGAGACCTCCGGGATCGGGTGCATGGCCAGCCGCGCCACGCCCAGCAGCGTCGAGTCCTTGTTGGATGTGACGTTGACGCCCTCGCCATTGAAGAGACCCGCGCTCACCGTCACCTTCTTGCGAATCTCATAGTCCGCCATGAGGCCGATGTCCCGTTTGGAGGCGAGCGAGTCCACGACCGTGGCACGGTCCGCGGTCTCGAGGTCAGCGAGACTCGTCACGTATTCGCGCGCGAACGGGGTCTTGAACTGGCCCGCCTGAATGCCGAGATCGTTGTGCTTCCACCGTATGTAGGCATCCGTCAGGCTCACCGAGGCCTTCCCGTTGCCGACGTTGCCGGTCCGAAACTCTCCCTGAATGCGCCAGGTGAACGCGGTCGCGATGCCGCCGGCGGCGGTGAGCCGCGCCCGGTTGAGAGAGCTGCTGAGTCCCGCGTCCTTCTGCCAGGTCTCGCGGGCCTGCAGGTAGCCACTCAGCTTGACGCCTGACGAGGGCGTGGCCGGTTTGGCCGCCGGAGCGGCTGCGGCGGGTGGTGCGCCGGCCGGCTGCTGCGCGCTCGCCGGCACTGCGGCGAGCGAGAGCAGCCCGTAGATGGCTGCGGTCGAACGGAGACGGTAGGTCATGCGGCGATTCTCCTGAATTCGGGGTGGTGCATGGGTGATAGAGGGCAACCGAGCGCAGATCGACCGGCGCCGGTCAGGCTGTCGGACGCTGCGGGCCGCAAGTCGCCTGGGAGGGCATGGCTGGAGGCGGTCACGGCACGCGCTGGAGCCGTGCCGGATCGGTGAGCGTCACGGCCGGCGTCCGGCCGTCCTGGAGCCAGACACGGCCCGTAACCCGCACCAGTGTCATACCCCACTTGGCCGCATCCGGGAAGCGGTCGAACGCCGAGTCAGGCACGATCGCGCTGAACGTCTGGCCGGGATAGGGCGCGGTGAAATTGAAGTAGATGGTCCGGTGCCTGGTGGAGATGTGCACATCGCGCACCAGGCCCTCGACCGTCACCACCTCGCCCACATGCTTCGACGCCAGGCTGTCCGCGACGACCTGCTGCGCCTGGGCACCCCGCACGCCGAGGCACGGCAGCAGGAGCAGCGGCAGCACGATCCAGCGACGGGCCCTGCCGGTCGTGACCGTGCGGCGGAGACGGTGACCCGGGGGATGCGGCATGGAGGTCCGGGAGATGGGGGCCGGGCTGGACTGATCGATCGCGACCAACCTATCCGAACCCGTGCCGATAGGCAATAGACTGCCTATCGGTGCGCCACGAGGGCGCGCAGCGGGTGCCTACGCCCGCGGCAGCAGCTGAATCGCACTGGGCTGCACCGATACCGTCCACGCGCGGTCGTAATGGACGCAGAGCTTCTCGTGCACCAGCCGCGAGACTTCGATCTCCAGGTCGTATCCGCGGCTCGGCGCCGGGCCCTCGCCCTCCGCGCGGAACTGCAGCGCCACCGTCGAACCCATATCCACCTCACCGACGATCTCGCCCACGATCAGGTTGGTGCGCCGCACGACATCCGGACCGGGACGATCCTTCCGCATCAGCCGCACATGCTCCGGCCGCACGAAGAATGAGACTCGGCTGCCGGTGCACGGGAGATCGGGATGGCCCGGCCAGTTCGCCGCGACGATCGTCTGACCCCGCCAGCCGATATGCACGAAGTCCGGATTCGACTCCAGCACCCTCCCTTCGAGGATGTTCCGAATGCCGAGGACCGCGGCGACCTCGGGTGACGCGGGGCGACCCAGCACCTCGCCTTTCCGGCCCGCTTGCAGCACGCGCCCCTGATCGTAGACCACGATCTGATCGGCGAGCTGGCAGGCTTCGGCGAGATCGTGCGTGACGACGATCGCGGTCTTGCCGAAGCCGCGCAGCGCCGTCTGCAGGTCGTCCCGGAGGCTGCGCCGGAGGGGGCTGTCCAGCGCGGCGAGCGGCTCGTCGAGCAGGACGAGATCCGGATCCATGGCCAGTGCCCGGCCCAGCGCGACCCGCTGCTGCTGGCCGCCCGAAAGCGCCTTCGGGTGGAAGCCCCGGACCGCCTCGAGGCCCAGCCGCTCCAGCATCTCGTCCGTGCGCTTCCGCCGCTCGGCGCTCCCCACCCGGTCGAGGCCGAACGCGATGTTCTCCGCGACACTGAGGTGCGGGAAGAGCGCATAGCCCTGGAACACGACGCCAAGCCGGCGGTCGCGGACCGCCTGGTTCACACCGCGGAGCGCGTCATACAGCACCCGACCCCGCACCGAGATGCGGCCGCCATCGGGACGGGTGAGCCCCGCCAGACACTGCAGGGTGAGCGTCTTCCCCGCCCCGGAAGGGCCGAACAGGGCGACCACGCCCTCCTCGGCCTCCCAGTGCACATCGAGCGTGAAGCCGGGAAAGCTCTTGAGCAGTTCGACGGAGAGCACCGGACTCAGCTCCGCGCCCGGGTCAGCCGCCCGACGATGAGGAGCAGAGTCGCGACCAGTGCGAGGGTGATGATCGAGAGCTGGTCCGCGGCATCGAGCCGGTTGGCCTGGACGTGGTCGTAGATGGCGAGAGGAATGGTCTGGGTGCGGCCGGGGATGTTGCCGGCCACCATCAGGGTGATGCCGAATTCACCCACCGCGCGGCAGAAGGCGAGCATCGTCCCGGCGACGACCCCGCGCCACGCCAGCGGAAGGGTCACATGCCAGAAGATGCTCCACTCGGAGCGGCCCAGGGTGCGCGCGGCTTCTTCCAGTCTGGTATCCACGAGCTCGAAGCCCGCCTGCGCCGAGCGGGTGAACATCGCGAAGGAGCCGACCCATGCCGCGATGACGGCGCCGTGCCAGGTGAAGGCCAGCTCGATCCCGAACCGATCGAATAGACTTCCGACCGCGCCGCGCTGGCTGAGCAGCACGAGCAGATAGTACCCCAGCACCGTCGGGGGGAGCACCAGCGGCAGGAGGACCGTGGTCTCGATGAGCGTCTTGCCGCGAAATCGCCGACGGCCAAGGAACCACGCCAGCGGGATGCCGCTCAGCACCGTGAGTGCGGTGGCGGTGCCGGCCACCTTGAGCGAGAGCAGGACAGGGGACATGCTGTGTTACGGGGTCAGCGGCCGGCTGAATCCATCCCGCTCCATGACCGCCCAGCCGGCGGGCCCGGTGACGAACGCGATGAAGTCCGCGCCGAGCCGGACATGCCGCGAGGTGCGAATCACCGCGGTCGCCTGATCGAGCGGCCGGTGAAGCGAGTCAGGAATCGGGAGGAAACGGATCTCGGGCACGTTTGCCACGGACAAGGAGACGATGCCGGCATCGACGGCGCCGCTCTGGACGTACTGCAGCGTCTGCCGGATGTTCTCCCCCAGCACGAGCTTCGGCTGCAGGGACTCCCACAGACCGGCGGACTGCAACGCTTCGCGCGCGGCGATGCCGTATGGGGCGTGATCGGGATTCGCGATGGCGATCCGCCGGACCTCGGGCCGCAGCAGATCGCGGAGCCCCGGCGCGGTGATCGAGGAACCCCGCGGAACCGCCACCACGACCCGCCCCTGCGCATACAGCGTCCTCGTACCCGGGATCAGCACGCCCTTCGCGATGAGCTGATCCACATACGCGACGTTGGCCGCGAAGAACGCATCGGCTGGCGCCCCGTTCTGGATCTGCAGCGCGAGGTTCCCGCTGGAGCCGAACACGAAGCTGACCGCGGCGCCCCGCTGTGCCTCAAACAGGGCGGCGATCTCCGGGAAGGCGAGCGCGAGATCGGCCGCAGCGAAGACCGTCAGCGTATCACGCGGAGCCTGCGCATCAGCCGGAAGCGCCGGCCCGGCGAGCAGGGCGCCCGCGACCATGACTGGCCGAAGCCACCTGTCCAGCATCAGTGCATCCCTTCCTTGCCGATCATGACTTCGGTCGACTTGATCACCGCCAGTACCTCCTGGCCCACCCGCAGCTTCAGCCGTTCCATGGAGGAGCGGGTGATCACCGAGACCAGTTCCTGGCCTCCGATCTCCAGCCGCACCTCCGCCATGAGCCCATCGCTGCGGAGCCCGAGGATCCGGCCCCGCAGCTGATTGCGCGCACTCAGCTCCACGCCACGAGTCAGCGGCGCGGTGCGTGTCACACCGCAGAGCGCCTCGATGCGCGCTCTGGAGAAGAGCCACTTTCGTCCCACCCGGGTGGCCGGCAGTTCGCCGGCCCGGGCGAGCGACTGCACCCGTTTGACGTGGAGATGCAGCAGCGCCGCCGCTTCGGCGGCGGTGAGGGTCTCGGCCTTGGCCATGGGACTTCCGGGGCGAGAGCGAGGGAACTGAGAGAACTGTAGGGGAACTTACAGGCCGGCTGCGAGGCGCGGAAGGAGGGCGGGAAGCGGCGCGTTCAGCCCTTCAGGGCACGCTGGAACGCCTGATCGGACAAGCGGTGCATCTCTCCTCGCCACTCGCCGAAGAGCCGAACCAGTCGCTTGGCTTCGGGCGTGAGCCGGGCGCTGCCATGGTCCGCGCCGCCGCGCGTGGTCACCAGCACCGGACCGCCGAGGGCCGCTTCCATCTTGCGGATGCGGTTGAGACAGGTGCGATAGCTCCAGCTCACCCGCTTGCCCGCCTCCCGAATGGTTCCGGTCTCCGCCACCGCTTCGAGGAAATGGAAGTAGTTCGGCCCCATGAGGAAGCCGCCCTTCCATGCCAGCCAGACCTTGATGCGTGGGGCGAGATCGCGTTCGATGGGGCGGGCCATACGCGAAGAATGCGCGTCGCCCCGGCTGGAGACAAGCCGGGAGCTAGGCCACCAGCGCAGCGGTCAGCGCGAGCAGCGCGGCGGGGTCCAGCGGTTTGCGGAGCACGCCTCGCGCGCCAAGCAACTCGGCCTCGAGAGGGATGCCGCCGGCCTCGTCGGCGGTGATCACGTAGACCGGAATCGCCGAGGTGCGGGCGTTGTCGCGGAGCTTCCGTAATAGCTGCGGCCCGCCCCCCGCCGGCATGTGCCAGTCCACGAAGATGAGCTTCGGTTGCTGGCGCTGCGCGACCAGGAATCCCTGGATCGCGTCGTACGCAGCCACCGCCGCAATCCCCCGGCTGGAGAGCACCGCGCCAACGAACCGCGTCATGTCCGCGTCATCGTCCACGACCAGCGCCAGCGCTGATGGCGGCGCACCGGCCGTGAAGGCGCCGGTGCCCGCGAGCTGGTACTTGAGTTGAGTGGTCGGACGAGGCTCTCGGGACACGCACCGCTCCAGAAGTTGTCCGTCGACCCCACAGGCCGACGTCGAGTTCTCCACTCCTCTACTGTCGGCCGCGGGTGGCGCGGTGTGTAGCTCGAACCCGGTTCGACGCCGTCGACGTCGGACGGAGTGCCTTATTATCAGTCCACTCAATCGGAGGATGTTCGGGTCTGAGGACACGTGATAACCGCTTTGGCCCCAAGGCGCTTGGCGGAAAGGGATCGCGTCAACCCCCGAATACAAGCTCCACAAGGCGCACGAGGGGGGGGCTGGACAGAACGAGGGTGGCAGGTCCAGACTGGCTCTGCGGCCCCTGTCCTGACGGGGGGCGCGTTTGAATCCTCCGATCCTCGGAGGGTCCGATCTCGCAACTGACAACACCCTTGAGTTGCGACCCCTGTAAGCGGGGGGGGCGAGGTGTTCCTGGGGAACAAGTGGCGCAGCAGCGACGCGCCGCGCGTTCGAACGGACGCCAGACCGAGGCCCGCTCCACAATGAAAAGAGGAGTCTGTGAAAGTCCTGGTGTTGGGCTGTGGCGCGGTGGGGACCGTGTCCGCCCTCAAGTTTGCGCAGGAAGCGGCGTGCGAGCAGCTGATCGTCGCCGATGCCCTACCCGGGCGCGCCCAGCAGCTGGCCGACCGGATCGGGAGTCCGCATGTGCGGGCACTCACGCTGAACGCGGGCGACCGTGATACGCTCGCCCGGGCCATCCGAGAGACCCAGACCACCATCCTGCTGAATGCCGCGTTGCCGGCCACGAACCTGATCGTGATGCGGGCCTGCCTCGATGCGGGCTGCGATTACGTCGACATGGCCAGCGGCGGCGCCGAAGACGACGGCACCCCAAAGCTGCCGGACCAGTTTGCCCTCGATGCCGAGTTCAGGGCGGCCGGACGCCTCGCGCTGCTGGGCATGGGCGCCGATCCGGGAACCAGCAACATCTACGCGGCGTATGCCGCCAAGCACCTCCTCGATGAGGTCAGCGAACTCCGCGTCCGCGACGGCGACAACTCCGTCTGCGAGGGCCATAGCGGTTTCCTCGCGACCTTCAGTCCCTGGGTGTTCATCGACGAGTGCACCTGCGGCGCCATCTCCTGGCGCGACGGGAAGTACCATCTCGAGGAGGCGCTCTCCGGTTTCGAGGCCTTCGACTTCCCGGAACTCGGCGTCCTCAACACCTACTACGTGGACCACGAGGAGTCGCGCACCTTCCCGATGTTCTTCCCGCAACTGAAGGTCGCGGACTTCAAGCTCTGCATGGACGACACCACCTGGCAGACGCTGAAGGTGCTCAAGGACCTCCGACTCTCGGGCAAGGACAAGGTGAAGGTGGGCGACGTCGAGGTCTCGCCGCGCGATCTCGTGGTGTCGATGCTCCCCGAGCCGAAGACGCTCGGAGGACGGATGCAGGGGAAGACCTGTGTCGGCACGCTCGCCCGGGGCCTCCGCGATGGCATGGAGCGCTCCTTCTATATCTACAACGTGACCAGCCATGCGCAGACCTGGCGTGAACTCGGGGTCCAGGCGACCGCGTACCAGACCGGCGTGCCGCCGGTGGTCGCGGCGAAGCTGATCGCCTCGGGCGCGTGGGCGGGGACTGGCGTGATGTCGCCGGAGCAGTTCGATCCCGATCCATTCATGCAGTTGCTCGACATCTCCGGCATGCCGTGGCATATCCGGGACGAGCAGTCGGGGGTGATCGATCCGGAGTACATCTGGATTGAGGAGCCGCTGGCGGCATAACGACGCTGCGACCGTGGCGGAGCCGCCGCAGGCAAATGGGCCCGCCCCGACGGAGACGCGCACAGCCGTGCGCGCCGACGACCGGGCGGGCCTGCGTCACTCTGGAACCCTAGAACTGGAAAGAAACCCCTACCGCATCCGGTTCGAGCAGGAACTTCGGTGCACCCACGCCGAAGACTCTCAAGCGCCCGTTCATCATCTTGGCGCTGGTGATGCCGAGCGCCGCACCGGCGAGCACGTCGCTCAGCCAGTGGCGATTGTCGTTCAGGCGGGACCAGCCGGTCAGGGTCGCGGCGCTGTACAATCCGATCGTCACCGGCGTGCTGTGGATCTCATCGCCGACTGAGGCGGCGAGCGCGAAGGCCATGGTGGTGTGGCCCGACGGCCAGGAGTCCTGGCCCGAGAATGGTTTGAACCGGTAGGCGCCGCCGGTGAGGTCAGGCCGGTGGCGCCCGACGATTTCCTTGGTGACGACTCCGAGCGTTCCCGCAAGCAGGAGCCCGGCGGAGATCCGCTCGCCGGCGCGGCGAATACGGGGGTTCCCGGTGAGTATCCCCACTGTGATCGTCCCGAGCCCGACGGTACCGAACACCTCGGCCTGGCCCATCCGCCGGAAGACCCCCGCGACATCATCCTTTCCGCTGCTTCGGTGGGCCTGGATCTTGTCCCGCAGGGTCTCGTCGAGGAGAGACGCCAGGGCGATGGCGCCCAGCGTGGCACCGGCGTGATACCAGCGGAACTCGCCGGGATGACGTGTCGGGCCCGCGAAGGCGGCGCCAGAATGTCCCGCGTGCGAGTCTGGATCGACAGAGTCCCGGACCATTTCCGCGGCAGGACCCGGCCAGGGCCCGGCCTGCGCGGACAGCGGGCCGGAGGAGACGCTCAGCAGGAAGACTGCGAACAGGGGTACGTGGTAGTTGCGCATGTGGCCGGGAATCTAGTAGCTTCGACCGCTCAGGAGACCCGTCCAATGACCCGCACCTTTCGCCGCACCTTCATGCTTGCCGCGCTCGCCGTCACGGCGCTGACCGGCTGCCGAGATTATCAGTATCAGCGCCACGTGTCGGATCAGGCGGGACTCATTCCTGCGGACCAGTACGCGCGCTACGGGCGGGAGCAGGCGATCACCGTCGCCATCGGCCGCGAGTTCGCGCGGCCCTATAACTCCGGCCCCGAAGCCCAGGCCGAGGTCACCATCAACTACGCGCGGAACAACTTCGGCGAAGGACATCACCAGCATTTCTGCCGACCCGCAGGGGAACCGGCTGGTGGTGACCTTCAAGAGTGGCTGGCGGACGGCGATTGTGCCGATCAAGGACGGCAAGTCCGGGAACGACACCAAGATTCCGTCCTAGGCGCGGCTGCCGGTCCGCTCGAACCCGCGAGCACCGGGATGTTCTGAGTGAGGAGTGAGAAGCGGCGCCTTCTTGCTCCTCACTTTTCACTTCCGATCCCCTTTCTCTCCGGAGGGCTGCCTTGCCTTCCCGTCCCACTCCACCACCCGGTGAATTCCTCTACCTCCTCGCAGCGGATCATGAGGGGCTCGTCGAGGCGTGCACCGACCTGCTGCCCGCGGACATCGCAGAGGCGCTCAGCGACCTGCCGCCCGACGCCGCCGCGAAAGTCGTCGGCGCGCTGCCCTTTCATCTCGCGGTGCAGGTCTTCGATGAGCCGTCGCTGGAGGCGCGCGACGAACTCATCGAGCGGCTCCCGGACGGCATCGTCATTCCAATCATCCAGGCGATGTCGGCGGACCGGCAGGTGGCGCTGTTCCGCGGCCTGAAAGAGGGCGACCGGGCCCGGCTGCTGCACGTCCTCGACGCGCCGACCCGGGACCAGCTCCGGCTCCTGATGAGCTATCCGCCGCGCAGCGCGGGCGGCATCATGACGACGGAGTTCGTGGGTGCCCCGTCGACGTGGACCGCGCTGGACGTGCGCAAGTACATCAGTAAGGTCGGCAGTGCCAAGGAAACGGTCTACGCGATCTACGTCCTCGACGAGAGGACCCAGAAGCTGCTCCGGGTGATCTCCCTGCGTGAAGTGATCATGGCCGAGTCGGACACATCGGTCATGGACATCGGAGAGGCGCGGAAGCCGGTCACGACGCGACCGACGACCTCCCGGGAGGATGTCGCCCGGCTGATCAGCAAGTATGACCTGCTCGCGATTCCCGTCCTCGACGACAACGGCCACGTGCTCGGCATCGTCACCGTGGATGACGTCATCGACGCCATGATCAGCGAGCAGACCGAGGACGTCCAGAAGATGGGCGGCCTCGAGGCACTCAACGAGCCGTACATGGAGATCGGACTCATCAGCATGGTCAAGAAGCGCGCGGGATGGCTGTGCGCGCTCTTCCTCGGCGAGATGCTCACGGCGACGGCGATGGGGCACTTCGAGCACGAGATCAGCAAGGCGGTGGTGCTGGCACTCTTCATCCCGCTGATCATCAGTTCGGGAGGCAATTCGGGCAGCCAGGCCACCTCGCTGATCATCCGGGCGATGGCGCTTCGGGAAGTGACGCTGATCGACTGGTGGCGCGTCGCCGTGCGGGAGATCCCTACCGGACTCGCGCTCGGCGTGATCCTCGGCCTGATCGGAACGCTCCGCATCGAACTCTGGCAGCATCTCGGCTGGTACGATTACGGCGTCCATCACAGTCTGGTCGCGCTTACGGTCGGGCTGGGCCTGATCGGCGTGGTCCTGTTCGGCTCGCTCGCCGGATCGATGCTGCCCTTCGTGCTGCGCCGCATCGGCTTCGACCCGGCGAGCGCGTCGGCGCCGTTCGTGGCGACGCTCGTCGATGTGACCGGCCTGGTGATCTATTTTTCGGTCGCGTACGTGATGCTCAGTGGAACACTGCTCTAGCGGGGATGGGCGCGGCAGCGCTCCGGCCCGGCTGCAGTGAACACTTCGCTTCGAGGACCCCATGACCGCCACACCGTCACCCGTCGAACGCCCGCCGTCCGTCTGGGAGGATCTGCTCGAAATCTTCTATGCGCCGACCGCGGTCTTCGAGCGGCGCCGCGAGACCCCGGCATTCGGGCTCGCGCTGATCGTGTTTGTGGTGCTCCTCGTCGGACTCTCCTTCGCCTTCCGCGGCATGATGGAGCCGGTATTCGACGCCGAGTTCAAGCGCAGCATGGCGCAGGCGATGAAGCAGAACCCCCAGCTCACGCCGGAGATGCTGGAGCGGGGGAAGGAACTGGCGAAGAAGTTCATGTTCGTCGGGGTCGCGGTCTTCGCGCTGCTCGCTCCAATCATCCTCGGTCTCATTCTCTGGGTGGTGGGCAAGCTGTTCGAGAGCAAGGCCGAGGTCGGGCAGGCGATCATGGTCACCACCTATGCCATGTTCCCGCGGGTGCTCGAGACGATTCTCAACGCGGTGCAGATGCTGGTGTTGCCGGATGACGCCGTCACCTCCCGCTTCAGCCTCACACTCGGCGTGGGGCGGTTTCTCGACGCGGAAGCCGCCGGACCTCTCGTCATGGCCATCGTCGGCCGGCTGGATCTGTTCACGCTATGGGTCACCGTGCTGATCGCAATCGGGCTCTCGGTGATGGGCAGGATCCCCAAGCTGAGCGCGGCGATCGCGGCGGCCATCATGTGGATCATCGGCGCAATGCCGGCGCTGTGGGGCGCGATTCGGGCGGGGTAGGGCGACGAGGGAAATGGGGGGAGAGGAGGGCGGCCCGAGGGGCCGCCCTTTCTGCGTGGAGCAACCCCAGTCAGCGTCTGGCGGGCAGCCGAGCAACGGCTGCACGCCGCTCATCAGTGGCCGGGGGCCAGACAGCAGGAGGTGCAGACGACCGTCCAGGACCGGCGGAGCCGAGATACAGTCAGGCGGATCCGACATACAGTAGCTGCGGACGACTGCGGAGGACCGGCGAAGCCGAGATACTGTCAGGCGGAACCGACATACAGTGGGTGCGGACGACCGCGCAGGACCGGCGAAACCGGGATACCGTCGGGCGGAGCCGAGGTACAATCAGGCGGAGCCGAGATGCAGTGGATGCGGACACGAGTGCAGGACGGCGGAACCACGCCGCAGACCGTGAGGACGACAAGGCGATCGGGGGCGGGGCCCGGTGCGAGCGAAAGGGCCGGGGCGTGACCCCCGATTCCACGGAACACTCCCGGTCGGCGGGGTGGCAATCGACCGGGAAGCGGCGCACTCCCCCCGGCACGCGCTGACGGTCTGGCACAATCACCGCGCCAACGCTAAGCTCTGAGGTGCGGTTCGGGTTCCCCCTTCCCTCTTCTCCGTCCCTGCCATGAAGCGCGGCACCATCATCACGATCGTCGCCCTGGTTGCCTTTGGCGCCCTGCTCCTCTTCAACACCCTGAGCGCGCAGAAGGCCGAATGCACCGTGTGCGTCGAATACAACGGGCGTCGCAACTGCGCCACCGCCTCCCACGCGAATGAAGCCGACGCAAAAACCTCGGCCCAGACCACCGCGTGCGGCGTCCTCGTCTCCGGCATGAACGAGTCGATCGCCTGCGGGCGGGTCACCCCCATCTCGGTGCAGTGCAAGACCCGGTAGCTCGCGTCCGGCGGTCGCCCCGCCGAGGAGCGACCGGCCCGTTCCTGCTGCTGGCCGTACTCGGCACCGGGACGCTGGCCGCGCAGGCGCCACCCGCCGCCGAGTGGCCGACCAACGGCGGCGACTATTCCAACCAGCGCTTCGCCCGGCTCACACAGATCCCCACCGCCAACGTCGGCCATCTCGTGCTCCGCGAGATGGTGCAGACCGGGACTGAACGGCTCAACGGTTTGCTGACGACCCCGATCGTGCAGGGGGGCGTCATGTTCCTGACGACCCCATTCAATCAGCTCCTCGCCTGGGACCTCAGGGCGCACCGCCTGCTCTGGCGCTACGAGCACAAGCTGGGGAACTACATCCCCTGCTGTGGCCCGACCAATCGTGGCGCGGCGGTCGGACATGGCATGGTCTACATGGCGACGCTCGACGCGCAGGTCGTCGCTGTCGACGCAGAGAGCGGCCAGCTTCGCTGGGCGACTCAGGACAGCGATCCCGACTCCGCCTACAGCTTCACGCTCGCGCCGCTGGTCGTGGGCGACCTGGTGATTGTCGGGACATCCGGCGCCGAATACGCGATCAGGGGACGTATCACGGCGTACAATGCCCGTACGGGTGCGCGGCGCTGGCGCTGGTACACCGTGCCCTCACCCGCCGAGGGCGGATGGTGGGGCAGCTGGCGCCAGACGACGCCATGGGGAGACAGCCTCCCGCGCAACCTTGCCAGAGAGCACGCGGACAGCGCCCGGTACAGCGACGCCTGGCGTCTGGGCGGCGGATCGGTGTGGACCACACCGGCCTACGATCCGGCATCGGGGCTACTCTACTTCGCCATCGGCAACCCAGCGCCGGAGTACGACGCCGACGTGCGCCCCGGTGACAATCTCTACACCGTGTCGATCGTGGCCCTCGAGGCGACGACCGGCCGCCTGCGCTGGTTCCACCAGTATCTGCCACACGATGAGTGGGACTTCGATGCCTCACAGGAGAACCTTTTCGCGCGGCCGACCGCCGAAGGCATCCGGCGCGCACCAGGCGCCGCGGGCGGTGCCGACTGGCATCCCAGCGCGTACTCCCCGTCGCTCGGGCTGCTCTACGTGCCGGCGTTCCATTTCCCGATGCGTTTCCGGCAATTCGAGCAGGTGGCCGAGGCGGGTAAGGATTACCGCGGAGGGACGGAGGACCTGATCAAGGATGAGCCGACATGGAACACGCTGACCGCCGTGGACCTCGAGACCGGGAAGATCCGCTGGCAGCACCGGGGCGACCCGCCGGTCGCGAGCGCTGGGGGTGCCCTCGCCACGGCCGGCAATCTGGTCTTCTCGGGTGATGGACTCGGCTGGTTCCACGCCTACGATGCCCGTGACGGCCGCGAACTCTGGCGCTTCTTCTGTGGTGCGGGGATCAATGCACCCGCTATCAGCTTCACCGTGGATGGCGAGCAACTGGTCGTCGTCGCCGCTGGGGGGAGCTTCTACGACGGCAATCTCGGCGCGGCCGTCCTGATTTTCGGCCTGCCGAGCTGGTCCCGGGCCGTCCACTAGCTCCAGCAATCCCCCAGCCCCGCGCTCAGCGCTCTCACCATGCGATTCCCGCACCCCCTCGTGCTGCTGGTCGGCTGTATCCTGATCGCGGCGGCAGCGTCGCACATCGTACCGGCGGGCCGCTTCGAACGCCGAGAGGATGCCGCCACGGGACGGAGCGTCGTGGTGGCGGGTACCTATGCCCGCGTGGCACCGGCGCCGGTCGGCGCCTTCCAGGCGATCGTCGCCATTCCGAGGGGAATGGCTGACGCGAGTGCGGTGGTCTTCTACGTCTTTCTGGTGGGCGGCGCCTTCGCCGTGGTCGAGAAGACCGGCGCTTCGACCCGGCTGATCCAGCGGCTGGTGCTCCGGCTGGCGCGCCGGGAGACCCTGGTGATTCCGCTGGTGAGCATCGCGTTCGGACTCGGCGGCGTACTGATCCAGATGCAGGAGGAGCTGATCGCCTTCGTCCCGGTATTGCTGCTGCTCACCCGGCGGCTGGGTTACAATCCGCTGGTGGCCTGCGCCGTCAGTATCGGTGCCGCGGCGGTCGGCGCGGCCTTCAGCCCCGTGGATCCGTTCCAGGTCGTGATCGCGCAGAAGGTCGCGGAGCTGCCTCCCCAATCGGGCGCGGGATTCCGGCTGTTGCTCCTGGTGCCCGCGATGTTGCTGTGGATCTGGGCGACGATGCGCTACGCGGCGCGAACGCGCGTGGCACCTGATTCCATCGCAGTGGCGGCGGAAGTGCCGGGGGGCGAGCGCCTGACTCCACGGGACGGGTGGATTCTCAGCATCGTCGGCGTGACCTTCGCGCTGTTCATCATCGGCGCGCAGCGCTGGGGATGGGACTTCGACCAGTTCAGCGCGCTGTTCTTCCTGATGGGGGTCGCCGCCGGGCTCATCGGCCGGCTTGGCGTCGGCGGGACCGCGGAGGCGTTCGTGGATGGGTTCAAGTCGCTGGCGTTCGCCGCGCTGCTCATCGGATTCGCCCGCGGGATCTTCGTGGTGCTGAACGACGGGCAGATCATCGATACCGTCGTCCAGACCGTCTTCGCGCCGATCGCCGGACTTCCGGTGGCGCTGTCGGCGGTCGGCATGATGGGCATGCAGGCGCTGGTACACGTCCCGGTTCCGAGCACCAGCGGACAGGCGGTGCTGACGATGCCGGTGCTGGTGCCGCTGTCCGACCTGCTGGGACTGTCGCGACAGGTGACGGTGCTGGCCTACCAGTATGGCGCGGGGCTCTGTGAGCTGCTCACGCCGACCAACGGGGCGCTCATGGCGATGCTCGCCGCCACCGGCGTCCGGTACGACGAATGGCTGCGGTTCGTGCTCCGCCTCTGGGCCCTCCTGATGCTGCTGGGCGCCGCGGGGCTGCTGCTGGGCATCGCCACCGGCCTCTAGCGGCGGGAACGATCCTGCCAAGTGTCCTGCCGGGAGACACCAGCGCCGCGTCGTGACACTCTCCGGTCAGGGGACGGCTCCGAGGGCCCCGTACAATCGCTTGTGGGGCAATGGGTTGCGTGGTGACGCAATTCCGACCTTCAAGTTCGCTGCTGGCACCAAGGTTGCTTATCTTGGGGGCGAGGCTGGAACCTTTGGCCCCGATTGCCGATAAGAAGAGGACGTATGAGCGAACTCACGATTCGGGAAATGGAAAACGGCGAAGAATTTGCCGACTGGTTCTCCGACCTCACCATGCGTGAGGAAGAGGCCAGCGACAGCGTCGTGCATCTCGAAGACCACTATCTGATTCTGAGCAACGAGATCGGGGACTGGATCGGCGGCCTGCGGTATTCCCTCCGTGGCGGCGTGGCGCACATCCAGGACATCGCGGTGCGGCCGGAGGAGCGGCATCAGGGTCACGGCCATCGGCTGGTGGCGGGCTTCGAGGCGCGGGTGCGCGAGGCGGGCGCCCACCTGGCGGAGTTCTGGACCGATGACGTAACCGATGAGGGCGAAATGCTCATGCTGGGCTGGCAGCGAGTGCTACGGCGGGAGGGTTACATCGGCGGCCGCACCTGGTTCCTCATGGAGAAGCCGCTCGCGCCTGTGATCTAGCGTGTGTCTCCGCGGGCGCCTATTCTTCCGAACGCGCCCGCATTCCCCTGACACGCAACGTGGCGGCCCGGGACGGATGCCGGGGCCGCCACACTTTTTAGGATGGCCGAGCCGATGGCTCTTGATTCCGCGGCACGCCGTTTCTTCACCAAGGTCGAAGTCCTCAAGGATCTGGAATCCAAGGTCAACGAACTGACGGCGGCGCACGATCTCAAGCGGCCGCTCTGGTTCCCCACCGACTTGCTCGGCCCCAGGCCGGGCGAGGATCCGGACAGACACTATGCGGAGATGCGCAAGCGGGCCGAGGGGATTCCCGATGCCGCGCGGGCGGCGCTCGCGCTGAACCTGCTGACGGAAGAGGGGCTGCCCCACTTCCACCGGCTGCTGGCGGTGCACCTGCCCGACGACAGCCACTGGCGGCACTGGAACAACCTCTGGACGGCCGAAGAGGACCGCCACGGCGCGGTGCTGCACGACTACATCCACGATACGCGCATCCTCAACCAGCGCCGCCTGGAAGAGATGCAGTTCAGCTATCTCAAGAGCGGGTTCCACCCGGAGTGGGACAAGGATCCCTACCGGGTCTTCGCCTACACCACGCTGCAGGAGCGCGCGACGCAGCAGTCGCACGCGGAGACGGGCCGGATCGTGGGCAACTACGAGCCGCTGCTGGGCGAGGTGCTCAGCAACATCGCCACCGAAGAGGCCCGGCACTTCAATTTCTACCGCACCATCTTCGAGGAGATCCTGGGTCGCGACCCTGACGAAGCGCTGATTTCCGCGTCCCATATTCTCCCCAGCATCGAGATGCCCGGCGCGAGCATGCCGAACTTCCGGGAGATCGCGGATGTGATCCGGCGCTCGGGGATCTACGGTCCGCGGGACTATCTCCGGATCGTGCAGGAACAGATCCGGTACTGGAAGATCGACGCGGTGAATGGACTGAGTGAGCTGGGGAAGCGGGCGCAGGAGAAGATTCTGGAGATCCCCGACCGGCTGCAGCGAATCGCCGAGCGGATCGAGTCCAAGCATATGTCGAAGACGTTCAGCTTCGAGGTAGTCTTCAATCGTGAATTCGCGATGGAATAACGGGAGGGCGGGCGCCCTGCCCGCTCTCCTGCTCGCGCTGCTGATCCTGGGGTGCGCGAAGAAGGGCAAGCCCGCCAAGGCCAGCACCGCCCCCGACAAGCCGGCAGATCCCGCGCAGGTGGAGGCGGAGCTGCTCGGGCGCGAGGCGGCCGATCTGGTGGACCGGGTGCTGTCGTACAAGAGCGCGCATCAGGGCAGGCTCCCCGCCTCGCTCCGTCAGGCGGGCCTTGACAGTCTGACCGCACAGACCGTCCGGCGCCTGACCAGCCGCGGAAGCGAACCGGTGATCACGGTGATCTTCCGGCGGTCCGCCGGCCATCTGGTCAGCGGGTGCGAGGGCGATCGCGCGCTGCTCGAGGATGCCCAGCTCACCCAGGGCAAGTTCGAGATCGCCTGCGACATGGTCACCGGCGGACGGCGCACCTTCACGGTCGCTCCGCCCCCACCGCCCCAGCCGGCCTCATGATTCCCGTCATCATCCTGGCCACGCGGGTCATCGTCGTCGTGGTCTTCGGGATCGCGGCGCTGGTCGCGGGGACCCACTGGGCCGTGAAGCACGGGCACCTGCAGCCGTTCGGTGCACTCCCCCAGGCGATGCGATCGCTGGGGCGTCCCTTCCTGCAGCCCTTCGAGCGGAGCCTCTACCGGGGCGGCGGCAATCCGGTCAATGCGCCCTACATGTTCTTCTGGGTGGCGCTGCTTGGCGGCCTCGCGGTCATCGGCCTGGTGCAGTGGCTGATCGGCACGATCATCTCGCTGATCTACAGCGCCTCGGCGGGGCCGAGGGGACTGCTGGCGTTCGCGGTGAACGGCATCTTTTCGCTGCTCATGCTGGCGCTCTTCGTCCGGGTGCTCTCTTCCTGGTTCGGTGGCAACCCGTACTCCAGGCTCATGCGCGTTGTCTACGCGCTCACCGACTGGCTGCTGGATCCGCTCCGGAAGGTCTTGCCGCAGTTCGGCATGATCGACATCTCGCCGATGGTCGCGTACCTGATGCTGTCACTGGCCCGCTGGTTCGTCCTCGGGCTGTTCTAGGCTGACGGTCCGCGGGAACTGGCTCGCGCGATGAGCGTCCTGACGGCCACCAGCACCGGCGTGCGTATCGCGATCCAGGTGCAGCCACGCGCCTCCCGGACCGAGCTCGCCGGGCTGCATGGGGAGGCACTCAAGATCCGCCTGGCGGCTCCGCCGGTCGATGGCGCCGCAAACGAGGCCCTGATCCGATTCCTCGCCGGGACGCTCGGTGTCCCCCGTGCCGCGGTGACGATCGCGAGCGGCCAGAGCGGCCGGCGGAAGAGTGTGGCGGTGACCGGGCTGAGCCTCGCCGACGTGGCTCGGCTGCTGAAGGTTGGCGCCGGATAGGGACATCGCTATCATTAACTCCGACAATTCGTGCTCCGTGGTGATTTGCGCCTATTGCAGCCACGTTAAACAAATGCTAAAACGGTAGCCCCACGGGAGCCGTCAGGCGCCTGGGGGCCTTTTTGTGACGACTACGCACACTTCCCGCACGACCCGCCTGGCGCGCCTGCCCCATCTGCTCGAGGAACGGATCCTCGTGCTCGATGGTGCGATGGGCACCATGATCCAGGTCCACCGCCTCGCCGAGGCCGACTACCGCGGCGAACGCTTCCGCGACTGGCCGCGGGACCTCAAGGGCAACAACGACCTGCTGACCCTCACCCGGCCCGCCATCATCCGGGACATCCACGCCGCGTATCTGGAAGCCGGCGCGGACATCCTGGAGACCAACACGTTCAACTCCACGGCGGTCTCCATGGCCGACTACGGCATGGAGTCGCTGGTGCTGGAACTGAACCGGGCGGGGGCGGCGCTGGCCCGCGAGGTGGCCGACCAGTTCGAAGCGAGGGATCCGTCGCGGCCGCGGTACGTGGCCGGCATCCTTGGGCCGACCAACCGCACGGCCACGCTGTCGCCGGACGTCGGGGACCCGGGGTTCCGCAACATCTCGTTCACCCAGCTGGTAGATGCGTACGCGGAAGCGGTGCGGGGGCTGCTGGAGGGCGGCGCGGACCTGCTCATGGTCGAGACGATCTTCGACACGCTCAACGCCAAGGCCGCGATTTTCGCGATCGAGCGGCATTTCGCGGATACGGGCGAGCGGGTTCCGGTGATGATCTCCGGCACGATCACCGACCAGAGCGGGCGTACCCTGTCCGGTCAGACCGTCGAGGCATTCTGGAATTCGGTGAGTCACGCGCGTCCCCTCAGTATCGGGCTCAACTGCGCGCTCGGCGCCAGGCAGCTGCGGGAGTATGTGCAGGACTTGTCGCGGGTGGCGCCGGTGCCGGTCAGCGCGCATCCGAACGCGGGGCTGCCCAACGCCTTCGGCGGCTACGACGAGACACCGGAGAGCATGGCCGTGGTGATCGGGGAATTCGCGGCGGCGGGGCTGGTCAACATCGTCGGCGGCTGCTGCGGGACCACGCCGGCTCATATCCGCGCGATCGCGGAGGCGGTCCGGGGCGTGACGCCGCGCAGGCGGGTGCACCTACCACCACGGTGCCGTCTGTCCGGCATGGAAGCGCTGACGATCGGCCCCGAGACCAATTTCGTGAACGTCGGCGAGCGGACAAACGTGACGGGGTCGCGAAGGTTTGCGCGGCTGATCCTGGACGGAAAGTACGAAGCGGCTCTCGAGGTGGCGCGCCAGCAGGTGGAGAGCGGCGCCCAGATGATCGATGTCAACATGGACGAGGGGATGCTCGACTCCCAGGCCGCGATGGTGAAGTTCCTGCGGCTGGTGGCGTCGGAGCCGGCGATCGCGCGGGTGCCGGTGATGGTGGACAGCTCCAAGTGGTCGGTGATCGAGGCCGGACTGCAGAACCTGCAGGGCAAGGGCGTCGTCAACTCGATCAGCCTGAAGGAGGGGGAGGCCCAGTTCCTCCACCAGGCGGAACTGGTCCGCCGCTACGGCGCCGCCGTCATCGTGATGGCATTCGACGAAGCGGGGCAGGCCGACACGGTGGAGCGGAAGGTCGCGATCTGCGAGCGGGCCTACCGGCTGCTCACGGGGCGGGTCGGCTTCCCGCCGGAGGACATCATCTTCGATCCGAACATCTTCGCGATCGCAACGGGTATCGAGGAGCACAACGGGTACGCGCTTGCCTACATCGAGGCAGTGCGGCAGATCAAGCAGCGGCTGCCGCACACGCTCATCTCGGGCGGCGTTTCGAACATCTCGTTCTCGTTCCGGGGCAATGACCCGGTCCGCGAGGCGATCCACTCCGTGTTCCTGTACCACGCCATCCGGGCGGGCATGGACATGGGCATCGTCAACGCCGGCCAGCTGACGATCTACGACGACATTCCGAAGGACCTGCTGGAGCGGGTCGAGGATGTGGTCCAGAACCGCCGGCCGGATGCGACCGAGCGGCTGCTAGAAATCGCGGAGCGGTACAAGGGCACCGGTGCCAGGATCGAGAAGCCGGAGGCGGAGTGGCGCGCCCTTCCGGTCGAGGACCGGCTCGCCCACGCACTGGTGGAGGGGATCGACACCTGGGTGGTGGAGGATACGGAAGAAGCGCGCGGACGGGTGACGCGACCGATCGAGGTAATCGAGGGGCCGCTGATGCGCGGCATGAATGTGGTCGGCGACCTGTTCGGCTCGGGGAAGATGTTCCTGCCGCAGGTGGTCAAGAGCGCGCGGGTGATGAAGAAGGCGGTCGCCCACCTCATCCCCTACATCGAGGCGGAGAAGCTCGCGAGCGCGGATACGCGCTCGAAGGGAAAGGTGCTGCTCGCCACCGTGAAGGGGGACGTGCACGACATCGGCAAGAACATCGTCGGCGTCGTCCTGCAGTGCAACAACTACGACGTCGTGGACCTCGGCGTGATGGTACCGTCCGCGAAGATCCTGGAGCGGGCGCGGGAGGAGAAGGTGGACGTCGTCGGGCTCTCCGGCCTGATCACGCCATCGCTCGAGGAGATGGCCTTCGTCGCGGGCGAGATGGAACGCGAAGGCTTCACCGTGCCGCTCCTGATCGGCGGCGCAACGACCTCGCGGGTGCATACCGCGGTGAAGATCGCGCCGAAGTATTCGGGGCCGGTGGTGCACGTGCTCGACGCCTCGCGCGCGGTGGGCGTCACCAGCAACCTGCTCAGCGACACGCTTCGCGATGACTTCGTTGCCCAGACGCAGACCGAGTACGCCACGATCCGCGAGGAGCGCAAGGATCGGGACGGCGACAGCCGGAGGATCACCCTGGCGGAGGCCCGCGCCAACCGGCTCGCGATCGACTGGAAGGCAACGACGCCGCCGAGGCCGACCTTTCTGGGCCTCCGCACGCTGGAACACTACCCGCTTCCCGAGCTGATCGAGCGGATCGACTGGACGCCCTTCTTCCAGGCGTGGGAGCTGGCGGGGCACTACCCCGCGATCCTGCAGGATCCCGCGGTCGGGAAGACGGCCCGGAGTCTCTTCGATGACGCGCAGCGGCTGCTCGCGCGCATCGTTCGCGACCAGCTGCTGGAGGCGCGCGCGGTGTTCGGCTTCTTCCCGGCGGTGAGCGAGGGAGACGACATCCGGGTGCAGGGAGTGCGGCCGGGGGATCCGCCGCTCGCGACGATCCACTCGCTCAGGCAGCAATCGAAGAAGGGAGACGGCCGGCCGAACCTGGCGCTGGCCGACTTCGTGGCACCGCAGGAATCGGGCGTCACGGACTACATCGGAGTGTTCGCGGTCACCACCGGCATCGGGCTCGATGCACTGGTGGCGGGGTTTGAGCAGGCCAACGACGACTACAACGCGATCATCTCGAAGGCCCTCGCCGACCGGCTCGCGGAGGCATTCGCGGAGCGGCTGCACGAGCGGGTACGGCGGGAGTTCTGGGGATACGATCCGGCAGAGTCGCTGGACAATGACTCGCTGATCCACGAGAAGTACCAGGGGGTGCGACCGGCGCCGGGCTACCCGGCCTGCCCCGATCATACCGAGAAGCGCACGCTGTTCTCGCTGCTGGACGCGGAGCGGCGCACCGGAATTCACCTCACCGAGAGCTTCGCGATGCTGCCGGCCTCGTCGGTGAGCGGGTACTACTTCTGGCGGCCGGAGTCGCAGTACTTCGGCGTCGGCAAGCTGAGCCGGGACCAGGTCGAGGACTACGCGAAACGGAAGGGCGTGCCGCTCTCCGAAATGGAACGGTGGCTGGCGCCCAACCTGGGGTATGAGAGGCAGTGAAGTTCGATGAGCGGTCAACCCCTCGGGCGCCCGGCGTGACGGCTGAGGGCAGACGACACAGTTAACGGGACCACATGGCGACACTCAGAGAGTTGATCGACGACGGACGCACCCACGTCGTGGACGGCGCGATGGGCACCCTGCTCTACAGCCGCGGGGTGTTCCTGAACGTCTGCTACGATGAGCTGGTGCTCCGGCAGCCGGACCTGATCCGCGACATCCATCGCGAATACGTGCGGGCGGGCGCGGAACTGCTGGAGACCAACACCTTCGGCGCCAATCCCATCAAGCTGGCGCAATACGGCCTGGCGGACGATACCGAGAAGCTCAACGCCGCGGCGGCCTCGCTGGCGCGGGATGCCGCGGGCCAGCGCGCATCGGTGCTCGGCGCGATCGGGCCGCTGGGAGTGCGGATCGAGCCGTTCGGCGAGATGTCCACCGACGAGGCGCGCAGCGCTTTCGGCCGGCAGGTGGACGGACTGCTCTCGGGTGGCGTGGACGGTTTCATCATCGAGACCTTCAGCGACGTCGAGGAGGTCCGCGCCGCGCTCGAGGCGATCAGGGCGAGGACCAGCCTGCCCATCATCGCGCAGATGACGGTGGGCACCGACGGCAAGACCTACTACGGCACCGAGCCGGAAACGTTCGGGCCCCTGCTGCAGGCGATGGGCGCGGATGTCGTCGGCGTAAACTGCTCGGTGGGTCCGCATGGCGTGCTGGAGGCGATCGAGAAGCTGGCGAAGGTGGTGACGGTGCCGCTGTCGGCGCAGCCGAACGCCGGACTGCCGCGGGAAGTCGGGGATCGCAAGATCTACATGGCGAGCCCGGAGTACATGGCCGAGTATGCGCGACGGATCGTCGAGGCCGGCGCGCGGTTCGTGGGCGGGTGCTGCGGCACCACGCCGGACCATATCAAGGCCATCATCGGCTTCGTCAAGAGCGTGTCGCCGCGCCAGGTGGCGCCGAGGCTTTCGGCCTCGAGCATGGCCCAGCCACTCTCACCGGTTCCATTCGCGGAGCGGTCGGGCTTCGCGGCGAAGCTGGCGCTGGGCCAGTTCGTCACCAGCGTGGAGATCGTGCCGCCGCGCGGGGTCGACCCTGCGCCGATGTTCAAGCAGGTGCGCGAACTCAAGGCGGCGGGGGTCGATGCGGTGAACGTGCCTGACGGCCCGCGCGCCCAGAGCCGGATGGGCGCCCTGCTCTCCGGCCTGCTGATCCAGCGCGAGGTCGGACTGGAGGCGGTGGTCCACTACGCCTGCCGGGACCGGAACCTGCTCGGCATGCTGTCGGACCTGCTGGGCGCGGCGGCGAGCGGACTGCACAACCTGCTGATCGTCACCGGGGACCCGCCGAAGATGGGCCCCTATCCCGAGGCGACCGCGGTCTTCGATATCGACAGCATCGGGCTGACCAATCTGGTCAGCCGGCTCAACCACGGCCTCGATCCGGGCGGGAACGCGCTCGGCGGGCAGACGAGCTTCGTGTTAGGTGTCGGCGTCAACCCGACCTCGACCGACCTCGACCGGGAACTCCGGCGATTCGCGTGGAAGGTGGAGGCCGGCGCGGAGTACGCGATGACCCAGCCGGTCTTCGACCTCGACCAGCTCGACCGCTTCCTCAAGCGGGTGGAGCCGTTCGGCATCCCGATCATCGCGGGGCTGTGGCCGCTGGTGTCGCTCCGAAACGCAGAGTTCCTCGCGAACGAGGTGCCGGGGGTCACGGTGCCCCGGGAGATCCTGGACCGGATGCGGAGCGCATCGGCCAGGGGGAAGGAGGAGGGACTGGCGGAGGGCATCGTGATCGCGCGGGAGATGCTGGCCGCGGTGCGGAGCCGGGTGCGCGGGGTGCAGGTCGCGGCGCCCATGGGCCGGGCGGATGTCGCAGTGCAGGTGATCAGACCGTAGGGGCGGAAGCCTCGGCAGGCGATTATCCTTCCTGTTGCCCACGCGCCATGGAGTCTCCGTGCCTGACGACAGTCGCCGGGGGGTGCAACCCACCCCGTCCGGTTCCTTCCCGGCCTCGTCTCTCGGCCGTCGCATCAAGCACCTGGTCATCGGCCGCCCCCGTGACCTCTCGGACACGGGACTCTTCCATCGCCTCTCGCTTATTCCATTCCTCGCCTGGGTCGGCCTCGGCGCGGACGGGCTCTCCTCCTCGTCGTACGGGCCCGAGGAAGCCTTCAAGACCCTCGGCGCGCATACCTATCTCGCGCTCGGCCTGGTCGTGGTCATGGCCGTGACGGTGATTCTCATTTCCGCGGCGTACAGCCGGATCATCGAGCAGTTTCCGCACGGCGGCGGCGGCTACGTCGTCGCCTCCAAGCTGCTCGGCTCGGGTCCGGGGCTGGTGTCCGGTTCGGCGCTCCTGGTCGACTACGTCCTGACGATCACCGTCTCGATCGCGGCCGCGGGCGACGCGCTGTTCAGCTTCGTGCCGCCGGCGCTCCATGGCGCCAAGTTCGGGGTCGAAATCCTGCTGATCGTCGGGCTCACCGTCCTGAATATCCGCGGTGTGCGCGAATCCGTCCTCGCGATGCTGCCCATCTTCATCCTCTTCCTGATCACCCACGCGATCGTCATCGGCGGTGGAGTGCTGATCCACCTGCCCGACCTGCCCGCCACCATGACCCACGTGCAGGCAGGGTACCAGCAGGGCCTGAGTGTGCTCGGTACCGGCGGCATGCTCCTGCTGTTCGTGCACGCCTATTCACTGGGCGGCGGGACCTATACCGGCATCGAGGCGGTGTCCAACGGTCTGCCGATCATGCGGGAGCCCCGCGTGCCGACCGCACGACGGACCATGCTGTACATGGCCTCGTCACTCGCGATCACCGCCTCGGGGTTGCTCCTGTGCTACCTGCTGTGGCAGGTCACGCCGGTTGGCGGCAAGACGCTGAACGCCGTGCTGGTGGAGCGCCTCGCGGGGGGCTGGCCGCTGGGAGGGCTGTTCATCGTACTGACGCTACTCTCGGAAGGCGCGCTGCTGGTGGTTGCAGCCCAGGCGGGCTTCCTCGATGGGCCGCGGGTCCTGGCGAACATGGCGATCGACTCCTGGGTGCCGCGCCGATTCGCCTCGTTGTCGGAGCGGCTCACCACGCAGAACGGCATCATGCTGATGGGCATCAGTTCGCTGGCGGCGCTGATCTACACCCATGGCAACGTCGGCCATCTGGTGGTGATGTACAGCATCAACGTCTTCCTGACGTTCTCGCTGTCGATGTTCGGGATGCTGAAGTACTGGGTGGGCACCCGGGAGCGGCCGGAATGGATCCGCCGCGTGGCGCTGTTCGGCGCAGGCTTCGTGCTCTGCGTCACGATTCTGGCCATCACCGTGTTCGAGAAGTTTCTCGAGGGGGGTTGGGTGACCCTGCTCGTCACCGGTCTGCTGATCGCGGGCTGCGTCATGATCCGCCGGCACTATCGCAACGCGTCGGCGACGATGGCGCGCCTCTACTCGGAACTCGACAGCGTGCCGAGCGGCGACCAGGAGCCAATTCCGCCCGACCCCAGGCAGCCGGTGGCAATCGTCCTGGTGAACGCCTACAGCGGGCTCGGCATCCACACGGTGCTCAACATCTTCCGGGCTTTTCCGAATCACTACAAGGGCCTGGTCTTCGTTTCGGTGGGCGTGGTCGATTCCGGGGAGTTCAAGGGGGAGGATTCGATCACCGCGCTCACCGAGCGCACCCAGGCGATGCTGCATCAGTACCTCCTCCTCGCGGCGGGACTGGGTGTGGCGGCAGACTACCGGCTCGCCATCGGCACCGAAGCAGTCGAGTCGGGGGAGGCCCTCTGTCTGGCCGTGGCCCAGGAGTATCCGCGCTCAACCTTTTTTGCGGGCAAGCTGATCTTCCAGAAGGAGCGCTGGTACCAGCGTCTCCTCCACAATGAGACGGCGCTCGCGATTCAGAAGCGCCTGCAGTGGGCTGGCAAGACCATGGTGACGCTGCCGGTGCGGCTCAGGGAAAGCTGACGGCCGAATTACTCCTCGGTCTTCAGGCGATAGCCGACCCCGGGCTCGGTCAGCAGCAGCCGAGGCTGGGTGGGATCCTGCTCCAGTTTGTGCCGGAGCTGGGTCATGTAGACCCGCAGGTAGTGGGTCTGGTTGATCGCATTGATCCCCCAGACTTCCTTGAGCAGTTGCCGGTGCGTGAGCACCTTGCCGGCATGCTTGACCAGCGTTGCGAGCAGCTTGTACTCGAGCGGCGTGAGATGGACCTCTTCACCGCCCCGGAGCACCTGCCTTCGGGCCAGGTCCAGCCTGATCCCTCCCCCCTCGAAGACCGGTTCCTCCACACCGCCCGATGCGCGCGCGTGGCGGAGCGCCACGCGCATCCGGGCGAGGAGCTCTCCGACGCCGAATGGCTTGGTGAGGTAATCGTCGGCGCCCGCATCAAGGGCCGCGACCTTGTCCTTCTCCTGCCCGCGGGCGGAGATCACGATGATCGGGGCGCGTGACCACTCGCGGATCTGGCGGGTGACGTCGAGCCCGTCGGCGTCGGGGAGGCCAAGGTCGAGCAGGATGAGTTCGGGATTGCGGCCCGCCGCCTGGGCCAGCCCTTCGCGCGCCGTCGCGGCCTCGATGAGGTCGTACTCCTGCCCCCCCAGCGCCGCGCGCAGGAAGCGGCGCATCTGGGGCTCGTCCTCGATCAGGAGCACAACCTGAGGTGCGGCCGTCATACTCCGCGAATCCGCCTGGTCAGGCAGCCTCGGTCTCCTCCGGGATCGGTGGGGGCGCGGGGCCACTCAACGGGAGCGTGAAGTTGATCAGGGTTCCACCGCCGGGGCGTGGTTCGGCCCAGATGCGGCCGCCATGGGCGGTGATGATGCCGCGGCAGATCGTCAGCCCCAGCCCGACCCCCCTGCCGGGCTCGGCGGCGGTGCCGCGATAGAACTTCTCAAAGATCCGGCTCTCCTCTCCCGGGGGCAACCCCGGGCCGCGATCGGCGACACTCACCTGCACCGCACCCGGCACGGCGCGCGCGCTGACCTCGACCGGCGTGCCCGCGGGCGTGTGCTTGGCGGCGTTCTCCAGCAGGTTGATGAACACCTGCTCCAGGAGCACGGCATCGATCGGAACGAGCGGGAGATCCGTCGGGAGCGCGACCGTGACCGGATGGTCCCGCATCCGCTCGTCGAGCCGAAGCAGCGCCACGCCCACCGTGTCCTCCAGCGGCTGCCACTCCTTCTGCACTTCCAGCGACCCGGTCTCCAGCCGGATCATGTCGAGCAGGTTCCGGATGAGCCGGTTCATCCGTTCCGACTCCTGGAGGATCGAGTCGAGCAGCGCGGCACGATCGGCTGAACCCATCTGCTCGCCGCGCTCGCGGAGACCGCTCGCCGCGCCGGTGATCACGCCGAGCGGGGTGCGCAGGTCGTGCGAGAGCGAGCTGAGGAGCGAGGTGCGCAATCGCTCCGCCTCCACTTCCAGGCGCGCCTGCTGGGTCCGCTCCGAGAGGGTCACCCGCTCGAGCGCCACCGCCACCTGCCCGGCGAATGTTTCGAGCAGATGCCGATGCGCCGGATTCTGGAAGCGTTCGAGGTCGTTCGCGCCCACCATCAGCACGCCGACCACCCCGCCGGCGCCGGCGAGCGGGAGGTGCAGCGCCGCGGCCCCTGGCAGCGTGGCCGTACCGGCGCCGGCGAGTTCATTGCGCCGGTAGACCCAGTCGGCAACGCTGCGCTCCTTGTCGTCGAACGGTGGCGCCGGGGCGGCAGGCGCGAGCACATCGAGGCTCCCGTCCTCGGTCGGGGCCAGCACCTGCATGGCGCATTCGAAGGTGTCCGCCAGGTGGCGGCGGGCCACCTGCACGATGTCGCCTCGCGTCCGGCTGTCGGCGAGATCGCGGCTCAGCGCGTAGAGCGACGCGGTACGCCGCTCGCGGTCGCGTGCGGTCTCGGCCTGGTCCCGGATCCGCAGCGTGAAGCCGCTGATGAGCAGCGCTGTTGCAAGCATCACGGCGAAGGTAAGGACGTACCGCAGATCGGCGACGGCGAAGGTGAAGATCGGCTGCACGAAGAGAAAGTCGAACAGGGCGATGCTGCACAGCGCCGCGACCACCGATGGGCCCCGCCCGCATCGGCTCGCCACCACCATGGCGCCGAGCAGGTAGACCATGGCGACATCGGTGACGCTCAGCCGCCGGAAGACCAGCCAGCCCAGCGCCGTCGCCACGGCCACGGTCAGCAGCGCGAAGCCATATTCGCGCGCCGGGGAACGCGGCGCGCGGACGGCGGGCCGCTTGCGGGGGCGGTCGTCGACCTCGCCGGTGATGACGTAGACATCGACGTCGCCGCTGCCGCGGACCAGGCGGTCGACGAGGGAACCGCGGAGCCGGTCGCGCACACGCCGCCTGGTCGGCTTCCCGACGACGATTCGGGTGACGTTGTGCGCGCGCGCGTAGGCGAGCACCTCCTCGGCGACGTCGTGGCCCTGCAGCGTCACGGCCCGGGCCCCGAACTCGTCGGCGAGCTGCAGATTGTCGACCAGCGCCGCGCGGTCGCTCTCGCCGAGCGGGCCGGTCCCGGGGGTCTCGACGTGCAGCGCGACCCATTCGCAGCGGAGCGTGCCCGCGATCCGGCGGCCGGCCCGCACCAGCCGCGCGGAGGCGGGGTTGGCGCCGACGCAGACCAGGAGCCGCTCACCCGCGGGCCAGGTCTCGCGGATGCCGTGCTCGCGCATGTACCCGCGCATCTGGGCGTCCACCCGCTCCGCCACGCGGCGCAGTGCGATCTCCCGAAGCGCGATCAGATTGCCCTTGCGGAAGAACCGCTCGCGCGCGCGCTCCGCCTGTTCGGCGAGGTAGACCTTGCCCTGCTTGAGCCGCAGCAGGAGATCGTCGGGCGTCAGGTCGGCGAGTTCGATCTCGTCGGCGCCGTCGAAGACGGTGTCAGGCACCGTCTCCCGCACCTGGACACCGGTGATCTGGGCGACGACGTCGTTGAGACTCTCGAGGTGCTGGACGTTCAGCGTGGTGTAGACGGAGATCCCGGCCGCGAGCAGTTCGTCGACATCCTGCCAGCGTTTATCGTGACGGCATCCGGGCGCATTGGTGTGCGCCAGTTCATCCATGAGGATGAGGGTGGGTTTGCGGGCGAGTGCCCCGTCGAGATCGAATTCGTGAAGGGTGACCCCGCGGTAGGCGTATTCTCGCCGCGGGAGCTCCTCGAGTCCGGCGAGCAGGGCCGCGGTATCGGCGCGCCCGTGGGTCTCGACCACGCCGACGACGACATCCATTCCTTCGAGACGGCGGGCCCGCGCCTCCTCCAGCATGGCGAAGGTCTTGCCGACCCCGGGATTGGCGCCGAAGAAGATCTTGAGACGACCGCGCCCGGCCCGCGCTTCTTCTTCGCGAATCCGGGCAAGGAGTTCTTCGGGACTCCGTCTGGGTTCGGTCATGCGGTCGTCATGGACTCTGGCTCAGGCTGTCCAGGGCAAGATTGAGGGGCAGGACGTTCACTCCAGGCTCACCGAGAATACCGAACTGGCGACTGCGGGTGAAGCGCCGCACCAGACTCCGCACCTGAGCCTCGGAAAGTCCGCGCGCCCGAGCCACCCGGCCCACCTGGTACTCGGCGGCGGCCGGCGAGATCTCCGGATCGAGTCCGCTGCCGGATGCCGTCACCAGGTCGACCGGAATCGGGGCGGTGTTGGTGGAGTCCGCAGCCCTGAGTGCGGCGACCCGCCCCTTCACGGCATCGAGCTGCGCCGGGTTGGTAGGCCCGTAGTTGACCCCGCCGGAGATGGCACCATTGTAGGGGACCGGGCCGGTCCCCGAGGCGCGAGACCAGAAATACTGCTGTCCGCTGAAGCTCTGGCCAATCAACTCCGAGCCGAAGACCTCGTCCCCGTGCATGATCAGGCTGCCCTCCGCCTGATGCCGGAACAGCACGTCGGAGACACCCGTGACCAGGGCGGGATAGATGGCCCCGGTCAGTAGGGTCAGGACCACCATCGAAAGTATCGCGGGGCGAATGAGGGTGCGCATGGCAAGAGCTCAGACGAGGTGAAGACTGACCAGCAGCATGTCAATCAGCTTGATGCCGGCGAAGGGTACCAGGATCCCGCCCAGACCGTAGACCACGAGGTTGTTCCGCAGTAGCGCGGCGGCTCCGATGGGGCGGTACTTCACCCCTCGGAGTGCGAGCGGCACCAGGAAGACAATGACGAGCGCGTTGAAGATCACGGCGGAGAGAATGGCGCTCTCCGGCGTGGCTAGGCCCATGACGTTAAGGGCCTTGAGCGCCGGATAGGTGGTCGCGAAGGCGGCGGGAATGATCGCGAAGTACTTGGCCACGTCATTGGCGATGCTGAACGTGGTAAGCGCACCGCGGGTGATGAGCATCTGCTTCCCGGTTTCGACGATCTCGATGAGCTTGGTGGGATTGGAGTCGAGATCCACCATGTTGCCGGCTTCCTTCGCCGCCTGAGTCCCCGAGTTCATCGCGACCGCCACGTCGGCCTGGGCCAGCGCCGGCGCGTCGTTGGTGCCATCGCCGGTCATCGCGACCAGCCGCCCCCCGGCCTGGTGTTTCCGGATCAGGTCGAGCTTCGCTTCAGGGGTCGCCTGTGCCAGGAAGTCATCCACCCCGGCCTCCGCCGCGATCGCGGCGGCGGTGAGCGGGTTGTCGCCGGTGATCATGACGGTGCGGATCCCCATCTGGCGCAGTTCGGCGAAGCGCTCCTTGATGCCGCCCTTGACGATGTCCTTGAGCTGAATGGCGCCCAGCACTCGGCCCGCCTCTGCGACCACCAGCGGCGTAGCGCCCTGGCGGGCGATGCCATCCACCGCGGTCCGCACCCCGGCGGGGAAATGTCCTCCATGCTCCTTCACCCAGGCTTCCACCGCGTCGGCCGCGCCCTTCCGGATCTGGCGGTCGCCGAGATTGACACCGCTCATGCGGGTCTGGGCAGTGAAGGGCACAAACGTCGCGCCGAGACCCGTAATGTCCCGCTCCCGAATGCCGAAGCGCTCCTTGGCGAGCACCACGATGCTGCGTCCCTCCGGCGTCTCGTCCGCCAGCGAGGAGAGCTGCGCGGCATCGGCGAGTTCCGCCTCCGCGATCCCCTCGGCCGGGACGAACAGGGTCGCCTGACGATTGCCGAGCGTGATCGTGCCGGTCTTGTCGAGCAGCAGCACGTCCACGTCGCCGGCGGCCTCGACGGCGCGCCCCGACATGGCGATGACGTTCTTCTGGATCATCCGGTCCATGCCGGCGATCCCAATGGCGGAGAGGAGCCCGCCGATCGTCGTTGGGATAAGGCACACCAGCAATGCGACCAGCACCGTCACCGTGACCGGCTGACCGGCGCCGGAGGCCTGCACCGCGAAGCTCGAAAAGGGCGACAGCGTCACTGTGGTGACCAGAAAAATGATGGTCAGGCCAGCGAGCAGGATCTCCAAGGCGATCTCATTGGGGGTCTTCTGCCGCTTGGCGGCCTCGATGAGCCCGATCATCCGGTCGAGGAAGGACTCGCCGGGATTGGCGCTCACCCGCACGATGATCCAGTCGGAGAGCACTTTGGTCCCGCCGGTCACTGAACTCCGGTCCCCGCCCCCTTCGCGGATCACCGGGGCGCTCTCACCAGTGATCGCGCTCTCGTCTACCGACGCGACGCCCTCGATGATTTCGCCGTCGCCCGGAATGAGCTGCCCCGCGTGCACCAGGACGACGTCCCCTTTCCGGAGGGCGCTGGCCGGGACATTCTCGAAGCTCAGCTTGTCCTTCGGATTCTGCAGCTTCTTCGCCTGGACATCGCGTCGCGCGTTGCGGAGCGTATCCGCCTGTGCCTTGCCGCGGCCCTCGGCCATCGCCTCCGCGAAGTTGGCGAACAGCACCGTCAGCCAGAGCCACACGGAGACGGCCAGGATGAAACCGCCGGACTCTCTCAGCCGGCCGGTGAACGCCATGAACGCCAGCACCGTCGTGACGAGACTCCCGACCTCCACCACGAACATCACCGGATTCCGGAGCATGTGCCGCGGATCGAGCTTCCGGAACGAGTCCAGGATCGCCCGCCAGGTGATAGCGGGATCGAACAGCGGACGGGGCGCGGTGTGCGCGGACATGAGTGCGTTACCTCGGGAAGAGCTGCAGATGTTCGACGATCGGCCCGAGCGCGAGCCCGGGCAGATGGGTCAGGGCACCCACCAGCAGGACGGTGCCGACCAGCAGGACGACGAAGAGCGGCGTGTGGGTCGGCAGCGTGCCGGCGCTGGGCGGGACCAGCTTCTTGCGGGCCAGCGATCCGGCCACCGCCAGCGTCGGCACGATGATCCAGAAGCGCGAGGCCCACATCGCGATCCCGCCCAGCAGCGTGTACAGCCAGTTGGTCGCGGTCAGGCCGCCGAAGGCACTGCCGTTGTTGTTCGACATCGAGGAGAAGGCATAGAGCACCTCGGTGAAGCCATGCGCGCCGGGGTTGAGAATGCCGGAACGGCCCGCGGCGGTCGCCACGGCGATGGCCGTGCAGAACAGCACGAGGAGGTTGGGGATCAGGATGGCGAGGCTCGCCATCTTCATCTCGTACGCCTCGATCTTCTTCCCGAGATACTCCGGCGTGCGCCCGACCATGAGCCCCGCGATGAACACCGTCACGATCGCGAAGAGCAGCATGCCGTAGAGTCCGGAGCCGACGCCCCCGTAGATGATTTCGCCGAGCTGGATCAGCCAGAGCGGAATCAGGCCGCCCAGCGGGGTGAAGGAGTCATGCATCGAGTTGACGGAACCGTTGGACGCCGCGGTCGTCGCGACGGCCCACTCCGCCGAGTTGGTGATGCCGAAGCGCACCTCCTTGCCTTCCATGTTGCCGCCGGCCTGGAGCGGGGAGGGTGTCTGATCGATGCCGAGCGCGGCGTAGCCGGGATGATGGGCGTTCTCCGCGAGGACGCAGGGGATCAGCAGTCCCACGAAGACGATCGTCATCGCCGCGAGTATCGCCCAACCCTGGCGGGTGTCCCTGATCATCTTGCCGAAGGTGTAGCAGAGCGCCGCCGGAATCAGCAGAATGGCCAGCACTTCAAGGAAGTTGCTGAACGGCGAGGCATTCTCGAACGGATGGGCCGAATTGATGTTGAAGAAGCCGCCGCCGTTGGTGCCGAGCTGCTTGATGGCAATCTGTGAGGCGGCGGGACCCATGGGGAGCACCTGGGTGGTGATCCGTGCGCTGTCCGGGCCGAGGGCCTCGACGAGCGGGACGGTCTTGTACGCTCCGAAGCTCTGGACCACCCCCTGGGACACCAGCGCCAGCGCAAGGATGAAGGCCAGCGGCAGCAGGATGTAGAGCGTCCCGCGCACCAGATCGACCCAGAAGCTGCCGAGCTGGTCGGTCTCATGCCGCGAGATTCCACGGATGAGCGCCACCAGCACCGCCATCCCCGCCGCGGCGGAAACGAAGTTCTGGACCGTGAGCGCCAGCATCTGGGTCAGGTAACTCATGGTGGCCTCGCCACCATACGCCTGCCAGTTGGTGTTGGTCACGAAACTGACGGCGGTGTTGAACGCGATCTTCTCCTCGACCGCTCCCATGCCGGCCGGGTTGAGCGGCAGCACTCCCTGGATCCGCTGCAAGGAGTAGGCGAACAGGAAGCCCACCACGCTGAAGAGAAGCACCGCGATCGAATACCGCTTCCAGTCCATCTCCTCGTCCGCGCGAACGCCCATCACGCGGTAACAGAGGCGCTCCACCGGACCGACGAGGCGGGCCAGCAGATGGGTCTCTCCTTCATAGACCCGGGCCATGAATCCGCCCAGCGGCTTCGCCAGGCCGATCAGGATGACCATGTACAGCCCCAGCTGAAGCCAGGCATTCGCGGTCATGAGAAGTACTCCGGCTTGAGCAGCGCCACGATCAGGTAGAGCAGCAGCCCCAGGGCGATCACGCCCACGATCAGATTCAGGAGCGACATGGCCTCAGACCCTTCCACAGAGACGGACGAGGCCCCAGGTCAGCAGGGCCAATATGACCAGCAGGAAAATCATCATGAAATCCACCGGTTCCTCGGGACTGGAGTCGGCGGACAATATGGCCTCGATGACATAAGGAAAGACTGAGGAAACCGGGTCGGGACCGTCAGGAATCCGTCAAGATCGGCCGAACAGCCTAGCAAGCATTCCTCCGCGAGGGCGCGCCGTCGCCTCCTCACTCGCCCTCTGCAACAACTCCGCGACCTGACTCATGGAAAGCAGTGTTGCCTGATCGACATCCGCCGTGGCACGGAGAGTGGCCAGCGGGAGGGCCAACTGTGCGGCGCTGCCCGGATTCGGGGCGGTTCGCTCCCAGAGCGCGAGCGCCAGACCGGCCACTGCGCGAACGTCCTGCCAGAGGGCCCGGGCGCCATGCCGCGCTTGACCGGGGGGAAGCACGACGACCTGGCCGCTCTGCAGCAGAACCGAATCGGGACCGAGTTCCCCATGGGCCTCGTCCCGGGTGTGCCAGTGCCGCAGCGCGCCGGCCAGCTCGGAGGCATTCCGAAACGCCTCGACGGCTGTCAACGGCTCCATCTGTCCGAGCACCTCCCGCAGCGTCATTCCGGGCACGAAGGGGCTGATGTAGCAGAGCGTCCCTCTCCCGCCCCTCCCCCGCCCGGGATTGAGAACGTGTGGCGTCCAGGTCTCCCTGAGGTCGCCGACTCCTCGCAGGAAATCCGCACCCCCCACATCGTAGGCCAGGTCGTCGCCGACCACCTTCACCGTGACGGGACGGTCCACTCGCCGGTCGATCGCCAGGAAAAGACTGCCAAGTCGAGTGCGCCCCACCAGACGATCGACCAGCAGATACGGTAACCCCGAAATCCGAAGCCGTCGGGTGAGCTCAGTGGCCTCAGCGGCAGAATCGGGAACCTGGCGATTCAGCGACGCGTCATGCACCTGATCCAAGCGAGACCTGTGCGATTGGCATACCGCGAATATGGCGGCATCCAGGTTGGTGAACGGTCAGGATTCCGCACCCCGCCATCAAGAACTCGTCAAGATGGGCGGCTGGCGCCGCACGAAGATGGGGAACTAGACTGCGGCATGCTGCTCAGCCCCGTGACCCTGGAAGGCGGACAACTCCGCCTGGAACCGCTCGCCCCGGCCCACCTGCCCGGACTCATCGAGGTCGGACTGGCGCCGGAGCTGTGGGCGATGACGGTAGACCGGATCCGGACCGCCGCCGATCTGACTCGATACGTGGAACGCGCCCTGGCGGACGCCGCAGGCGGGACGGCGCTGCCCTTCGCGACGATCTCGCGCGCCACCGGGCAGGTCATCGGGAGCACCCGATTCGGCAATTACGTGGCGGCGCACCGACGGGTGGAGATCGGGTGGACCTGGCTCGCCCCCGCATGGCAGCGCACGGCAGCAAACACCGAGGCGAAGCTGCTCATGCTGCGGCACGCATTCGAAAGCGCGCACCTGCGGCGGGTCGAGTTCAAGACCTCCACTCTGAATCTCAAGTCCCGGGCGGCGCTGGCCCGCCTGGGCGCGGTCGAAGAGGGAGTGTTCCGCCAGCACATGATCAATGAGGACGGGAGTAATCGGGACAGCATCTATTTCAGTATCCTCGACGGGGAGTGGCCCGCCGTCCGGGACCGGCTGTCGGCGCGGCTTGCCTCCGGATAGCTTTCCCGCATGACCGACACCCTGACCGCCCAGCCGCTCACGCTTCTTTCCGAAGAAGAAGAGCTCTTCCGCGCCACCGTCCGCGAATTCGCCGAGACCGAGGTGAAGCCGCACGTCCACGCAATGGACGAAGCCGCGAAGTTCCGGCCCGAGCTGATCCAGAAGATGTTCGACCTGGGCCTGATGGGGATCGAAGTCCCGGAGACGTGGGGAGGCGCCGGGGGCACGATCTTCCTCTCGGTCCTCGCCATCGAGGAACTCTCCCGGGTCGACGCCTCGGCGGCGATTTACGTCGACGTGCACAACACCCTTGTCAACAACGCGTTGCTCCGCTGGGGAAGCGAGGAACAGAAGGCCCGCTACTTCCCCCGGATGACGGTCAGTCTGCTCGGCGCGTTCGCGCTGTCGGAGCCGGCGAGCGGAAGCGATGCCTTCGCGCTGGAGACCCGGGCCGATGACAAGGGGACCCACTGGGAGCTGACCGGGCGCAAGTTCTGGATCACCAACGGCGGCGAGGCCGAGCTGTTCCTGATCTTCGCCAACACCGATTTCAGCAAGGGCTACAAGGGGATCACGGCCTTCCTCGTCGAGAAGGGTTTCCCCGGATTCAGCGTCGGCAAGAAGGAGAACAAGCTCGGCATCCGTGCCTCGAGCACCACCGAGCTGATTCTGGAGAGCTGCAAGGTTCCCAAGGAGAACGTGCTGGGCCCGGTCGGGCAGGGCTACAAGATCGCCATCGAAACGCTGAACGAAGGCCGTATCGGCATCGGCGCGCAGATGATCGGCGTCGGCACCGGAGCACTCGAGGCGGCGATTCAGTACGTGAAGGAACGGAAGCAGTTCGGAAAGCCGATCGCCGACTTCCAGGGGGTGCAGTTCCAGCTCGCGCAGATGGCGACGGAGCTCGAGGCCGCGCGGCTCATGGTCTACAATACGGCGCGGATGAAGGACCGGGGAATCCCATTCCAGCTCGAGGCCGCGATGGCGAAACTCTTCAGCTCGCAGGTGGCCGACCGGACGACCTCCAAGTGCCTGGAACTGTTCGGCGGCTATGGCTATTCGAAGGAATATCCCGCCGAGAAGTTCTACCGGGATGCCAAGATCGGCACGATCTACGAAGGCACCAGCAACATGCAGCTCAACACCATCGCCAAGCTGGTACTCAAGTAGTTGCGCTATGATTGCCGTCACACCGACGGCCTCTGGCGCCCCTCTTGCACTACTCCTCAAGCGTCCCGGCGTCGAGCCCGGACGCTAGTTCATTCAAGTTGTTGCCTGCACTGTACTTGCGAAACATTGGACGGCCGGTAGATTGCTCCGGCCGACTGAGATCCATTCAGGCAGCGGACAAAACTGCCGAGGATAATGACATAGTGCGCCTCCTGACCCGCCTCTCCGCCCTGACCTTCGCCACCGTGCTGCTGAGCAGTGGGGTCGTGTCGCGGGCGCCGGCGCAGGAGCTGCCGTCGGCCCTGAAGCTGAAGCTGGACCGCTGGTATCGCTCCGCGCACCGCTCGGCCCCCGGAACCTGGGGGATCGTTGTCGCCGACCAGCAGGGTGAGATCCTGTGGAGCGTCAACCAGGACACCCCGCTCATCCCGGCTTCGACCGTCAAGCTGCTCACGACCGGTTACGCCCGAACGGTGCTGGGCGCCGATGCCCGTCGCGCGACGCGCGTGATCGGGTACGGCCAGCTTGATGACGCCACCGGTGAATGGGCCGGCCGCTGGGCGCTGCAGCTCAATGGCGACCCGACACTGGAGAGTCCCGATGGCCGGGGACCCCGGCTGCAGGATCTCGCCAACCAGCTCGCGCAATCCGGCGTGCGGATCCTCCGCGGACCGCTCACCGTGCTCACCGGCGATGGTTCCCCCGCCGAAGCGCATTTCCCCGAAGCCTGGCGAGCGGGCAACTGGGGCAGCATCTATGCGCCGCTGATCGGCTCGCTCACGCTGCATGAAAACGTGGTCTGGCTGCATGTGCGGCCGGGCGCCCGGCCCGGAGCACGACCCGTCCTGGTGGAGACATCACCCGCCGGCCTCGGCGCGCTGGTGAACGTCCACGCGACCACGGTGGCCGGCAGCCGCTCGCGGCTCCGCATCACGCGGATGAAGGACGGCGGCTATCTGGTGACTGGTGCGGTGGGCTCCCGTGCGGGAGTGCGCCGGCTGGTGACGGTCGCGGGAGACACGAAGGCCGTGCTCGCCGCCGCCTGGGCCCAGGCGCTTGCGCAGGCCGGGATCACCTGGGACCGGACCCCGGAGGCCATCGCGGTCGAGAACGATCCGACCGAAGTGCTCGCCGAGGTCGAGTCCGCGCCCTTCGATTCCGTGGCGTACGAGATCAATCGCCGGAGCCTCAACATCGGCGCCGAGCTGCTGCTGCGCTGGGCGGCGGGCCGCGAACGCGGGCCGGAGCTGCTGACCGAACATGTGCAGCAGGTGGCTGGCGTCTCGGGTGGCGTGAAGCTGTTCGACGGAAGCGGGATGTCCCACGATGACCGCGTCACCCCGGCGACGTTCATCTACTACATGGCGAACTTCCAGAACACTCCCGCGGGCCGGAACTTCCCGTCGCTGCTCCCCGCCAACGGGCAGGGCACGCTGGCGAAACTCGCCGGCGGGCTCCCCGCGCTAGGCGTGGTGCACGCCAAGACGGGCACCCTCGCCAATGTGTCGACCCTCGTCGGCTACCTCGGCCGCAAGGACGGGATGTTCCTGGTCTCGCTGATGTACAACGGCCCCCGGTCCAAGGCGGCCAAGCGGCAGCAGTGGGCCGCGTTCCGGCTGCTTGGCGCGGACGGGGCCTCGATCCCCTCCGACGACAGCCCCGAGGAGACCCCCGAGGCCGAGCAGCTCGGCGGCGATCCGATCAACGACTAGACGGACCCTCTGCGACCGGCAGTTGTCAGGCAGCCGCCTGCACCCCCAGTGGTGCAGGCGTTTCGTTTTCCTCCTCCACGTCGGCGTAGCCGGTGCTCCAGCGCTCGATGACGACATACAAGGTCGGGAGTACCAGCAGCGTCAGGGCGGTGGCCGTGACCAGGCCGCCGATGACGACCGTGGCGAGCGGACGCTGCAACTCCGCGCCGGGGGAACTGGACAGCGCCATCGGCACGAAGCCGAAGCCGGCCACCAGGGCCGTCATCAGCACCGGCCGCAGCCGGCTGGCGGCGCCCTCCAGTACGGCTTCCTCCACCGGCAGGCCGTCATGCCGGAGTTCGTTGATGCAGCTCACCATGACGACGCCGTTGAGCACCGCGATGCCGAAGAGCGCGATGAACCCCACCGCGGCCGAGATACTGAGATTGAGGTGCGCGATGCCCAGGGCCGCGATCCCGCCGACCAGCGCGAACGGCACATTGGACATGATGAGCGCCGCGTGCCGGACCGTCCGGAACGCCAGGAACAGGAGCAGGTAGATGCCAACGATCGCAAGCGGCACGAGGATCGCCAGTCGACGCATGGCCGTCTGCTGGTGCTTGTACTGCCCGCCCCACTCGTAGCGATACCCTTCAGGCGCCGGCACCTCGCTTGCCAGACGGGCGGTGGCCTCGGTGACGAACCCGCCGACATCCCGTCCGCGGATGTTGGCGCCCACGACCACCATGCGTTGCGCCCCCTCATGGGCGAACGCCTCGGGTGCCTGGACGACCTTGAGCCGGGCCACTGCGGACAGGGCAACCCGCCCGCCGGTAGGTGTCGGCACGGGGAGATCACCCAGACCCTCCGGGACCAGGGTCCCGGCGCCCGGGACGCGAACTGCGACGCCGATGCGCCGCGGGCCATCCACCACGGTGGTCGCCACCGACGCCCCCAGCGCGCGCTCCACCTCACGCCCGACGTCCTGCGCCCCAATGCCGTAGCGGGCCATCGCCTCCCGGTCCAGATCAACCTGCAACTGGTTGACCCGGGCCGCGGCGGTCGCTTTCACTTCCGCCGCACCCGGCACCGTGCGGAGCACCTGCTCGACCCGGCTGGCGAGCTGCGCCAGGCGTTCGGGATCGGTGCCGATGATCTTGATACCCACGTCAGTGGTGATGCCGCTCTCAGCCTCGTCCAGCCGCATCTGGATCGGCTGGGTGAAGGCGTAGGTGATGCCGGGGATCTGGCGCAGCACGCTGTCCATGGCGGCAAGCAGCGCCTCCTTGCCGCCCTTTCGCCACTCCTCGCGCGGCTTGAGGATGACGTAGGTGTCGGATTCGTACGTCCCCATGGCTTCGGTGGCAAGGTCGGGGCGCCCGAGCTTCGACACGACGGTCCGGACCTCGGGCAGGCTCCGGAGCGCGCGCTCGAGCTGCAGCGAGAACTCCGTGCCCTGACTGAGGGCGGTGGAGGGCAGGCGCCGCGTCTGCACCAGCACACTCCCTTCGTCGAGTCGCGGCATGAACTCACGCCCGAGTCGTGTCGCCCCGAACACGGACAGGACGACCAGCACGCCGGCGGCTCCCAGTACCGCCACGCGATTGCGAAGGGTGCCCTGAAGGATCGTGCGGTACCGGTCCTTGAAGCGCTCGAAGCGATCCGAGTGGGGCTCGACCGCGTGGGCGAGCCAGGTACGGGCCGCGGCCGGCACGACGGTGAGTGCGATCAGGAGCGAGCCGAGCACCGCGACCACCACGGTGAACGCCATCGGCACGAACATCTTCCGTTCCGTGCCCTCGAGGGCGAACAGCGGCAGGTACACCGCCACGATGATGGCGATGCCGAACACCACCGGCCGGCCGACCTCCAGCGCGGCCTTGCGGATTCGCTCGGAGACGTCGTGGGGGCGCTCATCCGGCCGGCCACCGCGCCGCAGGATGTTCTCGATCATCACGACGGACCCGTCCACCAGCAGCCCGAAGTCGAGCGCACCGAGGCTCATCAGGTTCGCCGAGTAGCCGAACAATTTCATGGCGACAAAGGCCCAGAGCATCGACAGCGGGATGACCGCGGCGACGATCAGGCTGGCGGCGAAGTTCCTCAGGAATAGCCAGAGCAGGATGATGACCATCGCCCCACCCAGCAGCAGGTTCTTCTGGATCGTGTGGGTGGTCCTCGACACGAGTTCGGTCTGGTCGTAGAACGGAACCAGCCGGACTCCGGGCGGGAGGGTGGGTACGATCTCGGCGATCCGTGCCTTGATTCTGGCGATGACGCGCTGCGCGTTCTCTCCCTTCCGCATGATGACCATGCCACCCACGACCTCACGCTTGCCATCCCAGGTCACCGCGCCCTGCCGCGGCAGCGCGCCCTGCTCCACCGTCGCGATGTCCCGCACGAGAATGGGGACTCCACCGCGAGTGACGAGAGGCACCCGCTCAATGTCCGCGGCACCGGTCAGGCGACCCCGGCCATAGACGATGAAGCGTTCGCCCTGGTGCTCGGTGTAGGCGCCGCCGAAATTGCCGTTGTTGGCCCGGAGTGCATCCTCGACCTGGGAGAGCGTGAGGCCCGCTGCCGCCAGGCGGCGCGGGTCGACGACGACGTTGAACTGCTCCGTCTGCCCTCCCCACGAGTTGACCTCGGCCACGCCCTCGAGAGTCCGGAGCATGGGCGCGAGGGTGAAGTCCTGCAGCGTCTTCAGTTGCCCCGTCGACCATTCCGCCGACGACGAGGTCAGGACGTACTGATACACCTCCCCCATGGCGGTGGACACCGGCCCGAGCACCGGTGTGACCCCGGGGGGAAGCGAACCGGCGAGATCGCCCAGCCGCTGGGACACGAGCTGACGCGCGAAGTAGCCATCGACGCGGTCCTTGAACACGATCTGGGTGATCGCCAGACCGAACTTGGTGGTCGAGCGCACGGCTTCGGCGCCGGGCAGGCCGAGCAGGGCGCGCTCGATCGGGAAGGTGACGAGTTGCTCCGTCTCCTGCGGCGCCATTCCCGGCGCTTCGGCGATCACGCTGACCGAGTTCGCCGTGATGTCCGGGAAGGCCTCGAATGGGATAGTCGCGAGCGCCCAGATGCCGATCCCTAACAGCGTCGCGACACCCCCGGCGATGAAGAGCCGCTGCCTGAGCGCGGCCCGGATGAGAGCGGCCAGCATGATCACTTCCCTCCCGTCGACGAAGTCTCGAGCTGGGACTTGAGGGCGTATGCACCGCGCACCACAACCAGGACGCCGGGCGGAATCCCCTCGACCGCCTGCCGTCCATCGGGAAGCGCGAAGGTCTTCACGCTCCGGACGTGATAGGTGCCGGGCTGGTCTTCCACGAAGACGATCTCACCGTCGGCGGTGCGCTGCACCGCGTCCTGGGGCAGCACCACGCGCTCCTGCCGGTCCGCCACCGGGACGAGCAGCGACGCGAACATTCCCGGCCGAAGTCCGGCGGGCACCTGACTGAGCTCCACCCGGATCTCAACCGCACGCCGCAGCGAGTCCACGATGCCGCCGAGCCGCACCACGCGTCCGCTCACATCCGCCCCCGGCAGCGCGTCGAAGCCGGCCATGATCGGCGTGCCCGCGGCGATCCCGACCGCGGCGTTCTCCGGGATGAAACCGGTCACCCACAGACGGCTGGCATCCCCGAGTGTGATGAGCGGAACGCCCACGACGACAGCCTCCCCTTCACGAACCTTCACCTCGAAGACCGTGCCGGCGCGCGGGGCGCGAACCACTACATCACCGGCAGGTGAGGGATTGAGATGCGCCACCACCTCCTGGCTGCGGGTCAGCTCGGCTCGGGCTTCCACCAGCTGAGCGCTGCGTCGCTCAACCTCCTCCCTGCTGACCGCCTCCGCCGCGAAGAGGCGGGCGGAACGCTGGTAGGCGGCTTCCGCGACACCGACCTGGGCTCCTGCGGTGGCGAGGTCGCGCTGCGCGGTGGCCACCTCGTGCGAATGAATGTGGATCAGTGGATCGCCCGCCTTCACGCGGTCCCCGGGCAGGACTTCGACCTTCTCCACCCGGCCCTCCACAATCGAGCCCAGGTGGGCCGTCAGGGGGTCGGGAGTGACCACCGTGCCAGCCACGCGCAGGGGAAGGCGAACCGACTCGGCCCGCGTCGTGTCCACGACGATCCCTGCGGAGCGCCGCTGCGCCTCCGTGAGGACCACGGTGCCGGGTGGAAGCGCAGCGGCGGCAGGCGCAGGCCCCTCACCGCCGCAGGCGGCGGACAGCGCCAGCGCGACGACGGGGGCACCAATACGAAGCAGATGGTTCACGAGGACCTCCTGAAATCGGTATCGCACAGAATGGAAGGATCGATGGGCGCGCCGGCGACGCGAGCCAGCCGGATGCGCACAAGACGACGTGAAGCACGCCAGGTCTCGTACTCGTCCAGCGCGGCGAGCCGCGCCCGGCGGACATCCAGCAGTTCGGCCAGGGTTCCCTCGCCGGCGTCATACCGCTCCTGCGCCGCGTGCAGCGCCCGATCGAGATCCGCCTGCCAGACGGCGTCGAATCGCTCGCCCGCCGATTCGAGATCCAGCAGCGCCGCCCGGGCCGCGAGTTCCTCCGACTTGATGCGCGAGGCGAGATCGGCCCGTTCCGCCTCGACGGCAGCCAGCTCCGCGCGCGCGGCACGGACGCCAGCTCCCCCAGATGTGAAGACGGGGAGGTCGATGCTGAATCCCAGGAGCAGTCCGCTGAAACCCGCCGAACGCCGCAGGCCGATCTGCGGAATGAGATCCGGCATGGCGCGAGCGCGCGCCACGTCCGCCTGGGCCCGAGCCGCCGCCAACTGGCCGTCGGCGATGCCTATCTCGGGAACGGCCCCAACCGCAGCGGGGATGTTCTGGCAGCTCTCATCATCCAGCATCAGCAGCGTATCGGGGCCGAGGGCAATCAGTCGGCGCAATTCCGCGAGACTGGCCGCGCTCTCGGCCGACCGACGAGCGGCCCTCGCGTAGGCCAGGGTCGCTTCGAGACGCGCGCGGGCGGCCTCTCCTCCTGCGGAGCGTCCGCTCTCGGCGCGCAGGGTCATCTCCCGGGCGAAGCGTTCCAGCGCCTGACTCTCCTCGCGCGCGGACGCGGCGAAGACGCGGTCGCGCGTTGCCACCGCGATCGCGGCAAGTGTCACCGAGCGCACCTCCCGATCCGCGAGGTCCCGCTGGCTTACGGCGACCAGCGAGCCGGCCTCCGCCTGACGGATCATGGCCCCGTGGTCCCCTCCCAGTGGCAGCCAGCCGGAAAGGGTCGCCTGCCCCTCGGTTCCGGCCAGACCGTTCCGGCCGGTAATGGCATACTGGGCGCCGAGATTCTCGGCGGTCACGTTCAAGGTGGGATTGCGCCAGCCGCGGGCGGCGCGGGCGCCTTCCATCGCCCCACGACGGCGGGCATCGGCGGCCGCCAGCGTCAGGGAGTGATCCACCGCACGGCCAAGGGCTTCGGCGGCCCGCAACCGCAGTGTGTCGGTCGTCGGGGTCGCTAAGGTCAGGGATAACATGAGCTTGAACAGCATATCAGACCGTTGTCTGTTGGATGCGGGCAACGTAAGGTGGTGAGATGAACCGGCAGTGAATGGGGTGGCGAGACGCTTTAATCATGAATTCATCCCCCTGTCCTAGGTTGCTCTCCAGAAGTCACCACCTTTTCGGGAGCCCGTATGGACGCCGCGCACCTTCATCTGATGATCAATCACCTGCCGATCCTGGGCACACCCCTGGTGGCAGGTCTGCTGCTGTGGGGCATGATCCGGAAATCACGCGACGTGCTCCGGGCCGCGCTTGGCGCCGCGATCATCGTCGCCGCGCTGAGCTACCCGGTCTTCCTCACGGGGGAACCGGCGGAGGAGAAGGTGGAGGACTCCGCATGGCTGCAGGAGCGGCTGGTACACGACCATGAAGAGCGAGCCGAAGCGGGCCTGATCGCGATCCTGCTGACGGGGGCGATCGGCGCGGTGGTGCTGTGGCAGAGCCGGGGCGGACGCGGTGTGCCGACGGCCACCGCGGGTCTCACGCTCGCGGGGCTCCTGGTGAGTTCCGGTCTCTTTGCCTGGAGCGCGCTCGCCGGCGGCCTGATCCGGCACGACGAACTCCGCACGGACACTTCAAGAATCATGATTCCGGCCGAAGCCACAGCGCCGGTGGACAGCATGGCACCTGCCGGACGGGAGAGGAAATCCGATGGCGACCGCGACGACTGAAGGGACGGAGACCTTGCGCGTACTACTGGTTGAAGACGAAGCGAGACTCGCGGACAGCATCGCCCGCGGACTTCGTCAGGCCTCGCACGCCGTCGACGTGGCGGACCGGCTGTCCACGGCCCGCGCGAAGCTGGAGATGGATCGGTACGATGCGGTGATTCTCGACGTGAACCTTCCGGACGGTTCCGGGTTCGGGCTGGCGGCGGAGCTTCGCAAGCGGGCCGTGCCGGTGCCGATCCTGATGCTCACGGCGCGGGACTCGGTCGAGGACCGCGTGGCGGGTCTCGACAGCGGGGCGGACGACTACCTCGTCAAGCCGTTCTCGTTCGATGAACTGCTCGCCCGGCTCAGGGCACTCCATCGGCGGCAGCCCGAGAGCCGGCCGACGCTGGTCGAGGTCGCCGACCTCGCCCTCGACCCGGCGAGCCGCACGGTAAGCCGGAGCGGAACGCCCATCGAGGTGACCACGACGGAGTATTCGCTGCTGGAGTATCTTGCACGGCATGTGGGCCAGGTGTGCAGCCGGGCGGCGATCAGCGCCGCCGTCTGGGACGAGAACTACGACCCCTTTTCCAATATCATCGACGTGTACGTTTCCCGACTTCGCCGCAAGATCGATCCGCCGGGCATGACAGCCCTGATCCACACGGTTCGTGGCGCGGGGTACACGATGGATCCCGCGCGGGGCGCCCGCCACGGGTGAACTCCCTCGGCCTCCGGGTCCGGCTGTCGCTGGTCTTTGCCGCGGGCTTCGCGGTCCTCATGGGACTCGGAGCCCTCGGCATTTATCTCTACCTCGCCCGCGGGTACCGGCGGGATTTCGACCACAGCCTGAGGGACGCCGGACGGGGCGCGCAGTCCATCTTCCGGCTCGACCGGCCCGAGTTCGGCTCGACCACGGCAGCCGTGAGCCACATCGTGAGCGAGCTGGTATACGGGGACCGCACCGTGGTCGCGTTCGACAGTACCGGGCAGCTCATCACCGTCAGCCGGCAGTTTCCCGACGAGCCCTATTTCAACGACGTGCCGCCAAGCGGACCGCTGGGTAGTCCGGTCACCCTGCGACTGCGCGATGGCGAGGCGAGGATCATCCGGGTGCCGCTGGACGACAGGGTCGAACTCGCGGTCGCGATGAGCACGCTGCCGCTGGAGCGGCGGCTGATCCGGATCACGCGGAGCCTCGCCACGATCCTGCCACTCATCCTGGTGCTGGGGGCGGTGATCGGCGCCTCGGCCGCGCGACTGGTGCTGCGGCCGATCATCCGGGTGGCTGAGTCCGCCGAGCGGATCGGCAATGAGGTCGCCACGGGCGCCGTGCGCTTCGACCGCCTCCCCCGACACGCCGCCGGCGACGAGATCACGACCCTCACCGACGCCTTCAACATGCTGGTCGACCGGCTTTCGACCGCGCTCGAGTGGGAGCGGGGCGTCGCACAGCGGCAGCGCCAGTTCCTCGCCGACGCCGCGCATGAGCTGCGCACGCCGGTAGCCATCCTGCGCAGCGAAGCGGAGGTCACGCTGCGGGGCGAGGGGGACGTGAAGCTGTACCAGCAGGCGATGGAGCGGATCGCGTCGGAAGCGAACGAACTGGGCCTGCTGGTGGGTGACCTGCTGCTCATCGCGCGGGGCGACGCGAACGCCATCCAGCCGTCCCGGCAGCGGATCTATCTGGATGACGTGGTGAACCAGGCCCTGTCCCGCGCGCGGGCACACCCCGCGGCGGCGGGTCACGAACTGCGGCGCGGAGAGTTCGAGGCCGCCCCGGTGGATGGCGACCCCGCACTGCTTGAGCGCGCGCTCCTGGTGCTGCTCCACAACGCCATGATTCACGCGCCGGGATCGGCCATCGAAGTCAGCACCGGCACGACGACCGGCGGTGACGGCAGATGGTCCTGGGTGACGGTGCGCGATTTCGGCCCGGGAATCCCGGCGGATCAGCGCGAACGCGTCTTCGAGCGGTTCGCGCGGCTCAACATCGGCACGCCCGGATCGGGGCTGGGGCTCGCCATCGCGCGCTCGATCGTCGAAGCCCACGGCGGCCGCCTGACACTGGATGACGTGACTCCGGGCGCATCATTTACCGCCCGCCTCCCTGCGCCCGCCTAGCTCCCCAGCCCGCCGCCGCCACCGCCGATCCGGATCCGCAGGAGACGTGTCGCGGCCCGGACCATCGGGTCGGCCTCGTTGCGCGGCTGCTGCAGACAGGGAAGGAGCGAGGCCCCTGCGCGGTCCAGCGCCCCGAAGGCGGCCGCGCGCACCGGCGGGCTGGGATCCGCGAGGCGCAGGACGAGGAGCGGACAGACCGGCTCCAGGTCCGCGTCGATCTGCTTCAGCGCCAGCGCGGCCTCGACCCGGGTCCCGTCGTCCCCATAGCGGAGATCGTGGGCGAGGGTCAGCAGTCGGGGCGCGTGCTCCGGGGCGATCCGGGTCAGGCTCCAGTCGGCCATGTTCGCCACGGCTGAATCGGGACCACCCATGAGGGGGATGAGGTCCGCGATCGCCGGCTCGCCGGCAGGGCCGATGGAGCCCAGCGCGTAGGCACCGAGTCGCTGGCTCCTGGAATCAAACCTGCGGAGGAGGAGACGCACCGCCGGCAGGGCGGCGGGACCGGCGTGGGCCAGCAGTTCCGACGCATGAACGGCCACCGTGCTGTCGCCGCCGATGACCGCCCGGGCCACGTGGAACCAAACCTTGGCGTCCCCCTTCGAGTTCCGCACCAGCGAATCCAGATTGCCGAAGGAGGCGGGAGCCGGCTTCGGGTGGCGGCCGCATGCCGCCGCGACCAGCCCGAGCAGACCGCACGCAAGCACGATGCGCGATATCCGCGCGCCGGACCATTTCACAGTGATTTCTCCCGCAGACTGCGCGGCCAGTTGACCGTCCTCGGGACTCGGCGAGCCTTGGTCATGCGTCCGCCCCGGCGTGCCACGACGAGGACCCGATACATAGAGCTGGCCAGCGCGATCGGTCCCCCGAATCCGGGGGCACCAGGGCGGAGAAGGTGGCGGGAGGAGGGTGGGCGCGAGGGTGGCGGCATCGCCCTCAAATTTACCGGGCAGAGGCAAGACCGCCACTCGCTCCGGACTACAGCATGAGGTGCGCGAGCTGGGGACCCTCAGGGGACGGATTGGTCGATCCCGCCGGCTCCACCGTGAGCGCGGCTCCCATCACCTTTCCGGGCGCACTCGGCATGCCCAGCGTGAGGAAGGCTGGTGCGCCCATCTGCGTCTGCACCGGGACGCTCTTCACCATGCCGGAGTCGGTGATGAACCAAAACTGACAGACCTGCCCGGGGTGCGGCGCCGGGAGCCCGTAGACCATCACGTTCCAGCGATGGGTCTCGGTGTCCGCGAAAATGATCAGCCCGCCCTTGTGGTCGCCCATGGTGATATCCACATGGCGCACCATGCCCGCCTGACGGATGATGCCGAGGGTGTCGCGGGTCATCGCGAGTTCCCGGCCGACGCGCCCCCGCTCGACCGCGACCTCCTCCTCGAAACCGCGAACCGTGGACCAGGCCCAGTACCACGATCCGACTGAGAGCACGAGCGACGCGGCGAGGGCGAGCGGCACGAGCCATGGGGGCGGAGCGCGCCGGGTGCCGAGCGCGCCATCAACCAGCGAACGGGTGAGCCCAGGCCGTGGCGTGACCGGCACGACGCCCATGGGGAGCCAGGCCAGATCCCGCTCGGCACGCTCGACCTCGTCGCGGCATTCGGCGCAGCCGGCGAGATGCTCGCGGAAACTCCGCTCCTCGTCGGGCTCCAGAGTGCGGATGACGAAGGCGGTGCGATGCTCGAGGAACCATTCATGCGGTGTCATAACACCCACTCTCTGATCGAGGCGAGTCCGGTCCGAAGCTTGTCGAACGCGAGCCGGAGTCGCGTCTTCACCGTGCCAAGGGGGATTCCGAGCCGCCCCGCGATCTCGGAATGGGTGAGGCCTTCGAAGTAGGCGAGCCGCACGACCTCCTGCTGCTCGTCCGGAAGCTGCCGGAGCGCGGCATGCACGGTCTCGTGCACGTGCCAGCCCGGATGGGCGGTTTCGTCGGGCTCCTTGGGCGCGGTGGAACCATCGCCGAACACCTGGAAGCTCTCCAGCCGGCGCGCCTTGAGCACCCGGCGCCGGTGACCACGCAGGCGGTCGATGGCGCGGTTGCGCGTGATGCGCAGGAGCCAGGGGATCAGCCGGCCACTCTCGCGATCGAAGAGGTCCACCCGCCGCCACGCGATGGTGAACGCCTCCTGCACGACCTCCTCCGCCTCGTCACGATCCGAGAGCATGCCCTGCGCGACGCCGAGCAGCCAGGGCGTCGCGATCTCGACCAGTTCGACGAGCGCGCGTTCGTCTCGGGCGAGCAGTCGCGCCTGCAGCGACGCCTCCCGCTCAAGGGTGAGCAGCCGGGCCGCCGGGCCGCCATCGAGGCGGCCCGACGGGGAAGGACTGGTGAAACGTGACTCGGAGTCGGGCACGACTCAGTTATGCATCATCGCGCCGGCAAGCGCCAGATCCGCCGCGCCGAGCGTCACGTTGTACTTCCTGCACCAGACCAGCACGTGGGAGTATTGCGCCAGGTCGGTCCCGGCGGGGATGGCGAACGTCGAGGCGCCCTTCTTCCGCTTCAGCGCACCCAGATTGAGGGTCTTTGCGCCAGCGCCCATCTCATCGGCGCTGAGCACGATGTATGGATCGGGCGCGCCGTCGAGGGCGAAATCGTCGGCCAGCGTCAGCGTCTGCCGGCCATCCTTCTCCACGATCGAATAGCTGCCGCGGACTGTATGGTCGTGCTGCCCGGCGAACATTCCGTGGGGCGCCACCATTTCCTTGTCCATCATGCCATGGTCCATCATCGCGGGCGCCATCTTGTCGTGGCCCATCGCGGCTTTCTTCATCATGGTCGAATCCTGCGCGGCGAGGGGAAGGGTCGCGGCGGCGAACAGCAGGCCGGCAGCGACACCGGCTCGGAGGGACAGCCACATACAGAACCTCGAAGAAGGGGTGATCAGGGAGCGATGCACCCCTTCAACGAGGTGAGCCGGGAATCGGTTCTCGGCCGGGCGCCGCTCAGAAAATCCAGTCGAGCGAGCCGTAGACGGTGCGCGGCTGCCCCGGCACCGCGAAGCCGCCCGCCTCGAGTTCGCGATACTGGTGTCCGAGCAGGTTGCGGACGCCGACGCCGAGCGTCGCGAGGCCGAAACGGACGCTGCCGAATGCGTGCAGCAGCGCGTACGGCTTGATCTCGACACCGGGCATGTCGAACGGGCTGTACGCTCCGACCGCGTTGGTGCTCAGCCGGAGGCGCCAGATCGAGAGCGGCGGTGCCACCTCGAACGCCGCCGAGCCGATGTAGCGGGCGGTGTTGAACACCCGGGCACCGTCCAGCGTGTCGCCGTCGGCCGTCACGAGGCGCCGGTACCTGGCGTCGTTGAAGGTCCAGTCACCGGTGAGGCTGACCGATTCGGTGGGCCGGAGGCGCAGTTCCAGCTCGACGCCCTGACGCCGGCTCCGGCCGCCGCTGGTCGAGCTGAGGGTGATCGGATTGAAGGTCTGCTCGTTGTTCACGTCGGTCCGGAAGACGGCGACCGATGCACTGACTTGGGGCGCGTCCAGCTTGAGGCCCGTCTCGTACGCCCAGGCAGTGATGAAAGGCAGCGTAGGATCCTCGACGATCCCGTCGGTCTGCCGGAAGCCACGCGAGACGTTGGCATACAGACTGGCCAGGCGCGGCAGGTGATAGAGGAGGCCGGCCTTCGGCGCGACGATCGACTTGCTCGCATGCGCCGAGCCGCCGGCATCCGGCTCGACCCGGGTGTCCTGGCTCTCGAGCCGGGCTCCCAGGTCCATGCGGAAGTGGTGACCGAGGTTGGTGGAGGATTCGACGAACAGCGCCCCCGTCGCCTGGCGCGCCCGGACAGCGGTCTGCACCGAGTCCCGCGCGGTGTTGGTGGTGAAGTAGTTCTCGTAGTGCGAGTGATCGTAGCGTCCCTCGACACCCGCCGTCACCGTCACCCGCTCGCGGGAAAGCGTGAGCGCGCTGGTCACTCCGAAGCCGTAGCGGTGATCCTCTTCTTCAGTCTGGCTTCCCGACCCCTCACCGCCGCCGCCCTCGGGGGGCGTGGTCAGGAAGAGTTGCCAGCGACCCTGGGTGGCGTAGGCGGTGGAGCGCCAGAGGAGGTCGGGCCGGGCCAGGACCCGCAGGCTTACCCGCTCCTGGCCTCGGCGCTTGAAGCCATTGTCCGTGCGATTGGAGACCACGTTGAACTGTTCCGCCGCGAACTGACTGTCGGTGATGAAACCGGGGCTGTTCCATCCGGCGGCGTAGAGCTCCACACCGGCATCGAGACTGGTGCGGCTGGAGAGATCGTGCACGATGCGGCCGTGGAACTGACCGAGCTTGTAGTCGGAGTTGGGCCGCCACCCGCCTTCCCGTTCACCACGGATGCCGATCACGCCGCCCGTGCGGCCATGGTCGAACCCGGTGAGAACCGCGCCTTCGACGCGGCCGTAGGACCCGCCCTTGGCCCAGGCCTCCGTGCCTGACATGCGCTCGAGGGTGCGCACGTTGACCACACCGGACAGCGCGAAGTTGCCGTACAGCGCGCTGGTCGGTCCCTTGATCACGTCGATGGTGCTGATCGCCTGCGGAAAGAGCAGCGCCCAGTCGTTATAGCCCTCGGAGTGGCCGTTGACCGGCTCGTTGATGGGAACACCGTCCACCCAGAGCGCGAGATCGGTGGAATGGTCGGAACTGAAGCCGCGCACGGAGGCATCGGAGGCGAAGCCGGGCCCCTGTCCCTGATCGTGCACTTCGATGCCGGCGGTCTGGCGGACGAGATCGTAGGCGTTGAGGGCGGTCACCTTTCGGAGTTCCGCCGCGGGAACCGTGACACTGCTTGAGGGGGCATCGCGACGGGCGCGGGTCGCCGTCACCGTGATCTCCCCCAGCTTCACGGGCCGGGTGAGGGTATCCCCGTGCTGATGGGTCGAGTCGGCCTGCTGCGCGGCGAGCGCGCCTGCCGGGGGAAGCAGGCAGGCGAGCAGCAGCGCGCGCACCGACTTGGCAACAATCTGGAGGGACATGGGGTCCTGTCTCGTCGAACGTGAGGGAAACGCGGCACCGCTCCCCGTGGGAGTGGCGACGCGCCCGCTGGCTAGCGCGCCGAGGGCGCACACCACGCGGGAGTCTCAGGCGATGCTGGACGGGACGAGGCGGGGAGGACCGATGGCGAAGGGAAGCCGGTGAGCGGGTACCGGCCGGACGACTGCGGGGTCCGCAAAGCCGGGGGCGATCGCCAGCTCGGCGCGCACCACGAGCGCGGGTGCGGCACTCGAGAGTACCGCCGCCTGGCTGGTGTGCCCCACGCCGAGGCAGGGACAGCCGCTCTGGTGCTCATGTCGCGGCGTGTCGTGCGACGGGCCATGATGATGCGCATGACGCGGGCCGAGTGACACCCCCAGTCCCGCATCGTGATCGGGGCAGTGGTGCAGCCCGGCGCCATCGACCAGCTCACCGGCGGGCAGAAGCACCGCCAGCAGCAGGGCGATCACACGGAGGCTGGGAGAGAGTCGGCCGGGCATCAGAGGTGGAGAATACCGGACGGATGATCCGGCGGCAACCGGCGGTTCAGCGCTGCAGGTCGCGGGCCGTTCGCGCGCCGGGAGCGCCGCTGTTCGTCAGGCGCGCGGCCGCTTCCTCCAGCAGATCGTCGGTCTTGCAGAAGACGAAGCGGACGTATTTTCGACCGAGTTCCGGCCGGCTGAAAAAGCTGGAGCCGGGCACCGGGGCGACGCCTCGCTCCCGGGCGAGCCAGTAGGCGAAGGCGGTATCCTCGAGCTCGGAGAGCGCGGAGAAATCGGCAAGGATGTAGTAGGCGCCCTCCGGCGTCGTGGCACGGAAGCCCGCCCGCACCACGGCGGCATACAGCAGGTCGCGGCGCCGGCGATACGAGGCGGCCATCGCGTCGTAATACTCCCGGCCGAGGGCCTCCATCGCGACGGCCAGGCCCTCCTGCAGGGGGGCGGGCGCACCGACCGTGAGAAAGTCGTGGACCTTGCGGATCGCATCGGTGGCGGCGGCGGGGGCGACCACGGTCCCGATGCGCCAGCCCGTGATGCTGAAGGTCTTCGAGGCGCCGCTGATCGTGATCGTCCGCTCCCGCATCCCGGGCAGAGTCGCGATCGGGATATGTTCGCCCTCGTAGCGGATATGCTCGTAGATCTCGTCGGTGATGGCCCAGGCGTCATGGCGCATGCAGAGCGCGGCGATCCCCTCGAGTTCGGTCCGGCTGAGCACGCGTCCGACCGGGTTGGCGGGTGTGTTGACGATGATGGCGCGGGTACGCGGCGAGAAGGCCGCGGCCAGCCGGTCGAGGTCCAGCGGCTCGCCTGGAAAGAGCGGGACGTAGACGGGAGTCGCCTCGCACAGCACCGTGTCCGGTCCGTAGTTCTCGTAGAACGGCTCGAAGACGATCACTTCGTCGCCCGGATCCACCAACGCCATCAGGGTCGCGATCATCGCCTCGGTGGCGCCGCAGGTGATGGTGACCTCGGTTTCCGGATCCACGCTGAGCGCATACCAGTCGTGATACTTGCGGGCGACCGCTTCCCGGAGATGGCGCGCGCCCCAGGTGATGGCATACTGGTTGACGTTGTCGTGGATGGCCTTCGCCGCCGCTTCCTTGAGCAGCTCGGGGGCGGCGAAGTTGGGAAAGCCCTGCGCGAGGTTGATCGCGCCGTGCTCCGCCGCGAGGCGGGACATGCCGCGAATCACCGATTCGCGGAACGTGCGGGTACGTCTGGCGGGAGCGAGTGCCATCAGCCGTCAGCGGTCAGAGGGGAACAGTCCTGGCATGCCGCTCCAATTCTAACCGCTGAGGCCGCGCCGGCGTGAGGCGCTAGGGGACTCGGCTCGTCGCCACCACGACGTCGTCCACCCACATCGTCTGCGCGACGGGAGAACCGACACCGATCCAGGGCGCGATCAGGAACTGGTCGAACTTCATGGTCGGGTTGGCCCCGGTCCGGAACTGGATATTCTGGTGGTCGATGAGCAGCTGATCGTCGAACCAGTACTGCGCGATGCCGTCGTTCTGAGCCGTCCCGTTCTGGATCGAATTGAGCTGGAAGTACACCTCGACCTTGTGCCAGGCGTTCTTGTAGCCGGGGCCCGGTGTCGCGGTGAAGGCGGGCTGGGCGGCATTCCACCGCTTCTCGTTGAACCACTGGCCGCCCTGCTGGTAGCAGTTGGTGGTGTATCCATCGGGGCTGCCATTGCAGCCGCCCGCGGCACGCTGTTCGGTGAGGCTGGTGAGGTCGACGTTGATCTTCGTGGTGTCGATGTTCAGCGCATCCTGCATCGCGAGCCGGGGGATCCCGCCGTTCTGATAGCTGTGTTCCACATAGGTCGTCAGATGGGTGGCCGAGGGCCCGATCCAGTCGCCATCCAGATTGGTGACGAAGTAGAACTCGTGCGGATGGTAGGCGACCCCGGAACCGACCCAGTTGGTGCTGTACTTCACCCAGTAGCGGAGGAAGACCCGGTCGCTCGCCGTGAACTTGTGGCGGAGCGCGCCGCCCTTGACCGGTTTGGTTCCGCCGGCGAGGAAGGCCATCTCCAGCGCCCCGGCTCCGCCGTGGTGCTCCACCGTGGACACCGCCGGCGCCGTGTTGTCGTACCAGCCGCGGCCGCTGACGCTGGCATCCTCGAACGCTTCGGTGAACAGCACCGTGCCGGTGGCGGGCGGTGTCGTGGTATCGCGCACCGTCACGTAGGCGGTATCGACCAGGTTTGGAGGCGTGGTCGCCATCACGCGGAAGTTCCCGGGAAGGGAACCTGCCCGGTAGACCCCACCGGCGGAAATGCTGCCCCCCGTGCCGGCCCAGGTGACGCTCACGGGGTGGACGCTGCCGTCACTCCAGAATCCCTGCGCGGCGAAGGTCGCCGATGCGCCGGGGTCGAGCGTGGTCGAGGCCGGCGCAACAATGAGGCTCGACAGCGTGGGCGCGGTCGTGGTATCCCGGATGACGATCCGCGCCGTATCCGCGTGCAGGAACTGCGCGGTACTCGCGATAATCAGGTATTGACCTGGCGTGGTGCCGGCATGGTACACGGCCCCGGCGCTCACCGTGCCGCCAGTGGCGACCCAGCCAACCGGAACCGATGCGGTCGAGCCATCGGACATGAGGGCACCGACGCTGAGGACGATCGAGTCTCCCGCCTGCAGGGTCGCACTGTCGGGCACGATCCTGATGCCGGTGACGACCGGGGCCGGATCGAGTCCACCTTCAGTGGCGGGGGTGGTGCAGGCAGCAGCGACAAGCAGCAACGCGGCGCAGGCCGCAAACCGCTGGCTCATGAAGCCTTCTCCTTGGGAGCCCGTAGGGCCCAGAGTTAGTGAACGATGACCACCGCCGTGTCCGCGTGCAGGAACTGCGCGGTGTTCGCGATGACCAGGTACTGCCCCGGCGTGGTACCGGCGTGGTAGACCGCTCCCGCGCTCACCGTGCCGCCGGTGACGACCCAGCCGACCGGGACCGATGCGGTCGAACCATCGGACATGTGAGCGTTGACATGCAGAACGATCGAGTCCCCCGCCTGCAGGGTCGCGCTGTCGGGCGAGATCTGGATGCTGGCGACTGTCGGGGCCGGACCGAGTCCACCTTCAGTGGCGGGAGAGGTGCAGGCAGAAACGACGAGCAGCAATGCGGTGCAGGTGGCAAACCGCTGATTCATGAATCCATCCCCATTTAGGTGTAGCTCCAGTATCGGCATCCGCAGCGATCGGCTCAACGACGGAGCTACCACGATCGGAGTGATTGTTATCACAAAAGTGCCAGTGCTGGACTTTCGGCCAGTTGCGGGCAGATTCTCAGGCTTCGTTCACCTTTACTCGGCGCCCCATGGACCCTCGTTCGCTGCAGTTCCTGAAGACGCTGCTCGACTCGCCCGGCCCCTCCTCCTATGAAACCGTCCCCGCCCGGGCGTGGCGCGCGGAGGCGCAAGGCTTCGCCGACGAGGTCCATGCCGACGTCAGTGGCAACTCCTTCGCGACGCTCAACCCCGCCGCGGGGCCGCGCGTGATGCTCGCCGGCCATATCGACGAGATCGGGGTAATGGCGACCTACATCGACGACGATGGGTACTTGAGCTTCGATACCATCGGCGGCTGGGACCACCAGGTCTTCGTCGGGCAGCGGGTGCAGCTGCTGACCCGCGCCGGCATCGTGGCGGGGGTGATCGGAAAGAAGGCGATCCACCTGATGGACAAGGAGGACCGCGAGAAGGTGTCGAAGGCCTCCGACCTGTGGATTGATATCGGCGCGACCAGCCGGAAGGAGGCCGACGCGCTGGTGCGCATCGGCGATCCGGGCGTCCTGGCCTCCGCGGTGCTCGAGTTTCCCAATGGGCGGCTGGTGAGCCGGTCGCTCGACAACCGGGTCGGCGCCTTCGTGGTCCTCGAGGCACTGCGCCTGCTGTCGCGGAACCGGCCCGCGGCGCGGGTCACCGCGGCGGCAACCACGCGCGAGGAGATCAGCTACACCGGGGGCGGGGCACGGACGGGCGCGAGCGGCATCGCCGCCGATGTCGCGATCGTGGTCGACGTCACCCACGCGACCGACTACCCTGGCGTCGAAAAGCGGAAGCACGGTGACTACAAGCTGGGGGGCGGGCCGGTGATCACCCGGGGTGCCGCGATCAATCCGGTGGTCCTGGATCTGCTGGTGGAAACCGCGGAGGCAGAGAAGATCCCCTACAGCATCGAGGCGGCGCCACGGGAGACGAGCACCGATGCCGACAACATCTTCACGGCACTCAAGGGCGTCGCGACCTGCCTGGTCTCGGTGCCGCTGCGCTACATGCACAGCCCGAACGAGATGGTGGTGGTGGAGGATCTGGAACGGACGGCGCGGCTGCTGGCGGGTTTCAGCGCGCGGGTGACGGCAGCGACGGACTTCGTGCCGCGCTGAGGGTGGGGCCGCCGCGACGCATCGCGGCGGCGGCTACTCCCAGAGGGTCGAGAGCGCGCGCTCGACCGCTTCGCGGATCTCGCGCTCGTCGTCGGCGAGCAGCTCCTTGAGCGCGTTGGCGGCGGACGGCCCGGCGGCATGGAGCCCGGCCACCGCGGCCAGCCGCACCGCGAGCGGCTTCCGCCGGAAGAGGCGGCCGCCCGGCTCCGCCGCCTTGGAGAGGGCCTGGATCGCGTCGGACGAGGCGATCCTGCCTAACGCGAGATACATCTCCCTCTGCACATCGGCCTTGCTCTCCTCCTCGGCGGCGACGGCGAGCGTCATCGCCAGCCCGCGGCTCTTCCGGCCATCGAGATCCCGCGCGGCCTGCAGCCGGACCCCGGGCGAGGGATCGCGCAGCGCGCGGCGCAGCGGCTCCAGCGCGCCGGCACCACCGATCCGCCCGAGGGCGCCCGCCACCGCGCGGCGCACCCGCTCGTCATCATGCCCCATCTGCCGCGCCAGGGCGAGCACCGCCTTCTCCAGCCGCAGTTCGCCGCAGAGGTCCGCGACGTTGCGCACCACGAACCACTGGTCGTGGCTGAGCATGTGTATCAAAAGATCTCCGCCCTCAGTCATCTCCTTGAGCGCGTTGAAATAGGCGCGGCGCTCGGTGACGTCCTCGGAGTTGACCAGCGCGTTCAGCAGGACCTCGGTGCTGTCGGCCCCCATCCGGCGGAGCACCGTGACCGCCTCGGCCTTCATGTTGCCCTGGGTGACCATCCGGGCGATCCGCTCCAGCGCCGAGCGCGGCAGCATCCGGCGAAGCGCGATACCGAAGCTGCGATGCTCGGCGCCGGGCGCGCCGCGGCGCTCGAGCTGAACCAGGCCGTGTGCCGCTTTCAGCACTTCACGCCACTCCGACTGCCGGGCCGCGGCCTCCCCCGCCGTGATGAGCTGGTTGAGCAGCTCCGTGGTCGCCGCCTCCGACGTGGCGCGGGCGAGGCCATCCATCAGCGAGTCCGTCGGCCCGAGCGCGTGAGTTTGCAGGGTGGCGAAGTGCATCATGCCCACCTTCGCCTCGGTCAGCGCATCCAGTCCGAGGGCGTTGATGTGCCCGTCGTCCTCCGGACGCGCGCGCGGGTGCGGCTCGGGCCGCGGCGGCTGGACCATCGCCGACGCACCCGGCACCCCGGGAGGGAGCGGCAGGATGGTGATGATGCCGCAGCCGGCCGCATCGAGCCGGGCGCTCAGGTGATCGAACGATCCATAGGTCCCGGCCGGAGCACCGAGGATCCTCAGCGTGGAGAGCAGAGTCGACGTCATCAGCGCGGCCGGGAGGCGAATCTCTCCCACGTTGTGCCCGCGCAGATGGTCGTGCAGCGCCGCCACCTCGCCCCGGCCAACCGGCACCTCCACCTGATCCCAGGCAAATCCCGTCGGCGTGACTTTCAGAACATGGCTGGCATCAGGAAGGTCGGCAACGAAGCGATGAAAGGCGTGCTTCAGCTCCTCCTTCTTCTCGGGATGATCCCGGAGAAGGAGCAGGACGCCTGCCAAATCGTTGAGGATGCCGGCCGGGGTTGCCATGAGTGGTTTCTGGGCATCAAGATAGCTGCTACCTCAATGCCCAGCAATGTGTTACACGATCATGGACCACCGCTGACGCCCGCCGCTTCAACCGACCGGCGGCCGCGGCTACTATTGACCCCATGCGCACCTTTCGTGACTCGCTGCTCCCGCTTCTCCTGGGCCTGGCTGCATTTGCGCCGATGCTTCAGGCCCAGTCCACCGCGGATGCGATCACCCTGCTGAACGACGTGCGGTATCTCTCCGACGACGCGCTCGCCGGCCGGCTGATCGGCACGCCCGGCGCGGACACCGCCGCGGCCTATCTCGCCCGCCGGTTCCGGGCGGCCGGCCTCCGGCCGTCGCCAGCGGGGTGGTTCCAGACCTTCACGGTGAACCGCGATGCCCCGGCGGCACTATACGCCGGCATCGGGGGCGCGGTCGGCAAGAACGTGATCGGCGTGCTGCCCGGATCCGACCCCGACCTCCGCAACGAGATCGTGATCGTCGGCGCGCACTACGACCACCTCGGTCCCGGCCAGTTCGGCGCGCTCGATCCCGACAGCACCGGACGGATCCACAACGGCGCGGATGACAACGCCTCCGGCGCCAGCGCCCTCATCCACATCGCCAGGAAGCTCGCGGCCGCACCGCCGGCGCGCACCATCGTGTTCATCGCTTTCAGTGGCGAGGAAGCCGGGCTGCTCGGTTCGGACTACTACGTCAGGAATCCGGTCTTCCCGCTCGCCAGCACCTACGCCATGGTCAACATGGACATGGTGGGCCGCCTGCGGAACCAGCGGCTGCTGGTCTACGGCTCCGCGACGGCCACCGAATTTCCGGCGATCCTCGATTCGCTCAACGGCGGACCGCACTTCGACCTGCGCTACTCCGGCGATGGCTGGGGCCGCAGCGACCAGTCCCCGTTCTACGGCGCGGGCCGGCCGGTGCTGCATGTCTTCACCGACCTCCATGAGGACTACCATCGCACCACGGACGACTGGCAGAAGATCAACGCGGACGGACTGGCCGAGGTCGCCGACTTCACCACCGCGATCGTCCGCACCCTCGCCGATCGCCGCGCGGCGCTGACCTTTGTGAAGGTGCCGCCGCCCGCCCCGGTGGCGGGCGCCTCCTCCTCGGGCTACGGCGCCTATCTCGGCACGGTGCCTGACATGTCGGAAAGTCCGGGCGGTGTCCGGCTCACCGGAGTGCGCGCGGGCAGCCCCGCCGAAGCCGCCGGACTCCGGGGGGATGACATCATCACCCGGATCGGGGACACTCCGGTGGCCGACCTCCAGGCGATGACCGGAGCGCTGCGCCAGCACAAGCCCGGCGATGTCGTCGAGATCCGCTTCCTCCGCGACGGTGCCGAACGGAGCGTGAGCGTCACCCTCGGCACGCGAGGCGGCTGATGCCCCCGGTCCTCGATGCGCATCCGATCGTCGCGGGGCTTCGCGGCCTGTTCTGCAAGGAGGCCGGCCGGCAGTCGCTGCTGCAGCACGCCGCCGATCGCATCCAGGCCGCGGGCGCACCCTACACGTCGGTGTACCTCTACATGCTCCATCGCGAGGAGCTGGTGCTGGAGGCCTGGAGTGGACGCGACACGGAGCACACCCGGATCCCGGTGGGGAAGGGCGTGTGCGGCACGGCGGTCGCGACCGGCCTCGACCAGAACGTCGGCGACGTCCGCGCGATCGGGAACTACATCGCGTGCAATACCTTCACCCGCTCCGAGCTGGTGGTCCTGATCCGTCGCGGCAAGACCATCCTGGGGCAGATCGACGTCGACAGCGACGTCCCCGACCCGTTCACGGCCGAGGAGGAGGCCGCGGTGCGCGCGGTGGCCGACGGGTTGGCGGCGCTGCTCTGAGCCCTGGCACCGCCGTTCATGGCCGCGCCGCACCGCCTGTGATGCGCGCCTGGTCCTCTGCCCGCTTCACGGTGCCCCTTCCCGAGGGACATCGATTCCCCATCGCGAAGTATGCCCTGCTGCGCGACACGATCGTGCGCCAGGGGCTCCTGCCGCCGGAGGGGATCGAGGAACCCGAGGCGGCGTCGCGGGAGGATCTCGCCCTGGTCCACACGACGGAATATCTGGACGCGGTCTTCGATGGCCATCTCGATCCGATGGCCACCAGGCGTCTGGGATTTCCCTGGAGCCCGGCGCTCCTCGAGCGGGCCCGGCGCACGGCGCAGGGAACCATCGAAGCCGCGCGCGACGCGCTCGCCGATGGCGCCGGCGTCAACCTCGCCGGCGGGACGCACCATGCGTTCAGCGACCGGGGCGAAGGCTTCTGCGTCTTCAACGACGTGGCCGTGGCGATCCGGGTACTGCAGCGCGAGTCGCGGCTCGCGCGCGCGGCAATCGTCGATCTCGACGTGCACCAGGGCAACGGGACCGCGCAGATCTTCGCGGGCGACGACGCGGTCTGCACCTTCTCGATGCATGGTGAGAAGAACTATCCATTCCGCAAGGAGCGGAGCAGCCTCGATGTCGGCCTGCCGGACGGCTGCGATGACACCACCTATCTCGCCGCGCTCGCCCTGCATCTCGACAGCGTGCTCGACACGGCGCGCCCCGAGATGGTCTTCTATCTCGCGGGGGCGGACCCGTTCACCGGCGACCGCTTCGGGCGGCTCGGTCTCAGCTTCGCGGGGCTCCGCGAACGGGACCGGATGGTCTTCACCGCCTGCCACGCCAGAGGCCTGCCCGTGGTGATGACGATCGCCGGCGGCTATGCCAGGGCCATCGAGGACATCGCGACGATCCATGCCGCGACCTTCGCCGAACTTCTCTCCACGTACGGGCACCCTCTGCCGTCGCCCGCCCCTGTCCCCGGCTACCCATGAGCACCGAACGCCGCCTGGAGATCAACGGCCTCACCCTCCTCGAGCGTCGCATCGGCGCGGGACCGCCGGTGATCGTCCTGCACGGCGGCCCCGGCGCGGACCACGACTATCTCCTGCCCGGCTTCGACGCGCTCGCGACCGGGCGGACGCTGATCTACTACGATCAGCGCGGCGGTGGCCGTTCGCCCGTCGCGCGCGACATCCCCGTCGGCTGGCGGGAGCACGTGGCGGACCTCGAGGCGCTGCGCGCCGCGTGGGGGCTCGAGCGCCTGACAATCGTGGGATATTCCTGGGGCGGCATGCTCGCGATGCTCTACGCCATCGAGCACCCCGGGCGGGTGGAGCGTCTCGCCCTGGTCTCGCCGGCGCCCGCGTGGCGGGCCGCACGCGATGAGTTCGAGCGGCGCTTCCAGGAGCGGACCATGAGCCCGGCGCTGCAGGCGGCCCGCCGGGCGCTGCGGGAGAGCGGCCTGCGGGAACGCGATCCCGCGGTCCACGCGCAGCGCCTCTTCGAGCTCGCGGTCGCCGGATACTTCCACGATACCGCGCGCGCCGACGCGCTGACGCCATTCCGGGTCACCGAACGCACCCGCGCCGAGGTCTGGGAGAGCCTGGGCGACTTCGATCTGCGACCCGCGCTCCGCCGGCTCCGGATCCCGGCCCTGGTCCTCCATGGCGACGACGATCCGATCCCGCTCGAGAGCGCCCGCGAGACGGCCCAATGCCTCGGCGCGGAGTTCGTGCTCCTCCGTGACTGCGGTCATGTCCCCTATGTCGAGGCGTTCGACGAGTTTGTCAGGACCCTGGACCGGTTTCTCCCCAGGGCGGGAGCAGCGGGACGGAGCGATTAGGTTTCCCCGGTCCCGACACCCTCGACGACGGACGAGCGATGGCCCCTCGACCCACCCCATATGACATCGCGTTCGGCGCCGAAGCCGAAGCGCGGTTCGCCCGCATCCGCGACTCGCTCGCGGGCACCGGCCGGGATGCGCACGATCAGGATGCCTTCGTGCTCGACCGGGAGGTCGTCACCTTCCTCCGGGAGCTGGTCCCCGAGGAGGGAGTCGGGGAAGGCATGGAGCAGCACGTCGCACTGCTGCATCACGCCTACCTGTACTGGGCCGAGGGTGGCTGGCTGATCCGCCTCTCGAAGACACAGACTTCCGCCCTGCTCAATGCCGCCGACACCGCCGAAGCGGCGACTGAGCCGGCCGAACCCGCGGTGCCGACACCCCGCGCGTTCTACCTCCAGCTTCCCGAGCGACTGGTGTGGGCCGAGCTCGCGCCCGGCGAGCCGCATCAGCCGCTCGACGGTCTCTTCGTCAGGCCATGGCCGAGGGGAGGTTTTTTCCTGCTCGCGATCTTCGGCCTCCATCCCGGGCGGGAAGGGTTCAGCGTGGTGGATGCCGACGGCTATCGTGAGGGCGATCTGGTCCGGGCCGATGGTTCGGCACTCTTCAGTCCGGTGATTCCCGGCGGAGCGGCGGCCGGACTGTTCTCGATCGTCGGCGGCGAAGAACTGCTTGAGCTGGCCGCGCGCGCCGCGACGCTGATCCCGGAAGCCGTGGCGTGCGCGGGGCCGGCACACCGCCCGCATGTCGCCGTGGACCTGAGCTGAGGACGAGGATGGACAAGAAAGCAGTGGCGCAGACGCTGGAACAGATCGCGGCCTTCATGGAGCTGCAGGGCGAGAACACCTTCCGGGTCCGCGCCTTCCGGACGGCGGCGAAGGCGGTCGGCGCGCTGACCGGAGAACTCCCCGAGGCGCTCGCGGATGGAACCCTCGCGGCCACGAAGGGGGTCGGTCCGGCCACCCTGCAGATCGTACAGGAGCTGGTGAGCACCGGCCGCACCGCTACTCTCGAGGAACTCCGCGGCCAGGTGCCGCCCGGCCTCGTCGAAATGCTCGAGATCTCCGGCCTGGGGGTCGCCAAGATCCGCCAGATCCACGAGGCGCTGGACATCGATTCGCTGCCGGAGCTGGAGGCCGCCGCCCGCGACGGCCGGCTCGCCCGGCTGCCGCGCTTCGGCCAGAAGACCGCCGAGAACATTCTCAAGGGCATCGCCTTCCTCCGGCAGGCGAGCGCATTCAAGCTCGCGCATCACGCGGAAGAGGAGGCGGAGGCGCTGCGCGCCGCCCTCGCCGCCGTACCGGGAGTGCGCGAGGCGATCATCGCCGGCGAGGTGCGCCGGCGCATGGAAGTCGTCCGCGACATCGTGCTGGTGCTGGTGGCCGAGGCGGCGCCGGCGGAGATCTTCAAGCGGATCGGCGAACTGTCGGGCGTACACGAGTTCGCCGGGCAGGACGAGCGCCGGATCACGCTGCGGATGAGCGGCGGAGCCCAGGCCCAGGTGATCGTGACAACGCCCAAGAACGTCGGGGCCGTGCTGGTGCACGCGACCGGCAGCGAAGAACACCTGGCGGCACTGGCACAGCACGCCAGGCAGCAGGGCTTCGCCCTCGATGGCGCGGCGCTGTGGAAAGGGAGCGCCTTCATCGCCACCGGTGATGAACGGACTTTCTATGCCGCGCTCGGCCTGGCGGAGATCCCCGCGGAGTTGCGCGAAGGCCGCGGCGAGATAGCAGCTGCCGCGGCCGGCACGCTGCCGCGCCTGATCGAGCAGGACGACCTCCGGGGATTCCTGCATTGCCACACCACCGCGTCGGACGGCTCGAACTCGGTCGAGGAGCTCGCCCTCGCCGCCCGCGATGCCGGCTACCAGTGGATCGGCATCACCGATCACAGCAAGGCGGCGGCATACGCCGGCGGACTGTCCGCCGACCATCTGCTCCGTCAGGCGGACGAGATCGATGCGGTCAACGCCCGGGGCCTCGGCATCCGGGTCCTCAAGGGAATCGAGGCGGACATCCTCGGCACCGGTGAGCTGGATTACGATGACACCGTGCTGAGCCGGCTCGATTTCGTCATCGGCTCGATTCACAGCCGCTTCAGCCTGAGCCGCGAGGAGATGACCGCGCGGATGCTCGCGGCGATGGACAATCCGCATCTCGACATCATCGGTCACCCCACGGGGCGATTGCTGCTCAGCCGCGATCCCTATCCCATCGACATGGAGGCGGTCATCGCCAAGGCGGCGGCCACCGGCGTCGCGATCGAGATCAACGCCGACCCCCACCGGCTGGACATGGACTGGCGCCTGCTCAGGCAGGCGCGGGACGCCGGCGTGGCGATTTCGATCGGTGCGGATGCCCACAGCCTGCCTGGCCTCCGCAACATGCACTACGGCATCGGCATCGCGCGGAAGGGCTGGCTGACGAAGGAAGACGTGCTGAACACGCTGCCGGTCGAGGGCTTCCTGGCCCACGTCGCCAGGCGGCGGGCGCGGTGAAGCCGCGCGGCCCCGAAAGCGCCGCGGCGCGGACCGCGCGCGCGCTCGGGATCCTGCGGCTCCTGAAGCGGGCCTATCCCGGTGCCAGTTGTGCGCTGGAGCACGACGACGCCTACCAGCTCCTGGCCGCCACGATCCTCTCCGCGCAGTGCACCGACGCTCGCGTCAACATGGTGACGCCGGCGCTCTTCAAGAAATACCCCACGCCCGCCTCCCTCGCGCATGCCGCCCAGGCCGACGTGGAAAAGCTCATCCAGTCCACCGGATTCTTCCGCAACAAGGCGAAGAACCTGATCGCGATGGCCCAGGCCGTGGTGGCGGACCACGGCGGCGAGATCCCGCGGACGATGGACGAGTTGCACGCACTGCCGGGCGTGGGACGGAAGACGGCCAACGTGGTGCTCGGCAATGCCTTTGGTATCAATGAGGGGGTCACGGTCGATACCCACGTGACCCGGCTGGCGGGGCTGCTCAAACTGACCCGGCACAGCGACCCGGTGAAGATCGAGCAGGACCTGATGAAGCTCATCCCTCGCGAGGACTGGACCCTCGTCTCCCACCTGCTGATCCTGCACGGCCGCGCCGTCTGCATCGCCAGGCGGCCGCAGTGCGGCTCCTGTACCGTCGCCGAACTCTGCCCCTCCGCACGGCCGGTGACGGACCGCTGATCAGGGCACCGTCGCCTGGTAGGTCTCCTCGCGCACCTTGCGGAATCCCCGCCGGAGGTAGTTAGGCAGCGCGCCGGGGTGATCGAGCGTGCAGGTGTGGAGCCACACCCGGGTGGGCCGCGTCGCCCACGCCTCCTCGACTGCCCGGGTCAGCAGGAACTTGCCGAGCCCCTGCCCCACGAATTCCGGGAGCAGCCCGAAGTACATGATCTCGACGGAACCATCCTCCTGCCGGCGCAGCTCGAAATATCCCGCCGGCGCGCCCCGTACGGACAGCAGCCAGATGGTACTCGGACCGGCGAGATGTTCCCTGAACTGCGCCTCGGTCCAGACCAGCCGGTCGCTCCAGTTGTACTGGCGCCCCACCTCCACATACAGGTAGCGGTAGAAGTGCCAGGGACAGTCGTGCACCAGTTCCAGGCGCACGTCCGGTCGGGCGACGCCCTCGGGCACCAGGTCCGCCGGGGCGGTCATCTCGAGATAGGTCCGCACCACGTCGATTGTCGGCATTCCATATAGTAAGTGACTCGCCAATGGGGCGGACGGGGCCGGGACCGACCCTCCGAATCCCGCCCGGCTGACCGGGATCCCGCCAGAATTCGTCCTCCCGCCCGCCGTGTGCAACAGCCCCACCCCCGCGCATCCCCCGCGCGTCCCGAAAGCCAAAGAGGCAGTCCATGCATCGCACCCTTCTGAGCGCGTTGGCGCTCTCGTTCCTGGCCGCACCAGCGGCCGCGCAGGGCTGGATCGACGTCGCCCCGCCGCGCGTCCCGAGCCTGGCCAGTCCCAGCATCGTCCGGGTCGCATCCGACGTTCATTCCATCATCGAAGGCCGCATCGTGCGGGTTGAAGTCGAGGAGCGCTTCCGGAACACCGGCGGCGGCCTCGCAGAAGGGAGCTACCTCTATCCCCTGCCCGGGGAAGCGGTCTTCCAGAACTTCTCCCTCTGGATGGGCGAGCAGGAGCTGCGGGGGGAGATGATGAATGCGGAGCAGGCGCGTGGCATCTACGAGGAGATCGTCCGGCGGCAGCGGGATCCCGCGCTGCTGACGCTGGCTGGTCACGGTCTCGTCCGGGCGCAGGTCTTTCCGATCCAGCCGGGCGAGACCCGCAAGGTGGTCCTGCGCTACACCCAGCTGGTCGAGCGCACCGGCGATGCACTCCGAATCCGCTACGCCCTCGGCGCGCGGGGCGGATCGTCGGGGACCTGGCGGCTCACCATCCCGGATGAGGCTGCGTACGGCACTCCCTATTCCCCATCGCATCCGCTGACGACGCGCCGCGACTCCGGCCGCCTCGAGCTGACGATCGACACCCGGGACGGCGGCGACATCGACGTGCTGGTGCCGCTCCGGCGCGGGCTCGTGGGGACGACCGTACTCACCAGCGCCCCCGGCGGCGAGGATGGATACGCAATGCTGCTGCTGGCACCGCCGGCCACCGAAGAGGGCCCCGTCGTCCCCCGCGACCTCTCGTTCGTGGTCGACGTGTCCGGTTCGATGTCCGGCCAGAAGCTCGACCAGGCCAAGACCGCGCTGCGTCAGGCACTCGGCACCCTGCGCCCCGAGGACCGTTTCCGGCTGGTGGCGTTCAGCAGCGGAGTCCGGAATTTTCACGACGGCTGGGCCCCGGTCACTGCGGAGACGCTGCGTGACGCACGCACCTTCATCGACGGCCTCGAGGCGGATGGCGGCACCAATATCTCCGGCGCGCTCGATGCGGTCCTCGGCGCGAGCGTGGCGGAGGGGCGGCTTCCCATCGTGCTCTTCCTGACGGATGGCGTCCCCTCGGTGGGCGAGCAGCAGCCCGATCGCATCGCCGAACTGGCCGCGGGACGGATCGGGCGGGCGCGCGTCTTCACGATCGGCGTCGGCCACGACGTGAACACCTACCTGCTGGAGCGCCTGGCCAAGGAGGGCCGCGGCTCGGTGGAGTACGTCGCACCGGACGCGAGCGTCGAGGTCGCCGTCGGCAATCTGGTCGGCAAGCTGCGCCGCCCGGCGCTGGTGAACCTGCGCATCGTCGAGAGCCCGGTGCGGTTCCTGGATCTTTCGCCGGTCCAGATGCCGGATCTGTTCTTCGGGGAGGAACTGGTGATCTTCGGACGGTATCATGGCGAAGGACGCGGCGCGGTCGTGATCGAAGGCGAGCGGAACGGCCGCCGCGAGCGGTTCACGACGGAGGCCGTCTTCCCGGCGGTCGCGAGCGGAAACGAGTTCATCCCGAAGCTCTGGGCGTCGCGCCGGATCGGCGATCTCACGCGGCAGATCCGGATCGAAGGCGCCAGCGACGATCTCATCCGCCAGGTGCGCGACCTGGGGCTGCGCCACGGCATCCTGACCGAGTACACCTCGTATCTGGTGCAGGAGCCGGGTGTCGTCGCGACGCGGCGCGAGCGGATGACGCCGATGCCCATGCGGAACATGGCCCCGGCGGCCGCGCCAGCGGCGCAGACCGGACAGGTGGCCTTCGACCGGGCACGCGAGAGCGGCAAGATGTCCCAGGCCAGCACCCTCGCCGAAGCCGAGGCCGTGGCGGAGGACAAGTTCCAGGCGATCGGTGGCAGCAGCCGCGAACTCAAGCGGGCCGGCGGCCGGGTATTCATGCTGACGACGGGTGTCTGGACGGACGTCAATCAGAGCGATAGCCTCCGGGTACTCACCGTCTCCCCGTTCAGTGCGGCCTACTTCGCGGTGACCCGCGCCTTGCCGGACCTCGCGGCCAGTCTCACCGTCGGAGACACCGTGCTGGTGGCTGGCCAGCGGGCGAGCCTCAAGGTCGCGCCCGGTGGGCGGGACAAGTTGAGTGAGGCGGAGGTGCGGGAGTTCGTGCGGGCCTTCCGTGGAGCGGCGTCATGAAAGCACTGCTCCTGATCGTCGTCATCGGCGCCTGCACCGCGTCGGCGGGCAGCGCGCCGAGCACCGAATGGCAGCGCGCGTGGGCCACGGCGGATTGTGCACCGTGGGACGGGGCGGCGACGTCGATCTACATGACCGACGCGCCAGAGGACTCCCTAGCCGCCTACCCGGTGCTGCGGATCTCGGTGTACCACGACCTGCGCTCGGTGTCCGGGTCGAGGTGGGTGATCGGCGAGTCCACGCCGGATGGTGCGGCGGGCGTGCTTTGCGGGCCGGGCACCAGCTGCACCAGCGCCACCGGAGGATGGGTTGAATTCGAGGGCGCGACGGCAGGTGGCCCCCTTCGTGGACGCTATGAACTGAGGATGCCTGATGGGCGGCGGATGGCCGGCGGCTTCGCGGCGCCGGTACACCAGACGGCGGTGATGTGCGGCTGAGGCGGGCCACCGACGACAGGACGAGCATGACCGGACCCTCGATCGAACAGCTGTTCGCCCAGTACTACGAGTCCCTCGTGCGGATGCTCTATCGCCGCACGGGGGATCGCGACCGGGCGGAGGATCTCGCACAGGAGACCTTCGCGCGTGCGGTGGCGGCGCCCCCGGAGAATCCGCGGCCATGGCTGTTCGCCGTCGCGCTCAACCTGGTGCGCGACGACGGGCGCCGGGCGGTGCGACAGGGTCGCCGCCTGCAGCTGCTGAAGGGCGAATCGGTGACCAGTGCGCCGGGCGCCGACGACGAGTACGAGCGGAACGACCAGACCCGCACCGTGCGCGCGGCGCTCGCCGATCTGCGCGACGTCGATCGCGAAGTGCTGCTGCTCAAGGCCGAAGGATTTGACTACGATGAAATCGCGGCGGCCACCGGGCTCGCCAGGGGCGCGATCGGCACCACGCTGTCGCGCGCCCGCCGGCGCCTGGTCGAGGCTTACCGCGCGAAAGAGAAGGACCGCCATGTCGCATCTTGATGAAGGCCAGCTCGCGTCGCTGTTCGATGACGAACTGGAGCCGGAAGCGAAGCGAGCGGCGGAGGCACACCTCTCCAGTTGCGCGGAATGCCGCGCGCTCTGGGAGGAGACCCGTGCCCTCGCCGCAGAGGCCGACCGGCTCGTCGGCACGGTCGAACTGCCGCCGGCTGTCCGGTCGAGGATTGCACCCATGCCGCCCGGCCCGGCGAGCAGCCCCGCGGAGACGACCCGTCGGCCACTGCCATGGCGAACCCTGGCCTGGGCCGCGAGCGTCATGCTCGCCGTGGGGCTCGGCTACTCGCTCCGGGGCGCGGCGCGTGAGACCACAGACGTGGCCGCGGCGCCGCGGACGAATCAGCCGGTTCTGGCGGAACGGGCCGACAAGTCGGCCACCCCGCCGGCTGCCGAACCAGCGGCGGCTCCGACCGTCCGGCGGGACGAGAAGTCGGTCGCGGCAGACCGAGTGGACGCCGGGAGGACCGCGCCCCCCCCCGATCTGGCGACCACCCAGCCGGCGGCTCCGGCAGCCGGCGCGGCTGCCGCGCCCTCGGTCACCGGCAACGTCGCACTCTCGCAAGCGGAGGCCGAGCCCCGGGCCGCGCGCGGCTTCGCGGCCCCGAAGTCGGGCCGGATTCCGGCAGGTGAGCATGGAAGCTGCAGTGAAAACCCTCACCGGGCTCCATCCGGCTGGTGGACGGGCTCGAGCCGGTAAAGGTGCTCGCCGCCCCTGGAAGCATCGTCCCGGGCACCGATTCCACCCACGAGATCATCCGGGTGGTGTACCTGGATCCGCCCGGCCGCGAGCTCTGGCTCGATCAGCAGCGGCCCGCCCCTGGAGCGGAGTCCGCACCGGCCAGATCAGCGGAGTCGCTGCTGCCCGGCGACACCCTGCTGGCGACGGTGGAGGCGGGCAGCAGGAGCGTCGCGTGGATCGACCAACATGGTTTCCTGCTTAGACTTACGGGCTTTCTCCCGGGCGACTCTCTGCGCGCCATGATTCCGAGAGTCCATTGAGCCCTCCCGGGACGGCGGAGGCTGGCGCTGGAGGATAGATTTAGGCTGTGATGTTCCACCTGAGCGATCGACTCCTCGCGAAGCTGATCGACGGCTCCGCGACCTCCTCGGACCTGCAGCGCATTCGTCGCCATGTTGACGAATGCCGCGCGTGCGCGCGCCGGCTCGAAGAGTGGCGGGACAACTTCACCGAGGTGGACGAGCGGTTCCCGGAACTCTCCGTCGATGCCGGTCCGCTGGCGACGGTGACCCCAGGCGGACTGGTGATGCTCCCCGGCTCGGAGCCCGCGAAACGGGTCGTCCCCGACCTTACGACGCTCTTGTGGATCGGGGCCGTGCTGATGGCGCTCCTGGTGGGTTACGGGGCAAGCCGGCTGCGTCAGCCCAGTGAGGGAATGCGGGTTGCCACCATGGACGAGGCTCGCGCGATCCAGCGGACGCCAATCCCGGGGTCCAGCCCCGCGAATGGTCCGGCAGCGGCGCCAGCAACTACCACGACCACCGCCGCGCTCCCGGCGCGAGACCCGGTTGTCCCTGCACCCTCCGCAGAGCTGCAGAAGAGTCCAACCCCGTCCAGCCCCGCGCTACAGCCACCAGCCACTGCGAGCTCGTCGCCCGCCCCGCTCGCGGTTTCCCCTCGATTCCGCGAGATCGGGCGGACCGAGGCGGCCCGGCGCGCCGGCGGCCCGCTGCGCTCCCTCGCCGGCTTGAAGCTCGACCATATCGAGGTGGGACCGGCCTCGGCGGTGCCTGGTGCTCAACACGACATCGATGTGATCCGGATGGTCTACCGGACCCCTGATGGGAGCCCGGTGTTTCTCGACCAGCAGCGGATTCCCACCGACAGCGACGGGCTGCGCTCCATCGATGACCCGACGCTGGAGAGCGGGGAGACTGCGTATGGAAGCGGCCCCAATGGGGTGAGTGTCGCCAGCTGGCTCGACGAGGATGGTTATCGCCTCTCGCTCGCAGCGAGGACGCCTCTCGACTCTCTGAAGAAGCTGGTGCCGCTCGTCCAGTAGCGCTCCCGAGGGTGCCCCGTCTTCCCTGCAGTTCCGAATGTCATTCGCATCGTCGCTCGGACTCGGGCTCGACGGGCTGTACGGGCGCGCCAATTTGCGCGCGGTCACGGAGCGCCTGGAATACCTCGGCGGAAGGGCAACCCGGGAGTGTCAGCTCGGGTCCCGTCGCACTCCCAATCGTGTCCACCTTCCTGGCGGGAGGGATACATCCGCACCCGGACCACCGGCCCGGGCATCGGGGAATCACGGGAGACCAGCCCGGCCCTCAGCGGGGGAGCCGGGTTTTCGCTGCGCGGGCATGGCTTCGTCGTCTATCTCGAAGGCCGATATCTGAGCATTTACACCAGCGGCACCAAGCCCCAGTTCCTTCCGCTCACGGCGGGTTATACTTTCGGCGGGTTCTGAAACCTGCCGAGGTGCACTTCCGTTCCACCTCGGAATCCGGCCGCTGTGGCCGGCCTGCCCCGTCCGGGGCGAATTGTCTCCATGGAGCGGAAAAGGAACTGTGTATGAAGCGACCCATTGCGAAGGTGTTCTCGGCCGTGGCGGTGCTGGTACTCTCGGCGACCGCAGCCCAGGCCCAATCCGTCACGATCGGTATCGGCGGCGGACTCACCATCCCGACCGGTGACTTCAAGACCGCGGCGAAGACCGGCTGGCATGGTCTGGCCAACATCGGCTACGGCCTGTCCTCCGGCCTCGGCTTCCGCGGCGACTTCTACTATGGCGAGAGCAAGTTCAAGAGCGGGGTCAGCGGCAAGGCCAAGCTGGCGGGTGGACTGGCCAATGTGACCTACGAGTTCCAGAACGCCGGCGGGGTCAAGCCGTACGTGATCGGCAGCGCAGGCGTCTTCAACGTTAAGGGCACCGCGAGCTCCGGCGGCGTGACGGCCTCGGCCTCCGAGACCAAGTTCACCTTCGGCGGCGGCGCGGGTATCAAGGTCAAGGCCGGCGCGAAGGCCAACGTGTTCCTCGAGGGACGCTACCTCAGCGCCCAGACGAGCGGCGGCAGCACCAACTTCATTCCGGTCACTCTCGGCGTCAGCTTCGCCCTCAAGTAACCCGCGCAGGAACGGAATCACCCCAGGGGGCGGGCCTCGTGCCCGCCCCTATTTCGTTGCGGCACCCAGCCCGGCCGCGCGACCGGTCGCCCAGGCCCACGCGAAATTATGCCCGCCGATCGGACCGAATGCGTCGAGGACTTCGCCACAGAAGAAGAGACCGGGATGGAGGCGGCTCTCGAGGGTCGCCGGGTAAACCTGGTCGAGCGCGACACCACCCCCGGTCACTTCCGCCTTCCTGTAGCCCTCGTCGCCGGTCCATGGCAGCACGTACCGCACCAGGCGCTCGATCAGCCCCCGCCGCGACCCACGCGCAAGCTGGGCAAGCTGGCACCCCGGCTCGATGCCGGCATCCTGCAGCAGCCAGTCCGCGAGCCGGGCGGGGAGTGCGCCGCGAAGCACGGTGCCTACCGCCTGCGCGCTGCGCTGTGTCAGGCGCTTCTCCCAGTCGGCGTCCGTGAGCGCGGTCCAGCGCACCCGGAGCTGCTGCCGTCCCGGACCGGCGTCACGAGAGCGGACCGCAAGGTGAGAGAGGTCGAGGACCACCGGACCGCTGTAGCCGCGATGGGTAAAGAGGAACCCGCCGGACGCCGTGCGGACACGCCCCGCTCCGGGAGCCTCCAGCGTGACGTCGAGGGAGATCCCGGCGAGCGCCGCGTGGACAGCGGGATCAGCGGTGAGCGGCGTCAGGGCGGGATAGGTGTCGTGGACCTGATGCCCGGTGCGTCGTGCGATCTCGAAGCCCAGTCCGTCGCTCCCGGTCGCGGGCACCGAGAGCCCGCCCGTGGCCACGATCGTGCACGGCGCGTCGATCGCCGCACCACCTTCCATCTGCACTCGCCAGCCGCCCGCAACACGCGACACGTCCACCACGCGACAGCCGCCCTGGAATTCCACGCCTCGCCGGCGGGCGAGGGCGACCAGCCCGTCCAGCACATCCCGGGCGCGGTTGGAGGCGGGGAAGAGCTTCCCGGTTTCGGCTTCGAGGCTGAGCGGGATGCCGACGACACGCTCGAAGAATGCCCGCTGTTCGTCGAGGGGCCACGCCAGCAGGAGTCGCCGGAGGAGATGGGGCGACGAGTCACTCACGAACCGCCCCGGCGCGAGCGATGAGGGCAGGATGTTGCAGCGGCCACCGCCGCTGATCAGGATCTTCCGCCCGCCATCGGCGGTGCGTTCCAGCAGGACCACTCGCTGCCCGGCCGTGGCCGCGTGAATCGCGGCCATGAGCCCCGCCGCGCCCGCGCCGATGACCACGACCTGATGTCCCGGAGAACGGATCATGCCCGGAATATGGAGCCGGTCGGGGATTCAGGGCATATTGCAGCCCATGAAAACCATCATTGAGCCGTTCCGGATCAAGTCGGTGGAGCCGATCCACCTCACCACCCGAGCCGAGCGCGAGGCCCGGCTGCTCGAAGCAGGCTACAACGTGTTCCTGCTTCGCTCGGACGACGTGCTGATCGACCTGCTCACCGACAGCGGCACCTCGGCGATGAGCAGCCAGCAGTGGGCCTCCATCATGCGCGGAGACGAGTCCTACGCGGGGAGTCCGTCGTTCTATCGGTTCGAGAAGGCCATCCAGGACATCTTCGGGTTCAGGTACGTCTTTCCCACGCACCAGGGGCGCGCCGCGGAGCGGATCCTCTTCTCGGTGATGTGCAAGCCGGGAGACGTGGTGCCGAGCAACACCCATTTCGACACCACCCGCGCCAACGTCGAGCATGCCGGCGCCCGGGCCGTCGATCTCGTCATTCCCGAAGGACGCGAGCCGCAGACGATCCACCCCTTCAAGGGAAACATGGACGTGGCCGCCATCGAACGGCTGATCGCCGACGTCGGGCGCGAGAAGATCCCGCTCTGCATGCTCACGGTGACCAACAATTCCGGCGGCGGCCAGCCGGTATCGATGGCCAACGTGCGGGCCGTCTCCACGCTCTGCCGGCGGCATCGCATTCCGTTCTACATCGATGCCTGCCGCTTCGCGGAGAACGCCTATTTCATCAAGCTGCGCGAGGAGGGGTACGCGTCCCGGAGCCCGATCGAGATCGCGCGCGAGATGTTCGCGCTGGCGGACGGCGCCACGATGTCCGCCAAGAAGGATGGGATGGCGAATATCGGCGGCTTCATTGCGAGCAACGATCCCCAGGTGGCGCAGCAGGAGCGCAATCTGCTGATCCTGACCGAGGGCTTCCCGACCTATGGCGGTCTCGCCGGCCGCGACCTGGAGGCGATCGCGGTCGGACTCTACGAGGCGCTCGCCGAAGACTACCTCCTCTACCGCATCACGTCGACGACCTATCTCGGCCGGCACATTGCCGAGCAGGGTGTTCCGATCGTGCAGCCGCCGGGCGGCCATGCGGTCTACATCGACGCGGCGGCGCTGTTTCCCCACATCCCCCCGCTCGAACTTCCGGGTCAGGCGCTCGTCGTGGAGCTCTACCGTGAGGCGGGAATCCGGGCCGTTGAAATCGGCACCGTGATGTTCGGACGGCGGGATCCCGCCACCGGCGCCGAGAGTGCCGCCACCATGGAACTGGTACGGCTCGCCATTCCGCGGCGGGTCTACACCCAGAGCCATATCGACTACGTGGTGGAGGCGATCCTCAACGTCCACGCCCGCCGCCACGAGATCCGCGGCCTCCGCTTCGTCGAGCAGGCGCCGTTCCTCCGCCACTTCACCGCGCGATTCGAGCCACTCGGGTGAACACCCTTCTCTTCACCCTTCTCGTCACCGCGGGATCACTCGTCGCCGGACTGCTCGGCGCCCTGACCGGGCTCGGGGGTGGCATCGTGATCATCCCGATGCTCACGGTCCTCTTCGGGATCGACCTGCGCTATGCGATCGGCGCTTCGCTGGTTTCGGTGATTGCGACCTCGTCGGGCGCGGCCGCAGCCTACGTCCGCGAGGGCTACACGAACATGCGCCTGGGGATTCTGCTCGAGGTCGCCACGACCATCGGGGCGCTCTCCGGCGCGGTCCTCGCCGCCTATGTGTCGAAGTCGGCGCTTGGTATCCTGTTCGGCCTCGTCCTGCTCTACACCGCCTATGCCGGCCATCACCTGCCTCTGGAGCATTCCGACACCGCGCCGCCGGACCCTCTCGCCACCCGGCTTCGGCTCGACTCGACGTATCCCGAGCTTGCGGGTCCGAAGCCATACCGGGTCCGCAGGATTCCCGCGGGCTTCGCCCTGATGTATGTCGCCGGCGTGCTCTCCGCGCTGCTCGGCATCGGCTCGGGCGCCGTGAAGGTCCTCGCCATGGACCGTGCCATGGGCCTGCCGTTCAAGGTCTCCACGACCACCAGCAATTTCATGATCGGGGTCACCGCCGCGGCCGGGGCAGGCGTCTACCTGCATCGCGGCTACATCGAACCCGGACTGGCCCTCCCCGTGATGCTGGGAGTCCTGGGCGGTGCGATGCTGGGAGCCCGGCTCCTGTCCACGACGCGGACGCATGTGCTGCGCCGGGTGTTCACGCTCGTGGTGCTCGCGCTGGCGGCGGAAATGCTCTACAAGGGCATCTCGGGGGGCCTGTGACTCCGACCACGGACGACGCAATCGAGCGCGAAGTGGGGCTCTGGCTCCAGATCGGCGTGCTGCTCGCCGCAGGCGTGGTGCTGATCGGGGGGATCGCCTACCTGATCGGCTCGGGGGGCGCGCCATTCTCGCTGCACGCGTTCAAGGGTGAGCCCGCCGAACTGCGCAGCCTGAGCGGCATCGTGACGGGCGTGCTGGCGGGCGACAGCCGGGCCATCATCCAGATGGGCGTGGTCCTGCTCATCGGCACGCCCATCGTCCGGGTGGCGCTGACCCTCGTGGCGTTCCTGCGGCAACGGGACCGGCTGTACGTCGGGCTCACGGCGCTGGTGCTGGGGCTGCTGCTCTTCAGCCTGGTGCACGGCACGGGCTGAGCTTCCCGCGGCGCGACCCGGTTCGGGGACCGGCCGGCGCGGGGATTCCGGAATCGGCGCGAGCGCGCGGAGCAGATATAAATATGCAGCATACATATATACTCTCCATGACCAGAGATGCCGGAGGTGGGTCAGTCGCCCGCAGGGATTACCGCGCATGCCACGGGACAGGTCGGGCCCGGGCAGGCGTCGAGATCGCAGAGACGACAGATGTGGTCGGAGTGCTCCCGGTCCCTGGTGAGGCCGGCCAGCATCTTCTCGGTGAGCCGGCCGAACTGGGTCCTCTCGGCCGGGGTGAGCAGGTCGAGCGCGGGAGCCAGCGCCGCGCGGCGAGCGCCCAGCACCGCCCGGGCCTGGCGGCGACCCGCGGCAGTCAGATGGAGGGCAGCCGTCCGGGCATCCGCCCCAGCCTTCCGCTCCACCATGCCGTCGGTCTCCAGGCAGTCGACGAGGCGGACGGTGCCGCTATGCGAGAGACCCAGGATCCGGCGGAGCTGTTCGATGGACATCCCCGGCTCCCCGAGCATCGATGCGAGCGCCGCGGGGAAGGCCGACCCGTGGCGCGCCTCCTCGGCCGTGGCGGCCTCCAGTTCGTCCTGCAGCGCGGTGACAAGCGCTCCCAGCAGATTCGCGGCGCGGAGTGTCGGCATGGCGCATTATATGTGCGCCGCACATATATGTCAACCGCCCCCTCAGCGTTTGCGATACAGCCCGTCGAACGCCACCTGCCAGGTAGCCCCATGGTCTGCTGAGGTCTCCCAGAACTGCCGCACCGTCCCGTCAGCATTGTTGAAAAAGGTCAGGCGCTGGTCGTTGGGCTTGCCGTCGGGCCCGGGCGCCTCACCCGTGAGCACCAGGCGCCCGTCCGCGTAGCTGCCGGTGAGGTGCAGGTAATTGCCGGCGTTGTCCACCCAGAACTGATGCCACTTCCCGGTGCCACGATCGAAGAAGTTGAAGCTCTGGCCGGTCCCTCCCCGCGAGCTGGTCCAGTGCTCGTGAACGACGCACCGGCTCTCCTCGAGCGTCACTTCGTTGGTGCCGGCGGGTTTTCCTGCGACCGTGACATCCCAGTTGCCAACCCAGAAGTCGAACTGCCGCGCCTCGGCGCTGGAGCAGCCCGGTGGCGGCGCACTCTGCGCCATGGCCGTGGACGCGGCACTGCCAGCCAGCAACACGGAAAACAGCAGTCGTTTCATATGGGCCTCGAAGGATCGGGGGCGGGGATGGATCGCGATCCGGGCACCGTACGCGCGATGGATGGCCCGGTTTCGGATGGTGCAGAATCGAACGGGTCAGAACTGGAAGTAGAGGAACGGGCTCGGCGTGGCGAAGCGGAGCATGCAGAGCACGAAGAGCACCGCCAGCGCCACGCCCCACGCTGGGCGGCGGGGGAGGTCGAGCCGCCAGGTGTCAGGGACGAACCATGCGATGCCGAGCGCGAGCAGCAGCACCAGATAGCCGAGCGGGGCCGTGACCAGCGCCAGATTGCCGCCCTGCCCCGTCCGCCAGCCGCTCATGACACCGAGCAGCCTCCAGGCCTCGGTGAGCGAGGCCGAGCGGAAGAACACCCATCCGACCATCACCGCCAGGAAGGTGCAGAGCACCGCGAGTGGCCGGGCTCTCGGCACCCAGCCGCGCCCGCGCAGCACGCTGTGTCCCGCGAGCAGCGCGCCATGATAGAGGCCCCAGACGACGAAGGTCCATGCCGCGCCGTGCCAGAGTCCGCCGAGGAACATCACGATCGCGAGGTTGCACATGGTGCGCCCGGGCGAGCCGTGGTTGCCGCCGAGCGGGATGTAGAGGTAGTCGCGCAGCCAGAAGGAGAGCGACATGTGCCAGCGACGCCAGAATTCCGAGATGTTCGCCGACTGGTATGGCGCGTCGAAGTTCTGGGGGAACCGGAATCCCAGCAGGAACGCGAGGCCGATCGCCATGTCGCTATAGCCGGAGAAATCGAAGTAGATCTGCAGGGTGTACGCGAGGACGGCCAGCCACGCCTCACCGGCATCGAGCCGTCCCGCCTGGTGCCAGAGCGGCGTCACGATATGTGCCGCGAGCAGATCGGCAACGAGCACCTTCTTCGCCATTCCCAGCACGAAGAACCAGCAGCCCATCAGCCAGCCGGCGCGGTCGGGCCGGTCGGGGATGCGGGCGAACTGGGGGGCGAGATCGGCGTAGCGGACGATGGGCCCGGCGACGAGATGGGGAAACATCGCGACGAAGGCCGAGAACTCGAGGATGCTTCGCGCCGGCCGGAGCAGGCCGCGATAGATGTCGATCGTGTAACTGATCGAATTGAAGGTGTAGAAGGAGATGCCGACGGGAAGGACCAGCCGCAGCAGCGGCAGGTGCATGTCCGCGCCGAGGAGCGAGCCCAGTCCGTTGAGGCTGCCCGCAAAGAAGTCGTAGTACTTGAAGACCGCGAGGATGCCGAGGTTGAAGGCGAGCAGGAGAATCAGGCAGGCGCGGCGACGGGCCGGGTCGCTGGCCCTGGCGATGTAGCCGCCCGCCACGAAGTCGGCGGTGGTGGAGGCGAGCATGAGCGGCACGAAGCGCCAGTCCCACCAGCCATAGAACAGGTAGCTCGCCAGCGTGAGGAAGCCGAGCCGGGCGCGGGTCGTGGGCAGGAGCCACCACCCCGCGAGCGCGGCGGGGAGGAACAGCAGGCAGAAGACGTAGCTATTGAAGAGCACAGCGATCCGGACTGCCGGTGAGCTTCTGGGCCAGCGTGGCCGCGACCGGGGCAAGGAAATGGATCGCGTCCACATACTGACTGGTATCCGGACTCGTGGCGACCAGATCGCGGACCTCCAGATACCGCAGCAGCTGCTCCTGTTCGAGGCTCTGCAGCAGCGCGACCGTCTCCTCGGTCCGCGGCCGCCAGGTCGTCCCCATCGCGGCCCGCTCGAATGCGGGATGGACCGGCGGGATGAACGCGACGACCTGGATGCCCGCGGCGTGCGCCTCCGCGGCAAACTGGCGCAGCGCCGCCACCCGTTCCGGATCGAGGCGGGGGAACGACTCGTAGCGTCCGAGGATGCCGGGAATCGAACCGAGCACCCGCGCCTGGTCCGGACGTGGGTCGTGCCGGAGCACGGCCTCCGCGCGAGGATAGTGCTGGAGGCCATCCGGGTCGAGCGTGAATTCCGGCAGCCGCTCGCCTGCGCCAAGCCGGGCGATGACCGACCGCACCGCCGCACTCACCACCTGCCAGCCGAAGAGATCCGCCCCCAGGCTGCCCCCCGCAGGCGCCACGCCAGCCGGCGCAAAACGCGCCAGGAAGCGGCTCCCCTCGAGGGCGCGGTGCACACCACCGGCGCTCTGCAGCATCTCGGGGTCCACGCCCGCGTAGAGCGTGCGCACCCGGCTGCCCGGCTGGGCTCGCAGGTAGCGCAGGATCGCCACCAGGTCCTCGGTACCCGCACCGTTCACCGCGAAGTTGAAGGCGGTCCGGCCGGTGAGCTGCTGCAGGCAGGCGGGCGCGATGGTCTTGGATCGCGATGAACCGAGCACCACGATTTCGGGAGCGGGAGTGCGCGCCCGATACAGCGCGGCCTTCTGGTCCCGGTCCGACGACACCACGGGCGGGATGAGCCCCGTACCGAAACGTCCAAGCGGGTCGGTGAGGCTCACCAGCAGCGCGAGAACACCGAGCAGCACGGCGGTCGTGGCGAAGAAGACCTTGAGGAAGCCGGCGTCATGCGGCGAGGGATCGGGCGGGGCATGGGGATGCGTCACCTCGGAAAAGTCCGCGGGGGCCTTGATTAATCAAGACCCCCACGGACCTTTCCCCCATGGTCAACCGACTCGGCGGCGCCGCCTCCGCCTACCTGCAGTCCGCCGCGCACCAGCCGATCCACTGGCACCCGTGGGGCGCGGAAGCGTTCGCCGAAGCGGCACGCGCCGATCGCCCGATCCTGCTCGACATCGGCGCGGTCTGGTGCCATTGGTGCCACGTCATGGACGGGGAATCCTACGAGGACGAGACCATCGCGGAATTATCTCAACGAGCATTTCGTCTGCATCAAGGTCGACCGCGACGAGCGCCCGGATGTCGATGCGCGGTACCAGCGCGCAGTCCAGGCGATGATCGGTCAGGGCGGATGGCCGCTGACGGCCTTCCTCACGCCCGAGGGCCAGGTGTTCTACGGCGGTACCTACTTCCCACCGGACGGGAAGTACGGACGGCCCGGGTTCCGCGCCGTCCTCCAGCAGGTGCAGAGCGTCTATCACGGACAGCGGGACAAGGTTGCCGCGCAGGCGCTCGCCATCCGCCGGGTGCTCAGCGAGCAGCTCGACGAGCAGGCGCCCGGCGAGCCGAGCCGTGCGCTGCTGGCGGATGCGACCCTGGCGATGGGCCGGCTGTTCGACCCGGCACATGGCGGCTTCGGCAGCCAGCCCAAATTCCCGCACCCCGCGGCGGTGAGCTTCCTGCTGGCGCAGTGGCACGACGAGGAGTCCCCCGAGGAATGGCCCAGGGAGGTGGCGGAGAAGACCCTGACCGGGATGGCACGCGGCGGCATCCACGACCAGCTCGCCGGCGGATTTCACCGCTACAGCGTGGATGCGCGCTGGATCGTGCCCCATTTCGAGAAGATGTCCTACGACAACGCGGAACTGCTCAAGGCCTACCTCGACGGCTATCTCGCGCTGGGGAACGAGGAGTTCGCCGCCACCGCGCGCGGCATCGTGCGCTGGGTGCGGGAGGTGCTCGCCGACCCCGAGGGCGGCTACGGCGCGAGCCAGGACGCGGATGTCGGCCTGCATGATGACGGTGACTACTTCACCTGGACCCTCGAGGAGGCGCGCGCCGCCATCGGGGACGAAGCGGCGTTCGCGGTCGCAAGCGCCTATTACGACATCGGCCCCGCGGGCGAGATGCACCACGACCCCGCGAAGAACGTGCTCTATGTCGCCGACTCGCTGGACGCCATCGCGGCGCGCCTGGGTCTCGACCTGCGCGCCGCACGCGCGCTGCTCAGCACCGCGGAGGACCGGATGCGGGCGGCCCGCGCGCTGCGTACGGCGCCGTTCGTGGACCGGACGCGATACACCGCCTGGAACGGCATGCTCGCGGCTGCCCTCATCCGCGCGGGGATGATTCTCGACGATGCCTGGGCGCGCGAACATGGCCTGCAGACCCTGCGGCGGATCCGCGCGGAGCAGACGGACCCCACCGCCCTTGTCCACAGCCACGGTGGCGCCGGCGGCCTGCTCGATGACCAGGTACAGGTTGCCCTGGCCGCGCTCGAGGCCCACGAGGCGACCGCCGATCCGGCGTGGCTGGCGTGGAGTTCGTCACTGATGGACCGAGTCTGGCAGGACTATCTCGATCCGGCCGAGGGGGGACTGTTCGATACCGCGTCGGCCTCGGGGGAGGGCCTGCTCCCGACCCGGGCCAAGCCGGTGCAGGACGCGCCCACGCCGTCCCCCAATGGCGTGGCGGCGCTCTGTCTCGCCAGGCTGGCGGAGGTGACCGGTGCGTCGCGGTTCGCCGAGCGCCGCGATGTGCTGCTCCGGGCATTCGCCGCCGCCGTCCCGCAACTCGGGCTCTATGGCGCGACCTTCGCCCACGCGATGAGCTGGGCCATCGCGCCCGCGACCCATCTGGTGATCATCGAGGGTGATGGCCCCGATGACGCGCGGCTGGCGGATGCGATGCACCGCGCCGCACTCCGGCACTTCGTGCCGCGGCGGGTCGTGCAGCGATTCCTGGCTGCGGAGGTCCGCTCCGGCATCCTGCCGCCGGCGATCGCCGGCATGCTATCCGGGGGCGTGGGCACCCGCGGGTTTGCCTGCGCCGGCACCACCTGTCAGGCGCCGGCCACGACTCTCGCTGCCTGGAAGGCCGCCCTCGCGGATATGCCTCCCGCCTGACAGGTTGACGGCGAGCGGGCGGAGCCCGATACTGTGGGCATCCGACATCACATTCCGCCTCCCTGACCCTCCGGGCTCCAGATGCGAACCAGCGCGATCGCCGCCGCGTGCTGTGCGCTGCTGCTCACCCCGGCCGGACTCTCCGGCCAGGCCGCTCCCTCGACCGGCACTGCCGCCGACAGCTATGCCGACCGGTTCCACGAGTTGTGGGGCATCAAGCCCTCACCCGACCGGGCCGCGCCAGTCAGGCACCTGGTGCTCAGACGGGACGCCGGCGAGCTGATTCTGGACGAGGGCACGCTCTATCTGCTGCAGCCGATTGGCGGGCAGGTCATGGGCGCGCTCTTCCGCGGCAAGGGAACCTTTAACCTCACGGCACCGCTGGCCATCGAGCAGGAGCGGCTGCGGCTCTTCCGGAAGACGACCGCAGTCGCCGAGCCGTTCGAGGAGGCGGTGTTCTTTTTCGCGGACTCGACCCTCGCGGAGCTGCAGCGGCAGCTGAGCTTCGGACCGGGCGACGCCCCGGGAGATCTCAAGAACCTCACCGACGACGCGCTGGAGTATCTCGGCAACGAGGATCACCAGTCCCTCGATCCGGACGTGATGCGCCCGGTGCTCAATGGCGAGCAGACGGGGATGTTCTACGCCCACATGACGCGGGCGGGCGCAGACCCGTGGATCTTTGAGATCGATCCACAAGAGGTGGAGAGCGTCCGATTCATGGCCCGCGGGAAGCGTACCGGCTTCACGCATTACGCCGAGCCGATCGCCCAGTTCCCCCGGATGGGAGACACGGTGCGGACCGGCGGACGCACCGAACGGTCCGCCGAGGCGCGGGTCCAGTCCTACACGATGCGCATCGCCCTGCCGGAGACGGGGGGAGGTGTGGGATTCCGGGCGGCGGCCACCCTGGCGATCACTGCGGACACCGCGGTCGGCCCGTAGGTGCCGTTCTACCTCTTTTCCAAGCTCGATGTCGATTCCGCCCGCTGGAGCGACGGCCAGCCCGCCATGGTGTTCAAGGGGAAGGAGAGTTCCACTCTGTGGGTGCGGCTGCCGCATCCGATCCGGAGCGGCGAGACGGTACCTGTCACCGTCTGGTACCATGGTGACCTGCTGGACCGGGCCCTCGACCTCTTCTTCATAAAGAACTCCATCGGGTGGTACCCGGTGCCGCCCAACGAGCGACAGAAGGCCACCTTCGACCTGACCTTCGAGAGCCCTTCGAGCATGACGCTGGCGAGCGTGGGGGCGCTCAAGGATTCCACCGCGATCGAGAATCACATGACCCGGACTCACTGGGTCACGCCCCAGCCGATCCGGAACGCCTCGTTCACGCTCGGCATCTTCCAGGCGTTTCCGGTGCAGGTGGACAGCATCCCCCCGACGATGATCCTCTGGTCGGAGACAACACACCGGGAACTTTCCCATTCGTACATGAGCGGGAAGAACATGCAGGCGCAGGTCGGCGGCGACATCGGGAGCGCCATGCGCTTCTACGAGCACGTGTATGGGAAGGCCCCGGTGCAGCACTTCTACGCCACGGAGATTCCCGACCTCCATGGCGAGGCGTGGCCGGGGATCATCGGCCTGTCATTCGCCACCTTCATGCAGGGCGATGACCAGGGTGAAAACGAAGTGTTTCGCGCGCATGAGGTCGCCCACCAGTGGTGGGGAATCGCGGTGGATTACGCCACCTACCGCGACCGCTGGCTCAGTGAAGGTTTTGCCGACTTCTCCGGCCTCTGGTACATGCAGACCCGCCGGAAGTCCAATGACAAGTACTTCGACATGCTGGATCGCTGGAAGGCCGACATCATGCTGCGGCGGGACGACGGGCTCCCGATCTGGCTGGGCCATCGGGTCGCCACCGCCTGGAAGGGCGATGACTACGACGCGATCATCTACAAGAAGGGCGCCTGGGTGGTCCACATGCTCCGCATCCTGCTCCTGGACATGAAGACCATGAGCGAAGACCGGTTCACGGGCGTCATGCAGAACTTCTACGCCACGTTTCGGGGCCGGACCGCCTCGACGGCGGACTTCCAGCAGGCGGTGGAACGGGCGACCGGCCAGGACATGTCCTGGTTCTTCCAGCAATGGGTGTACGGTTCGGAGATCCCGACCTACCGGGTGGCGAAGAACATCGTGCCGACGCCGGACGGGAAGTTCCAGGTGACGCTGCGCGTCGAGCAGGAGCGGGTGCCGCCGACGTTCCTCAGCTACGTGCCCGTGACGCTTGACCTCGGCAACAACCAGGTGGCACGCGTCCGGGTGAAAGTGACCGGCGCGAAGAGCGAGATCACGCTCCCGTTGATGCCCGCGAAGCCGAAATCGGTCCGGTTCAACGACATGGATGGGGTGCTGGCGGAGGTGAAGGAGGTGGCGTGGTAGCGCGGGCCTGCTACTTTACACGACCCTTTTCCCATACCGACCATGAAGACCGCGACCATCGAAACCAGCCGGGGCACCATCGTCGCCGAGTTGTTCGACACGGAGACCCCGAACACCGTGGCCAACTTCGAGAAGCTGGCCAACTCCAAGTTCTATGACGGAACCCGCTTTCACCGGGTGATCAGCAATTTCATGGTCCAGGGTGGATGCCCCAACTCCAGGGAGGAGAACGACCCGCGCGCCGGCACCGGCGGCCCCGGCTACAAGATCAAGTGCGAGACCCATCTCAACACCCACCGTCACGTGGCGGGCACCCTCTCCATGGCGCACGCCGGCAAGGACACCGGGGGCAGCCAGTTCTTTATCTGCCACTCGCCGCAGCCGCATCTCGACAAGGTGCACACGGTGTTCGGGCAGGTCACGAGCGGGATGGACATCGTGAACGCGATCCGCAAGAACGATCTCATCACCTCCATCCGGGTGGCCTGACCCTGCTGCTCGATTTCGCGGTCCTCGCGGACTACGCCCTGATCGACCAGCACGGCAAGCTCTCGGTCCTCGGCCTGTTCCAGCACGTCTGGGTCCCGCAGTTCCCCGCCGTGCATCCGCGCGCGCACCTGGTGCTCCGGGTGCGCGGGCGGCGCACCGAGATCGGAACGCACGCGATGCGGATCCGCTTCCAGGATGATCGAGGGACGACGCTGGTGGAGGGCGAGGGCACGGTGCAGTTCGGCGAGCCGCCCGCGGGGGTGACCGATGTCGAGGCAGGCGCCGTGCTCGTCTTCGATCTGCCGCTCCCGCAACCGGGACAGTACTCGTTCGAGATCACTCTCGACGGAGCCGACGAGTACCGGGTGCCTCTCACGGCAGCCCAATTACCGCTGACCGCCCCGGGAGGGGACGGCAGTACTCTGCACTGACCCGCCTTCACCCCGATTTCCAAGTCCCTTCACACACAATTGTTGTTGTTTGACAAAGCTGTAAGAGAGCCGTAGACTCGCCAGTGAGGTCTCTTCGGCTCCGCAGACCCCATCTACCGCATCTCCCTATTCGAGGTCCATCTATGCGGCGGTTCCACGTATGGTTGGCCGTCGGAGGACTGGCCGCCCTCACCGGCGTGTCCAGCACTCTTTCGGCCCAGGGATTCAGCGTCAATGAGCACAGCACCTGCGCGATGGGACGCGCCGGCGCCGCCGTCGGAGCGCCGTGCGCGGACGGATCGGCGATCTACTACAATCCGGCGGGTGTCGCGAGCACCGCGAAGGGCCGGACGACCATCTCGGCCGGAGGAACGGGCATCGCGCCGAGCGGCGGGTTCACGGATGACGCGACGGGCCTGAAGTCGAACCTGAACAACAAGGTGTACCCGATCCCGGCACTCTACATCACCCACGGGTTCAGCGACGAGGTCTCCGCCGGCATCGGCATGTTCGCGCCGTACGGCCTGACAACGGACTGGCCCACGAACTCGCAAGGCCGGTTTCTCGGCTATAAGAGCGTGATCCGCGCGATCTATATCCAGCCCACCGTCGCGGTGAAGCTGGGATCGATGGTGAAGCTCGGCGCCGGATTCGACGTTAACATCTTCCACGTTCAGCTCCGCCAGCGGGTGGATCTCTCCAGCCAGCTCCTCCCGGCCCCGGCACCTCCGGGGGCGACGTTCGGGAACATCGGCATTCCGGTAGGGACCGATTTCGCCGACGTGAACCTGCACGGCAACGCGACCGGGGTCGGCTACCATCTCGGCGCGATCTTCCAGCCGACCGATGAGGTGAGCGTCGGTTTCCGCTACTTGTCGCGCCAGAAGGTGAAGGTAGACAACGCCACCGCCGAGATCAGCCAGGTGAACACCGGCATCCTGCTCCCGGCGGGCAATCCGCTCGGCGCGCCGGCCGGTACCCCCCTCGACGCGATCCTCGCGGCCCAATTCTCCGGCAGCGGCCCGCTGCAGAACCAGAGCGGTCGCACCGCGATCCGGATGCCGGAGCAGATCACCGGCGGCATCATGGTGAAGCCGATCGACCGGCTCAAGGTGCTGTTCGACGTGAGCTGGCAGAACTGGAAGGTCTTCAAGGAGCTGGACATCATCACAGCCAAGCTGCCCCCGAGCAAGATCACCGAGAACTTCGGTCCGACGACGGCCTGGCGCTACGGCGCGGAGTACGAGGTCTCGCCCTCGACGGTGATCCGGGCCGGCTACCTCTTCCACAACGCCGCCGAACCGACCGGATCGGTCACCCCGAACCTCCCGGAAGGCAACCGCTCCGAATTCACGGTGGGCCTCGGCGCCAAACTCGGCAGCGGCCTGCACGGCGACCTCGCCTACCAGTACATCAACCAGCAGGACCGTCGGGGCCGCACGGTGCCCTTCGGCCAGCCCGACAACGGCCTGTTCACGTTCAAGGCCCACCTGTTCGGCGCCATGCTGACGTACACCTTCTGAGGCCTCCGGGAGCCTAACATGCAGATCAAGCGACTCATCACGACCCTGCTCGTCGCGCTGCCGGTGCTCACCGGCTGCCGCACCGACGAGAAGCTCAACGCGCCCAAGGTGACCGACCCGATCTTCCAGCGGTACGTCTCCCTGGGCAACAGCATCACCGCCGGCTTCCAGTCGGCCGGGATCAGCGACAGCACGCAGCTCCGGTCCTACGCCCAGCTCCTCGCCAAGGCGATGGGCACGAGCTTCAACTACCCGCAGCTGGCCGGCCGCGGCTGTCCGCCGCCCTTTACGAACAACGTGACCCAAACCCGTGTGGGCGGTGCCACTGCCAGCACCTGCGACCTGCGGGTGGTGCGGCCGGGCCCCTACAACAACGTGGCCATTCCAGGCAACGTGGTGGCGAACCTCTACACCAATTTCGGGACTCCTCCGTCGTCCTTCGATCCGCTCAAGACCATCTTCCTCGGCGGACGCACCGAACTGGAGATGACGCAGGCGATCCACCCGACGTTCGTGTCGGTGTTTATCGGCGCCAACGACGTCCTCGGCGCGCTCATCTCCAGCACCAACGCCGGCGACAGCACCCAGATCACCCCGGCCGCGGCATTCAACACCGCCTACGACAGCCTGGCAGCGGTACTCGCCGCCACCGGGGCCAAGGTCGTGCTGATCAACGTACCCGACGTCACAATCCTCCCCTACGCCTCACTCGCGGCGATCTACTACTGCGCGAAGAACGGAGGCTGCCCGGCCCCATTCCCGCCGCAGAACCCGCTGCTCGCCGGGGTGCCGACCTTCACGGTGAACGCCAATTGTTCGCCGCTCGGGCTGGGCACCACCACCCTGATCCCCTGGCCGGTGGCGCTCACCAAGCTCGGGGCGGCGCTGCAAGGCCAGCCGCAGCAGATCGACTGCACCGTCGCACCCGAGGTGACCAGCGGAGCCGAGGTCGCGGCGATGCAGGCCGCGGTCGCGAGCTACAACACCCATATCGCCTCCGTGGCCAATGCCCACGGCTGGGCACTGGTGGATGCCAACACGATCCTGCAGTACCTGCGGAACAATGTCCCGGGGGCGATCCTGCCCTTCCCGGACGTGAGCCTGCTGCCAGCAGGACCGATCGCGTTTGGAACCATGTTCTCGCTGGATGGCATCCACCCGAGCTCCACCCTTCACCAGCTCATCGCGGACAGCGTCGCTTCGGCCATCAATCAGAAGTACGGCACCACGCTGCCGGTCCCGGTCTGCGCCACCGTGAGCTGCCCGGCGCCCTGACGCCGACGGGCTCCACCCGAAGAAGCGAGCGGCCCTCCGTGCGATGCACGGGGGGCCGTTCCACATGCCGGCCGGACCCCGGCGCGGCGGCGGCTATATTCGACACCTACCCTCACCCCAGCCACCAATGACCTGGACCCGCGACCGCGCCATCACCCTGATGCACGAGTATACCCCCTCCGACGCGCTCCGGAAGCACATGTACGCCGTCGAGGCGGCGATGCGGGCGATGGCGGTGAAGGAGGGCGCGGACCCGGACGAATGGGGGCTGGTCGGCCTGCTGCACGACTTCGACTACGAACGCTTCCCCAACGCCGCCCATTCCGCCACCGAGGAGCACCCCGCCGAAGGGGTCCGCATCCTCGCCGCGCAGGGATTCCCCGAGCACCTGCAGCGCGCCATCCTGGGGCACGCCACCTACTGCGGCGTGCCGCGCGACACCCCGGTCGCCCGCGCGCTCTTCGCCGTCGATGAACTGTGCGGCTTCCTGGTTGCCTGCGCGCTGGTGCGCCCGACGAGGAGCCTGGTGGACCTCGAGGTGTCGAGCGTCAAGAAGAAGCTGAAGGACAAGGGCTTCGCCCGCGGGGTCAGTCGCGAGGACGTGCTGCTCGGCGCCGAGGAGCTGGGGGTGCCGCTCGATGCGCACATCGCCTTCGTGGTCGAGGCGCTTCGCCCCGTGGAGCGGACCCTCGGCCTCGGCGCGCCGTGACCGACCCGGGGGAGCGGCCGACTCGGATCTCGACCACCAGCCGCCCTGATGGGCAGCGGGCGATTGACCGCGCCGCCGCCGCCCGCCCCGTGCCGGGCAACCGGGTCTCGCTGCTGCAGGACGCCGAGGCTCTCGCCGCGATGCTCGCGGTGATTGCCCGCGCGACCCGCTTCGTTCACTTCGAGAACTACATCATCCGGGACGACCCCACCGGCTGGCGCTTCGCGGAAGCACTGGCCGCACGGGCGCGCGAAGGCATCGCGGTGCGGGTCTTGTACGACTGGTTCGGCTCAGTGAACACCGGGCGGAAATTCTGGCGCTTCCTCCGCGATGCCGGCTGCGAGGTGCGCGCCTTCGGGCCGCCGTCGCTGCTCAAGCCCTTCCGGATGATCTCGCGCGATCATCGCAAGCTGGTCGTTGCCGATGGCGCGCTGGCGGTGGTCGGCGGGCTCTGCATCGCCGATGAATGGACCGGTGATCCGGCAAACGGAATCCCCCCATGGCGGGACACGGCACTGCTGATCGAAGGCCCTGCGAGTCATGCCCTCGACCTCGCCTTTGCGAGGATCTGGGCCCGGACCGGTGCACCGCTGCCTGACGACGAACGGGCGGTGGACGTTCCCCCCGTCGGTGATGCGTCCGTACGGGTCGTGGTCGGCGAGCCGGGAAAGGAGCGCGCCTATCGGGTCCTCGAGTATCTCGCGGCGGAGTGCCGGCGCCGGCTCTGGGTGGTGGATGCCTACTTCATTCCTCCACAACGGCTGTTCGAGGTGCTGGCGCTCGCGGAGAAGGATGGCGTGGACATCCGCTTCCTGGTGCCGGGCTCGAGCGACGTGCCACTCCTCCGCAACCTCACCCGTATCGGTTATCGCGATCTGCTGCGCGCCGGCATCCGGATCTTCGAGTGGAGCGGACCGATGATCCACGGCAAGACCATGGTGGCCGATGGAAGGTGGGTTCGCGTCGGGACCAGCAACATCAACGCCTCCAGCCTGACCGGTAACTATGAGCTGGACCTGGTGGTCGAGGATCCGGAGCTCGCCCGGGCCATGGAACACCAGTTCCGGCGTGACCTCGGCGGCAGCGCGGAGGTGGTCCGGCAGAAGCGGCGTGCGCCACGGGCGCTCGAGCATGTGATCCCGTCGCGTCTGGCGACACAGGGTGCCAGGGAATTGCCCAGACGCAGGGGCCGGCGGGAGCTGCGCGCCCGCACCATGATCGCGGCCCGGCGCCTCATGACCGCCGCCTTCCGCTCGGTCGTCGGGCCGATCAGTCTGGGCCTGCTGGTGCTGGGCATGCTGTTCCTGGGATTGCCCAAAATCATGGGCTATTTCTTCGGCGGGCTCTGTCTCTGGTTCGCGCTGGCGACGGGGCTGCAGGTCTGGCGGAGGCGGGAGTCGACGTAGCGGTGTGTGAGGCAGGTGCCCGGCGCACCCCTGCCTGAAGCTACGCCGGCACCACGGCCCGGTACCAGCGCGCGAGCGCTGCACGGTCATCCGCGGCACCGAGCTGTTCCAGCAGCGCCAGCGCCGATTCCGCGTCGGCCTGGAGCGCCGACCAGTCCTGTACCACCGCCGACAGGCGCGCGCGGGCTTCGCGTGACTCCGCCTCGATCAGGGCGCTGCCATGCGCGTGCGCAAGACTCACCGCGCGGTCCAGGGCCTCCCGCGCCCCGCTCAGCGCGCCGAGCGCTGTGCGCGCCGCCCCGGTAATGCGGAGGGCATCGGCCTCACCCAGGTGGTCGGGGATCCGCGCGTATTCGTGGGCGCCGAGCTGGGCGCCGGCTTCCGCGATCGCGGCCTCACCCCGCCGCAGGGCAAGCTCGGCCCGTCCGACCTGCGCCATCGCCAGCAGCCGCTTGTTGCCCGCCTCACGAGCGTAGTCGATCGCCCGTCGCTCCTGCTTGTCAGCGAGGTCCAGCTTCCCGAGTTCACGCAGGGCGAGCGCCATGTTGTGGTGGGTCTCCGCGAGCCCCGAGGCGGCGCCGAGTCGCTGGTACGCCGGTACCGCGAGCTGATACAGCGAAAGCGCCTGGTCGTAGGCCCCGCGAATATGGGCGATCATCCCGAGGTTGTTCGTCGCCCGGCCGACGGTGAGGAGGTCGTCGCCGGAGTTCCCCAGGGCCAGCGCCTCCTGGAAGCGCTGCTCCGCCGGCGCCATGAGTCCCAGCTCGAACGCCGATGCGCCGAGCATGTTCACGGCCCGCCGGCGTGCGGGTGTGTTGCCCTGCTGAGCGAGGAGTGGCACGGCCGGCTCGAGCAACGCGCGTCCCTCGGTCAGAAAGCCGGTGCGCAGACTGGCCTCGGCCAGCAGCAGCACCAGCTCCGGCATGCGCTCCTCGGCCGGCGTAGACAGCAGCAGCTCGCGCACGGCCCCCCACGCACCCTCAGTCGCGAGAGTCTGGGCCAGCTCGAACCGGGCGGCAACGGAATTCATCAGCGTCAATCTCAGTACGCGACGGCGAAGCGGGTAAACCCGGCGATGTCCGCCTCAATCTCGAGGGAGGCCATGTTGTGGGTGCTCGGAACGAGCCGCCAGTGCGCATCCGTCGGTTGCTCCTGCTTCCAGATGCTCAGGCTCGCGATCAGCGCCGTGTCCGCCGCGGTGACGACGCCATCCTGATTCAGGTCGGGGTCCGCCTCACCGAACTTGAGCCAGAGCCGGGCCGGACGTGACGGGTTGAATACCAGCCCGGAGGGCTGGAACTCGGTGACCAGGTGGAGCGAATCGATGATGCTGAGCGTGATGAGCAGGGAATCCCCCTGCGCGATCGGCTGACCGGCGGAGTCGGTGACGAGCGTCCGGTCGTCGACCCGGAATCGGGCGAATTCCACCGAGTCGCTCTGCCCGCTCGCCGGCCGGTACATCAGGCGGATCTCGCGGTTCTGGCCACGGACCGCCCAGAAACTCACCTGACGGTCCGCCAGCGGCGGCGCGCTGAGTGAAGCACGAAGGAAGTGGAGGCTGTCCTGTGCGATGGTGGAGTCCGTCGCACCAGTTCCGGGACCTCCGCCGGCCCCCGGATCGGTGCTGCAGCCCAGGATCACCGCCAGGCAGAGCAGCGCGCACGCATGGAGACGCATCAGACTTCCTCCTTCAGGGACGCGGCATGGCGGCCGCGGGCCGCCAGCAGGCGCAGCAGACGAGTGCGAGAGATGCCCAGCCGCCTGGCGGCTTCACTCTTGTTGCCGTCGCAGAGGCGGGTCATCGAATGCGCGGCGGCGCGGGTGATGTCGGACATGGATGCGGGAAAGGGCACGCCGTCACCGGACGGCATCGGGCGATGGGTATCGAGCCCGAGGTCGGCGGCATCGAGGCGGTTTCCGCTCGCAAGCAGGATGGCGCGCTCGAGCACGTTACGGAGTTCGCGGACGTTGCCGCTCCAGGGATGGACCTGGAGCCGGCGTTCGGCGTCGCTCGAGAGCGCGGGAACCGGGAGGCCGTACTCGCCCGCGAACCGGGTGAGGAAGCTCGCCGCCAGGGGAAGCAGGTCTCCGGTGCGCTCACGGAGAGCCGGCAGCCGGAGACCGACGACATTCAGCCGGTAATACAGATCCTCGCGGAACTGACCCCGCCTGGAGGCCTCGGCCAGATCCACATGCGTCGCCGCGATGACCCGGACATCGACCGCCAGGTTCGCAGTCCCGCCCACGCGGCGGATCTCCCGCTGTTCCAGCACCCGCAGCAGCTTGCCCTGCAGGGAGAGCGAGAGGTGCCCGATCTCATCGAGGAAGATCGTCCCGCCATTGGCGATCTCGAACAGACCGGGCTTGGCGGCGCCGGCATCGGTAAAGGCGCCCTTCTCGTGCCCGAACAGTTCACTCTCCAGCAGATTCTCCGGAATCGCGGCGCAGTTGACGTCCACGAACGGCGCCTTCTTCCTGGGCCCGTTGTAGTGGATGGCGCGCGCGAGCAGTTCCTTCCCCGTTCCCGTCTCTCCATTGATCAGCACCGTGACGGCGCCATGCGGGATGATTCGCGCCGCGCGCTCGAGCGTCTCTCGCAGGGCCGGACTCTGGCCGAGAATCCCCTCGAACTGATACTTGGCGGCCTCTCGTGAAGCGAAGCTCGCCGTGCTCCTGGCGGTGCTGGCCCGATCCGCCTGTTCCCGAAGCCACGACCTGAGCAGCGGCAGGTCCTGCGGCAGCGCGAAGTACTCCGAGGCCCCGGCCCGCACCGCGGCGATGGCGATCCGGTAATCGGCCGCCGCGGCGATGACCGCGGTCGCTGGCGAGCCTGCCGGCAGCTGGGCGAGGATGCTGCCTATCGAGTCTTCCACTCCGGCAGCAACAACCGCCACCACCCCGCCCTTCACCGCCGACGGCTGGTGAGTGATCACCAGCTCCAGTCCGCACTCCTCGGCAAGGCCCGGCCAGATCGAGGAGAAGGAATCGCTCATCGGTACGACTGTGAGCGCGGCAGAAGATGCGGACACGGAGCCTCGGGGCTGGGCAATGGGACGGCGGGTGACGCCCCTCCCATGCGCAGGAAACAGACCGGGCTCGACCCGCGTCGCTGAGATTGATAAACCATTCATCCGCTGCACCTTAGGCGTTACGTGCCAGGCAGAGCCGGATCCTCCGCCGACATGATTCGTGGCAGCTGTACCGATTTGATAGGGACCCCGGGGTGGCCTGCCGAGCCTCCGGACTCGCTGCGACGAGGGGCTGGCTCGGCACCATTCGCGGCTCGTGAGCATCCCACGCTGGGCGACTCCACAGGATCCGATGAGCTGAACCAGGTTCGCGGGAAGTCATGGGCAAGTGTCGTTCTCCCTTGCCGCGGTCCGGGCCATCCTTGCTATCCGCTCTGGCTGCAAGAACTTCAGTCCAGACACCTCACCATTGTGGGGGCCTCGGCGGCGTGGCGATTCGATCCAGGCTGTGACGCCACGCTACGGGGGGCGGATCCGAGCCGCGCATCTCGGTGACGGGCTACTCTTATAGGCTGGGATATGTCCCGCTGCTGGACCGGTCGCCGGCACGTCCCGGTGAAGGCCCATTGGGATAGGCCTCGACTGCGTGAGCTGGTGGACTGATCGGGAGACTGGTGACTCGTCGATGACTCCAAGCGACTGGCAGCACCGGGGCCAACGCCTCCCGGATCCGGGCCCTCAACGAATCCGCGGCGGGGCGCGTACTAGCCTGTGACCGAGGGAGAACTGATTCAGAAGGCTCGCGCCGGCGACGCGGAGGCCTTTGGGGCCTTGGTGGAGGCACACGCGGGATTCGTCCGTCGGCTCACACGCGCGGTGCTTCACGACCCTGATGACGCGGATGATGCCGCCCAGGACGCGTTCTTCTCGGCGTGGCGGTCCCGGGAGCGGTTCGACCCGGGCCGGCCGTTTCAGCCGTGGCTGGGACAGATCGCCATCAATGCCGCGCGGGATCTGCACCGGCGCAGGGTCATTCGCCGGACGGAGGCGATTCCCGAGAGTCTTCCCGGGCCGGGCGCATCGCCGGCGGCGATCACGGAGCGGGCCGATCTCCGGCAGCGGCTGAACCGTGCCCTCGCCCAATTGCCGGAGCGGCAACGACTGGCGCTCGTGCTCTTCGAAGTGGAAGGCTATGCCCATGCGGAAATCGGCCTGCTGCTGGGCATCCCGGAAGGCACGGCACGGTCGGAGGTGTTTCACGCACGGCGGAAATTGCGGACGGCCCTGGGTGAGTCATAAGGAGCAGCCATGACCAGCATCGATCCATTCGATTCGCGGCCCGACCCGGTCCTGGGTGCGCGGCTGCGTGAGTGCCTGGACGCCGGTGACAACGACGCGTTCGCGGCGCGGGTACGCGCCCGGCTCCCGCGCGCGAACAGCCAGTGGGACACGCTCGCCCAATGGGCCAGGCCCGGCATTGCGGCCGCGCTCATGGCGGCGGCCGCGCTGGGCTACTGGATGGTGGTGCAGGAGGCGCGCAGTGCACCGGCCGGTGAGGCCACCGAAATCGCCACCGGCGACCGGCCGACCAGCAGCGACGGACTCATGTCCGTGGTGCTCGGCGGGGCCAGGTAAACGGAGAATCATGGAATGGTGAGTAGCACGTGGAAGGCCGGTCTTCTGCTGGGTCTCGCCGCGCTCGCGGGCGGCGCCGTCGGCAGCGCCCTGACCGTCCGGGCCATGCACGAGCGGCACGGGACGGGCGGCGGGCAGCGTCACGGCGGCGACTGGTACGTCGAGCTCCTCGATCGCGAACTCAAGCTGAACACCACCCAGCGGGACAGCGTACGGGCGATCCTTCGCCGGCATCGCGACGACATGGATTCCATCTGGGGAGAAGTGAACACCCGGCTCGATCAGATGCGGGACACCATCCGGGCCGAAGTGCGGGTTCAGCTCACCCCCGAACAGCTGACGCGTTACTCCGAAGTCACCGCCCGGCTCGATGCCGAGCGGCGTGAAATGAAAAAGGACTCCACCGACCGATGACCGTCTTCCGGCATTTCCGCGCACCTGCGTGCGCGCCGCTCCTGCTCGCGCTCCTGCTGTGTCTGGCTCCCGCGGGCGCGAACGCCCAGACGCCGACCGTCACCCTCGATGAAGCCATCCGGCTCGCCCAGCGGGCGCAGCCATCGGTGGTGCAGGCGCGAGGTTCCGCCCAGAACGCCCGGGCCCAGGTGCGCTCGGCCAAGGGCGCCTACCTCCCCAGCCTGAACGCCACCACCTCGGGGAGCCGGGACTATTCCGAGCGCCCGACGACCAACTCTTCGTCAGGCAGCGTCCAGTCGGGCACCACCAACAACGTGAACCTCGGGCTGAACGCGAGCGTGGACCTGTTCACCGGATTCCGCCGGGGCGCCGACAGCCGGGCCGCCAAGGCCACCCGGACGGCGGCGGACGCCTCGCTCACCGACGCCGAGTCGCAGGCCGCGCTCACCGCGACCCAGCAGTTCTTTGATGTGCTCGCGGCGCAGCAACTGGTGCGGGTGCGGGAGGCGAGCGTGACGCAGGCCGAGGAGCAGCTCAAGCTGTCGGTCGCCAAGCTGCATGTCGGCTCGGCGACCCGGTCGGATTCGCTCCGCTCGCTGGTGAACCTGGGCACGGCGCAACTGGCGCTGGTCTCGGCGCAGAGCAACGTGGCGGGGACGCAGGCGACGCTCGGGCGCACGCTGGGAATGGATGGCCGGGTCGCCGCCACCGACGACTCGGCCTATTACAGCTTTGCGGCCACGGTGGACACCGCCGAACTGCAGCAGGAGGCGCTGGCGAACTCGCCGGCGGTACAGGCGGCAACGGCTTCCGCCAATGCCGCGCGCGCCCAGGTCGCCTCGGCCAAGGCCGCGTACTGGCCGACGGTCGCGCTCTCCGGCTCGGCCAACTGGAGCGGCTCCAACTCGACGGTCAACGATTACCAGCTCTTCGCCAGGCGTTCGCTCTCCCTCGGCCTCACCTGGCCGATCTTCAACAAGTTCCAGCGCGAGCAGACCATCGTCACCCGGTCCTCGAGCGCGGATGCCGCGGAGGCGACGGCCGCCGACACCCGGCGGCAGGTGCAGGCCGCGGTGACGACGCAGGCGGCGGCGCTGGAGGCGGCACGGGTCCGCATCAACATCACGCGGACCAGCATCGAGGCCGCGGACGAGGATCTCCGGGTCGTGCAGGAGCGCTACCGGGTCGGGGCCGCGACCATCCTCGACGTCCTGACCTCGCAGTCGGCGCTCGCGCAGGCCCAGGTCGATGCGGTGAATGCCCGGTTCGACTATCTCAAGGCGAAAGCCCAAATCGAAGCCCTCATCGGACGCCATCTATGAGCTCACTGTCGACGACTGAAGAACGGATGGCACAGCTGCCCGCCGATGTGCCGCGGGACGCCGTCATCGTGACCCGCAACATCGAGCGCGAATACGACATGGGCGGGGAAATCGTGCGGGCGCTGCGCGGGGTGGATGTCACCATCCGGCGCAACGAGTTCGTCGCGATCATGGGCCCGTCGGGATCGGGCAAGTCGACGCTGATGAACCTGATCGGCTGCCTCGACACGCCGAGCAAGGGCGAGTACTGGCTGAACGGGTTCCGGGTCTCGGAGCTGAACGACGACGAACTGGCCCGGATCCGCAACCGGGAGATCGGGTTCGTCTTCCAGACCTTCAACCTGCTCCCCCGTGCCGATGCGCTGCACAATGTGGAGCTGCCGCTCGTCTACGCCGGCGTCGGCAGCAAGGAGCGGCGCGAGCGCGCCACCGAGGCGCTGACCCGGGTGGGACTCAAGGACCGCATGGACCACCGGCCGAACGAGCTCTCCGGCGGCCAGCGGCAGCGCGTCGCCATCGCGCGCGCGCTGGTGAACCGCCCCAGCATCCTGCTCGCCGACGAACCGACGGGCAACCTCGACTCGACGACCAGCACCGAGATCATGGCGCTGTTCCGGGAATTGCATAACCAGAACCAGACGATCGTCCTGGTCACTCACGAACACGATATCGCCGCCCATGCCGAACGGCAGGTCCACCTGCTCGACGGCAAGGTCGAGCGCGACTTCCTTACCCCGAGGACCTAAGTGCGCAAGCCGTATTTTCTCCTGCTCATCCTCGCCGCGGCCTGCAGCAAGCCGGCGGACCAGGCGGCCCCGGTGTACCAGGCGCTCCCCGTGGAGCACCGTGACATCGTCGTCTCCGCCCGCGCCAACGGCACCATCCAGCCCGACACCACCGTCGAGGTGAAGTCCCAGGCCTCGGGTGAGGTCCTGCAGGTGCTGGTGCAGACCGGCCAGGTCGTCAAGCGCGGCGATCTCATGGTGCGGATCGATCCCCGGATCCCCAAGAACAACGTCGACCAGGCGGAATCCAATCTCGAGGTGGCCAAGGCGCGGCTGGTGAACGCCCAGACCCAGAAGGACCGGTCCGAGGCGCTGCTCAAGTCCCAGTCGATCACCCAGACCGAATACGACCAGTCGGTGCTCGACTACGCCACCGCCAAGGCGGGCGTGGTGAGCGCGCAGGTGAACCTGCAGAACGCGCAGATCACCCTGGACCAGACCGATGTGCGGGCACCGACGACGGGCACGATCATCGAACTCGACGTGGAGCGCGGTCAGGTGATCTCCTCGCCCATCAGCACCGTGGGCGGCGGGACGGTCCTGCTCAAGATGGCGGACCTCAACCTGGTGCAGGTGAGCACGCTGGTGGACGAGACGGACATCGGCAAGATCCAGCCGGGGCTCCGCTCCAGCGTGACCGTGGACGCCTATCCGAACAAGCCGTTCGACGGCACCGTGCTCAAGATCGAGCCGCTGGCCACGGTGCAGCAGAACGTGACCATGTTCCCCGTGCTGATCCGGATCCGCAACCAGGACGGATTGCTCAAACCGGGGATGAACACGGACGTGGAGATCCACATCGGTCGCCGGGACAGTGTGCTCGCCGTGCCCAACTCCGCGCTCCGCACCACGCGCGACGTCTCCAGCGCGGCCGAGGTGCTTGGATTGACCATGCAGGAGGTGCAGGACCAGCTGGCGCAGTCGGCGCCGGCGCCGCGGGGAGACAGCGCACGGACTGCGGTGGTACCCGCCGGCGCGAAGCCATCGGGCAACACCATGACGATGCCGGACGGCCGGACCATTCCGCTTCCCGAGGGCGTCACCGAGGCCCAGGTGCGGGCCGTGTTCCAGAAGCGGATGAGCGGCGGCGAGCCGACGCCCGAGGAGCGGGCCCTGCTTCGCAAAGTGTTTCAGGGGATGGGCGGGCGGCCCGGCGGCGCAGCACGTCAGAGCAGCGCCGACCCGACCCTCGGCGGGAAATACATCGTGTTCGTCCGCCGCCAGGGCAAGCCGTTCGCCGTCAACGTCACGACCGGCCTGACCGACCTGGACTACAGTGAAGTGGTCAGCGGGCTGACCGACCAGGATTCGGTGCTGATCCTGCCCAGTGCGAGCCTGATTCAGTCGCAGAAGGAGTTCACGCAGCGCATCCAGCGGGTCACCGGGGGCGGCGGCATTCCTGGCATGACCAACAACGCTTCCGGCAGCAAGGCCGCCACCCCCACCGCCCCCGCGAGGCCCTCACCATGATGCTCGGCGAGACGTTCAAGGTGGCGTTGCAGTCCATCCGGGCCAACGCCCTTCGCTCCGTGCTCACCGCGCTGGGCATCATCATCGGCGTCGGCGCGGTCATCACGATGGTCGCGCTCGGCACGGGCGCGCAGAAGGCGGTCGAGGAACAGATCCAGGCGATGGGGGCCAATGTCCTCACCGTCTATCCGGGCCAGATGTTCAACCGGGGTGTGGCCAGCAACGTCCGGGTCGGGCTGACGACCGATGACGCCAAGGCGCTGACGGACAACGGCCGGCTCCTGTCCGGGGTGGTCCCCGAGATCTCCGGCAACCAGCAGGTGAAATACCTCGGCACCAACATCAATACGTCGATCACCGGCGCAACAGCGAACTTCCCGGCGGTGAAGCGGTTCACGCTGGCCCAGGGCCGCTTCTTCACCACCGGCGAGGATCAGGCCCGGGAGCGCTACGCCGTCGTCGGCGCGAACATCCCGGACATGCTCAGCGTCAATCCCGCATCACTGATCCACCAGACGATCGCCATCCGCGGCGTGTCGTTCGAGGTGATCGGCGTGATGGCCCCGAAGGGTGCGGCCGGCTCGTGGCAGAATCCGGACGAGCAGATCGTCATCCCGCTGCAGACCGCGCGGTACCGGGTCTTCGGCACCGACCGCCTGCGGCAGATCACCGTCGAGGTGCGCGACGGCGTCCCCTTGCAGCAGGGCATGGTGGACATCGAGGGAGTGCTGCGCCGGCAGCACAAGATCCGGCCGGGCGCCGACAACGACTTCATGATCCGCAACTCCCAGGAAGTGCTGGCGACCCAGCAGGCCACCACCCAGATCTTCACGACCCTGCTCGCCAGCATTGCGGCCGTCAGCCTCATCGTCGGCGGCATCGGGATCATGAACATCATGCTGGTCTCGGTCACGGAGCGCACCCGCGAGATCGGGGTCCGCAAGGCGCTGGGCGCGACCCGGCTCAACATCATGATGCAGTTCCTGGTCGAGGCGCTGGTACTGTGCCTCGCCGGCGGCGCGACCGGCATCGGTCTGGGCATCTGGGTGACGAACATCCTCGCCACCAGCAACGGCTGGAACGCCCTGGTGTCGACGCAGAGCATCGCCGTGGCCTTCGGCACCAGCGCGGCCATCGGGATCATCTTCGGCCTCTGGCCCGCCAGCCGCGCGGCCAGTCTCGATCCGATCGTGGCGCTGCGCTACGAATAGCGGGGGCGGGCGCGCAGGGGCGCACGGCGGTGCGTCCCTGCGTGCGCGCCTGCTGCGCCTTACCCATCCCCCCAGGGCCCCCTAGATTGTCGGCCATGATGCTCGCCCTTCTGCTCGCCCTGCAGGCGCAGGACTCCATCACGCCACCACCCACCGTCACCATTCCCCGGATCGAGAGCACGGTCGTCATCGACGGTCGCCTCGACGAGCCGGTATGGCAGCAGGCCGCGCGACTCACCGGCTTCCATCAGTATCAGCCGGTCGACGGACGGCCCGCCGAGGAGGAGACGGAGGTCCGCGTCTGGTACGCGCCCAACGCGGTGTACTTCGGCATCATCGCCCACGACAGCCTGCCGCAGGCGATCCGGGCGACCGTCGCCGATCGTGACAACCTCGACGCCGACGACCGGGTGACGCTGTATCTCGACACCTTCAACGACCGGCGCCGCGCCTTCTTCTTCACCGTCAATCCGCTCGGCGTGCAGGAGGACGGCGTCAGAAGCGAGGGGGGCTTCACCGCCGGATCGCTGCAGGGCGGTACCACCGACAAGAATCCCGACTTTCTGTGGCAGTCGAAGGGGCAGATCACCGACTCGGGTTATGTCGTGGAGATCCGGATCCCCTTCAAGAGTCTCCGCTACCCCGGTAATGGTGCCCAGACCTGGGGCATGAACGTCCAGCGCCGGGTCCAGCGCACCGGCTACGACGACACCTGGACCGACACCCGGCGCGCCAACGCCAGCTACCTTATCCAGGCGGGGACGATCACCGGCCTGCACGACCTGCAGCGCGGCATCACCACCGAAGTGCAGCCCTTCGTGACCGCGCAGGCCAACGGGGTGCGCACGGCGAGCGGGGGCTTTTCGCGCGAGGATCTCTCGCCCAGCGCGGGCGTCAACCTGCGGCTGGGCCTGAGCAGCAATCTCTCGGTGGACGCGACCTACAACCCCGACTTCAGCCAGATCGAGTCCGACGCGAGTCTGGTCACGGTCAACGAACGATTCGCGCTCTTCTTCCCCGAGAAGCGTCCCTTCTTCCTCGAGGGAATCGAACTCTTCGCCGCGCCCAATCAGCTCATCTACACCCGGCAGATCGTCAACCCGCTGGTCGGCGGCAAGGTGACCACGAAGATCGGGCGGACCAATCTTGCCAACCTCATCGCGATCGACGAGCAGAAGGGGGCGAACGCCTTTTTCACCGTCACCCGTGCCCGGCGTGATATCGGCAGCAACTCGACCGCCGGGCTGGTCGTCACCACCCGGGATCAGGACGGCGCCTTCAACCGGGTCCTCGCCGGCGACGCGCGGATCGTGTTCGGGAAGCTGTACTACGTCGCGGCACAGCTCGGCGGCTCGTGGACCCGGGATGCGCGCGGGAGCGCCACCCGGAGCAGCCCCCTGTGGGAGGCGGAGTACGATCGTACCGGCCGGAGCTGGGGCTTCAACTACAAGCTCACCGGCATCGGGCAGGACTTCAGCGCGCAGAGCGGATTCGTGCCTCGCAACGACGTCGTGTCGGCCCATGGATTCAACAGGGTGTCGTTTTACGGCTCTCGCGGGGCGCTCATCGAGCAGTTCACCGTCTTCGCCGGACCGGAGCGGATCTGGCATTACGATGGCTTTCTCAAGAACACGATCGAGGGAACCGAGAGCGCGGACGCGAACCTTTCCATCCGCGGCGGCTGGCGTGCATCCGGACACGGCGAACACCATTTCGTCGATTTCGAACCCGGCGACTACACCAGTTACGAAGCCAGCCGGGGCGGCACGCTGACCCCGTACCAGCCGCTGGCGGGAGTCCGGGACGGCTTCTCGTTCTCGGGAAGCGTGACCACGCCGACCTATCGGTCGATGAATGCGTCGGCGAAGGTGACGCGCTCCCGGGGCGCCATCTTCGCCGAAGCGTCCCGCGGGTACGAGACCCGGCTCACCGCCAGCCTCTCCCTGCGCCCGACCGGCTCGATCCGCCTAACCGCCTCGAACACCTACTCCCGCATCACGCGGGACCGCGACGGTTCCGAGTTCGCGCGCACGATCATCCCTCGGCTCAAGCTGGAGTACCAGCCGAGCCGGAGTCTCTTCTTCAGGGTGGTGGGGGAGTACGTCGCGCAGCGGCAGGCAGCGCTGGAGGATGCACGGACCGGTGATTCACTGGTGGTCGGCGGCACCCCTTCATCAGCCCAGGAATCGAACCGGCTCAGGCTCGACTGGCTCGTTTCGTTCGAGCCGACCACCGGCACCGTGGCCTTCCTCGGCTACGGCTCGTCGCTCGATGACATCAGCGCCTTCGGCTTTCGGCGGATGCAGCGGTCGAGCGACGGGTTCTTCGTGAAGCTGGCGTACCAGATCCGGCGGTGAGGGGTGAGCGTGTACTGTTCACTCCCCGAGCCCTACTCCTCGCTCACCTCCACATCCGCCGTCCCGTCATCCAGGTAGTGCACGTGCACGCGCCATGGCTGGCAGCAGACGGGACAATCCTCGACGTACTGCTGCGTCGCTCCGCCGCCCGGATCGAGGGCGATACTGCAGCTTTCGCCGCAATACGGGCAGGCGACCTCCGCCTCGAGATCGGCCACGCCATCGCCGAGCGGGAAGTCTTCATCGAGCGGATCGGAAGACTCGGGGAGGTCGATCATCGATTGGCTCTCGTGTTCAGCGGTTCAGCCGCCAGATAGTGTAGTTGAGAAAGGACGCGAATCCGACCCAGACGAGATACGGCAGCAGCAGCGCCCCCGCCAGCGGCCGGATCTGCCAGAAGGCGAGCAGGGTGAGCAGGATGACGGCCCAGAGGACGAGCACTTCCGCGAAGGCGGCGCCGGGCATCTTCCAGCCGAAGAACAGCCAGGACCAGAGCGAGTTGAGCACCAGCTGGATCAGGAACAGCGTGAGCGCGGTACGGACGGGGACCTCGCCGCGCCGGGACCAGACCAGCCAGGCCGAGACTCCCATCAGGACGAACAGGATCGACCAGACCGGACCGAAGACCCAGTTCGGCGGGTTCCATGAGGGCTTGTTGATCGAAGCGTACCAGGCGCCGGGCCTCCCGGCATAACCACCCACGGCCGCTGCGGCGAAGGAAAGCAGAATCCAGCCTATCAGACCGGGGATCGACATGGGAGTGAGACCCCTCTGCTTTGCGCCCGTTCCCGATTCCGCCCACTCTCTTGCTCCAACCCTCCGCGAGGGCGACCTTACCGGCGCCAGTCCACCAGCAGCCTCCCAGGGGGATTCCCGCATGCGTTCCAGCCGCATCATCGGCACCGGCTTCGCCGTGCCGGATCGTGTCGTCACCAACGACGACCTCTCGCGCGTCATGGATACCACCGATGAGTGGATCCGGACGCGGACCGGGATCCAGGAGCGGCGCTGGGTCGTCGAGGGGGAGACGGGGGCGGACCTGGCGCTGAAGGCGACGGAGCGGGCCCTCGCCATGGCCGGGCTCGCCGCCGGCGACCTCGACGCAATCGTCTTCGCCACCTCGTCGCCGGATCATTTCATTCCCGGAAACGGCGTCTTCCTGCAGCGGCTGATGGGAGTGAAGACTATCCCGGCGGTGGACATCCGGCAGGCCTGCAGCGGCTTCATCTACAGCCTCTCGATCGCCGACGCCTGGATCCGGACCGGAGCCTTCCGCCACATCCTCGTGGTGGGCGAGGAGATCCAGTCGACGGGCATGGATGTCTCGACCGAGGGACGCAACACGGCGGTGATCTTCGCCGACGGCGCGGGCGCCGTCGTACTGGCGCCCTCGGGGGACGAGACGCGCGGACTGCTCGCCTTCGACCTGCACTCCGAAGGCGAGTTCGCCGAGATGCTCTGGGTCGACTCGCCCGGATCGATGTACCACCCGAGGGTCAGCCACGAGCAGATCGACCAGGGACGGCACTTCCTGCAGATGGACGGGAAGGAGGTGTTCCGCCACGCGGTCACCCGCATGCCCGAATCCGTCACCGCCGTGGTCAACAGTATCGGGCTCGCGCCGAAGGACATCACTCTGCTGCTGCCGCACCAGGCCAATCTCCGGATCTCCGAGATGGTGCAGCGGAAGCTCGCGCTCAGTGACGACCAGGTGTACAACAACATCGAGCGCTACGGCAACACCACCGCGGCGACGATTCCGATTCTGCTCGATGAATGTGTCCGCTCGGGGCGGATCAAGCCCGGCGACCTGATTGTCATGACGGCGTTCGGCGCCGGCTTCTCGTGGGGGAGTGTCGCCTGCCGCTGGTAGTGGCCGCGCTGCACGACGAGCGGCGCCGGGGCCCCGGCCGTCCGGTGGGATCCGGAACGGTCACTGCCATGGGTCTACCTCCCCGGACACCGGGCTCATCCTGGTCGCGGTCGCGGTCCCGATCGGGCACCTCACCGCGACGCCTGGCGAATCCGACGACATCCCGAAATCCCTGAAGCGAAGCGGCCGGGAGGGGCAGGAGCCCCCCGCGCACCCTCACTGGCCGGGAGGGCCGCCGTCCCGATCAGCCTCGGGGCGGCGCATCTCGCGCATCCGCTTCTCGGCATCATGCCGCCGCTGGTCGCGCCAGTCGCGATAGGCCTTCTGCTGGTTGTGGTCGAGCACATCTTCCTCAAGCGCCTGATCGAACTGCCGCTGCCGATTCGCCAGGTACTCCTGGAGAGCCCGCATCCCTTCCATGCCGCCGCGTTGCGGACGATCTTCGCCCCCGCCGGCACGAGCGGCGCGCCTCGCCTCACGGAACGCCGCGATACTGTCCCGCTGGGGCCTGGTCGCGGACATCAGGTTCTGGTACATCGTGGTGTAGCGCGCCAGGGCAGTGCCGCTCAACCCGACCAGACGGGCCATCGAATCAGGAGCCGGTGGGCCGTCGATCACCACCGGGTCCATCATCGGAGGGCGGCCGCCGCCAGCGCGCATCCCTCGGGATTCGCCGCCTGGAGGCGGGCCCTGCTGGGCCTCGAGGGCGAGGGAGCCTGCCAGCAGCATCGTGCAGGTGGCAAGCACAGTCGGCGCGAGTCGGGGATGCAGACGCCAGGGATTCACGGGCACCTCGGGTTCGGGTTCCCCCGGTATACTTCGCGACCGGCCATCACGTTGGTGGCGATGATTCAAACGTTCCTGTCGGCCCGGGCGTATCTCCGGGCAGTCCCGATGGCTCCACGACGCGACAGGACCATGCCCGCAGCCCGACGACTCGTGACCAAACACGCCCCCGACCGGGGAGACGCACTCCCTCCACCGGGGGGACCCACCGATCCCCCTTCTGAGCAGGAAGGCGGGCCGGAGGGGGACACCGCGCTGATTCTTCGGGTTCAGCAGGGCGACCGCGAAGCCTTCGGTCTGCTGGTGCGCAGACACATCCAGCGCGCCTACGCCGTGGCCTATCGGGTGGTGCAGCACCGGGAGGACGCGGAGGACATGGTGCAGGAGGGGTTCGTGTCGGCGCTCAAGAACATCGAACGCTTCGAGCTTGGCCGGCCGTTCGCTCCGTGGCTGCATCGCATCATCATCAATCGGGCGCTGAGCGCACGCCGCGGCCGTGCGTTCCAGATGACCGAGTCGCTGCCGGAGCAACTGGAGTCACGCGGTGATTCGCCGCTTACCCTCGCCCTCCGTGGTGAGGTCATGGACCGCTTCCGGGCATCGCTCGCGGATCTGCCGGAGCGACAGCGCATCGTGATCGAACTGCATGAGGTCGATGGCTTTTCAGCCGAGGAGATCGGGGACCAGCTGGGAATCGCCGCGGGCACGGTGCGATGGTACATCCACCAGGCTCGGCGGGTGCTCCGGACGGCGCTGGCTCCGTTCCGCGGTACCAGAGGGAGGGATCATGACGACGGATGATCAGCGTGAAGCTGGCGATGCGCTGGTGCAGGCCCACCTGCGGAAGGTGTCACCACTCCCGGCCTACACGCCCGACGACTGGGAGCGGTTGAGCCAGCGGATCCTGCGTGCCGCGGAGCCGGCATTCGCGGCCGCCGCCTGGCCGTCGTGGCGTGACGATCTGATGAGCCTCTCGCGGCTGGCGATCCCGATGGCGCTCGCGGCGGGCGTCGGAGCACTCATCCTCCTGAATCGGGTCGAGGCCAGCGCGAACCGGGATGCCGCCCCGGTCTCGGCCTTCCTCTCGGCGATGGCCGGAGAGACCAGTCGCGAGACGGTGCTCGACCTCACTCTGGGCCAGAACAGCCAGGGGCTGCTGCTGGCGGACGGGAGATAACCGATGTCGGATGGCAACGTGGCGCCCGGCGCGACCTCCACCCGGTCACCCTCACGCGGGGTGATCGCTCTGATCTTCATCGCGCTCTTCGTCACCGGACTCCTGGCGGGCGTGTCGCTGGACCGGCTGGTGCTCCACCACCGGCACGGCCCCTTCGCCGGGATGGGTCCCGCCACAGGAGAACTGCGGGATCTTCCCGAGCGCCGGGCCGAAATCCAGAAGCGGCTGGCCGACCGGATCTCCCGGGAGCTGGACCTGAGCGCGGAGCAGCGCGGTCAGGTGGAGGCGATGCTGCCCCGGCATGAGGCCGCATTCGACTCGCTCCGCGCCGAGATGGATCTCCGCCTCAGGACCCTGCTCGATGCCTCCTCATCGGAGCTGGAGAGGATCCTCACGCCGGAACAGAAGACCAAGTGGGCGGAAATCCGTCGCCGGATGGATCAGCGGGGTCCGCCGCCGCACCCCTGAATCCTCCCCGGGCGAAGTTCCGTACTGAAACACGTCGCAGTCGCTCTCTTTCGCCCTGAGGTCCCGATGTTCGGCTGGCTCTATCTCGCCGTGACCGCCGTTGCGGTCTTCGCCGGTTTCGTCATCGCCCGGAATTTCGTTCGCCTTCGGCTCCGCTTCGTCGATGCGGTCCGCTCCCCCGCCGCCCCGTGGATCGCGGGCCTCGGCGCCATGCTGGTGGCCTGGCCGGCCGCCGCTCTGCCCCTCATTACCACCACGACCACCACCCTGTTCGGGATCGCGGCCGGGCTGGGGACCGCGAGCGGGGTCAAGGCGCTCAAGCGGGGCGACGGGTAGCTATTTTGAGGGCATGCCGACCATCACCTGCGCCCGCTGTGGCGAGCACCGCGATTCCATGCCCTTCCGCCCCTTCCAGAACGACCTGGGGCTTCGCGTCTACGAACAGATCTGCGGGGTCTGCTGGGCCGAGTGGCTCAAGACCCAGCAGCAACTGATCAATCATTACAGTCTGCAGGTACGGGAGCCGCAGGCAAAGGAATTCCTCTTCAAGCAGATGGAGGCGTTTCTCTTCACGCCAGCCGCCGAGGGGTAGGGCGAAGGGTGAACCGCGGGGAGGGGCGGACCGACAGGTCCGCCCCTGCTGCATCTCACCAGCTATAGCCCAGCCTGAAATTGGCATCCACCGCCGGCCCGCCGGGCTGCAGGTCCTCCGTCATCCCGAACCGGAACTCCCGCCCGCTCTTCGATCGGATGATCCAGCCGAAGTCCAGCGTCATTTCCATCCGCTGCAGCTGCCCCGCCTCCGTCCTGGACGAGTAGTAGGGACTATGCACATAGAGATTGCCGAAGCTCCAGAGGCGGCCGGCGGTGCGCCACCGGAATCCGGAGGTGCCGAGGACGAAAACCTGCTGCTGGATCGAGCGCAGCGGACCGTGGGTCGGCGTATACCCGATGTTTGCGGATCCCTCGTAGACCAGCCGGGGCGTGATCGGCACCCGGAGTGTATTGAGGAGGTTCACCGAAATCGTGCCACGGTCGTACCCGGGGCCGGCGGTGCTGGTGGGGAGCGTCAGGGAGAGCACCGTCTGCGCGTGGTCGTTGTGCCGGCGGCCGATGCCCAGCCGGACATCGCCGAGGTAGGCGCCATGCGCCCCGAAGCGAAGCTGGCGGTTATCAGGGAACTTGTATTGATAGGCGAAGCTGTTCCGGGGCCGGTCGTCCCGCTCCGGCATGCGAATGCCGAAGAGTCCGTGATACCAGTTCAGAAACCCGTCCAGAAAGCCGTTGTAGCTCCCACCGAACCACGCCTCGGCCGTCACGAAGTTCCTGGCGCCGATGTCCCGGGTCGCGCTCAGGTTGACCCTGAGCGCCTCTGCGTCGAGCAGATAGGCGGTGTCCGCCTGGGTGAAACGAAAGTTGAGCTCCGCCATGCTGCCGTAGTCCACGCCGAGCGACATGCGCCAGCGCGGAGCCGGGGCCACGTAGGGCTGGAAGTAGAGACCGCTTCGCGATTCGGCCGCGGGATTGATGGGGTGCAGCAGGGGAAGCGACTGTGCCTGGAGGCCTCCACCCGCCAGCACTGCAGTGGTGGCAATGGCCACGAGCACTCTACGTGTCCTCAAGTGACCTCCACATGTACCAGGCGGCGTGACTCCGCCACGGACGGAACCGTTCCCCGACCCGGGCGACGGCTTTCGGCGTACGGGCACCATACAGGTTGAAGACGGCGCGCTGCACCCCGCCGTCGCCCACCGGCCAGACGTCGGGGCGATTGAGCGAGAACATCAGAAACATCTCCGCCGTCCACACCCCCACGCCCTTGACCGAGGTGAGCCGCTCGACGATCGCTTCGTCGGAGAGCCGGGAGAGGCCACGGAGCCCGCCGTCCACCGCGAAGCGCGCCAGCTCGCGGACGTATTGCGCCTTGGCGCGGGAGAGCCCGGCACGCCGGAGCCGGCGCGGGTCGGCCTCCGCGAGCGTCGCCGGACGGATCGGGACCAGGGTCCTGAGCTTCGCCATGATGCTCGCGGCCGCCTTGCCCGAGATCTGCTGGGAGACGATGGCGTCCACGAGCGAGGGAAAGGGGGCGCGCGGCTGGAGATCCGGGGCCGGGTGGCGGGCGACCAGGTCGGCCATGATGGGGCAGGAGAGCAGAATCTCGGTCATGAAGTCCCTAATGTAACCGGCTCCTCCGCTTGACAGAGACGGGGTCGGCCGCGTAGCGTACCAGCCATGCGGAACACTGGGCGATTCGGCTTCTTCTTTACCAGCACAGGCGGCGCGTTGCCGTCCGGTGCGGGGAAGCGCTAGCGCTCACCCGATACCTGACGCCTGACGCCCCGCCGGAACCGCCGGCGGGGCGTTTTTGTTTTCACTCTCGGAGCATGTCATGCGCGTTGCGATCCAGGGAACCCGTGGTGCCTTCAGTGAAGCGGCGGCCCGGCAGCAGTGGCCGGAGATGGAAACCGTCTCCTGCCGTGAGGTCGGTGATGTCGTCACCGCCGTGCGCGAAGGCCGGGCCGATGCCGGCTGCCTCGCGATCGAGAATTCGCTCGTCGGCTCGGTGACGCCGACCTACGACCTGCTCCAGGAGGCCTTCGGCGAGGGCGACCTCCACCTGAGCCGGGAGATCCTGCTCCCCGTCCATCACAGCATCATGGGCGTTCCGGGCGCGAAGCTCGAGCAGATCACCCGCGTCCTTTCCCACCCGGTGGCTCTGGGCCAGTGCCGGGTGTGGCTTTCCAGGCATCTTCCCAACGTGACGCTGGTGAGCGCCTGGGATACTGCCGGCAGCGCGGAGATCGTCGCCCGGGAAAAGGACCCCACCCAGGCGGCGATCTGTGGCCGCCAGGCGGCCGACGCCTACGGCCTGCAGGTCTTCGATGAGCGCATCGAGGACGATCCCACCAATCAGACCCGATTCCTCACCTTCACGCGCGGGGCCGCCCCGGACGCCGACCCGGCGGTGCCGCACAAGACGTCGCTCATCGTCTGGACCGATCACCGTCCGGGAATGCTCGCCGCGGTGCTGCAGGCCTTCGCGGGCCGGGGAGTCAATCTGACCAGCCTGCAGTCGCGCCCCGAGCGCTCCGCCCCGTGGACCTACCGGTTCTACTTCGACGTGGACGGGGGCCGCAACGAACCGCGCCTGGCTGAGGCACTCGAAGCCATCGAAGCGCTGGCCTCCCGGATCGTCGTGCTGGGGAGCTACACCAGCTGGCAGGGAGAGGGGGCGATGCCCGTCTCCACCCTTCCCAACATGCCACACCTCCGTCCCAAGCCGGACCTGCCGCTGTTCGATCGCCGGCAGAACCCGGGCGGCACCATCGTCAAGGTAGGCAATGTGGAGATCGGCGGGGAGCGCCCGGTGCTGATCGCCGGCCCCTGCTCGGTGGAATCCGAAGCCATGATCATCGAGACAGCGGAAGGCATTCTTCAGGCGGGCGCGGACATGCTGCGGGGTGGCGCCTTCAAGCCCCGCACCTCGCCATACGATTTCCAGGGACTGGGAGTGAAGGGACTCAAGTTCCTCGCCGAGGCGCGGGAGCGCACCGGACTGCCGGTAGTGACCGAGGTGATGAGCTGGGAGGAGGTGCCGCTGGTCGCGCGGTACGCGGACATGCTGCAGATCGGTGCGCGCAACATGCAGAACTTCGCGTTGCTCCGGGCGGCGGGGCGGAGCGGCAAACCGATTCTCCTCAAGCGCGGCGGCGGCGCGACGATCGAGGAGTGGCTGCACGCGGCGGAGTACGTCCTTTCACACGGCAATCCGAACGTCGTCATGTGCGAGCGCGGCATCCGCACCTTCGAGCGGGCGACCCGGCATACCCTCGACCTGAACGCGGTCGCGATCGTCCGTGAGCGCACCCATCTCCCGGTGATCGCCGACCCCAGCCACGCCGCCGGGATGCGCAACATCGTCCCCGCGCTCACGCTCGCGGCACTCGCAGCCGGTGCGCAGGGGGCGATCGTCGAGGTGCACCCCGACCCGGACCACGCCCTCAGCGACGGCGCGCAGAGTCTCGATATCGCCGGCTTCGCGAAGCTCGCGGCCCAGATCCGGATGCACGACCCCGCGGTGGCGCGATGAACGCCGCGCCCCACCTGCTCGTCTTCGACGGCTTCGCCGACTGGGAGGCGTCCTACGCGACCGCCGAACTGCGGCGCACCGGCAAGCATCAGGTGGTGACGGTCGGCCTCTCCGGTGAGCCGGTCATCTCGATGGGAGGGATCTGCGTCCTGCCGGATGCCGACCTGGCGGAACTGGACCCTGAGGAGATCCGGCTGCTCATCCTGCCCGGCGGCGACCGCTGGGAGAAGACCGCGGACGATGACAGCCTGGTGAAGCTGCTCAGGCACCTTGCGACTTCCCGGACCCCGATCGCCGCCATCTGCGGGGCGACACTCGCCCTGGCCCGCACCGGCATCCTTCAGGGCCGGAAGCATACCAGCAACGGGCTCGGCTATCTCAAGGCCCAGGTACCCGACTACACCGCCGAGGCCGACTACGTCGATGCCCTCGCGGTGCGCGACCGCGGAGTGATCACCGCCAGCGGCCTCGGGGCGCTGGAGTTCGCGCGCGAGATCTTCACCGAGCTCGGCATCTTCACGAACGAGGAGCGGGCGGCCTGGTACCGCGCATTCAAGGAGGGCAAGCTCTGAACGCATCCGGGAGAATCGGGGCGCACCCTGAATTCGGGGTGAATCCCTCTTCATCCCCCCGGCCGCCCCTTGCGGCGGGCCAGCCGGAGTCCGATGCTCCTCCTCATGAACTCACCCCATGAGAGCGACGTCGTCCCCCGTCTCCCGGCCGGCACGGAGTATCCGCTCAGCGCCTGGTTTCTCGGGCCCCGGGCCGAGAATGCGACCGTCTGGTCGGAGCTCTTCGATCACATCTTCCAGGACTACGTCCACTGGCGCCGGAACTACTTCCCGACGGATCCGTGGATCGTCGGCCGGCTGCGGCGGCGGAGCCCGGAGCATGAGTCGTGGCTCGACCTGCTCACCGGCCATCTCGACGCCATCCTGAGCGAGCTCAAGTTCCACTTCCCGCTGCACTCCCCTCGCTACAACGCCCACATGGTGTCGGAGCAGAGCCTCCCCGCCGTGCTCGGCTACTTCGCGGGCCTGCTCTACAACCCGAACAACGTCACCGGGGAAGTGGCGCCCATCACTGTGGCGCTGGAGCTCGAGGTCGGGCGCATGATCGCGGCGATGCTCGGCTACAACCCGAAACGGGCCTGGGCCCACATCTGCTCCGGCGGGACGCTCGCCACGCTGGAAGCGCTGTGGGTCGCGCGGGCGGTGCAGTTCGCCCCGTTCATCGTCCGGGAGTTCTGCCGTCAGGAGCAGCTGGGCTTTCGGATTCACCTGGCGAACGGCACCGAGGCCGAGGTGGTAAGCGTCGAGGACCGCGCGCTGATCGCCCTCCGGCCGCAGGAGGCGAGCACCATGCTCCGGCGGCTCGCCTATCATCTCGAGACCGAGCGGCAGCTCACGACCACGGAAGCGCTCGACCGGGTGAACCAGGCGGTGAGCACCAGCCCGTTCAACGTGGCGCGCCGGGGACTCGGGCCTATCCTCGGGGCGACCGGGCTCCGGCCGGTGGTCCTCGCCTCCGCGGCGGCGCACTATTCAATCGCGAAGGCCTGCAACGTGCTCGGCTACGGCGAAGACGCGGCCCGGCTGGTGCCAGTCAACGAGCGCTTCCAGATGGACGTGGACCAGCTGCGCGAGACCATTCGCGGCCTCGCGCCGAACGAATACATCGCGGCGGTCATCGGCATCGTCGGGACCACGGAGGAGGGGGCGGTGGACCCGATCCACCGGATCCGCTTCCTGCGCGATGCGTGCGAACAGCACGACAACCGGTCCTTCTGGATTCACGTGGATGCGGCGTGGGGCGGCTACCTGCGCACGCTGTTCAACGGCCTTCCGGTGCAGCACGTGCCGCACGGCGCGGGGCTCGATGCGGTCTGCGACGAGTACGTTCGCGTCCTCGACGTGCACGAACGATTCGAACTGGATGTCGGGCTCCAGCATCCCGACGTGCGCACGCTGGAGGTGCGCTGGGGCGACCGGGAGACGTACGCCGCCTTCCTCGCGATGGCCGACGGCGACTCGACCACCGTCGACCCGCACAAGATGGGGTACATCCCCTACCCCGCGGGCGTGGTCGCCTTCCGCAACGGCAGCGTGACGGAGTTCGTCACCCAGCGGGCGCAGTATCTCTCGGACGAGGAAGCCGGCATCGGGTCGTTCGACGACCCCGTGTCGGTCACGGCCTTCGGACCGCATATTCTCGAGGGCTCCAAGCCGGGGGCGGCGGCACTCGCCTGCTGGCTGGCCCATCGCACCATCCCGCTCACCGTCGACGGCCACGGCAAGGTGGTCCGTGTCACCCTGCTGAATGCCCGGCGCCTCGCGCGGCTGCTGACCTACCACCACCATCTCTTTCCGAAGCTCGAGCGGGAGCGCGTCGGCGACACGCCCGTCCCCGCGCCGTTCACCTTCTTCACCGTCACCGAACCCGAGACCAACCTGGTCTGCTTCGTGGCGCGACAGATGACATGGAAGGATGGCGTCATGGTACCGGCCGCGGTGCCACTCGCGGAGATCAATCGTCTCAACGAGCGCGTCTTCAGTGCGGCGAGCATTCCAGGGTCGCGGTCGCCGCACCGGCTCTCGGCGGCGCAGCCATTCTTCGTCTCGCGCACCCGCTTCGAGGAACAGCAGTATCGCGGCGCGACGCTCCGGCACCTGCTCGGCCGACTGGAGATTCCGGAGGAGGCGTATGCGAAGGAAGGGCTGTTCGTGCTGCGGTCCACGGTGATGAACCCGTGGCATTCAGAGGCGCAGAAGGCGGGGATGGACTACCTGTACGAATTCGTGCGGTTCCTGCACCGGGTGACGGCGGAGAGCCTTACCGCCGGAGCGGGCCGCGACTAGTCGCGGCCCGCGCTGGCGATCGTGCCCGTCACGCTCTCTTTCCGCTTCATCCGCATGATGGCGAAGCGCACCTGCTCTCCCGGATCATAGCTGCGAAGAATGCGGAGCAGGTGTCCCGGTCCTTCCGGCACCCGCCCATCGACCGAGAGCACCACATCCCCCGCCTTGAGCCCCAGCCTCGACTCCGCCGGGACACTGATCACCAGCACCCCGCCCGTGACGCCGAAGTAGCGGCCGAGATCACGGTTCACGGGGGCCAGCTCGAGGTCCTCGAGCGGCGTGCCCACCGTGAACATCATCGGCGGCATACGCCGGAACGGCTCGCCCCGCACGCCCGTGCTGTCGGTCTCGATCCGCAGCGTCATCCTTCCACCGGGCCCCTCCGGCCCGCGCGGGAAACCATCGCCCATTTCCGGTTCGTTGTCGCTGAATGGCATGACCCACGACCCTTCGGGCTGGCTGAACACCCACGCCGGCTCATCTCCCGCGACGACGCTGGCGTTCCTGCGTTCCTTCCCGCGCCGGTACTCGATGGCCACAGTGTCGCCGGGGCTGAGCGACGCCGCCAGCATGGCGAGCGCCACGCCGGAGCGGGACTGATCGTAGGCGCTGCGCACGGTCTGATCGACGAGCGCCGATCCGTTGAAGCGGGTGATCACGTCACCCGACCGGAGCCCTGCCCGGGAGGCCGGGGAGTTGGGCGTCACGGCCTGGATGAGCGCTCCGATCGAGTCGGTGTCACGGGCGCGCATGTTGATCGAGATACCGAGCCGGGCGCGCCTCGCGGTGAGGATCTGGACCCGGCCCTCGGACATGAAGCCTCCCGGCGGCGCGGGCCGTTGCACACGCTGCAGCTCGGCGGAATCAGGCCGGATGGGCCGCGGCTCCTGAGCGGTCAGCGCGGTACCGAGCAGCAGGGGAAATACGGCAAGGACGAGGCGGGGCGTCACGGCAGGGATCCTAGAATCCGACCTGGCTCGCCCGAGTCAGGTGTACGTCGACCAGCGCATCGAGCAGGCCCACGCGCTGGCGCCACAGGCGCAGCATTTCCGCCTCGCTCTTCCGGTTCTCCTCGAGCTGGGCCATCTGGAGCTGCTGGTCGACCTGGGCAATGCGGTCCTCGAGCTGTCCGGCCACTCCGGCGGTGACCCCATCGGTGACTCTGCGATCCGGATTATACGCCTGAATCAGCTGCTCCAGCTGCCTCGAGCGGGTCATGACGGAGTCGATCGCCAGCTGGGCGGCGCCCTGATGCCGGTCCCGAATGCGAACGGTCACGACGGCGGCGATCGACGCGGCGGCCGCGACCCCGGCGATTGCCACCCAGCGCAGCCGGCGACGGCGGCGCTCGGCGGCGAGCTTCCGCTGCAGGATCGGCCACTGGTCACGCGCGGGACGGAGGGAAGGAAGGGCCTTGAGACGGGCACTGCGCTGGTCGAGGCGTGCCGCTTCTGCCTGACAGAGCTGGCAGCCGGCGAGGTGCTCCCGAGCCGCCGAAAGTCCCGGCTCCAGCCCCGGCTCCCGCAGGGCGACCAGCTGGTCCACGGCGAGGTGTGTCATGCGAGTGACGCCTCTTCCCCGAGCCAGCGCCGCAGACGCAGGTGGGCACGCGAGAGCTGAGACTTGGAGAAGCTCACCGTCTTCCCCATCATCCCCGCGATCTCCTCGTGCGTGTACCCCTCGACGTCGTGCAGCCACACCACCGCGCGGCTGACCTCGGGCAGCCGCTCCAGCGCGGCTTCGAGATCCATGCGGAGACCGTTGTCCTGGCGGGTGCCGGGGCGGTGGAATTCCTCATCCAGCTCATCGGTATCGCGGTACTTGTTCCGGCGCAGGCGCATCAGCGCCTTGCTCGCGGCGATGGTGCGGACCCAGCCCCAGAGACTGCCGTCTCCGCGGTACTGCCCGATGCTCCGGCAGACCTCGAAGAAGGTCTCCTGCATCACGTCCTCGGCATCTTCAACCGTGCGGCAGATCCTGCGCGCCAGGTTGTAGACCGGGACTTCGTAGGTCCGGTAAAGCTGCTCGAACGCATCGAGCTCGCCGGCGCGGGCGCGGGCGAGGACCTGGTCGGATTCGGTGAGCACAAGGGCGTTGGTCATGACGCAGAGAAAGATGCAGGGGTGGGGCCGATCGTTGCAGGTGGGGGGCCCCGGGAGAATTCTGCTACTGCCGCCCCATCGGGCCGGGCGAAAAACAATGCCGCAAGCCCTTATCCAGAAAGAGCTTGCGGCATTGCCACGACTGGACCCGGTTAGCAGCCAGTAGCGGCCTTGAGCACGTTCAGCCGGCCAGCGCCGTAGATCCTGGTCGGTCCGACGACATCCACGCCCTTGAGAAGGCAGGCGGTCACGCCGGCCACGGTCATCCCCGGATGGGCCGACCTGACCACGGCGGCCGCGCCGGAGACATGCGGGGCACTTTCGCTGGTACCGGCCGCGAGCAGGTAGCTCCGCGAGCCGCAGGCGAAGGGGAGCACGAGCTGGTATTCGCTGCAGGCGCTCAGCACCAGGTCGAACTGATCGCCGCCGGGAAGCAGGTCGCCGCCGGGCGCGACCAGCTTGATGCCGGTCCTGCCGCCGTAGTTCGAATAGCTGGCGAGATTGTCGAAGTTCTGCTGCTGGTAGGGGGCCGTGGCACCGACGCTGATGACCCCTTTGATCTGGGCCGGCAGCTCGATGAAGTTGGCCGGGTCCTCGTCGAGATCGAGGGCCGAGTTCCCGGAGGACGCCACGACCACAGTGCCGCGCCGGTTGGCCACGGCGACCGCGCTCTCGAGCGCCGCGACGAGGCCCGGTGCGCCGGGAGTGTTTTTGTCGAGGTAGCCGCCGAGGCTCATGTTGATCACATTCGCCCGGACCACCTCGGAGGCCCACAGGATGCCGGCGATGACATCGGCGAAGCTGCCGCTGCCGAGGACATTGAGCACCTTGCCCGCGCAGAGCTTCGCGTCGGGGGCCACGGACGCCATGCCGAAGCCGTTGCTGGTGATGTAGCCGGCGCTCGCGGTGCCGTGGGAGTTGTAGTCGAGCGGATCGAGATCGCCGGCGAAGAGCGGCGAGCTGATGAAGGACGCGATCTTGGTCAGATCGACCTTGCCGGCCATGTCGAGGTGATCGGGGTCGATGCCGGTATCGAGCACGCACACGACCTGTCCGGCGCCACCCGGCGTGGCGCTCCAGGCCTGGTTGGCCGCGACCTGGCGGATGTTCCACTGGTAGGGGAAGAAGCCGGCGCTACTCTGGTCGGTGCCATTGGGCGTGACGATGGGCGCGCTCAGGTCCTGCAGTTGCGGCGCGGCCGGCGGGGTGATGTACTGGACATCGAGGTCCTGCAGCACCCGGGTAATGCCGACGGTCCTGGCCAGCGACGCGGCCCCGGTAGCGCCGACCCCGCTCACGATCGCCAGCTTGATCGAGGGGTGCCGCCGGTCCACCGTTCCACCGAGTGACTGTACCGCCGCCGCGAACGAGGCCGGTTCGGTGGTCTTGAAGGTGACGAGGTACCGGTCAGGCCGGGTCGAGGGGGCGCTGACGGCCAGTGCCGGCCGAACCGACGCACGCGACGGGCCGGCCGGCTGCTCGCCGGAGCAGCCGGCCATGATGCCGGTGAGTACAATGCCAAGACCGCCCAGCAGGTGGGCGGGACGAATTCGCCGCATGCGAGCCTCCAAGAATGCGATGATGTGTTCGGGGGACCGCCCAAGTTGGGAAACCACGCGCGCCCAGTCAAGACACAACTTGCTCGAGATTGCCTGACTGTGGCGGCATCGCGACGCATTGCCTAGCACGGTGCGCCAGCGCAACGCCAGGTGCCTCTCTCCCGCCACGAATTCCGACGCCTCGGTGCTAGATTGCAGCCATGGCTACCTCCCCCACATCGACGATCGCACCGCACGACTGGCTGCACCACCTCGAGGACGAGGCGGATGCCGCCTATCTCTACCGGAAGCTGGCGACACTGGAGAAGGACCCGGCTCGCTCGGCGCTGTATCAGAAGCTCGCCGGCGTCGAAGACCGGCATGTCGACCTGTGGGAGAGGCTGCTGCGCGAGAGTGGGCACCCGGTGCCGGCGCTCAAGCCGACGAAGCGGGCCAGAGCCATGGCCTGGCTGGCGGAGCGTTTCGGGCCGGGGTTTCTGGCCCCCATGCTGCTCGAGGAAGAGGGGCGCGAGGTCAAGGGCTATCTCATGATGCACCGCCAGGCGCCCGACGGGGCAGCGGGAGCGGCCGCGCTCACGCTGGCGAAGGAATCGGCGCAGCACGCGGAATCGCTGGCGGGACTGGTCGGCACCGATGCCGAGCCGTGGCACAAGACGGGCGCGGGCGGGATGCTGCGCAATCTGGTGTATGGCTTCAACGACGGACTCACCGCCAACTTCGGGCTCGTGGCCGGCATGCTCGGCGCGCAGGGGGAGCTCAACCTGACCGCCCACGCGGTCGTCGTGGCCGGGATCGCCGGCATGGTCGCCGATGCGCTGTCGATGGGGTCGTCGGGATATCTTGCCGCCAAGAGCGAACGCGAGGTGCACGAGCACGAGATCGCGATGGAGCGCGAGGAGATCCGTCTCATGCCCGATCTCGAGCGGGAGGAGCTCGCCCTGATCTATCAGGCCAAGGGCATGTCGGCGGCGCAGGCGGAGGAACTGGCCGCGCGGATCATGCAGGACCCGGAGCGAGCGCTCGGCGAGAAGGTGCGGGAGGAGCTCAAGATCGGCGACCCCAGTGCCACTCCGATGCGTGAGGCCTGGATCACCGGTACCGCGACTGCGGTCGGCGCCTTCATCCCGGTCGCACCGTTCCTCCTGACCACCGGACCGTGGGCGATCTGGACCAGCTTCGCCATCTCGATGCTGGCGCACTTCGGTGTAGGGGCCGCGCGCAGCTTCTTCACCGGCCGCAGCATCGTCCGCAGCGGGATGGACATGTTCATCGTGGGCCTGGGAGTCGCCGGGGCGGGATATCTGGTCGGGGAGTGGATCACGAAGCTGCTCTAGGCCCCTCCCCTGGCCCCTCCCCACCAAGTGGGGAAACCGGTGTCCGATGGCTGCACTCGCCATCGCCAGGCCCCTCCCCGTTCCCCTTACCACTCCATGGGCTTGGGATCGGGATATGCGGACTGGCTAGTCCGTTCCCCTCCCCAAGCCCCTCCCCACTTCGTGGGGAGGGGATCGGGGATGGGCGCCTCCAGCACGATCGCTCGCAGTTGCACCACCGTGGCCCGCTCGTTCCTGATTCTGACCACGCGATAGCCCCGGCCTTCGAGTTCGCGTTGTCTGAGATCATCGTAGTTCCGCCGCTCAGGATCGTCGTGGACGGACCCCTCCAGTTCGATGACGAGGCGCAGCGAGGGACAATAGAAGTCGACGATGAAGCCGGCGAGGACATGCTGGCGCCTGAAGCGGGCACCTTCACAGCGCCGGAGACGGAGCAGCTCCCAGACCCTCGCCTCGGCGGGAGTAGGGCTCGAACGAAGCTCCCGAGCCCGCGCATGGAGTGCGATACCGCGACGACGTGACGGCATGCTGTGATGTTCAAGCCACGGCAGCATCGATGCAGCATCAGGGCAACGCGGGCCGTTCCGGATTCCTCCCCTCCTCGCGGGGAGAGACTACCACAAGGATCGCGACATGAAGAGACTCTCGACCATCGCAATGCTCGCCCTGCTCGCCGTCGCCGGCCTTCCCTCGACGGCGCTGTCGCAGGGGCAGCGCGCGGCACCTCCTCGCGCCCGGAGCGGCATCATGCGAATGCGGCTGGTGAAGATCATGGACGCGCAGGGCTGGGGACAGCCGGTCGAAGTCGCGCGGCTCCTGGTGCCTTCGGACTGGCAGGTGGAAGGTGGCGTGAACTGGGTGCAGGGGATGACCCGCTGCCCCCAGAACATCGTCCAGGCCCGGTGGCGGGCTCGCTCCCCCGATGGCTCCACCGGGTTCGAGATCCTGCCGCAGTATTCGTGGGTCTGGTCCGACGATCAGATGAGTCAGCAGACGATGCAGCAGAGCGCCGCCGGTAACACGGCGTGCGACGCCAATCCGCTCATGACCCCGCCCGACTTTCTGTCGCGCATGGTGCTGCCGCGGGTCCGCCCCGGGGCCCGGGTGGTGGCCGCCGAGCCGTTGCATGGCCTGGCGCTGGCGGAGCAGCAGAAGATGAACGGGACGTACGGACCGATGGTGCAGCAGGGACTGCTGCGCGGAGTGCGCGCCGAGGCGGGACGCGTCCGGGCGCAGTACCAGCTCGGCAACCAGCCGGTGGAGGAGTGGATGTCCGCCACCATCGCGACCATCGCGGCGCCCTCCGCGAGCACCGCCGCGCTGATGAATGGCGGCATGGCGATGACCGCCAGCAACTTCCAGGTCATGGCCTACAATGTCATTGGCACCTGGGCACCTCGCGGCCAGCTCGACCAGAACTCGAAGCTGTTCGCAACGATGCTGGCCTCGCTGCGCGGCAATCCGCAGTACACCGCGGCCGTGGGCGCCTGGCTTCGCAACGTCGCGAACATCCAGCGGCAGGGCGCGATGGACCGGCAGCGGATCTGGCGGGAGGCGCAGGACTACATCAGCAACAGCATCCAGCAGACCTACCGGGAGAATCAGGCGGTGCAGGATCGGATGGCGGAACAGTTCGGCCAGACGATTCGCGGGGTCGAGACCTACGTGGACCCGCGCAGTAACGAGAAGGTGGAACTGGTCGGCGGCTACACGACGGCGTGGAGCAACGGGCAGGGGGAATACATCCTGTCGGATTCACCCAACTTCAACCCCGCGACCGAACTCCACGAGGACTGGCGGGAGATGCGGAAGCCGTAGGGAGAGTTCAGGCGGCAGGCGGCAATCTACGTGGCGACGTGCCGTCAGGGCTCCACCGCCAGCAACCGATCCCCGATCTTCGGCAGCAGCCCGAGGAAAGTGATATCGCTGTTCACGATCATCGCCATGACCAGGTGCTGTTCCGGATAGATCACCAGGATGGAGGTGCCGCCCATCGCCCCGCCGTTGTGCCCCACCACCCGCCGGCCAGCGGAATCGGTGCGGCTGGACCAGCCGATCCCGTAGCCGGTCGGACTGCCGTCGCGCAGCTGTTGCGAAGCCCAGAGCGTCTCGGCGGTCTCCCGCTTGAGCACCCGTCCGTCGAGCAGATTCCGCCCCATCCGCGCCAGGTCCTCCGCGGTAGAGAGGAAGCCCCCGCCCGCCCATTTGTAGCTGTTGTCCACGTAGGGTGCGTTCTGTGCCGACGCCAGGCTGTCCGCGTGGACATAGGCGTGGGCACGCCAGGGGATCAGCGAGTCGGGAAATTCCGGCACGGTGCGCGTCATCCCCATCGGACCGAAGACCCGGCGCTCCATGAAGCCGAGGAACGGCTCGCCACTGGCGCCCTCGATGACCGCGCTGATCAGGTTCCAGCCATAGGACGAATAGGAGTAGCGCGTCCCCGGCTCGAAGAGCAGCGTGTCGTCGGCGAACATCGCGATACCGTCCCGCACGGTCGGGTAGGGCCGCATGTTCTCGAACTCGCCGGGGTTGTAGTGCCGGATGCCGGCAATGTGTCCCGCCACCTGCCGTACGGTGATCGCCCAGCGCTTCTCGGGAAAGTACGGGACGTACCGCTGGATCGGCGCATCCAAGTCCACCTTCCCCTCCTCCAGCAGCAGCCCCAGCCCGATGCTGGTCACCGCCTTGGAAATGCTGGCGATGCGGAAGCGGGTGACCGGCGTGACCGGCACCTGCTGCTCCACGTCGGCCAGCCCGAAGCCCTCGCTCCAGAGGAGCCGGCCGTCCCGGATGACCGCGACCTGCGCCCCCGGAATCCGCAGCACCGCCATGGTATCGAGGATCTGCCGGCGGGCGTCCGCGATGACCTGTTCCGTCGGAGACTGTGCCGCGAGCGGGGCGGCCGCCAGGGAGAGGAAGAGCAGGGAAGCGCAACGCATCGGTCCACTCCGGGCGAGGATCAGCCTACGACGATGTTCAGCAGTCGGTTCGGTACGTAGATCACCTTCCTGGCGCTCCTGTCTCCGACAAACCGCTTCGTTGTTTCGTCCCTGAGCGCCGCGGCGAGCACCGTCGCTTCGTCGGCGCCGCGCGCGACGACGACCTTCGACCGCGTCTTGCCATTCACCTGCACCGGCAGCTCGATCTGGTCCGAGACGACCAGCGCTTCATCCCACTTCGGCCAGCCGGCATCGAACACGGTCGTGGTGTGCCCGAGCCGCTCCCAGCACTCCTCGGCGAAGTGCGGCGCAAACGGCGCCAGCATGACGACGAGATCCTGCACCAGCGCGCGGTCCCGGCACCCCGACTCCTTGATGCCGTTCACCAGCTCCATCAGCGCGGCGATCGCCGTGTTGTAGCGCAGCCCCTCGATATCCTCGGCCGCCTTCTTCCTGGTCGCGTGCCAGCGAGTCACCAGCTCCTTCGGAATCTCGCCACCGGTAGTGGTGTCCCCGACCATGAGCCACACCCGATCGAGGAATCGCCGCGGACCGTTGATGCCGGCGTCGCGGAAGTCGCCCCCCTCCTGCAGCGGACCGAGGAACATCAGATACATGCGGAAGGTGTCCGCGCCCCACTGCGCGATGTATTCGTCGGGGATGACCACGTTGCCCCGCGACTTGGACATCTTCGCGCCGTCCTTGACGATCAGCCCGTGCGCCCGGAACCGGGTGAACGGCTCCTCGAAGTCGATGTGCCCGAGGTCCTTCAGCACCATCGCGAGGAAGCGCGAATACAGCAGGTGCAGCACGGCGTGCTCGTTCCCGCCGATGTAGGTCGTGACCGGGCACCAGGTCTTCGTCCGGGTCTTGTCGAACGGCCGGTCGTGGAACTCGGTGCTCGGATAGCGCAGATAGTACCAGGCCGAGTCGAGAAAGGTGTCGGAGACATCGGTCTCGCGCCGAGCCCGCTTGCCGCAGGTCGGACAGGGGACGTAGTACCACTCCTCGTGCCGGGCGAGCGGCGAGATGCCGGAGTCGTCGGGCCGGAAGTCCTCGAGGGCGGGCAGCAGGACGGGGAGATCCTTCTCGGGGACCGGCACCGCGCCACAGCTCTCGCAGTAGATCACCGGAATCGGCGGTCCCCAGTAGCGCTGCCGGGAGATGCACCAGTCGTGCAGGCGGAACTGCACCACCGCCTTGCCGCGGCCCTCGCCCGCGAGCTGCTGCGTGATCGCGCGTTTGGCCGCCTCGGCGGCCATCCCGTCGAAGCGGCCGGAGTTGACGAGGACCATGCCGTCCGTCTCGGTGACGGCCTCCGCCGGCGGCGTCAGGGCCGGCACGGAGGCAGGGCCGGCCGGCGCGCCTAACACGCGGACGATCGGCAGCGCGTACGTCGTCGCGAAGGCGAAGTCCCGCTCATCGTGCGCCGGCACCGCCATGATGGCACCAGTCCCGTATTCCATCAGCACGTAGTCCGCGATCCACACCGGCACCGGCTTTCCCGTCACCGGATTGGTGGCGTACGCGCCGATGAAGACACCGGTCTTCTCCCGCTCACCGACCTTGCGGCTGACCAGGTCCTGGGCGGCCGCGGCCTTCACGTACGCATCGACCTCGGCCTTCCGATCGGCCGTGGTGAGCTCCGCGACCAGCGGATGTTCGGGAGCGAGCACCATGAAGGTGGCGCCATACAGCGTATCGGGACGGGTGGTGAAGACCGTGATGCCACGATTCCCGGCGCCAAGCGGGAAGGTGATCTCCGCGCCTTCGCTCCGGCCCAGCCAGTTCCGCTGCGCGGTCTTGGTGGTGTCCGACCAGTCGATCTGGTCGAGATTGGCCAGCAGCCGCTCGCAGTAGTCGGTGATCCGGAAGAACCACTGCTCGAGGAAGCGCTGCTCGACCGGTGTCTTGCAGCGTTCGCAGAGACCGTTCTCCACCTGCTCGTTGGCGAGCACCGTCTTGTCGAACGGGCACCAGTTGACCGCGGCCTTCTTCTTGTAGGCCTTCCCCGACTTGAGCAGCTGCAGGAAGATCCACTGGGTCCACTTGTAGTAGTCGGGATCGGTCGTGCTCAGCACGTGCCGCCAGTCGAACATCCCGCCGATCCGCTCCAGCTGGCGGCGGAAGTTGGCGATGTTCTGGGGGATCAGCTCTGCCGGGTGCTTGCCGACCTTCAGCGCGTAATTCTCGCTGTGGATACCGAAGGCATCGTAGCCGATCGGCTCGAAGACCGTGTGCCCCAGCAGCCGCTTGAACCGGCCGTACACATCGCTGCCGGTGAACGCGAACATGTTCCCCACGTGCAGCCCCTCGGCGGAGGGGTAGGGGAACATCATCAGGTTGTAGAATGGGCGGGTCGGGTGATCCAGATCAGGCTGGTTGGTGCCGCGCTCGGCCCAGCGGGCGCGCCACTTGGACTCGACCTGGTCGGGGCGGTAACTGTTGTCCGGCGGCATGTCAGTCATAGGGGCGGGAATCTACCGAAACTCGCGGGCGGAGTCAGGGGAGAACGGCGCCCAGCTCCGGGCTCCCGGCCCCGGGCTCCCGCTCGGCCGCGCTCCAGCCAGCAGCCCCGGACCGGGGACCCAGAACTCACTTGCCCCGGCCCGACCCCAGCCTCTAACTTCCCCGCTCCCCTCAACTTACCTCGCCAATGGCCACCGATCACCGCAAGCTCTTCGTGCGCAAGATGTACCTGACGGCGGCGATGCTCGTCGTCGCGCTCGGGTTGGTCATGGCCGGAACGCTCTGGCTCCTCTACGGCCGCGAGCATTCTACCGTGGAGTTCTGGGGTCCCCTCGCCGCGGCGCTCGCGGTGTATCTCCTGCTCGGCCTCCTGGTCGCCGCTTTCATCGTCAGCTGGACCACCCGCAACATCCTCCGGCCCCTCGGCAATACGGTGGTCGTCGCGACCCGCGTCGCGCAGGGGGACCTGACGGTCGCGCTGACGTCAGTCGGTACCCAGCAGGCGGACTTGCTGACGCATGCGGTCGGCACGATGGTCAAGGAGCTGCGAGCCCTGGTGGGCGCTATCCGGACCAGCTCGCAGGAAGCCGCCGCGATGGCGCAGGAGATCTCGAGCTCCACCCAGCAGATGAGCGCCTCCACCGAGGAGGTCTCCGGCACCTGCAACGACCTGACCGACCGGGCCACGCGGCAAGCGGCGCTGGTGCGGCTGGCGGCGGAGGACGCGGAAAAGATCCTGCACATCGCCGAGACGCTGGCCGTCAGCTCCGGTGAGGCCGCGACCCGGAATGCGGCACTCGCCAAGCTGGCGCGGGATCATCGCGACGAACTGGACCTCAGCTCGAACGAATTGCGGCGGCTGGCGGAAGAGATTGAGCTGGGAGCGGAGGAGGCCAGTGCGCTGGCCTCGGCATCCGAGGAGATCGGTCAGTTCGTGATTCAGACCAAGGCGATCGCCCGCCAGACGCACATGCTCGCGCTGAACGCCGGCATCGAGGCGGCGCGCGCCGGAGACGAGGGCAAGGGCTTCGCGGTCGTCGCCGAAGAGGTCCGCAAGCTCGCCGGCCAGGCGGCCCAGGCCGCGAGTCTGACCAGCGACACGGTGCGTCTGGTGCAGGAGCGGGTGGCGACGGCACGGGACCGGCTGCTGCGGCTCGCGCAGGGGGGCCAGGCCGCACGCTCCACCGCGCATAAGGCGGCGGAGGGGCTCGCGAAGGTCGCCGCCGAGGCCGAGCAGACCGACGAATGGAGCCGGCAGATCTCCCGCTCCTCAGGAGAAGTCCGGTCACTGATCGGAGGAATCGCCGGCCGGATGCAGGAGGTGTCGGGCGGCACCGAGGATGTCGCCGCCGCGGCCGAGGAGATCGCAGCGAGCGCTCAGCAGTTGTCGGCGTCGACGGAACAGGTGGCCGCTTCCGCACACGCGCTGGCCGAGACGGCGAACGCGCTCTTCAGCGAGGTAGGAAAGTTCAAGGTGGAGTAGACCCGCGGTTCGCGACCTCTCCCAGCACTCTCCCGAGCACCGCCAGCAGTCCCTCGACATCCCTCGGCTGCAGATCCCCGGCGTGGCCGATGCGCAGCAGCTCTCCCGCCACCCCACCCGTCCCGACCCGCCATCCCTCGGCCGCAAGCGCGGCCGCAAGCGCCGCGCCGCTCTGCGGACCGCCTGACGCGAGCGTGGTCAGCGCATCAGCGCGCCGCGCCTCGGCGGCGAACAGGCGGATGTTCCCGGCCATGGCCCATGCCTCGACCAGGCGCCGCATCGTTTCATGGCGAGCCCACCTGGCCGGCAATCCCTCGACATCCAGGATCCGTTCGAGCTGACGCTCCAGAACCGCCGCCAGCGCGGGGCTGACGGGGGCCAGGGTCTGCCCCGCAGCCGCCGCGGTGTGATGGGCGACGAAATCGAGCTGGGTCCCGCGCCCCGTGATGCCGCGCGCCCGGGCGAGGAGCCGAGGAGAGGCTGTCGCGAAGGCGAGCCCCGGCGGCATGCCCAGCGGGCCCTCGGAGGCCGCCATGACGAAGTCGACGCCCAACCCCTCGGTCTCGAGCCGGGTCGCGCCGAGTGAGGCACTCGCATCCACGAAGAGCATCACATCCCGCCTGGCGCGCACCAGCGGGGTAAGCTCCGCGAGCGGCGCGATGGTGCCCTCGTTTACCTCGGCGTGTACCAGCATCACGCTGTCCACGTCGGGCCCGGAGAGAAACCGCTGCAGGTGTGCCGGCTCGACACTCCGCCCGGGATGGACGCGCAGCCGGAGGACCTCCTTCCCGAGCGCCTCGGCCTGATCGGCGAGCGCTGCCCCGCTCGCGCCGCCGACCAGAGCCAGCACGCGATGCTCCACCGCCGAACGAAGCCCGATCTCCCGGAGCGCGGCACCAGAGCCGGGATGTATGACGACGGGCTGGCTGGTGCGGAACAGCTCGCGCAGCCTGAGCGAAGCGCGCGCGACGGCCGCCGCAGCCGACTCCGCATCGAGTCCCGCTGCCTCGACCAGCAGCGCGCGGAGTTCGGGGTGGACGTCGGGTTGGGCCGGATCGAACCTGCGGCCGAAGGCACTCAAGGGGCGAGCCGGGGAATCAGCGAGTCGCGCATCGCCACGTGATAGACCACTGAGGCCATCACCACCGCGGCCTGCTTGAGGTCATCCTCGCGAAGGTAGTCACCGACATCGAGATCGCTGTGGTGCACGCGGGAATCGTAGTCGAGCGGATCCTGGATGAACTGGAAGGCGGGCAGCCCCAGCGCCCAGAAGGGGATGTGGTCGGTCTCGCCGGTGTTGGCGATCGTCACATGGTTCGCCCCGAGATCGGTGAACGGGGCAAGCAGCGACTCGAAGATGGGACGGGCCGGGGTGTCGCCCTGCAGATAGATCCCGCGGATCCGGCCGCTGCCATTGTCGAAATTGAAGTAGGCCGAGAGTCGTGCCTGTTCGGGGCGGAGCACGCCGGTCGCCGGGTCACCGAAGTGACGCCGGACGTAGCCCATCGATCCGGCGTAGTCCTCACTGGGCTCCTCCGCGTCCCACAGGGCGAGGCGCACCGTGCGCCGGGGATGCAGGTCCGCCGCCATCAGGATGCGGAGCACCTCCATCCCCACCGCGCATCCCGCTGCGTTGTCGGCGGCGCCGGTGCCGGCGATCCAGCTGTCCAGGTGGCCGCCGAGCATCACGACCTGATCCCGGAGCGCGGGGTCGCTGCCCGGAATCTCGGCCACGACGTCCATGCCGAGCGAATCACCAGGTGCCGCGTGGCCGCGGAGCGACACGGTGAGGCGGACCGGCTTTCCCGCCTCGACCAATCGCAGGACCCGGTTGAAGTGCGACTGACTCACGACGAAGCTCGGCACGCCACCCCAGGCCGCACCGGGATAGGCGAACCAGCCGTCCGCCCGGAGCGACGCGTCGGTCTCGCTTGGCTCGAGGAGCGCGACGGCTCCTTCCTTCTTCAGGAAGGCGGCGAGCCGGCGCCCGTACGCGATCAGCTCCCGCCATGGCTGCATGTCGTCGGCCACCGTCAGCGGCTTGCCCGGATCGGTGAGCCGGCTCATGCTGTCGAGTTCGGCATCGCTGAACCGCTTCACCATCGGCCCGTCGAGCATCCCGGGAGGTTCGATCGCCCCGTTCAGCACGATCCTGCCGCGCAGCTTCCCGCGGTACTGTACAAAATCGGAGTCAGCCCCGATCGACACCACCGTGACCGGCGCGGTGATTGGGGCCGGCGTGGACGCGGACCAGGCGCGCGGGAAGGCGGTGATGTGGAGGTACCAGGGGCTGACCATCTCGACGCTGTAGCGATCGAGGACCCAGGACGGCGTGCGCCTGCCCCACGGTTCGAGCGCAGCCCGCGGGATTCCCCAGGCCTTGAGACGGCTCGTCGCGTATCCCGCAGCGGCCAGGAACCCGGGTGAGCCGGCGAGCCGCGGCGGCTGCAGATCGGAGAGGCCAAGGGCGGTCTCGAGCACCCGCGAGTGCTCGAAGCCCTCCTCCCGGATTCGGCGGATCGCGGCGGTGTCGATCCGCTCCTGGGCGCCCGCGGTCGCGGGCACCAGCAGGAGCAGGAGCAGCAGACCCGCTCGGCTTCGTTCGCTCACCTGGTTCCCTCTGTATGGTTGGCCCAGAACAATGCCCGTGCCCTCTCGCACCGGCAAGTTGACAGGAGCGGTGACCGGTGCCTAAATCCCTCCGGTCATAGCGCCTGTCCATCCTCCCACCGGAGTCATCTGTGTCCGATTCGCTCTCCCGGCGCGACTTTCTGGGGACCGCCGGCGCGGCGCTGGCGGCCGGTTCGCTGATCCACCCCGCTGGCGGCGTCCTCCCGGGAGCCCCCGCGGTGATCCTCCGCTCGGCGAGCCGGCCGAACGCGGTCGGCTCGACCAATGCCAAGCGGGGCATCCAGCTCGCGATGCAACTGGTGCAGGGCGGCACCGACACGCTGGATGCGGCGGTCGAAGGGGTGAAGATCACGGAGCTCGACCCCACCGACAACTCGGTCGGCTACGGCGGCCTGCCCAACGAGGAGGGCGTGGTGCAGCTCGATGCCTCCTGCATGCACGGCCCGAGCAGGCGCGCCGGCGCGGTGGCCGCGATCGAGAACATCAAGACGCCGAGCGAAGTGGCCCGGCTGGTGCTCAAGTACACCGACCACATTCTGCTGGTAGGCGAGGGCGCCAAGAAGTTCGCGCTCTCCTTTGGCTTCAAGGAGGAGGACCTGCTGACGCCGGAATCGCGCGAGGCCTGGCTCCACTGGCGCGCCAACCGCGGCCACGAGGACGACTGGATCGACGTGCCGGACACCGAACCGCTCCGGGCGCGGGTCACCGGCACCTGCAACCTCAACATCGTCAATGCGCAGGGCGAGATCTCCTCGGTGACGACGACCAGCGGACTCTCCTGGAAGATCCCGGGCCGGGCCGGCGACTCACCGATCGTCGGCGCTGGCCAGTACACCGACAACGAGATCGGCGCGGCCGGCTCCACCGGCCTGGGCGAGCGGAACATGATGGTGTGCGGCGGCTTCCTGACCGTCGAGCACATGCGTCGCGGCCTGAAGCCTACCGACGCCGCCCTCGAGACGCTCAAGCGGGTCGTGGCCATGACGCCGCCACGCTGGCTCGATGCCAACGGCCGGCCGAGGTTCGACCTGAACTACTACGCCCTCAACAAGCGCGGCGAGACCGGCGCGGCATCGCTCTATCCCAGCACCTACGCCACGCACGACGGCACCGAGGCCGTGCTGCGCGATACCGCGTTCCTCTTCGAGAAGGCCCAGTGATGTTCAAGCGATTGTTCGCCGCGGCCGGAGTGGCCGCACTGCTGTGTGCCGTCCATGTCACCCCCGTCGCCGCCCAGCAGGAAGAGTGGAAGCCCAGCGACGCGCCCTGGCGCGACAGCTTCTTTCCCTTCTTCCCGTCGCTCGGCAACAACTTCCCGCTGATCGCGATCCACTTCGAGGAGCGCAAGGCGGCGGACTACTACGCGCGCACACCCTACGCTGGGCTGCTGTCGGTGGATATCGGCTCGGGATTCACCGGCGCGCGGATGGCCGTCGCCCGGTTCAGCGCGCCACTGCTCAAAAAGGACTGGCGGCTCGCCGCGACGATCGGCACCACGCGTGAGACCCGGCTCGGGTACTTCGGGCTCGGCAACAGCACCACGTACGACAAGTCCCTGGTGACCAAGAGCCAGGAGCACTACTACCAGGCAAGGCGCACCCGCTACTTCGGCGGCCTCGAAGTCTCCCGCCGGATCACCGGGCCGCTATGGGTAGCGGGCTCAGCCGGCGTGGAGCGCAGCAACCTGAGCGACCTCTCCGGCCCATCGCTCTTCCGCACCGACATCGGCAGCTCCGATCTGACGGACACCGATTTCCGCAGCCAGGTGACGCTGGTCCTCGATACCCGCGACAACGAATTCAACACGACGCGCGGCATCTTCGGACAGGCATCGGTCGGCGGGGGCAGCGGCGGGGGAGGCTACAGCCGCGTCACGGCGGACCTGCGCGGCTACATCCCGATCCGGGAGGGCACCACCCTCGCCGCCCGCATCGGTGGAACGTCGCTCTCGAAGAAGGCGCCGCTCAATGCCCGGTTCGAAATGCCGGTCTGGGAGGGCGAAGTCGGGGTGCTGGGCGGGAGCTACTCGAATCGCGGACTGCTGTTCCAGCGGCTCGCCGGTCGCGGCGTCCTGATGGGCAGCGCGGAACTGCGCCACGACCTGCTCAACCTGGGCGACCTCGGCGCGTTCACCCTGTTCGCGTTCGTCGATGCGGGCCGGGTGTTCGAGCAGGAGACCTTCAAGATCACGACGAAAGACATGAAGGTCGGTGGCGGCGGCGGGCTCGCCATCCGGATCATGCGCTTCACCATCTGGACTTTCAACTTCGGCACCGGCCCCGACGGATTCGTCTTCAGCTCGGGCTCGGGCTGGTCGTTCTGATTCCAGGTTCGGGGCGACCGCGGGTCGCCCCTACAGCTTCGCCATCACCTCACGAATCGTCGTCTCGCCGCGATCCCGCGCGTACCAGATCCGCTTCCCCTTCACGAACTCGTCCTTCACGAGCGCCGGCGGCTGGTGTTCCCGCACCCAGTCGGCGAGCGGTGCCGAGTAGGGCCCCCAGTGGCGCAGCACCCGGAAATCGCGGTCGAGTACCAGGACCACGGGGATCGATCGCTTCCCGTTGCTGAGGTAGCGATCCATCAGCTCGGGATGCTCGTCACGCCTGAGAATCCTGAGCGAGAGATTCGGGGTGGCCTCCACCCAGCGTGCCAGCACCGGCAGCGTGCTCGAGGTATCGACGCACCAGTCCTCCGCGAGGATCAGCAGCTTCCGCTCCTCCGGCAGCGGCTTCGTCGCCCACTCCGGCACCCGGGCCGCACGGTAGATCCCTTCCCAGAGCGCACGATGTTCCGGCGCCGCCGCCGCGACGAAATCCGCAAAGCTGTATCCCTGTTCCCACAGTGCCTTCAGGTCCATCACGCACTCCTGACAATGACGATCCGATGCCCACCCCCTAACCTATTCCCGGTCCATGAAGTTCCCGTGACGATTTCCCGACTCGATCCGTAGACGGTAGATTCCCGTTCATGGAACCCCGTTCTGCCAGACGTGATGGCGATGCCACCCGCGAGCGCCTGCTGCAGGCGGCGCTCGAGCTGTACACGACCACGGGCTATTTCCGTACCACCACCCCGATGCTCGCCGCGCAGGCCGGCATTGCCGAGGGCACCATCTACCGGCATTTCAGCAGCAAGGAGCACCTGCTGAACGAGGCGTGGCGACGCGCGTATCGGGCGGCCACGGAGCTGCTCAAGACGCTGGAGAACGACCGGGTCCGCAAGGCGCCGGAGCGGCTCGCCCTGCTGGGCCGTCAGCTGGTGGAGCTGGCCGCGGCCGATCCGTCGCTGATACGGATGCTGTTCGCGAGCGAGCCCGAGCCCTATCTCGATGAATCGAGCAAGGCGATCCGCCGCGAGTTTCTGGATGGGCTGGTGCAGCTGGTGGCGATGGGAAAGTCGGATGGGCTGGTACGGCCGGGACCTGCGGAACTCTGGGCCTCTGTCTGGTTCACCGTCGTGCAGCACGCGGTGGACCTCGTGGCCTCGGGGACCTGGACCGCGGACAGCAGTCCCGCCGCGCTGACCCTCGAAGCGGCGTGGGATGCGATCGCGGCCCGCGAGACACCTACTCCCGCTTCGCGGCCCCCCGGAACGTAGTCAGCTCGCGGATGCGGTTCGGCCCGTGCAGCCAGTGGATGACCCTGGTCTTGCCTCCCGCCAGCGGCCGCACGGTCCAGCCATCCTGCTCCAGATAGGCGATCGAGTCCCCGGGCCATCGCGCGGGGCTCGACCCATCGGCCGCCACGGTCACGAGTGAATCGTTGCCGAGCCGCGCGCAGACGCCCGTGCCGGACATGCAGGGAGCCACTTCGGCGAGCGGGGGCTCGCCGAGCAGCACCGCGAGGGCGGAATCCGCGGTGGCCCGCTCGGCGGTATCGACCGGGGCAAAGAGCCCCTGCGCGGGCGGTGCCGCAGCGGCGAAGACCCCCGTCGTTCCACGCACGTACAGGCGCTGCCCGTCCGCCGACCATGCCGTCGCCTCCGCGGCGAAACCGGCCGGCAGCGGCATCCGCCGCTCGGCGCCGTTGAGCAGATTCATCGCCACGATCGAGACCTCACCGGTGTCGCCAGGCAGGCGGGACCGGACGAAGATCACCATCGAGCCGTCGGGCGACAGCGCGGGGAGCCGCTCGTCCACCCGGGTGAAGGTGATCTGGAACTGGGTCTCGCCCAGAAGCGGGGAGGCGAAGAGATCCCCGACCCCGCCTTCGCCATCGGCGGTGAAGACCATATAGGGTTCCTTGCCAACCTCGATCTTGTTGGAAAGCGGCGAGAGACTGCCGCGGCACCCGACGAGCAGCAGCAGGCCGAGGGCATGGCGCCTCACTTCGCCTTCTCCACCGTCGCATCCAGCAGCCACCAGCCTTCCGGATCGACGACGATCTCGCGCGGTTTCCGCGGCACGTTCTCGAACTGGATCGTCGTCTCGGCCCCTTCGACCTTCGCGGGCAGGGGGCGCCCGTCGACCCGGAAGACCAACCCGGGCAGGGTGAACCGGCCCCATGCCTCCGGCTGGGTCTGCCGCACGGTCAGCGTCAGCCGCCTGTGCTGGTAGCGCCAGCTCACCGCCAGCTTCGGATATCCGGGCTGGGTGAGCGCCTGACGGAAGTACCATTCGAGGTCCTGCCCCGCCGCCTGGCTCATGACCCTCGCGAAGTCACTGCTCAGTGCTGTCGAATCGCGATACGCCCGGTAGTACTCGCGGATCCCCGCGGTGAAGGCCGAGTCCCCGATGAGGCCGCGCAGGGAGTGCAGCACCCACGCGCCCTTCGGATAGTTGTTGCTGTTGAGGAGGCCCATCAGGTCGGTGGCGGCCATGTCCAGGATCGGCCGCTCCGTGTCCTTCGATTGCTTCACCGAGCGCGCGGAGCGCTGCATCTGCTCCCGGAACGCGCTGTCGCCCTGTGCATGCTGCACCCAGAGCGCAGCGAAGTAGGTCGCGAACCCTTCGCTCAGCCAGAGGTGGTGCCAGTCGTCCTCGGTGACGGCATCGCCGAACCACTGGTGGGCCGTCTCGTGCGCCACCGTGACCGGGCTGAGCCGTTTGGCGGGATAGGCGGCGCCGTCGTAGAAGATTGCGGTCGGGTTCTCGACCCCGCCGAAGATCGTGGTCGACTGCACATGGGACAGGCGGTCGTAGGGGAACGGTCCGATCAGCCGGCTGAAGAAGTCGACCATGTCCCCCGCCTGACGGAACGGCACGTTCACCGCCCAGGCCGAGTCCTCGGGATAACTCAGCACGGCGAGCGGGACGCACTTGATGTCGCAGGCCGCATCGGGAAGGGCGGTGGAGGTCAGCGGCCCGGCGCCGATCACCATGCCATAGGCCGGAATCCGCTGCGCCATGGTGTAGTTCCAGACCTCGCGGCCCCGCGGCAGCGTATCGATCTTCACCAGCCTCCCGTTGGCGATGACCCGGGTGCCCGCGCCGACTTCGACATGGAAGTCCACGGTCGCCTTGTCGCTGGGATGATCTTCGAGGGGAATCCAGTGATGCGCCCGGTCGGGCCAGTTGTCGGCGAACACCGTGCGGCGCCCGCTCGAATCGGTCCGGATCACCAGGCCGTCACGGACCGGGCCGTGATAGCGGATGGAGGTGTGCAGCGTATCACCCGCATGCCCCTGATGCGGGATATAGACGCCCCCGGCCGGCAGGACGGCGTAGGTGATCCGCCCCATCCGCCGCTCTCCCTCGCCGTCGGTCAGGACCCGCACCACCCGGAAGGCGGAGTCGAGCTGGACCTCGATCGGTTCGGAAGACCGGAGCACCCAGGTGGTCTGGGTGATGGCGACGATGTGGTTGGCCGTGTCACCGATCACCACGGTGACATCGTGGTGAATCGCGTCGTGACGGGGGTGCAGGGTGTCGGCTCGCGCGGCGAGCGGCGACTGAGCCTGCATGGCGAGGAGCAGGAGTGGTAGCATCATAGGACGGGTAACTTAGCGCCCGTCGGCCCGGGGCGCGCCGCCCCGGTTCACCCCTCGACGTCTACCGCCAGCCGCGCCTCGCGGATCGGCGCAAGCGCCTCCGCCACCACCTGTACGTGCAAGGGATGGGCGAGGTAGCGCTCGACCGCAGCCATGTCGTCCAGCACGACGGTGAGCACATGAGTGTACTCGTTCGTGCTCGGCCCGAAGTTCGGGCCCCAGCGAATCGCGCGGATCTCCGGAATCCGGACGTTCAGGCCAAGCAGCGCCTTCCCGGCGTGCTCGATCTGCGCATCGGTGGTGCCCGGCTTGAAGCGGAGACAAACGAAGTGGTAGATCATCGGCGGTGGCTGAGGAACACGGTACCTGTCAGTTGAGCGCGTCACGGTAGAAGCGGAGAATAGCCGTCCATGCCTTTTCCACCTGGTCGGTGTCCGACCCCTTCCGCCCCGGCTTGAGGAAGCCATGGCCTGTCCCGGGGTAGATCGCGTAGTCGAAGGGGACCTTCGCGGCCTTCATCTGCCGCTCCACATCCGGCAGCGACGCGTCGATGCGCGCGTCGTCCTCGCCGTAGACGCCGAGGACCCTGGCCCTGATGCCGGCGATGAGCGTCGAATCGGGCGCGGGGCCATAGCAGACCACGGCCGCCTTCAGTTTCGGATTGGCCGTCGCGTAGCGGAAGCTCTTCCCGCCTCCCCAGCAGAAGCCGATGGTCGCGATGTCGTCCTTCCGGACGGCGGGCAGCGTGTTGAGGTAGCCGAAGGCGGCATCGAGATCGGCGTTGACCTGCTCCGGCACCAGCAGCGCCGTGAGCTTGCGACCGGAATCGGGATCTGCGGGGGTCGGGCCGAAGCGCGCAGAGAGCAGATCGGGGGCGATGGCGACGTAGCCCTCCGCCGCGAGCCGGTCGACGACCGTCGGCTCCCAGCTGGAGAGCCCGAAGATCTCGTGGATGACGATGACGGCGGGCGCCTTGTCCTTGCGTTCCGGATAGGCGACGTAGGCGCGGATCGAATCACCCGCCGCGTTGGCGAACGTCACCCATTCGCCATGGGTCGTCGGTCCTCGCGGCGCCAGCACATGCCCGGGTCCTGCGACCAGCCAGCTTCCCGCCGCGCCGATCACCAGGCCCAACAGCGCCACCATCATCGTCGGCACCGATCCGCGTCGCATATCGCCTCCGTCAGTCGTTGAGTGCTGCATGCATCGCTTCGTGACCCGGGCACCATCGCGGATGGTGATCGGACTCATAAGGAAGCCGGCTTGGGGCGGGCTGAGCAGCTGCACGGTGGAATCGGCGGGGGATCTCCGGCGGACCCGCTCTACTGCTTGCGGAACAGCCGGGCGAAGACGCCGCTCTCCTCCGCGCCCTCCAGCGCCTCGACGAAGGCCGTCATCGTGGCATAGCGGTCCCCCGGATCGAGCGCCATCGCCTTGTTGAGCACCTGCTCGAGCCGGCCCGGCAGATCCTGCTTGACCTCGCGCAGGAGTTTCGGCTTGCCGCGGAGCCGCGCGATCATCATCTCCTGCGCGTTGCGCCCCTGGAAGGGAAGCTGGCCGGTGAACATCTCGAAGCCGACGATCGCGAGCGCGTAGATGTCGCTCCGCGGATCGAGTGCCTTGCCCCGGATCTGTTCCGGGCTCATGAACTCCGGCGTGCCGAGGACGATGCCGGTCGCCGTGAGCTTGGCGACTTCCGGCTCCTGGCGCCGCTCCTTGGCGAGGCCGAAGTCCATCACCACCGCGCGCACCCCGCCCGGCCCCTGGTCATCGGGGACCAGCATGACGTTCTCCGGCTTGAGATCGCGGTGGATGATCTGCAGTTCGTGCGCGTGCTGCAGTCCCCTGGCCATCTGCACCAGGAGCGGCACGCCGAGGTCGAGCGGCAGCGCGCCCTGCCGGACTTCGCGATCGGAGAGCAGCTCGCCGGCGAGGTACGGCATCACGAGATAGATCAGCCCGTCCTCGGTTTCGCCGAGGCGGAAGATGCGGCAGACGTTGGGATGGTCCAGCCGCATCGCGAGGCCGGCCTCGCGGCGGAGCCGCTCCACCGAGCTCTTGTCTTCCTTGAGCTTGGGGGTGAGCACCTTGATGGCGACGGTCTCGCTGCTGGTCAGGTCCTTGGCGAGGTAGACGTAGGACATTCCGCCCTCGCCGAGGCGCTTGCCGACGTCATAGCGGGAATCGAGCAGCGAGTTGGACAGGGAACTCGCGCGGTCCATGCCCGGGCCGCGCTTGAGCGCGGCCTGCCGCACCAGGGTGCGGAGCCCGGCGCTGGTCTCCTGCGGCGGCGGACCGCCGCCGACGTCGACCAGCGGGCTGCCGTCCTGGGGGCAGAAGCGGGCCGGATCCGAATACATCCGGTTACACCGGGGACAACGGCGGCTGCTCAATCGCGGTACCGGTTGCGGCCATCGAGCTTGGCCTTGTAGAGATGCTGGTCGGCGAGCTTGAGGAGCGACTCTCCGTCCTCGACCCGCGGATCGGGAAAGCAGGAGATGCCGACGCTGATCGTCACGTTGATCGAGCGGCCGGCCTCGCCGAAATCGGTGCTGGCCACCTTCTTGATGATGCGTTCGGCGAAGATCCGGGCGCCGCTCGACGCCGTTTCCGGCAGCAGGACCACGAACTCCTCGCCGCCGTAGCGGGCCACGATGTCCACCGTACGCTGCTCGCGGCGCAGGATCGCGCCCAGCTGCCGCAGCACGCCGTCGCCGGCCAGATGGCCGTGCGCGTCGTTGATGTGCTTGAAATTGTCGACGTCCACCATCAGGCAGGCGAGCTGGGTCTCGTAGCGGTTGGCCCGCTCCACCTCCTGCACCAGCTTGTCCGCCAGGGCGCGCCGGTTGAACGTCTCCGTCAGCGGATCGGTCTCGGCCAGCGCCTTCATCTGCTCGCGGCCGATGACCGCGCTCTCGAGGTCGTACGCCTTGTCCAGCGCCTGCGCGGCCGCGCGGATGACCTGCTCCGCAAAGGCGACATCGGACTGGTTGAGCGGGGTGTCCTCCGCCGTGGTGCGCAGGAAGAACACCCCGGCGCGCTGGTCCCGCATCACGAAGGGAATCGCGATCGCCGAGCGGGTCGGCACCGTCCAGCCCTCCTGCTCCCACTCGTCGCGCGCCGCCGCGTACAGCGGGTCGGTGGCGACGTCGGTGATCAGCACGGTCTGCCGGGTGTCGAGCGCGCGGCGGATCTCCGGATAACGCTTCAGGTCGATCTGCAGATCCCGCAGCATCGGGTTCTCGTAGGAGGCCACGACGGTCGCCTCCTCCTCCCCCGGGGTCGCGAAGACCAGCGAGCACTTGGAGATCTTGAGCCCGCGCGCCACCCGGCGCACCAGGATATGGTAGATCTCCTCCGGCTTGAGCGAGGCGGTGACCTCCTGCAGGATGTCCACCATCTCGGTCCGGGTCCGCGCCTCGGCCCGCGCCTGATTGAGCTCGCGTCCCACCCGCAGGTGCGCCTTGACCCGGGCCAGCAGCTCGCGCACCCGGAACGGCTTCGAGATGAAGTCCGCGGCACCGAGTCCGAGGGCGCGCACCGTCGCCTCCTCGGGCGGCATCGAGGAGATCATCAGCACCGGAACATCGCGGACGCCTGGATCGGTCTTCACCCGCTCCAGCAGCTGCAGGCCGTCGGCACCGGGCATCATGATGTCGAGCAGGAGCAGGTCGTACTGGTCCTGCGCCAGCCGCTCGAGGAGATGCTCGCCACTCGACACCGTGGCCACCTCGTAGCCGTTCTCCTTGAGAATCCAGGAGAGGGTCCGGGTCAGCGCCTGATCGTCATCCGCCACCAGGATCTTGGGGGAGACGCTCATGCCTGCACCAGCCGCCGAAACACCTCTGGGTCCACATTGCCCCCGCTCAGGACCGCCACCACCGGACCCGCGGACGAGACCTTGCCGGCCAGGAGCGCCGCGACGGTCACGGCGCCGGAGGGTTCGACCATCAGCCCCTGCGCCTGATACAGGAAGCGCACCGCCTGGCCGATCTCCTCCTCGGTGACGGTGATCGCCCGGTGCACATTCGACCGGATCAGGGACCAGGGGAGCGCCCCGATGGCGCGCGTGAGCAGGCCGTCGGCGAGGCTCGCGGTCCGTTCCAGCGTCTCCGGATGACCGGCGGCGAGCGCGGCGCTCAGCTTGGCGGCCCCGGCCGGCTCGACCCCGATGATCTCCACCGCGGGACGCAGTGCGTGGATCGCGGTGGTGATCCCGGAGAGCAGTCCGCCACCACCCACCGGCACCAGCACCGTCCGGACCTCCGGAACCTGCTCCAGGATCTCGAGACCCGCGGTGCCCTGCCCGGCGATCACGTCGGGGTGATCGAAAGGCGGGATCATCGTGAGGCCATCTTCGGCCGCGTAGCGGTCGGCGCGGCGCTGCTGCTCGGGTGAGCGGGTGGCCCCCGCGAAGACCACTTCACCGCCGTAGCGCCGCACTCCGGCCACTTTCACCGCGGGCGCCGACTCCGGCATCACGATGACGCTCCGGATCCCGAATCGCTTGGCGACCCAGGCGACGGCCTGGCCATGGTTGCCGCTGCTGGAGGTGACGACCCCGGACGCCCGGCGCTCCGCGCCGAGGCGCGCGATGGCGGTGTGCGCGCCGCGGATCTTGAAGGCACCGATCGGCTGGAGGTGCTCGCACTTGAGATGGATCTCGATTGTGGGAGGCCAAGGCATGCCCTGGTCTCCCGTCTGGCCGCTGCAGCACCGCACCATCGGTGTCCGCACCGCCACCCCGGCCAGCAGCCGCGCGGCCTCCCGAATGGACTCGAGGGAGACCGGCGCACTGACAGACGTGGCGGAGGCGTTCACCGCGCGAACCTACGCCCGGGGCCGCGACGAGGCAAATCTCCCCTTGGGAGGCCAAGGCATGCCTTGGCCCTACTCCGCCTCGGCATCCACGACCTCACCCTCGACACCCTCATCATCTTCCTTCACGACCCGCGCCACGTCCATCACCGCGTCGCCGGCGTCGAGGTTGATCACCTTCACGCCCTGGGTGTTGCGGCTGATGACCCGGATTCCCTCCACCGGCTGGCGGATGATCACCCCGTGCTTGGTGATCAGCATCAGCTCGTTGTCGGGCTGCACCTCCATCAGCGCCACCAGCGCCCCCGTCTTGTCGGTGCGCTTGAGGGTGATGATCCCCTTGCCACCGCGCTTCTGCACCCGGTAGTCGGAGAGCTCGGAGCGCTTGCCGTAGCCCTTCTCGCTGACGACCAGCAGCGTGGCATCGCGGCGGATCACCACCATGCCGATCACACGGTCGCCGGCCTCGAGCTCGATTCCCTTCACGCCGGTGGCCACCCGGCCCATCTCCCGGACATCCCCCTGGTGGAAGCGGATGCTCATCCCGTCCGCGGTGGCCAGCACGATATCGCTCGAATCATCGCAGAGCTGCACGTCGATGAGTTCGTCGCCGTCCTCGATGTTGATGGCGCGGATGCCGGTGCTGCGCACGTTGCCGTACTCGGCGAGGCTGGTCTTCTTCACCGTGCCGTGGCTGGTCGCGAAGATCAGCGCCTTCTCGGCGGAGAACTCGCGCACCGCCACCGTGGCCGAGACCCGCTCGTCCGGCTTGATTGCGATGCAGTTGACCACCGGCTTGCCGCGGCTGGCGCGGCCGCCCTGCGGGATCTCGTGCACCTTGAGCCAGTAGAGCTGCCCGGTGTTGGTGAAGAACATCAGGTAGTCGTGGGTGCTCGCGATGAAGAGGTGCTCGATCCAGTCCTCTTCCTTCGTCGTCGCACCCTGGAGACCGCGCCCGCCGCGGCGCTGCCGCCGGTAGGTGCTCACCGCGATCCGCTTGATGTAGCCGGTGTGCGAGATCGTGATGACCATGTCCTCTTCGGCGATCAGGTCCTCGACCGAGAAGTCGGTCTGGTCGGCGAGGATCTCCGTGCGGCGGTCGTCGCCGTACTTCCTGGCAACCTCGTCCATCTCCTCCTTGAGGATCTTCATCCGCCGCGGCTTCGAGGCGAGGATGCTCTTCAGCTCCTTGATGATCGCCTGGACTTCCTTGAGCTCGGCTTCCAGCTTCTCGATCTCCAGGCCGGTGAGCTTGGCGAGCCGCATGTTGAGGATCGCGTCGCTCTGCTTCTCCGACAGCCCGAACCGCTTGCGGAGCCGGGCGTCGGCGTCCGGCACGTCCTCCGACTCCCGGATGATCGTGACCACTTCGTCGATGTTGTCGACGGCGATCTTGAGGCCCTCGAGGATGTGCTCCCGGGCCAGCGCGGCGTCCAGGTCGAACTGGGTCCGGCGGACCACTACCTCGTGCCGGTGCTCGACGAAACGCTCCAGCACTTCCTTGAGATTCATCACCTTCGGCGCGCCCTTGTCGAGCGCCAGCATGATCACGCCGAAGGTGGACTGCATCGCGGTGTGCTTGTAGAGCTGGTTCAGCACCACGTTGGGAATCGCGTCGCGCTTGAGGTCCACGACGATCCGCATGCCATCCTTGTCGGACTCGTCGTTCACCCCGCTGATGCCCTCGATCTTCTTCTCGACGGCCAGCTCCGCGATCGCCTTCACCAGGTTCTCCTTGTTCACCTGGTAGGGGATCTCGGTCACCACGATCTGGCTGCGGCCGCTCGACTCCTTCTCCTCGATCTGGGCCCGCGCCCGCATCTGGATGCGGCCGCGCCCCGTCTCGTACGCTTCCCTGATGCCCTGGCGGCCGTAGATGTACGCGCCGGTCGGGAAGTCGGGGCCGGTGATGATCTTCGCCAGGTCGGGGATCGACGCCTCGGGGTTGTCGATCAGGTGCTGGACCGCCTTCGCCACCTCGCGCAGGTTGTGCGGCGGGATGTTCGTCGCCATGCCGACCGCGATGCCGCTCGACCCGTTGATCAGCAGGTTGGGCACCATCGACGGCAGGACCGTCGGCTCCTTCAGCCGGTCATCGAAGTTCGGCTGGAAATCGACAGTGTTCTTGTCGATGTCCTCGAGCATCGTGACGGCGATGCTCGTCAGGCGGGCCTCGGTGTACCGGTACGCCGCCGCGGGATCGCCGTCCACGGAGCCGAAGTTCCCCTGCCCGTCCACCAGCGGATACCGGAGCGAGAAGTCCTGGACCATGCGGACGAGGGCATCGTACACCGAGCTGTCGCCGTGCGGGTGATACTTGCCGAGCACATCACCGACGACCGTCGCCGATTTCTTGTAGGGACGCCCGGGTACGAGACCCAGCTCGTTCATCGCGTACAGAATGCGGCGATGCACGGGCTTGAGGCCGTCACGCACATCGGGCAGCGCGCGCGACACGATGACGCTCATCGAATAGTTGATGAACGACTGCTGCATCTCCTCTTCGATGAGGCGCGGCAGGATCCGTTCGCTCTGCGAGGGGCCGGTCATGCGGGTCCGTGGTTGTGCGGTGAAAGTCGGCAGGTGCGGAAGCGACCGCCGCGCCCGAAAAAGCCGGCCGCGGAGACGGGGGAATATAGCCCCATCCCGGCCGCCATGGCAACCGCATCGTGGCACCGCAAGTCTTTCAGGATCAGCGACTTAGGAGTTGGGCCCGAACCCGCCCCACCCCGCAGCGGAGCCGCCCCC
>CAWFNY010000003.1:0-747282 GCA_963817435.1 uncultured Gemmatimonadales bacterium
GCCACTCCCCCGCCACCTCGCCCGATCGGGGACGCAACCCTTCCGCCCCAGGCCGCGTCAGAAGGGCGTTGCATTGGCCGATCAACCGCCGGAACCACGGAGTGCCGTGACCGAGCACGACCTCATCGCCCGCGTCCTCGCGGGGGATCCCGGTGCCGAGCGCACCCTCTACGACCGCCACGTCGATCGGGTCTGGCGAATGACCTATCGCTTCGCCGGCGACGCGGACCGGGCCGCCGACTGGACTCAGGAGACCTTCATCAAGGTCTTCCAGCGGCTCCGCGACTTCCGCGGAGAGGCAGCGCTCGGCACCTGGATCGGCTCGATCGCGATCTCGGTGGCGCTCAGCGGGATTCGCGCCAGCCGGCGTCACACCGAGCGTGCCGCCCCGCTGGAGGATGGCGGGGAGGTGGCCGCCCCGGCGAACCGCCACGACGGCCACCTGTCGGAGCGGCTGGACCAGGCCATCGCGCAACTGGCCGAAGGCTATCGCTCGGTGTTCCTGCTGCACGATGTGGAGGGCTACACGCATGAAGAGATCGGCCAGATGCTGGGCGTGACGGCGGGGACCTCCAAGGCGCAGCTCTCCCGCGCCCGGGCCCGCCTGCGGGACGCACTCTCGGCATTCGCCTGAACCGGGGACCCGAACCATGACCGACGACGAACTCGACCCCCTGCTCCGCCAGCAGCTCCGCGGCTACCGCGAGCCCCCCGCGCCGCCACGCGACGCGATGTGGGAACGGATCCAGGCCGCCCGCGCCGCGGAACCGCGGACCACGGGTCCGATCCCGCTCCGGCCGGCACGCCGCCATCTGCTTCCCTATCTGCTCGCGGCGGCCGCGCTGGTGGCCGTGGCCTTCGGGCTCGGGCGGGTCACCGCGCGGCCGGAGCCGGCGGTCGCCACCCGGACCGCGCCTGACAAAGCGACACTGGCCGAGCAGCTCGCGGCCGGCGAATACCTGGGCCGGGTCGAGGTTTTCCTCACCGACTTCCGCGCCGAGGCCAGGAGCGGCCGGGCCGATTCGACGTCGGCCGCGCGGGCCCGGCGGTTGCTCTCCGCGACCCGCCTCCTGCTCGACAGCCCGGGCGGCAAGGACCCGCGGCTCGCGCCGCTCCTGCAGGACCTGGAGCTGATCCTGGCCGAGATCGCGCATCTGCCGGCCGAGACGAAGCAGGATCTCGATCTGATCACCGACAATCTCGACCGCCAGGGGACCATTGCCCGGCTGCGGTCGACCGTACCCGCGGGCACCTCGCCCGTCATGCAAGGAGAGAGCTGAATGAGCCGCTGGTTCCTGGGATTTGCCGCCGCCGCGTCGATCGCCACGAGCGATCTGCATCTGCCGACCATCACCTGGCTGCGCCAGGCCGATGAGATCACCGTCGTGGCGCCCGCGCCCTGGCTGCGCGACGACCCGGCCGACTCGCTCTATCGCGTCGCCCGTGAGGCGCTGAATCAGGGCCAGTTCGAACGTGCGGCCAGGCTCTTCGCCGACCTCTGGGGCCGGTATCCGAAGTCGGGCTACGCCGGTGATGCCCTCTATTGGGAAGCCTTCGCCCGGTATCGCTCGGGTGACGCGGGCAATCTCCGGAGCGCGCTCGACCGGCTGGAGAAGCAGCGAGCCAACTATCCCAAGGCCTCGACCCGCGGCGATGCCGATGCGCTCGCGACCCGCATTCGCGGCGCCCTCGCCCGGCAGGGCGATCCCTCGGCCGCGGAATCGGTGATCGTCGACGCCAACCGCGCCGCCAGCGCGACTGGCGCCGGCGCGAGCAGCGGGTACGAGTGCAACGAGGACGATGACGTGAAGCTGGCGGCGCTCAACGCGGTGCTGCAGATGGACGCCGACCGCGCGATGCCGCTGCTGACCCGGGTGCTCGCCCGGCGCGATGCCGGCTCCACCTGCCTCCGCCGGAAGGCGGTCTTTCTGGTGGCGCAGAAGCACACCGAGGGCACCGAGGACATTCTGCTCGGCGCGGCGCGCAACGATCCCGACGGCGAGGTGCGCGGGCAGGCGGTGTTCTGGCTGTCCCAGGTGCACAGCCCGCGCGCGGTCTCGGCACTCGATTCGATTGCCCGCAGGAGCACCGATGAGGATCTGCAGGAAAAGGCGGTCTTCGCCCTCTCGCAGCAGAACGACCCGACCGCCACGAAGGCGCTCCGCGACTTCGCCGAGCGGAAGGATGTCCCGCAGAATGTGCGCGAGAAGGCGATCTTCTGGCTGGGGCAGTCGAGGGACGGCGGCAGCGACTATCTGCGCGCGCTCTACGACCGGCTCGACGACGAGCAGCTCAAGGAGAAGGTCATCTTCAGCGTGAGCCAGCACCACAGCCCGGAAAACAGCCGGTGGCTGATGGACATCGTCCGGAGCGCGAAGAGCAGCATCGAACTACGCAAGAAGGCGCTCTTTTGGTCCTCGCAGTCGGGCGCGAGCGCCGCGGACATCGGGGCGATCTACACGAGCCTCACGGACAACGAGCTCAAGGAGCAGGCGATCTTCGCCCTGGCGCAGACCCGCGATACCGCCGCCACGACCCGGCTGATCGACATCGCGAGGAAGGACCCGAGCACCGAGATGCGGAAGAAGGCCCTCTTCTGGCTCAGCCAGTCGAAGGATCCGCGCGCCGCTTCGGTGATCGAACAGATCCTCAACGACTAGGAGGGGGAACGATGCGACTCTACCGGCTGGCTCCGGCCATCCTCCTCGTCCCGGCGGCGCTCAGCGCGCAGAGCGTCGGCCGGCGGATCGAGGCGATCGACCAGGGCACCGTGCGCATCACCTTCGCCGCGCGGGACGGGGTCTGCGGCAGCGGGGACCACAACATCCAGGTGCGCTCCCGGGACCACAAAGGAGAGTGGGAGGGCGAGTGTGAGCCGGGACCGGTCCGGGTCGCGATCGACCGGAGCGGCGGCAAGACGGTGGCGATCCGGAGCTATGTGGGTGGCCAGTGGCGTGGCGGCACCGCGACCGATCTCGGTGTCGTCCCGGCAAAGGAAGCGGTGAACTGGCTGCTCGCGCTGGCGGAGCGCAACGAGCCCGCGAGCGATGACGCCATCTTCCCCGCCTCGATCGGTGACAGCGTCGAGACCTGGCCGGCGATGCTCCGGATCGCGAAGAATCCCGCGGTCCGGCGCGAGACCCGGCGGAACGCCGTCTTCTGGGTCAGTCAGGCGGCGGGCGAGGTGGCCACGAAGGGACTCGATGATATCGTGCAGGACTCGAGTGGCGACCGCGAGGTGCGGGAGTCGGCGATCTTCGCGCTCTCCCAGCGCCCGAAGAGCGAGGGCGTGCCCGCGCTCATCCGGGTCGCGAAGAGCAGTCGCGATCCGGAGCTGCGGAAGAAGGCGCTGTTCTGGCTGGGACAGAGCGAGGATCCGGCGGCGCTGGCGCTGTTCGAGGAGCTGCTGACGAAGCCCTGAGTCAGGCGTCGGGGGTGCGCGGCGCCCCGGCCGGGGTCAGGCCAGCCGGCGCCACCACCGCCGCGCGCCGCGCCTTCCAGCGGGCGCCGAGATCGGCGAGCACGGTATAGACCACCGGCGTCACGTAGAGCGTGATCAGCTGCGAGAAGAGCAGACCGCCCACCACCGCCATGCCGAGCGGCCGGCGTGACTCGGCGCCGGTCCCGGTGGCGAAGGCGATCGGCAGCGTGCCGAATAGCGCGGCGAAGGTCGTCATCATGATCGGCCGGAAGCGCACCGCGCTCGCCTCGAGGATCGCGTCGTGCGGGTTCTTCCCTTCGTTGCGCTCCGCTTCGGTGGCGAAGTCGATCATCATGATCGCATTCTTCTTCACCAGCCCCACCAGCATGATGATGCCCACGAAGGCGTAGACGCTGAGGTCGAGCCCCGCGATCAAGAGCGTCACCAGCGCGCCGAAGCCCGCGAAGGGAAGTCCGGAGAGAATCGTCAGCGGGTGGATGAAGCTCTCGTACAGCACGCCCAGCACGATGTAGATCACCACGATCGCGAGCACCAGCAGAAGCAGCAGCCCCTGCTGCGAATCCTGGAACGCCTGCGCCGTGCCGGCGAAGCCGGCGGAGATGGTCGCCGGGAGGATCGGCGCGGCGGCGGCCTCCACCGCCTGCACGGCCTGCCCGATCGAGGTGCCGGGCACCAGATCGAACGACAGCGTCACCGCGGGGAGCTGGCCGGAGTGGTTCACCGTGAGCGGCCCGACGTCGGGCTCGACGGTGGCGAGCGCGGTGAGCGGGACCAGCGCCCCGGACTTGGCGCGCAACCCGATCAGGCCGAGCGCCCCGAGATCGCGCTGGTACTGCGGCAGCAGCTCCAGCACAACCCAGTACTGGTTGGTGGCGGTGTAGATCGTGGAGACCTGCCGGGCGCCGTAGGCGTCGTACAGCGCCTGCTGCACCTGGCTCACGGTCAGCCCGTAGGCGCTCGCGCGCTCCCGGTCCACCGTGACCCGGACTTCGGGATTCTTGATCTGCAGATCGCTGGTCACGTCGCGGAGCTGGGGCAGCTGGCGGAACCGCGCCTCGAGCTTCGCCACGGTCGCGTAGAGTTCCGCGATGTCCGGTCCCTGGACCGTGTACTGATAGAGACTCTTGGTGCTGCGGCCGCCGATGGAGATCTGCGGCGGGTTCTGGAAGAAGACCCGGAGCCCCGGCACCACCGCCACCTTCGCCGACAGCGAACGGGCCACCTCGTCGGAGCTCATGGACCGCTCGGCGTGCGGCTTCAGGTGAATGAAGAAGCGCCCCTGATTGACGCTGCTCCGGCCGCCCCCGATCGCCGACATGAAGCCCGCGATGTTGCTGTCCCCCTGGACGATCGCCGCGGCCTGCTGCTGCAGCGAGTACATCGCGTCGAAGCTGGTGCCCTCCGCCGCCTCGGTCGTCCCCCGGAGCTGGGCGGTGTCCTCGCTCGGCAGGAAGCCCTTCGGCACGAGGATCGCGAGCCAGATCGTTGCCGCGAGCACGAGCGCGGAAACGCCCAGGGCGGCGCGCCGATGGAGCATCACCCGGTCGAGCGAGCGGAGATACAGCCCGAGCGCGCCGTTGTAGACCCGCTCGGTCGCGTTGTAGAAGCGGCCATGACCGGTGTGCCCCGAGGGCTTCAGGAACCGGCTCGCCAGCATCGGCGTCAGCGTGAGCGACACGAAGCACGACACCAGGATCGAGACGCTGATCGTCACCGCGAACTCGCGGAACAACCGTCCGATCAGTCCGCCCAGGAACAGAAGCGGAATGAACACGGCGACCAGCGAGAGCGTCATCGAGAGAATCGTGAAGCCGATCTCCTTCGCGCCGTCGAACGCCGCCTGCCGCGCCGGCTTTCCCATCTCCATGTGCCGGACGACGTTTTCCAGCATCACGATGGCGTCGTCCACCACGAAGCCCACCGAGAGGGTGAGCGCCATGAGGGAGAGATTGTCGAGGCTGAAGCCGAGCAGGTACATCACCGCGAAGGTGCCGACCAGCGACATCGGCAGCGCGAGACTCGGGATGATCGTCGCCGAGAGGTTCCGGAGGAAGAGGAAGATCGTGAGGATGACGAGGCAGAGCGTCAGGTAGAGCGTGAACTTCACCTCGTGCACCGACTCCTGGATCGTCTCGGAGCGGTCGTAGAGGGTGTGCACCGACACCGCCGCCGGGAGCTGCTTCGCGATCTGCGCCATCACGGTGCGCACCCGCGCCGCCACGGCGACGGTGTTGGTGCCCGGCTGCCGCTGGATCGAGAGCACGATCGCGCGGGTGCCGTTGAACCAGCTCGCCGCCTTGGTGTCCTGCACGCTGTCGATGACCCGGCCGAGGTCCTGCAGCCGGACCGGCGAGCCATCGCGATAGGTGACGATGAGCGGGCGGAAGGCGGCCGCGTTGGTGAGCTGTCCCTCTGCCTGCACCGCGTAGGCCCGGTCGGTGCCCCAGAGGACGCCGGAGGGCAGGTTCACGTTGCCGCCGCTGATCGCGCTGGAGACCTCATCGAGCCCGATGTGACGCGCGGCCAGCGCCTGCGGATCGAGCTGGATCCGGACTGCGTACTTCTGCGAGCCGTAGACCTGCACCTGCGCGACACCCTCCACCGTCGACAGCCGCTGGCCGATCAGCGTCTGCCCGTACTCGTCGAGAGCCGACAGCGGGAGCGAGTTGGAGGTGAGCGCGAAATAGAGGATCGGCGAAGCCGACGGATCCACCTTGGAGTACGACGGCGGCACCATGTTCTGCGGCAGCTGGCGCAGCGCCTGTGCGATGGCCGCCTGGACGTCGGCGGCGGCGGCGTCGATGTCCCGGTCGAGCGCGAACTGCAGCGTGATCGAGGTCGTGCCCTGGCCGCTGCTCGAGGTGAGCGCGTCGAGTCCCGCGATCGTGGAGAACTGCTTCTCGAGCGGGGTCGCCACCGAGGAGGCCATCGTCTCGGGGCTGGCGCCCGCCAGACTGGCGCTCACCTGGATCGTGGGATAGTCGATCGCGGGCAGGTCACTGACCGGGAGCCGGAAGTAGGCGGCGACGCCGAAGACCAGAATCCCCGCCATGACCAGCGTGGTCATGACGGGACGCCGGATGAAGAGCCCCGCGATGTTCATGGCGCGGCCGCGACCGGCTGGACCTTCGCGCCGTCCGTCAGGCGGACCTGGCCGGCGGTGACGACCTTCTCCCCCGCCGCGACGCCGCTGGTGAGAACGATGAGCGAGTCGTTGGTGTAGCCGACGGTCACCCGCTTGAGGTGGACCCGCTCGCTGTCCCCCAGCACGAAGACCGACGCGCCCTGCTGCCCCGTGAGCACCGCGCTCACGGGCACCACCAGGGCGCCCTTCTCGACGGTGACCGTCAGCGCCACCCGCACCAGCGCGCCGGGCCAGAGCAGGTGACGCTGATTCGGGAAGCGGGCCTTGAGCAGGATCGTCCCGCTCAGCGAATCGACGGCGTTATCGACGAAGACCAGCTCCCCCTCCGACACCGCGGTGGAGTCGCCGACGGGGACCGCGCGGACCGCAAGCCCGGTCCCCGCCCTGCGGATCGCGGGGAGCTGGGTCGCCGGCACCGCGAAACGCACCAGGATCGGCGAGATCTGATTGATCTGCACCATCGCCTCGCCGCTCGCGGCACGCACCAGGTTGCCGGCACGGACCAGCAGCGCACCGGTGCGTCCCGCGATCGGGGCGCGCACCGTCGCGCGCTCGAGATTGATCCGGGCCTGTCCCACCGCCCCGGAGTCGGCCTGCAGCGTAGCCCGGAGCCCGGCCGCCGTCGCGCGCGCCTGCTCGAGTTCCTGCGTCGTTGCATAGGACTGCCCCGCGAGCGCCTCGACCCGCTGCAGGTCCAGGTCCGCCTTCACCGCCTCAGCCCGGTCCCGCTCCAGTTCCGCCTCCGCCATGGTCAGCGCGGACCGATAGGGCCTGGGATCGATCTGAAAGAGCACCTGGCCGGCCGCGACATCATCGCCTTCGCGAAAGGTCACCTGCTGGATGATGCCATCCACCTGCGCGGCGACCCCGGCGGATTGAATCGGTTCCACCGTGCCCGTCGCCGCCAGCACCACCGGCACGTCCTGGCGTGCCACCGGCAGCACCACGACCGCCGCCGGCGGAGGAGCCGGCGGAGCGGGCCGGGTGCAACCAATCGCGAGGGCGGGAAGGAGCAGCGCCAGGAATGGGCGGGCTGGAACCTGAATCATGGCATTCAATCGGCGTCGAACGGTAGACAAGCTCTGTGATGCTCAGGAAGTTACGCGCAGCGCACACGATTCGCTGAACCGGCCCCGCGCAGGTACGCCGGTCGACCCGTGGTGCCGCAGGCGTAGCGAATCGGGACGGCCGGCGCCGGCTCGCGTCGTTGATTTACAAGGACTTACGGCCTGCCGACGGCGGCACCCCTCCTGCCTTTGCATGGGACCAGTCAACCAGAAGCCACTTCGTCCCGTTCCAGGAGGTGTCCCATGTCTTCCATGCTTCGCCGTTTCGCGGCGCTGGCCGCACTGACCTCATCCTCAGCACTCGGTGCCTGCAGCACCGACAGCAGTGGTCCGAGCGCCCCCGGTTCAACCTTTTCGCAGGTCATGAGCGTCGCGCAGTTCGACAGCACCCTCGGCACCGGTGCCACCCGGCTGGAGATCAAACTGGTGCCCGGCGGCCTGGTGGCCCGCGAGGTCCACGTCGAATCGGATGACGCCGAGGAGAAGATCACGAGTCAGGTGAGCGCGATCGATCCGGTGTCCGGCACGGTCACCCTGACACTCGGCGGCATGGTGGTGAGCTATGGCAGCGGCACCCGCTTCCGGACGCCGAGCCGGAGCAAGGTGAGCCGGAGCGAGTGGGAGGCTGCGATCGCGAGCGCCATCTCGGCTGGGCAGCAGCCCCCGATCGAGGCCCGGCGCACCCAGCCCGCGACACCGCAGGCACCGGCGGACGGCGCCTTCAGCGCGACCGACCTGCGGCTGGAAGACCGGACCGATGCGCCGGCGATCGAGGCGTACGTGGACGGCGACAACATGCAGTCGGTCGCCGCGCCGCCGCCGGTGGCGATCCTGACGGTGTTCAATCTGCCGATCCAGATCACCAGCACCACCTCGATCTCGCTGACGTCCCCGGGCGGGACGGTGCCGAGCGGCGTGGTGGAGTTCCAGGGCGGAGTCACCGCCGCGGATCCGGCGGCGGGCACGATCACCCTCGCCGGCGGGACCGTGGTCACGGTCGGCGGCATCAGCTTCGATCCAGCCGGCGATCTCTTCAACCTGGATGCGGTCGCGTCGGCCGTAGCGGCGGGGAAGACGGTGCGGGCGGAGGGCCGCGGCACGGCCCAGTCGGCGAGCGCGGTGACGGCCGAGAGTATCAAGGTCGAGGTGGACTGACACAGCGGGCGGGCCCGGCGCTTGACCGGGCCCGCCTTTGAAACCATGGTATACCTAGCTACGTAGGCATAGCTGGAAAGGTATCCCATGGCCGGACCCCGCAACGACATCCTCCAGGGCACCCTCGCCCTCCTCGTGCTCAAGTCCCTCGCGGCCCAGGGGAAGATGCACGGCTACGCCATCACCTCCCACATCCAGCGGGTCTCCGACGATCTGCTCCGGGTGGAGGAGGGCTCGCTCTACCCCGCGCTGCACCGGATGGAACAGGCCGGCTGGGTCAGGGCGGAATGGGGCACCACCGAGAAGAACCGCGAAGCCCGCTTCTACAGCCTCACGGCCGCCGGTCGCAGGCAGCTCGCCCGGGAAGAGGAGCAGTGGAACCGGCTCACCCTCGGCGTCGGACGAGTGCTGCGCCATGCCTGACCAACGCGGAGGACCCTCATGAGCTGGATCGCGCGCCTCGGCAACCTGCTGCACTCCGCCCGCCACGGGCGCGACCTCGACCGTGAGCTCGACTTCCATCTCGCCGAGAAGACGGACGACCTCGTCGCGAGGGGAATGCCGCGCCGCGACGCCGAACGGGAGGCGCGGCTGCGGTTCGGGCACCGGCAGGGACTCAAGGAGGAGACCCGCGATGCCGGCGTCCTCGGCTGGCTGGAGAGCCTGACACAGGATCTCCGCTATGCCGCGCGGGGGCTCAAGGCGAACCCGGGCTTCACCCTCACCGTGGTGCTGTCGCTGGGCCTCGGCATTGGCGCCAATACCGCAATCTTCAGCCTGATCAACGCGGTGCTCCTCAAGTCGCTGCCGGTCGAGAGGCCTTCCGAGCTGGTGCAGCTCACGATGGGGAAGGACCATTCGGAGGAGTTCACCAATCCGCTCTGGGAGGAAATCCGGAAGACCCAGGACGTCTTCTCGGGCGTCTTCGCCTTCGGATCGGCCGGCTTCAACCTCGCCCAGGGTGGCGAGGCGCGCCGAGTGGACGGCAGCTATATCGGTGGCGACTTCTTCCCGGCCCTCGGCCTCGCACCGGCCGCCGGCAGGCTGCTCACGGGGGCGGATGACTATCGCGGCTGCCCCGCGACGGTGGTGCTCGGCCATGGCTTCTGGCAGGCGGAATATGCCGGCGCCCGCGACGTCATCGGCCGGACGATCGCGCTCGACGGGCATCCGTTCGAGATCGTCGGGGTGGCACCCGCCGGATTCTTCGGTGCCGAGGTAGGGAGGAACGTGCAGCTCTATGCACCCCTCTGCGCCGAAGCGGTCATCCAGGGCACCAACAGCAGCCTCGATCAGCGAGCCAACTGGTGGCTGAGCATCATGGGCCGCCCGAGGCCAGGGCTGCGGCCGGCGCAGATCGATGCCCGCCTCGCCGGTCAATCCGCCGGCATCTTCGCGACGACGGCGCCGGCTGACTGGGACGCCGAGAACCTGAAGTTCTATCTCTCGAGTGTGCTGGGAACGCAGCGCGCGGAGACCGGACTCTCCGAGTTCCGTCCGACCTATCGCGCGGCGCTCTTCATGCTGATGGCGGTCGTGGTCATGGTACTCCTCATCGCCTGCGGCAATGTCGCCAACCTGCTGCTCGCCCGGGGCGCGGTGCGGCAGCGCGAGGTCGCCATGCGACTGGCGCTGGGCGCGAGCCGCGGCCGCCTGGTGCGGCAGATGCTCACCGAGAGTCTGCTCCTCTCGCTGCTCGGTGCCGCCACCGGATTCCTGCTCGCGCGCTGGGGCAGCCAGCTGCTGGTCCGGATGCTCACTGGTGTGCGTGGCGGCGTCTGGCTCGATCTCTCGCTCGACTACCGGGTCCTCGGGTTCACCGCCATCGTCGCGATCGTCACCGGGGTGCTGTTCGGACTGCTTCCCGCCTGGCGGGCCACCCGCGTCGATCCGCAGGTCGCGATCCGAGCGCATGGCCATGGGGTGATCCGCGGCGGCTCGTCGCGGTTCACGCTGGGGAAGGCGCTGGTGCTCGGGCAGGTCGCGCTGTCACTCGTCCTCGTGCTGGGCGCGGCCCTCCTGCTCACCACCTTCCACACCCTTGCGACGCTTGATCCCGGCTTCCGGCGCGACGGCCTCCTCGCGGTGCGCATGGACCTGCGTGCGAGCGGCGCGGCTGACGCGCGCCGACTCGCCGTGCAGCGCGAGGTCCTCGACCGCATGCGCCTGATCCCCGGGGTGGAGAGCGCGGCGGCGGTGGACATCCTGCCCGTCAGCGGGATGGGATGGAACGGTGGCATCGAGGTGGCTGGCCGGCTGGTGCCTGAGGACTTCCGCGACCGGGTGAGCTGGTTCAACCGGATCAGCACAGGGTTCTTCACCACGATGGGAACCCGGTTCATCGCGGGCCGGGACTTCGGGAGTACCGATGCGGTGGGATCGGTGCCGGTCGCCATCATCACGGAGGCGATGGCGAAGAAGTTCTTCCCTCCCGGCAGTCCCGTCGGCCGGCGGTTCACCGCGCAGATGGGCCCGGGAAAGACCGAGTTCGAAGTCGTCGGCGTGGTCGCGGACTCCCGCTATCGCTCGCTCAAGGAAGAGCCGGCCCCGATCGTTTATCTCCCGGATCGACAGACCAGCGAGCCCAGCCCGACGGTCACCTACCTGCTCCGGAGCGATCTCCCCCCGGGATCGCTGATGCCGCAGGTCCGCGCGGCTGTGGCGGAGGTGGATCCGCGGGCATCGTTCACCGCCATGACGGTGAGCGACAATCTCGCCCGCTCGCTCGTGCGGGAGCGGCTGCTGGCGACACTCTCCGGCTTCTTCGGAGGGCTCGCGATACTGCTCGCGCTGATCGGGCTGTACGGCATCATGGCCTACAGCGTCGCGCGGCGGCGGAACGAGATCGGCATCCGGCTCGCGCTCGGCGCCGAACGGATCAGGGTGCTGCGCATGGTACTTGGCGAGGTCGTCCGCCTCGTGTCGATGGGCGTGGGCCTTGGCGTGATCGCGTCGCTCGGCGCCGGGCGCCTCGTCACGGCGTTCCTCTACGGCGTCTCGGCGAGCGATCCACAGGTCATCGCGGTCACGGCAACGGGGATCGTGCTCGTCGGGTTGGGTGCCGGCGCGGTCCCGGCCTGGCGCGCCGCCCGGCTCGATCCGGTGGCGGCGCTGAGGGAGGACTGAGGGAGTACTCGGCGGTCCTCACCCGGCCTTCATCCCGGCTTAAGAGCCGGCGACACACCGTTCAGCAGGACAAGACCCTCTGCTGAGGAGGCGGGATGCGGACCAACCTGGCGATCTTCATCATGTTCTTCGGGGTAGCCATGCTGGATGCGATCTGGGGCGGACAGTGGTGGAGTGTGCTCCTCTGGCTGGCGGTCGGCGCGGTGTTCTTCTGGGCCGATTATCGGCGGGTGCCCCACCAGGCGAGTCACGGCAACCGGTTCTCCAGCTGATAGCGTCACACCTGGTGCAGCCCTGTCAGAGAGCACCCGGCGGACCCGTGCTGCCAGGTACGGGGATGCGGTGAGCACCAGCATGCCGATGGGAAGCAGTCCGTCGTGGGGAAGGCCGTAGTCCGGGAGGATTCGGCTCCAGGAGAAGCCGGCGATCGGGCGTCCCGCGGCGAATTCGAAGCGCAGCATGAGCGGGAGCCAGTGCAGCCCCACCTTGATCAGGCCGCCGCGGGTGTGGGCGCCGATCAAGCAGATTGTCAGGCACGCGATCACCAGGGTCAGGATCGAGCCGGTCCCCACGGCATGCTCTGACTCAGCCGGGTACCCGACCCTCCCGCGCGAGCCACCACCGCATGCAGCGATGGGCGAAGTCCACTGGCGCGCAATACATCAGGGGACAGCCGCCGACGATGCAGGAGACCCGGTTCGCGCCGCACTCGCGGACCGCGGCATCGGCGACACTTCCGTCGCCGAAGGAGCGATGAAACCAGATCCGCTTCACCCCCCGCTCGATACTCTGCCGGACCACCTGCAGCGACGCCTTTGGATGGGTCGCAACGATCACCCCGTCCAGGGCTCCCTCGATGGCGGCGACGTCGGGATAGCACTTCACCTGATCCACCACGGTCGCATTCGGATTCACTGGGAACGTCTGGTAACCCGCGTCCCGGAGCTTGCGATAGATCGCGTTGGCGGGCTGCGACGGCTGGCGTGAGACACCAGCAACGGCGATCCGTTTCCCGCGGAGGAAGGCGGCGACGGGTTCGGGTACGGTTTTCACACGGCTCTCCCATCGGGTGAACTCGCGGCGGAACGCCGGCGCTCTGACAAGAGCGGAGGCAGGACATGACGGAGCAGGTCGCGCATCACCGTACTTCACGCGGGGGGAAGAGAGGGTGAAGCGGAGATGAATTGGGTGGGAACTCCGCTTAGCGCGCCAAGCTGGTCCTGACGCGGCAGTTGCCGGCCACCGTCGGTTGGCCTGGACGACGCCTGGTCAGCCGCACGATCGCAGCGTCGGCCAGGCGGCGGATTCGTCGGGATGACAGCGTTCTATTTCAGACCGGTGGCGGGCAGGGTCGGGTCTAGTGCCACTCGTAGGATCCGATGTCATAGGCCGCACCGGAGGGAAGCGCGCCACCGTAGAAGTCGACCGGGCCGACGCTGATGCCGAACGTCTTCGCCAGGTTGATCGCCTTGTCGATCAGCGGCGAGGTGGACTGCAGCCGGTAGGCCGTCAGGTTCGCGAGCAGATCGGCGTTGCCGATCGTTCCACCGTTCCCCGGGCTGACAAATGCCGGATTGACCTGCGCGCCCACGGCAACGCCACCGAGACGTTCCTGCCCGGTGCCAGTCCGCCAGGCGGAGAGCCCGGAGTAGAGCTTCGACCCCCACAGTACGCTGGGCGCCAGCCCGCCCGCGAAGTAGTCGTTCCCTTCGAAGCGGAGATCCACCGCACCGTTGAGCTGGTCTGCCGAGACCCAGAGCACCTTGAGACCGCCCGCCGCATAGAAGGCATTGTCGCGGAAGTGCACGTGCTGCACGTCCTGCGTCACGATCGTGGCGTTGTGCACCGCAACGGCAAGCGGGACGCCCGTCGCGGAGGGCGCTACATAGACGGTGTTGTTGTAGACCTCCGCCTGGATGGTCCGCCCATAGATCACGATGGCGCCGACCGAGTTCTTGCGGCCATCGTTCTCGCTCACGTTGTAGCGGACCGTGTTGTCGGAGTGGCTGGTGTTGTTGGGTGAGTGCGCGAGCAGAAAGCCCGGGCCGTCGTTGCCGTGCGAGTAGTTGTACTGCACCACGGACTGGCGCACGTTCTGGTCGAGGTCGAAGCCGCCGCCATCGGCGGTGCCACCGGTGCGGTTGTCGTACGACTCGTTGTGCTGGATGGTGATCCCGTCCGAGTCGTACGTCCAGATGCCGACCGGCCCCCCGGACGCGGTGCAGAGCCACCCGTTGCCATGCGCGACCGAGCGCTCGACCACCCCGCCGAGCACGCCGCCCAGGATGATGCCGCTCCCCGAGTTGGTCGTGAGGCCGGCGACGCCGGAGTTGTTGTACGCCTGAATGTGCCCGAAGTAGATGTTCTGATGGGCGTAAGGCGCCTGCGCGTAGGTGGTGACACCGGCGAGCGCATTGTCATGGGCCGAGGCGTACGTCACTCGCACATCGATGTAGCCTGTGGTGCCGTTCGAGCTGCCGATCGCGATGCCGTACTGCCCGAATCCGTTCGACTCCACTCTGTCAATCCGGAGGTAGGGTAGCTTCACCCCGCCCGCGAGATCGGTGTAGGTGCTGATGCCGCTGCCGGTGTTGATGGTCCGGCCCGACCCCGCCACGTGAAGATTCCGGATCTCGAAGCCGCTCGTGTTGTAGAGCGAGATCGCCGTGCCGGCGCCCGCGCTGATGGTGGCCCGTCCCGTTCCATAACTGCTGACGATGATCGGCGCGGCGGCAGTCCCCCTGTCCGTCGCGGTGAACGACAGATTGCCGGTGAAGACCGCTCCACCCTGGAAGAGGATCCGGTCACCGGCGGCAAAGTTCTTTCCATTCACCTTGACGATGGTCTTCCACGGCTTCGCGGGCGAGGTCCCGGCGTTGCTGTTGTTGCCGGTCGGGCTCACGTAGTAGGTGACTCCCGTCGTGCTGGCCGCGGAGATGCTGCTGTCGGCAATGGTGGATTCCGACGGCACACCGGTGCCATCCGCGCAGGCGCCGGCGGCGAACAGGAGGGCGAGCCCCACGGCACCGCGCAGCGCCAGAAACGCACGAGTGGCGTGAACTCCGGGAGGCTGCTGACCGAGTGGCGGCATGAGGCGAGACATGGACGTGATTCGCCGAGGCATCGAGGGCCGGGGAGCCTCACTCCGGAGGGAGGGAGTACTCTGCCGAAGAAAGCGAATTCGGGCGCGCAGGAGTCGATCGTCTGATGTGCGTGTACTGAAGCTAGCCTGATGGACGGGCGGGCGGAGTGATCCAGGTAACGCCCAAAGGGAAAGCACCCTCCGGACTGACACGGGGCAGGGTCAGCGACGCTGCCGCCTCACCAGCATCGGCGGCAGCAGGAACATCGCGCCGATGGTGCCGGCGAGGGTGCCGCCCGCGGTGGCGAGCGCGATCGCGCCGAAGAGATCGTCCGCCGTGGTACCGACGGCCAGCGGGATCAGGCTGGCGAGGGTGGTCAGGGTGATCAGGGTGATCATGCCGGCCCGGTCCCGGGCGGCAGCCAGGATGGCGGGAGCGTGGTAGGCGCGCTCGGCGTTGGCGCGCACGGACCTGCGCGCCGACCCCGCGTGCGCCAACGCCGGGTTCGCCAACCGCCTGACAAGCACCCCATCCACCAGCAGAATCGCCTGGTGCACCGCGAGCCCGACCACCAGGATCACCCCCACCGCCGCCTCGCGCGTGAACGCCGACTTCGTCACCCAGAAGGCGACGACGACCCCCGCGAGCGCGATCGGCAGGCTGAGAAAGACCATCCCCGCTCCCCAGGCCGAATCGAAGACCATCGCCACCGTGAGCAGCACCAGCAGGAGCCCGATGGCAAACACCCTCCAGAGGCCCTTGCCGCTCTGATCGTCCTGCCAGCCGAAGTACTCGTCGCTCACGGTGTAGCCCGCGGGCACGCTGATCGACCGCATGAACGCCTCATGGGTCCGGTTGGCCAGCTTGGCAGGACCGCGGAAGTCGTACGAGAGCACCCGCACGTACTGCTGGTCCTCGCGGCTGATCCGGGCGAGCGCCTCCCGCTCGTCGAGCCGCGCCAGATCACCGACGCGCACCGGCGCGCCGCTCGCGCTGGGGACCCGCGCCTCACGCAACTGGTCGAGCGTACGGGTCTTGGCCCCCGCGGCCTTGAGTGAGAGCCAGAGGTCCTCGTCACCGATGGTCAGCCGCTGTAGCCCCGCGGCGCCGCCGACTTCACGAGTGACGGTGGCGGCGAAATCGCTGGAGGAGAGGCCATAGCTCGCGAGGGCGGCGCGGTCCGGGGTGAGCGTGACGTCGTTCGCCCGGTCGGCGCCGAACCAGAAGCCGGCGGCGTTGATGTCCACCGAACGCACCCGCGGGATGCGCTCGAGCCGGGCCTTGAGATCGAGCGCCAGCCGTTGCACCCCCTCGAACGAATAGCCGAGCAGCTTGATGCGGAAGCTCTGCGCGGCGCCGATGTTTCCGCCGTTGGCAAACCCCGGACCGCGGCCCGACACCGAGACCGAGGCCCCGCCGATCAGCGCGGCGCGCTGGGTGACCTCCTCCTGCAGCTCGAGCGGAATCGCGGTCCGGGCGGCGGCATCGGTGAATGTGACGGAGATGAACCCGCCCGTCGCGCTCCCCTGTGCCTGCACGACCTCGACACCGGGACGGCCAACGACGATCCGCTCCAGCTCCCGCACGCTCCGGTCCACACTGACCGGCTCTGAGCCACTCGGAAAGTCCACTCGCGCGGAGAGCGTGGTGCGCTGGCCCCACCAGCCGCCGAAGCTGGTGCGCGGCACCTTCACCGCGAAGACCCAGCCGAGCCCCGCGAGCAGTACCAGCGTGACACTGATGGTCACCCAGCGCCACCGGATGAGCCCGATCAGCACCCGCACATACCCGCGGCGGATCGAGGGCCAGCGTACGGCATGCATGCCGTGCCCGGCGCCGATCGCCGGCAGCATGATGAGCGAGGTGAGAATGCTGCAGCCGAGCGCCAGGGAGAAGGCGACGGCAAAGGGCGTAAAGGCGGCGCGGGTGTCACCCTGCAGATAGAGGAAGGGAAAGAGCACCACCGCCGTCGTCAGCGTCGAGCCGATGACCGCCGGGGTGATCCGCTCGGCCGCCAGGGCCCGCCCCTCCGCCGAGTCAGGCGCCGTGCCGAAGCGGGTCATCACGACCACACCATCCTGCACCAGGATGCCGATGCCCATGCCGAGCCCGGCGAGTGTCAGCATGTTGGTGGAGATGCCGAGCAGGTAGAGGCCGAGCGTGGTACCGGCGATGGCGACGGCGGCGCTCGCCATGACGAGGGCCACGGCGCGCGGTGCCCGCAGCGTCACCGCGAGCACCAGCAGCACCGCGAGGCAGGCGATCCCGCCCCGGCGCGCGAGATCGTCGAGCTCCTTCTTGAGGCGGAGACTTTCGTCGCCGACCACCTGGAAGCGGAGGCCGGGCGGGAGGTGATGCGTCAGTTCCCGCACCGCGGTGCGCACCCGCGCGGCGGTGGCGATCGCGTCCGCGCCGGGAAGCCGCGCGATGCGCATGAGCACCGCCGGTTCACCATTCACCCGGAAGAACTGGTCGCGGTTGTCCTCCTCACGCCGGATGGTCGCAAGCTCGTCGAGCCGGTAGACCCTGCCGCCGGGGCCGCGCACGGGGAGTGCGCCGAGAGCGGCGACGGCGGCCGGCACGTCGCGCAGCACGACGTGCCGCTCGGTGGCGCCCCCCTGCTCCACGCCGAGCGCCTGCACCATCCGCGCGCGGGAGAGCGCCTCCTGCAACTCGGCGGGCGTCAGGCCCAGCTGCCGCAGCCGGTCGGCTTGATAGGCAACCGCGACACCGACCTGCGCGCCGCCCTGCGCCTGCACCGCGGCGACGCCCTCGATGGCGCTGATGCGGGGCCGCACCTGGCGGTTCACCAGGTCCTGCAGCGTCCCCGCCGTGTAGGGGCCGTAGACGGTATAGGCGAGGAGCGGCTCCTCGTCGAGCCCCTGCGGCACGTAGTTCTGCACCGTGAGGCCGGAGGCGCCGGGAGGGAAGTCGTTGCGGAGGAGTTCGAGCCGCTCGAGAATCGCCAGCCGGGCGAGCTGCACGTTGGCGTCGGGCTCGAGTTCGATGTCGAGCTGGAGATAGCCCTCGCCCGACTCGCCGCTGATCTTGCGCACACCGCGTACCGACTGGATCGCGGCCTCGATGGGGCTGCCGAGGTAGGTCTCGACCAGTTCGGCGCTGGCGCCAGGCCACTCCATCGAGACGGCGAGACGGGGGAGCTCGACGTAGGGCTTGGTGGCGAGCGGGAGGCGGCCGAGCGCGACGCCCCCGGCGAGGAGCGTGGCGCCTAACATCGCCCACATCACGGCGGGACGGTTGGCGAACCAGCGGATCATGGCCCCTCCCCCGGCCCCTCCCCACTACGTGGGGAGGGGGGAGTTTCGCTGAAGGGCTCCCCCCTCCACGAAGTGGAGGGGGGGTGGGAGGGAGATTCCAGCCTCTCCTTCCGCCCCTCCACCACCGCGTACGCGGTCGGCAGCAGGAAGAAGGTCACCAGCGTCGCAGTAATCGAGCCGCCGATTACACCGGCGGCGAGCGGCTGATAGAGCTCGCCGCCGCTGCCCCAGCCGAACACCATCGGCAGCACGCCCACGATGGTAGTGAGCGAGGTCATCGCGATGGCGCGGAGCCGCTGGCGGCCGCCGAGCATGATTGCTTCGCGGATGGGGTGGCCGAGTTCGCGGAAGCGCTGGATCGCCTCGAGCTTCACCACCGCGTCGTTGTCGGCGAGGCCGATCATCACGACCATGCCGATGAGCGAGACGGTATTGATGCTCTGTCCCGTGAGCCACAGCACGAAGATCCCGCCCACGCCGGCGAGTGGCACGGTGAGCATCACCAGGAGCGGCGTGGTGAACGAGGCGAATTCTCCGGCCAGCACCAGGAACATCAGCGCGACCGAGAGCACCGCCACGACGCCGAGTTCGGAGAGGGTGCGGCGCTGTTCCAGATCGGCGCCGGCGATCCGCCAGACGAGTCCGGCGGGTGCCTGCATGCGGGACAGCACGCTGTCGATCGCGGTGACGGCGCGGGCGGTGCCGCCCCGCTCGACCGACCCCTCGACCACCTCGACGGGCCGCTGGTCCACGCGGACCACCTCGACGGGGTCGCGGACCTCCCTGGCGGTGACGAGCTGCTGCACCGGAATCCCGCCCACCGTGGCCGCGAGCGCGGTGGCGAGATCCTCGTTGCCGTCGCCAGCGTAGCGGACCCGGATGGGGGTACGGCGGTCGGTCTCGCGCAGCTCGCTCGCCTTCACGCCGCCTAACCCACCGGCCAGCGCGCTGGCGACGGCGTCGATCGAAAGCCCCCGTTCCGCGATCCGTCCCCGCTCGAGCGCCAGCTCGACCACCGGCTGGGTGCCGGCGTAGGCGTCGCGCACGTCGGTGAGCTGGGTGAGGCCGTGCAGCGCGACGCGGGCGCTATCGGCCCAGCGGGCGGCCGCGGCCCGGTCGGGGGCGCTCACCTCGACCCGGATGAGGCGCCCTTCCCTCCCGATGAGACTGCCGAACTCCGACTGGCCCGCGAGATCGATCGCCAGGGATCCCGCGGCGAGATCCGGGATCCGGGCCCGGAGCCGGTTCGCAAAGGCGTCCGCCGCCATCCCCGCCGGCACCGGGAGCAGGAGCTGCGCAAAGGCGGCGCCACCCGGCTCCGCGCCTGACACAAGCTCCTCGTCGGTGGCGGCGCCGATCCGGGCGTAAATCCCCTTGGCGCCGAGGGCTCGGGCCGCCTCCTCGATGCGCCCCGCCTGGCGCGCCGTCTCCTCGATGGCGGTGCCCTCGGGGAGCTGGAGACTCGCGATGGCGACGCCTTCGTCCACCTGCGGCAGGATCTCGCGCGGGAGCCGTACGGCAACCCAGGCCGCGGCGAGGGTGAGCACCACCGCGGAGGCGAACACGGTGCGGGGACGATCCAGGCACCACAGCATGCCGCGCTCGTAGGCTTCGGCGATGTGGTAGCCTATTGTCGAAAGGCGGTTGGGCGGTTGGACGGTCAGCGGGTGAGGCGGCTGGGCGGCCGGCGTCTCCCGGTCCAGGTGCGCCGTGGTGCCGGAGGAAGCCTTTCGCGCGCGGCCACCAACCGCCGAACCGCCGAACCGTCTCCCCACCAGCATCACCGGCATCAGGGTCAGGGCCAGCACCAGCGAGGCGGAGAGCGACATCACCACCGCGAGCGAGAGATCACGGAAGAGCGCGGCGGCGAGCCCGCGGACGAAGACGATCGGCCCGAACACCAGCACCGTGGTGAGCGTCCCCGCGATGAGCGGCCCGGTGACCTCGTCCGCGGCCATCGAGGCCGCCTGGAAGCGTTCGATGCCTTCGGCGCTGTACCGCCCGGTGGCCTCCGCGACGACGATGGCGTTGTCGACCAGGAGGCCGACGCCGAGCGCCAGGCCGCCGAGGGAGAGCACGTTGATGGTGACACCCATGAGCTGCAGCGCCGTCAGCGACACCAGCACCGAGAGCGGCACGATGAGGCCGATGGCGAGCGCGGCACGCCAGTCGCCCAGGAAGAGGAGGATCACCAGCAGCGAGAGCACCCCGCCCAGCACGATCTCCTGGCCGAGATTGGCAAGGGCGTCGTTGACGAAGCGGGCCTGGGCGGAGACGACGCGGAGCTGGAGGTCGGGGAACTCCTTGCTCAAGTCGGCGACCGCCGTCTCCATCGCGGCAGTGACGGCGACGGTGTTGGCGCCCGCATCCTTATATACGACCAGGCCGATCCCGGGGACGCCGTCGAGCCGGGTGAGGGTGCGGGGGTCTTCGGTGGCGAGGGCGACTGTGCCAAGGTCGCGGAGTCGTACAGAGGCGGACGCGGAAGCCCGGCCCACGGGGATATCCCCGAACTCCTCGACGGAGCGGAGTTCGGTGAGGGCGCGCACCGAGAAGCGGAACTGGCCGCGGCGGATGGTGCCACCGGGCGCGCTGGCGTTCGCGGCCTGGATGGCGCGGACGACATCATCCGGCGTCAGGCCGAGGGTCCGGAGCCGGACAGGATCGAGTGAGACCCTGATTTCGTCGGCGGGCACACCGGTCACCGCCACGCTGGCCACACCGTCGAGCTGCTCCAGCCGGCGTGCCAGCACCTGCTCGGCGAGGCGGGCGGTGGAACGGAGGTCGCCGGTGCCGGTGACGCCTAACACCGCGATGGGGCGCTGGCCCGGGTCGCTGGTGAGCAGGTTGGGGCGTTCGGCGGTCTCGGGAAGCTGAGCGCGCGCGTTGTCGAGCCGTTCGCGCACGGTGAGCACGGTCGCCGCCATGTCGGTGCCCCAGGCGAAACGCGCCGTCGTCGTCACCTCGCCATTGCGGCTCACGGAGCGGAGCTCGACCAGGCCGGGCGTCGCGGCGATCGCCTCTTCCACCGGCTCGGCCACAAAGCGGCTGGCCTCGGTGGCCGCGGCGCCGGGATAGGCGGTGCGGATGGTGAGGACCGGCAGGGTGACGTCGGGGAGGAGCGAAACCGGGAGGCGATCGAGCGAGACCAGGCCGAGGAGGACCAGGGCCAGGGTCGCCGCGATGGTGGTGACGGGCCGGCGGAGGGCCGAGGCGGCGATCGACATGCGATTAGTCGTCGTGGTGGCGGGGCTGAGCCCCGCCCCTCACGGCCGTTCGGCCGCGGCCGTCACCCGCACCGGCGCGTCGTGGGTCAGGGTGAGATGGCCTTCGACGAGCACCGTGTCGCCCACGGCGACGGGGATCTGGCCCGTGCTCGAGTCAGGCAGCACCTCGGTGTCCTGGCCATTGGTGCGACCCGGCACGATGTAGACCCACTGCGCCCGACCCCCCTTCACCACGAAGACCAGCGGGCGGCCATCGCGTTCGATCACCGCGCGGGCGGGAACGAGGATGCGATTGGGAAGCCGCGTCGCCTCGAGGCGAAGGTCGGCGTACATGCCGGGGCGTAGCGGCGACCGGCCGGTCGCCCCTGCCACGGCGACCACCACCCGCCCTGCGCGAGTGACGGTATCCACCAGCGGGAGGATCGCCGAGATCCGGCCGCGGATCGGCGCGCCCGAGGTCGCGGGAGTTGAGATGAGCGCCTCACCACCCACCCGGACGAAGGGCAGGTCGTGCTCGAGCACCTGCGCCTCGACCCGCAGGTGGCTCACATCCACCACCGTGGCCACCGCCTGACCTGGCGCGACCCGCGATCCCTCGGCGACATCGACACGGTCCACCACGCCATCGAACGGTGCGGTGATCGCGGTACGCTCGCGATCGAGCTGGGCCCGTTCGAGGCGCACCTGCGCCGCCGGGACGCCGGAGAGCGTCATCGCGTTGTGCTGCCGCTCCTGGTCCTGATGATTGGTGAGCAGAATCGAATCGCTCGCGAGGTTTCCCTGCAGCCGGATGTTCGCTTCCGCGAGCGATGCCTCTGCCTCACGCACCGCGAGATCGAAGGGTCGGGGATCGAGCCGGGCCAGCACCTCGCCGTGGTGGACGTTGTCCCCGGGACGCACCAGCACCGAGTCGACGGTGCCACTCGTCTCCGCCTTGAGCTCGGCCACGGCGTCGGAGTGGACCTGGCCCGTCGTTGCGATGGTGAGCACGAGGTCCTCGCGCCGCACCGTCTCGCCCACGACCGGGAGGCTCATGCTGCTGTTGCCGGAGGAATCGGTGAGGGCCGGGGTGCCGGCGCTGTCGGCGCTGGCGGGCTTGCCGCCGCAGGCGGGGAGTGCAAGCAGCAGGCCGAGCGCGCCGAGGAGGGCACGCGTGGGGGCCAGACGGGGTTGGGCCGTGAGGGCGCGGTGAGGCATCGGCTGCTCGTGAGGCGGTGATCGGCCCATTGAAGATGCCCGGCCCGGGGGGAGGGTCGCGGGGTTGGGGGAAAGGTGCATGGGGAGACGGGCGGGGGGGAGGGGGGGGAACAGCGGGAGGCTCGAAGGCCCATCAAAGATCATCGCAGGGGTCTAACCTCAAACCGCGGTGCGGGATCTTCCAATCCGACCAAGGCGACTGCGCTCCCCACCGCGCGAATTGGGGGCAAGTCATTCCCGAGCGGCAGCGGAGCTCCCGTTTCGGGATTCAGGAGGAAACTGATCACCGATCCGTAGGCCTCGCGATCCTTCAACTCCTGCAGCGTCCGGTATGTCCACTGTACGAGAAGGCCCTTCCCTGGGAGGATCGATAGCCCGATCAAGCTGTGAGCGCCGTCCGGCGAGACGGCCACCCGATACCCCATGTCCGGCATATCCGTAATCTCATTCGACCGATAGCCACTAAACTTTGCGCGCCATTCAAGATGACCTTGCGCGCTGTAGGCGCGGACCTCACCGATGGCCGTAGATGGGGCGTAGTATATCGTCTCACGCTCTTCGTCGCACGCGATCTGCCCGTAGCCGAGCTCTTCGTTGAGGGACACGTTCGGCGAGGAGTACAGATGTCCGAATGATCGGACCTGGGAACCTTGGAGGTCGTACAGGTGGATGAGCGCCTGATCCTCGGCTGAAAGACCCTGCACGATGAGGCTGCCGTTCAGAAAACAGATAGACTGGCCTTCGAGACCGAGGTGGATGCTACGCAGATATCGGAATACGCCTCCGGAGTCCGGCCGAAATACCTGCAATTGGCGCTCGGTGTCTGACACGTACAGTTCACCCGCCTGGCTCACCGCGAGGGCAAGTGGCCGCCCGAATTCCCCAGGGCCTCGACCCGGCCCACCGACAACCTGATGCTGCCGCCCATCCCGGCCGAATAGACGGACAACCTGTAGGCGATCGTCGACAACAACAATTGTTGAAGGCGGCAGAAACGCGGCCGCCTGGATACGGCCGATCAGATCGACCGCGCTCTTGCCCGTAGCGGTAGTACTGTCACCGAGGATTGACATTGCGCCGGCGGCCGGCTGGATGGGCTCAGCATTGAGCGCAATCTCGTGTGTGGCAGGTATTTCTTGGTCGATGTAGCTGGCCACGGGGTGGCGATGCACTGAATTTCCGGCCTGATCCTTCGCGCACCCCGAGCCTAACCCAAGGCAGGTGAGGCCCAGAGCGACCGGAACAAGCGCCGACCAACGGACAGGGGCGAAGCGACACCCCGGGGCCACCCGCAAGAGACTACGCCTCAACAAGCACTCGACCAACACGTCGGTGGATCGCCGCTGTCATGGTGACACCAACGGTTACCGCCGGAATTGCACCAGCCCTCAGCCACCATACACCGCATGTTGGGACACTGCTCCTCGGCACTAGCAGGCCCAGCAGTCGCACGAGGGACTTTTCAGCGCCCAAGCTTGATGCCGGAGCGAGTCGGACTCGCCGCTGGAATGGAAGGGACCGCGGCAGAGGGCCCGGCGCCACCCAACCACCCGGAAGTTTGGACTGGACGCTGGTGAGACACTGCATAGCACTCACTTCCCGGCTTCGGCAGAATTGGCACCAACTAGATCGGGCAAGCCCTGCACACTGCGCGACAAGGCACATCTTCTGGCTCACCGCGCAGGAAGAATCTTCTAGAGCCCATTCAGATTGTGCCATACACAAACCGCGCATTCTTTCGCCATTCTTGTGCGCGATTGTAACTAAACCGCCCCCGACAACGATTTGACGCTCGTTTGACGGTCCCAGATAGGATCGACACCGGCACCAGTCGCGCCTCGGGCACCCAGATGCCTTTCGGATATCCCGGGCACTCCCTACATTGGCGTTGCGCCCCCTGCGCACCCCATCCGAACCGATGCCTCACCCAGTCCACGTCTTCTGCGCTGTCACGCGAACGGTGACCGCCTGCCGTCCACCCGTCCTCCCCTCGCTAGGGGATACACTGGCCGTGCTCGCCGCTTCAGGCAGCCGCGCGCCGGAAGTGGTGAGCGCGGCCCTTGTGGCGGCACCGTGGTGCGCCGTCGTCCTGCTCGCGGAGCAGCCACTCTCCGTGACCGAAGCGGCTGTACTGCTCCCGATCCTGCCTCACGCGACGATGATCCTGCAGGGCGGGCTCGACGTGGACCCGGCGCGGATCGTTGCCGCACTCCGGCTGCGGCAGGCTCCCGCCGCCGCCGAGGTGTGTGACTACCTGCGGCTCCGCCGGCTTCCCCGCGCGCTGATCGCCGCGGTGGAGGACGCCATCGCGAGTCGCGAGAGCGAGAGCGAGAGCGAGAGCGAGAAGGTCGCATCCGGCCCGCACCGGAGCAGCATCAACCGCCGGCTCGCTGAGTTCGGTCCGCTCCGCGTCCGGAGCTGGCGCGCGTTACTGCGCCTGCTGCAGCTCGAAACCCCGATCAGCGTCTCGGCGGAGCAGGCCGCCTGGGATGCCGGCACCGATCCGCGCACGCTGCGGCTGCGGGCGGAGGAATTCTTCGGTGTCGGCGCCCGCCCCGCGCTCGACACCCCCGGCTGGGAGTGGAAGCTGGAGGCGGCGCTCCGGCGGCACGGGTACGTCGCCTGGCCGAGCCCCACTCGGCGCAGCTCGGCGGGCCTCGCGATGCCGGTAGTGGTGGAGGCGTGATCGCTGTTGAAACGCCGGCACCTTCGCCCGCTCGATCGACTCCACCCCATCGAAGGCCGCCACTGCGGCGCAGAGGTGGTCGCGCTCGATCAACCGATCGCTGTACAGCGTGCCGAGCGGCGCCGTCACACCCAGGACGCGGGGCACCGGCGGAATCGAGGATCTCGATCACCCCGGTATCGGCCGGTCCCACCACTTCCAGTTGGGCCCAGAGACGATTGGCGTCGTCGACCGCGAGGCGGTGGGAGGCCGGCTTGTGGTCGGGGATGCGCGACGGATCTCGGCGAGGGCGTCAGGGGGTCCCGGTCGGTTCCACTGATTTCCAGGTCAACGAGGGGAGGAAGGACAGCCTTGCCCGTCGAGGAGGCTGAGTCGGCGGGATTGGCGGTACAGGCGAGGTGGGTGAGCGGAAGGAAGAACAAGCGACGCGGAGAGCGGTGCGTCATCGCCTGCTCGTGAGGCGGTGATCGGCCCGCAGAAGGTGCCCGGACCGGGGGGGGGGCGAGGTGCATGGTGGGATGAAGGAAGGGGAGAAGGCGATCAAAACCGTTCGCCCTGATGGAGGTCATGCCTGCGCCCATCAGAACGCGAGATCGAATCTCAGCGGCTAGCGGGCACCCAATCCAGCAATGAAACCTCCGGCGTCGGGTCGCTGATCAGGACGGCGAACCCGTGGGGGGTCCGTGCGATCTGCTGGACCTTTGCCGGCAGTAGGTACGACCCCTCGTAGACGCCATCCAGGAGCCGATGCTGATCGACGATTCGGCGAGCGTTCGCGGTAGAGCCCTTGACGAGGAGGTAGGCATGCTCGCGGTCAATGGCGACCCCTTCGTACACGGGCTCCGACGCCGGGTCCATTCGGTGCCCGAGGACTGTCTGCGGTTTGTTATGGCTGTCCCTGATCTCGATCTTCTGCGCGATGGCGGGTGCGGGCGCAATGCTGTCCATGCCGACGTACTCCCCGACTTTGCGGGAGCTCAGATCCATTACGTAGAAGACGCTGCCCCAACGCAGTGCAGCGATGGCCACCCCTGAGGGGCTCACGACGGCGTTCATTACTGCCTGGTTATAGTCCAGCGGGAGGAGCTGTTTCGGGATCGGGAGGTGTACCGCCTGCTCGCCGGAAGGCGCGAAGATATCGTAGAAGGAAGTACGGAGGGGAAGTTTGGCGTAAAAGGTGTCTGCCCGCGCGGGCAAAGCGCTCCAGACCTGACTGCTCATTGTAATCTGACGAATCAGCACACCGTCCAGGCCAAGTATCAGAACGCGAAGATTTGACGCATCGGTAACCCACAGTCGTCCAAGCTGGTCCCTCTGGAGATCCACAACCGCACCGAACTCCTTCGGTCCCTGGCCCTGCCGTCCGAATCTCCAGGCCAGGGCCCCATCTTTGCGAAATGCCTTGACGGCAAAGTCTCCAAAGTCATAGATGACAACCAGGGAGTCCGCGTAAACAAGGTAGAGCGGGTTGAGGAGATTGGGAGAATCAGACGGAACCCCACCGGCCGACTGCCATTTCCCCTTGAACCAGCTGCGCCCCTGCGCGCGAGCGCTGGAGACGACGGACATACAGAGGACAGCGAGAACAACCTGAATGAGTCGAAACACGGTCAGTTCGAACCTCCATCAGCAGCTGAGCCGGCCGCAGACTCATCCCAGGCAAAGGGCAACCCGGAAGTGCCGACGGCAGCATCGGACCAGAGCAATGCCTGGAGTCTGCCATTTCGGACGAAAGCCAGAATCGGGCCTTCGATATTTCTGGCCGCCATCGCCGTAGCCCATAAACGATCGTGATCGAAAACGACGGGAAATGCGATCCTGAACGGTGACGTATACTCTGCCACGTCCACGCCCATAGGAGCATCTACCATTGTGACACCTAATACCACCATTCCGGGGCGCTTAGCAAGGCGGTTCAGTGTGGCGAAGTGTCGGACGGAGAGGTTGCACATGGTGGGGCTGAAGACGACCAGGACACCATTCCTGCCTTTGAGTTCGTCGAGCACCATCTGCTGGAATCCGCGATCGGCACCGTCGAGAGGACTTGTCGCCGTCGCGCGCGCACAAGTCATCGTTCCGACAGCCACGGCTACTATCATGGATGCATGCGGGAAGGCGACACAGCACAACCGTGCCATCTCCCCGAGCAATCGTCTCCATTGCGATCGCATCGTTGACTCGCGCGGCGCCCTTAGGGGCGGACCCCGAAGCAAAAGAAGGTCGTTCCGGGGCTCCCGCTGTACCAGAAACAGCCTGGTTGGCCTCCAAAGCAGCCGACCGCCTGGCACGTTGTGATCTCTTGAGTTGCACCGAGCGACCGGGTGAGCAAAGCCGCTCCAACTGCCACGGCAAGTCCGAGAGAGAGCACCTGCTTCTGTCGAGACGTCATGACATGCTCCGTAGCCTAGAGGGAACGACCGGTGGCAGCGAGGCCCCGGACCACTGAGGACACCGAAACCCCGCGAGGCAAACAAGTCATGGCCGACTCCCATAGCAGAGCACGATGTTCTGGATGTCCGGGGCCTGATACCAGTAACACCCAGGCGCCCCACCGAAGCACCCCACGGCCTGGCAGGTGGTAATTGTCTGGGCCGTGACGGCAGCTTCCCGTGGGAGCGCTGGAACGGCCCCAGCCACTAACAGTGCCGCAGCGAGCGCACGAATGGATGCGAGGTTCATCGGGACTACCTCCTTCGAAGGGCGGTGGATGTCATTGTTTCGTCAATCACAAACTGCGCTTGGTCTACCACCCGCCCCGAACCGTGAGATGCGAAGCGTCCCCGCAGGGAGCATCAATCATGAGGAATGGCGGATGGGTATGCGAATCTTCCCCATGCCAGTCCTGCACGCCATACACAAACCGCGCAATTGTGCGCCATTCTTGCGCGCAATTGTAACGAAACCGCGCCTTACATCGATTCGACGCTCGGCAGAAGGAAGAACAAGCGACGCAGAGAGCGATGCGTCATCGGCTGCTCGTGAGGCGGTGATCGGCCCGCCGAAGATGCCCGGACCGGGGGGGGGCGCGGGGTTATGGAGAAGGTGCATGGGGAGACGGGGTGGAGGGGGAAGGGGGGGGTGAAGGCCTCACTGCCGCTGAAGCGCCACCGCGCTCCGGTCCACCGCGTATACCGTCACCCTGGGCACGTCGGACGAGTCCTTCTCCACCGCGACGATCCGGTCCTGGCTCAGGAAGGCAGCGGGAAAAGGCGCCCCTGCGGGGAGAGTGCCAAGGTAGTTCGCGCTGGAGTCAAACAGGTCGATCACCGGCCGCGCTGTTTCGGCGCCGCGCCGAAGCACCCACAGCTCCCCTTCCGGCGATAGCGCAACGCCCTGAACGACCGGGATGAGGGCGAGGTACCCCGCCGCCTTGACTACCTCACTAGGTGGCACCAAACAGCCATTGAATCGCCAATCGGCGGCCTCACGTTCCGCAGTCTCTTGGTCTGCATGGGCAGGTGCGATCGGCCGGCGGATGGTCCGAAACGGCGCCCCGGCGTGGTACACTTCGACTACGTATTCGGCGCCGCTGTTGACCGCAAGCTCCTCGCCCTCGGCGTCCCAGTTGATTGTCGGCACGAAGAGCGGCGCTAACGAAATGGCTGATGCTTGGCAGGAGGGAAGGTTTCCGACATGGCGACTCGGCTCAATGAGGCGAGCAAGAATTCGCTGAACACCAAGATCGAGGGTGGTGAGTTGATATTCCGCAGGACCGCCGCGGGGCTCGCCGCGCAGAGTGAGCGTGACCGCATCCCCCCGCAGCGCAATCTTGGGGTGGTTGACGAAACCCTGGACCTCGAGCGGCGGAAGAATCTCACCCCGGGCCGACCAGCGGACCACCAACCGCTTCCCGAGGTCGAGGACGCCAACGGCCCCATCGGAATCCACCGCGACCGCCCATGGATCGGCAAGCTCACCAGGACCCTGCCCCTGACGCCCTAGAGTCCCATTCATTGCTCCGTCAGGCCCCAGGACAGCCAAGCGGTGTGTTGAGCGATCCAACAGGTAGGTTGTGCCCGTGCCATTCGACGCAACCTGGAACCGCTCAAGTTGCGCAAGCTGAAGCCGCGGATCATCGATCCCGCCGACGGACCACACGGGGGCGAATCTCCACGAAAGACCACGGTCGGCGGAGGAGCGATCCCGCGTGCACGCGGCCGTGAGCAGACTGGCAACCAGCAGTGCAAGCGCGGCTATTCTTGCTCGCCCTTGCGCCTGCCCGGCACGATTAGGACCGGAACTCGTTTTCAATTTGCGCCTCCATTACGGCTCCGCCTACACCATCCTGCTATCAGGGCCGAGCAAAGCGCTGCGAATGTGAGTGCCGCGCCCGCTCGATGGCATCTCGAACATGACCTTCACATTCCGGCAATTCAAGGAATCCGGGTATTTTCAGGTCGTTGACGAGGAACGTCGGCGTGCCATCAACCCCCAGCCTCTCACCGGCAGCGCGGTCTCGCTCGATTTCCGGAAAGTCTCTTTGCGTCTTCAGGCACGTACCAAACGCCGCAATATTGGTCATCCCTGCCTCACGGGCAAACCATAACCAATCCTTCTGACCTATCAGCTTCGCGTTGGCAAACAGAAAGTGATGGAAGGGTTCGAAATCACCTTCAAGCGCGGCGCATTCGGCCGCGCGCGCAGCCGCGCCTGCAGAGTCGTGGATTGCCAATGGATAGTGCCGGAAGACAATGCGAACGTCTTGTGGGTGGTGGTCCCGAGGGAGTGTCTGAATCTTTGTGTATGAGCCCTGTTGACTGCCAGGCGGGGACCCGGTCCCCGAAGAGCAGGCGGATGTGCCGCATGGCTTCGACCCAGCCGGCCGTTTCTTGCGCGCCATATCCCCTCCTCGGTCTCCAGGATACGGCTTATACACAAACGCTCAAACGGTCCACCGAACCAGTTTCCAAAGCACCCCACCCGAGGTCGTCGATCAGTTCCGGAGAAAGCGGTACAGTTCCACATGCTCCCCATCGGCATCATCCAGCCGTACGCCAGCAACCCACGACGTTCCGAAGGAAAGCGCGGTGAACCGCGAAGGCAGTTCCAGAACACCAATCGTCCGACCCGAATGGGCAATTGCGCGCCACCGATGGACACTGTCGGGGCGTGCGCGGTAGTCTTCGACCCAAAGCTCCCCCTCGGCCCCCGCCAGGAGTCCTCCGAACGGCGGCATCGTTTCGGGATAGGGCTGTTTGTCCGCCATACGTTCCAGCGCGCTCCTCCGTGACCCGGCCGCGCTCGACGAGAGGAGGGGGGCCATATAGGCTTCGAAATCGCCTGACGATACCCGTCGCCCAGGCACCTCAACCGTAAGGATCCTGACGAGTACCCCTTGTGTCGAATAGCAGCGAATTTCGGGGTGATCGCCCGTCGATACGTAGATTGTCGAGTCATCGAAGGCAAAGAGAAGTTTCTTGCCAAACGGCCGCGGCTCACCTACGAAATTGGCCTCTGGGTCAAAGAACAATTCTGAGTCAGGAAATCGCCCCACGGTGTCCGGCGTTCGCGCTCCCGGCAGAACACGCAATACCGCTGCGGTCCCACGCAAGATACCAGGCACGAGTTGGGGAAGCTCGGGATATGTGGCGATCTGCACGCCATCGGGAAAGACATGCCGGACAAACCCAATGTCCGCCGGGACCGTGCGTACAACCGCTCCGTTTGGAGTGAAGACGGAGACGCGTCTTTGCAGGAGGTCGTACGCCCAGATAGAGTCGCTCATGACTTGAGAGAAGACGAGATTTGTGAATTCACCAGGCCCGGCTCCACTCCGACCTATCGTCCGCCTGAGTCGCCCTCCCGAGTCAAACACTAGAATCTGGCTGGCGCCCCCATTGGCGACGACCAGATCCCCATTGCGGAGCCGACCGACGGAGCGCACCCGGAATAGGCCGTGGCCGTCGGCGCCAGAGTCTCCAAGCGTGAGCGCCGCGTCTGCTGACAGAGCCAATGTCGGCATACCTTCGATCCACGTTGAGCGTGGATAAGACATTATCCTGACGTTGGCACTGTCCCGTATACTCACAACCGCAGGCGCGCTGTTGCCTCGACCGCAGCCGGTGAGGCCACAAATCGCGACGCTATATGCAAATCGAATCCACCGAGGACCGCTGAGCTGCGGAGCCATTTCGAGGAAGCACGCATTGGTCATGGTTGCGCCGTAGGCGCGAGTGATTTCGCGCGCGAGATCAGCTGGTCCAACTTCACCTCTCCGGGATTGCCGACCACTCGCGTATCGCCTACAAGGAGGGTTGGGACGACGGCCACGCCCAATCGGCTGGCCACGTTCAGGTCGGCGTGAAGCTCCGGCGGCACTGACTGTTCATGGGTACAGCGCCAGAACTCGTCCCCGTCAGGCATCCCGACATCACGAGCCAGCTCTGCCCAGTTGTCCGCCCCGAGCGATTTCTCGAGTGTTCCGGGATCCGGCGGCAATGAATCATACGTTGCAAAGTAGTGATCATAGAGCGCCTTGAATTTTCCTTGGTGCTCCGCGCAGACTCCAGCTCGAGCTGGGTCAAGACTCAATCCCTTGAAGGGGAAGTGCCGATAGACAATCGCGATCTCGCCGGGATGCGATCAAGCAGCATTCTCGAGAAGCAGCCACGTCTTCCGGCAAAACCCGCATCGAATGTCAGAAAAGAGTGTGATTGTTACCCTCGCCGAGTCGGGGCCCAAGCGCGTACCACCGAGCGTGAATGACCGCCAATCGGCAACCACCGAATCGGGCATTGAGGCTCGAACTGAGGCCGGAGCAAAGTGGCGACGGGCCGCCAGTGCCAGCGAGGCGACCGCGAGCAAGGACATCACAACTGTCATCGACGACAGTGCGGAACTCCTGGTCAGCATGTAGAAAGCCTCCCCGTTTGCCGATGCTGTCCCACCCGCTCGACCGGAGTTCGGCGAGCGAGTAAGACGATGGGTACCATCGGACCAGGTGAAACTTCCGGGATAGGGCCGGCCAGGGATGAGCCTTTTCGAGCGGGATGCCCTATTCGCGGCTGCCGACTGAGGGAGGACGGTCAGATCCCAATTCCTAGTACTTTGGACCGCACATGACACCCGGGACACAGCAGGCGTTCGGCGGATTGCAGCACGCGGGAGCAAGCTCCTCGCTGACGCACGTGCCGGCAGCGAAACAGGGCTTCGACTGCTCGGCTGCGATTGCGGACGGCAATGTGCACACGGTGACGACAGCAGCCATAATACAGATCCAAAGCTTCCTGCCCATGTAGTCGTCTTCGCTCGCGACATTCGAGACCGGCATTGGTAACCTCAGTCTGGTTGGGTGTAGACGGACTGACGCACCAGGCCAGGGCGCGCCGCCTGGTGGCTGATACTTCACGCTCCCAAGTCTTCTGCGCTCTATGCTAGGAATTGCGGGGAGACGACACGCGACGCTATTTGCTGGGGGCCACACAACAGGGCCACACACAAACCGCGCAATTTTGCGCCATTCTTGCGCGCAATTGTAACGAAACCGCGCCTGACATCGATTTGACGCTCGTTTGACGTTTCCCACATAGCTTCGTCACCGGCACCGCTCGCGCCCGGGGCGGCCAGCCGCCTTTCAGATATCCCGGGCATTCCCTACATTGGCTCTGCGGCCCCCTCGCGCACCTAACCCGAACTGATGCCTCACCCCGTCCACGTCTTCTGCGCGGTCGAGCGCAAGCTGACCGATTACCGTCCACCGGTGCTTCCCTCGCTCGGGGATGCCCTGGCCGTGCACGCCACTTCTGGCAGCCGAACGCCGGAGCTGGTGAGCGCGGCACTCGCCGCGGCGCCGTGGTGCGCGGTCCTCCTGCTCGCGGAACAGCCTCTCTCGCCCGCAGAAGCCGGTGCGCTCCTGCCGCTCCTGCCTGACTCGACCCTGTTCCTGCAGGGCGGGCTCGACCTGGACCCCACCCGCATCATCGCCGCGCTGCGGCTCCGCGCCGCCCCCGCTGCCTCCGATCTCTGCGCCTATCTCAGGCTCCGCCGTCTCCCCGGCGAGCTCATCACCGCCGTGGAGGACGCCCTCGCCGGTCGCGAGAGCGAGATCGAGAGCGAGCAGGCCGCATCCGACCCCAACCGCAGCACCATCAACCGCCGGCTCGCCGAGTACGGCCCGCTCCGCGCCCGGAGCTGGCGCGCGCTCCTGCGGGTGCTTCAGTTCACCACCCATGTCACCGCACCGGCCCAGCAGGGCGCCGTCGACGAAGAATTCGATTCCCGGACCTTCCGGGCGCGCAGCCAGGACCTCGTGGGCCTCGCGCCGCGCCCCGCCCTCGGCACCCCCGGCTGGGAGTGGAAACTCGAAGCCGCACTCCGCCGCCATCGCTACGTCACGTGGCCCGGCGCGACCCGCCGCAGCTCGGCGGCGCTGGCCGCGCCGGTGCTCGTCGAGACCTGACAACCCCGCATGACAAATCCCCTCCCCCGGTTTCGGAGGAGGGGATCGATCGACCGAGTCACCACACCGCGATACCGGCCGCCCTACCCCCGCCGCACCCGAAGCCGCGCAACCTGCATCGTCTCATCGGGCATGCGGTTCACCCCCCACAGCACGTCGCGGTCGGCCTCGAAGAGGAGAAAGTTGCTGGGCGTGGTGACGCGCCGGAGTTCGAAGCCGTGGGGCGAGAGCACCATCCACTCCGCCGCGTCCGTCGGACCGCCGGCGAAGCGCACGCTCATCCAGATCGTGCCGTCCCGCGCGAGGCGAAGCTGGGTGACCGGCGGATAGAACGAGGGCTGGAAGAGGCGGCGCCGCAGCGAATCCAGGGTGACCGGGGAGTGGAGGTCGCCAAGCGTCCACTGGCCGAGCGCCGTGATGGCGCTGTCGACCACACGCGACGGGAGGGGCCGCGGACGGTAGCTGATCTCCCGGGTGACGGTGCGGTTGTCCTTCATGGACATCAGGGTGACGGTGAAGTGCTGCTCGCCACCGCTGGTGGCGGCGGTCCGGGTCACCGTGACGACCCGCTCGCCGTCGTTGGATTCCGCATAGAGCGGATCGTCCGCGAACGGCTGATTGACGTGGGACTCGCCATCGCGGTACGTGAACACGCACACCGAATGGGCGTTGGCCATCCTGGCCAGCGTATCCTGGATGAGCAGCGAGCGGTCGGCCCGGAGCAGGAGCGCGCTCTGGTAGCCGTCCGCGGGATTGTCGCTGGCCGGCACGTTCTCCAGCATCAGCAGGTTGCCGTCCGGCAGGATCGCCAGCGGGGCGCCGCGGTGCACCCGCGGGTACCGCTCGTTTGCCACCGGCGTGCGGAGCGCGTCGAGCGGGAGGGTGCCCACGCCCGTCCCCTGCCGCGGAAAGAGCGAGATCCGGAGTGCCCCCGGGTCGAAGACCCAGAGCGAGTCGCGGTAGAATCCGAGCAAGAGCGTGGAGACGAACTCACCGGGGCCGCCGCCGGAGCGGCCGATGATGCGATGCACCCGGCCCAGCGAATCGAGCTGCAGGACATGCGGCAGCCGGAGGTCGGCGACGAAGATGCTGCCATCGGAATCGATGGCCATGTCGGTGACGTAGCTCAGCTCGTTGTCCACGCTGTCCGGGGCGGTGAAGGCCGCATCGGGCCGCGCGACGAATCGCGGTGTATCCGGCGCCGCCCCCGCGGCAAGCAGGGCGGCGATCGCGAGTGACCAGTGCGAAGCGACACGAGACATGGGACGGGACCCGGGAGCGGGGGTCATAGCGTGAGGGACCCGGTATGGGCCCTGACGCTCTCAATATTGTCAGGCGCCTGGTAACGCGCCACCATCACGCCTTCGCAATTGCGTCGTATGGGTGGTCCGCCGCCCTCCGCCATGACGGTCGACAGCCCGATCGCCGAGCCACGCGAAACGTATTGTGCCGAGCCATCGGGATCCAACGGCAGCATGGCACCGGCGCCGCAGCCGGGGCTGCTGGTCTGACAGCCGCCTTCGTAGGTGACGCTGCAGTTCCAGTCGCCGGGGACGCCACCGGTGCAGTAGCCAGCGCCGTTCACTCGGTGGCATACCCAGCAGCCCTGGGTCGTCTTGGCCATCGTCGTGACACCGCCTCGGCCACCACCGCCGCTCTGGGCTGTCACGGGGGGCGCGACGGCCAGCAGCGCGATCAGGGAGAGTATCGCCAGCAGGTTGATTCGTTTCATGGGCAGCTTCCTTCTCTATGGTGAAGCAACGGGCTCCCGGGCCCAGTGCCAGTCGTACCAGACCAGTTCGAGGTCACCGGTCCGCCGCGCGGCCAGCACCGTCGGCTCGCCAGGCAGCCGGGCCATCAGGCCGAGCGGCGCGTCGAGTGGGGTGACGCGGTCGATGGCGCCGCCGGCGCCGTAACGCACCAGCAGACGGTGATCGCTCGTGAGATCGCTCAGGGTGATCAGCACGCCGCAGTCGATCGCGACCGCCGGCAGCGCGCGCCAATGCTTCAGACTGTCGGCCGGGATGCCGGTGAGTTGAGCGGCAAGCGGGGCGAGCGTGTCCGCGCGCCCGGTGGCGGGGTCCACCCGGATGACGTCGAAGGGACTCGTGAAGCGGGTGAGCAGCAGCGCCCCCGCGGCATCGGAGAGGTGATAGCGCGGGATCGTACGCAGGCTGTCGGCGGGGGCGGAGCGGTAGAGCGACTCGTCGCTGCCGGCGACGCGAAGCTGGAATTCCCGCGTGGCCGCCTGCCGGACCAGCAGCAGCCAGTGGCCGTCTCGCCATACCGCGCGATCGACCATGTCGCCCGCATGGAGCGGCACCGGCCCGAGCCAGTGCAGGCTGTCATCCGCAGTGAGCAGGAACTCGTGGCCCGTGCGGTTGTCGAGGACCCGGTAGCCCTCCGGGACGATGCCCAGGCCGATCGGCACGACGGAATCGGGCAGGTGATGGCGGATGAGCCCGTGCTCGCGATCAAGCTGGAGGATCTCGCCGCCCGCCGACCAGAGGGCGAGCCGCCCGCCGGGAGCAGTCGCGACGCCCTCGATGCCGAAGGTCGCCGGCAGCGCCTGCACCGCACGCGCTTCAAGGGAGAGGGCGCCGGTTGCGCAGGCCTGGGCCAGAGCCGCTCCGGGGAGACACAGCGCGAGAAGTGACCCGAAGGCCGTTGGGAGTCGATGCATGACGGGACCGGTGGAGAGACCAGTCCAGAGTAGGAGCGCGCCGGGCGACTCGCCATGCAGCATCGCGCCACCAGCGGCGCGATTGCGCCCGGGGCCGCACGCGATGCCGCCAGAGGCAGATGATTGGTCGCCGCCTGATTAGCATTGAGGCTCCGCCTGCCCTGTCGCGGCGCGGATCCCCCCTGGGTTCCATCTCCATCCGGTTCCGCCCGGAGAGGCGCTGCGTTCCCATGCCGCTACAGGTGCTTGAGCCTCCGTACGAATGCTTTCGTCCGGCTGGTCCCTTCCGCCCGCCGATCGGCGGCGTGCTGCTCGCCGATCTTGGTGGAGGCATTCCCGCGCTCGCGGAGGCGGTTGTCGGCCAGCGCGAGTCGCCCTGGTGCCCCCTGGTGCTGCTTGCGGACCGCAGCATTCCCGCGGCCACGCTGCACGCCTTTGAACCGGTCCCCGGCACGTGGGCGATCCTCTATCCCAGCGACTACGCCCACCTCTCCCCCACCCGCCGCGCGTGCGTCGCACTGCGCCGCCGGCCGCTCCCTTCCGCCACCACCATCGCGCTCTGGGTCGAGCGCCGGCTCGGCATCCCCAGCGTGGCGACCACCCTCGCGGCCTGCTGCGGTGCGGGGGGAGACGCGCCGCGCCCGCCCCGCACCCTCACCCGCCGGGTCCAGGCACTCGGCCCGCTCGAGGTGCGCGACTGGCGCGGTCTGGCACGGCTCGCGCAATTGGCGGGATCGCTGCCTCGCGAACAGCCACCGTCGCTGGAGTGTGCCGCGCTGGGCGCGGGCATCGACCCGCGCACCCTTCGGCGCTGGCTGCGCCTCGCGACCGATCTCTGCTGGCAGCTCTGCGCGGGACTGACAGGATGGGAATGGGTGCTGGAGTCGGCGCTCCGGCGGTTCGGCTACGTCGAGCGGCGGGAGTTGCGCCGAGTGAGCGGAGCGCTCGAGCGGGAAGGCTGAACGGGGGAGGGGGCATGGCCCCCTCCCCACCGTTCTACCGGCGATATCGCTCCAGCCACTGCAGACCGTCCTCGTCCGTCCGGACGGCGTAGACCACGCCCTGCCCCATGCCGACGACGCGGCGGCCCAGCGGAAGGGTGACGCGCCCGGTGACCGCGCCGCGGGCATCGAAGACATCGAACACCGGCATGGAATCCCGTGCTGCCGTCGAACGCTCGACCCAGAACTGACCCTCGGGCGTGATGAACGATGCGCGCTGCCCCCCGGCACGGAACGGCGGCTTCACCGCGGGCCAGTCGAACTCCGACGGGTCGGGCTCCGGCGGCTTGATCTCCTGCGTGCCGCGGCCGGGACCGCCCTGGTTGACCACGATCCGGTTGCGGCTGTTCTTCATGGCGCTCATGTAGGCCTGCTTGTCGGCGTCGGTGACCTTCACCGGGTCATAGCGCACTGGTGCGCCCCGCACCGGCTCGGAGCCGAACCACTCCACGTGATAGTCGCCGACCCGCGCCACGCCGACTCGCCCGTCGGCCGCGACCGCCCACTCATCCGCCGCCGCGTAGGGCTGGGCCCGCAGCATCACGGCGCGCGCGTTGGCGCTGCCTGACACCTGCATCTTGATCGCCGGGATCTTCACCCGGGTCAGGGTATCGAGCCGATTGGTGGCCCGGTCCCAGCGCACCAGCGGTACGGAATCGGGGATCGCGGGCGGCTGCCCATTGTCCAGGCCACCACCGAAGGGGCTGGCCTGGAAGTAGATCCGCCCCTGCCGGTCGGCGCCGCGGGGCTCGGCCATGCCGGCGAGGCCATCAGGATAGGGAAGGGTCTTGCCGAGCGTGCCATCGGGACCGATCGCCAGGAAGCGGCGGCTCACCCGATCGACCAGGAGCGTGCTGTCGCCGCTCAGCGGCAGCAATTCGCCGGGGAACTGATACTCCCCCGGTCCCTGGCCGTTGCGACCCACGGTCCGCTGCTGCCCGGACGTGAAGTCTGCGAGGATCACCGTCTTGGGTCCCAGATCGGTGACCAGCACCCGGCCGCCCGGCAGTTCCCGCACGGCGGTCACCGCATCGAAGGACTCCTGGAACTCGGCTTCGGGCTTGGTCAGGGCGCGGGTCGCCGGCTGCTGGGCGGCCAGCGGTGTGGCCAGCAGCAGCGACAGCGCGGACATGCGAAAGCGGTAAGGCACCATAGAGGCCTCTGAACGGGTGAACGCCTATCGACGTGAAACGTGTGGACCATGAGATGCCTGACGCCCCGTTGCGGTCGCAGTGAATCCGACCATTGGCGTGCTGCCTTCGTCCAGGACTGACCCGATGTCCAGGACCGGATGATGCCAGGGCTCGTCTCCGCCTTGAACCGGAAATCAGGGTGCTCATCGACCGCGGTGGCCGATGCAGTGCCCCCGTAGCGCCGCTGGCTCTGGCTCCGCCGCCAGCAGCATTCACCCTGACGAGCGCGTGGACGTGATTCGGCATCGCGATCCACTGGCCGCAGGACACATCGGAACGGTTCTCGAGTTCCCGGCGTCAGGCACCGTCAACGATCTGTCCTGGACCGGTGAGGCACAGTCTCGCGCCCACCACCTCGGCCAGCAGCTCTTCCCGACCGGCAATGCAGCAGGTGACGAAGTACCAACCTCCATCCCGAAGGTCGTGGCCGCGCCATCGTCGGGCGCGACCGTGGGGTGACATGCCAACAATCCTGCCATGGGAGACCGGCCGGCCAGGGACCGGATCGACGCACCCCCGTCCCATCCCCCTGCGCGCCCCGGGCATTACATTTCCCGCCCGATGCCTTCCACGCCCGCTCCCGCCCGGATTCCGGTCCGCACCCTCCTCGGCCTCTCGGTCCTGCTCGCGGCCTGCCCCGCGCCGAAGCCGGCCGTCGTGGCGTGGAGCCTCGAGCCGACCAACGACACCCTGATCGTCCCGTACGGCGACGTCACCGAGGGCGCCTGGCTCGACGGAAACCGGTGGGTGGTGATCGCGCCGCAGGACCGAGCGGTGAGCGTGGCCGACTTCTCCAGGCATTCGCTGACCCCCTTCACCCCGGCGCAGGCCAGGGAGCTGAAGCAGCCCTTTCATCTCTTCCGCACCGGCGACTCGCTCTATATCGGCGACTGGCTGATGCGCCGGCTGACCAGCTGGTCCCTCACCGGCGCCATCGGCAGCGCGATGCCAGCGGTGGACGCCCTTCGTGGCGCGCTGCCCCGGGAACGGGACGCGGCGGGTAACTGGTATTTCGAGCTGCGTCCTGCGCCAGGCCCCGATGGCAGCGGCAACCGGGACTCGGCGGCGATTCTCAAGGTGGCGAATGCCACCGGCCGGCTCGACACCATCGCGCGCCTGGCACCGTTCGACCTGGTCGAGGTGTCGAGCGACGGGCGCCGGCGCCTCGAGCGCCGTCTCCTCTCCGGGCAGGACCGCTGGGATGTGCTGCCCGACGGCACACTGTGGGTCGCCCGGATCACCCAGAACCGGGTGGACTGGCGCGATCCCTCGGGCAAAGTCGTCGAGGGGGACGAGCTTCCCGACCCCGTCCTCCCGCTGACCGAGAACGACCGCGAGATCTTCCTCGGCAAGTTCGACGCGGGACTCCGGCCCACCGTCGCCCAGATACCGTTCGCCGCGATCAAGCCGCCATTCGAGAACGCGCTGACCGCGCCCGATGGCCTGGTCTGGCTGGTGAAGAACCGCGCGATCGGCGACACCATCCGCAGCTACCAGATCGTCGATCGCGACGGCCAGCTGGTGCAGACCGTGACCCACCACGGGCTCGGACGCATCATCGCCCTCGGCGGCGGTCATGCGCTCGTGGCCGAGCCCTTCGAAGGCGGCATGCGCCTCCTGCTCTTCCGCGCGTCGGCTCCCGCCGCCCCACGCGGGGCATAACCTCTCAGCGGCACTTCCGGAGATCACTCGATGAAGGTCAGGTATTGGGGTACGGCGGCACTCGCCGGTGTCCTGCTCGCGGCCGGCTGCCAGGAGCCGAAGTCCCCGCTGGTCGTCCTCGACAAGCCGGAGGCGACGCTCGACCGTCCCTTCCAGCAGCTCAGCAACGTGGTCGAACTTTCGGACGGGCGCCTCGCGTTCGCGGAGCTGAAGGACAAGACGTTTCTCTACAGCGACCTCAAGACCGGGGAGACCACGCCGATCGGTGAGCACGCCGACACGATCAAGCCGGACGATCCGGCGCCGGGGAAGCACAAGCTCCCCGGATACGTGCTGCGCTTCGACGGGGACACCATCGGCCTCGTCGACTTCGCCGCCGAGCGGACCACGATCTGGGACTCGAAGGGACAGTTCATCCGGGTCCTCGACGGACGCGGGATCGGAGGGACCAACCAGCCGATCAACTACGACGCGAAGTGGCACGGCTACAAGGAGGACATCCGCTCGGTGCTCGGCGGCCTGGAGCCGGGACAGGAAATCGCCTTCGACAGCCTGAGTGTGCTGCGCATAACTCCGGGCGACACGGTGGCCGACACCGTCGCCAAGCTGAAGCTGCCGGTATGGGGCCGCGGCCAGTTCGGCGAACAGATGAAGATCGTCTCGACGATCTTCTCCGGCCGCGACCTCTTCGGCACGCTGCCGGACGGCTCGCTGTGGGCCGCGCGCGCGTCCAACAACGCGGTGGACTGGCGCTCACCCGACGGCAAGTGGACCAGGGGCCCCGGCCGCAGCTTCGAGAAGATCCCCGTCAGTCAGGCGGAGAAGGACTTCTTCCTCGAGCGGCTGCGCCGCCAGATGGCGCAGATGGGCGCCCCGGCGGGCATCGAGCTGACCTATCCCTTCGCCGACGAGAAGCCGCCGTTCATCGCGGGACTGACCAATCCCGCGGGTGAGGTGTGGCTGCAGCGGGCGCGGCCGTTCGAGGACTCGATCCCGGTCTGGGATGTGGTGGGACGGGACGGCAAGGAGATCCGCGCCGTGCAGCTTCCCAAGAGCGCCTCCCTCGCGGGGTTCGGCGCCCAGGGCCATGTGTACGTCATCCTGCGTGAGGGCGACGGTCGCGAGACCATCGCCCGCTACTCGGTGAAGTAGGCCGCCCGGCTCGTGCCGGAACGCGCGAGGGGTCGCCATGCCGGCGACCCCTCGTTCGCATCCACGCCACTCGCCCCGGGTTCAGGGCGCCGGTGTCGGCTCGGTCGCCGCCGGAGGGTCGTCGTCGCTCGGCGGCGGCTCGGGTGGATCGGTCCGACGGCGATTGCGGCGGCGCCCCTCCTCGTACCACTTGCGGGTCACCTCGCCGGCGAGCTGCCGGTTGCCGAGGCCGAAGGCCAGTCCGGCTGCGAGCGCGATCGAGCCCAGGACCAGTGTGAATGCGGAGGTGACGATCTCCTCGCTCACGCCGACCTGCTGCAGCGCCATGAAGACCGCGATCATCACCATGGCACCCTTGGTCAGCTTGGCGACGGTGATCACGCCCTCGACCGCCCCTGCGGAGGCCACGATCAGCGCCCGCACGAACTCGCCGATGATCATGCCCAGGATGACGATGACCGTGGCCGAGATGAGCGTCGGGATGAAGCCGAGCATGCGGCTGAACATCTCGCGCACGTTCTCGAGCCCCAGCGCCGAGCTGGCGAGCAGCACGACCACCAGCATCGTCAGCCAGAAGACCAGTTTGCCGACGGCGTGCACCGGATCCAGGCGCACCCGGCCCGCCGCCTCCGTGAAGCCGCCGGCGTCCGCGAGCCGTTTGAAGTGCATGCGCTCCAGCGTCCGGTCGGTCCAGCGCTGCAGTTGCCGGGCAAGGAAGTATCCGGCGAACATGATCACCGCCGCGGCGAGCAGTCCCGGCAGCACGTCCATCAGCTCGTTCCAGCCGAGCAGCAATCGATCCGTCAGTTCATTCATCGGCCACCTCAATGACGACCTTTCCGAGCTGCGCGCCCTGCTCCAGCCGGCGGAAGGCGTCCGGGGCCTCGGAGAGCGGATAGATCTTATCGACCTCGGGCCACAAACGCCCAGCCTGCGCGAGCCGGGCGATCGCCTGGAACTCCGCCTCGCTCCCCATGGTGGAGCCGAGGATGCTCCACTGATACCAGAACAGCTTGCGCACGTCGGTGGTGACCATCGGCCCGCTGGTCCCGCCGCAGGTCACCAGCCGGCCCATCCTGGCCAGTGAACGGAGCGACTGTTCCCAGGTCTTCTCGCCGACGCTGTCGACCACGACATCGGCACCGCGGCGCCCGGTGAGCGCGCGGACCGCCTTTGCCACGTCCGTAGTGGAATGATTGATCGTCTCGTCCGCGCCGAGTTCCCGCGCGCGGGCCAGCTTGAGGTCGGAGCCGCTGGTGACGATGGCCCGCGCCCCCACCTCTTTCGCGATGCGTAGCGCGGCGAGTGAGACGCCGCCGCCGATGCCCCAGATGAGCACCGTCTCACCGCGCCGGAGCCGGGCGCGGCTGGTGAGCATCCGCCAGGCGGTGAGGGTCGCGAGCGGAAAGGCGGCGGCCTGCGCCCATGACATCGCTTCCGGCACCGGCGCGAGGTTGCGCGCCGGGACCACCACATACTCCGCGATCGTCCCCGGGCGATGTTCGCCCAGGATCCCGAACTCGGCGCAGAGCGGCTGTTCGCCGGCGGTGCACCATTCGCAGGTGCCACAGGAGAGGCCGGGATTGATGAGCACCCGGTCGCCTGGCTTGATACCGGCAACGTCGGTGCCCACCTGTTCCACCACGCCGGCTCCATCCGCGCCGACGATGTGGGGGAAGGTGTACCGGATGCCGGGGAGGCCGTGGATGACGAAGAGATCGAGCCGGTTGAGCGCGGCAGCGTGCACCCGGACGAGAACGTCCGCCGGCCCGCCGAGGGCCGGGGCCGGCACATCCTGGAGCTTGAGATGTTCCAGACCGCCGATGGCGGTCAGGGTCAGTGCTTTCAAAAGGCGGGACTCGTGATCCGTTCGCCGGGGAGGAGCCGCACGCTGGTCTCAGCGCCGCTGGTGAGCGAACGCCACTGGAATGTAAACTCGAGGAGGTTACGGTTTCGGTCGAGCGGCCGGCTGGTGATCCAGGCGACCCGTGAACCGTCCCGCGAGAATGCGACGTCCGTCAGGGAGAGCTCGCTGGTCACCAGCGCGGCGGGGAGCCCCCCCATCGCGGCCTGGCGCAGCACCTGATCCGGGTCTTTCCGATCGCGGCGAGCCAGCACCCAGGTCAGCTCGCCATCGGGGAGATACGCCGGCCGGGTCTCGCGGCGATCCCTGGTGGTGGTGACGGCGACGGGCTGCCCGCCGCCGAGCGGTATGGTGTAGATGTCGGACTGCCCGTCGGCCCCACCCGCGAATCCGGTGAAGGCGATGGTCGTCCCGTCGGGGGAGACGGCCGGCTCCCCGGCTCCGCCGGCGAGGGAGGTCAGCGCGCGGACCTCGCTGCCATCGGCGTTCATCACGTAGAGCTGCCGTGGCCCGCCGCGGCCCGAGACGAAGACGATCCGCTGGCCATCCGGCGTCCAGACGGGCTGCACATCGACACCCGATTCCGTGGTGAGCCGCACCGGATTGTGTCCGTCGGCGTCGGCGACGAAGAGATCGTAGTTCCCCCCGCCGAATCGATCCGAGGCGAAGACCAGCCGGCTCCGATCGGGCGAGTAGACCGCGTCGAGATAGTTGATCGAGCTGTCCGCGAGCACCGGGAAGAAGGTCTCCGGCGCGCTCGCCACGAGCGCGTAGATCCCGAAGCGGCCGCCGCGCGAAGAAGCGACCAGCAGATCACCGGTCACGATCACGGTGAGCGACGCCGGCTTGCCGCCAGGGGCCTGGGCGGTGATGAGGGCGCGTCCGGGCGCCATCGCCTCCAGGGCGCCCTCCGCCGTGACTCTTACAATGCCGGCATCGCTGGTGATCCAGGAGAGTCCGGTAGCGGGCATGACCGCCTTGCCCTGCGCATCCGAGAACTGCGGTGCGAGTTGCTGCCGCTCTCCCGGCCGCAACGAGAGTTCGTTCCGGCCGAAGCTGATCGTGCCGGAGATGACGTCGATGGTCCAGCCCCTGGGCAGGAAGCCGCGGGCGGCGAAGGTGAGCGTCGTGGTGCCCGGGTGTAGTGCGGTCAGCGTGCCGGAAGCGGGATCGAACCTGGCGACGCTGCTGTCAGCGACGGCCCAGGTCAGCGGCACCCCTTCGATGGGCAGCGAGTCGGCGGTCTGCGGAATCAGGGTGAATTCGCGGGTCGCCTGCACCGGCAACCGCACGGTATCGGTCAGGCGCGGCGCCACCACGAAGCGCGCCACCCGCTGATGCACGATCACCGGCACACGGCGTTCCTGCAGGAACCCGCGCACCACCACCTCGGCGCGTCCGGCGGCGAGGGCATGAACGACACCCTCGCCGTTCACCTCGATCACCCCATCGTCGCTGCTGCTCCACTGGAGATCGCCGGGACGAAGGTGCCGATCGCCCTGTTCCGGGACGAGGGGGATGAGCGTGTCGACGTCGTTTGGCGAGAATACGACCTGACCCTGATTGAGCGCGATCCCGGTCAGCGCGACGGTCACTGGAATGCTGACCGTTGCGCCGCTCGGCGCGGTAACTTGGATGGCGGACTGCCCGGTGGATCTGGCGATGATGGTGCCGAAGCTGTCGACCACGCCCGCGACTTCCGGTTTGAGCGAGCGCCACTGAAGGCCCGGTGCGGGCACGATGCTGCCATCGGCCCGCAGGGCGCGAATCACGACGCGACCCCGCTCCGTGGGCAGCAGTGGCAGTGAGGCCGGTTCGGCCACCAGCTGGGTGACTTCGTTGACTGCCTGCGCACCGCTCCCCGGTGCGGCCGCCGCCTCCACCGCGCCACCGACGACGATCACCGGGATGGTCTTCGACTTCTTCCCCGCCTGCACCACCACCTGGGTCTGGCCGGCGCGCGCCGCGCTCACCGTCCCGTTGGCCGCCACCCTCGCGACGAGCGAGTCGGCGGTCCGATAGTGAATGGCGAGGATCACGTTGCCGGCATCATCGAAGGCCTGCACCGTGAGCCCCTGCCGCTGGCCGGCATCGAGACGCAGGGTATCGGGCGTCACGTACAGCTCGGTCACGTTCTGCGCGAAGCCGGTGCGGCAGACGCCGATGAGCAGCAGGGCGAGGAGGCCGGCCGGGAGTCGGAAGATTCGCATGGGTCCAGTGGTCTGAGTCACGGAGCCCTGCTGAGCAAGGGGCAGACCATCCGACTCGCGACCACAACTATTTGCCCTGTAAATACTTAGCCAGTCGGCGCGGAGCGCTGGCCCAGCCCCTGGGGCAGAAGGCGCGAGAGGAAAGGCAGAGTGCGCCGGGGGCTGGGAGAGTGGAGCGGGGCAGGTCCGCATTAAGGAATGGTTGCGCCGGCGGGGACGGACACGAACCTGGCCGACGCCGAACTGGTAATCGGCGACGGGTATCCTGCAGTGCCTCGCCTCTTTCCCGATCCGCGCAGCCGATCTTCCCTGGAAATCACGCTCCCGCCGGTGCATCCCTGCCCTTCCCAACCGGCCCGCTAATCAATTCGGCATGAAGGAGATAGATGCAGTGCGGTGACTTCGGAACCGCGGCTTGTTCAAGGTTGGCAATCTTTTTGCCTTGTGAAGCCCTGCAATTCTCCTCAAAGCACTGAACCGGCTCTCGGGCGCGACCTCGCGAAGGAGACGAGCGTGCGGATTCTCATCGTGGAAGACTCCGCGCTCGTGCAGCGGATGTATGGTCTCGCATTCTCGCAGCGACAGCACACGCTGATCACTGCGGCCAACGGGCGTGAGGCGCTGGCGACGCTCGATGCCGAGGTCGAGCCGATCGACCTGATCCTGCTCGACCTCCGCATGCCGGACATGAACGGCGTCGAGTTCCTGGCGGCGCTCCGCTGCCGGCGTGACGAGCCGATCCCGGTCGTGCTGACCACCGCCGAGCGCGACGATTCTCCCCTCGTCTCCGAGGCCCGCGCGCTCGGCGCGGCCGCCGTCGTCCACAAGCCGTGGAAACCCCAGGAGCTCCAGCGCGTGGTGCAGCAGGTACTGCCCGAGGTGATCCCGTGAGTGCGCCCCGCACCTTCCTCGTCGTCGACGACTCCCGGCTGCATCATCAGATGTACGAACTCATCTTCGCCCGCCCGGCCCTGGCGGGCTCGAAGCTGCTGCACGCCTATGACGGCCGGCAGGGCTATGCCCTCCTAACGGCACACCCCGAAGTCGAGATGGTCCTTCTCGACCTCAACATGCCGGTGATGAACGGCCTGGAATTTCTCGGCCACCGTACGGCGGAGCAGCTCCACATGCATGTCCCGGTGGTGCTGGTGACGACCGAGTCGAGCCTTGCAGACGCGGAACGGGGCATGGCCGCGGGGGCGTGGGCCTATCTCTGCAAGCCATTCACCCCCGAACAGATCGAGGCCCTCGTGGCCCGTGGTGCCGCGCGCACCAGCGCCGCGGGGCGGCGATGACCGAGGAGGAGAATCCTTTCGCGGCGCTCATGGCCGAATACGTCAGCGAGTGCCTGCCGCTCGCTGAGGAGGTCGTGGAGCGTGCGCTGACGCTGGAGCGTCGCTGGAACGCGGGAGAGTCGGCCGACGACGTGTGGGCACCACTCAAGGGCGTCCTGCACACCGTGAAGGGCAACTCCGCGATGATGGGTCTCGACGCCCTCAAGCAGCTCGCCCACACGCTCGAGGATCTCGTCGGACTGCTCGGTGCGGAGACCGGTGCCCGCTCCGCCGGCGCTCCCCTGCTCGCGCGCGGGGCGGGACTGCTGGCCGACCTCGTCGGCGCCGCCGCTGCGGGACCGTTGCCCGGCGGCGTCGTTGCAGACTTCGAAGAGGAGGCCCGGGCCTTTCTCGATGCCGACCGCGGGGCGCGGGAGCCGGCGCATGTGGAGCAGCGGGAATCCGACCGCCGCCAGACCGACCGACGCGGCCAGCGGCCGACGGGCGAGCTGAATGCCGAAAGAGCCACCGCCACCATCCGGGTCGATTCGTCCCGGCTCGATGCGCTGCTGGAGACCTTCGGCGAGGCGATGATCGCCCAGGCAGGGCTGCGCGACGCGATCCGCATGCTGACGGCGCGCCGCCGGAGCACCAGCGAGGCGGCGGGACTCGAGCACTCGATGCTGAGTCTGGAGCGGACGATGAAGCGGCTTGAGGGGGAGCTGATGGAGACCCGGCTGCTGCCGCTCTCCACGCTGTTCGGCCGGTTCACCCGGCAGGTTCGCGATCTGGCCCACACCGAGGCGAAGCAGGTGCGGCTCGACGTCGCCGGCGGCGACACCCGGCTGGACAAGACGATCATCGACCGGCTGGGCGAACCGCTGGTCCATCTCCTCACCAACGCGATCATTCACGGCATCGAGCCGGCCGCCGAGCGGGAAGCAAACGGCAAACCGGGGCAGGCGGTGATCTCGCTCCGCGCGGTGCAGCGCTCCGATCGGGTCCTCCTCACCGTCACCGACGACGGACGCGGCCTCGATCCCGAACGGATTCTCGTGAAGGCGCGCTCGCCTCGGGCTGGCTCCGGTCTCGGATCACCCCTCGCGTGCCGAGATTCTGGCACTCGCCTTTCTGCCGGGGCTCTCGACCAGTGAAAAGGTCTCCACCCTCGCCGGCCGCGGCGTGGGGCTCGATGTCGTCGCCAGCTCGATTCGCACGCTCGGCGGCCATGTCTCGGTCACGAGCGAGCCGGGCCACGGCACGACCTTCTCCCTGCGACTGCCGCTGACCGTCGCGGTGCTCCGCGCGATGCTGGTGGAGATCGACGGCGAGCGCTACGCCCTCCCCCTCGCCGACGTGACGGAGACCCTCCGGGTCTCGGGGCAGACGATCCACCAGGTCGGCCGGCAGGGGATGCTCACCTGGCGGGGCGAGGTGATTCCCGTGCTCGACGGCGGCGAAGCCCTCGGCGGGAGGCAGAGCGACACCCGGAAGTACTGCGTCATCCTCCGCTCCGCGGCGCGCCATCGCGGCCTGCTGGTCGACAACCTGCTCGGCCACCACGAGGTGGTCGTGAAGGCGCTCGATCCCGCGCTCGGCCGACCCCCCGCGGTGGCGGCCGCCACCATTCTGGGCGACGGCCGCGTCGCCTGCATCCTCGACACCGGCCGGCTGGGCGAAGGGTCGCTCGACACCGCCCCCCGCGCCAAGGGAGCCGCCTGATGACCGGCGACAACATTCTTGCCTTTGCAGACCAGTTAGGCACCGCCGCCGCAGCGCCGATGGCGCCCGAGGAGCGGGAACTGCACCTGGTCGTCTTCCGGCTGGGCCGGGAAGAGTACGCCGTGCCGATCGCTTCGGTGCGCGAGGTGGTCCGTGTCAGCGACATCAGCCGGGTGCCGCACGCCCCCGAGCACATCCGCGGCGTGATGAATCTGCGGGGCCGGATCCTGCCGGTGGTCGAGATCCGCCGCCGCCTCGGGCTGGAACCGATCGAACTGACGCCCACCTCCCGCGTGGTGGTGGCAGACATCGAGCGCCGAGTCGTCGGGCTGCTGGTCGACGCCGTCGGCCAGGTCACCCGGGTCAGGGAAAGCGCCGTTTCCGCGCCACCCGAGGAAGTCCGCGCCGGCACCGAAGCGGTGACCGGCGTGGCGCGCGTCGGCCAGCGTCTGCTCATCCTCCTCGATCTTCTCCGTCTGCTCCGGGCCGATGCCCCCGACTCTCCACCCCCGACGTCGCCATGACCGATCTTCTGCTGCAGACCGTTCGCAACTGGACAATCCGGCGGAAGATCCTGACCGGTTTCACCGCCGTCCTGCTGGTGACCGCCGGCCTCGGCGCCTACGCCATCCGGGCGATGGACCGGATCCACAAGGCCGCCGGCGACACGGTGGTGGCGGAGCAGCTCTATCAGGACTCGCGCACCATGGTGGCGGTGCTGCTGGTCGTCGCGATCGTGGTCGGCATCGCCATCGCGATCTTCCTCGCCGCGCTCATCGCCGATCCTCTCACCCAGCTCGGCATGGCGGCCGAAGCGGTCAGCAAAGGCGACCTGACAGTCGAGATCAAGAGCCGCTCGCGCGACGAGATCGGCTGGCTCGAGCACACCATGCGGCAGATGGTGAAGAGCCTGCACGAGATGGTGGGACAGGTCACCGCCACCAGCCGGACGGTCGCCACGAGCGCCGAGGAGATCTCCGCGTCGACCACCCAGATGGCCAAGGGGGCGGAGGCGCAGTCCAGCTCCTCCGAGGAGACCAGCTCCACGATGGTCGAGATGGCGGCGCAGATGCAGACACTGGCGAAGAATGCCGAGGCGCTGGCGGCGAACGTGGATCAGACGAGTTCGTCGATCCAGCAGATGAGCACGGTGCTGGCGCAGACGGCGCAGCATGGCGAGACGCTGATGACGTCGGTTGAGTCGGTCACCGGCACCATCACGGAGATGATCGAGACGGTGGGCTCGATCGCGAGCCGGGTGCACCAGGTGGACGAGGTATCGCGCCGGTCGGTCACCGAGGCCCGCAGCGGCGGCGAGCGGCTGCACACCTCGATCGCCGCGATCGGGGAGCGTTCGCAGGAGATCGGCAAGATCGTACGGGTCATCGAGGACATCGCCGACCAGACCAATCTGCTGGCGCTCAATGCCACCATCGAGGCCGCGCGTGCGGGCGATGCCGGCAAGGGGTTCGCGGTGGTGGCCGACGAAGTCCGGCGACTGGCGGAGCGCTCGGTGCAGGCCACCCAGGAAATTGCCGAGGTGATCGAGACGGTCCAGAAGGAGACCCGCGGCGCCGTCGGGCTCATGGAACAGGTGCTCTCCGGAATCGTGGGCTCGGTCGACCAGACCAGCAAACTGGTCACCGAGGCGGCCCACGCGACGGAAGAGCAGGCGAACGGCGCGCGCCAGCTGCTGCAGCTGACGTCGGGCATGTCGGCGCTCGCGCGGCAGATCGGGAATTCAGTGAAGGAGAACGCGGCCGGCGCGCGGGAGATCACCCAGGCCGCCGAGAAGATGAACCGGCTCACCCACCAGATGTCCGAGGCGGTCGGCGAACAGAAGCGGGGCGGCGACATGATCGTGAAGGCCATCGAGTCGATCGCTTCCGTCTCGCGCCAGAACCTGGTGGCGGTGGAGCAGATCAGCGGCGCGTCCCGCGGGCTCGCCAACGAGTCAGAGACGCTCCGGCAGCAGGTCGAGACCTTCCGGACCTGACGTGACCCGCACCCCCGCCTTTCTCGCCGCCCGGCTGGGCGCCCTGCACGGAGCGGCCGACCAGCCGCTCCGGGACGAGCTCATTCTGGACGCGCTGGGCGATCCCTCCCCTGCCGTGCGTGAGGTGGCGGTCGCCTGGGCGGCGCGCTACCTGGACCCGGGCGCTCTCCTGCCGCGGATGGCGGAGGAGGCAGACGCCATCGTGCGGAACGCCGCGCTGGCGGCGCTGGTGCGGCAAGGGCCGTTCGCGGTGGAGGCCGTCAGCCGGTCCGCCGCCGACCCCGATGCCGACGTGGCGATGTTCGCCTGCAATGTGTTAGGCGCGATAGGCAGCGCCGCCGCCACCCCCGCGCTGCTGGCGGCGCTGGAGCGGTCCGAAGTCAATGTCGTGCAGGCCGCGATCGAGGCGCTGGGGCGGATCCGCCCCAGGGAGGCGGTGGCGCCGCTCATCGCCGTGCTGGACCGCGAACCGTGGCTGCAGCTTTCCGCGGTCGACGCCCTCGGCGCGATCGGGGACCCGGCCGCGGTGGGGGCCCTGCTCGCCCTGGTACCGGACAGCTTCGTCGCGGAGCCCGCCCTGGACGCCCTGCGGCGGATCGGCGCGCCGGAAGCGCTCCCGGCGCTGCTCCCGCTGCTGACCGACACGGCGCTGGCCGGGCTCCGGCTGCCGCTGGTCCGCGCGATCGGCGGCATCCTCCCCGCGGCGCGGCCGTCCGACGCCCTGCGGCGCGCCGGCCGGTTCATCGAGGGAGATCATGGCACCGAGTCGGTCTGGCGGCTCCTGGCCGACCGCCTCACCGGGGAGGAGGACGAGGAGGCCGGGGCGCCCGGCACCGATGACGACCGCCGCCGGCTGCGCGGAGGCGGGGTGACCGCCCGGGCCGCGGGATGCGTGGTGCTGGCGATGGGGATCGAGAGCCTGATGCCGCTGGTGATCCGGCGCGCGCAGGATCCCGACTGGGCGGCGTGGATCATTCCGGTCGCGCGGCGGTTCGACGCGCCGGGGGCGGGGCTCGTCCGCAGCCTGCCGTCGCACGCCGATCCCGAGGTCCGGGCCGGCGCGCTGCGCGTGCTCGCTCCGGAACGCATCGGCGCCGAGATCCTGATGGCGCTGACCGCGGACAGCGATCGCGCCGTTCGCATCGCGGCGCTCGAGGCGCTCGGTGTGCTCGGTGGTGGCGCGGCCGCCGGGGTGCTGCTGGCCCGCCTGACAACCGAGTCATCCGACGAGCGCGCCGCAGCGGCAAGAGCGCTCGCGCGGCTCCCGGAAGCGGCGCTGGCGGCCGTGCTGGCACCCCGGCTGCAGGAGGGGACCGCGGAGGCCGACGTGACGTCCGCCCTGCTGGTGCTGACCGAGCGGCGGCTGCCCGACTGGGATGAACGGGTGCTCCGGATCGCGGGCACGGGCCAGGGACCCTTTCGGCTCGCCGCGCTCCGGGCCGCCGCACGGATACCCGGCTCGGGGGCCGAGGTGGTGCTGCTGCGCGGCCTCGCCGATCGGGATCCCGTCGTGCAACTGGAGTCCCTCAACCTGCTCGCGGCGCATGCTGGTGACCGGGTGATCCGGACCCTGGTGGCGCTGCTCGCTGTGGCCGACTCGCTGCGCTATCATGTGATCCGCGCGCTCGGGCGCATCGGAGCCGCGGACGCGGCGGGGCCTCTCGAGGCGCTCTTTCTCTCCGCACCGCTGCATGAGCAGCTCGAGATCCTTGCGACGCTGGAACGGCTGGGCAATCCGCGCTCGCACGGCTTCATGATGGAATGTCTTCACCATGCGCATCCCGAGATCCGCCGCGCGGCCGCACAGGGTTTCGCCACGCTCGCGACGGCCGAGGATCTCGAGACGCTGCATCGCCTGAGCGAGAGCCAGGACTGGGTGCTGCGGAGCGAGGCGGCGCGCGCCTTCGGCCGGATCGGTCTGCCGTCAGCGCGGCCCCGCCTGCTGGACCTGGTGCGCGATCTCGAGCCCGTGGTCGCCCGCACCGCACGGGACGCTCTCGGCAGCTGGCCATGATCGATGCCACCACCGCCGACTGGAAGCTGCTGACGGACCTTCTCGAGGAACGCTTCGGTCTCAGCTTTGCCGGCGGACGCCAGGAGCTGCTCGAAGGTCGGCTGCGCCCGCGGCTGGAGGCGCTCCGCCTCGACGACCTCCGGGCGTACTATCACTACCTCCGGGCCCATCCCGCCCGCGACGAGGAGTTCACCGAGCTGTCCCGCCGGATCACCAACAACGAGACCTACTTCTTCCGCGAACCGACCCACTTCGACGCGATCATCCAACGGGTCGTCCCTGAGCTGGGCCTCGAACTGCGCACCCGGCCCATGCGGCTCCTGTCGGCGGCGTGCTCCTCTGGCGAAGAGCCGTACAGTCTGTCCATACGGATGATGGACGCGGGGCTCGAATTGTCAGGTGTCCGCTGGGAGATCGACGCCTGCGACCTGAGCCCCACCCGGCTGGAGACCGCCAGGCAGGCGGTCTACGACGGCCTGTCCTTCCGCGCCACCGACGACGCGACTCGCGAGCGCTGCTTCCGGCCGGTCGGGGGGAAGTGGCAGCTCAAGGACCGGTACCGGAAGGGGGTCCGGTTCTTCCACGCCAATCTGGCCGCGCCAATCTGCGGCGTCGGCTGGGGCCAGTACGACCTCATCCTCTGCCGCAACATGCTCATCTATTTCTCCGACCAGGCCTTCGACCGGCTGATCGGGCGCTTCGCCCAGTGGCTCCGGCCGGGCGGATACCTCTTCCTGGGCCATGCCGAGTCGCTCTTCGACCGGAGCAGCGAGTTCGCGAGCACGGCCTTTCCCGAGACGATGGCCTACCGGCGCACGGAGCAGCCGGCATGATCCGGGTCTTCGTCGTCGACGATTCGCCCTTCGTGCGGAAGGCGCTCCGCCGGGTGCTGAGCGCCGACCCGGAGATCGCCGTCGTCGGCGAGGCCGCGACGGGTGCGGAGGCGGTGTCCCGGATCCCGGAGGTGGAACCCGACGTGGTCACGCTCGACATCGAGATGCAGGGGCTCAACGGACTCCAGGTGCTGCGCCAGCTGCTGGCGTGGCGCGCGGATCTGCGGGTCATCATGCTCTCGGCCCACACCCACGAGGGCGCCGAGGCGACGGTCGAGGCGCTGGCGCTCGGCGCCGCCGATTTCATCGACAAGCAGACGCTCAACCTGATGGACCTGGAGCGACTGGGACGGGAGATGACCGAGCGGATCCGGGCGCTGCAACCGCGGGCCACCCCGCGCCTGGCCCCGGAGCCACCGCACACCGAAGCACTGCCCGACCTCGCCGGGCCGGAGCTCTGCGTGATCGGCGCGTCGACCGGCGGGCCGGCGGCGCTGCAGCAGATCCTCGAGGCACTGCCCGGGGATTTCCCGCTCCCGGTTGCCATCGTGCAGCACATGCCGCCCGGATTCACCCGCCCCTTCGCCAACCGGCTCAACGGAGTCTGCCGGCTGGAGGTGGCGGAGGCGCGCGAGGGCGATCAGCTCCGTGCCGGCCGGGTGCTGATCGCGCCGGCCGGGCTGCATCTCTCTCTCAGCCGCGGGCTCGTTGCGTCACTCTCGGGAGACGCCGCCGGGAGCCGGCACATGCCCAGCGTCGACGTGCTCTTCCGTTCCGCGGACCGGGTGCGGCCCGGCAAGGTGCTCGGCGTGCTGCTCACGGGAATGGGGGACGACGGGGCAGAGGGGCTGAGCCTGATCCGGGCACACGGTGGGATCACGATCGCGGAGAGCGAGTCGAGCTGCGCGGTGTACGGAATGCCTCGCGCCGCGATGGAGCGGGGCGCCGTGATTCATCAGCTCCCGCTCGGGGGCATCGCCGCGGCGCTGGCAGCGCTGCACACCACACCAACCCTCCAGGCGGTCAGGAATAGCCGGCGATGACACAATCTAAGTGTATGTATGTCAATGTCTTGGACGACTATATCGGTCCCCCGTCGGAGGGGGGCTTGGCGCGAGGCCTGACACGGCGGCGGTGAGCCATCGGCAGGAGCGAAAGGGTGGTAGCGCCTTGCAAAGCCTCAGAAGAAGTGCATCTTATCAACGATCTCACGCAGCGGGCAGCCGCTGCCAACACAACCGGCGGCGAATCTCGCGCTGCCGTAGCCTCTGGAGGGAGCGCCCATGGCCGAGCTGCACGATATGGAGATGAGCTGGACTGACTCCGGGTGGATGGATCCGGCGCCGACGCCGATGGAGCCGACCATGCCCCCCGCGCCCGCGCCCTCTCCGGCGCCAGCCGCCCCGATGGCGGCCCCTGCGGCCAGGAAGCCCGCAGCGAAGAAGCCTGCCGCCAAGAAGAAGGCCGCCAGGAAGCCGGCGAAGAAGGCCGCCGCCAAGAAGAAGGCTGCCAGGAAGCCCGCGAAGAAGGCCGCCGCCAAGAAGAAGGCTGCCAGGAAGCCGGCGAAGAAGGCCGCTGCCAGGAAGAAGGCCGCGAAGAAGCCGGCAAAGAAGGCCGCAAGGAAGGCCGCGAAGAAGCCGGCCAGGAAAAAGAAGAAGAATCGGTGACCTGCTTCGGAGACTCAGTCCGACACGTTCTCCACCGAGCGCTCCGGATCTCCGGGGCGCTCGCCATTTTGGGGCTGCTCGTGGTCACGGCGCTGGCCGCGCAGGGCGGTGGCCCGGACGCCGCCGAGGTGTATCGCCGGTTCGCGCCGCGTGTGGTGAAGATCCAGAGCGTGGAGAAGAGTTCCGGCGCCAAGTCGGCGATCGGATCGGGCTTCTTCGTGTCGCCCGAAGGGCACATCGTCACCAACTACCACGTGATCTCGGAGCTGGTGAACCTGCCGGACCGCTATCGCGTGGAGGTGATCGATGGCAGTGACTCGACGCGCGCGGTCGAGGTCCTGGCGATCGACGTGGTGCACGATCTCGCGGTCCTCAAGGTGTCCGGCGCGAACGATCCCTGGTTCGAACTGGCGCCGGTCGCGGTCGATCGGGGGACCCGGCTCTATTCCATGGGGCACCCCCACGACCTCGGGCTCAGCATCGTCGAGGGGACCTACAATGGCCTCCTCGAGCACACGCTCTACCCGAAGATCCATTTCACCGGCTCGATCAATCCGGGGATGAGCGGCGGGCCGGCGGTCACCGCGACGGGCGCCGTGGTCGGCGTGAACGTTTCGACCGCAGGGGAGGGGATCAGCTTCCTGGTGCCCGTCGATCGGGTGATCGCGCTCGTCGCGGAGGCGCGTCGGCCGGACTACCACCGCCCCGACAGCCTGCTCGCGACGGTCGCGCAGCAGATGCTGAGCTATCAGGACCTCTACCTGGCGAAGCTCTTCGCCGATTCGACGCCGACGATCGTGCTCGGCGGATACCGGGTGCCGACCCGGCCGGCCGCCTTCTTCAAGTGCTGGGGCGATGCCTCACACGGCAGTACCAGGCCGTACGAAATGATCACCCACCAGTGTTCCACCGACGACTACATCTTCATCTCGGGCGACCAGTGGTCGGGCGTGCTGGAGCTCAAGCATACCGTGCTGTCCACCGACGAATTGAACCGGTTCCGGTTCTACTCGCTCCTCACCGGCGAGTTCACGCGCGAGGGGCTCAGCTACCAGGGCCGCGACGTGGTCACCCCGCAGCGCTGCGCGGTTGGCAACGTGCGGCAGGGATCGCTCACGCTCAAGACGGTCTTCTGCACCCGCCGCTACCGCAGGCTCCCGGGACTCTACGACGCCTTCTTCAAGGCCGCGACGCTCGGCGACCCGCACCGGGGGCTGATCACGACACTGACCCTCTCCGGGGTGACTTTCGAGAACGCGCGCCGGGTGATCGAACGCTACCTCGCGAGCATCGGGAGGGCGGCGCCATGATCGTCGAGGTGCTCGAGCGCCGGGGCGTCCGCCACCGGGTGCGCATCCGCGCCTTCCCGGCCACGATCGGACGCGGCCTCGACAACGACGTGATCCTGGACGATCGCTACGCCGACCCGCGCCACGCGCTGCTGGAATGGGACGGCAGCGGCACGCTGCTGCTCGTGGACCAGGGCACCGTGAACGGGACCTTCGATGCGGTCTCGGGCCAGCGCGTGGTTCGCTGCCCGGTGCGCTCCGGCTCCGAGTTCCGGCTGGGGCGGACGACGGTCCGCTTTCTCGACGAGAGTCTGCCGGCCGAGCCGGCGCTGGTCGATGCGCCGCCGGGCGGGCGGCTCAGCCTGAGCGACGCGCCACTCACCGCCATCGCGATCGCCGCCGCGACTGGCGTGCTGGTCGCAGTCAACGAGTATCTCGGCAAGATCTCACGTGTCACCGTGGCGGGGATGCTCGGCGATTCGCTGATGATGCTGCTCGTCGTCGTGGTCTGGGCCGGTGCCTGGGCGCTGGTGGGCCGGGTGACGCAGCACCGCTTCCGGTTCCTGGAGCACTTCGCCATCGCCTGCCTCGCGCTGGCGGGCTTCATCTGTTCGTCAGGCACCTTCGAATACCTGAGCTTCTTCTTTCCGGGCGGCTTCGGCTGGGACGTGCTTGCCGGCACGCTCGCGCTGACGATCGGGGTGGCGACGCTGGCCGCGCATCTGGCCCGGGTATCGGGGATGGCGCGATGGCCGAGACTGCTGTGGTCGCTGGGCGTGATCGGAGGGCTGGCGGGGATCGTGGCGCTCTCCGGCCATCGCGAGCAGGTGGACTACGCCAGTCGCTTCGAGGATACGCCGCTCAAGGCCATCGGGGCCCGGTGGATACCCAGCGTGAAGCCGGCCGAGTTCCTGAAGCAGGTGGATGCACTGAAGAGCGAAGTCGACGGGCTGGCCGACGAGCCGCCCACCACTGAGGACGAACAGTTCCCCGAACCGGACAGCACCGGCGACGAGCCCTGATCCTAGCCAGTCTGCTCCGCGAGTGTGACGGCGCAGTGGATCAGGGCCAGATGGGTGAAACCCTGGGGGAAGTTGCCCAGGAACTCGCCGGTCGCCGGGTCGATCTCCTCCGAGTAGAGGCCCACGTGATTGGCGTGGGTCAGCATGCGCTGGAAGATCCGGCCGGCCTGCGGCAGATCGCCGATGCGGTGAAGCGCCTCGGCCAGCCAGAAGGTGCAGATCGAGAAGGCGCCCTCCTCGCCCTCGAGCCCGTCCGGTGTCCGATACCGGTAGACCAGATCTCCGTCCGGAGAGGTGAGCTCGCGCTGCACGGCGCGGACGGTGGACACCATCCGCGGATCTTCCCACGCAAGAAACCCCACCAGCCCCATCGCAAGCACCGAGGCGTCGAGCGTCTCAGGGTGGTCGTACGACTGTACGAACGAGCCCTTGGCCGGATTCCAGCCGCGTGCCAGGACTTCGGCGTGCACCGCGTCCCGCGCGGCGGCCCAGCGGGCGAGGTCGGCGGGCAGACTCAGCTCCTGGGCGATCCGCACCCCGCGGTCGAGTGCCACCCAGCTCATCACCTTGCTGTAGAGATAGTGCCGGGTCTCGCCCCGGACCTCCCAGATGCTCGAATCGGGAAGCTGCCAGTTCTGGCTGACCCAGTCCACCAGCGGATGCAGCGAGCGCCAGGCGCCCTCGCCAAGTTCGTGATGACGGCGCCAGTGGTCGACCGCCGAGAGCACCTCGCCATAGACGTCGAGCTGGAGCTGGCCGGCGGCGCCGTTCCCGACGCGGACCGGGCGCGAAGCGCGGTAGCCTGACAGATGATCGAGCTGGCGTTCCACCAGATCCCGCTCGCCGTCCACCGCGTACATGATCTGCAGGTGGCCGCCGGTCTCGTGCCGGCACACCCGCCGGAGGAAACGCATGAACTCGGCCGCCTCCTCCACATGTCCGACACTCTGCAGCGCTGAGAGCGAGAAGACCGCGTCCCGCAGCCAGACGAAGCGATAATCCCAGTTGCGGGAGCCGCCGGCCACCTCGGGCAGTGAGGTCGTCGGCGCGGCGATGATGGCGCCTGTCTCCGCGTAGGTCAGCAGCTTGAGCAGCAGCGCGGAGCGCTCCACCTCGGCGTGAAATGCGCCACCGTAGCGGATACGGGAACTCCATAGCCGCCAGTATGCGGCCGTCGTCTCCAGCTTGCCGGCGCTGTCGTAGCGGTCCACCGGGTGCACATCATCGTCGTCGTAGCGCAGCACGAGCCAGCGGACCCGGCCCGCCGGGAGCGTGAAGCTGGCGCTCGCCGCGCCCTGCTCCACCGACCAGGCAAACGGCTCGGCGCTGGAGAGGGTGACGACCTGCTCGGTGCGATCGCTCGCGAAGAGTCCGCTCCGCAGCACTTCCAGGCGCGTCGCGCGGGACGCGTATTCGAAGCGGGGCATGAAGCGCGACTGCATCGGCACTTCGCCGGTGACACCGCGCACCTGGCGGTGAATCTCCGGGTGGGCGCTCACCGGACGCCCATCCAGCGTGACGGGCATGAAGTCGGTGACCACCGCCTCGCCGGCGGCGGTCCGGAACGTGGTCTCCAGGATGTTGGTGCCGGGCAGATACTGCTGCGTCGAGGTGAACTCCCCCTGCGGCTGGATGACCCAGGTCCCGCCGCGCTGCGGATCGAGCAGGGCCGCGAAGACACTGCCCGAATCGAACCGGGGCAGGCAGCACCAGTCGATGCCCCCATGCAGCCCGATGAGCGCCGCGGTGCGCATGTCGCCGATGAGCCCGTACGAGGAGATGGACGGCTGGCTGGCGGTCATCTGGCGGCGCCTCGCGCGCTGCGCGCCGCGGCGAGCCGTGCGAGCCAGGTGGCGAAGGTGGAGGGGTCGCGGGTGCGGAACGCGGCGCCGGTCGCCCGCGGACCGACGCCGATGACCATGCCGCGCCCGCGGAGCGCGCGGAAGGCATCCTCGTCGGTGGTGTCATCGCCCGCGTAGAGCACCGCGTCCGGAGCGGTGCGTGCGAGCCAGCGGGTGACGGCGACGCCCTTGTTGACCCCCGGCAGCTGCCCGTCCAGCACCCGGTGGCCCTCGAGCACCCGGAGTCCCCTCTCGCGGAGCCGTCGGGCGATCCTGCGGGCCGCCGGATGGCTGTGCTGCCCGAGGATGCGCAGGTGGATGGCGAGCGAGCGATCCTTCTGCTCGAGGACGATCCCCGGAGTCACGTCCACCAGTGCCGAGATCGCCTGTACGGCTTTTGTCAGGCGGGCGCGGTTCGCCGCGATCCAGGGCCTGACCCGGCCGCGGATGAGCGCCCGCGCCCCATGATCACCGAGGATCGCGTCCACCGGCGTGGCCGCCACCCGTCGCACGCCGTCGATCGAGCGCCCGGAGACGAGCACCACCTGCACCCCCGTTCGCCGGAGGGCCTGGAGGGCTCGGCGGGTGGCTGCGGGAACCCGTGCCATGGCGGGATCCGCCACCAGCGGGGCGAGGGTGCCATCAAGATCGAGGAAAAACAGCGGCGACTCCGATTCCACCAGACGATTGAACGCGGCACGCGCCGGAGTGCCACGCGACAGCGGATGACTCATGTCCGGCGGCGCTCGCGGGCGACTTCCGCGAAAATGTCATCCATCCAGTGCTGAATCGTGTGCCGCAGGAGCCGCCGTCGGAGCGCGGTCATCCGCTGCTCGCGATCCCCGGCCGGCATCGTGACGGCGCGGTAGAGGACCTCCGCCAGCGCGCCCACGTCGTACGGATTGACCAGCAGCGCCTCGCGCATCTCCCGCGCGGCACCGGCGAAGCGGCTCAGCACGAGGACGCCGAGCCGGCCTTCCTGGGAGGCGATATACTCCTTGGCGACGAGATTCATCCCGTCCATCAGCGGCGAGACGATACAGACGTCGGCGGCGCGATAGTACGCCACGAGGGTCTCGTGGTCGAGCTGCTCCGTGATCAGGTGAATTGGCCGCCACCCCGCCGTCGCCAGGCGGCCATTGATCTGCTCCGCCATCGCCGTGACCTCGCCCTCGAAGGACGAGTATTCCGGAAGCTCCATGCGGGTCGGCACGCCGACCTGGATCAGGGTGACCCGCCCGAGGAGTTCCGGATGGGAATCCAGGAGGCGCTCGAGGGCACGGAAGCGGCGCGGGATCCCCTTCGTATAATCCAGCCGGTCCACGCCGAGGAAGACCTGGCCTTCGCCGGGCAGCACCGAGCGGCGCAGCCGGCGGGCCTCGGCTTCGGTGGATGGGTCACGCGCACGTTCCGCAAAGGTCTCTGCGTCGATGGAGATCGGGAAATCCCGGACCACGGTGCGTCGCCCGCGGTAGCGCACCAGGCCGCGGGCCGGGTCCACGACGGCGCCGCGCAGGAAGCGGCGTACGCCCTCGAGAAAGTTCCCGGCATCGCCGGCGGTCTGGAAGGCGAGCAGATGGTTCCCCAGAAGCCCGGTGAGCAGGGTGCGGGCGCTGGGGAGGACCCGCAGGATGTCGGGCGATGGCCACGGGATGTGCCAGAACTGGTGGACGAAGAGATGGCGCACCCGTCGCAGGATGTCGGGCACCAGCGCGAGATGATAGTCCTGGATCCAGCAGGTGGCGGGACGGCCGCGGGCTTCGGCGATGGCCGCGGCAGCGAACCGCTCGTTCACCTGCCGATAGATGAGCCAGTGCGCGGCATCGTAGACGAAGCGGGGCAACTGGGAATGGCAGAGCGGCCACAGCGCGCGATTGGCCGTCTCGAGATAGTAGCCGGCGACCTCTTCGGCCGTGAGCCGCAGCCGCCGCAGCCGATAGCTCGGCTGCTCCGGGGGGACCGGCAGCGTATCACCCGTGTCGGTCAGCTCGAAATCCCCGGAGCCGCTCCCCCAGGCCACCCATGTGCCGCCAGCCATCGCCATCACCGGCTGGAGCGCCGAGATCAGCCCGCCCGCGGGCGCGACGACGCGCAGCGAGCCATCGCCATCACGATGATGGATGAACGGTTCGCGGTTGCTCAGGACGATCAGCGGAGTCTCGGGCGCGCGGCCCCACCAGCGGAACAGAGACATAGCGCAGGGTAGCGCCGGATTGCGATTGTGGGAAGATCTGTCTCATCTTGCGCCACCTCCAGCGGGGCGGCACGTTTCACCTACTTCAACGACCGGACCCCGATGCCACGTCCTCTGCCTGTCGCTCTCACGACCGTGACCGCCTGCGGCTTGCGGACCGCTTCTCCCCCTGTGGGCGGTCCCGTCACGCTGGTCATGGAGCCGGGTACCGATGGCTGGAAGATCCTGCACGATCACACCGCGAGCAACTGAGATGCGCCGACTCGGACTCGTCCTCCTGGTGGCCCTGGCCGCCTGCACACCGCGCCACAAGGACCGGATCGCCCTGGTCGGTGGCAATCTCATCAGCGGTGCCGGTGACCCCGTCCTGCGGGATGCGGTGATCGTGGTGTACCGGGGAAAGATCGAAACCATCGCCCCGCGTGAAGGCTTCGAGATTCCCAAGACCGCGACCGAAGTGGATGTCACCGGCTCGTGGATCATTCCCGGGCTGATTGATGGGCATGTCCACACGGAGCGCTGGGCGCTGAGCCGCTACGTGGCCGCGGGCGTCACGACCGTGCGCGACGTGCACGGCCCCCAGGATTCCATCCTGGCACTCCGGGAGGAAGCCGGCCTCGGCGGCCTCATCGCTCCGCGGATCTACAGCGCGGGCGCGATGATCGACGGCGCCCCCGCCACCTATGCCGACGCCACCGAGGTCAAGAATGCCGAGGAGGCCCGGCGGGCGGTGGATCGCCGCGCGGTCCTCGGCGTCGACTTCCTCAAGCTCTACACCCGCATCACCCCGGAACTGCTCAAGCCATTGATGGACGAGGCGAGCAACTTCAACCTCAAGGTCACCGCCCATCTCGGCCTCACCGATGCGCTGACCGCCTCGCGGATGGGGGTCGGCTCCATCGAACACCTCACCGGCATCCCCGAAGCGATCAGCAAGACGCCGGAGAAGTTCTACGCCGAGCACCGCGCGAGCTTCTTTCGCGGGTGGACCTACTTCGAGAAGAGCTGGGCCGGGCTCGACAGCGCCAGTCTCGGGCGAGTCGCCGCGACGCTGGCGGAAGCCCGGACGACCATGATCCCCACCCTGGTCCTGCACGAGACCCTCAGCCGACTCGACGACCCGGCCGTGCTCACGGGTGACGATCTCAAGAGCATGCCCGACAGCCAGATCAGGAAGTGGGACGTTCCGGGCATGATCGCGCGCGCCGGGTGGACCGGCGCCGACTTCGCGGCGTTCCGCGCCTCGCGCGCCAATCAGGATCTCTTCCTCCGCGAGTTCCGTGCGGCGGGCGGACGCATTGTGGCCGGTACCGACGCCACGAACCAGATGCTGGTGCCGGGCCTCAGCCTGCACACCGAACTGGAGCTGCTCGTCGGCGCGGGTCTCACTCCCTCCGACGCGCTGCAGACCGCCACGCTCAACTCCGCCCAGTTGCTTGGCGCCGATTCGATCGGAATCCTGGCGCCTGGCAAGGTGGCCGACCTCGTCGTGCTGAAGGCAAACCCGCTGAACGACATCCGGAACACCCGCGGGGTGCAGCGGGTGATGGTGCGCGGCCAGCTGTACAGCGCCGACTCTCTCCGCGCCACCTTCTAGATGACCTTCACGCGGGTCCTGCTGGCGTGGGCGGCGCTGATGCTGCTCTTCGTGGCATGGCGGGAAGCGGAGCGCAGAATCCGGGCGACGCCGGGAGCGATGGGGCCGGCGCTCCGGGCTTCCCTCGTGGCACTAGCCGTCGAATCGGCGCTGCTCACTCTCTTCGCCGGCCTCTGGTTCAGCAGCCTCGGCAGCGGTGGTGCGCTGCTCCTGTTTCTGGTCGTGGGGGGACTGATGGAGATCCCCTCGCGGATGCGGAGCCATCCGGTCGGAGGCATGCCCTGGAAGCCGGCGGTCGGAGGGGTGATCCGGATCGTGGTGGCCGGACTGCTGCTGAGCGTGGTGATGGGTTAGCGGGGGGCGACCGCTAGCTCGCCACCGCCCGCCAGACCCAGACAGTCCCGACCAGGATGCCCGCCAGGCCGACCAGGGCGGTGATCCGCCGCCCCCACTGCAGCGAACGGGTCGCCGCCTGGCGCACGGCGAACGCCGCCACCACGGCATAGAGCATCATGCCCGCCGTCACCCCGACGCCGAACGCCGCGAGATACGCCAATCCCACATCGGTTCGCTGAATCATCGTGACCGGGACGAGCGCGACAACCGCGCTCGAACCGGCCAGACCGTGCATCAGCCCGACCAGCGTGATCCCATGACCGTCGTGATGATGGGAATCGGTGTTGGTGGAGTCGTGGGCGTGCGGATGGGCATGGGGATGTTCATGCCCATGTGCGGCCGGTCCGCTGTGCAGGTGGAGGTGTGCGTGGTCGCCGTGTTCCGAGGGCTCGTGAAGGTGTAACTTCCGGCTCGACCGGAGCGCCCATATCCCCAGGCCAACGAGCATCAGACCCACGACGCCCTCCCCGATCGCATCGAAGCCCTCGGGCCAGCGGACTCCGGTCACCAGCAGCACTCCCCCGAGGGCGAGCACCGCGACGGAATGGCCCACGCCCCAGCGGAAGCCGAAGCGGGCCGCGGTCGAGAGCGCGGGCCGCCCGGCGACGAACGTCGTGACCGCCAGCATGTGATCCACCTCCAGCGCATGGAGGAAGCCCAGCATGAGCGCGGTGAATACCTCGATGATTTCGGGAGTCACGCAAGGAAGATATCCATGACCGACGAGCCCCGCGACCAGAAGCCGCGCATCCGCCTCACCTCGCTCTCCCACGGCGCGGGTTGAGCCTGCAAGCTCGGCGTGGCCGAGCTGGCGCAGGTGCTGCGTCATGTGCCGTCCTTCGGGGATTCGAACATCCTCGTCGACGCGGCGACCAGGGATGATGCCGCGGTCTATCGCCTGAGCGACGACCGCGCCCTGGTGGCCACGGTGGACTTCTTCACCCCCGTCGTGGATGATGCCGCGACCTGGGGGCGGATCGCCGCCGCGAACGCACTGAGTGACGTGTACGCGATGGGTGCGACGCCGCTGTTCGCGCTCAACCTGGTCGGCTGGCCCCGCGAGACACTCTCCTTCGAGCTGCTCGGCGAGGTGCTCGATGGCATGGCGGAGATCGCCACCCGGGCGCGCTGCCCGATCATCGGCGGCCACTCGGTGGACGCGCTGGAACCGCATGTGGGCCTGGTGGTGCTGGGCGAGGTGCACCCGGACCGGATGCTCACCAACGCGGCCGCGCGCCCGGGGGACGTGCTCGTACTCACCAAGCCGCTCGGGACGGGGATCCTGAGCACCGCGCTCAAGCGCGACCGGATCACCGAGGCCGATCTCGCGGAAGCGATCGTCTCCATGACGGCGCTCAACGATGGCGCCGCGCGGGTGGCGCGCGCCCACGGGCTGCGCGCGGCGACCGACGTCACCGGATTCGGCCTCCTCGGGCATCTCGGCAACCTCGTCCGGGGCAGCGGAGTCGGTGCCCGCCTGATCGTGAACCGGCTGCCGATTCTGGCGCGGGCGCGGGAGTTCGCGGAGGCGGGAGTGATTCCGGGTGGCACCCGGCGAAACCTCGACGCGGCGTCGAATGTGATCTGGGGCGGCGGGGTGACCGAATCCGACCGGCTGCTCCTGGCCGACGCGCAAACCTCCGGCGGGCTGCTGCTCGGTGTCCCACCCGATCGGCTCACGGCGGTCCTCGCGGACCTCGAGGCCGAGGGTACGCTGAGCCGCGCCGTCATCGGTGCAATCACCGGTGAAGTCGGCATCATCCACGTCGCAAAGGCGGACTGACATGATGCGCTGGTCTCCCGAACGAATCGATCAGCTCGAGCGCGCCATCCGCGACGGCCGCCGGGTTGCGATCATGCGCCGCGGAACCGAATACATCGTCGTCCCGACCCGCATGACCCACCGCGAGAATCACGACGCCTTCGTGGGCCGGCTCCCGATGACCGGCGAGGAGCTGGTTTTCGTGCTGACCGACGTGGAGGCATTCCAGGTACTCTGAAGGCCATGGAGTCTTGACACCTCCCCTCCCAACCGCCACCGTCCACCCATGTTCACCTCCATCCTCGTCGGCCTCGACGGGTCGCTGCAGTGCCAGGTGGCACTGGCGCAGAGCATCCTGATCGGGCAGCGCTTTCGGGCCCGGCTGGTGCTGCTCCACGTCATCCCTGGGCCGGGCCATACGGGAGAGATGGCGCTCGGTGCGCCGTGGATGGAGTTCACCAACGCCAACATGCCCACCTCGCGTGAGGACCTGGAGCGGGCGGCGGTGGACATGCTGGAAGACGCCGCCGGCGCGGTCCGTCGCGCGGGCCTCGAGGTCGAGACCCGCATCCGCGAAGGCGTGGCGATCGAAGTGCTCCGGGAGATGGCCGATCAGGTCGGGGTCGTCGTCGTGGGACGCAAAGGTCTTCGCGGTGAGTTGGTCCCGACGGGAGGGGACGCGATCGGCCCGGACACCCGTGAGCTGACGCGCCGGTCGAACCGGCCCATCCTCGTGACGGGCCTGGTGCCGACGCCGATGGACCGGGTGCTGATCGCCTACGACGGCAGCCCCAACAGCGAGACGGCCCTCGCCTTCGGCTCCCGGTTCGCCGGCATCACCGGCGCCCATCTCGATGTGCTGCACGTGGGCGAGGACAGGCCCGAAGGGCGTGAGGCGCTGGCGCGGGCATCCGGGGCGCTCTCCGTCGCCCAGCTCGATTTCGATACCCACCTCATCGAAGGCGAACTGGAATCCGCGATTCCCGACACCATCGCACGTCTCGGCTGCAATGCGCTCTTCGTCGGCGCGCACCGGGAGGAGAGCGGCTGGCGGATCCCCTCCCATACCGAGGTTATCTTGCGGGCCTCCGACATTCCGGTGCTGATCCACATGCAACCCGTCGCGCCTGGTGCCAGCTCCTACACTGCCCATCGCCGTACTCCATCTTGACGAGAGCTGTCTCGGTAACGGTCAGGCCCGCGCCACTCCAGGCGGCGCCGGCGGCCTGATCGAAATTCGTGTGGGTTGCGCCGTCCAGCGGCGCGATTTCTACATCCACGCCCCTGACACGACCAACAACCGCATGGCGCTCTCCAGCGCGATCGCCGCCCTCCAGCTCCTCGCCGGGAAGGGGAAGCGGCTGCAGGTGCTGCTGGTGTCCGACTCGGAGTATCTGATCAAGGGCATGCGCGAATGGGTGCCCGGCTGGATCGCGCGCGGCTGGAAGCGGAAGGGCGGGGAGATCGAGAACCTGGAGCTGTGGCGGGTACTGGTCGACTCCGCCCGCAAGCACGAGGTCCAGTACACCTGGGTGCGCGGCCACAAGGGCCACGCCAAGAACGAATACGCCAACGACCTTGCGGTGCAAGCGGCGACTGAGCAGATCACTTCGCCCGGGGCGATCGACTCCGGCTTCCCGGCCTGGCTCGAGGCCAGGCGCGCCAGGGGACAATACGCCTCGTACGACTCCGATGCGGCATTCGCCGCGCTGGAGCGGCGCATGGCGGCGGGGGAGCGGTTCCCCCTCGCCGATCGCGACTAGCGGCGGCCCTTTCCTCCGAACATCACGTTCATCCTGACCCTCGCGGTGATCAGGTCCGCCGGAGCGGTGTAGGCCTCGGCGCTGAGCATCAGGCCCGGGATGGGTTCGAGCGTCGCGCCGCCGAAGAAGGCATACCGGCTCATGTTCACTCGCGTCTTCTGATGGTTTGCCTGACCGAGCGAATCGGTATAGCTGACCTCGAATCGTGGATGCAGGATGTTGTAGCCGGCACCGAGGTAGGGACGGAGCCGGCCCTGCGCCAGCGGCCATGCAAAGGCCAGCTCCACGCCGAAGATGTTGGGGGAGAAGCGGTCGTTCGACTTCGTGCCGTTGAAACAGGGACCGGCGGCGAGGACCGCGGCGGCGGAACAGGTGATCGGGGCCCGGATGCTTCCGAGCGTGGTATGGATGCGGCCCGTGAACATCGCCCCCCTGGTGCTCATCGGCACCGTGCGCGAGAGCGCGAAGCTCCACAGATTCGGCTTGATGTCGCCGACCTTCACCGGCGGGAGCCAGCTCACCTCGAGCAGCACGCCATCGCCGAGCTCGAATCCGAACCGCGGGCGGATCAGGACATTCGCCACGTTCCAGTTCTCCGGGCCGGCGGTGGGCCGGCACTTCGTCGGCGTGCGCATGCTGCTGTTCGCGTCCGGCACCAGCGCACCCTCCACTCCGATCTGCACCGAGCCGGGCCGGTAGACCCACGGCGCCTGTCCCAGGCTGTAGGCGAGCGGCACCGAGAAGTGGGCGAACACATCCGCTTCATGGGAGCTCGAACTCGGCGAACAGTCGCTCTGGGCGGCGAGTGGGGCGGCGGCCAGGAGGGCGCCAAGGGAGAGACAGAGGGTGCGCATCAACGCTCCTTGCTTGACAGTGCGAGAGGGCGGCTCTAGTCTCCGCATTCCATGACCGACCTCGAACGGCTCTTCCGCCGACTGGTGGATAACCTAATCGCCATCGATCCGGCCCGCCTGCATCGTCCGCTGGCCGTGGGCGATCTGCTGACGTCCGTCATGCCGTACCGCACCAATCGCCGCTCTCTCGCCATCGACTCCGCCGAAGACTACGACATGCTGGTCCTCAGGCTCTGCGCCGGCGAGGGCGGGTTCGTGCGCATGGTCGACGACGACATCGCGCAGCTCTTCAACGACCAGCTGACCAGTCCCAATCCCGACCTCGGCATACTTCGCGAGCACCCAAAGGCCGAGATGCTGCTGGGCACCGAACCGCTGGCGCACGCGCTCGGCCCAGGCCCCGAAGAGTCGTATGCACCACCCGAGGACGACCCCATCGATCTGCCGATGCCCCCGCGCCGCCCCGAGCCCGTGGTGGATCCGCCGACCGAGCCGGTGCGCCGCATGTCATTTTCCGCCGAGCCCGCTCCGCCCGCGGCACCGATGGTGCCGCCGCTCCCGCGGATTACCGCTGAACCCACGCCCACCGGGCCGGCGCTCCACCGTGAAACGGGAGCCCGCTGCGGCTTCTGCGGCGGCCGGCTGCCCGGCAGCCGCACCGTGAATTTCTGCCCGCACTGCGGCCAGAATCAGACCTTCACCCGCTGTCCCGAATGTCAGTCGGAACTCGAACTCGGCTGGAAGCACTGCATCAACTGCGGCCATCACATCGCCGACGGGTAATTCCGCGTTCCGCCCCGCCTGACGCAAACCCGCCATCGCGGGTGATGTCACCAATACCCCGCACTCGTTCGTCTCCCCAGAGAAGATCGGCGCTTCCAGCGCCGGCGAACCATTCTGCGGGAGAGACGTCATGTTCACACCGCTCGCTCTGGCCCTGCTCATCGGCAGCGCCACCGTTTCCCAGACACAACTTCCCGGCACCGACACCATCGTTGCCAGAGACAGCCTGATCCTGGACCACGAGTTCACCGGTGCGGGACTCGAGTTCACCCGCGTGGAACTCCAGCAGGGGCAGGTCTACCGGATCGAAGTCGACGGCGGGCGCGACATCCAGATCCGCGCCCTGCGTTCCGGTGAGCAGAACCCGCGCTTCGGCAAGACGGAACCGTACCCGCGTCCGAGCCGAACCGTCTCGTTCGAGATCATCCCCTTCGTCACCACGACGTACGAAATACGGGTCGGAGAAATCCAGCGGGGCGTCGCATCGCTCCGAGTCTTCCGGGATGCCAACGCCACCGCACGGCGGCAGAAGCTGCTGGGGGATTCCTAGCCGGAACGCCGTGAATTAACTCGTTGACGGGCAATGGCTTCATCGCTCGCTCGACTTCCCCCCAACCTGCGGCGATATTTCGGGCTCCGAAGCCCCTTTCCTTATATAGGGAGCCCGCCATGCCCACCCAGGGGCACCCCCGGGACGTACTCTTCCTCGCCGGCGCGCGCACCGGATTCGGCGCGTTCGGCGGGGCACTGAAGGACTTCTCCGCTACCCAGCTCGGCATCGTCGCCGCCAGGGCCGCGCTCGAACGCTCGGGCGTTCCGCCCGCGAGTATCGATCACGTCATCTTCGGCAACGCGCTGCAGACCAGCGCCGACGCGATCTATCTCGCGCGGCATGTCGCGCTCAAGGCGGGATGCCCGGTCGAGACGCCGGCGGTGACGGTGAACCGGCTCTGCGGCTCCGGATTCGAGGCGATCGTCCAGGGAGCGCAGCAGATTCTGTTAGGCGAATCTCGCATCGTCGTCGCCGGCGGCACCGAGTCGATGAGCCAGGCCCCTCACGTGGTGCGGGGCGCCCGGTGGGGGCTCCGGCTCGGCCCTGCGGCTCCGCTCGAGGACACCCTCTGGGAAGCGCTGCGCGACACCGAATGCGGGCTCTCCATGGCGGAGACCGCCGAAAACCTCGCCACCCGCTACGCCCTCAGCCGCGCGGACGTGGACGCGGTCGCGCTCCTGAGCCAGCAGCGCGCGCGCGACGCCTGGGCCGCGGGCGGGTACGCCGATGAGATCGCGCCCATCCCGATCATGAACCGCAAGACGAAGCAGGCGGAACCCTGGGGGGCGGACGAGCACATGCGGCCCGACACGAGCGCCGAGGGCCTCGCGAAGCTGGCGCCGTATTTCAGGAAGGACGGTGTGGTCACGGCCGGTAATGCGTCGGGGATCTGCGACGGTGCCGCGGCGGTCGTGCTCGCGGATGCCGAGATCGCGCAGGCGCAGGGCCTCACGCCGATCGGCCGGCTGGTGTCCTGGGCGGTGACTGGCGTGGAGCCGGCGCTGATGGGCATCGGCCCCGCGCCAGCCGCGCGCAAGGCGCTGGCCAGGGCGGGCATGACGCTCGAACAGATGGACCTTGTGGAAGTGAACGAAGCCTTTGCCGCGCAATATCTCGCCGTGGAGCGGGAGCTGAAGCTCGACCGCGAGCGGACCAATGTGGACGGCGGCGCGATCGCGATCGGGCACCCGCTCGCGGCCAGCGGAGCCCGGCTCACCCTGCACCTGCTGCATGCGCTCAAGCGGCGCGGCAAACGCTTCGGCCTCGCCAGCGCCTGTATCGGCGGAGGCCAGGGCGAGGCGGTCATCGTCGAAGCCCTCTGATGTCCGAGAACCTTCCCTCCCGCGTCGATCGCGCCGCCATCGAGCGCATCATACAGCGCGCCGCCGAACTGCAGACCGGCGAGCGCGATCTCTCCGATGGCATGACCCCGGACGAGGTTGTCTCACTCGGCAAGGAAGTCGGCATTCCCGAGCGTTATCTCAAGCAGGCGATGCTCGAGGAACATGGCCGCGACGTGCTGCCGGCGCCCAATGGCCTGCTCGACCGCACCCTCGGCGCCGCGGTTGTCACCGCGCAGCGGGTGGTCCGCGGCACGGTCGCCGACGTCGAGCGGGCCCTGCTCGGGTGGATGGATAGCCAGGAGCTGCTCGTCGTGCAGCGCCAGCAGCCGGGCCGGATCGCGTGGGAGCCGCTCCGCGGCATGCAGGCCGCGATCCGGAAGTCCTCTGCCGCATTCGGCGGCAAGAAGCCATTCATGCTGACTCGCGCCGGACTCGTCACCGCGACCGTCACGGCCCTCGAGCCAGGGTTCTGCCATGTCGCACTCAGCGCCGACCTCCGCGCGACCCGCAGCGGCTTCGTCGGCGGGATGACGGCAATGGGGGGACTCGGGGTCGCGAGTGCCGCGATCCTGATGGTGATGTCCCCGTTCTGGCTGCTGGCGGCCGCGCCGCTGCCGCTCGCCGCGCTGGCCGGCTGGGCGATCTCACGCCAGTTCCGGCCCATCCCGGAGCGGACCCTGCTTGGCCTGGAGCGCGCGCTGGATCACCTCGAACGCGGCGACGTCAAACCGTCGCATGCGCTGCCGCCTCGCGGGTCGGGCGTCATGGGCGCATTCCTCGATGAAGTCCGAAAGGCGCTGAATCCATGACGACCATCGGAAGTGTCGGCGTCCTCGGCTGCGGGCTGATGGGCAGCGGCATCGCGCAGGCCTGCGCGACGGCAGGTTATCGGACCATCGTGCGCGACACCGCCGAGTCGCAACTGGCGAAGGGCAAGGCTGGGATCGAGAAGTCGCTCGCCAGGTTCGTCGAGAAGGGGAAGCTCGCGGCGGCGGACCGGGACGCCGCGCTGGGGCGGCTCGGCTTCACGACCGATGCCGCGGTACTCGCCGGTTGCGGGCTGATCATCGAAGCGGTCACGGAAGACCTCGCGCTCAAGAACGAGCTCTTCCACGACCTCGACGCGCGCTGCGGTCCCGGCACGATCTTCGCCTCCAATACCTCGAGTCTCAGCATCATCAGCATGGCCGCGACGACGGGGCGGGCCGATCGTTTCGTCGGGCTGCACTTCTTCAATCCGGTCCCGATGATGCCGCTGGTCGAGGTGGTGCGGAGCGTGCGGACCAGCGACGCGACCTTCGACCGCGCGGTGGCCTTCGTGCGGAGCCTCGGCAAGGAGGCCGTCGCCGCGAAGGACATCTCGGGATTCATCGTCAACCTGCTGCTGGTGCCGTACCTGCTGGATGCGATCCGCGCGCGGGAGCACGGCGTCGCCAGCACCGCCGACCTCGACACCGCCATGCGGCTCGGCGCCGGCCACCCGATGGGGCCGCTGACCCTCGCCGACTTCGTCGGCCTGGACACCCTCGCCCGAATTGCCGACATCATGTTCGAGGAGTATCACGAGACCCGCTACGCCGCGCCGCCGCTGCTCCGTCGCATGGTCACTGCCGGCATGTTCGGCCACAAATCGGGGCGGGGCTTCTACGATTACAGCCAGGATCCAGCCCAGCCGGTGGAACTCGGACGATAGCTTCACCCTTCATTCGCCAGCGGAGCACCACATCGATGAGCAGCCTTTACGGCCCGGACCATCGGGCACTGCAGGACCAGTTCGACACCCGGCGCATCGCCGACAAGCTGGCCGTCGTCGCGCACCACACCGAGATCACCGATCAGGACCGGGCCTTCATCGAGAGCCGCGATCTGTTCTGGCTCGCGAGCGTGGACCATGAGGGACGCCCGACGGTTTCCTACAAAGGGGGCGATCCGGGGTTCGTGCGGGTCCTCGATGCCACGACGCTCGCCTTCCCGTCCTACGACGGGAACGGGATGTTCTACTCGATGGGCAACATCGCCGGCCAGCGGAACGTGGGGCTGCTCTTCATGGACCTGGAGCATCCGTTTCGGCTCCGGGTGCAGGGCACCGCGACCGTCGACGCGAAGGATCCGCTGCTCCCGACCTGGCACGAGGCTCAACTCGTGGTGCGGGTCGCGGTGACCCATCTCTTCCCCAACTGTCCCCGGTACGTGCACCGCTACGCGCGGGTCGCCTCCTCACGGTACGTGCCGCGCCCCGCCGTTGAAACGCCATTCGCCGGATGGAAGCGGATCGACATCATGCAGGAGGACCTGCCGCGCACCGATCAGGGTCGCGCCGAGAAGGCCGGGGGCCAGTTGTCGATGGAGGAATGGTTCGGCAAAGTCGCTACCGGCGATCCGGAAGCCTGACCGGTGCCACACCCCATGCGAGAGTCGCGAATGCGCGGCCTGCTGCTCGCCGTCGTCCTCTCCGCGTCAGCCTGCTCGCCGGCGACCACTCGGCCGTATTACCCGCCGGTGACTGGAGCCGCGCAGGCCGAGCTGGAGCTGGAGGTGAAGAGCGCGACCGGCGCGCTGGCCGACGTGCTCCGCTCGGATTCGCTGCCGGTCACCAAGGTGGAAGTGCGCGACGGGTATATCGAGACGGCGTGGTTCAATGCCGGCACCAAGCGTCCGACGTCGGCCCGCCGAGTCGGGCCGCAGGTGGTGCAGGTGCGCGCGTGGGTGGACCCTACCCGATCGGGGTACAGCAAGCTCACGGTGGAGACGGTCTTCCGCCCCCTGGCGGATGCGAGCCTCTCGCCGCGGGACCTCGACCGTCAGGTGCCGAAGGACCATCCCGTGGGCATGCGCATGGAGCAGATCGTGACGGAGCTGGCGAAGCTGTATGCGGGAGCTGGCGCGGCGGATACGACGACGAGGTAAGGCGGGAAGGCGATTGGGCGGTTGGGCGGTTGGGTGGTTAGGCGGTTAGGCGGTTAGGCGGTTAGGCGGTTGGAACGCTAGGCGACGTAGGTCCGCACCCAGTGTTCCAGCTTGGCGAGGTCGATCCCCGCGTCTTTGCAGGGGCCGGTCGGCAGCGACATGGTGAGGCCGAGCACCGGGACCTTGCCGGCGACGTCAGTGAGTCCGGAGACCATATCGCGTTCACAGGCGACCGCGACGACGGCACGGGGGCGGCGCTCGCGGATCACCCGCCGGGCCAGCTGCCCCCGCGTCGCGACGAAGACCGCCACCTCGTACTTCCCCGCGATCGCGAGCACGCCATCGAGCGCCGCCTTGGAAAGGCAGCGCGGAATGAGCAGGAGGAGTTCGCCCTTCCCCACCTTGCGGTCCCGCGACGCGGCGAAGAAGTCGTAGACCTTCACGGCGGCGTTCTCCACCCAGTCGCGCCGGCCGAACCGATCCGCCAGCACCGACGTCCAGCGCATGAGCCAGAGAAGCGGCCCGCGCTCCACCAGTCGTTCGGGCAGCATCGGGCGCCTCACCAGGAACGACCCGATGATGAGCGTCAGCCAGGCCCACGTGAGGACGGCGCTTGCCCCGAGGATCAGCCACAGGGCGGTCGGCAGCCTGGGCACGATGAGCCCGAGTCTGGGGCTCAGCAGGTAGAGCAGGATGGCGACGGTACCGAGGGCGGCAACGATCGTTCCCCCGGCCCAGACGAAGAAGAGCCCCGGCTCACTGTCGAAGTCGCCGAGATTGGGCAGCGGCTTGCCGTCCCACTCGTCCCACTCGTGGCCGAGGCGGCGGTCGACGTCGATGTGAATCAGCTGGGCCTTCGGGATTTCCGACATTATTGATAAGCCTTTCCCCCATGCCATTCCTTGTCAAGGGAGAGCCACTACGTTTGGGCATGCCGAATTTCCCTGTCTCGAGCCCGCTGGTGAACACCGATCCCCGGGTGCGCGCCGCGTATTCGGAGGGCGCGGGAATCTATCGGCTCATCCCGCTCGGTGTCGCGGTACCGGCCAGCGTCAGCGAACTGCAGTCACTGGTCGCGTGGGCCCGCGCGACCCGGACGCCGCTCACGGCCCGCGGCGCCGGGAGCGGAATACCCGGCAACGCGGTTGGCCACGGAGTCATCGTCGATCTGCGTGACGGCATGCCGCGCACCCTCGAAGTCGACCCCGTCTCCCGGACCGCAATCACCAGCGCCAACATCACCCAGGGAGAACTCAACCGGGCCGCCGCCGAGCACGGACTTCGTCTCCCACCCGATCCTTCCAGCAGTCGCTGGGCGACGCTTGGTGGAATGGTGGCGACCAACGCGGCGGGGGCGCGCACGGTGCGCTACGGGCCGGTCCGGCCCTGGGTGATGGGCATGGAGGTGGTGACGGGAGATGGCGAGGTGGGCTGGCTGAGCCGGGGTGAGGCGAGCGGGCCGATGGTGAGCCAGGGTGCCATCAATCGCGGACTCCCCACCGCCGTCAACCGGTTCCATCTCAGGACCGCACCGGCCATCCGGCTGGCGGCAGACCAGATCCGGGCGCGATTCCCCCGGGTACGGAAGAACACCGCAGGGTACGCCCTGGATCACTGGCTGACCACCGGCGACGATCTCGAGCTGCTGATTGGCGCCGAAGGGACGCTCGGCTTCATCACCACGATCCGCTGGCGACTCGATCCGATCCCCGCGGCGCGGAGCGGCGTACGGATCGCGCTCCGGTCCCTGGATGATCTCGAGCAGGCAGTGCAGGGGATCAGCGCCTTCGAGCCATCGGCGGTCGAGCTGCTGGACCGGACCTTTCTCGACCTGGTGCGGGAGGCGCGCGCCGCGAAAGGCGAGGCGGTGACCGACCTCCCGGCGGGAACCGAAGCGATCCTGCTGGTGGAATTCGAGCGCGGCAACAAGAAGGCCGCGCGCGGAGCCGCGGGGGACGCGGTGCGGGCGGTGAAGTCCCTGGCGACGGATGTGGCCACCGCGCTGACCGCCGCGGAAGAGAAGGAGCTCTGGGCGCTCCGCCATGCGGCGAGCCCGATCCTGGCGGGACTGCCGTCCGATCGCCGCTCGCTGCAGGTCATAGAGGACGGCTGCGTCCCCCTCGCGGCACTCGGCGCCTACGTGCGGGCGATCCGTGAGGCGGCGGCCCGGCAACGGATCATGGTGGTGGTGTTCGGGCATGCGGGCGACGGAAACGTCCACGTCAACGCCCTGCCCGAGGTGGCCGAGCCGGACTGGCCGCTCCGCATCCGGGCGCTCTACGACGAGGTGAACGCCGCCGCGATCGCGCTGGGCGGGACCGTCAGCGGGGAGCATGGCGATGGCCGGCTGCGCGCGCCGCTGCTCGAGGCGCAGTACGGCGCGGACATCGTCGACCTCTTCCGGCGGGTCAAGACGGCATTTGACCCCGATGGTATCTTGAACCCCGGCGTGAAGCTGGATTCGGGCGAATCGGCGCTGGCCGGCCTCAAGCTCGGCACCGACGCGGCGGCGATCCCCGAGGACATCGCGCTGGCGCTCCGCGAGATCGAGCGCACCGGCGGCTACGCCAGATGCCGGATGGAGATCGCAGGGACGGCGGGGAAGCTGGAAGCGTGAAGAGGCGATGCCGGACGACAGTCCGCACATCACCCGGATGCTTCACTCAGGCCACCTCGTCCCGCTTCCCTTTTCCCTCTTCCCTCTTCCCTCTTCCCCTGATCCCATGGAAATCCTCAAGGCTCCCCGCGTCACCCTCGTCGCCCGCCCCCAGTTCGTGGAGCCGGCCCACATGCCGGTCCAGTGGAAGGGCGAATCCACCGATGGCGAGCGGCTGGCCGAGTTCGCGGGCCGAATCTGCTACATGAGCCAGAGCAACCCTGCCGGGAGGAGTACCGCCGAGTACCTGGAAAACATCCTGCGCCAGGGACACGGCTCGGTGTTCGAGCATGCGGTGTACGTGCTGCTGATCGAGGGGATCAGCCGGTCGTGCAGCCACGAGCTGGTCCGGCACCGGGCGGGGTTCGGCTACTCCCAGCTCTCCCAGCGGTACGTGGACGAGTCGCACGCGGCGTTCGTGATGCCGCCGGCGATCATCGGGGATACGAAGCTGGAGGCGGAGTGGACGACCCAGGTACAGGCGGCGCAGGCGGCCTACGTGCAGTCGGTCGAGCACCTGATGGCCAAGTACGAGTGGGTTGCGGACAAGATCCACCGGCGGAAGATGGCCCGGGAGGCGGCGCGCAGCGTCCTCCCCAATGCCACGGAGGTCAAGATCGTGGTCAGCGGGAACATCCGCGCCTGGCGGACGATGCTGGAGCTCCGGCTGGGTGAGGGGGCGGAGCTCGAGATCCGCCGGATGGCCATGGGGTGCCTGCGTGCGCTGCAGAAGGAGGCCCCTTCGTTCTTCGCCGACTTCGAGATCTATCCGGCGCCGGACGGGACGGAGGCGGGCCGAGTGGGGTATCACAAGGTGTAGGGCAGCGGCTCGGTGGTCGAGACCTCGGAGAGGGGGAGCAGCGGACGATTCCGGTGCTCCCCCTCTGTCATTCTGCAGAAGTCAGGCGATTGACGGCGGCTCTTCGACGGCTGCCGAGGGGATCTCCTCGCCTCGCTGGACGAGTTGGCGCACACCGGGAGCGCTGCCGGGAGCGCCGAGAGTGGAAGCTTCCTTGGTTCGCACCTCGCAGCAGGCCCTCGCATCGCTCCCAATCACTGCATCCGACGCGTTGGCCGCATCGAGGCGCATGTCGATGTCGGCATCGAGTTCAAGTTTCGTCAACAAAGTACCGAAAAAACTATTGTGCGAATACGATGACTTTCTTACTTTTGAATGCGTAAGTGCTTTACACCACGTCGGCTCGCTCTTCTTGAGCGGCCAAAGCAGCAATCGACGTGACGACCAGACGCTCAGAGGACCCGTTTGGCAGTTCGCATCGGACTCGCCTTCAATCTGAGACCAGCCGCTCCGGCCAAGTCCGCCGGGGCAACTAGCGCCTCCCCGACCGCCCCGGGTTCTACACGGGCCCTCCGCTACGATCTTCCTCAGCCAGACCTCTACGCCGAATGGGACGAGCCCGCAACGATCGACGCCGTCGAACGCGCGCTCTCACCCCTGGGAGAGATCATTCGCCTCGAGGCGATCGATGATTTCCCGACCCGGCTCCGGAAGGCCCGGCCCGATTTCGTCTTCAACATCGCCGAGGGGCTCTACGGCCCCAATCGCGAAGGCCACGTCCCCGCGATCTGCGAGTTCCTCGGCGTGCCCTACTCCGCCTCGGACCCGCTGACGCTCTCCCTCGCGCTCCACAAGAGCCGGGCCAAGGAGTTCATGCAGCTCCGGGGGGTGCCGACCGCGCCGTTCGTGCTGGCCCGGACCGTCGCCGACGCCCGCAACTGCACCCTCCCCTTCCCGCTCTTCGTGAAGCCGGCGTTCGAGGGCTCGGGCAAGGGCGTCAGCGTGAAGAGCCTCTGCAAGGACCGCCGGGAGCTGCTGAAGCAGGTCGACTACCTGCTCAGCACCTACAGCGAGCCGGTCCTGATCGAGACCTACCTGCCCGGCAGCGAATTCACCGTCGCCATCATGGGGAACGGCAAGGACGCCCGCTGCCTCCCCATCGTCGGCATGCGGTTCGATGAGCTGCCCGAGGGCGCCCCGCCGATCTACGGCTACGAGGCCAAGTGGATCTGGGACGACCCCACCGACCCGCTGGAGATGTTCGAATGTCCGGCCCGGGTCCCCGCGAAGCTTGCCAGCCAGATTCGGAACGCGGCGCTCGGCGCGTATCACGCCCTCGAGTGCCGGGACTGGTGCCGCGTCGACGTCCGCTGCGACGCCGACGGCACCCCCAACGTCGTTGAGCTCAATCCCCTGCCCGGGATCCTGCCTGACCCCCGGGACAACTCCTGTTTCCCCAAGGCGGCCCGCGCCGCGGGGATGAGCTACGACGAACTGATCCGAACGGTCGCCGATATCGCCTGGCGGCGTATCAGCGGTCGCTCCCTGCTCGCGGAGGCCGCTGCTTGAAAGTTGCCATATTGTTCGATGGTGGTTGGGACACCTGGGAACCGAAAGACGTCGCCTCGGTCCTGGACAGCGCCAAGGAAGTACAATCCGCCCTCCGCAGCCGCGGCTGGGAGACCTGCCTGGTCCCAGTTCGCGCCCCCAACGATTTCAGCTGGCTCCCCAAGGTTCGCCGCGCCGATGCCGTCTTCAATCTTTGCGAAGGGATCGGCGGCCATTCGAAGTTCGAGGACTTCGTCGTCGCGACGCTGGAACTGACCGGGATCCCCTATACCGGCTGCAAGCCCTGGGCGGTGACGGTGGCACACCGGAAGCACGTCTCCAACACCCTGCTCGCCCGGAGCGGCACCCCGATCCCGCGCTACGTCCTGTCCAACGGCAACAAGGTCCCGGCCGACCTCACCCTGCCGGTCATCGTGAAGCCGGCGGCGGAAGACGCGAGCAACGGGATCGACTCCGGCTCGGTCTGTACCACCAAGCGCGCGCTCAAGAAGCGGATCGCCGAGATGGTGGAGCAGTGGGACGAGGTGCTGATCCAGGAGTACGTCGCGGGACGCGAGTTCAACGTCGGCTTCATCGGCGACCAGGTGCTCCCGATCGCGGAGCTCTGCTTCGACAACATGCCCGAGGGCAGCTGGCCGATCCTCACCTACGCCGCCAAGTGGGACACGGGGAGCCCCGAAGACCTGGGTTCGGTTCCGGTCTGTCCGGCCGACGTCACTCCCGAAATCCAGAAGCGGATCGTCGCGGTGGCCCGCCAGGCCTGGGAAGATCTGTGCGGCGCCGAAGGGTATGGCCGGGTGGACCTCCGCGTGGACGCCGCGGGACAGCCGTTCGTCCTCGAGGTCAATCCGAACCCTGATATCTCGGACTCGGCCGGCCTCTCCCGCATGGCCAAGGCGAACGGCTGGGACTACGACGAGCTGGTCTGCCGCATCGTCGACGAGGCGCTTTCGCGCTCCTCCTCGCGCCAGGCCGCGGTGGCCCTGGCGAGCGGCGCGCCCGGCAACGGAGCCACGGCCAGCCTTCCGCCCTCATGAGTTCCCGCGTTCGCCCTCGTCTCCGGGATCTGACGAGCGCCGACGCGGACCGAGTTCTCGAAATCACCCGCGAGACCGGCGTCTTCCGAGAGGAAGAGCTCGGCATCGCGGGTGAGGTCTTTGCCGACTGTGTGAATCATCCGGGACCGAGTGGTGGGTCTGAGACTGTGGGAGCCGCCATTAATGGCGGCACCCACAGTCTCAGACCTTACTACGGCCTCGGTGCGGAGCTCGAGGGGCGGCTGGTGGGATGGATCTGCTGGGGAGCGACGCCGTGCACCGAACGGACCTGGGATCTCTACTGGCTCGCGGTGGATCCGGCCGCGCAGGGCCATGGCGTGGGCACGGCGCTGACCGTGGAGATGGAACGCCGGCTCACCGGCGTCGCGCGGCTGATCTCGATCGACACCTCCGGTCGCCCGGACTACACGCCGACCCGCGATTTCTATCTGGCGCGCGGCTATCAGGCCGTCGCGCGGGTCCCTGATTTCTACGCCCCCGGCGACGACCAGGTGATTTTCACCAAGAGGCTGTAGCGTCGTCGCGGCCCCGACCGGCGACGGAAGTGTGACCCGCGGTCAGGATTCCGCTGCATCCCGTCTGGAGCTGCCGACGCTCACGGTGCCGCGTTGCCGTTTGACGACCAGCGCACTGCGTGCCACATTGCGCTGGGCTCCATCCCTCGGGCGCCCCCCAACGCACACCAGTCTTGCACCCGCAGCAGCCGGGCGCGTCCGCGCCGCGGCACCCGTTCCGCAGCAGTTGATCCCCCAGTCCGGGAGCATCGCATGTTCCGTGAGCTACAGAGCAGGAGCGTTCGTGTCGGCCTCGCCCTGGTCGCACTGCTTGCCGGCGCCTTCGCGTCCGCAAGCGCCCAGGCCCAGAACGGCCGTCTAGGCGGCACGGTCACCGATCAAGCCACCGGCGCCGGCCTCGACGGCGCGCGGGTGATCGTGACCGGCACCCCCATCATCGTCACCACTGATGCGTCAGGGAAATACGCGGTGCGCAGCATCGCGCCGGGTACCTACGAAGTCCGTGCCCTCAGGATCGGGTACAAGCCGCAGGTGCATTCGGTCACCATCGGCCCGAACGAGACCGCGGCGCTGGACTTCGGGCTGACGGTGGCCCCGGTGCAGCTCGACGAGATCGTCACCACGGCCACGGGCGAGCAGCGCAAGCTCGAGGTCGGTCACGCCGTGTCGTCGATCGATGCGGCCAGCATCGCCGCCGAGCAGCCGATCACCTCGGTGACGGACCTGATCTCGGGTCGGGCGGCGGGCGTGCAGGTGCTCAAGAGCAGCGGCACCACCGGCACCGGCGCCCGCATCCGGATCCGGGGCGCCAACAGCATCTCGCTCTCCAACGAGCCGCTCTACTATATCGATGGCGTCCGGCTGGAAAGCTCGGCGTCCTCGAGCACGCTCGACATCGGCGGGTTTGGCGCCGGCGATCCCCGGACCAACGGCCCGTCCCGCCTCAACGACCTCAACCCCGACGATATCGAGTCGATCGAGATCGTGAAGGGGCCGGCGGCGGCCACCCTCTACGGCATCCAGGCCTCGAACGGCGTGGTCCGTATCACGACCAAGAAGGGCCATGCCGGCCGCGCCAAGTGGAACTTCTTCGCCGAAAATGGCGCGGTCCATGACGGCAACAAGTACCCGCTGAACTACTTCGGCCTCGACTCCACCGCGGCCACCGGCCCCAGCTGGAACAACTACTGCACGCTGCAGGCCCAGATCGACGGCAGCTGCACCCAGACGGGCGTGCTCAAGTACTCGCCGCTGCAGAACCCGGCCACCCGCCCGCTCAAGACCGGCCTGCGCCAGCAGTATGGCAGCAGCGTCTCCGGCGGCACCGATCAGATGAACTACTTCCTCTCCGGCACCTACGAGAACGAGGATGGCGTCTTCCGGCTGCCGAAGCTGGAAGAAGACTCCATCCGACGGGTGATGGGGACGGTGCCGTCCACGCAGATCCGGCCGAACGCCCTCGAGCGGGTCAGCGTCCGCGCCAATGTCGGCGCGAACGTGAGCCGCAACTCGGAGATCAGCGCGACCCTCGGCTATCTATCCAGCAAGTCGCGCTTTGTGGAGAATGACAACAGCGTGCTCACGATCACCGGCAGCGCGGAGACCTCCACCAACCCGCCGGACGTGATGAGCGGCTGGTACTACACCCCCGCGCAGCTCTTCGCGGAACTCGCCTCCCAGGGCGTGAGCCGCTTCACCGGCGGCGTCACCTACACCTGGCGGCCGCAGACCTGGCTCTCGACCCGCGCCACCGTAGGCTACGACGTGACCAGCCGGCGGGACCTGCAATTCTTCCCCACCGGACAGGTGGCGCCCCAGGACCAGAACAACGACGGACTGCTGCACGACAACCGGTTCCAGATCTCGCAGACCAGCGTCGATCTGGCCGCCACCGCGCAGACCAACCTGAGCAAGAACATCGGCTCGAAGACCTCCGTTGGCGGCCAGTTCTTCCGGGATCTCACCGAGGGCACCCTCGCCACCGGGCGCGGGCTCGCCGTCGGCTCCTCGACGATCACCGGTGCCCGGCAGACGGAGGCCACCAGTTCGAGCATCGAGGCGCGGTCCCTCGGTCTCTTTGTGGACGAGGAGATTTCCTACAAGCAGCGGCTCTTCCTGGATGGCGCGCTCCGGTTCGATGGCAACAGCGCCTTCGGCCGGAACTTCAAGACGACCACCTATCCGAAGGCCAGCCTCTCCTGGCTGGTCTCCAATGAGCCGTTCTTCCACGTCAGCGCCCTCAACACCCTCCGGCTCCGCGCCGCACTCGGCGCCTCCGGCCGGCGGCCCGGCACCACCGATGCCGTCCGGTTCTTCCAGCCGGTCAGCGCCAAGCGGGCGGGCCAGGGCCTCGCGGGCCTCACCATCGGCGGACTCGGCAATCCGAACCTCAAGCCCGAGCGGTCGCGGGAACTCGAGCTCGGCTTCGACACCGACCTGCTCTCGAGCAGGCTGTCGCTGGAGTTCACCTACTTCAACAAGCTGACCAGCGATGCGCTCATCCTGAAGCCGGTCATCTCGTCGGCGGGTGAAGTGCAGAGCTCGTTCGACAACCTGGGCCGGGTGAGCAACAAGGGCGCGGAGCTCGCGGTGAACATGCGCCTGCTCGACAAGCCCTCACTCACCTGGGACATGCAGCTCAGCGGGTCGATCGTGCACAACAAGATCCTCAAGCTGGGCGTGCCGCCGTTCTACGTCCCCGGCAGCTTCTACCAGCGTCACGTGCAGGGCTATCCGGCCGGCGGCTTCTGGGGCGGCACGGTGACCTACAACGACGCCAACAACGACCACATCATCGATGCCAGCGAGATCACGGTCGACACCACGCTCCGGTATCTCGGCCCGGCCCTGCCGACGCGCGAGGCCTCGCTCAACAGCAGCATCTCCTTCTTCCACAATCGGGTCCGCCTGGGCACCCAGTTCGACTACCGCGGCGGCCAGCGGGTGGACAACTCGATCGAGAACTACCGCTGCTACGTCGGCAACTGCCGCGGGCTGGTCGACAAGAAGGCTCCGCTCCGGGAGCAGGCGCTCGCGCAGGCGGCGTTCACCGGGTACTCGGGGCTGATCGTCTTCGACGAACCCGGCTGGTTCATCAAGCTGCGGGAGCTGTCACTCACCTTCTACGCCCCCGACCACTGGGCCAGGGCCATCGGGGCGAGCACGGCGAGCCTGACGCTCTCGGGGCGCAACCTGTGGACCATCACCGATTATTCCGGCGTCGATCCTGAAGTCAACGCCTTTGGGCAGGACAATTTCTCGAGCAGCGACTTCGAATCCCAGCCGCAGGTCCAGTACTGGATCGCGCGCGTCAACGTCGGCTTCTGATGAGGCGAACGATGCTTACCAGCCCTCGCAGCGCGTTCGGCGCGCTCACACTCCTCGGCATCCTGTCCCTGACGGGATGCGGCCTGCTGGATACGACCCAGCCCGACATCGTCCAGCCCAACCAGCTCAACTCGCCCCAGGGCGCGGAGGCGCGCCGGGCCGGCGCGCTCCACGACTTCGTCTTTGCCCGTGACGGTGACGGCAGCCAGTTCGGCACCGAAGGCCTGCTGGTGCTCACCGGCGACATGGCGGACGAATTCGCGCACTCCGGGTTCATTCCGTCGACGGTCGAATTCGACCAGCGGCTCGTCGCGACGAACAACGGCAGCCTGGAAGACATCTTCTTCCGGCTGCACAAGGCCCGGACCGGCGCCGAGGCCGCGGCGGCGGCACTGGAGAAGTACGCCGAGGATCCCACCACCAATGCCGGCATCCCGGAGATGCTGAGCCTGGCCGGATACACCTACGTGCTGTTCGCCGAAGACTTCTGCTCCGGCGTGCCGTACAGCAGCGTGCAGAACGGCGTCGTTGCTCCGGGCACCACCGATTCCACCGTGGGGTCTCTGCGGCACGCGATTGCCCGGTTCGACTCGGCCCTCGCCGCTCCGGCCATCACCGTGGACCCCGACATCCAGTATCTCGCGCAGGTCGGAAAGGCGCGGGCGCTGCTCAATCTCGGCCTCTACGACTCGGCCGCGATCGCAGTGCAGGGCGTTCCGACGTCGTTCGCCTACTACACGGAGCATGACGCCTCACCCCTGAGCCTCGCCAACGCCATCTTCGTCTACGGCGTTTCCGGGCCCTCCGGCGGCACCATCTCCATGGCCGACAGCGAAGGCGGCGTGGGGCTTCCCTTCCGGACCGCGAACGATCCGCGGGTGCCGTTCGTCGACACCGGCCACCTCGGACTCGACCAGACCACGCCGCAGTTCGACATCATGAAGTACCCCGATATCGGCTCCTCCGTCAGCCTCGCTGACGGCATCGAAGCCAGGCTCATCGAGGCGGAGGCGGCCCTGCAGGCAAACAACATTCCCGGCATGAGCTCAATCCTCGACGGCCTTCGGGGCGGAATCGGCCTGCCGAATCTCCCCGCTCCGGCGACCGCCGCCGAGGCACGGGATCAGCTCTTCAGCGAGCGGGCGTTCTGGATGTATGCGACGGGGCACCGTCTCGGTGACCTCCGCCGGCTGGTCCGGCAGTACGGCCTCAGCGTGAACGCGGTGTACCCGACCGGCAGCTACCTCCGCGGCGGATCGTACGGCACCCGGGTCTCGTTTCCGGTCCCGGCGTCGGAGGATCAGAACCGCAACTTCGACCGGACCAAGTGTGATCCCGACACGCCCTGATCGAGTGGCGTGACACGCAGCACGACGGCCGGCGCGGATCGCTGATCCACGCCGGCCGTTTCGCATGTTCCGCCAGCGCTGTCCCTGCGTCAGTAGACGGCGGCGTTCGATTGCGAGAGGCTGCTTTCGATGGTCCAGACCACCAGCGCGCCGGGACGCACGCTGAGCACCTCGGTCCGGATCAGGCTCGATGCCCCGATAGGATCGGCGACCAGCAGCAGCGTTCCGGTGGCGACGCGCCTCCAGGGAAGAAAGAACACGGTCGTGTTTTCGCCCCCGGCGAGGCCGATCCGGGAGCGGTGACCCCGCTCATCGAAGTAGACGACCACATCGGAGAAGTTGTGGTTGACCACCCGGATGGCGATCTCGCTGGAATTCGGATCGGCCTCGACCTCGGGACTGGCCCGGTGATGACACGCCGCGACACCGAGCAGCAGACAGCAGAGCAGCAGGGCCATCCTCATGGTGGGTCCCTCCCTCAGCGCAGCGCCTTGCCATCCTGCTTGATGATCTGACCGCCCTTCATCACGAAGGGGACGTCGCCGAAGCGGCCGAGATCGGCGAGCGCATCGCCCTTCACGGCGATGAGGTCGGCGTACTTCCCGGGGGCCAGCGAGCCGACGTCGCCATCCCAGTACATCATCCGTGCGGCATTGATCGTCGCCGACTGGATCGCCTGCATCGGTGTCATCCCGTACTTCACCATGTAGGGCAGCTGCCGCGCATTGAGGCCGTGGGGATAGACGCCGCTATCGGTGCCGTAGGCCAGGTTGATGCCCATCGCGACGGCCTTCCGGAAGGCGGTACGCTGGGTCTCGGTGGTCTCGCGATTCTTGCGGAGGATCTCGTCGGACCAGTGATCCCGGGTCCCCACCGAGTCGATGTAGTCGCCGTTCCAGATATCGGCGACCAGCCAGGTCCCGTGGTCCTTCATGATCTGCAGCGCTTCATCGTCGGCGAGCGAACCATGTTCGATCGACCGCACCCCCGCCCGCGCCGCCCGCTTGATCCCCTCCGCGCCATGCGCGTGGGCCGCGACGAAGGTGCCGTAGTTGGCCGCTTCTTCCACGGCGGCACGGATCTCCTCCTCCGTGTATTCGGGCGCCCCTGGCCTGGTACCCGGAGTGAGGACCGCACCGGTCGCAATGATCTTGATGAAGTCGGCGCCGGCATTGAGGATCTCGCGCACCCGCTGCCGCACCTCGGGAACGGAGTTGGCGACGCCGCGCCGGAAATCGGCCGGGACCACCACATCTGGAGCGAGTCCGGTGATTTCGCCGCCGCCGCTGGACACGGTGACGTAAGCGCCGGCGACCTTCATTCGCGGGCCGATGACCGTTCCGTCGTTAATCGCGTTGCGAAGGGCGATATCGGTGAAGCCGCGATAGACGCCGACATCACGCGTGGTGGTGAAGCCGGCGAGCAGGGTCGCGCGGGCGTTCCGCACCCCCCAGAACGCGCTCTGCGCCGCCGAGATGGTGAGCGGATCGGCGGCGCTGTTCGATTCGATCGGATCGGCGATGTGGGTGTGGCAGTCGATCAGCCCCGGCGACACCGTGTAGGCCGACAGATCGATGACCGTGGCACCCCTCGGAATCGGGGCGCCCGCCGGCTGCACCGACTCGACCCGCTCACCCCGGACGAGGATTACCTGATTGGCGCGAACCTCTCCGCGCTCCACATCGATGAAGCGCCCGGCCCGGATCGCCGTGACATCCTGCGCCGCGACGGGGCCGGCAATGAAGGAGAGACTCAGCAGCAGCGTGGCAGCGCGCATGGGGCCTGGGCACCGGCGGGGGTTGAAGGAGAACGTCCAGCGCTTCCTGTCTCCCCCAACTCTACCGCCAGTCCCGCCGACCGACTAGCCCGCGACCGGCGATGTGTCGAACTCGCGTCACCGGACTGCTTCGTTACCGTCACCGCCGGGCCGGTGACCGCGACGCCCCTGGAACGGAGACGAGACATCCCGGCGGGTCCGCGATCAGGGGTTCGGTGAGAAGTGCCTGTTCCCCCGCTGGCGCAGAACCCGGCCGGAACCGGACATCCCCCAATCGCTGGGGCCCCTGCCTAGACGACCCGCCTGCCGGATATGATCCGAACCAGGAAGACCACGATGGCGGCGACCAGCAGAATGTGAATCAGCCCGCCCATGGTGTAGCTGCTCACCATGCCCAGAACCCAGAGAATCAGCAGAATGATGGCGATCGTTTCCAGCATGGATTCGCTCCCGCGTGTGGGTTCCGGCGCCGGGATCACCGACCGATCTCATCCCGCCCGAGGGCCGAAAGCACGGAAACGGTGCCCACCGACGCGTGCGTCGTCCGGTGCACCGTCTCCTTGTGAGGCAGATCCTCAATCGGCACGGGTGGTTCCGCCGGGAACCGTTGTCTGCACCGGGTCAGTCAGGCTCCCGGCGCAGCACAAACTTGGGTCGGACACGTGGTAGAGGCAATAAATAGCACGATGGAGATGTAGCTAGATCCTAGGAGCGATTGTGCGGCGCTGCGCTAGCTGCCGCCTCGCCGGGTGAATTCCTCCCGCGCCAGCCGGATATGCTCGAGCACCTCACGCTGCTCGGCGCTGGTATTCCACCCCTGATGGGCCGAGGCGTCCGCGGCGAGCCGGTCGAGCCACCGAATGAAGTAGGCTGCGTCGGTCTGACTCCGCACCGGCTTCCCCGCGACGGTGACATACACCGGACTGGTGCTGCCGAAGGGGTAGATGTCGAGGACCGGCTCGGCGCCCTGATCGCCGTAGGCGCGGAGGAGGTACCAGCCGCTCTTCGACACATCAATCATCACCGTGGTGTCGGCGCTGGTCCGGTCACCCTGGAGTGGAATCGATGCGACGACCGCCCCATTGCCGATGATCTCGAGGTGATCCATCGGGACCAGGGAGCGGAGCGTCACCCGCATGGGGAGGCGGTGGCTCCCGGCCGGCAGCGTGAGTTCGCCGCCGATCGCGGCCTCGCCGACCCGGAACCGCAGCAGCGGTCCGTTGGTCGCGAAGCTCTTCCCCGCCTTGAGCGCCGCGTACCACTCCGCCCGGTTGATCGGCAACCCCGATTGGACGTACACCCGGTCCGTCCCCACCGGCCCGCGGAGCGAGGCGTAATTCGTCATGGCATCGGTGCCAGCGCCCGCGGGCAGCCTGAAGCCGCAGTTGAGCAGCTGGTACCACACCTTCGATGTGGCCAGGTGGTCGCTGAAGCCGACCACCTCGAAATAGTCCACCTTGCCCAGCGCGACATCGACCGGGAGGCCGTAGGTCAGGCGCACCGTCGTGTCGGCCGGGTCCGGGTACTCGTCGAACGGGTGCACGTAGCCGAACAGACCGCCTTGCGCATGGGTCAGGTCGGCGACGGCGGCGTTGTCGGGGAAGGGGCTCGCGACCGGCGTCCCTGCGTAACTCGCATAGCCTGGCAGAAGGATGTTCTTCGTCAGGCCGAGCACCCCGGTGTGTCCCCAGTAGCTGGTGTGAAACTCCTGGTCGTGAACGAGCAGCAGATCCGGCGTCGAGACCGGATCGGGGCGCCCGGTGAAGTAGCTGATGTCGGGCATCCGGTCTTCCTTGTTGACGATCAGATTCTCGACCAGGTTGAGTCCTTCGGCCCGTGCCATGAACGCAAGCGTTGCGGGCGTGGCGCGGTAGTGGCCCCCGTAGTTCATGTGGACGTGGAGGTCGCCGGAGGTCCACCCGGGCAGCGCCATGAGCCGGGTCAGGCGGATCGTCACCGAGTTGCGGCCATCCCTGGAGAGCACGACCGTCCGCCTGGCGACCCGGTACTCGAGGCCATGGGTGACCTCGACCGTGACTTTCCCTGCCGGCACCGTCAGGGTGCTGGTACCCGATGAGTGGAAATAGCTGATCTCGGATTTCCGCTGGTGCCGGTCGAAGCCATCGTCCGCCTGCCGCCATGCATCATCCGGCACGAATCCGCGCCCATCCTCGGCCGTGACCGAGACGCGAGCGGCCATCGGCTTGCCGGTGCTCGCATCCACCACCCCGATGGTGAGTCGGCCCACCGGCTCGCGATACACCCGGCGCCGGGCCTCGACGCGGGTCGTCGCGCCACCAGGGATGGCGACGATCATGAGTGCGGTGTTGCCATGCTCGTTGCTGATGTAGGCAATCCGGCGGCCGTCGGGTGACCAGCGCGGGTTGGTCGCGTCGAAATCGCCATAGGTGAGCTGCATTTCGTCGCCACCGTCGGCGGTGGTAAGCCAGAGCTGGTTCCATTGCCTGCCGAGGTAGCTCGAATACACCACCCGCTTGCCGTCGAGCGCCCAGTCGGGGTGCGCCTTCCAGCTGGTCTCCTCGTCGTGCACCAGCCGCATCGGCGCGCCGGCCTTCGCCTCCATCCGCCACAGGCCGCCGGTGCCCCAGATCTTCCCGTGATTGGAGACCAGGAGCAGCTCCTTCCCGTCCGGAGACCAGCTCGGGGAGAGATAGTGATCGTACCTGCTGTAGTAGTAGCGCGGGAGTTTCGAATCGACGTCGGGGGTCAGACGCTCGGGCAGGGGCGGACCGATTGGTCCGCCCCCACCCATCGCCCCGCCTCCCACCGCCACGAGGTAGATGTGGAATCTCCCCTCGTACGCCGTACTCACGTAGGCGATGCGGCTGCCATCCGGCGACCAGCGCGGATCCACGTTGACGGCACCATCCACAACGAGCGGCACATCGGTCAGGGTGTTCACATCGAGCAGGCGCAGTCCCACGGCGTCATCGCGATAGCTCGCGTAGACCACCCTCGAGCCGTCCGGCGACCAGTCGGGCTGGTAGGCGTATCCAGGTCCGGTCGTAAGCTGTTCGGCCACGCTGTCGCCGATCCGCTGGCGCCAGAGACTGCCCTGCATGGCGTAGATGAGTGTCGTCCCGTCCGGGGACCAGGTGGCCTCGGACGGCCCGCTGGTCACCTGCGGGAGATACATCTCGCGGTAGTAATAGTTGTGGGGCAACTTGATCTGCTTGAGCACCGGCTCGCGCTGCGCAACCAGCGGCGCCGCGAGCAGCAGCCCGAGACATGCGGCCGCAGACGAGACGGGCACGGCGATACCACCTGCGAACACACGGGTCAAGAGTTTCCTCGTTCGGCTGTGCGATGACAGGGCGGCGCTTGCGCCAGCCCGGCCCGCGTGAAGAATTTCCATCATGACGACAACTCTCCGCCGATTAGTTTGCGCGCTCGCCGCTCTCTGCGCCAGCGCCCCGCTCGCCGCCCAGTCCGCCGATAGCGCCATCGCCGCGCGATACCACGATGTCGCGGCCCGGATCATCGGCACCGCTCTCGCCGACAGCAGCGCCTACGACCGGCTCGGCCGTCTCGTGGATGGCAACGGTCACCGCCTCAGCGGGTCGGCCAGCCTCGAGCGGGCGATCGACTGGATCCTCGCCGAGATGAAGAAGGACGGCCTGGCCAATGCCCACACCGAGCCGGTGAAGGTCCCCCACTGGGTGCGCGGCCGGGAATCGGCGGACCTGGTCAGCCCGCGCCCCATGTCGCTGCCGATGCTCGGTCTCGGCGGGAGCATCGGGACGCCAAAGAAGGGGATCACCGCCGAGGTGCTGGTGGTCTCGAGCTTTGATGAGCTGACCGCCAGGGGCCCCGAGGCGAAGGGCAGGATCGTGCTCTTCGATGCCCCCTTCACCAACTACGGCGCGACGGGTCTGTATCGGCGCATCGGGGCGATCGCGGCCGCCAAGGCGGGGGCGGTCGCCCTGCTGATCCGCTCGATCGGCCCCTACGGCATCCGCACACCCCACACCGGCAACATGCGCTACGACAGCACCGTGACGAAGATTCCCGCCGCGGCACTCGCGATGGAAGACGCGATGATGCTGCACCGAATGCAGGACCGCGGGGAGCGGGTCGTCGTGACGCTCAAGATGGAGGCCCGCACCCTGCCCGACGCCGACAGCCGCAACGTGATGGCCGAGATCGTCGGGAGCGAGCACCCCGAGGAGGTCGTCGTCATGGGCGGCCATATCGACTCCTGGGACGTTGGCCAGGGAGCCATGGATGATGGTGGCGGCGTGGTCGCGGCCTGGGAGGCGGTCCGGCTGATCCAGCGCCTCGGCCTCAAGCCGAAACGCACCATCCGCGTCGTGGGCTGGACCAACGAGGAGAACGGCACCCGGGGTGGCAAAGCGTACCGCGATGCCCAAGGTGATCGGGTCGCGAACCACGTGCTCGCGATCGAGTCCGACGGCGGCGTCTTCCGGCCCAGCGGCTTCGACTTCGCCGGTTCGGATTCCGCGTACGCGATTATCCGCCAGGTCGCGATGCTGCTGGCCCCGATCGACGCGGATTCGATCGAGCGCGGCGGCGGGGAGGCGGATATCGGGCCGCTCATGGAACGCGGCGTCCCCGGCATGGGGCTCCGCGTCCACGACGAACGCTACTTCTGGTACCATCACACCCAGGGCGACACGCTCGACAAGCTGGACCCCGCCGACCTCGCCCGCTGCGTCGCGGTGATGGCCGTCATGGCCTACGTGGTCGCGGACCTGCCGGAACCGCTGCCGAAGGCGGCGAAATAAGGAAGAGGGAAGAGGGAAGATGAACCAGCCCCCTCTTCCCTCTTCCCTGGGCCTCTCACCCCAGGTACAGCTTCTTCGGATCCAGCACCTCGCGCAGAAGGTGCAGCTCCCGGGCGGTCGGTGGCGCGACCAGCTCGAGATGGTCGCGCGCCTTGAGCGGCCAGCCGACATTCGCCCGCACGTCGTCCACCGTGACACCGGGATAGAGGGCGGTGAGTATCATCTCGCCGGTCGCCGGATCGTTCTCCAGGATGCCCCGGTCGGTGATGATCTTGATCGGCCCCGCGCCCGGCATGCCAAGTTCCTCGCGGGTCTTTCCGCGACAGCGCTGTCCCGGACTGGTGATGAAGTCCACCTCGGCCGGAAAGGCGCGGCTGTTGAGCCGGCTGATGATCAGGACCCGCTTCGCATGCACCGCGATCTCCGCCGCGCCGCCGGAGCCGGGGAGCCGGACCTTCGGCTTCCCGTAGCCGCCGATGGTTGTCGTATTGATGTTGCCCCACTGATCGATCTGGGCTCCACCGAGGAAGCCGACCTCGATCTTGCCGTTCTGCAGGAAGAGCTGGAAGACATCGGCCATCGAGCAGACCATGAGCGAGCCGGTGACCAGCGACGGGTCGCCGATCGAGACCGGCAGCCGCTCCGGCACCGCCCCTACCGCGCCCGATTCGTAGATCAGCACCAGATCCGGCGCCTGCAGCGCGCGCGCGAGATTGCAGGCCAGGTTCGGGAGGCCGATACCGACGAAGGTCACCTCGCCGTCCCTGAGCTCGCGGGCGGCGACGGCGGCCATCATCTCCGAAGGCGAATACTCAGAAGCCATAATTGACGCCCTCGCAGTAGTGGTCCTTCGCCCTCAGCCGCTCGGCGAGGCCGGGCATCTTGGCCATGTACGCCGCACGGTCCTTCACGCCGTGGACGAATTCGTCGAGATACGCCTGCAGCTTCGCCGGATCTCGCGAGATGTCCTCCCAGGCCACGTAGAAGTCGTTGTCCCGGTCGTAGTAGCCCTGCGCGTAGGAGGGGTGACATCCCCACGGCTCCACCACGACGGCGTCCACGATCATCCCGGGGATCAGGGTGCGGTTCGGATCGGCGCGGATCACCGATTCGTCGACCAGGTCCTCGACCACGACGATGACCCGCTTCGACGCAAAGGCGGCCTCTTTCTGGACGCCGAGGAGTCCCCAGACCTGGGCGTTGCCATTGGCGTCGGCGCGCTGCGCGTGGATCACGCTGACGTCAGGATTGAGTGCCGGCACGGTGGCGAGCTGCTCGCCGGTATACGGGCAGGTCACGGTCCTGATGCGCGGGTTGGCCGTGGGGAGATCGGTGCCCATGTAGTTCCGCATCACCCAGAAGGGCAGACTCGCCGCCCCCGCCGACATCCGCGCCACCATCCCGAAGTGGCTGTACTCCTCGATCTCGAGTGGCGGGGTGCCCTTCTCCACCGCCCGGCGAAAGGCGTGCAGCGACCCGGCACCGGGATTCCCGGCCCAGGAAAAGACCAGCTTCTTCGCGCAGCCGGCCGCGATCATCTGGTCGTAGATCAGATCGGGGGTGAGGCGCGCGATGGTGAGATCCTTCCGCTTCTGGCGGATGATCTCATGCCCGGCAGCGAAGCAGATGAGATGGGTGAAGCCCTCGATCACCACCGTGTCCCCGTCGTGGACGTGAGCGGCGATGGCATCGCGCATCGAGACGACTTTCGAATGCATAGATCCCCTTGACGATGATGCGTCGGCCGTCAGCCGATCGATGCCTTCGGACGACTGGCGGCCGCGGGCTGCGGGCTGGTGTCCAGCTCCCTGATCAGCAGCTCACTCGCCCCCGCCAGATGCCGTTCCAGGAGCTCCGCGGCCCGGTCCGCGTTCCGTGCCCGGATCGCCTCCAGCAGCGCGCGATGCTCGGACTCGAACTCCGAGCGGTGCTTGAGCATCAGGCCATGCGAAAGCCAGTATCGGTCCACCCGCCGAAGCAGACCCTCGATCAGTTCGCGAAGGCGCGGCCGGCCGTCGAGGTTGTAGATCAGCTTGTGGAAGTCGACATCGAGGGAGCCCCACATGGCACCGTCGATCGCCGCCTCGGCCGCGTCGAGCGCGGCCTCCGCGCGATTGAGCTGCCCGGCATCGAGCAGCGGCGTGGCGCTGCGGATGGCCGCCGTCTCGAGAATGGCGCGGATCTCGTAGATCTCGCGGATCTCTTCGGCGGAATGCGAGGTGACCGTGGCCCCGCGATTGGCCTGGTAGGTCACCAGCCCTTCTGACTGCAACTGCCGGAGCGCCTCGCGCACCGGGATGTGACTCACCCTGAGCTGCGCGGCGATTTCGTCCTGCGGCAACGGCTGATTGGCCCGCAGCACGCCCGTCGTGATCGCTTCGCGGAGCACATCGGCCACGAGTTCGTGACTCGACTGCTTGCGGACGCGGGGCATCCGTTCCAGCACCTGATCCAGATCCACGGCGCTCCTCTCGTTGGCGCATCGCGTCCATTCCGCGGCGTCCCGGGGCGCCCTCAATGGTGGAGGGCTCCGGCCTCGGCTTGCGGAAGAATATATTATATATTAGTTTGTCTAAGGTCAAGCATGATATGGCATTGTATCATGCCCAGCTGGTCATTCCGCCGTCGAGGTCGTCCATGGAAGCCAAGCAGCCGATGAAGGCCGGTCAGCCGTTCCGGTATCCGCCGGCCCGGGAATTCGTCGAGCCGGACTGGAACCGGATTCCGGGATTCCGCGGCGTGACGGCGGCCGAGTGGGAAGACGCCACCTGGCAGCGGAAGCATACCATCAAGAGCCTCCGCGAGTTCAAGGCGGTGCTCGGCGATCTGCTCCCCGATACGCTGGCCGAGAGCATCGCGAAGGATCACGAGCAGCGGGCCACGATGTCGATGCTCATCCCCCCGCACATGATCAACACCATGGATGTGGCGCATCTGTGGGAGGATCCGGTGCGCCACTACATGGCGCCCGCCCTGGCGGACCGGCTCACCGAATGGGCCAATCACCCCAGGGCGTCGCGGGACAGCCTGCACGAGCATGACATGTGGCAGGTCGAGGGGCTCACGCACCGCTACCCCACCAAGGTGCTGGCGGAGATGCTGACGACCTGTCCGCAGTACTGCGGGCACTGCACCCGCATGGATCTCGTCGGCAACGACGTGCCGCAGGTGGAGAAGCTCAAGTTCAGCGTGCCGCAGAAGGACCGGCATCAGCAGATGCTCGACTACCTGCGGAAGACCCCGTCGGTGCGGGACGTCGTCGTCTCCGGCGGCGACATCGCCAACCTGCACATCAGCCAGCTCGAGCCGTTCGTGAGCGCGCTGATGGACATTCCGAATATCCGCGACATCCGGCTCGCCTCGAAGGGGCTGATCGGCCTGCCGCAGCATTACCTGCAGGACAGCGTCATCGCCGGGCTCGAGCGGCTGGCGAAGAAGGCGATCGACCGCGGGGTGGACCTGGCGCTGCATACCCATGCCAACCACGCCCAGCAGGTGACGCCGCTGGTCGGCAAGGCGACCAAGAAGCTGTTCGAGATCGGGTTCCGCGATGTGCGCAACCAGGGCGTGCTGCTTCGTGGCGTGAACGCGACGTCGAGCGACCTGCTCGAGCTCTGTTTCATGCTGCTCGATCATGCCAAGATCCTGCCGTACTACTTCTACATGTGCGACATGATCCCGAACTCGGAGCACTGGCGCACCTCGGTGGGCGAGGCCCAGCAGCTCCAGCACGACATCATGGGCTATCTCCCCGGCTTCGCGACGCCGCGCATCATCTGCGACGTCCCGTTCGTCGGCAAGCGCTGGGTGCACCAGCTCGCCGAGTACGACCGGGAGAAGGGCATCAGCTACTGGACCAAGAACTACCTCACGAGCATCGAGTGGGGCGACGTCGCCAAGCTGAACCAGCGGTACGAGTACTTCGATCCGATCCACACCCTGCCCGAGTCCGGCCAGGAGTGGTGGCGCCAGCAGGAGGCCGAGCAGCGTTCCCGGCCCAGCTCCACCCACGCGGTGCACGCGTAGGCGCGCACGGCTGTGCGCGCCGACAGGCAGAGAGAGACCGTGCGCACCGCCGTGCGCGCCCACGCATCACTGGACGGTACACCATGACCACCCGCACCTACCCCCGGATCGTCACGCCGCCCCCGGGCCCCAAGGGCAAGGCGATCATTGACCGCGACGCGGCCTGGACCTCGACCTCCTACATCAAGGAGTATCCGCTGGTCATCGGGGGCGGGAAGGGCGCGATGGTCGAGGACGTCGACGGCAACTGCTACATCGACTACATGGCGGGGATCGCGGTCTCGTCGACCGGCTACAATCACCCCAAAGTGGTTGCGGCCATCAAGGCGCAGGCGGACAAGTTCCTGCATATCTGCGGCACCGACTTCTACTTCGAAGGCTTTGCCCAGCTGGCGGAGCGGCTCGCGAAGCTCGCTCCCGGGCCGAGCCGGAAGCGGACCTTCCTGTCCAATTCAGGCACCGAGGCCATCGAAGGCGCGATCAAGCTCGCGCGCTACCACACCCGGCGGCCGGCGCTGATCTCGTTCGAGGGCTCGTTCCACGGGCGCAGCTACGGCGCCCTCAGCCTCACCTCGAGCAAGGCCCGGCAGCACAAGCATTTCGGGCCGATGCTCCCCGAGGTCTACCACGTCCCGTACGCCAACCCGTACCGCTCCGCCGACCCGATCGGTCACTCGCTCGGCGCACTCCACGACCTCTTCGCCCGGCAGGTGGACCCGACCGACGTTGCCGCGATCTTCGTGGAGCCGATCCAGGGCGAGGGCGGCTATGTGATCCCGCCCCTCGGCTTCCTGAGGGCACTCCGCGAACTCTGCGACCAGCACGGGATCCTGCTCGTCGCGGACGAAGTGCAGAGCGGGGCAGGACGCACCGGGAAGATGTGGGCCTGCGAGTGGGAGGGCGTCGAGCCCGATATCCTGGTGAGCGCCAAGGGCCTCGGCAGCGGGATGCCGATCGGTGCCTTCATCGCCAAGGAATCGGTGATGACCTGGGAAGCCGGGGCACACGGCTCCACCTACGGTGGCAGCCCGACGGCGGTGGCCGCGGCGCTGGCGACCCTGGAGATCGTCGAGGGGATGCTGCCGCACGTGCAGCAGATGGGCGACCGGATGCTGGCCCACGGCAAGCGGCTGCAGGAGAAGTACGCCGCCATCGGTGACGTGCGCGGCCGCGGCCTGATGATGGGTGTCGAGTTCGTGAAGGACCGCGCTACCAGGGAGCCCTACCCGGAGATCATCGACCGGATCACCGAGCGCGCCTTCAGCAAGGGGCTGCTGCTCCTCGGCTGCGGCAAGAGCACCTTCCGCCTCGCCCCGCCGCTGGTGCTCGACGAGTATGATGTCGACACCGGCATGGGCATCCTCGAGGAGTGCCTCAGCGAAGAGGATTGAACTGAAGGGAAGAGGGAAGAGGGAAGAGGAGCTGGTCCTCTTCCCTCTTCCCTTTACTTCACAGATACCTCAGCCAGCCTGCGGACGAAGTCCGCTTCACCTCCGCATACCAGCGGCACGCGACCGTCAGTATCGCCAGCGCAGCCGCGAACACCAGGTACAGCTCCCAGAGACTCCAGACGCTCCCGTCCGGCGCCGGCCCCACCATGGCAGGGTGATTCTCGAACATCCACGGCACCGCCGCGGGATGACGCAGCGCGTCGTAGCCGAGTGCCAGCAGGTGAATGAGCGGGATATGGAGCAGGTAGAAGAAGAGCGGCACCCGGCCCAGCGTCGTCAGCCATCCTGCGACTCGGCCATGCGCCTGTTCCAGTGCCGGCAGCAGCACGATCACCGGGCCGAGCGTCATGCAGAGAAAGAGCAGTGAGGCCGGATACTTGGTCGTATTGAGGAACGAGAGCAGGGCGGGCATCCGCGAAGCGTCCCATGGACGCGGATCACCGTAGAGATTGAATCCGCGGAGGACCAGGAAGAGCGTGATGGCCCCGCCGCCGATCGCGAGGCAATACCGGCGCGCCACGGGGGCTTCCAGTCGCAGGATCGCGCCGAACGCGTAACCGAGCGCCATGACGCCGACCCACGGGACGAGTACATACAGGACGAAGAGCACGGGTCCCTGCGGACCGAACTTGATGGGCCCACCGAGATAGAGCATCTGCCAGAGCCACGCGAGCGGCCCGCCGGGTCCGCCTTCAGGGAGTGCAGCGACGCCGCCGGAAAGCAGATTGTGTGCGACGACGATCACCGCCCCCAAGAGTGCGATGGCCGGGCGCGGCAGCTGCACCAGAGCCGCGAGCACCACCATGGACCAGCCGAGCACCCAGATCACCCCAGCGAGTCCGGTGCCGAATTGTAAGTTGAAGGTCCAGCCGAGGCGGATGACCGTCAGCTCCAGAAAGACGAGCCAGAGACCACGTGTGGCGAGGAAGCGCGACAGCGCGGGGCGGTCGCCGAGCTGCTCACCGTAGAGGTAGGCACTGGTGCCCGCGAGGAAGACGAAAGCGGGGGCGCAGAAGTGGGTGATCCACCGGGTAAAGAAGATGCCCGGCGTGGGTCCGCCGGGCGGGAGGCCGGAATAGACGCGGACATGGTCGATCGCCATCAGCACCATGACGGCACCACGCACGATGTCCACTGAGGCGACACGACGTGAGGGCATCGGACGCTCCGGGCTGCTGAATGCGATTTGTAGTGTGGGGCGGGCGGGGACGCCCGCCCCTACCCCTCCACGACCGTCCGGCTCTGCTCGCGCATGAACTGCTGCACATACCAGGGGCCGCAGCCGCCCTTGCCGCTCGACCCGCTCCCCTTCCACCCGGTGAACGGCTGCGCTCCTGGCCATGCGCCGGTCGTGGCACCGCTCTTCTTGTTCACGTAGCAGACGCCCGCCTCAACCTCGTCGAAGAAGCGGTCGATCTCCTCCTGCTTCTTCGAGAAGAGCCCGGCCGTCAGCCCGTACTCCGCCTTGTTGGACTCGGCGATCGCCTGCTCGAGGTTCTCCACCGATGCCACCGCGAGGAAGGGCGCAAACAGCTCTTCCATGAACAGGCTGCTCGACAGCGGCAGCTCGGCGATGGTCGGGGCGAGGAAGTGCCCCTTGTCGAACACTTCGCCGCGAAGCCGCTGGCCGCCGAGGACGACCGTCCCCTCACGCCCCGCCTGGGCCACCGCCTTCTCCCAGCGTTGCACCGCCTTCTCATTGATGACGGGACCATACCAGACATCGCGCTGGGTGACGTCACCCATGGTGATACCCTTGGTCTTCTCGATCAGCTTCGCCATGAAGGGCTTCGCGACGGCCTTGTGGACGTAGACCCGGCTGGTGGCGCTGCACTTCTGGTTCTGCAGCCCGAAGGTGGAGCGCATCACCCCTTCCGCCGCCGCGTCGAGGTCTGCGCTGTCCATCACGATCGTCGCGTTCTTGCCGCCCAGCTCCATCAGGCACGGCTTCACCCAGTGCTGGGAGAGGCCGTGATAGATCCGCATGCCGATGCCCTTCGACCCGGTGAAGACCACGCCGTCGGTCAGCGGGTGCTGCCAGAACGTGTCGCCGATTTCGCGCCCATGGCCCGACACGAAGTTGAACACGCCCGAGGGCACGCCCGCGTCGCGGTAGACCTCGTACAGCTTGAGGCCGGTCCAGGGCGTGTCCTCCGCCGGCTTGTAGACGACCGCGTTGCCGGTCATCAGCGCCGAAGACGACATGCCGGTCGACAGCGCCAGCGGGAAGTTGAACGGCGCGATGCAGACGAAGACGCCGTACGGCCGGAGGATTTCGGTGTTCCGCTCGATCGGCGTCATCTTCGCCATATCGCGGGTAAAGCCGTTGTGGTCCTCCACCTGCTGGCAGTAGTAGTCGATCAGGTCCGCCGACTCCTCGGTGTCGCCCATGGACTCGAACCGGTTCTTGCCCACCTCGTAACTCATGATCGCAGAGAGCAGGAACTTCCGTTCCCGGATGAGTTGCGCCGCGCGGCGGAGGATGCGGATCCGCTCCTGCCAGGCCAGCGCCGCCCAGCCCTTCTGCGCGGCGTTAGCGGAACGGATGGCCTGGTCGACATGCTCCTTCGTCGCCGAGGCGAAGGTGCCGAGGACGAGGCTGGTGTCGATGGGCGACACGTCCACGATCGGATCGTTGCCCACGACCTCGACCGCCTTGCCTCCGATGTACAGCGGGTAGCTCCTCCCCGCGGTGGCACGGACCTCCGCGAGCGCGGCGTCGAAGGAGCGGTGGAAGGCCTCCATGTCCACGTTGGTGGAGGTGTAGGTGATCTTCTGCTGCGGAGCGGTGGCGGTCATGGGGCTCTCTTTCATCGTAAGCCGAGCGCACTGCCGTGCGCGCGTACGGGATCCGGCTGGGGCGCCCTTGCGGGGCGCGTGCTAAGCCAGCTGCAGCTTCGTAATGGTGTGCTCGAGCGCGGTCGTGAAGCGCCGCACCAGTTCGTCAATCTCGGATTCGGTGATCACAAATGGCGGCGCGAGGCAGGAGAGATCGCCGTTGGTGCCGTCGGCCTGGCCCATGTTGGCCCAGGTCATCAGCCCCGCCGCGAGGGCCTGCTCGCTGAAGGTTTCCGCGAACTTGAGCTTCCGCGGAAAGGGCGCGCGGCTGCCCTTGTCCTGCACGAACTCGATCCCGGCCAGCAGCCCGCGCCCGCGGATGTCTCCGACGAACGGCAGCGCGCGGAGCGGCTCGAGCTTCCGGTGAAACACCTCGCCCATCGTGCGGCAGCGCTCGACGAGCCCATGCCGCCTGATATACCGGACCGCCGCGAGTCCCGCGGCCGCGAGGACCGGGTGGTGACTGAAGGTCTGCGCATGCAGCAGCGCCCCAGAACCCTTCGCGATCGGGTCGAGCAGCCTGCGTGAGGCGACCACGGCGGAAAGCGGCGCGTACCCGCCCGTGATCCCCTTGCCGAAAGTCATGATGTCGGGAACGACGCCGTACTGTTCGATCGCCGACCAGGTGCCGGTGCGCCCCGCACCGACCAGCACCTCATCGGCGACGAGCAGCACCTGGTTCCGGTCGCAGATTTCCCGCACCCGCCTGAAATAATCCGGCCTCGGCACCGCGTGCCCCGTTGAACTGCCCCCGACCGGCTCCACGATGAACGCGGCCACATTCTCGGCGCCGAGCTGCTGGATCGCAGCCTCGAGACCGGAACCGTCACAGACGGGGCAGGCCGCCGTGGAGACGCCGCCGCATTCGCAGCGATAGCCGTAGGGCGCCGGGATCCGGTGGATGTCGACCAGCCACTCGCGGTAATAGGTCTTGTAGTGTTCCCGCGCCGAGGCGGAGAGCGCGAGCAGCGTATTGCCGTGATAGGCTGGGAAGAGCGCGATCACCTTGTGCTTCGATGGCTTGCCGGTCTCGACCCAGAACTGGCGCGCCAGTTTCAGCGCGGCCTCGACCGCTTCGGAGCCGCTGCCGAGGAAGTAGAATTTGTCGAGCGCGGGCGGGAGCAGCGGGGCCAGTTCGTCGGCGAGTGCCTCGACCGCCTCGTTGGTGAACGCGGTGCCGTTGATGTACGCGATCTTCGAGGCCTGGTCCGCCATCGCCTGGCCGATCTCGCAGATCCCGTGGCCCAGGTTCGCGACGAACGCCCCGCCCGACCCATCGAGATAGCGGTTGCCGTCGGCGTCGATCAGCCAGCATCCCTCGCCCCGGGTGATGAGCGGAAAGCGCCGGGTCAGCTTCCGGTAGAAGACGTGCGACTCGGGATACTGGTAGGCGGGCATAGGGGAGGAAATCTACCGAACAGGCGGGGGAACGGGTAAGGGAAGACTGTGGGCGCCCACGGCGTTCCCGCCAACCGCCCAGCGCGTCAGCCTGAGACCGATCCGGACCCACCGCTCGCCGCTACACCAGGCGCGCCCCATTCGGCACCTTCCGCTCCGGCATCGCCAGCACGATGGCGCCACTCTCGTCCGCAAAGCCCGTCACCAGCACCTCGGAACGGAAGGGCCCGATCTGCCTGGGCGGGAAGTTCACGACTGCCAGCACCTGTCGGCCGATCAGATCCGCCCTGGCGTAGTGGCTCGTGATCTGCGCGCTCGAGCGCCGAGTGCCGAACTCGCCGAAGTCCACCGTGAGCTTCCAGGCCGGCTTCCGCGCCTCGGGAAAATCGTCCACCGCGACGATCGTCCCGACGCGCAGTTCCACCCGCTCGAAGTCCGCCCAGCTGATTGGCTCGCTCACAGGTCGGGGCACTCCTCGCGGCGGCGGGTATCCATGAGGGCCACGATCTTCCACTCGGCGCCGTCTCGCGCCATGAAGAACGCGTCCACGCCACAGTGGCTCTTCTTGCCACCGAGGTAGAAGGTGTAGTCCATCCAGACAGAGGCGAAGGTGCCGTCCTGGTGCACGACCGGATGCGCCACTCGCTCATCCCACACCTCCGCGTGGGGAGTCCCGACCGCCTTGATGAAGCCCTCCGGGCCGTCATCGACTTCGACGGTCGGGGTGCCCTGACGGGTGAAGGCAGAGGCCAGGAAGAGCTTCGGATGGAAGGTGGAGCGAACCATCGCACTGTCGCCGGCGCGCATCCCGTCGAAGAGGCGGCGAGAGACGGCGAGGATGGCGTCGCGGTCGGGCGCATCCTGGGCGGCGAGGGGTGCGGCCGCGGCGAGGAGGCCGGCGACCACCAGGGTACGGCAAGCGAGGTTCATGGGGCAACGCCTTGGTTGAGTGTGGCCGATGTACGGCCGGAGGCAGACCGGTGTTTCCGATCAGGCGCGCAGGGCAGCGACGGTGGCCTCGAGCTCCGCGATATCCATCCCGGACCCGTCGGCGAGTCGGGGCCCGAGATGCACCTCCCGGACGCCGGTCGCCCCGACCAGCCGACGGACGTTGCCGGATCGAACGCCTCCGCCCGCGAGCAGCGTGATGCGGTCGCCCCAGCGGGACTGCAGCCGGGCCAGCGTCGCGCTCCCCTGCATCGCGGTCGCCGCACCGCCGGCGGTCAGCACCCGTGACACGCCCAGTTCGACCAGCAGCGCGATGGACGCATCGAGATCAGGCGTGGCATCGAAGGCCCGGTGAAAGGTGCAGTCCATCGTCCCGGCGGCGGCGACCAGCCGCTCGGTCCGGGCCCGGTGCACCCGCTGGCCCGCCGACAGCGCGCCGATGACGACACCATCCGCCCCCGCGCGCCGCGCCTCGTGAATGTCCGCGAGCATCACTTCTTCTTCGGCCCCATCGTAGACGGACTCACCGCCGCGAGGCCGGATCAGGACGTGCAGCGGGATCTCGACCCGGGTACGCACCGCGCGAATGAGCCCGGCACTGGGTGTCACGCCGCCTTCCGACAGATCCGAGCACAGCTCGATTCGGTCGGCCCCCGCCCGCTCGGCGGCGACCGCGGAGGCGACCGTCTCCAGGCAAGCCTCGACGATCATGACCGCCAGCCTGCCGCCGACGATGCCTCCACCCGACCCGGGATGGGAAGCGCTGCGGCGTTCGAAGATGACAGGGAGGCGGGCATCGGCTGGAATCTGCGGCGGAAGGGACGGCCGCACCAGCGAGGCCGCCCGTGCCGAGGGGGGCACGCTCGCAATGGACCGAAGGGCATGCGCCGGACTTGCGGCCCCGTGGGACCCTGGCGATCATCGGTCAACCTCTCGGGAGACAGCATGCGTCGCGCCCTGCCCTTTGTCCTCCTCCTCGTCGCCGCCCCCCTCGCGGCGCAGGAGTCCCGCCGCCCCGTCACGCTCGACGACCTGCAGCGCCTCAAGGAAGTCAGCGATCCGCAGATCTCCCCCGACGGCCGCTGGGTCGCCTACACGGTGGGCCAAGTCGACGCGAAGGATGACCAGCACGTCAGCGATCTGTGGATGAGCAGTTGGGACGGCAAGACGACGGTCCGGCTCACCAGCACCCCCAGGGAAAGCGAGAGTATGCCGCGCTGGAGCCCCGATGGGCGCTGGCTTGCGTTTCTGTCGAGCCGCGGGGACGAGCATGAATCGGATCAGCTCTGGCTGCTGAGCCGGCAGGGCGGAGAGGCCTCGAAGGCAACGGACATCAGGTCCGGCATCAGCGACTATGCCTGGTCGCCCGACGGCACCCGGCTGGTGCTGGTGATCGAGGATGGCGATTCGGTCGAGGTCGAGAGCGCCACCGCGCCGGCGATCAACGCCCTCACGGAAGATTCCCAGAGCGTCGCCGTCACCCCGCGGGACACCGCGTCGGGCAAGACCGAGCCGCCGATCGTCATCGACCGCTACTACTTCAAAGAGGACTACACCGGCTACGTCCGGCGGAAGCGGAAGCACCTCTATCTCTTCACGCTCGCCAGCCACAAGCTGGAGCTGCTCACGCCGGGCAACTATGACGAGCGGCTCCCCGCCTGGTCGCCCGATGGGCAGTACCTCGTCTTCACGAGCAAACGGGTGGGGCCCGATCCGGACCGCGGCAACAACTGGGATCTGTGGGTGATCCAGGCCACCGCCGGTGCGGTGCCCCGTCAGCTCACGACCTTCCCCGGCCCCGACGCCGATCCCGACTGGGAGAGCCGGCCCGCCTGGAGCCCTGACGGACGGATGATCGCCTACCTGCAGGGCGCGGCGGACTCGCTCATCTACTACGGCCAGTTCAAGCTCGCGGTGATTCCCTGGGGCGGCACCGCGAACCCCACCATCCTGACCGCCGCACTGGACCGGAATATCACGAAGCCGAAGTGGAGCCCCGACGCCAAGTCGATCTACATGCGTGTCGAGGACGATCGCATCCAGTACCTCGCCCGCATCCCCGCGACCGGCGGCGCGATCGAGAAGGTGATCGAAGGCCGCCGCATGGTACAGGCCTACTCGCTCAGCAACGACGGGCGGCTGGCCGCGCTGGTGGAATCGCCGGCCGAACCGGCCGAGGTCTATGCCGCGGACGGCCCCGCGCTACGGGCACTGTCGCACCAAAACGATTCGCTGATGTCGGTCGTCCGCCTGGCGTCGGTCGAGGAGATCAGCGTGAAGAGCAAGGACGGCACGACGATCAACGGATTCCTGGTGCTCCCGGTCAACTACATGCAGGGGGAGAAGTATCCGACGATCCTCAATCTGCATGGTGGCCCCGTGGGTGAGTTCGAGAACGACTTCAACTTCTACTGGCAGACGCTCGCCTCACACGGCTACGCGGTGGTGGCGATGAATCCGCGGGGCAGCTCGGGCCGCGGCGAGAAGTTCTCGCTCGCCATCTGGGCGGACTGGGGCAACAAGGATGTGCAGGACGTGCTGGCCGGCGTCGACTACGCCGTGAAGGACGGCGTCGCCGACCCCGGGCGCCTCGGCGTCGGCGGCTGGAGCTACGGCGGGATCCTGACGAACTACGTGATCGCCTCCGACCAGCGCTTCAAGGCGGCGACCAGCGGCGCGAGCATCTCCAACGTGCTGGCCGGCTTCGGCACCGACATGTACGTGCGGGAGTACACCGCCGAACTCGGCACGCCGTGGAAGAACGCGGCGACGTATCTCAAGCTCTCCTATCCGTTCCTCCACGCGGACCGCATCAAGACGCCGACGCTCTTTCTGTGCGGCGCGAAGGACTTCAACGTCCCGCTGCTCAACTCCGAACAGATGTATCAGGCGCTTCGCAGTCTCGGCGTCCCGACGAAGCTCATCATCTATCCCGGCCAGTTCCACGGCATCAGCAAGCCCAGCTACCAGCGGCACCGGTGGGAGCAGTACCTCGCATGGTTCGGCCAGTACCTGAAGCAGTAGGCCACCGCACCCTCGGCCGGGACCGTTCATGACCCAGAGCGCCGTACCGCTGCTCGGCAAGGTCGGGCTCCCCGCCCCCGTGGGCGAGCTCGCCCGCCGGCCATGGGACGCCATCATCGTCGGTGGCGGCCACAACGGCCTGACCTGCGCCTTCTACCTCGCGCGCGCAGGGAAGCGGGTCCTGGTGCTCGAGGCGCGCGAGCGCATCGGCGGCGCCTGCACCCTCGAGGACACCTGGCCAGGCTACCGGGTGTCGCCCTGCGCATACGTGGTCGGTCTGCTGCATCCACGGGTGATCGAGGAGCTGGAACTGCCGCGCCGAGGCTATACCTGGACGCCGGCGATGGGCGGCTACTTCGTGCCGTTCGAGGATGGATCGAGCATCCAGCTCTGGGACGATGAGGCGAAGGCTGAGGCCGAACTCCGCGCCTTCAGCCCGAAGGACGTCAAGGGCCGGCACGACATGCATGGCCTGATGAAGAAGATCTGTTATGCGCTCCGTCCGCTGGACGACAGCGATACCTGGCTCCATCGAGCGCCCAGCCGGGAGGAGATCGAGCGCCGGCTGGGCCACGACCCAGACGCGATCGGGCTGCTGTACGACTGGTCGATGGCCGAGCTGCTGGACCGGTACCTGGTCGACGAGCGGATGAAGCTGGCGTACATGGGGCAGGGCGTGGTGGGGAGCGCCGCGAGTCCCTTCGACCGCGGCACCGCGTCGCTCTACTACCATCACTTCTCCGGCCGGCTCGATGGTGGCGAGCCCGGCGGCTGGGGCTACGTGACGGGAGGGATGGGGATGGTCTCCTTCCTTATCCACGACGCCGCGGTAGAAGCGGGCGCCGCCGTCGCGGCCGGGGTGCCCGTGGCGCGTATCATTCCGGGCGAAGGCGTCGAGCTCGCCGGGGGAGAGCGGATCCGGGCCCCGATCGTGATCTCCAACGCCGATCCGGTAGCCACCGCCAGGCTGCTCGGCGCGAGCGCCGATGCCGCCTGGAAGCGGCGGGTCGACCAAGTGCCGATGAAGAGCGCGACGGTCAAGTTCAATGCCGCGCTCGCCGAGCTGCCAGATTTCACGGCGCGCCCCGGCACCCGAATGCCGCATCACCTTGCAACGATCAACACACCCGTCAGCCGCGAGGAATGGAAGCAAGGTCACGCCGATGCGATGGCGGGCCGGCTGCCGCAGCGGGTCTGGACCGAGATCTACCTCCAGACCGCCTACGATCCGAGCGTGGCGCCGGAGGGGAAGCACCTGATGAGTGTCTTCTCGCAGTACGTCCCGCATACCTTCGCCACGGGCACCTGGGACGATCATCGGGAAGCGGCGGGGGATCTGGTGCTATCATCGATCGGGCGCTTCTGCTCCAACCTCCCCGCCGCGGTGCTGCAGCGTGAGGTGCTGGGTCCGCCTGACGTGGAGTCCCGGCTCGGGCTCACCGGCGGCCAGATCTTCCAGGGCGAATGCCTGCCCGAGTACATGTGGCAGAACCGGTTCGCGTACCGGACGCCCATGCCCGGAGTCTATCTTTGCGGGGCGAGCACCCACCCGGGCGGCAGCGTGATCGGCATCAACGGCCGCAATGCCGCCTACGAGGTCCTGGGACTGCTGGACTAGACTTCCGCCCAACCGGGAGCACGAGATGCCTCTCCATCGCTCCATGCTCCTCTCGCTCCTGCCGCTCCTGCTCACCGGCCAGGGTCGGCAGGGCGCCGCGGCACCCACCTCCGCGGACAGCGCCCACGTGATCATGCTGGGCACCGGGATGCCATTCCCGGACCCAAAGGCTCAGGGACCGGCAACGGCCGTGACCGTCGGTGACCGGATCTTCCTCTTCGATGCGGGGCCGGGTGCCGAGCGGCAGATGACCGCCGCGGGGCTGCCGGTGCGCGGCGGCCCGGTGACCGCGCTCTTCCTCACCCACCTCCATAGCGACCACACCCTCGGCCTTCCCGATCTGATCTTCACCTCCTGGGTCATGGGCCGGCGGACGCCACTCCGAATCTTCGGTCCGGCCGGTACCAGGGCGATGACCGACCACATCATCGCCGCCTGGGCCGAGGACATCGACATCCGCACCAACGCGAAGGAGCGCTCGGCGCCGGGCGGGTACAAGGTGGACGTCAGGGAGATCAGAGGCGGCGGGGTGGTCTATGACTCCGCCGGAGTGAAGGTGACCGCGATTCCCGTCCTGCACGGAGCCTGGAAGTACGCCTTCGGCTATCGCATCGATGCGCCGGACAAGATCATCGTGATCTCGGGCGACACCCGGCCGAGTCCGGCGCTGGAACGCGCCGCGGCGGGTGCGGACATCCTGATCCACGAGGTCTATCCCTCCGTGCGGCTCAAACGCGAACTCCGCCCCGGCGGCGATACCTGGCCCGACTACATGCGCTCCTTCCATACCTCCGACCGGGAACTGGGCGCCATCGCCGCGCGGGCGCGGCCGAAGCTGCTGGTGCTGTATCATGTTGTTCGGATGGGCGGGACCGACGAGGAGCTGCTCGCCGGGGTGAAGGCCGGCGGGTTTGCCGGAACGACCGTGGTCGCCCATGACCTCGACCGCTTCTAGGCATTCCACATGGACCGGGCCGTCGAACTCAGCAGCTCCATCCCCTGGTGGGGGGTGGCCGGTGCGCTCGAGGAGCGGACGCTGCCCGACGCCGCGGAGTTCATCGTGGTCGGCGGGGGAATCGTCGGGCTCTCCACCGCGTACTGGCTGGCACGCGCCGGCGCGTCGCCGGTGCTGCTGGAGCGGGAGGGGATCGGCGCCGGGGCGACAGGGAGGAATGGCGGATTTCTCCCGGTGGGGACCGCGGAGGACTACGACGCGAGCGTCGCGCGACTGGGCCGCGAGCGCGCCCGGGCCCTGCTCAGCCTGACGATCGAGAATCGCCGGCTGGCCGACGAACTGCTCGCTGCCGAAACCATCGACTGCGACCTGCGGGCATGCGGTCACCTGCATCTCGCCCTCGATGACCGCGAGCAGCGGATCAACCGCGGCCTCGCGGCGCTGCTCACCGAAGATGGCTGCCGCACCGACCACCTCGACCGCGCGGCGGCGCAGGCGATGGTTGCGACGCGGTTCGGCCCCACCATCACCGGCGGGCTCTATTTTCGTGATATCGCACTGCTGCATTCGGGAAAGCTGGTACGGGGGCTGGCAGAGGCGGCGGTGCGCCGCGGCGCCACCCTCGTGCGGGCCACGGTGCGGGAGATCGCCGACGACCAGGGCCGGGCGCGGCTCGTCACCGATCGCGGCACCGTCAGCGGAGCCGCTGCAGCGATCGCGGTCAACGCGTGGACGGGAGCACTGCTCCCTTCCCTCCGCGCGCTGATCACGCCGGTGCGGGGCCAGGTGCTCGCCCTCGCCCCGATCAAGCCGGTCTTCCGCACCGGCATGACGGCGCTGACCACGGCGACCGAGGAGTATTGGCAGCAGGCGCCGGACGGCAGCATCATCCTCGGTGGTTGCCGCGCCATCCGGCCGGACCGCGACGAACGGGTGCTCGACGTGACGCCGACCGAGGACGTGCAAGGCGCGCTGGAGCGGGTCCTCCCCGGGCTGTTCCCCGAGATCGGGCCGCTCCGGGTCACGCATCGCTGGGCCGGCACGATGGCCTTCACCCGGGACCGGCTGCCGATCGCGGTGCCGCTGCCGGGCGCCACGGGCTGGGCCGTTGCTGGATTCTCCGGCAACGGCATGTCACTCGGCCTCGTCTTCGGGCGGATCCTTGCGGATGCGCTGCTCGGACGGCAGGTGGACCCACGGCTTTCGATCTTCGCGCCAGAACGCTTCACAGGAGCACCGGAATGACGCCGAACCACCTGACGCTGGCGGAAGGACTCACCCGGATGCCAGGTCCCTACGGGGACCACTTCGCCGTCCTGATGCAGCACGGCACGCTCGAGGTGGGGCTCTATGCGCCGAAAGTCAGCGACCCGCAGACGCCGCACACCCGCGACGAGATCTATGTCGTGATGCGGGGGAGCGGCTGGTTCAAGAACGGCACCGAGCGGATCGCCTTCGGCCCGGGCGATGTGCTCTTCGTGCCGGCGCACCGCGACCATCGCTTCGAGCAGTTCACCGACGATCTCGCGCTCTGGGTGTTCTTCTATGGCCCCGAGGGTGGCGAGGTGGGCGGGAAATTGTGAGGCGGCGCGAGCCCGCATCGCCTGCGATTCCATCGGCTCGGGGCCCAGCCGGCGCCACGCATGGCGCGTGCGCCATGCCACCGGGTGGTGAGCCGTGAGGGCCGGTTCGCCGTGACGCGCCCGCGCAAGAGCGAGCCCGAAGTCGAACGGCTCCGGCGGCGGGTGGCGGAGCTGGAGCGCACCCGCTCCGAGCCGGAGCGGATCGCGACGGCGCTGCGGGAGAGCGAGGCGCAATTCCGGGCGCTGGTCGCCGCCGTGCCGGGGATGATCTATCGCTCGGAAGCAAAGGCGCCATGGCGCGACCTGCTGGTGTCGGACAACGTCTTCCAGCTCTGCGGTTACTCGGCGCAGGAGCTCACCCGGCCGGACGGGACCGCCTTCGGCGACCTGGTCCTGGAGGAAGACCGGGCGATCATCGCCGATTCGATCGCCGACGCCCCGGCCCATGGTGGCACCTTCGATATCCGGTACCGGCTTCGGCATGCCGACGGGCGGATCCGCTGGGTGCATGACCAGGGAAAGGTGATCACCTCGCCGGAGGACGGCACCCCGCTCCTGCTGGATGGAGTCATCTCGGACATCACCGACGAGATAGAGGCCGAACACGCGCTGCGGGAGAGTGAGGAACGATTTCGCACGCTGGTGGCCAACATTCCCGGTGCGGTCTACCGCTGCGGCGTCCAGTGGCCCTACCCCGACATCCTCCTGTCCGACGGCGTCGAGGCGATCACCGGGCACAGCGCCCGTGAACACCTCCGATCGAAGGAGCTGGACTTCGGTGCGAGAGTGCTCCCCGAGGAGCGGGACCGCATCGAGATGGCCGTCGCGGCGGCGGTCGCCAGCGGGACGACCTTCGAATTGCGCTACCGGATCCGGCACGCCGACGGGGGCATCCGGTGGGTGCAGGAAACGGGACGCGCAACCTACGCGCCCGACGGCACACCCCTGTTTCTCGACGGCGTGCTCCTCGATATCACCGCGCAGAAACTGGCCGAAGAGGCGCTGCGCAAGAGCGAGGCCCGGCTGGTGGAGGCCCAGCGCATCGCGCAGGTGGGGAGCTGGGAGCTGGATCTCCGCACCCATGCCCTGCACTGGTCGGAGGAGATCTACCGGATCTTCGAACTGGATCCGAAGGAGTTCGGCGCCACCTACGAGTCGTTCCTGGCGACGATCCACCCGGACGACCGCGAAATGGTCCACCAGGCGTTCACCCACTCGGTGACGCAGCAATCATCGTATGACCTCGTGCACCGTCTCAGAATGCCGGATGGCCGGGTCAAGTACGTCCATGAGCGGGCGGAGATCCTGTACGCGGAGGACGGCAGGCCGATGCGTACGGCGGGCACCGTGCAGGACATCACCGAGCGCCGCGTCGCGGAGCAGGCCCGGCAGGCGCTGGAGGGGCAACTCCGCCAGGCGCAGAAGATGGAGGCGCTCGGCACCCTGGCCGGCGGGATCGCGCACGACTTCAACAACATCCTCGCCGCCGTCATCGGTCATGCGGAGCTGCTGGCACAGGACCTGGCCGCGGACCAGGAAGGGCGAGAAGGCGTCGAGGAGATTCTGGTCGCGTCGCGCCGAGCCCGGGATCTGGTCCAGCAGATCCTCACCTTCAGCCGGCTCCGGGAGCGGGAGCGGCGACTCATCGCACTCGAACCGGTGGTGCTCGAGGCCCTCAAGCTGCTGCGCGCCTCCCTGCCCACCACCATCGAGATCCGGACCACGGTGACCCCGGAAGATCATCTGGTGCTGGCGGACACCACCCAGATACACCAGGTAGTGCTCAACCTCTGCACCAACGCCGCTCACGCGATGCAGGAGCATGGGGGCGTGCTCGATGTGAGCTGCCACTCCGTGGAAGTGGACGCGGAGCTGGCGAAGGAACACCCCGGCCTCAACCCGGGACTCTACATGCGGCTGTCCGTGCGCGACACCGGACACGGCATGGACCGGCTGACCCTGGACCGCATCTTCGATCCGTTCTTCACCACCAAGCAGCCGGGGGAGGGGACCGGACTTGGACTCGCCGTCGTGCACGGCATCATGCAGAGTCATGACGGCGCGGTCACGGTGGCGAGCGAACCGGGAGCGGGCACTGTCTTCAGCCTGTATTTCCCGGCGATCGAGGGCCGCGCGATCGCGGCGTCGAGGGAGGAGCCCCCGGAACCAAGGGGGACGGGCCAGCGCGTGCTGCTGGTGGACGACGAGCCGGCCCTGGTCCGCATCGCCACCCGGGTGCTCGAACGCCTCGGCTACCAGGTCATCCCCCACACGGAGGCCACGGCCGCGCTGGCCGATTTCCTGGCGCGACCGGACGCATTCGACCTGGTCCTGACCGACCTCACCATGCCCCGCATGACCGGCCTCGAGCTGGCCCGGGAAATCACCGCACGCCGGCCGGAGCTGCCGGTGATCCTCACCTCGGGCTACAGTGGCGCGCTCGACCTGACGGAGATCCAGGAAGCCGGCATCCGCGAAGTGCTCGGCAAGCCGTTCCTCGCACGGACCATCGCCGAGGTCGTCGATCGGGTCCTCCGATCGGCGTGACCTCCGGTCACCTGCCGGCGGGCCTCCGCCTGTCGCCGCCCACGGCTCACCGGTAAATTCGCGGCATGACCCTCGAGCCCACGCTCTCCCGCGAGTACTACCTCTCCCCCGATCTCTTTGCACGAGAAACCGACCGCATCTTCGCCCGCGAGTGGTTCTGCGTGGGACGGGAGGAGGAGGTCCCGGGCCCGGGCGATTATCTCCTGCTCGATGTCGCCGGAGAAAGTCTGCTGCTGGTGCGATCGAGAGAGGGCACGCTCTGCGCCCACTACAACGTCTGCCGTCACCGCGGCTCGCAACTGGTGATCGGCGCCGAGCCGAAGCCGCTGGCCCGCGCGCCAGCGGACGCCGAGACCCCCTCCAGACCGACCGGGACCTTCAGCGGCGGGATCCGGTGTCCCTACCACGCCTGGACCTACAACCTCGATGGCCAGCTCCGGACCGCGCCCTTCCTTGACGAGAGCGACGGCTTCTGCAAGGAAGAACTCTCGCTCCACGGCGTGGGTGTGGCGACCTGGGGCGGCTTCGTGTTTCTCAATCTCTCCGGCGTGAATCCGGGCGCCACGCTGGCGGAGCAGCTCGCGGGCGTGCCGGAACGGACCCGTCGCTACCCCCTCGCGGAGTTGCGCAGCGCGCGACGGATCAGCTACGAGGTGGCCGCGAACTGGAAGGTCGTGCTCGAGAACTACAACGAGTGCTACCACTGCGGCCCGGTGCATCCCGAGCTCTGCCGTGTGGTGCCGGCATTCAAGCAGAAGGGTGGGCTGGAGCTCGACTGGGACCGCGGTGTTCCGCATCGCGAAGGCGCGTGGACCTTCACCATGAGCGGGACGACCGACAGGAAGCCGTTCGCCGGCCTGAACGACGACGAGCGGATCCTCCACAAGGGCGAGCTCATCTACCCGAACCTGATGGTCTCGCTCTCGGCGGACCATGCCGCGGCCTTCACGCTGTGGCCGCACGGACCGGCGAGCACCACCGTTCTCTGCGACTTTCTCTTCCACCCGGACGAGATCGCCAGGCCCGGCTTCGATCCGATGGACGCCGTGGAGTTCTGGGACATCACCAACCGGCAGGACTGGGTGATCTGCGCCTCGGTGCAGCGCGGCATGGGGAGCCGCATGTTCCGGCAGGGATTCTACGCGCCCATGGAGAGCCTCTCGCTCGACATTCGGCGCTACATCGGCGACCGGCTCGGGTAGCGCCCGCATGGCCACCCCTCCGCCGTTTCGCGCCCGCACGCTCCTCCTCGGGTGCTTCGGGATCATGATGCTCGCGGCGGTGCCGATCGGGCTCTTTCCCGGCGCCCAGCTCCTCATGATGGCGCTGCTCTACCCGGCCATGTTCTGGTTCGCCTGGTGGCTCGGCCGCCGCCACGGGGTGCAGATGCTGCAGCTCGATCACCCGGTACCGAGTCCGCCGGGGATCCTGCGCGTGCTGGCGATCGTCCCCGCGCTGACCGCAGTGAACTTCGGCGGCACCTGGCTCCTGTACTACCCGCTCTCGCTCGTCAGGCCCGACCTCGTACGCGGGTGGCTGCACCGGGCGGACACGCTGATCCCAGAACCGTCGGGGCGGGCGGAGACCGTGCTGCTGTGGGTGACCGTCATCGTGCTGGCGCCGATCACGGAGGAACTGATCTTCCGGGGCCTGCTGCTGCACCGCTGGTGCCACAAGTGGGGACGGGCCCGTGGCGTCCTGGCCACGACCGCCGTCTTCGCAGTGATGCACCTTTCGCCGCTCGGCATCTTCCTGCTGGCCCTCGGCCTCACCGGCATCTACCTGCGCACCGGCTCGCTGCGGCTCTCGATGATGGCCCATGGCCTGAACAACCTGCTCGCCTTCGTGGTCGGGCCCTGGCTCTCCTGGCAGGACACCGCCGGTGGCGACCCGCTCGCCGCCTTTCAGGCCGCACTGCCCATCAGTCTCCTGCTCCTGACGGCCGGCGCGGGCACGTTGTGGATCTTCCGGGACCGCATCCTGCCCCGCGCCGACGGGCCGCTCCCCTACGATCGCAACATCATCCATCAAAGCTGACCGGCCATTCCGCGACGCCGTCCTCCGCCGCAGATTGGAGCGGCCAGCACCCCTCGACTCTCGCGGAGGCCCCTCATGTATGTCTGTCAGTGGCACCTCGACATCCCGTTCGGCAAGCAGGGCGATGCGGTCCGGATCATGACCGCATGGGGCAAGGACAAGGTGGCGCACTCCGAGTTTCGCCGGGCCCGTGACATCCGGCTGATGGCGGGACATGTTGGTGTGTCCCCGTCGCACATCGTCGATGAATACGTGTTCGCCTCGCTGGCCGATTTCGAGGCGGCGCTGGGCGGCATGGGGGCTGGACCATTCAAGGAACACGCGCAGGCCCTGGGGCCGCTGATCATTCCCGGAACACAGCGGTGGGACGTCTACAAGGTGATCGGACAATGAAACGCTTTCTCGGCACGGCGCTGCTCACAATGCTCGGCGCACAGATGCTCTCCGCGCAGGTCGATACCGCCGGCTCCGGCCTGCTCATCGATCAGGCGCTCAACCACTCCGAGGTGATGGCCAACCTCGAGCACCTGACCGACGTGATCGGCCCCAGGCTCACCGGTTCGCCCGCGATGGTCCGCGCCAACGAGTGGACGGCCGACCGGTTCCGCGCCTATGGGCTCACGGCGCACCTCGAGCCCTGGCAGTTCGGCGTGACGTGGACCCGCGGCCCCGCGGAGTTCACCATCAAGGCGCCGTTCGAGCGCAACCTGCACGCCGAGAGCTGGGCGTGGACGGCCGGCACCGGCGGCAAGACGCTGAGCGGACCCGTGGTCCGGGTGGATGTGTCGACGCCCGAGAGCCTCGAGGTCTATCGCGACCGGGTGAAGGGCGCGTGGCTCATCACCCGGGCACCGGCCTCGATCTGGAATCCCGACGGTCCCGAGATGACCGCCGCCGATTCAGCCGCGCAGCGTGCCGTCAGGCGGCCTCCCTCCGCGACACCGGCCGACACCTCCGAGGCCGCGAGGAAGGCCCGGCAACAGTTCCGCATCGACCTGCCCTACGTCCTGAAGCAGGCTGGCGCCCTCGGCACGCTGCTCGATGCGAGCAAGGAGCATGGCCTGCTCAACATGAGCGGCAGCCCCAACTTCGTTTCGCCGCTGCCGAGCGTCGTGATCGCGCACGAGGACTATGCGATGTTCGACCGCCTGCTCAGGCAGGGCATCGTGCCGAGAATCGAGGGCCGCGTCGACAACCGGCTCGGGTCGGGACCGGTGATGCAGTACAACACCGTCGCCGAAATCCGCGGGAGCAAGTTTCCCGGCCAGGTCGTGATTCTTGGCGCCCATCTCGACAGCTGGGACCTCGGCACCGGCAGCACCGACAACGGTACCGGCTCGATGGTCGTGCTCGAAGCCGCCCGCGCGATCATCCAGACCGGCCTCAAGCCGGCACGCACGATTCGCTTCATCCTCTTCAGCGGCGAGGAAGAGGGGCTGCTCGGCTCACGCGCCTACGCCGCCCGCCACGCCGACGAGGCCGACAGCATCCAGGCGGTGCTGGTCCTCGACAACGGCACCGGGGCCATCACCGGGCAGGCGTTGCAGGGACGCACCCAGGATGAACAGCTCTGGAAGGATCTGCTTGCACCGGTGGTATCGTTGGGTGCGGGCGCGGTGCGGGACGCCAACAAGGGCGGGACCGATCACCTCTCGTTCATCCCCTACGGCGTGCCCGGATGGAACTTCGACCAGTTGTCCCGGGGCTATAACCACACCCATCACTCCCAGGTGGACACCTGGGACCACGCCATCGGCGATGACCTGAAGCAGGCCTCGGCGGTGATGGCGGTGACTGCCGTCGAGCTGGCGAACCTTCCACAATTGCTCGACCGGAGCAGCAAGCGGCCGGTGACGCCGCCCATCGTGGCCAAGCCCTCGCCGGGCCTGGTGACGAAATAGCGGGACCCCAACGCAAGATGGAGTAACCGTGGCAACAGATTCGGAGATCGCGACCCTCGCCGGCGGCTGCTTCTGGTGTGTCGAGGCGCCGCTGGAGATGCTGCGCGGCGTCACCCGGGTGGTGTCCGGGTACGCGGGTGGATCGGTGGACAACCCGAGCTACGAGGCTGTCTGCGACGGCACCACCGGTCATGCGGAGGTCGTCCAGGTGGAGTTCAACCCGGCCGAACTCAGCTATCACGACCTGCTGGAAGTGTTCTTCGCGATTCACGACCCGACGACCCGCAACCGGCAGGGCGCGGATGTAGGGACCCAGTATCGCTCGGCCGTGTTCTACCACTCTCCCGAACAGCGGGCGACGGCCGAGCAGGTGATTCGCGAGTTCGGCGCCGCGGGGTACTACAATGCGCCGATCGTCACCGAGGTGGCGCCCGCCGGCAGGTTCTATCCGGCGGAGGCGTATCATCAAGGATACTTCCGCCGGAATCCGAACCAGCCGTACTGCATGGCGGTCATCACGCCCAAGCTCGCCAAGCTGCGGACGAAGTTTGCCACTCGACTCAAGGCGTAGCCGACGAGAGAGCGGGGGCGGCGGATGCGTCATGAGGTGACCTCCGGTCACCCCGGGCGCACGCGCGCCACTGGCGGCCCGACCAGCGGCATCGCACCTTCCCGCCCCATGCGCACCAACTACGACTACATCGTCCTCGGCCTCGGCGGCCTCGGCAGCGGCGCCGCCTACTGGCTCTCCAGGACCGCCGGGCGGGATGTGCTCGCGCTCGAGCAGTTCGAACTCGGGCATATCCGCGGCGGCTCGCAGGATCACAGCCGCATCATCCGCCTCTCCTACAATTCGCCGGTCTACGTCCACCTCGCCAAGCGGGCCTACGCCACATGGGCCGAAGTCGAGGCCGAGGCCGGGGAGCCCTGCATCCTCAAGACCGGCGGACTCGACTTCTGCCATCGGGTCAGCGCCATCCCGCTCGAGCCATACATGGCGAGCCTGACAAAGGAAAAGGTGCCGTTCGAGCATCTCGATGCCGCCGAGATCATGCATCGCTGGCCCCAGTTCAAGCTTACCGACGACTGTCATGGCATCTATCAGGCCGATGGCGGAATCGCGATGGCCGCCCGTGCGACCGCCGCCCACCAGCGGCTGGCCCGCGAGCATGGCGCGACCCTGCTCGATGGGATGCCGATCTCCGCGGTACGCAGCGTCGGCAACGAGGTCGAGGTGATCGCGGGCGGAACGGCGTTCCGCTGCCGCAAGCTGGTGGTGACCTCCGGCGCGTGGGCGCCGAACATCCTCGGCTGGCTCGGCACCCCACTCCCGCTGGAGGTGACCCAGGAGCAGGTCACCTACTTCAGCTCACCGCACCTCGAGGAATTCATGCCGGGGCGCTTTCCGATCTGGATCTGGATGGACAACCCGTCGTTCTATGGATTTCCGGTCTTCGGGGAAGCCGCGACCAAGATCGCGCAGGACGCCGGCGGCAGGACCGTGACCGCCGAGACGCGCTCGTTCGAGCCGGACATCGAGAACTTCCAGCGGGTGGAGACCTGGGCCAGACGCTATCTCCCCCGCGCGCTCGGGCCCGTGCTGTACACCAAGACCTGTCTGTACACGCTGACCCCTGACCGGGACTTCGTGATCGACCGCATTCCCGGCCACGAGCACATCAGCATCGCGATCTGCGCCGGGCACGCCTTCAAGTTCGCCTCGGTGATCGGGCGGATTCTCAGCGAGATCTCCATCGAAGGGAGTACACCCAGCGACATCTCCCCGTTCGCCTTCGACCGGCCCATCCTGAGAGAAAAGAATCCGCCGAGAAACTACATGGTGTGATGTAACGGATGCGTCTCACGGGCGCCTGACACGTGGCCTGCATTTCGGTCTCTGGCGAATTCCGAACGCGACAATAGCTTATACTCGTACACACGGCGCGCGTCTCGTCCGGGCTTCGTGCTCGGGCTCCCCTCCGCGCCCCCTCCGTGACGCTGGTTCCATGAGCCCTCTCCCTGTCCCAAACGTTGAACAGCGGCTGCGCGCCGCTGTCGAGTCCGCACCCAGCGGGCTGCTGATGATCGATGCCGAAGGCCGCATCGTGCTCGTGAATCGGGAGATCGAGCGCCTCTTCGGCTACTCCCGCGAAGAAATTCTGGGCAAGCCGGTCGACATGCTGGTCCCCGAACAATTCCGCCAGGCCCATCCCCGGTTCCGGCAGGGGTTCATCGCCGAGCCCAGGGTGCGCCGGATGGGCGCGGGCCGCGATCTCTTCGGCCGGCGAAAGGACGGCAGCCAGGTCGCACTCGAAATCGGCTTGACGCCGGTGGTGACTGAGGAAGGCGTGTTCATTCTCAGCGCCATCGTCGATATCACCGCGCGCATCGAGGCCGAGCTGGCGCGCCGCACCCTCGAGGAGGAGCTGCGGCAGGCCCAGAAGCTGGAGGCCGTTGGCACCCTCGCGGGCGGTATCGCGCACGACTTCCGGAACATTCTCAACGGAATCATCGGCTACGCCGAGCTGGTACACGGGCAGCTGGAGAAGCGGCCGGATACCGCAGCGCTGACGCAGGACGTGCGCGAGCTGCTCACCTTTGCCAGCCGCGGCCGGGACCTGGTGGAACGGATTCTGACCTTCAGCCGGCGCGGGACCCCTCAGCGACAGCCGCTCGCGCTCCAGCAGCAGGTGCCGGAGATCGTGCGCCTGTTGCGCGCGACGCTGCCATCCAGCATCGACATCCAGCTGCAGCTGAGCGACTCCACCCCGACGATCCTCGGCGATGCGACGTCAGTGCACCAGGTGCTGATGAACCTCGGCACCAACGCCGCGCATGCGATGCCCCAGCGCGGCACGCTTAGCATCGCCCTGGAGCCGTTCTACGTCCGCGACAGCGTCGCCCGCGCCAATCCGGATCTTCGCGAGGGACACTATGCGTTGCTCACGGTCCGGGATTCCGGATGCGGGATTGACCCCGCCGTGATGGAGCGGGTGTTCGACCCATTCTTCACCACCAAGGAACCTGGCGCCGGTACGGGCCTCGGCCTCGCGATGGTGCATGGGATCATGAAGGACCATGAGGGCGCGGTACGTCTCAGCAGCGAGCTTCAGATCGGCACCGAAGTGCGCTGCTACTTTCCCGCGCTGCTGGGCGAGCGGGAAGAGACTCCCGTCACCACGACCGAGACCTCCAGGGGGCATGGGGAGCGCGTGCTCTTCGTGGACGATGAGCCTTCGCTGGCCGAACTCGGGCAGCGAAGACTGGAGATGCTCGGGTATACCGTGATTGTCGCCACGACCAGCGCCCGGGCCCTGGCGCTGGTCCGCGCGGATCCGCACGCATTCGACCTGATCATCACCGACTACACCATGCCGGGGCACAATGGCATCGAACTGGCGACGGCGATCACCCAGATCCGGCCGGACCTTCCGGTGGTTCTCGCCACCGGTCACATTGATGAATTCCCGGCCGAGGTCACCGAGGCGGCCGGGGTTCGCCACGTCCTGCTGAAGCCGACCTCGCTCGACGATCTGAACCGTGCGGTAGCCGAGGTCCTCCGGAAACGAACGCCATGACGACACGTCGTGAACTCCTCGGCATCGCCGGTATCGGCATGCTCGGCTTCACCCCGGCGGCTCGCGGGCTGCCTGCCCTGGTCGCGTCCTCACGGCTGGCCGCGGGCCGGCTGAGACAGTCGGTCTGCCGCTGGCCCTTCGACCAGATTCCCGATCGGGAGTTCTTCCCGATGGTGAAGGCGCTCGGATTCGGGGCGGTCGATCTGCTGAAGGAAAGCGAGTGGCCGCTGGCCGAGGCGCAGGGGCTGATCTGCTCGATGGGGATGCCCACGGACCGGCGCGACTTCATCCGGCGCGGTCTCAACGACCGCGCCAATCATGCACTCCTGATCAGCGAACTCGAGCGGGCGATTCCCGCCGCGCGGCGGCATGGCGTTCCGAACATCATCGCGATGGTCGGCAACCGCGAGGGGCGCACTGACGAGGAGGGGCTGGCCGCCTGCACCGAGGCGCTCGATCGGGTCAAGGGCCTGGCGGAACAGGAAGGAGTGACGATCTGCCTCGAGATGCTCAACAGCCGGGTGGACCATCACGACTTCATGGGCGACCGGATGAGCTTCGGCCTGGCCCTGATGTACGCGGTCAATTCGCCCCAGGTGCGTCTGCTCTACGACATCTACCACATGCAGATCATGGAAGGCGATGTGATCCGCACGATTCGAGATCATGGCCAGTGGATCGCGCACTACCACACCGCCGGCAACCCCGGCCGCAACGAACTCGACCCCACCCAGGAACTCAACTACCGCGGCATCGCGCAGGCGATCGCGGACACCGGCTTCGACGGCTGGATCGCGCATGAGTTCATCCCCACGCGCGATCCGAAGACCGGCCTCGCCGAAGCGCGGGAGATCTGCCTGGTGCCGTGAGCGGAAAAGAGGTTCCGGCCTCAGGGTGAGAGCCTGAACGCGACGACGTAGTCCCCAAAGGTCGTTCCCAGGTTGCCATGGCCCCCGGCGGCGATCACGACGTACTGCCGGCCGCCCGCCTCGTAGGTCATGGGCGTCGCCTGGCCGCCGGCCGGGAGCGCCCCCTGCCACAGCACCCGCCCGGTCTCGAGGTCTACCGCCCTGAGCACGTTGTCCATCGCGGCGCCGATGAAGACCAGGTCACCGGCAGTCGTGATGGACCCGCCCATGTTGGGCGATCCCCATTCGTCCGACCCCGCCACCCCCGCGAGTTCCGGCACCCGGCCCAGCGGCACTTGCCAGCGCTGCTCGCCGGTCGCGAGATCGATCGCGACGAGGCTTCCCCACGGCGGCTTGCTGCAGGGCAGGCCCTTCGGGGACGCCAGCATGCCGCGGCTCATCCGGTAGGGAGTTCCCAGCTGATTGCCGCTCGAGTCGCCGGCCTCGCGGTGCTCCAGCCGGACCCAGAGCGGAATCCGGATCAGGTTGGTGACGAGCAGATTCCGCTCCGGCGACCAGCTCACCCCGCCCCACGTCGTGCCGCCGGCATACCCGGGGAACATCACGGTGCCCTGCACGCTCGGCGGCGTGAACAGGGGCCCGTGGCGCATCTGGTCGTACTGCGCCAGGCAGGCGCTGGTCTCCTCCGGCGTGATTCCCCAAACGTCCCCGCGACGGAGTTCACCCTGGAAGAGCGGCCGGGGGAGGACCGGGAATGGCTGGGTGCGTGCCGCCACCTCGCCGGGGACATCGCTCGCCGGAACGGGGCGCTCTTCGACCGGGAAGAGCGGCGCACCCGTCGCCCGATCCAGAATGAACAGGTGTCCCATCTTGGTCGCGACGGCGACCGCGGGAACCTGACGACCGTTCCGCGGCACCGTGATCAGCGACGGTTGCGAGCCGACATCGAAGTCCCAGAGATCGTGGTGCACCACCTGGAAGTGCCAGCGGACGCGACCGGTTGTCGCCTCCAGCGCCACCACGGAGTTGGTGTAGCGGTTGTCCCCCGGCCGTTCACCACCGAAGAAGTCCGGCGCCGCCGAGCCGGTGGGCACGAAGACGAGCCCGAGGGAGGTGTCGACGGAGAGCGGCGCCCAGGCGTTCCCCGCGCCGGTGCGCCGGGCGGCGGTGACACTCCACTCGTGATAGGCGGGGTCGGCGGCCGATCGCGGGATCGGATCGAAGCTCCACAGCACGCGGCCGGACCGGGCATCGAAGCCGCGCACCGTGCCGCGCTCCATGTCGACGCGGCGGTTGTCACCGATCGCGGAGCCGACCACGATCACGTCGCCCAGAACCGCCGGCGGTGAGGTGACGCCATACTGCCCCTCCTGCACCCGGCCGACATCACGATCGAGATGCACGGTGCCGCTGTCGCCAAATGTGGCACAGGGATGCCCGGTTTCGGCATCGAGGGCCAGCAGACGCGCGTCGACGGTCCCGAAGAAGATCCGTTTCCCGCAGGCTGACCGCCGGGTGGAGGCACGATCCATCCAGAAGGCCACACCGCGGGAGATGAAGCCTTCGTTGCGGTCGAGATCCAGCCGGATCTTCGGGTCATAGCGCCAGAGCTCGTGGCCGGTGGCGGGGTCAAGCGCGATGACGCGATTGAGGGGCGTGCTGAGGTAGAGGCGCTCATCCGCCAGGATAGGCGTCGCCTCGAACTTGCTCGCGCCAGTGTGACAGCGACCGCAGCCCGCCTTCGGGCCCTCGCTGTGATCGTCATGGCTCGCATCCCCGGTACGGTAGGTCCACGCGACCACCAGGTGGCTCACGTTGTCCCTGGTGATCTGCCGCAGTGCGGAGTGGCGCGCCCCGCCGGGATCACCACCGTAGCTGCCCCATTCGGCGGGCGCGGAGGTACCGCGGTCCGCCCTGAATGCGGCGAGCGATGCGGCGCCGACAGTGACGGCCGCGAACGCGCCGAGTGTCCATGCATGAGCGAGTCTGGCTGACATCGGTGTGCTCCCGGGAAGGTGGCGGATGCACTATGGGGCAACCTGGATGAAGCCGCGAGGATTTCGGGACGGACGGGACCGGGGGTGGGACCGGCGGGACGCCGGCGAATCCGCGCGAGCTACTCCTCGGCGAAGGTGCGCGGCAGGCGATCGCGGAAGCGGCGGCTCAGCGTGAGCTTCTCGCCGCTTTGGAGCACCACGAGCTGGTCGCCATGGGACCATGGCTCGAGATACCGGACCCGGTCGAGGTTGACGATCGTGGTGCGGTGGATGCGGGCGAATCGCACCGGGTCGAGGCGTGCCTCGATCTCTTTCATCGTCGCGCGGAGGAGGTGGGTGCCGCTCCGCGCGTGCAGCTTGAGATAGTTGCCGGCCGCCTCGATCCAGTCGATCTCCGCGACCGCAACGAGACTCGAGCGGCCGCGCTCCTTCACGAGGAACCGCTCCAGCGGAGGCCGGGCCGGTGCGATCTGTTCCAGTGCGCGGGCGAGGCGAGCCGTGAAGCCGGCATCGGCGCCCTGGCCGAGCCGCGCCTCGGCGCGCTGCAGCGCCTGATCGAAGCGATCCGGTGCCACGGGCTTGAGCAGATAGTCCACCGCGCCGACCTCGAAGGCCTGGATCGCGTAGTCATTGTGGGCCGTCACGAAGATGATGTAGGGCAGGCGCGGCCCCTCGACGGCCGCAAGCACCTCGAAGCCGTCGAGCTCGGGCATCTGGATATCGAGGAGCGCCAGGTCGGGGCGGGACTCTTCCAGCAGCGCGACCGCCGACAGCCCATCCCCCGCTTCACCGACCAGTTCAAAGGCGGGGTGCCGGGCGAGGAAGCCGCGCAGCTTGTCGCGGGCGAGCGGCTCGTCGTCGATGATGACGGTGCGAATCTTCGTCATACGGCGCGCGCCGGCAGGTCGAGCGTGACCAGCAGTCCGCCCGTGGCTGGCTTCCCCAGTGTCAGGCTTCCCTGCTCACCGTAGAGGGCGCGGAGCCGGGCGACGGTGTTGGAGAGTCCGACCCCCGAGGTCAGCGCGCTGGCCGGCTCGCCGGCGAGGCCCGGCCCGTCATCGGCGACGCTGAGGCAGAGCCGGTCGCCCTCGCGGCGCGCGGCGATGCGGACCGTCGCCGGCCCTGCCCGTTTCGCCGCGCCGTGGGTGAGCGCGTTCTCGACCAGCGGCTGCAGCACCAGTCGCGGCACGACGAGCCGCAGGGCCTCCGGCGCGATGTCCCGCTCCACGGTGAGCCGGTCCCCGAAGCGCAGCTGCATGATCTCGAGGTACCAGCCCAGCCATTCGAGCTCGCTGGCGAGCGGCACTTCGGCGTCGGGCGCGTGCTGAAAGGTGAGCCGCAACAGGTCGGAGAGCCGGCCCATCATGCGGTCGGCGAGGGCGGGGTCGCTGTACATCAGGGAGGAGATGGCGTTGAGCGTGTTGAAGAGGAAATGTGGCTGAAGCTGCGCCTCCAGTCTGCCGAGCTGGGCGCGGTTGAGTTCACCCTCGAGCTGCGCGGCGCGCAACTCCCGCTGCCTCGACTGCCGGTAGTAGCGCCACCCGTGGAGCCCGGCGAGCATCAGGATGATGTTCGGCGCCTGGATCGCAAACTCCATCGGAAAGCGATAGCGCATCAGGCCGTAGTCGTATGTCCCGAGCCCGGCGAGCGGAAAGAGCAGGACGCGGCTCGCCCACATGAGGGAGGTGTGGATCAGGGCGAGGGCGATCACCACGCCGGCATATGGCGCGAGCCGGCGGGTCCAGTTGGCGCGCGACAGCGGCCAGCGGTCCACCAGCACCAGCAGCGCCGCGAACACCAGTGCCCCGGCATAGGCGCCGGTCATCTCCTCGATGAATCGGGGCGCGGCGGTCGTCGTCCTCCCGCGCGCCAGATCGTCGAGCCAGAAATGCGCGAAGCGCGACAGGCCGATCGCCGTAAAGACGATCAGCACTCCGAGCGTAACCGGCCAGCGCCGACGGGTGAGCATGCTGGCAATGTGATGGGCGGGTGCGTGGGGCGCCATTCCGTCCGGGACCAGCGGGTCTGCCAGGGGGATGAGCGGGCATCGGGCGAGGACCGAGCGGGCTGGCGGCCGCCCCGGTGCAACCCGGGAGGGAACCGCTCGTCCCCGGCTGCTAGACCGTCGTATACTCAGTCCGCAATTGCCGCCGGTCGGTGTGCTGCTGGCCGTGCCCTCTCTAACATGCGGTTTCCGTCATGATGCCCCATCGCCGGTCCATTCGCCGCTCCGCGCTGGCGCTGCTCGCCGGGTCCATGCTGGTCGCGGGCGCCGTCGGTGCTCAGCAGCCACGGCCCGATGGCGCCTGGCGGCTGGATCTTTCACGGTCCGACAGCCTCACCACCAGGTTCGGGCGCGGCGATACTCCGCCTGGAATGCCGGGGCCGCGTCCCGGCGGTGAAGGGCCGGGTGGCGAAGGCCCCGGAGGCAGAGAGCCGGGGTACGGCCCACCGGGCTCCGGCGGGCCCGGTGGTGAGCTGGGACCGGGCGGAGGCGTCGGTGGCGGCCGGCGCTTCGGCGGTGGCCGCTACGGCAGGGGGATGAGCGAGAAGGACCTGGTGCGCATCCGGCAGACACTCGAGCTCGTTCGGGTCGTTCCCGTGCGGGTACGCATCAACAGGGCCGACGGCACCTTCACCACCGCGGACAGTGCCGGAGTCGAGCAGACGCTCCGCATCGGCCAGACCCGGGTGACGCCCGCGGTTGACAGCGGCGGTGCGGTGAAGACGACGGCACGCTGGAAGGGCGACGCGCTGGTCATCGAACGGAAGGTCGATGGGGGCGGACGGGTCAAGGAATCGTATGGCCTCGGACTCGATGGCAGCCGGATGATCGTGTTCGTCGAACTCACGCTCGGGCTGACACCACGCTCCTTCACCAGGCAGTATGTCAGAGATGGGGAGGACAGCGGCCCGCGCTAGTCCCTACCACGACGCGGCGCCACGGCGATCGGGCCGATGACCAGCGCACGCAACCTTCCCGATCACGGCTGCCGCTCGGTTGACGCGCGCCGTCGTCGCGAGAAGATTCGTGGAGGCACTTGTCTCCCCCTCCCCATCCGGGCCCATGGCGCACTCGAATCCCCGCAGCACTCCCTACGATGTCTGTATTGTCGGCTCCGGCGCGGGCGGCGGCATGGCCGCCTATATGCTCACCAAGGCGGGCGCCAGCGTGGTACTGCTGGAGGCCGGCAGGAGCTGGGACAATACCAAAGACTCCGCCATGCTCAAGCCGGCCTACGCATCGCCCCGGAGGGGAGCCTCCACCAGTGAGCGGCCCTTCGGTGAATTCGATGGCTGCATCGGGGGGTGGAATGTGCCGGGTGAGCCGTACACCAAAGCGCCCGGGACCAGGTTCGACTGGTGGCGCGCCCGGATGCTCGGCGGCCGCACCAACCACTGGGGCCGGATCTCGCTGCGCTTCGGCCCCGACGATTTCAAGGGCAAATCAAAAGACGGACTTGGCGACGACTGGCCGATTTCGTATGACGACCTCAAGCCCTGGTACGACGAAGTCGACCGGCTGGTCGGCATCTTCGGCAGCGTCGAGGGGCTGCATAATCACCCCGACGGCATCTTCCTCCCGCCGCCGAAGCCCCGCTGCTGGGAAATGCTGGTGAAGCAGGCGGCGGACCGGCACGACGTGACCTGCATCCCGTCCAGACTGTCCATCCTCACCCGTCCGCACAACGGCCGCAACGCCTGCCACTACTGTGGCCAGTGCAATCGCGGCTGCGCGGTGAACGCCAACTTCTCCTCGCCCAACGTGCTGGTGCTCCCGGCGATGGAGACGGGGCGGCTCACGCTGATCACCGGCGCGATGGTGCGCGAGGTAACGCTCGACGCCAGGGGCAGGGCCGACGGCGTTCTCTATATCGACACCGCGACCCGCGCCGAGCAGCGGGTGGAGGCGAGAGTCGTGGTCCTGGCGGCGAGCGCCTGCGAGAGCGCACGGATCCTGCTCAACTCGAAGTCGTCGAAGTTTCCCGATGGGCTGGCCAATTCGAGCGGCGTGGTGGGCAAGTACCTCACCGATACCACCGGGACCGACGTGGGCGGCTTCATTCCGAAGATGGTGGACCACGTGCCTCACAATGAGGATGGCGTCGGCGGCGCCCACCTCTACATGCCCTGGTGGCTCGACAACCGGAAGCTCGACTTCCCGCGCGGCTATCACATCGAGATCTGGGGTGGCCTCGGCGAACCGTCCTATGGCTTCATGGGCGGAATCCAGAATTATCCCGGGGGCGGCGGCTACGGCCGCCAGCTCAAGGACGACTACCGCAAGTACTACGGCGCGACGATCGGTTTCTCCGGGCGCGGCGAGCAGATCCCCAACGAGAACTGCTACTGCGAGATCGACCCCGACGTGGTGGACCAGTGGGGCATCCCGGTCTTGCGCTTCCATTGGAAATGGTCGGACTACGAGACCAGCCAGGTGAAGCACATGCAGGAGACCTTCCGCACCCTCCTCACCGAGATGGGGGGCGAGATCTGGAGCGACATGCCAGGCAAGGAAGATGGCTACGGCATCTCCAACGGCGGATCGATCATCCACGAACTCGGCACAGTCCGGATGGGCAGCGACCCCGCGCGCTCGGCACTCAACGCCAACAACCAGGCATGGGACGTGAAGAATCTCTTCGTCACCGACGGCGGGCCGTTCGTGTCACAGGCGGACAAGAATCCGACCTGGACCATCCTCGCGCTCTCGATGCGCGCCTCGGACTACATCAGCCAGGCGATGAAGCGGGGGGAGCTATGACCGCGGACCGGCGGACCGGCGGACCGGCGGACGGGATCTCCCGTCGCGACGCGCTGGGGATTCTCGGCGGCATTCCGCTGCTCGCGGCAGGGCTCTCTCCTCGGGCGGTCGTCCGCGCGGCCGAAGCGGCGCGCAGCGTCCTCGGCGCGAACGACTTTGTGCCGGCGTTCTTCACCGCGCACGAGTACGCGACGACCCGCATGCTCTCCGAGCTGATCATCCCGCGGGACGGCCGCTCCGGCGGCGCGATCGACGCAGGCGTCCCCGAATTCATGGACTTCGTCCTCGACGAGAACCCCGGCATGGGCACCGGGGTCCGCGGCGGACTGGCCTGGCTGGACGCCGAATCTCAGGCGCGGTTCGGCCGGGAGTTCATCGACCTGGCCGATGCCGATCGGCGCACCATCCTGGACGACATCGCCTGGCCCAAGCGGGCCAAGCCGGAGCACTCCCAGGGCGTCGCCTTCTTCAATCGCTTCCGCGACCTGACCGCATCCGGCTTCTTCTCCAGCAAGATCGGGGTGGACGACCTCCGCTACCTCGGGAACCAGTTCGTGATGGAGTGGAAGGGTTGCCCGCCAGAAGCGCTGGAGAAGCTCGGGGTCCGCTACGAATAGCACAGTCTGGAGGGGCCTGAGGGAGGTTGCAGTGCTGAAACATGCCTCCCTGCCCCGCGTGACACCTTGGAACGATCGGGCCGTAGTGTCCCGGTCCCCAATTGGAGCCGTACCCCATGCTCAAGCCCGTCCTCGGCCTCGCCGCCACCGGCATCGTCGCGCTGATCCTCTTCAAGGTCCTCGCCCTTCTGCTGCTACCGATCGTCGGAATCACGATCGGTATCGTCCTGATCGCCATCAAGGTGGCGTTCTGGGTGGGCGTGGCCTGGTTCGCGATCTGGCTCTTCCGCCGGATCACCCGGAGCACCGCCACCGCCTAGTGCAGAGCCTCGCGACCCCTCACGCGTGACCCTTCGCCGAACGCTGCTCACCTCGCACCTGATCATCGGCGCCATCCTGGCGCCGGTGCTCGTGGTGCTCGGCATCACCGGCGCGATTCTCTCCGTCGCACCTGAACTGGAAGACGCCTCGAATTCGCTGCTCACGCATATCGAGCCGGCGGGCCCGCCGCTCTCGCTGCACGACCTGACCGCGAGACTCCGGACGAAGTACCCGGGCGCGGAACTCGCCAGCGTCCGCTTCCCGGAACGGCCGGATCGTGCGCTGCAGGTCACGATCCATCGAGCAGATTCCGCCGATGCCGATCTCGTCGTCAATCCGTACAGCGGCGTGGTGCTCGGGCTGGGGGAGGAGATCTGGTCACTGCAGCCGGTGCACAATTTCCACACCAAGCTGCTCATCGACAGCTTCGGCTCCGAGATCACCGGCTGGGCGGCTGCCGGGCTGCTCTTCCTCTCCGTCAGTGGCCTGGTGCTGTGGTGGCCGGGGAAGATCCTGACGATCGTGCGCACCGGTTCGTCCCGGCGCATCCTCTTTCATCTGCACAGCGCGCTCGCGGCCTACTCGTGGGTCGCCCTGCTGCTCTTCGGCCTGACTGGCGTCGTACTCCACTGGCAACGGGGCAGCTACGACCTCATCGCCAGGGCGACCGGCGCCCCGGCGGTGCCTGACGGATCCGGGCTCCCCGCCGCCAAATGCAGCGCCGACAGTGCAGCCGAATTCGACCAGCTGATCTCCGCCGCGGCGGCCGACCAGCCCGGGGCCCAGGTGACCTGGATCCAGGCCGGTCGCGAAAGCGGCGCGCCGGTGCGGGTGGTGATGCGTTATCCCGGCGACCGCACCCCCGCGGGAAGGACCGCCGTCTTCCTCGATCCGTGCAGCGGCGCGGTACTCGCCGATCTCTCTGCCCGCACCGCCCCATTCGCGTACCGTCTGGTGCGGCAGTGGAACCGCGAGGTGCACACGGGGGATCTCTGGGGATGGCCAACCCGGACGCTGGCATTCCTGTTCAGCCTCACCCTGCCGATCGTCGCGGTGAGCGGGCCACTGCTGTGGTGGAGCCGCAGGAAGTAGAGGGGGAAGGGGGAAGAGGGAAGAGGGAAGAGGGAAGGGTGGCAGGATTGGAAGGCAGGGATCCTCGGTCACCCTTGGCTGACAGGCCTCTCCTCTTCCCCCTTCCCTCTTCCCTCTTCCCTTCTGCTGCCTCTCGCAGTTGTAGATTGTTGCCATGCCACGCCCCGTCCCCGAACTGCTCGCGCCTGCCGGCACCCTCGATGCCGCCCGCGCCGCGCTCGCCAACGGCGCGAACGCCATCTATCTCGGCGCCGAACGTTTCAACGCCCGGGACGATGGGGCGCAGCTCACCATGGACGATCTCGAGGAAGCCTGCCGGCTGGCGCATGCGCGCGGCGTGCGGATCTACCTCACCTTCAACATTCTCTTCAAGCCGTCCGAGCTGCGGGATGCCCTCCTCCACCTGGGGGAGTGCATCGATCGCGGCATCGACGCGGCGATCGTGCAGGATCTCGGCGCCGTCCGGCTGATTCAGGAGATCTACCCCGCGCTCGAGATCCACGGCTCGACCCAGATGACGGTGCACGACGCGACCGGCGCGCAGGTGCTGCAGGAGCTGGGGGTCGATCGGGTGGTGCTCGCGCGCGAGAATACCCTGGAGGACATCCGCGCCATCCGCGCCGCGGTGCCCGAACTCGGACTCGAGAGCTTCGTGCATGGCGCGCTCTGCATCGCCTACTCGGGACAGTGCTTCATGTCGGGCATGATCTCGGAGCGGAGCGCGAACCGGGGATCGTGCGCGCAATCGTGCCGCAAGGACTACGTCCTCACCGATGCGCTCACCGGCGCGGAACTCGATCGCGGCTATCTCATCTCCGCGCGCGACCTCGGCGCCTGGGATCACCTCGCCGAGATCACCGAGGCGGGGATCGGCTGCCTCAAGATCGAAGGCCGGAAGAAGAAGCCCGAGTACGTCGCGACCGTCACCCACGGCTATCGCGACTTCCTCGACCGGCTCGCGGAAGGCCGGTGGAAGAAGCCGAGCGCGGCGGAGGTGCAGCCCCTGGTACAGATCTTCTCCCGCGGATTCACCGGCGGGATGTACGGCGGTCGCGCGGGGCGCGACTACATCACCCGCGATCAGCCTGACAATCGTGGGGCGGAACTGGGAAGGGTGACCGGGCATCAGGGCAAGGAACTGCTCATCACGGTCTCGCAGCCGGTCGCCGTCGGCGACGGGCTCGGCTTCGAGCATCCGGAGGGTGCCGCGAAGGGCAATACCGGCTTTGCCGTCACGAGAGTCCGGGACCTGGGCAGGCACGCGGGCAAGTACACCCAGGCCATCAACGCCGGCACCGACGTGCCCGAGGGCTGGGTGGTGGTCCGCTCCTCGCACGCGGCGCTGCTGGCGGGGGCGCGTTCATCATTTGCGGCGGTGGGCGCGAACGATCCCGGCGCAAGAGTGCCGATCGGCATCTTCGTCAGCGGCGCGATGGGCGAACCGCTCACCGCCCGCTTCACCGTGGATGGTGAGGTGGTCACGGTCCGCAGTCCGATTCCGCTGAGCCGCGCGGAGAAGCGCCCGCTCGATCGCGCCAGGCTCGAGGAACAGCTCGGCCGCCTCGGCGAGACGCCATTCCTGCTCGGCGCGCTCGACTGCTCGGCCCTCGCCGCGGACGTATTCCTGCCGGTCAGCGCCCTGAACGACCTGCGGCAGGAGGCGGTGCGGGAACTCGTCAGGCGGCGGACGATGAGTCAGGCCGACCGGCTCGACGTCCGGAAGGCTGCGATCGACAGGGCGCTGGCCTCGCTGGCGCCATCCTCCCGAGGAGGCGAAGCGACCGAGAGTTTTCTCGCCGCACCCGGAATGACACAATTCCAGCTCACGGCCGAGGTGTGGCGGATCGAGGACGCGGTGGCGGCGGCCGATGCCGGCGCCACGGAAATCTCGCTCGACCTCTTCATTCGTCATCCGACGCCCCCGGTCGCGCGGGTGCGGGCGCTCGCCGATGCACTGGCCGCGCGTGGCGTGACGCTCAGGCTCCGCACGCCGACCATCGTCCGGCCGGAGGAGCGGAAGGTGCTCGACAAGTGGCTCGCCCTCGGCCTGCCGCTGGTGAGCGGACACCTCGGGCTGGTCGCCGAGCAGGCGCGCGCCGGGCGGGACGTCGTGGCGGACTATGCGGTCAACTGTTTCAACCAGGCGACCGCACGGGAAATCTTTCAGCTCGGCGCGAGCCGGATCGTGCTGTCGATCGAGCTGACCGGAGACGAGATGGCGCAGGTGAGCGCGCCGTGGGAGGGCCGGGGCTTCGAGATCTTCGCCTATGGCAGACCGGAAGGGATGACGATCGAGCACTGCACCCTGTCCGCCGCCTTTGAACGGGAGCCGACCACCTGCCGTGACCTGTGCGTGCAGAAGCACCCGCACGCCGAACTCACCGACCCGACCGGCTACGTCTTCCCGGTCGCGACCGACTCCGCCTGCCGCAACCGGCTGCTGCATTCGCGGCCGGTGGACGCCTCGGAGTACCTGCCCACGCTCTGGCGGCGTGGCTTCCGGAATTTCCGGCTGGTCTTCAACGTCCCGGGCGATCCCGTCGCCGAAGTGACCGCGGCGTATCGCGATCAGCTCGCGGCACTCGCCGAGGGCAGGACACCTGACAGCGGCGCGATCCGGGCAATCACCGGCGGCGCTTACACCCGCGGGCACTTCGCGCGGGCGGTGTAGGCGCGACCGGCCGGTCGCCCCTACACCGCCCGCTGGAATCGACGTCTATCGCAAGACCATTCCGCGTGTAGGTTGGAGCCGTCAATACGCCGCGCCGCCTCACCCCTCGTCGGGAGGACCGATGCGCCTGGCCCCAGGATCCCTGTGGTTACTGCTCTGCTCCGCCGCTTTCGCCCCGAACCCTTACCCGGACTCAGCCCGGGTCCAGCCCAACGACAATCGGCACCCCGCCGGCCACCTGAAGAATGGCGTGCTTCATCTTGCCCTCGAGGTACGGATGGCCCGCTGGTTCCCGGAGGCGGATGACGGGCCGTCGATCCTGGTCCCGGTCTTCGCCGAGGTGGGAAAGGCGCCGAGTGTCCCGGGACCGCTCATCCGGGTGCCGACAGGAACGGTCGTCGAAGTCAGCATCGCTAATCGGCTCACCGATTCCACCATTGCGGTGCAGGGGTTCCTGACTCGTCCCGCCGCCGCGCGGGATTCGCTGCCTATCCCGCCGGGTGAGGTGCGCAAGCTGCGATTCACGGTCGGGGCCCCGGGGACCTACTGGTACAAGGCGAGGGCGGGCCACCTTCGAGACGTAACCGAGGCCGAACAGCTCGCCGGAGCGTTCATCGTGGACCCGCCAGGCGCGGTGAAACCCGACCGGATCTTCGTGATCAACATCTGGGGAGAAATGGCGGATTCGGTCACCTGGCGGAACGCACTGACGATCAACGGCAAATCGTGGCCGTATACGGAGCGGCTGCAGCTCACGGTGGGCGACTCGGTCCACTGGCGGATCGTCAATCCGAGTGTGCGGCCGCATCCCATGCATCTGCACGGATTCTTCTTTGAGGTCGGGTCCGTCGGCACGATGACCGGCGACACGCTCTATGCTCCCGGGGCACGCCGCCAGGTCGTCACCGAGGATCTCCGCGCCGGCCGTACGATGACGATGGCCTGGAGCCCCGAACGTCCGGGCAACTGGCTCCTGCATTGTCATATCGGCTTCCATGTCATTCCAGAGGGAGCCCGTCTCGACCCCGGCGGACAGCACACCCACGATCACGATCACATGGCCGGCCTGGTACTCGGTATCGAGGTTCGAGCGCCGGACAGCTATCACGCGCCGGAGCGGCTCGACCCGGCGCGGCTCCGGATGATCATCGAGGAGCAGCCGCCCCACCGCGACACATTACGCACCATCGGCATCGCGATCGGGCCGCCGGGACACGAGGGCGTCCCGCAATCCCCCGGGCCCCTGCTCCTGGCGGAGCAGGGGCGGCCACTCGATGTCACCGTGGTCAACCGGCTCGCCCAGAGCACGGCCATCCACTGGCATGGCCTCGAACTGGACAGCTACTGGGATGGGGTCGCGGGCTGGAGTGGCGCCGGGAATATGCTGGCCCGGCCGATTGCGGCCGGCGATTCATTCGTGGCCCACCTCACGGTGCCGAGGGCCGGGACGTTCATCTACCACACCCATCTCAACGACCTGAGCCAGATCACGGCCGGCCTCTACGGCCCGCTGGTGGTGCTCGAACCGGGCAAGGCGTTCGATCCGTCGCGGGACCATCTCTTCACCGTCGGATGGGATGGCCCCTCGAAATTGGCCCTCCCGATCGTGGTCAACGGCGCCACCACCGAGCCCCCGCTCGAAATCGCGGCGGGCGTGCCCCACCGCCTGCGCTTCGTCAACATCGGGGTCGCCTACCGCGTGCCCGTCGAACTCCGCCGGGACTCCGCCCTCGCGAACTGGCGGGTGGTCGCGGTGGACGGCGCCGACCTCCCGGCCGGCCAGCAGCAGGATGTCCCGGCACAACGGGTGTTCGACGTAGGGATGACCTTCGATGCGCTCTTCACGCCCGCACCGGGCGACTACATGCTGCGAATGGCCTTCAACGACACGACCGTTGTCTATCGCCGGAGGATCATCGCGCGGTAGCGAAGCCCCGCTGGCCTTTCGCGCCGGGGCGTGGTAGCGTCCCTGCCATTCCCCAGACGCGGTGCCCCGCCGATGCGCGTGCAGATCCTCCTGCTGTCCCTGGTCGTCCTGGCCACGCCGGTCCGTGCCCAGGATTCGATTCCGACCATCGAAGCCAAGACCCGGAACTTCAGGAAGCTGGAAGGCTTCCTGCCGCTCTACTGGGACGAAGGCGCAGGGCGCCTCTGGCTGGAGGTGCCGCTCGTCGGCGAAGAGCTGATCCTCGTCCCCTCGCTCAGCACCGGGGTGGGCTCGAACGATATCGGGCTCGATCGGAGCAGGATCGGCGGATCGAAGATCGTCCGCTTCGAGCGGGTGGGGCCGAAGCTCCTGCTGGTGCAGCCTAACTACAACTTCAGGGCGGTGGGCGGCAGCCCCCAGGAGCGGCGGGCGGTCGAGGAGTCCTTCGCGCAGTCGGTGCTGTGGGGCTTCACCGTCGGCGCGGCGACCGGCGGTCGCGTGCTGGTAGACGCGACGGAGTTCTTCCTTTCCGATCAGAACGACGCTTCGGGGACGCTTCGGCAGACCAAGCAGGGCGACTACCACATTGACGCCTCGCGGAGCGTGGTCTACCTGCCGAGAACCCGTGCCTTTCCTCAGAACACGGAGGTGGAGGTGACGCTCACCTTCACCGGAACGCCGGCGGGGCGCTGGGTGCGTGATGTGACCCCGACGCCGGAGGCGATCTCCTTCCGGCAGCACTTCTCCTTCGTCGCGCTCCCCGCGCCCGGCTACCAGCCACGGGTGAACCTGCCCGGCTCCGGCTATTTCGACATCGAGTACGCCGACTACGCGACGCCCATCGGGCAGCCGCTGGTCGAGCGGTTCATCGCCCGGCACCGGCTCCAGAAGCGGAACCCGGACGCCGCGGTCAGCGACCCGGTCAAGCCAATCGTCTACTACCTCGACCCTGGCGTCCCCGAGCCGGTGCGCTCGGCGCTGCTCGACGGCGCCCGCTGGTGGAGGGCGGCGTTCGAGGCCGCCGGCTACAGCAATGCCTTCTACGTCGAGGTGCTCCCCGACAGCGCCGACCCGATGGACATCCGTTACAACGTGATCCAGTGGGTGCACCGCGCGACCCGCGGCTGGAGCACCGGATCGGCAGTGGTGGACCCCCGCACCGGCGAGATCATCAAGGGGCTGGTGCAACTGGGCTCGCTGCGCGTGCGGCAGGACTACCTCATCGCCGAAGGCCTCCTCGATCCCTATCCGACGGGGATGGAGGAACCGGCGGCGCCGCTCGCGATGGCGCTGGCCCGGCTCCGCCAGCTTGCCGCGCACGAGGTGGGGCATTCGCTCGGCCTCGAGCACAACTACATCGCGAGCACCGAGGGCCGGGCATCGGTCATGGATTACCCGCATCCGCTGGTCCAGATCGCGGCGGACGGTTCCCTCTCGCTCGACAGCGCGTATGCGACGGGGGTGGGGAGCTGGGACAGTGTCGCGATCGCGTATGGATACTCGGCGCTCCCGGCGGGGAGCGGCGAACAGCCTGCACTCGAGCGGATTCTGTCGGATGCGCGGGCCCGCGGGATCACCTTCCTCACCGACGGAGATGCGCGCCCCGAGGGAGGCAGCCATCCGTCGGCACATCTCTGGGACAACGGCACCGACGCCGCGACCGAACTCGACCGGGTGATGGATGTGCGACGTGTGGCGCTGAATCGCTTCGGGGAGCGCGCCATACGCGCCGGCAGTCCGATGGCCACGCTCGAGGAGGTCTTCGTCCCCGTCTACCTGCATCACCGCTATCAGGCCGAAGCGGCGGTGAAGATGGTCGGCGGAGAGTGGTACAGCTATGCGGTGCGGGGTGACGGCCAGGTGCCGCTCAAGCCGGTGCCCGCCGCCGATCAGCGCCGTGCACTAAAGGCCCTGCTCAGGACCCTCGCCCCCGCCGAGCTGACCCTGCCCCGGAGCGTGCTCGCCCAGCTCCCGCCGAGGCCGGAGCCATTCAGCCTCCATCGCGAACTCTTCAACCGGACGACGGGCATCACCTTCGATGCCGTGGCGCCGGCCATGGCGGCAGCGGATCTCACGGTGTCGCTCCTCTTCAATCCCGAGCGGGCCGCGCGCCTGACTCAGCAGCCGGCGCTCGACCCGAAGCAGCTCGGCCTTACCGAGGTGATGCACGCCGTCGTCTCCGCGGCCTTCGGAGCCACACCGAAGGATGCGTACCAGGCCGAGGTGGCGCGCGCGGTGCGGTACGTGGTCGCGGATGATCTGATGCGGCTCGCGGTGGAGGCCAAATATCCCCAGGCGCGGGCGCTCGCGCTCGCGGAGATTGATGCGCTCCGGCGCCAGCTCGACCTGACCCGCGCGCGGACGACGGCGAGTGCCGCGGACCGGGCCCAGGCGGCCGCATTGAGCGGCGACCTCAAGCGCTTCCTCGAGGAGCCAGGGGAGCGCGAGAACCGGCCGCGGGACCCGATCGCTCCGCCGCCGGGGAGCCCGATCGGCGCGGGCTGATTCAGCCGACTCCACAACTTTCCCACCACCGAGGAATTCATGCGTCGAGTCAGACCGATGCTGTGCCTCGCGCTGAGCGCGGTACCTCTTGCGTCAGGCCTCGCCCAGAGCCGGGCGACGGCGTCGCCCGCCGCGCTCGGGTTCGCGCCGGACCGGCTGGCGCGGATCGATCGGGTGGCACAGGCGTTCGTGGACTCCGGCAAGGTCTCCGGCGTGGTCATGCTGGTGATGCGCCACGGCCAGGTCGCCTATCAGAAGGCGTTCGGCGCCGCGGACATCGAGGCCCATCGCCCGATGAAGACCGACGCGCTCTTCCGAATCGCCTCCCAGAGCAAGGCCGTCACCAGCGTCGCGATCATGGCCCTGGTGGAGGAAGGCAGGCTCCGGCTCTCCGACCCGGTCTCGAAGTTCGTGCCGAGCTTTGCCGCGACCCGCGTGGCCATCAAGAGCGACACCGGCCTGGAACTCGTCCCCGTGAAGCGCGCGATCACCATCCGCGACCTGCTGACCCACACCGCGGGCATCTCGTACGGCACCGACTCGCCGGTGCGCGAGCAGTACCGCGCCGCGGGCTTCGGTCCGGCCGCCGGCGAGGGCTGGTACTTCGCCGACAAGACGGAGCCCATCTGCACCAGCATCGACCGGCTCGGCTCTCTACCGATCGTGGAACAGCCCGGCATCCACTTCGTATACGGCTACAGCACCGACATCCTCGGGTGCATCGTCGAACGGGTGTCGGGCCTGCCGCTCGATATCTTCTTCCAACGGCGCATCTTCACGCCGCTCGGGATGAGAGACACCTGGTTCTATCCTCCACCCCGGGATGCCGGCCGACTCACCGCGGTCTACGCGATCTCGGACAGCGGTCGCCTGGTGCGCGCGCCCGACGGTCCGCTGGGCCAGGGCGACTATATCACCGGGCCGCGCACCAGCTTTTCCGGCGGTGCGGGGCTCGTGTCCACCGCTCGGGACTACGCCCGGTTCCTGCAGATGCTGGACAACGGCGGCAGCCTCGATGGCGCGCGCATCCTCTCGCCGTCGACGGTGCGCCTCATGACGAGCGACCAGATCGAAACCATCTTCGGCATGCGCGGGCTCGGCTTCGGCCTCGGCTTCGAGATTCTCACCAACCCGGGCGCGGCGGGCGAGTACGGGCGCGCGGGTCGCTTCGGATGGGGCGGCGCCTACGGCTCCAACTACTGGGTGGATCCGGCGAACGACCTCGTGGCGGTGTTCATGATGCAGCTGATGCCGCGCCGAGGGGTGGATCTGGCCGAGCGGTTCCGGACACTGGTGTACCAGGCGCTGGTCAGCGAGCAGTGAGCGCGGGCCATTGGCGATATGGAACGCAGATCACCGACGCGGTAGACTGAGTAGCTCATGCTGTGATCCCGGCCGTTCCCCGGGGCGACACCACTCCCAACTCCTTACTTTCGGCCTTTCATGCCTACCAGTCCACTCGGCATCGGCTTCATCGGCAGCGGCTTCAACGCCCGATTTCACATGCAGTCCTTCCAGGGCGTGCGCGACGCGGAAATCCGCGGCGTCTGGAGCCCCAACCGGAAGAATGCGGAATCAGCGGCGGCGTACGCGCGGAAGCTCGATATCGGAGCCTGTCAGCCCTATCGCTCCATTGCCGAAATGGTGGTCGACCCGGAGATCGACGCGATCTGGCTCTGCGGGCCGAATCAGGCCCGGGTGGAAAACGTGGAGGAGCTGACCGATCCGATCATGCGGGGCCACGGAGACCTCGTGGGCATCGCCTGCGAGAAGCCGCTCGCGCGCAACGTCGCCGAGGCCAAGCTCGTCACCACCCTGGTGAAGCGGGCCGGCCTCAAGCACGGCTATCTCGAGAATCAGCTCTTTGCCCCGCAGGTGGAGACCGGCCGCAGCCTGATCTGGGCCCGCGGCGCGGCGCTGACCGGGCGGCCTTATCTGGCCCGCGCGGCGGAAGAGCACAGCGGGCCGCACATGCCCTGGTTCTGGCGCGGGGCGCTGCAGGGCGGCGGCGTGCTGAACGACATGATGTGTCACTCGGCGCTGGTGGTTCGCCACCTGCTGACCCGGCCCGGCGATTCGCTCGGCACGGTGAAGCCGGTCCGGATCACGGCCCATATCGCCAGCCTCAAGTGGAGCCGCCCCGAGTACAGCAAGCGCCTCAAGGCCACGATGGGCAAGGAGGTCGACTACGCCAAACAGCCGTCCGAAGACTTCGCCAGCCTCATGATCGAGTTCGAAACCGCCGATGGCCACCGCGTGCTCGGCGAGGCGACGACCAGCTGGAGCTTCGTCGGCGCCGGCCTCCGCTTGTCCGCGGAGCTCCTCGGCCCCGAATACTCGATGTCATGGAATACGCTCGACACCGGGCTCAAGCTCTTCTTCAGCCGGGAGGTGAAGGGCAAGACGGGCGAGGATCTGGTCGAGAAGCAGAATGCCGAGACGGGACTGATGCCGGTCGTCGCCAACGAGGCAGCCGCCTATGGCTACGAGGGGGAGAACCGGCATTTCGTGCGGGTCTTCCTCGGAAAGGAGGAACCGCTGCTGACCTGGGATGACGGCCTGGACGTGGTCCGGATCCTGATGGCCGCCTATCAGAGCGCCGAGCAGGGCAAGACCCTCAAGTTCCCTCCGAACGGCGTGGACAGCTTCATCCCGGCCGTCGCGAAGGGAACCTGGAAGCCCTGATCAAGCTCCCGCTGAGGAGGGGTGCGGGCCGGCGAGAAGGCGAGGGTCGAACTTGGGGTGCGTGACGGGCTTGCCGTCACGCGACCACATGCGAAGGCCGGTGATCTTTCCGTCCTTGACGGTACCATCGACTTCCATCTGGCCGTTGTCATACCAGCGCGTCATGGGACCCACTGGCTGCCCGGCTTTCCAACTGATCCGGCTCTTCTCCTTGCCTGACGGATAATACTCGCTCACCACGCCGTCCGGCGTTCCCTGGGAGAAGACTCCCTCGTACTTCTTCTTGCCATCGGGATACCAGAACACCAATCCGCCCTGAAGCAGCCCGCCGCTGTAATGACCCTCGCTCCGTGGCTTGCCGTCATCGTACCAGGTCTTGGCCACGCCCTCTCCCTTCCCTGCATGCATAGGCCGCTCGCTGATCACCTTCCCCTGCGCGTTGAAGTCCTTCATCGCCCCTTCCAGCTGCCCGTTCACGAAGGTTTGGGTCCGTGACAGCTGGCCGAGGGAATCCCATTCCTCACGGACTCCCTCGCGTCGACCGGCTTTCCAGGTCTCCGCAAATGCGCGTTTGCCGTTCCGGTGCAGCCCTTCGGCGCTGCCGTCCCGGACCCCCCTGCGGTACGGCATGTTGACGCGAATACCGGTGGCGCTGTCCTGCGGCACCAGCAGCACCCCGCTGAAGGGTTCCTTGCTGCCGATGACATACCGGAGTCCGTCGCGGTCTTCGGTCTTGGCGAGGGGCACCTGCTTCGGGCTGCAGGCGGCGAGGACGAGGAGCGCGAGGAGCGGCAGGCGCAGCAGGTGGAAGCGCGATGGGGTGGACGACTGGGGCACGAGACCCTCTCCAATCAGTGACTATGGGACAAACGATGGCGGAATTGCTGATGCATCATCCATAGAACCCTCGGAAAATCGCCGCAAGCGGGCGTGAGGCGTTCTTCAGGCACCCGGAACCGGGCTCGGCGGCCTGGCCGGGATCCGGGCGCCCCGGGTGGCTGTCCGGCATCACGTTTGCCCATGATACCAGCGAAGGCCCCTGAGAGAGATCGGTACCCCCGTTTCAAGCCGCAAAATGCGGCTGGTTGGGGGTTTCCGCCGTCCGGCGGAGCCCTAAGGTACTGGGGTGGAAGAGTTTCGAGGCCGGGATCGGCCGGGATCAGGCATGACGAATCAGCCGCGGACAGAACGCAACCGGGTGGGAGGGGTCACGCTGGTGACCGCTCTCTACGGCTTGACGTATCTGGTCTGGGAGCGAGCGGGCTGGGGGAGCCCTGAGCTGCGGTCGCTGCTCGGCAATCTCGCGTTCATGCCACTCAACCTGACCCTGGCGGTCCTCTGCTTCCTTGCCGCCAGCAAGTCCGTCCTGGACGAGGGGGTCCGCCGCGCGCTGCGCTTCCTGGGTGCCGGCTGCCTGATGGTCCTCGTGGGGAATGGCGTCTCGGTCTACTACCTCCTCGGGCTCGGTGAGGCCCCGGCGGTCTCCTGGGCGGACGTCTTCTATCTGGCCGACAGCTTCCTGATGCTCGCGGCGCTGCTGTCCTTCCCGATGGCACGCCGGGTCAGAGTGGAGAAGCTCAAGTACGCGCTCGACGCCGCGATCGTTCTGATCGGCGGAGCGGTCGCCATCTGGTATTTCACCGTGCTGCCCACCCAGAACGCGGGTGAGGACGCGCTCGCGACCGCCGTACTCGCCTTTGCGTACCCGCTCGCCAGCCTGCTGGTGCTGTACGGCGCGACCACCGTCGTGCTCCGGGGCCCGCTCGACAGCAACCGGGTCGCTTTCCGGCTGCTGATGACCGGCATCCTGGTCAGCATCGTGGCCGACCTCGCCTTCGACCTCGTGCTGCTCGATTCGGGCACCCGGAGCGCGGCCTGGACCGACGCCGTCTACCTCCTCTTTTATCTCCTGCTGACCGCCAGCACCGAGCTGTACTGGCGCCGGCCCGTGGCGCGCCTGGAACGCCGGGCGGAACCGCGCCCCAACGTGCAGCCGATGTCGCCGTTGCCCTATCTGGCGATCGCGACGACCTATGGCCTGCTGCTGGGCGCCGCCATCCGGCCGTGGTCGGATCCCATCAGCGGCATCGCCGTGGGTGCGGTGCTGATGACAGCCCTCGTCGTCATCCGTCAGCTCATCGCGGTCCGGCAGAACGTCCGGCTGCTCGCCGATTCCGCGGCGGAGGCCCGGTTCCGTTCACTGGTCCAGAACTCGTCCGACCTGATCCTGGTCGTGCGGGCGGACGGCACCATCCGCTTCGCGAGTCCCTCCGTGACCCGGGTGCTCCGCCAGGACCCGGCCGCGCTGCTCGGCCGGACCCTCACCGACCTCATCGACACCGAGGACCGGGAACGGGCCCGCGAGTTCTTGCGTCAGGCAGCATCCACCATCGCGATGAGCCCGCCGGTCGAATGGCGATTCCGCCAGCCCGATGGTTCGTTGCTGCATGCGGAACTGCTGGCAACCAATCTGCTGAGTGATCCCACCGTGCGCGGCGTGGTGCTCAACGGCCGCGACGTGAGCGAGCGCAAGCGGCTGGAGCGCGAGCTGACGCACCAGGCCTTCCACGACCCGCTCACCGGTCTCGCCAACCGGGCGCTCTTCCTGGATCGCGTGAGCCATGCGCTGACGCTCGCGCGGCGGCAGAGCCGACCCGTGAGCGTCCTGTACCTGGACCTCGACGACTTCAAAAAGGTCAACGACAGCCTGGGCCACGCCGAGGGCGACCATCTGCTGTCGAGCACCGCCGAACGACTGGAGTCCTCCGCGCGCGCCAGCGACACCGTGGCTCGGCTCGGCGGGGACGAATTCGCCGTGCTGATCGAGGATGGCGTCTCGCCGGACGATCTGAACATGCTGGTCGAGCGGTTCCAGGCCGCCCTCGCCCGGCCCTTCATCCTCAGCGGCAACGAAGTCCCCATGAGCGTCAGCATCGGCGTCGCCACGGCGGCACCCGAGGATGCGGCGGACGAACTGGTGCGCAACGCGGACATGGCGATGTACAACGCCAAGCGCCGTGGCAAGGGACGCGCGGAAACCTTCCAGTCCCAGATGTACGCGGCGGTGAAGCACCGGCTCGAACTCGAAGCGGCGCTGCGCCATGCCATCGAGACCGATGGTCTCACCCTGGTGTATCAGCCGATCTTTTCGCTCCGGACCGGCCTGCTCGAAGGGGTCGAGGCGCTGGTGCGCTGGGAACATCCGCGGTTCGGCGCCCTGCTCCCGCAGCACTTCATTCCGCTGGCGGAGGAGACGGGGCTCATCGTGCAGCTCGGCCACTGGGTGCTCCGCGAATCGTGCCGCCAGGTGAAGCGCTGGAGGCAGGCGTTCCCCGACACCAGGATGACGATGGCGGTGAACATCTCCGGCCGGCAACTGCACGAACTGGACATCGTGCGGGAGACCCGGGAGGCACTCGCCGAGTCGGGGGTGGAGCCGTCCGCGGTGATCCTCGAGATCACCGAGAGCGTGCTCATGCAGCAGGAGGGCTCGGTGCTCGAGCGACTGATCGAGCTCAAGACACTCGGCATCCAGCTCGCCATCGACGACTTCGGCACGGGCTATTCGTCGCTGAGCTACCTGCAGCGCTTCCCGATCGACATGATCAAGATCGCGCGACCCTTCGTCGAGGACATCGGCGGCGGGCTCGAGAAATCGGCGCTGGCCCGGGCCATCATCGGCCTCGGCGACACCCTCAAGCTGCGCACCGTCGCGGAAGGCGTCGAGCGCACCGACCAGTGCCTCGCCCTGATGAGCCTCGGCTGCGAACTCGGGCAGGGCTACTACTTCGCCCCGCCGCTCTCCGCGCAGGAAATCCGCGCCCTGCTCGAGGAGCCGCGGTCGATGCTGCCGACCCCGGTCGCCATCGCGCTGTAGCCCCCCGACGCTGGCGCGTCGGCGGAGAGACGGCGATAATCCGGCTCCTCTCCGCAAGGACGCTGCATGTTCCGCCGTCTGTCCCTCGCCTGCTCCCTCCTCTGCTCCATCGTCGCCATCGGTTCCGCCCGGGCCCAGACCGCGCCGCGGTCCGGCACGGTCGGCGAATACACACCGCCGCGGGTCTGGCCGGAGCATCCCAGAAGCTTCGATCTGCTGCATCAGCGGATCGCCATCCGCTATGACCTCGACCAGCGAAGCGTCGCCGGCGAGGTCGAGACCCGGCTGATCGTCACCGCCGCGCCGACCGACACCATCCGGCTCGACGCCTCGCAGCTCACCATCGACGGGGCCTCCGACGCCCGCGGAAAGAAGTTGCGCTTCACCTCCGACACCGGCCGGGTCACCGTCCGGCTCGGCCGCAGGGCGCAGGTGGGAGACACCGTGGTGTTCACGCTCCGGTATCATGGGCGCCCGGAGCGGGGGATGTACTTCGTGCCGCGGCGGCGGGTGATGTGGACCCAGGGCGAAGCCACCGAGACCCACAGCTGGGTGCCGACCTACGACGCACCGAACGACAAGACCACCTGGGAGATCCTCGTCACCGCCGATACCGGCGTCAGCGTCCTCTCCAACGGCCGGCTGGTCGAGGTGACCCCGGCCGCCCGCGGACAGCAGGTCTGGCACTGGTCCCAGGACCTGCCGGCCTCGACCTATCTCTATTCGATCGTCGCCGGGCGCTTCGCCATTCTGCGCGACAACTGGCGCGGCATTCCGGTGGAATACTGGGTGGCGCCTGACACGGTGAATGCCGGCTGGCGCACCTTCGGCGAGACGCCCTCGATGATCGAGACGTACAGCCGGGTCCTGGGCGTCAACTTCCCCTGGGCCAAGTACAGCCAGTCGGTGATTCCCGACTTCACCTACGGCGGCATGGAGAACGTCTCGGCCACCACCCAGACCGACCTTGCGCTGCACGGCGCGGGCGGGGAGCCGGAATTCAGCGGGCGCGGCCTCGACGCCCACGAGCTGGCCCACCAGTGGTTCGGCGACCTCACCACGACGGCGACCTGGGCCCATGCCTGGCTCAACGAGGGACTGACGACCTACATGGAGTCGGTCCACAACGAGAAGAGCCGCGGCTGGAGCGCCGGACAGTGGAGCTGGATCAATCAGCAGTTCTCCGCGGAGAACGCGGACCGCAACATCGACCGGCCGCTGGTGCTCGGGGAACAGCCGGGCACCGACCCGATCCAGCTCTTCTTCAGCGGGCACATCTATCCGAAGGGGGCACAGGTCGCCCACCAGCTGCGGCGCCTGCTGGGGGACTCGGTCTTCTGGGCCGGTATGCAGCGGTTCCTCACCGACAACGCCTACAAGCCGGTGGAGACCGCCGACTTCGCCGTCGCCATGGAAAAGGCCTCGGGGCGGGACCTCGACTGGTTCTTCGATCAGTGGGCGTACGGCATCGGCTATCCGAAGGTGAAGGTGGCGCGGAAGTGGGATGCGGCGGCGAAGACGCTGACGGTCACGGTGTCCCAGTCGCAGACCATCGACTCCACGCACCCCTTCTTCCGGTTCCCGGCCACGGTCCGCATCGTGACCCGCGACTCGGTGGTCCGGCGGGAAATCATGGTGACGGAACAGGACCAGCGCTTCACCCTCCCGCTGCCTGGCGAGCCGATCACCTTCCGGTTCGACGAAGGTGGCTGGCTCCTCGGCACCGTGCAGACCGACCAGACACCGGAGGAGCTCGCCGAGCTCGCGAAGCACGACCTCGACTTCTCGGCACGCTTCTGGGCGCTCTCGGCGCTGGACAGCTCCACGACCGATGCGGCGCGCGACGCGCGACGGTTCATCGTGCTCAACGAGCCCGATGCCAACCTCCGCTCCGAGGCAATGCGGCAGATCGGCGAGCATGACGGCGCGGTGAGCAGGGACCTGATCGTCTCCGGCCTCGGCGACCCCTCCGGCGCGGTCCGGAGCCGTGCGATCGTCGCGCTCGCGCGGGTGGACACGGCGGCGGCCCAGGCCGAGGCGGTCCGGCTGATCACCACCGACCCGAGCTTCTATGTGCAGATGCGGGCGCTGAGCGTCTACGATCCGACGCGTTCGCCCCAAGGCACGGCGCTGCTGATTGACCGGATCCGTCACGGTGGCGCGACCAGCGTGCGGACCGCGGCGGCGGAGCGTCTCGGCCGCTATGCCGATGCCGCCGGCGTGGAGGCGATCGAGTCGATGACCGTGATGGAGGAACCGCGCGATGTCCGCGGCGAGGCGCTCTCCCTGCTGGCGAACCTCCCTGACAAGAGCCGCGGGATCGCGGTCGCGACCCGCTACCTGTCCGACGGGGATCCGCTTTTCGCAAGCCAGGCCGTCCGCACGCTGGCCCGGATCGGCGGCGACGCGGGCAGGGCCACGCTGACGGCGGCGCTCGCGAGGGAAACGCGGGTGACCGTCCGGGCCGCGATCACGCAATCACTCGCGCCCAGGCACTGAAACCCAAGGCGGGTGCGGCCGTAGGGCGACCGACCGGCCGCCTCACGGCCGGGGCGTATCTCCCACTTCCGGAGTCGGTCTCATGTCCGTCGCGCTTCGGCGGCCGATCGCGGCCGCCGCGCTGGTGCTGGCGCTGGTCCTTCCATCGCGGACCGCCATCGCACAGGCACCCGCCGGGGTGCAGGTTCCCTTCGAGTACTACACGCTCGCGAACGGGCTCCGCGTCGTCCTGTCGCGGGACACAACGGCGCCGACCGTGGCGATCGGTGTGTATTACCACATCGGCTTCCGCAACGAGCCGAAGGACCGCACCGGATTCGCGCACCTCTTCGAGCACCTGATGTTCCAGGGCTCCGGCAATCTCGGCAAGCTCGAGTTCATCAAGCTGGTGGAATCGAACGGCGGCCTGCTGAACGGCTCGACCCGCTTCGACTTCACCAACTACTACGAAGTGGTGCCGGCGCACACGCTCGAGACCATGCTCTGGGCCGAGGCGGACCGGATGAAGGGACTGGCCATCGACACCGCCAGCCTCCGGAACCAGCAGGACGTCGTGAAGAGCGAAGTCCGGGTGAACGTGCTGAACCAGCCCTATGGGTCGTTCCCGTGGATCGACCTGCCGATGGCGGCCAACGAGAACTGGTACAACGCCCACAACTTCTACGGCGACCTCCACGACCTCGACGCCGCCACGCTGTCGGACGCCTCCGCCTTCTTCCGCCGCTACTACGCACCGAACAACGCCGTGCTCGGCGTGGTCGGAGACTTCAATTCCGCGCAGGCCCGGGCCTGGATCGAGAAGTACTTCGGCCAGATCACCCCGTCGGAGCTGCCGCCTCCGCCGGACCTCACCGAGCCGCGACAGACGGCGGAGAAGCGCACCGGCCGGGTGGACTCGCTCGCGAACCGGCCGGCCTTGGGACTCGCCTGGCACATGCCGGAGCGCTGGACGCCGGAGTGGTTTGCGATGGGGATGATCGACCAGATCCTCGGACAGGGGCGCGACTCGCGTCTCTACCAGGCACTCGTCACGGAGAAGGGCTACACCGGCGATGTCAGCGCCGGGATCAACTGGGGCCTCGGCCACCAGTTCAACTATCAGGGGCCGATGCTCTGGATGGTGTCCGTCTATCACGACTCTACCGTCGCGCCGGACTCGCTCCTCGCAAGCGTCGACGCCACGATAGCCGACCTCCAGGACCGGCCGATCGATGCCGCAACCCTGGCACGGGCGCGGACCAAGATGCGCTCGGCGCTCTACGACATGATGGAGCAGTTCTCCGGCTTCGGACGGCTCGATATGCTGGCCTCGTTCGCGCTCTTCGACAACGATCCGGGCCGCATCAACCGCCTCGAGGCCGAATTCGCGAAGGTGACCCCCGAACTCATCCAGCGGACCGCGCGCGAGTACCTGCGCCGCGACAACCGCACGGTCTACACCATCGTCCCCGGGGCCAGGCCGGCCGCCGCGGCCGGCAGCCAGTGAGGCGGACATCCATGCGAGTCATCACGATGCTGACGGGCCTGGCACTCGTCGCGACGCCGGCGCTGGCCCAGAAGGAACTCCCCCCTGTCCCCGGCACACCGAAGGATTTTCGGCTTCCGCCGCGGAAGGACTTCACGCTGGCCAACGGGCTCAAGGTCACGCTGGTCCGGTATGGTCTGGTCCCCAAGGCGGCGATCAGCCTGCAGATCGGGACCGGCGGGATCGATGAGGCGGCCGACGAGGTCCAGCTTTCCGGCCTGACGGCCGACCTGCTGCTGGAAGGCACCACCACACGGGCAGGCAGTGACATCTCCCGTGAAGCGGCCGATATGGGTGGCGGTGTTGCCGCCGGCTCGTCGGATGATGGGGTGAGCGTCGGCGGCGAGGTCCTCAGCGAGAACACCGAGCGGTATATCGCGCTGCTCGCCGATGTCGTGCTGCGGCCCAGGTTCGCGCCGGCCGACGTGGAGCGCGTGCGGGCCAACCGCGCGCGGGACAACGCCATCGCGATGAGCCAGCCGGGCCAGATCGCCCGGGTGAAGTTCCGTGAAATGATGTTCCCCGATCATCCCTACGGGCGGGTCATTCCCTCCGAGGCGATGCTCATGAGTTACACCGCCGACAAGGTGCGCGGCTTCTACACGAAGAACTACGGGGCGCGACGCAGCCATCTCTACGTCAGCGGCGTCTTCGATGCGGCCCGGGCCGAGCGGGCCATCCGCGCGGCGTTCAGCGGCTGGGCGCCAGGAGCGCCCGCAACGGTCAACCCGCCGGCGACGGTCAATCACCGGCAGGTCGAGCTCATCGACCGGCCGGACGCGGTGCAGAGTTCGCTGCGGGTCGGCCTCCCGGTGGCCGATCCCTCGAGCCCCGACTGGATCCGGCTCAGCGTCACCGACGCCCTGCTCGGCGGCTCGTTCGGTTCCCGGATCACCAGCAACATCCGCGAGGACAAGGGCTACACCTATTCCCCCGGCTCCTTCGTGGCGCACTGGCCCAAAGTGGGGTTGTGGATGGAGCTGGCCGACGTGACGACCAACGTCACCGGTGCCTCACTCAAGGAGATCTTCTACGAGACCGACCGGCTGCGGAATGAAGCGCCGCCGGAGAAGGAGCTGAACGGAATCAAGAACAACATGGTGGGGATCTTCACCATCCAGAACAGCTCGCGGTACGGCGTGATCGGCCAGCTCCAGTTCGTGGATCAGTACGGTCTCGGCGACGCCTACCTGTCAGGCTATGTGAAGAACGTGCTGGCGGTGACCCCCGAGCAGGTGAAGGCGACCGCGTCGAAGTATCTCGACCCGAGCCGGATGACCATCACGGTGGTCGGGGACAAGAAGACCGTGGAGGAACAGCTCGCACCGTACCAGGCGGGGACGCCGTAGGGGCGCGCGCGGAGGCGCGCCCCTGCGGCGGTGGGAGCGGCCGTCCCCGGCCGCTCCGCATCGTCATTCCAGCGGAATCCTGCTCGCGTTGGCCGAGAGCCACTGCGCAAAGTTCTGCAGCGCCGGATTCAGGCTCCGGGAAAACTCGATGCTCCTCGCGGCGCAGAAGTCGGCGTTGAAGTCGCGCTTGAACTGGAACATGTTGCCCATATCGTCGGCGCCGGGGAAGCCGAAGCTGCGGTAGACCTCGGGGGGAATGTCGTTATAGGCGACAGGTCTGCCGATGGCCTTGCTCAGCCCCGCCGCCATCTCCGCTCCCGTCAGGTGCTCGCCGGCGATACCGATAGACTTCCCGATGAATTCCCCGCCGCGCTTGAACACCGCATATGCACATTTGCCGATATCTTCCGCGGCGATACCGGGCAGCTTCTTGTCGCCCATCGGCATGGTGAGAAGAAGCTTGCCATCCGGACCTGGCTTCGGCCCAGCGCCGAAGTAGATGAAATTGTCCCAGTAGAACGAGGTGTTGAGCATCGTCGTCGGGACGCCGGCGTCGGTGAAGAAGTGATTCGACTCACCCTTGGCGTCGAAGTGCGGCACCTTGTACTTCCCCATCAGCGTCGGCATCCGGTTGTCGCTGAGCGGCACCCACTTGCGGGTGTCTTCCAGCGTGGACCAGATGAAGTGGGCCACCCCGGTCTCCCTGGCCACCTTCGCCATCCGGGCAGCGTCGGCGATTTCTCGCTCCGGGGACATATGCGCCCAGAAGAAGGTCACGCCGAAGACGCCGAAGGCGCCGCTGAAGGCACGCCGGAGGCTCGCTTCGTCGTCCACATCACCCGCCACGACTTCCGCGCCGAGCGCGGCGAGGGCCTTGGCAGCATCGGATTGGGGGTTCCGGGTCACGGCCCGCGCGCGGAACGGAGATGCAGGGTCACCCTGGATCGCGCGGACCAGCCCGCCGCCCTGAGCGCCGGTGGCGCCGAGCACTGTAATGATCTTCTTGTCAGCCATAGAATCGCCGCTTGTTGCAGGAGTTGAGGGGAGATCTTCGTCCAGCACCATCAAGTTGCCACGCATGAACGTGGCTGGCAATCGCCCGCTGCCGGCGTCGATCTGCATACGGAATCGCAACGTTCGACAGCCGGGGGCTATCCGGCCCGATCGGGACGCGACAGTTTGGTAGGCGTGACCCGGTCCATTGCCTGCCGGCCGAATGCTCTCTCTCGCGAAATGGTACTTCCCCTGACGCCCCAGCCCGTCGTACATCCCGCCGGTCAGTCCACGATCCGCTGGCGAATCCTCGCTCTGCTCACCGGCGCGAGTGTCATCGCCTACGTCCTGCGGACCAACATGTCCATCGCCGGCGAGCACATGATGGGTGACCTGGGACTCACCCAGGTACAGCTCGGCGTCGTGCTCGCCGCGTTCGCATGGGGTTACGGCATCTTCCAGTTTCCGGGAGGCGTCATCGGCGAGCGGATCGGCAGCCGGAAGACGATGACGCTCATCGCGACGCTGTGGGGTGTCCTCAACCTCATGATCGGCCTCATCCCCGATCGCGGTCTCGGCGCCCCGCTCGCCACTCTCGCCGCGCTGGTGACGCTCCGGGCGCTCATGGGGGCGGCCCAGGCCCCATTCTACCCGGTCACCGGCGGAGCGATGACCTGCGCCTGGTTTCCGGTGGCGGGATGGGCATTCCCTAACGGCATGTCGAACGTCGGGCTGACTCTCGGGGCGGCCGCCGCCGGTCCGCTGATCGCCTGGCTCATGCAGAGCTATGGCTGGCGCGAGTCGTTCATATTCACCGCGCCGCTCGGCTTCCTGCTCGCGGCGATCTGGTGGTGGTACGCGCGGGACACACCCGCGGAGCATCCCCGCGTGGGCCAGAAGGAACTGGAGCTGATCGACGCGGGGCGACCGCCAACCGTGACCGCGGTGGCCAGGGGCGACTGGAAACTGGTGCTCAGGGACCCGCAGGTGCTGCTGCTGACGGCGAGCTACTTCTGCAGCAATTACGTCTTCTACTTCTTCTTCAACTGGCTGTTCATCTATCTGGTGGACAACCGCGGCTTCAAGGTCCTCGAGAGCGGAGTCTACGCGGCGGCGCCGTGGCTGACGGGCGCTGTGGGCGCGCTGATCGGCGGGATCCTGTGCGACCGGCTGAGCAAGCGTCGCGGGATGACCTTCGGCTGCCGCGTGACGGTCGTGCCGGGTCTGATCCTGTCGGGCGCGCTGCTCCTCGCGGGGGCGACCGCACACAATCCTGTCCTCGCGGTGGTCTTCCTGTCGCTCTGCCTTGCCTGCCAGCAGCTGTGCGAAGGCGCCTTCTGGGCGGCGACGATCTCCGTGTCGGGCAAGCACTCCTCCAGCGCCTGCGGCGTGCTGAACACCGGCGGCAATGTGGTCGGTGGCATCGGCGCGCTGCTGGTGCCGATCACCGTCAAGTCTCTTCGGATGGCCGGCCGCCCTCGCGACGGGAACGGCGTTCGCGCTCGTCGGTGCGCTGCTCTGGTTCTGGATCCGTGCCGACCGGGAGTTCCCCGCGACGGCCTGACAAGCGTCACGATCTCATCCTGCTGACTGGAGACCGTTCCCCCATGGACGACCCGCTCGGGACTCTCGACCGCCGCGAGTTTCTCGCCCTCTCCGCCGCGCTGCTCGGCGCAACGCGCGGCGGCCGGGCATCGGCCAGGATCGAACGACCGCGCCCGACCGCGGCACAACTCGCGTGGCAGCGCGACGAACGCGCGCTGTTCGTCCACTTCGGCGTGAACACATTCACCAATCGCGAATGGGGTGACGGCAGCGAGAGCCCCGCGATCTTCAACCCCACGCGTCTCGATCCCCGGCAGTGGGCCCGCGTCGCGAGGGCGGCGGGCTTCCGCGCGCTGGTGCTCACCGCGAAGCACCATGACGGCTTCTGCCTGTGGCCCAGCGCGCTGACCGGTCACACCGTCGCCTCGAGCCCGTGGCGCGACGGTCGCGGTGACGTGGTCCGTGAATTCGTGGATGCCTGTCGCGCAGAAGGTCTCGGTGCGGGCCTCTACCTCTCCCCCTGGGACCGGCACGAGCCGCGCTACGGCGATTCGCCGGCGTACAACGACTACTACGTCGCGCAGCTCACCGAGCTGCTCACCCGGTACGGCGCGCTGAGCGAGGTCTGGTTCGATGGCGCCAACGGCGAAGGACCGAATGGCCGGCGGCAGGTCTACGACTGGCCACGGATCTTCGCGACGGTGCGGCGGCTGCAGCCGGGCGCGGTGATCTTCTCCGACGCGGGACCGGACGTACGCTGGATCGGCAATGAGCGGGGGAGCGCGGGGGAGCCTAACTGGTCGACGGTCGATCCCTCGGCGGTCCCGGCGCCCGGGGCCGATGGTCCGGGCATCATCGAGGCGCTGCAGCACGGGGATCCCGCAGGCACCGTCTGGCGGCCAGGGGAGGCCGATGTGTCGATCCGTCCCGGCTGGTTCTGGCATCCGGAGGAGGACTCGCGCGTACGAAGCGTCGAGGATCTGGTCGAACTCTTCTTCGCTTCGGTGGGGCGCAACGCGAAGCTGCTGCTCAACGTCCCGCCGACGACGGAGGGACTGCTGCACGAGACCGACGTCGCTCGGCTCACCGGGTTCGGCGATCGGCTGAAGGAAATGTTCGCGGTGGATCTCGCCGCGGGCGCGCGCCGGCACTGGCGGGCGGGACCGGGATTCACCGGAAGCTGGGAGATCGGCCTCGGCCGGGAAGTCATTGCCGGGCTGGTGAGTCTGCAGGAGGAGATCGCAACCGGCCAGAGCATCGCGCGGTACCGGCTTGAAGGCTGGGCCGGCGGCGTGTGGCTGCCGCTCTCGCGCGGGACCACGATCGGCTACCGCAGGCTGGACCGGTTCGCTCCGACCGCCATCAGCCGTGTCCGGCTTACGGTGGAGGAAGCTCTGGCGCCACCGCGTCTCGCCCGCCTGACACTACATGCGGGGATGTGAGCCGGCTAGCGCCGCTCGCCGACGCCCTCAAGCTTGTCCGCCCGGCCGCGCAGTTCGAACCCGGTCACCCTCCCCGCTGTCCGCGAGAATTCGAACACCTCATCCTCGAACACGTCGTAGATCGTGCCGTTCCGCAGTATCCCCATGATGAACCAGTCGTCCTTGAGGCGGATCAGCACAAAGCTGGCCAGTTCAGGATCAGGGGCCGGGGCCCAGTGGGCGATCAGCATGCCATTGTCATGGGTGAGCGTGATCGTCGACGGCGGCGTGGTGTCGCCCGCCTCCCTGGTGCTGTACGCATACGAGCCGAGGAAGGGCGCCGCGTCTTCGGCGGCGATGGGCGCCGGATGCGACGGCTGCACCTTCACATCAAGACTCACCCGCGTCGTGCCCCACTGCATCGCCAGCGTCGCGCCATCGACCCGCACGGCGGGGAACCACCAGGTAAGGACCTCCGTGAACGGTCGCGGTCGAGGTGTGCGTCGTGTAGCGGATCTGATCCGGCGCCGGCCCCGGATGCTTCATGTGGAAGAGGTGGGCCCGCGGATCGAGGACCACCGTCCACTGCTCCGGCTCGACCACCATCCACACCGAGTATTTCCCCTTGGGCACCGCGTGTCCGTCGAGTTCGATGTCCCGGTTCACCTCGAGCGTCGTCGCCCAGTTGGCGCCTGGAGTCCAGACCTCGTTCCACTTCACCTCTCCACCGAACAGCGAATCCCGGCCCCGCGCCTGGGGCCGGGAATACTCAACCGTGATCACCGTGCCGTCGACGGTCTGCGACACCGACGCCTTCTCGCTGGCGCGGATCTGCGCCGCTCAGCGTCGCGGGAGACACGAGGCAGAGCGTGAAGGAGGCGCGGAGCAGGTGCCGGGTCAGCGGGGCCATCGAACTATCCGGAGATCAGAGGAGAGGGAGGGGCGGACCACTGATCCACCCCGGCACGAGCTACCGCGGGAACGCCTCGGGGAGTCCGCCATCCACCGTCAGGAAATTTCCGGTCGTGTACTGGAACTTCCGGCTGGCGAGCAGCACCGCCAGGTCCGCCACCGCCTCGGTGGGGATCAGCGAGGCGCCCATCAGGTTGCGCTTGCGATAGACCTCGAGCTGCTCCTCGACCGTCACGCCCCGGCTCGCCGCCCGCTCCCTGACGAACTGCAGGAAGAGCGGCGTCTCCACCTGGTCGGCGTTGATGGAGTTGACCCGGATGTGGTCGGGGCCGAGTTCCACCGCCGCGACCCGGAGCGCCTGCAGCAGCGCCGCCTTGCTGCCGCCGTAGGCAACCGCCTCCTTGCCAGGCACCACCGCGGCCTTGGAGACCGAGGCCACGATCGAGCCGCCCAGTCCCTGTCGCCGCATGATCACCGCGGCGCGACCGACCGCCGCGACGGCGCCGAGATAGTGCACGTCGAGCTGGCGCTGCAGATCCTCTCGGCGGATCTCGGTGATCGGCGCGAAGCGTGGCGGCATTCCCGCAGTGTAGAAGAGGCAGTCGAGCCCGCCGAATTCGAGCACGGTACGCTGGAAGAGCGCGTCGAGACTGGCGTCGTCGCGCACGTCCACCGGACCGCCGATCGCGCGGCCCGGAAACTTGCCGGCGATCTCGCATGCGACCTTGCCGGCGACCGCGCCGTCGAGGTCCGCCACCACCACGTGCGCTCCCTCCTCGGCGAAACGCATCGCGGCCGTCTTCCCGATGCCGCTGCCGCCGCCGATCACCACCACCACATGCCGAGGCAGCAGCTTGCTGGCGCGCTCCCGGGCGAGCGTCTCCTCGATCTTCCGCCGCTCCAGGGGCCAGTGCTCGAACTCGAAGACGTCCGGCTCCGGGATGAACTGGAACCGGTCGATGCCTTCGGCGTTCTCGATCGATTCGAGGGTCGCGCGGTAGCAGAGATTGGCGGTGACCGCGTTCTTCTTGTCGCTGAAGGCGGTGATCACGCCGAGCCCGGGGGCGAGGATCACCTTGGCCCAGTCGTCGAGCGGTGCCTCGCCGGCCGCGGCATAGCGGCGATGATAGGCCTCGTACTCGGCGTGCTGCACCGCGATCTGGCTCTTCACCTGGGTGACCAGCGCGTCGGGGCCGGCCGCCAGGTCGAGATCGAGCCAGAGCGGAAGCCTGCCGGCGCGGAGCAGATGTTCCGGGGTCGCCATTCCGCGATGGACCAGTTCGGGCACCCGCTCATGCCCGATGGTGTCGAGCAGCCGTTCGTCGTCGTCGAAGTGGAGTATCACCCGCTCGCCGGCACCGAGCGCACCGCGCACCGCGGGCAGCACCGCCTCCGCAAGGCGGCGTCGCTCCTCGGGAGCGGCCGCGGCCTTTGTGGCCTGCCCCAGCACCTTCCGGCCGCGGCGCGCAGTCGCAAGGTACTCGTCGATCCTGCTCACCACCCGCACCATGCGGGAGTAGCACTGCCGCACATCGTCGCCGAAGATCACCAGGCCGTGATGGGCGAGCGTCATGCCGATGGCGTTCGAGGGAATCGTGTGCACCATGCCGCCCACCGCGCGTGCCAGCGGAAAGCCGGGCCGGGTGTACGGCACGTAGACGATCTCACCCTCGAACAGCTCCGCGATCAGCCGCTCGGCGACGCCCTCACTCACGTTGGTGAGGCTCATCGTCGCCACGTCGTGGGTATGCGCGATCACCCGGTGCGGCAGCAGCGAGTGCAGTGGCGTCTCCACGCTCGGCGCCGGGCCGTCGCCCAGCATGCATCCCGCCATGAAGCGCATCATCTCGGCGTCGGTCATCGCGTCGACCGTGCCGAGCGGCGCGAGCCGCGGCAGCGACAGCCGCGTGAAGCCGGCGCGGCCGATGGAGCGGAGGTCGGTACCGCTTCCCTTCACCAGCAGCGCGTCCACCTCGCCGCCATCGGGGGCGGGGAGCTTCATCTTGATGGAGGTGTTGCCCCCACCCGGCTGGACCAGCCGAGTCTCCAGGCCGAGGAGGTTGGAGAGATGGATCAGGCCATCGAGCGGATCGGAACCGGGCGGGGCGCCGGCACCCCATCGGTCGGTGATGCTGGGAGTGGTGTTCGGGGTCGTCATGGCGGGGAATAATGGGGTGTTCGGTTCTCGGGCGCGAGCGCCATGGCGGGCTGGCGACCGCGGCGACCGGCCTGCATCTTCATATTCGCGGGGGCGCCTGACGGCATCCCCGGAAGCCGCCCTGCCCGTCGCGCCCCCGCGACGACTCGGCTTCAGCCGCGGAAATGGTCGCGAGCACCCGTCGCTGTACGCTCTCGCCTTCCTCACGGTCGCCTTCGCCATCCCTCCTCACATCCCGCGAGGGCGAAGCCGCGTGGCCACGGTCCATCCGACGACAGACCCAACACAGAGGGGCAAGGAGCGACCATGAGCCGGATTCGCCTGCTGGTCGGAACCCGGAAGGGTGCCTTCATTCTCACCTCGGATGGCGCCCGCAAACAGTGGAGCGTGGCCGGTCCGCACTTCGGAGGATGGGAGATCTACCACCTCAAAGGCTCGCCGGTGCACCCGGACCGGCTCTATGCCTCACAGACCAGTGGCTGGTTCGGGCAGCTCATCCAGCGCTCTGACGACGGCGGCAAGAGCTGGGAGCCGATGGACAACAAGTTCGCCTACGACGGCACGCCCGGCACGCACCAGTGGTACGACGGCACCCAGCATCCCTGGGAGTTCAAGCGGGTGTGGCACCTGGAACCGTCGCTCTCCGATCCCGACACCGTGTATGCGGGGGTGGAGGACGCGGCGATGTTCCGTACCACCGACGGGGGCAGGAGCTGGGCGGAACTCCCCGGACTCCGGAGCGCCAAGGGGCATCTCTGGCAGCCAGGCGCCGGCGGGATGGGGCTGCATACGATCGTGCAGGACCCGACCAATCCGAAGCGGCTGTTCATCGCGATCTCGGCGGCGGGGGCCTTCCGGACCGATGACGGCGGCCAGAGCTGGGTGCCGATCAACAAGGGCCTCGAGTCCAAGTATCCGCTCCCTGACCCTGCCGCCGAAGTGGGGCACTGCGTGCACCGGATCGCGATGAATCCGAAGCGACCGGGCGTGCTCTTCATGCAGAAGCACTGGGATGTGCTGCGGAGCGACGATGCCGGAGCCTCCTGGCGGGAAATCAGCGGCGACCTGCCCACCGACTTCGGCTTCCCGATCGCGGTGAACGCCAACGAACCGGAGACCGTCTACGTCATCCCGATCAAGAGCGACTCGGAACACTATCCGCCGGACGCGAAGCTCCGGGTGTACCGGAGCAAGACGGGTGGCAACGAGTGGGAGCCGCTCACGAAGGGGCTGCCGCAGCAGGACTGCTACGTCAACGTGCTTCGCGGGGCGATGAGCGTGGATTCGCTGGACAAGTGCGGCATCTACTTCGGGACGACGGGCGGGCAGGTCTACGGCTCCGCCGATGGCGGCGACAGCTGGACGGCGATTGTACGGGACCTGCCGGCGGTGCTCTCGGTGGAGGCGCAGACCCTGGCATGATCCGGGTGATCCTGCCGGAGCATCTCCGGCGGCTGGCCGGCGTGACGGATGAAGTGATGCTGGATGTCGGCGCACCGGTCTCGCAGCAGAGCGTACTCGACGCGCTGGAGGCGCGGTATCCGATGCTCCGCGGCACCGTCCGCGACCATGTGACGCACAAGCGCCGGGCGTTCATCCGGTTCTTCGCCGGCGGAGTGGACCTCTCCCACGAGCCAGGTGATGCCCCGCTGCCGGCAGCGGTGCTCGCGGGCGAGGAGCCGTTCATGGTCGTGGGGGCCATCGCAGGAGGATAGGGCGAGGCGGCTCGCGCAATCCTCCGGATGCCTGCATCTTCTCTCCGTGTGACCCCTCCCCCCGACCGCCTCGCCGCCGCCCTCGCCGACCGCTACCGCATCGAGCGCGAAGTCGGCCACGGCGGCATGGCCACCGTCTATCTGGCGCAGGATCTCCGGCACGACCGCAAGGTCGCGCTCAAGGTGCTGCGCCCCGAGCTCGCCGCCGTCATCGGCGCCGAACGATTCCTCGCGGAGATCAAGACCACGGCGAACCTGCAGCACCCGCACATCCTGGCGCTGTTCGACTCGGGGCAGGTGGACGGCACCGTTTTCTACGTGATGCCGTACGTGGAGGGCGAGTCACTCCGCGACCGCCTGACACGGGAGAAGCAGCTCCCCATCGAGGATGCCGTCCGCACGGCGCGGGAAGTCGCCGACGCGCTCGAGTACGCCCACGAGCATGGGGTCATCCACCGCGACATCAAGCCGGAGAACATCCTCCTCCACGGCGGCCACGCCCTGGTGGCCGACTTCGGGATCGCGCTCGCCGCGGCCACCACCGCCGGCACCCGCATGACCGAGACCGGCATGTCGCTCGGCACGCCGACCTACATGAGCCCCGAACAGGCCATGGGGGAGCGGAATCTCGACGCCCGCACCGACATCTACGCGCTCGGCTGCGTCGCGTACGAGATGCTCACCGGTGAACCGCCCTTCAGCGGGCCCACCGCCCAGGCGATCGTCGCCAAGGTGATGACGGCCTCACCCGAACCGGTCACGACCCTCCGAAAGACGGTGCCGCCGCACGTTGCGCGCGCCGTGCATCGGGCCATCGAGAAGCTCCCCGCCGATCGCTTCCCCACCGCGGCGGCCTTCAGTGTCGCCCTCGTTACCGAGGGCGGCGCGGCCACCTGGCAGGGCCAGTCGCCCCCCCTGCCGTCGCGGGTGGCCGGCGTGTGGCCGCTGGGGCTCGTCGCGGTGCTCGCCACTGTGGCGGCGTTCGCGCTCGGACGGCGCACCGGCCACGCCGGGGCAGGGCCGGCCGTCTTCGACGCCGCGCTGCCTGACAGTACCCCGATGACCTTCACGGCGACCAACTCGATCCAGACCTATGGAACCTCGTTCAGGAACATGTCCGTTTCCGCGCGGGGGGACTTCGCGGTCTACGTCGCGCGGCAGGGGGACTCCACACTCCTGTGGTACCGGAGCCTTCGCGACGCCACCGTGCGTCCGATCCTCGGCAGCCGGGGCGGGACCTCGCCGCGCATCTCGCCGGATGGCTCGCGGGTGGCCTACCTGGTCGGGGACCGAACCCTCGTGCTGCCGATTGGCGGCGGCGAGCCCCGCCGGCTGCTCGAAGGCAAGAACAGTAGCTCGATGGACTGGTTCTCGAACCAGCAAGTCTTCGTCGCCGACCTCGACGGCAACCGGCTGAACTGGCTCGATCCTGAAGGCGGGACGGTCCGCACCAAGGAGATTCCCCGCTGCGTATCCGGGCAATGGATCCCGGAGCTCAAGCAGTTGATCTGCTCCTTCAACCGGCTCGGCACGCTGGTCGAACCGGAGACCGGCCGGCGCTGGAACGTCCTGACCACCCAGGCCGGCGGCGCCCCGGGCCCGGCGCTGGTGGGCTCCGCCTTCCGTATCATCGAGAAGCGTTACCTGGTCTACCTGGGCGTGGATGGCAGCCTGATGGCGGCCGCCTACGACCCGGCACGCCACCAGGTGCTCCGGTCTGTATCCCTGGTCTCCGGCATCCGGCGGGAGGCAATCGGCGACGCGCAATACGACCTGTCCGCCGACGGAACCCTGGTCTACGCGCCGGGGGTGGACGCCACGGTCGGACACATGGTGAGCCTGAATCGCGGCGGAACTCCGCAGCTCTTGCCGGTGGAATCGGCGGATTTCCAGCGCTATGATCTGAGCCCCGATCGGCGCTGGCTGGCCGCCGTGGTGCAGGCAAACAACGGCATGGAGCTCAGGATCTACGATCTTCGCAACGGGCAGCGGTACGTCTGGCTGACGCGGGAATCGCTCCGTCACCCGCTCTGGAGCAGCGATGGCCTTCGACTGCTCATCGGCACGCGGGACACCGCCCAGTGGAAGATCGAACTCGGCGCCCCGAGTTCCGGCGTGCTGCCGCAGACCCTGGCGGCCTTTGGCACCGACCCCGCCGATGCGCTGCCCACCAATCCCGATCCCGTGGACTGGCACGACGAGCATAGCGCCCTGGCCATGGACTGGAACGCATCACTCGTTCTGCGCTTCGACCCTTCCGCCGCCAAGCGTGTCTTCGACACGGTGGCCACCGGCGCACGGTTCCCCTCGCTCTCGCCGAATGGCAAGCTGCTTCTCTGGCAGACCACCGATGGCAGCCGCATCGTGGTCTCCGCCTTTCCAGTCCCCGGGCGCCAGTGGCAGATCTCCTCCGATGGCGTCGAGCCGCTCTGGCTCTCGCCGACCGAGGTGCTGTACCGCGCCGGAGTCTCCTGGTTCGTGGCGCACGTCAATCCGGAGACCGGCGAGCCGGCCGGCGCCCCGACCTTCTGGGCGCGCGATCCCCGCTTCTCCGACACGTCAGGCTGGTCCAACCGTCCTTCGCACGATGGCGGCATCATCTATGTCGAGGGGCCGGCGCAGACGAGCACCGGCTATCTCCGGGTGATTCCGGGATGGGTGGCGCGGCTGAAAGCCGCGGTGGACTCGGCGAATCGGTGAGCGTACCTTCGGAACGGCTCGCCGCGCATCTCACGACCCGGCATTTCACTCTTCAGCTCTTGTCCTCGCGGGGGAGGACAACGAAGCTCACCGGCAGCCGGGTCAGCTGCCGCACCGCGTGTTCGCCGTAGCGGGCTGGACTGAAGCGGGCTTCGACAATGCCCTCTCGGACGGCGGTGACGAAAGCCTCATGCGTGGTCGACAAGACCTCGATCGAGGTCTCCTCCACCAGACCGAGGGTATCGACGATGAACTGGATCGTCACCCGCCCCCCGATGCCGGCGGCCAGCAGCGCTCGGGGATGGATGAAGCGGGGCCGAACCACGAGATCCGCTGGCACGAACCGGGCGTCCTCCAGCTCCATCGAATAGAGCGCATTGCCCAGGCTGCCCTCGGGTATCGGCTGGTCCGCAGACCCTGTGCCCCCTACCACGCCCCAACCCACCCCGCCTTCCACTCCGTGTCCGGTGAAATCCCGCGGGTCGAGGAATCGCTGATTCGGATCCACCGAAGGGATGCCCGTCGGAACGGTCGACACCGCATCGATCACCTGGAACCCGCGCGGGGGTGGATTGGCGGAGAGCACCATTCCGCTGCCCTCCCCGCCACCGCCCGCGCCACCGGGACGGCCGGCCTGACGCGGCGCGGACTGGGCCACCGCCGGCGGACCGAGCCGGGGAAGGAAGATGAGCGTGGTATCGTCGACCGCCCGCTGTTCGATCTTGACGGGGCTGCGCGTGCCTATCACGCAGAGTGTGAGGGCGGCAATATGGAGTAGTGAGGCACCGACGAAGGAAGCAGGCTTGGCCTGCGCTCCAGGGCGGGAGGCAACCAGGACTTCCAGCATAGGGCCTCCAGGCAGCTGGCGATACCATGGTAGCACCGCGCCGCAGAGGAGGTGATGACGGGAGCCTGAATTCTGCTTCAGCAGGATCCCGCAGAATCCCTCAGGGATCGCTCGATCGGCTCTTCCGGTGCCTGGCTGCAGCGGTACCACGCCACCGACCAGCCCCCGACTCGCGACGACGGGCCAAAGCCTGCATCTTCTGTCGCTGTGACCAACCTCCCCGACCGCCTCGCCGCCGCCCTCGCCGACCGCTACCGCATCGAGCGGCAGCTCGGGCAGGGCGGCATGGCCACCGTCTACCTCGCGCACGACATCAGGCACGACCGCAAGGTGGCCCTCAAGGTCCTCAGGCCGGAGCTCGCGGCCATGCTAGGCGTCGAGCGGTTCCTGCAGGAGATCAAGACCACCGCGAGCCTGCAGCATCCGAACATCCTGCCGCTCTTCGACTCCGGCTCGGCCGACGGCTTCCTCTATTACGTCATGCCGTACGTGGAGGGAGAAACGCTCCGCGACCGGATGGATCGGGAGCGGCAGATCCCGATCGCGGAGAGTCTCGACATCACCGCGCAGGTGGCCGCCGCGCTCGCCTACGCGCACGAGCGCGGCGTGGTGCACCGGGACATCAAGCCTGACAACATCATGTTCTCGAGCGGGCAGGCGGTGGTCGCCGACTTCGGCATCGCGCGCGCCATCGGCGTGGCCGGCGGCGAGCAGCTCACAGTCACCGGCATGGCCATCGGAACTCCCGCGTACATGAGCCCGGAACAGTCGGCGGGTGAGTCGAGCGTGGACGGCCGTTCCGATCTCTACTCCCTCGCCAGCCTGCTCTACGAGATGCTCGCCGGGGAGCCCCCGTTCACGGGACAGACCGCCGCCGCCATCATCGCCAAGCGGCTCGGCTCCCCGACGCCCAGGGTCCGGGTAGTGCGGGACGCGGTGCCCGAAGCGGTCGATCGCGCGCTGCAGAAGGCACTGCAGCGGACGCCGGCGGATCGATTCGCGACCGTCACGCAATTTGTCGAGGCACTCCGCTCAGATCCCGCTCCCAGGCGGACGCAGACCTCGCGGCGCGCAGCGCTCGCGGTGCTCGGCGTACTGGCACTGGTGACGGCGGGGTGGTGGGCCCTGCGCGGCGACCGCGTCAGGGGAGACCTCGATCCGGACGTCATCGCCGTGATGCCGTTCCGCGTCGGCGGCGACCCCGCCATCGCGTACCTGCGGGAGTCGATGCTCGACCTCCTGAACGCCCGCCTCCCCGGCGGAACCGGCCCGCGAATCGTCGAGCCCCGCACCGCCCTGAGTGCCTGGCGGCGCGCCGTCGGCAACGAACGGGAGGACCTGTCCGAGGAGGATTCCCGCCGCCTTGCCGCCCGGCTCGGCGCCGGACGGGTGCTCCTCGGCAGCGCCATCGCGACGCCGACCGAGCTCACCCTCACGGGCTCGCTGTTCCGGGTGTCCGACGGGAACGAGCTGGCGAACGGATCGGTCTCGGGGATGCCCGACAGCGTAGCGGTGCTGGTCAACCGGCTGGTGGCCCGGCTCCTCAGCCAGGAGGCCGGGGAGTCGCGCGAGCGGCTCGACGGCCTCGCGTCCACCTCCCTCGAGGCGCTGCAGGATTATCTCGCGGCGCGGAAGGCCTATCGCCGCGGTGACTATTTTGCCGCGCTGGATCTGTACGGACGCGCCTTTGCCCTCGATTCCAACTTCGCGCAGGCCGCCTTCGGCCTGGTCATCACCAACCCGCTGGTCGGCACGGTGTTCAACACCTCCGGCTTCAGGGCGATCCCGGCGCTCTGGCGGCTCCGGGACCGCCTGAGCCCGCGCGACCTCGCGCTACTCCGCGGCATGACCTTCGTCGGCCCCAACTATCCCCACCCGTCCACCTACGCGGAGGTGCTCGCGCAGGCGGAGCGCGCGGCGGGCGACGCCCCGGACAGTCCGGAGCAGTGGTTCGTGCTCGGCAGCGGGCTCGACAACTATGGCGCCGCCGCCAGCGTCCCGGACTGGCCCGCCAGGGCAGCCGATGCGCTGGACCGCGCCATTGCGCTCGACTCATCGTTCACACCGGCATTGCGGCAACGGCTCTACCTGGCGGTCGTCGTCCGGGACCGTGATGCGATCCGGAGAATGGCGGGCCTGCTCGAGACCAGCGCCGGCCCCGGGGACTATTCCGTGCTCTGGGCGGCCGCGGTCGCGACGGGGGACAGTGCCGAGGCGCTCCGCTGGCGGAACCGAATCGAAGCGTCGGCGCACGCGGACTTCATGCAGCGGCTGGTGGTCATTCCCCTGGTCAGCGTGCAGGACGCACTGCCCCTGGCCGACGCCCGCTGGGCCAACGCGACGCTGCGGCGGGAAGGCGCCACGGCGCAGGAGCGGAGCTCGGCACAACTCGGTGAGTATGCCGTCGGCATGGCGGAAGGCCGGCTGCTCGATTTTAGACAGGGATTCATGGGCGGCAGCGATTGGGACTTTGCCGGCGTGGTGCGGCAGGCGGTCGTCGAGGCCCCCTACCGCGCTCAGGCGCTGAAGATGATCCCGCCATTGGACCATGCCGGGTGGCTGCCGCTTCAGGACTGCTTCGCCGAGCTGTTGCGGGTCACCGCGGGCGACACCAGCGGGACCCGTCAGGCCATCCGGCGGCTGCGCGCATTCGCCGCGCTCGATCCGCCGCCGATTCCGCAGGAGGAATGGGACCCGCTCGACTTTCGCGTCTGCCCGCTTCTGCTCGAGACCCTGCTGGAGGGAGGGCGCGATCGCAGCGCCACCTCCCGGCTGAACGCCCTCGACTCTCTCATGCGCGGGGGACCCCGCTGGCTCACGCTGGGGCCGCCCGCCGCCCCGGTCGTCGAAGCCAACTGGACCATCGCCCGGTTGCGCGAGGCGCAGGGGAATATTCCGGCCGCCCTCGCGGCCATCCGGCGCCGGGAGAGCAACTGGTATCCCGCCTATCTCTGGACGCTGCCGGCGTTCCTGCGGCAGGAGGGACGCCTCGCGGCGCTGGCAGGCGACACCGCGGGGGCGCAGTGGGCCTATCAGCGGTACCTGACGTTGCGCACCGATCCCGATCCGGCATTTGTTCCACAGCGCGATTCCGTGATCGCCGCACTCTCGGCGCTCGGGTCGCGCTGATGGCTTCATCGAGTCCGAGCCGGGAAGGCTCGCGATGGCTGAGGTGATCGAACGCCTCGCGCTTCCCGATCACACCGTATTCAATGGTCGCTCGCGCGACGGAGTACATCAGATGAGAATGGCGCTGCTGATCGTCCTGCTGGGAACGTTCGCCTGCAGCGGCGGGGGGAGTGGCGGGGCGGACGCCGCCAGGCTCCGCGAGCGCGCCCACGCCGTCACCATCACCCGCGACGACTGGGGCATCGCGCACGTCCACGGGAAGACCGACGCGGATGCGGTCTTCGGTATGGTCTACGCCCAGGCCGAGGACGACTTCAACCGCGTCGAGACCAACTACCTGAACTCCCTCGGCCGCCTCGCCGAAGCGGAGGGCGAATCGGCAGTGGTGCAGGATCTGCGGCAGAAGCTGTTTATGAATCCGGACACCCTGAAGGCGCAGTACGCTACGAGTCCCGACTGGCTCAAACGGCTGCTGGACGCCTGGGCCGACGGGCTCAACTACTACCTGCTCACTCACCCCGGGGTGCATCCCCGCGCCATCACCCATTTCGAGCCGTGGATGCCACTCTCGTACAGCGAGGGCAGCATCGGCGGAGACATCGAGAGCATCTCCATCGATCAGTTAGGCGCCTTCTACGGCCATGGACCCAAGACCGTCGCGGTGCGGGCGCCCGCGCTGCCTGCGGAGCCTGGAGGGTCGAACGGCTTCGCCATCGCGCCGGCCAACACGTCGGCACATCACGCGCTGCTGCTCATCAATCCGCATACCTCGTTCTTCTTCCGCTCCGAGCTGCAGATGTCGAGCGACGAGGGACTCGACGCCTACGGCGCAGTCACCTGGGGGCAGTTCTTCATCTACCAGGGATTCAACCCCCGGGTAGGGTGGATGCACACCTCGAGCGGCGTCGACGCCATCGATGAGTGGGCCGAGACCATCGTGCGGAAGGGCGACAGCCTCTTCTACAAGGAAGGCGGCGCAGCGAAGCCGGTGACCGTCGAGAAGATCACCGTCCCGTTCCGGAGCGACAGCGGACCGCGACAGACGGTGTTCACCATCTACCGCACCGGACACGGGCCGGTCGTGCGTGAGGCCGACGGCAAGTGGATCACCATCCGGCTCATGCAGGAGCCGGTGAAGGCGCTCACCGAGTCGTACACCCGCACCAAGGCGAACAACTACCAGGAGTTCCGGAGGACGGTCGAGCTGCAGTCCAACTCCTCCAACAACACCATCTACGCCGACGCCGACGGCAACATCGCCTACTTCCACGCCAGCTTCATCCCCAGGCGCGACCCGCGCTTCGACTGGAGTCACCCGGTGGACGGCAGTGATCCGGCGACGGAATGGCAGGGGCTCACCCCCGTGGACCAGACACCCACGCTGTTCAACCCCGCCAACGGCTGGATCCAGAACACCAACAACTCGCCCTGGACCGCGGCCGGCCCCTACAGCCCGAAGCAGCGGGACTACCCGCGATATGTCGATGTCTACGAGGACAACCCGCGCGGCGTGCACGCGGTCCGGGTGCTGAGCGCCAGGAAGGATTTCACGCTGCAGTCATTGATCGACGCGGCGTTCGACAGCTATCAGCCCGCCTTTGCGCTGCTGCTCCCGCCGCTCCTCCGGGACTACGACCGCCTCCCCGCACACGATCCGCTCAAGGCGAAGCTGGCCGGCCCCATCGAGGCGCTCCGGGGCTGGGACTATCGCTGGTCCGCGGCCTCGGTACCGACCTCCGTCGCGGTGTACTGGGGCGACATGCTCTGGCGCGATGTCGCGCAGAGCGCGGACGACGAGGATCTCTCCGTGTACGACTACATGACCCGCCGCGCCACGCCGGCACAGCGGCTGACTGCGCTCGCGGAAGCCACCGACAAGCTCACGACGGACTTCGGCACCTGGCAGACGGCCTGGGGCGAGATCAACCGCTTCCAGCGGCTCACCGATGACATCGTCCATCCCTTCACCGATTCGGGACCCAGCATCCCGGTGCCGTTCACCTCGGCACGGTGGGGTTCGCTCGCCTCGTTCGGCGCCCGGTCGTACAACGGCAGCAAGAAGATCTACGGCACCTACGGCAACAGCTTTGTGGCGGTGGTGGAGTTCGGCGACTCGGTACGCGCCCGCGCGGTGACCGCCGGTGGCGAGAGCGGCGACCCGAAGTCGCCGCACTTCAACGACCAGGCGGCCCGCTACGCCTCGGGGAATCTGCGGGAGGTCTACTTCTATCCCGGTCAGCTCGCGGCCCACACGGAACGGGCATACCATCCCGGGGAGTAGGCGTCGCGCCGTCTGGCCGAGGATCGGGGCGGACGGTATGTTCGGGCAGCCTGCCAGTGCTCCCTGGTACCCAAGGCCCGTGTGACGGACGCCATCGATCGCCTGACGTCCGCCCTCGCCGACCGTTACCGCCTCGAGCGGGAACTCGGCCAGGGCGGCATGGCGACAGTCTACCTTGCGCAGGACCACAAGCACGACCGCCAGGTCGCGATCAAGGTGCTGCGCCCCGAACTCGCAGCCGTCATTGGCGCCGAGCGGTTCCTGCGCGAGATCAAGACCATCGCCAACCTGCAGCATCCCCACATCCTGGGCCTCATCGATTCCGGCGAGGTGCAGGGGACGGCGTATTACGTGATGCCGTTCGTCGAGGGGGAATCGCTCAGGGATCGCCTCACACGGGAAAAGCAGCTCCCTGTCACCGACGCGGTCCGGATCGCGACCGAAGTCGCCGGCGCGCTCGACTACGCCCACCGCCACGGCGTGATCCATCGCGACATCAAGCCCGAGAACGTGCTGCTGCACGACGGCAGCGCGCTGGTCGCCGATTTCGGGATCGCGCTTGCGGTGAGCTCCGCCGGCGGGACGCGGATGACCGAGACCGGCATGAGCCTCGGCACGCCGCACTACATGTCGCCCGAACAGGCGATGGGCGAGCGGGAGATCACCGCGCGGAGCGACATCTACGCCCTCGGCGCGATGACCTACGAGATGCTGGTGGGAGAGCCGCCGTTCACGGGGCCGACGGCCCAGGCCATTGTGGCCAAGGTGATGACCGAAAAGCCGGCCTCCATCAGGCGGGCCCGTGAGCGGGTGCCGGAACAGCTGGAGGATGCCGTATTCACGGCGCTGGAGAAGTTACCGGCCGACCGGTTTCCCACCGCAGCCGCCTTTGCCGACGCCATGGCGGGCAATGCGACCGCGATTTCAGTCGGCCGGCGAGAGCGCACGGCGAGGCGCAGCCGCTCGCTTTCCTACCTCACGGCCTGGGGGGGCTGGGTAGTGGCGGCGCTCGGCATCGCGGCCGGGGTGTGGGGCTGGCTCCGGCAGGTTCCGCAGACTGCGGCGCAGTTCGCCATTGCATTCCCGCATGACCAGATGCTGGGACTGTCGATGCTGGGTACCCACGTGGCCGTCTCGCGGGACGGTTCGATGCTGGTGTACACCGGAGGCGACTCGGCCTACGGCCGCCTCTGGCTCAAGGCGCGCGACGCGCTGACGCCCATCCCCATTCCCGGCACCGAGGGCGCCTACGACCCGTTCATCTCTCCCGATGGCCGGCAAGTCGGCTTCATCACCGACCGGGACGGCCGCACCATGAAGGTGGTCACGCTCGCCGGCGGCCCGCCGCGGACCGTCGTCGGCGCTCCACTGGGCACCAGCGGGGCCTTCTGGGCCACGGATGGGTACATCTATTTCGATGCCGATATCGGCGGCCTGCAACGCGTCAAGCCGGACGGCAGTGCGCGCGAGACGGTGATGGCGCTCGATACGGCACAGCATGACGCCGGAATCGCGTGGCCTCAGGTATTGCCCGGCAACCAGGTGGCGATATTCCGGCTCCGGCGGGTCAACGACGCCCCTGGCGACTTCTCGATCGCGGCGTTGCGGATCGCCACGGGTGAGCGGAGCGTCGTGACTCGGGCCGTCAGCGCCGTGTATGCCTCGGGCCAGCTGCTCTTCGTGACCGTCGACGGCTCTCTGCAGGCCGCCCCATTCGATGAGCGGCGGCTGGCTCTCACCGGTCCGCCCGTGGCCGCGGCGAACGGCGTGCGCATCGCTGGTACCTACGCCGGTGTGGATTTCGCCGTCAGCAATGACGGGGCACTCTATTACGTCGCCGGTACCGCGGGCGCCGCGTCGAAGCTGGAGTGGGTGGAACGCGACGGCACCGCCCGGGCGGTGGACCCCGCCTGGCAGGAAGGCGGCGAAATCCGCGGCCTGGCGCTCTCGCCAGATGGGCGCCAGGCGGCGGTCGAGCTGTCGCGCGCCGGCTCGACCGGCACCGATATCTGGATCAAGCAGCTCCCCTCCGGCCCGCTCTCGCGGCTCACTCTCGACCCCGCAGCGGACGTCCGCCCAAGCTGGTCGGCGGACGGCCGCTCCGTTCTGTTCATTTCGGAGCGCGTGAGGCCGCAGGCAGTGTTCCGCCGGCAGGCCGACGGAGCTGGCGCAGACACCCTGGTTGTCCACGCCGAGCGAAACATCACGGAAGTCGGGGAGTCGCGGGACGGTCGCTGGCTGGTCGCCCGGACCTCGGGGGCGGAGACCGGTGCCGGCGATATCCTGGCCATGCAGATGGGACGCGACACCGCCCTGCAGCCGCTGATCAGCACCCCGTCGTCCGAATCGAACCCGGTCCTTTCCCCGGATGGCCATTGGCTCGCCTACGTATCCGTCGCCTCCGGCCGGCGGGAGGTCTACGTGCGATCGTTCCCCGACGTGAACCGCGGTGTGTGGCAAGTCTCCACGGATGGGGGCGTGGAACCCCAGTGGGCGCACTCCGGGAAGGAGCTCTTCTTCCGCGGCATCAGCACGCTGGACATGATGGCCGTGGATGTGCAGACGACTCCGGTGTTCCGTCCCGGAATGCCACGCGCGCTCTTCCACACCGACGCCGCGACCGGGCTGGACTATGTGCGTTATGCCGTCAGCCCGGACGACCGTCGCTTTCTCATGGTGGGGCGTGGCGGCGCCGATGCCCAGCCGCAACTTGTCCGGGTCGAGAACTTCATCCAGCACCTCGAGCGCCGGTCCGCACCGTGAGGGCATCAGGATGACCGACATGGCCCGCCTAGCGTCCGCTCTCGCCGACCGGTACCGCCTCGAGCGGGAGCTCGGTCAGGGCGGCATGGCGACAGTCTACCTCGCCCAGGACCTCAAGCACGACCGCAAGGTCGCGATCAAGGTGCTGCGGCCCGAACTCGCGGCGGTCATCGGCGCCGAGCGGTTCGTGGTCGAGATCAAGACGACGGCCGCGCTGCAGCACCCCCACATCCTCCCCCTCTTCGACTCCGGCACCGCCGACGGCTTCCTCTACTATGTCATGCCGTTCATCGACGGCGAGACCCTGCGCGCCAAGCTGGACCGCGAGACCCAGCTCGGCATCGAAGAGGCGGTCCGGATCACGGTTGCGGTGGCCGACGCCCTCGACTACGCGCACCGCCACGGGGTGATCCACCGCGACATCAAGCCGGAGAACATCCTGCTGCACGACGGCCGGCCAGTCGTGGCGGACTTCGGGATCGCCCTGGCGCTCTCTGCCGCGGCGGGCGGGCGGATGACCGAGACGGGGATGAGTCTCGGCACCCCGCACTACATGAGCCCGGAGCAGGCGACGGCGGAGAAGGAGCTGACCGGCCGGAGCGACATCTATTCCCTGGGCAGCGTGCTCTATGAGATGCTGACCGGCCAGCCACCGCACCTGGGGGGCTCGGCCCAGCAGATCATCATGAAGATCATCGCCGAGCCGGTGCAGCCGGTGACGGCCCTGCGGAAGGCGGTGACGCCGAACGTGGCGGCGGCGGTGGCCAAGGCGGTCGAGAAACTCCCCGCCGATCGGTTCGAGAGCGCGAAGGCCTTCGCCGAGGCATTGAGAGATCCCGGATTCACGATCGCGGGGACGGCCGGCGGCGCGCTGGCCCGCCCGGACGGCCGTTCGGCCCGCCTCGTCCCCGTCTTGAGCCTGCTGACGCTCGGCGCCCTGGCCCTCGCGGCTTGGGCGCTGTTCCGCCCCGCGCCCCCGAAGCAGGTCATCCGGTACAGCATGGGGTTCCAGCCCGGCCAGGGAATGCGCCAGGGGGTCGCCGGGATCAACATCGCGATCTCCCCCGACGGCCGCTGGATCGTCTACCCGGGAGCCGGCACCACCGCGAGCCAGCTCTACCTGCGCGCCCGCGACCGCCTCGACGCTACCCCGATCCCGGGGACCGAAGGCGCGACCAATCCCTTCTTCTCTCCCGACGGGACCAAGATTGCCTTCTTCTCGGGGGCCAACTTCTCCCTCACTGTGGTGCCGGTCGCTGGCGGGCCGCCGATCCAGCTCGACAAGGGGGCGCCAGGGTCCGGGGGCGCCGGGGCCTGGGGCCCCGACGGCTGGATCTACTTCGACACGCCTAACGGGACGGCGCGGATCCGGGCCGAGGGCGGGACCGGGGAGCTATTGATCCCGTACGACAGCGCCACCCACGAGATCGGCTTCGCGTGGACCGACGCCCTGCCGAATGGGAAAGGCCTGGTCTTCCGGGCTCGCCGGAACCTCGATCCGAACGATTTCGACATCGACGCGTACGACCTGCGAAAGCACACCCGGCACTTCCTCATGAAGGGGGTCATCGCGCGATACGCCGACCCGGGCTACCTGGTCATCGTGCGCGCGGACGGCGCCGTGCTGGCGGCCCCCTTCGACCAGGACAAGCTCCGGCTCACCGGCCCTGCGGTCCCCCTCCTCTCGGGGGTGATGGTCAAGCCGCTCGGCTCCGCCGACTTCGCGATCTCCCGCAGCGGCACCCTGATGTACGTTCCGGGAACCGGGACCTCGTCCTCCGGCTACGCCGAGGTCGTCGAGGTGGACCGTCATGGACGGATCGCGCCCTTCACCCCGCCCTTCACCTTCAACCCCAGCTCGAATCACTCGCTCAGCCTCTCCCCGGACGGCCGGCGCGTGGCGCTCGATCAGCTCGGTACCGCCTCCCCCGACATCTGGGTCAAGACCCTCCCGCAGGGCGCCCTCTCCCGCCTCACCTTCGATTCCCTGGGGGCCGTCCGGCCGCAGTGGACCGCGGACGGGCGCGACATTCTCTACCTCGGCACGGGATCGGTCCAGGGGAGGAACGCCGTCTGGAGGCGCCGAGCCGACGGGAGCGCGCCCCCCGCGCGGGTCTGGGCCGATCCCCGCTGGAACATCCTCGCCTATTCGCTTTCGCGCGACGGGCAATGGCTCGTGTATCGCGTGACGTCCGCGAACAACAACCGGGACATCTGGGCGATCCACCTCGGCCACGACACCGTCCCGGTGCCGCTCCTGACGTCGCCGAGCTTCGAGGATGCCCCGACGCTCTCGCCGGACGGGCGGTGGCTCGCGTACGTCTCCGATGAGTCCTCGCGCAACGAGGTCTACGTCCGCCCCTTCCCCAATATCAACGACGGCCGGTGGCAGGTCTCCGTCGCGGGGGGCGAGGCCCCGCGCTGGTCGCGGGACGGCCGGTCGCTCTACTATCAGGACCTGAACGTCTCGATGTTCGAGGTCCGGGTGACCACCTCGCCCACCTTCGTGAGCGGCACTCCCGTGAAACTGCTCGACAGTTCGATCGGGCTTGCGGCCTCGGTGGTCGTCCCGTATTACGACGAGTTGCCGGGGGGCCAGGGGTTCGTGGCGGCCCGCACCGCAAGCACGGGACCGGCGGCGGGCACGACCCAGCTGATCGTCGTGGACAATTGGGCGACCGAGCTCTTCGCCAGGATGAAGGGGCAGTAGATGATGGACGACCGCCTCGCCGCCGCCCTCGCCGACCATTACCGCCTCGAGCGGGAGCTCGGCCAGGGCGGTATGGCGACAGTCTACCTCGCGCAGGACCTCAAGCACGACCGCCAGGTCGCGATCAAGGTGCTGCGCCCCGAGCTCGCGGCCGTCATCGGCGCCGAGCGGTTCCTGCGCGAGATCAAGACCATCGCCACGCTGCAGCATCCTCACATCCTCGGTCTGATCGACAGCGGCGAGGTCAACGGCACCGCCTACTACGTCATGCCCTTCGTCGAGGGGGAATCGCTCAGAGATCGCCTCACACGGGAGAAGCAGCTCCCTGTCACCGACGCGGTCCGGATCGCGACCGAAGTCGCCGCCGCCCTCGACTACGCCCACCGCCACGGCGTGATTCATCGCGACATCAAGCCCGAGAACGTGCTGCTGCACGACGGCAGCGCGCTGGTCGCCGATTTCGGGATCGCGCTTGCAGTGAGCTCCGCCGGCGGGACGCGGATGACCGAGACCGGCATGAGCCTCGGTACGCCGCACTACATGTCGCCCGAACAGGCAATGGGCGAGCGGGAGATCACCGCGCGGAGCGACGTCTACGCCCTTGGCGCGATGACGTATGAGACACTCATCGGCGAGCCGCCATTCACGGGCCCCACGGCGCAGGCGATCATCGCCAAGGTGATGACCGGAGAGCCGGCACCACTCACGGCGCAGCGGAAGAGTGTCCCGGAAGCGGTCGAGAGCGCGGTGCTCACCGCGCTCGCCAAGCTGCCGGCCGACCGGTTCGGGAGCGCCGTGGAGTTCGCGGCGGCACTCCGGGGCGAGGGCACGCGCGCGACGACCGCGCGGCGGCCTGCCGCACCGGCCGCGAGCCCGATGGCGCTTCGCGTGGTCAGCGGCATCGCGGTGCTCGCCACGCTGGCCGCGCTGGCGCTCGCGGTCAAGCTGGCGCACCCGCCGGCCGGCCCGGTCACCCGGCTCACCCTCGACCTGCCCGATCTTCGGGTGAACCACAGCGGCTACTACGGAACCGCATTCGCCATCGCGCCGGACGGCTCCCGCATCGCGTTCATCAGCCGAACGGGTGGCGGCGGCGATGGACTGGGCGGGATCACCCATCTCATGGTGCGCGACCGCGGGGATGTGCAGCCGCGCCTTCTGGATGGGACCGATGGCGCCGATGGGCCGTTCTTCTCGCCCGATGGGCAGTGGATCGCCTACCTCGCCAACGGCAAGGTGTTCAAGATCGCGGCCGCGGGCGGCGGGCCGCCAGCACAGGTGGCGGAGGGCGCCAACCCCATCCTCGCCGGCGGGACATGGCTCGACGATGGACGGATCGTCTTCAGCAGTCCCAGCTTCAATCTGCTCGCGGTGCCGTCGTCCGGAGGACCAGTCACGACGATCGTGCCGGCACCGGAGAACGGCGGGATGATCTTTCCGACCGCACTGCCACGAAAGGATGTCCTGCTGGTCACTCGCTGCGGCAACAACTGCGCGCAGCAGGTCCTCATGGCGGTCAACCTGAAGACGCAGGCGCTGGACACCATTCTCCGCGGCGCATCGCGCGGGTTCTACCTGCCGACGGGCGATCTGATCGCGGTCCTGCAGGACGGCAGTGTGGTGGGCGCGCCGTTCGACGTCGGCGCCCTGCGATTCAAGCGCCCCCCAGCCGTGCTGCTCAGCGGGGTGCAGAGCGAACTCACGATCATCCCCGAATTCGCCGTCGCGGACGATGGCACGATGGTCTATCTCCCCTCCAGCCTCACCGCGGGGCGGGCCACACCGGCCGAGGTGGACCGGAACGGGAAGAGCCGGATCCTCGATCCCGCCTGGCTGGGCCGGTTCAACAGCATGACGCTCTCACCGGACGGACGCCGCGTGGCGGTGGGCATGGGCGAGGGGACTGGGGGCATGCTGTGGGTGAAGCAACTCGACGCCGGTCCGCTTACGCGAATCACCTTCGATGGGACGATCAACTATCGCGGGGCCTGGATGGCCGATGGACGCACCCTGAGCTACAGCTCGGACAGGCAAGGCCCCGCCACCTACCTGTACCGGGTCCGCGACGACGGCAGCGACAAGCCGGAACGGCTCTTCCCCACAGATACCTCGCAGATTGACGAGGCGGTCTGGTCTCAGGACGGCCAGTGGGTGGTGTACCGTACCGGCACCGTCGCCGGGGTGCGCGACCTCTACGCTCGGCGGCTCCACGGCGACACGGCCCGGGTCACCATCGCCGCCGGGCCAGCCGACGAGTACATGCCCGCGCTCTCGCCGGATGGAAAATGGATCGCCTATGTGTCGCTCGAGTCGGGGCGGGAAGAGATCTACGTCCGCCCCTTTCCCGACGTCACGCGGGCCAGGTGGCAGGTTTCGCCGGCGGGGGGGACGAGTCCGGTCTGGGCGCATTCCGGGCGTGAGCTCTTCTACCTCGCGCCGGGAGACAGCCTGGTCTCCGCCAGCGTCACCGGCACCCCGGATTTCCAGGTGTCGGACCGCCACGCGCTCTTCAAGACGCTGCCCTTCGTCTTCCAGCCGTGGCACCAGGCTTTCGGGGTCCGCCCCGGAGACCGGAGCTTCGTGATGCTGCAGCGGTCTTCGTCGCAGGGGCCCGAGACCCGCCGGCTGACGGTGGTGCTCAACTGGTTCACCGAGGTGAACGCCAGGCTGGGGGCAGCGGAATGAACCCCCGCCTCACGAGCGCCCTCGCCGACCGGTACCGCCTCGAGCGCGAGTTAGGCGCCGGGGGAATGGCCACCGTGTATCTCGCCGAGGACCTGAAGCACCAGCGCCGGGTCGCGGTGAAGGTGCTGCGCCCAGAGCTGGCGGCCACGCTCGGACCCGAGCGCTTCGCCCGGGAGATCGCCGTGGCCGCGCGGCTGCAGCACCCCCACATCCTCGGCCTGCTCGACTCGGGCGACGCCGACGGCTTCTTCTACTACGTGATGCCCTACGTGGAGGGAGAGACCCTCCGCGAACGCCTGGCGCGGGCCGGCGAGCTGCCGGTGCCGGAGACGGTGCGGCTGCTGGGCGAGATCGCCGAGGCCCTGGCCGTGGCGCACAAGGCGGGCGTGGTGCACCGCGACATCAAGCCGGAGAACATCCTCCTCTCCGGGCGCCACGCGCTGGTCATGGACTTCGGCGTGGCCAAGGCGGTCACCGAGGCCTCGGGCCGGCAGCAGCTCACCACCGCCGGTGTCGCGTTAGGCACCCCGGCCTACATGGCGCCGGAGCAGGCCTCGGCCGACCCGCAGATGGATGGCCGGGTGGATATCTACGCCCTCGGCGTGCTGGGCTACGAGATGCTCACCGGCCATCCCCCCTTCCACGGCCTCACGCCGCAGCAGACCCTCGCGGCGCACGTGACCCAGACGCCGATCGCCGTGGGGCAGCAGCGCGCCGGCCTCTCGCTGGCGCTCGAGGCGGTGGTCATGAAGTGCCTGGCCAAGCGTCCGGCCGATCGCTTCCAGTCGGCCGAGGAACTGGCGGTGCTGCTGGAACCCCTGGGCACGCCGAGCGGCGGGATGACCCCGACGCATACCCAACCGCATTCGGCCGTGGCGGCGGTGGCCGACCGGAAGCGGCCCGCGTGGTTGATGTGGGGCGGCGTGGCAGCGGTGCTTCTCGTGGTCGGCGGGGCGCTGGGCTGGAAGCTCACCCATGCCGGCGCAGGGAGTGGCAGGATCCAGCGCATCGGGGTCCTCCCGATCGAGGACATCTCGGGCAAGGACGCCGAGTTCGTCGTGGCGATGCACGACGCCCTCACCAATGCGCTGGCGCAGCAGGGCGTGGTGGGCGTGGCGCCGCGCTCCACGATGGTGCGCTACAAGGACAGCCCCAAGACGGTGAAGGAGATCGCGGCGGCGGAGGGCCTCGATGCCGTGGTGGAAACGACGGTCTTCCGCGCGGGGGACGTGATGCGAATCAACGTGCAGTTCAGCGACCCCATCACCACGCGGAGCCTCTGGGCCAGCACCTACAGCCCGAACGTGAACGACGTGCTCAAGGCGCAGAGCGCCGTCGTCGAACAGATCAAGGCCGGCATCGACAGCGTGCTCGGCGGCAAGCGAACCACTGGAGCGCAATCATGAAGCACGCAGTCGTCGTCGCGGGCATCGGCCTCCTTGCCGCCTGCAGCCCAGGCAAGACGGGCAATCCTGCCCTGCCGCCGGTCACCATGGTCTCCCCCGACAGCGCCAATGACGTCACGGCCCGCTTCTCCCCCGACGGCACGCGCCTCTTCTGGTGGCAGCCCGCCGGGGGGACGAATCAGCTGTGGACCGCCGGTGCCGATCACAGCAACCCGACCAGCGTTCCGGTCACCTCGATCGCCGACAACCCGGTCCTCTGGTCACCGGACCGATCGCAGATCGCGGTGCCCTCGAGCAACGCAGGGTTGCTGCAGGTGGCGGTCATTTCAGCCGGCGGCGGAGCGCCGAAACAACTGAGTAATGTGGCGGGGGTCGCCATCCCGATCAGCTGGCACCCTGATGGCGACCGTGTTGGCTACATCGCCACGAGCGCGGGGGCTGGTGGCGGCACCTTTCGGTCGTTCGTTACCTCGGTGAGCCACGGCGGCAGCTTGCCCCTCATTCCCGACGAACAGCGCCCGAACATCGGCGAGTGGTCGCCCGACGGGTCCCGTATCGGCTACTTGGTCATCGGAGGGGGGCGCGTCACGATCTGGGTGGCCGACAGCACCGGGCACCATCCACGCCAACTGACCACCGATGGCTTCGAGAATTTCGCCGAGTACGAATCGGCCTGGTCGCCGGATGGGAAGGAACTGCTCTACGAGTCGCGACGCACAGGCACCAGCGACGTCTGGGTGGTCCCGGTGGACAGCGGGGCGCCCCGCCAGCTTACGCGCGACATCCGGAACGACTGGACGCCGCGCTGGTCCCCCGACGGCAAATGGGTGGCGTTCCTCTCGGACCGGGGGAAGCAGACTGACGTCTGGGTCGTGCCCGCGGCCGGAGGGCGGGAGATCAGGGTGACGGACGACGTGGACGTGGAAGACCTGATGCAATGGCTCTCCGGCAGCCGACTGGCCTACCTCACCGGTCGGGGGCAGAGCGGCATTTGGGCGCTGTCGCTCGGCGACAGTTCCGAGCGACGCCTGACGCCGGATTCCCTCCGCGCAGCAAGCCCGCGGCTCTCGCCGGATGGCACGCAGGTCGCCTTCAACGTGGATCGGGGCGGTGGGGTGAACGACATCGCGCTCGTGCCCCTGGCGGGCGGTCCCATGCGGACGCTGGTACAGGGCGGCAACAACTCCGAAGTGTCCTGGTCCCCGGACGGGGCGCGCCTCGTCTTCTCGTCGGATCGGGGCGGCAGCCAGGACATCTGGGTGGTCGATGTCGCCGGCGGTGAGCCACGCCAGCTCACGAATTGGCCCGGCGGCGAACGCAGTCCCCGTTGGAATGTCGACGGCTCCGCGGTCTGGTTCGTGTCCGACCGCGACGCACGGGTCAGCGATCTCTGGCTGGTGCCTGTGGCCGGCGGCGAGCCGGTCCGCGTGACGCACGCGGGGATGGTCAACAACCTCGCCACGGCTCGCGGCCGCCCGGAGCTCTTCGCTTCGGTCCTCGGCACGACCGGACAATACGAAGTCGTGCAGGTGAAGCCGGACGGAGCGCTGGTACCCATCTGGCAGCGCAGCAACGCCTTTCCAAACGACATATTCCCGGACGGAGACTCCCTGGTCATTGCCGAGGGTGGCAAGGGAGGACAATGGCAGTTCCGGATCCTCCCCGTGACCGGCCGAGGGGAGGGACAGATTGTGAACGATCCCGGCACGGTCTTCACCGGCAACTCGGAGGATTGGAGCCTGGTGGTCTACCAGATTCCGAACGGGGCGGTGCACAACCTCGGGCTGCGCAACCGCAAGGACGGGACGACCCGGCGGCTGACGACGTCTTCCTTCGACGAAGGCTGGGTCAATTTCACGCCTGACAACCGAACGATGGTGTTCCAGCGGTCACGGTCGGTCCGCCGCATCGCCATCGCCGACCTGAGCAAGCTGCTGGCGGGGACGGTGAAGTGACGAGCACCGTACCGGCGAGCCGATGACGCAGGCTCTCGACCGCCTCGCCGCGGCCCTCGCCGACCGCTACCGCCTCGAGCGTGAGTTAGGCGCCGGGGGCATGGCCACGGTGTATCTCGCGCACGACCTCAAACACGACCGCCAGGTCGCGATCAAGGTGCTGCGTCCTGAACTGGCCGCGGTGATCGGCGCCGACCGGTTCCTCTCCGAGATCAAGACGACCGCAAATCTTCAGCACCCGCACATCCTCCCGCTCTTCGATTCCGGTGTCGCGGACTCGTTCCTGTTCTACGTCATGCCCTTCATCGAGGGGGAATCCCTCCGCGACCGGCTGAACCGGGAGAAGCAGCTCCCCATCGCCGATGGTGTGCGCATCGCAACCGAAGTGGCCGGTGCCCTCGACTACGCCCATCGCCACGGCGTCATCCACCGTGACATCAAGCCGGAGAACATCCTGCTGCACGATGGCCGCGCCCTGGTCGCGGACTTCGGCATCGCGCTGGCCGCGAGCAAGTCGGGCGGCACCCGGATGACCGAGACCGGCATGTCGCTCGGCACCCCGACCTACATGTCGCCGGAGCAGGCCATGGGCGAGCGGGAGATCACGGCCCGCTCCGACGTCTACGCCCTCGGCTGCATCACCTACGAGATGCTGGTCGGTGACCCACCCTTCCTCGGCGGGACGGCCCAGGCGATCGTCGCGAAGGTCATGACCGAGAAGCCCGTGCCGCCGTCCCGGATGCGTGACACCGTGCCGGTCGCCGTCGAGGACGCGGTGATCACCGCCCTCGCCAAGCTCCCGGCCGATCGCTTCGCGAGCGCAGCGGAGTTTGCCGCGGCGCTGGATGGCAAGGTCGAGGGGGCGCGGAGTGCGACGCGGATGCGCCCTGTCCGTGGGCAACCCGCCAGGCCCCGCCGTCCCGCGCTGATCGCGGCCGGCATCACCCTGGTTGCGTTGTCGCTTGCCGCTGGCTGGCTGATCCGTGGTGGGCTGGCAAGAGCCGCGGCGGACGCGTCGGTGGAATTCGCCTTCAGGATGGGCGATGGTGGTGTCGACCAGCCCGGTGTGATCATTTCCCCGGACGGGCAACGCATCGTGCAGGCGGTCCAGGATTCGGCCGGCGTGGATGGCCTGCTGGTGCGCGAGCTCGGCTCGACCGTGATCCGCCCGATCGCGGGGTCGGAGGGGGCCCAATGGCCCGAGTTCTCGCACGATGGCCACTGGATCACTTATCAGCGGAATGGCAAGCTGTACAAGATCCCGGCGGCCGGAGGCCCCGCGACCGTGCTGGCCGACTCCAACAATTCGGGGTCGGGCTGGACCCTCGATGACGCCACCATCATGTATACCAAGGGCAATTCCGGGCTCTGGTCCGTTCCGGCATCAGGAGGTACGGCGAAACAATTGACCAGGCTCGACAGCACCAGACACGAATTTGCGCACTGGTTCCCTCAGGCCCTCCCCGATGGGCGCACGGCCATCTTCACCAACTATGCGACGCCCTTCTCGAACGCGCGCATCGAGGCTGTGGAACTGGCGACCGGCAAGCGCACCGTTCTCGTGACAGGCGCCGTCTTCGGCCGCTACGTCGCTGGCGGCTACCTGCTGTATGCGCGCGATGGCGCTGTCTTCGCCGTTCGGTTTGATCCGGCGAAGCTCAAGGTGAGCGGCGCCGCGGTGCCGGTCGTCGACGACGTCGCCTGGCAGCCCTACAACGGCTCGGCCGGCTTCGCCATCGCCGACAACGGCACCATGGTCTACCTCAAGGCGTCGGAATGGAATGTCGACCGCCGAGTGGTCTGGTCCGATCGCTCCGGACATGAGGAGCCGGCACTACCCGACGGCGGCTCGTGGGCGGAACCACGCCTGTCGCCGGACGCCAGGTGGATCGCGCTGACCCGGACGGAACCGAAGCGTGACCTCTGGCTCTTCGAACGGAGCCGGAAGGTGCTGACGCAGCTGACACGAGCCCAGGGTGCCGCCTTCAATCCGCACTGGCTGCCTGACAGTCGCTCCATCATCTACACCTTCGAGGATCCGGTCTACGACCTGCACCGGATTCCCATCGATGCCAGCGCCCCCGACGCGGAGGTGCTCGCGACGCCCTACGACAAGCGCGCGGCGTCGATCTCTCCAGATGGCCGGACGCTGGCGTATACCGAGACCATGAACCATGATCGCCTCCTGCTCCGGCTGATCGCCGGGGGGCCTTCGACGCCGGTCGACGATCGCGGCGCCACCCAGCGCAGCGGATCGTTCTCTCCTGACGGGAAGTGGATCGCGTACGAGGAGTTCAACCAGGACGAACAGCCGCAGGTCTATGTTCGTGCCCTCGATGGCCATGGTGGCCGTATCCAGGTGTCGGCCGACGGCGGGCGGCAGCCGCGCTGGACCAGGGGCGGTCGCGAAATCATCTACCGGAAGGGGGACGCCATCCTGGCGATTCCCTTTCAGCCGGCAACGGGCGAGGTCGAAACGGCGACCGTGCTCTTCCGGAAGCCGGATGCCGGCCAGCTCGACGGTCGTTCCGTGGGCTACGATGTCGCGCCGGATGGGTCGCGCTTCCTGCTGGTGACCCCCATCCCGAAGCCGGAAGCGCAGCCGACGCACGTCATCCTCAACTGGACCAGCATCCTCCAGCAGAAGGTGCCAGAGTGAGCATCGATCGCCTCACCGCCGCCCTCGCCGACCGCTACCGCCTCGAGCGGCAGCTCGGCCAGGGCGGCATGGCGACCGTCTATCTCGCGCAGGACCTCAAGCACGACCGCCAGGTCGCGATCAAGGTGCTCAAGCCCGAGCTCGCCGCCGTCATCGGCGCCGAGCGCTTCGTGGTCGAGATCAAGACCACCGCGGCGCTGCAGCATCCCCACATCCTGCCGCTGTTCGATTCCGGCAGCGCCGACGGGTTTCTCTATTACGTCATGCCGTTCATCGACGGCGAGACGCTCCGGGCCAAACTCGACCGCGAGACTCAGCTCGGCATCGAGGAGGCCGTCAGGATCACCGTCGCCGTGGCCGACGCGCTGGACTACGCCCATCGCCACGGGGTGATCCACCGGGACATCAAGCCGGAGAACATTCTGCTGCACGATGGCCGGCCGATGGTGGCCGACTTCGGCATCGCCCTCGCGCTGAGCGCGGCCGCCGGCGGCCGGATGACCGAGACGGGAATGTCGTTAGGCACGCCCCACTACATGAGTCCCGAGCAGGCAACGGCGGAGAAGGAGATCACCGCCCGGTCCGACGTGTACTCGCTCGGCAGCGTGCTCTACGAGATGCTCACCGGCAATCCACCGCATGTGGGCGCCTCGGCCCAGCAGATCATCATGAAGATCGTGACCGAGGAGGCGGCGCCCGTCACCCGGCTCCGCAAGTCGGTGCCGCCGAATGTGGCGGCGGCGGTCGCCACCTCGCTGGAGAAGCTGCCCGCGGATCGGTTCGCCACCGCGGCCGAGTTCGGCGCCGCGCTGATCGACAAGGGGTTCACCACGGCGACGCCGGCTTTGGCCGGTGCGGCCACCGCCATCACCGGCTCGCGTCGGCGGCTCATGATGGCGGGCTGGGCATTGGCCGCGGTGGCGATCGCGTTCGCGGCATGGGGCTGGTTGCGGCCAGCACCGGCTGCGCCGGTGCTGCGGTATGCCATGGCGTTCCCCGACGACCAGAAGCTGGGCAGCATCCGCGGATCCCGGATCGCCCTCTCGCCTGATGGCTCCCGACTCGCCTATGTCGGTGCCGGTGATTTGCACCTGATGCTGCGCCGTCGCGACCAGCTCCAGGCGACGCCGATTGCGGGGACGGAGAACAGCAGCAACCCTGTCTTCTCCCCCGACGGCCAGCGGGTGGCCTTCGCCGTCAATCTCGGCAACGACGGGATCCGGGTGGCCGGCCTGGCTGGCGCACCGCCGATCACGATCATCGGTTCGCGGATCGGATCCGATGGCCTCACCTGGGCCAGCGACGGCAACCTCTACTACGACGGCCTCACCCAGGGTGGTACCGTCGGCCTCATGCGGATCCGCCCCGAAGGCGGGACGCCGACCCAGGTCACCACGGTCGACACGGCGGCCGGCGAGGGTGACCACTACTGGCCCCAGGCGATCCCCGACGGTCGCGGGGTGCTCTTCACCATCGAGTCGCGTAATCTCCGGGAGCCGAGACGGGTGGCCGTCCTCGACTTCGCCACCGGCAAGTATCGCGTCCTGCTCCAGGCGGTGACGGCGCGCTATGCGGCGAGTGGTCACCTGGTCTACGTCACGGAAAGCGGCGACCTGCTCGCCGTTCCCTTTGATCCCAAGCGGCTGGCCCTCACGGGCGAGCCGTTCGCGATCACCAACCGCGTCGCCACCCGCGGATTCGGTGCGGTGGACCTCGCGCTCTCCGAGAGCGGAACCCTCATCTACACCATCGGCGGACAGGCCGTCGGCACCTCGGACCTGGCCTACGTGACCCGGGAGGGCAAGGTCGAGCCGGTCGATACGGCCTGGACGGCCGATTTCCAGAGTTTCGCGCTCTCGCCCGATGGCCGACGACTCGCCTTCGGCGCGACCGGTGAGGGCGGACAGAATGTGTGGGTCAGGACCCTCCCGGCGGGGCCGTTGACCAAGCTCTCCTTCGAGGGCTCGCTGAACGGCCGGGCCGTCTGGACACCCGACGGCCGGACCATCGGCTACATCACCAATCGGAATGGCTCGAGGGAGTTCTGGGCCGGCCCGGCCGATGGCAGCACTCCGGCGGTGCCTCTGATCCGGCGGAGCGGGAGGAGCGTCAATGAAGCAGTCTGGTCCCCGGACGGGAAATGGCTGCTGTCCGTGTTCGATGGCGACTCCGGCGTGGTGTACGCCCGGCGGACGACCGGCGATACCGCCACCCTGGCGCTGGTCGTCGGCCCGAAGCCGGTCAGCAGTATTTCGCTCTCCCCCGATGGCCGGTACCTGGCGTATGGCTCCAATGAATCGGGCGTGATGGAGAGTTACGTCCGGCCCTTTCCCGCGGTGGAGACCGGCCGCTGGACCGTCTCCATCGCTGGAGGCTGGGAGCCGCACTGGAGCCACTCGGGACGCGAACTCCTCTTCTATTCGAGCGCCGGTGGCCTGCAGTCGGTCGAGGTCCTCCCCGGACCGAGCTTCACCACCGGGAGGCGCAAGCAGATCTACGATGGCACCGCGTACACCGGGGGTGTGAACACCTGGGCCATCACCCCCGATGACCAGCGCTTTCTCGTGATCCGGCCCGGGGCCGCGCAGGCCGGGTCCCCCAACCTGGTCGTGGTCGAGAACTTCGTGCAGGAACTGCGCGCCCGGCGGGCCCCGTGACCATCGACCGGCTCAAGGATGCCCTCGCCGCCGTCATCGGCACTGACCGGTTCCTCTCCGAGATCAAGACCACCGCGATTCTCCAGCACCCGCATAGTCTGCCGCTGGTTGCTGGCAGGCGGACAGGCGGACAGACGGACAGACGACTTCCTGTTCTACGTCATGCCGCCCATCGAGGGAGAATCGCTCCGCGACAAGCTGAAGCGCGAGCAGCAGCTCAGCATCGCCGAGGCGCTGGCCACCGTACACGGCGTTCATCGTGCGACGGGGAACGGGCGGGCCGTTCCCGGAACGGGCACAGTGGAGTCACGATGCCCGGACGATTTACTTCAAGGCGCACGACGCCGAGCAGCGGTCCGCCCGCCCCTTCTCTGCCACGGATGCCAAGCGCTCTTATTTCCCGATCGAGGATCGGGAGAGCGATATCTTCGTGGCCGAGGACACGACTCGGTGAGCCGCCAGCCATCGACCATCGCAAGGAGGCCATCCATGGGCTACCGTCGCTTCACCGATCCGGAGGGTCACGAGTGGGAGGTGCGCGATCTCACCCGCTCGGCGTGGGAGCTCGTGCCCGTGCGGGACAATCCGGGCAAGGTGATCCGCATCGACCCGCCGGGGTACGAGGCGGACCCGTTTGAATTGAGCGAGGAAGAGTTGCAGCGGCTGCTGGGCAAGCCGGCCGGACCAGGACGCGCGCGACCGTCCAAGTCGCCCTTCAAGGATTGACCTCTCTGACCACGATACCCGGGAAACTTGCCGCCGCCCTCGCCGACCGCTATCGCCTCGAGCGTGAGTTAGGCGCCGGCGGCATGGCCACCGTCTACCTCGCCCAGGACCTGAAACACGACCGCCAGGTCGCGATCAAGGTGCTGCGTCCCGAGCTGGCCGCGGTGATCGGGGCCGAGCGGTTCCTCTCCGAGATCAAGACCACGGCCAACCTGCAGCACCCGCACATCCTGCCGCTGTTCGACTCGGGCGCGGCCGACGGGTTCCTGTTCTACGTGATGCCCTTCATCGAGGGGGAGAGTCTTCGCGACCGGCTGAACCGGGAAAAGCAGCTCCCCATCGCCGACGCCGTGCGGATCGCCACCGAAGTGGCGGCCGCGCTCGACTACGCCCACCGGCACAACATCATCCACCGGGACATCAAGCCGGAGAACATCCTGCTGCACGACGGGCGTGCGCTGGTCGCCGACTTCGGCATCGCGCTGGCCGCCAGCAAGGCCGGTGGTACCCGGATGACCGAGACCGGGATGTCGTTAGGCACGCCGACGTACATGAGTCCCGAGCAGGCGATGGGGGAGCGGGAGATCACGGCGCGTTCCGATGTCTACGCCCTCGGCGCCATGACCTACGAGATGCTGGTGGGGGACCCGCCGTTCCTCGGCGGCACCGCGCAGGCGATCGTCGCCAAGGTGATGACCGAGAAGCCCGCGCCGCCGTCGAAATTTCGCGACACCGTGCCTGAGGCGGTCGAGGAGGCGGTGCTCACCGCGCTGGAAAAGCTGCCGGCCGACCGGTGGGGGAGCGCGCGGGAGTTCGCCGAGGCGCTGGGGGGTGCGGTGGGCCGGACGCGGAGCGGGACGCGTCGCGGCACCCCCGCCGTCCCGGCCACCGGTCGGCTGGCACGGATGGCGCCCTGGGTGCTCGCGCTGCTCGGTGGCGCTGCCGCGCTCTTCGCCTGGACGCGGCGACCGGCGGCGGACCCGCGGGTGGTGCGGTTCACCATCCCCGCCGTGGCCAACGACCGCATCAGCTCGCTCGGCTACAACCCCCTCACGGTTTCGCCCGACGGGCAGACGCTGGTCTACGTGGGCGCCGGCCCGGGCGGGCGCCTGCAGCTGGTGGCGCGCCGCCTCGACGAGGTGACCCCGCGGCCCCTGCCCGGTACCGAGGACGGCACCAATCCGTTCTTTTCGCCTGACGGAAGGTGGGTGGGCTTCATCCGCAGCAACCAGCTGTTCAAGATCGCGCTGGACGGCAGCGTGCCCCAGCTGGTCGCGCCGGCACCGGGCACATTCAACGGCGCCAACTGGGCACTCGACGGCCGGATCATCGTGTCGGGCAACCGGGCACTGTATTCCATCCCGCAGAATGGCGGAACCGCCAGCCTGCTGCCGGGGCCGGAGCGGATTCTGGGGGAGCAGTATCGAACGGCTCCGCTCCCGCTCGCGGATGGACGCCACCTGGTGTACTCCAGCTGGGGCGCGGCCTCCACCGCCGACGTGCGCATGGCGATCCTCACCCTCGCGACCGGCGAGACGAAACGACTCGACCTCCAGGGCATGCACGCGCTCGGTGTGGTGGACGGTGCGCTGGTGTATGCCACCGCCAGCGGGTTGCTGATGGCAGTCCGGGTGGATTTCGAGACGGGGAAGGTCCTCGGCACGCCGGTGCAGCTCATCGACAACGTCACGAGCAACAGCAGCACCGGGCTGGCGCGCGCGGCGGTATCGCCGATGGGCACCCTCGTCTACCAGGGTGGGTCGACGCTGTCGCGGGTGGTGATCGCCGGCCCGGATGGCATTACGCGGCTGGGGCTCGAGGACTCCCGCGACTACACCTTCCCTCGGCTCTCGCCCGACGGGCGGCGCCTGGCGATCGGGATTGGGGCCGCGGGCTCGCGCGACGTCTGGGTCTATTCGCTCGGGGCGCGGACCCTCACGCGGCTCACCAGCGGCACCCTCAACGAGCGCCCGGAGTGGAGTCCCGACGGGACGCGGGTGCTGTACCGCACCGACCAGTCCGGACGTGCGGCCATCTGGTGGCGGCCGGTGGACCTCAGCGCCGAGGCGACGCCGATCGTCGCGGGGCCGAATCTCGATGTCTTCGAGGCGATGCTCACCCCTGACGCGCAGCGGGCGGTCTTCCAGCTCGACACCGCCGGGGCGGACATCTATTACCGCGGTCTCACCGGGGACACCACGCTGCATCCGGTGGCCAGCAACGCCACCGCCATCGAGAACATGCCGCGGGTCTCGCCGGATGGACGGTGGATCGCGTTCGTAACCAACGAATCGGGGCGGGACGAGGTGGTAGTGCAGCCCTTCCCAGGCCCGGGCGGGCGGGTGCAGGTGTCGAGCGACGGCGGCACCGAGCCGCTCTGGTCACGGGACGGGAGGCGGCTCTTCTACCGGGGGAGCGGGCATATCATGGCGGCGACCGTCGCGACCGGGCCCGGTTTCGCGATTGCGGCGCGGGACAGCGTGCTGGTGGACCGGTTCCTCTATGCCGCGAACCCGCACCCCAACTGGGACGTGATGCCGGACGGGAAACACTTCGTCTTCCTGCAGGCCACCGACGCGGGCGAGCTGACCATCACCGCCAACTGGCTTCCCGTCCTGCGGGCCCGCCTGGCGGGAGCGGCTCCGCGGTGAGCCCCGACCGCCTCGCCGCCGCCCTCGCCGACCGCTATCTGCTCGAGCGGGAACTCGGCCAGGGCGGCATGGCCACCGTCTACCTCGCCCAGGACCTGAAGCACGACCGCAAGGTCGCGATCAAGGTGCTGCGGCCGGAGCTGGCGGCGGTGATCGGCGCCGAGCGGTTTCTCTCCGAGATCAAGACCACCGCCAACCTGCAGCATCCCCACATCCTGCCGCTGTTCGACTCCGGCGTGGCCGACGGGTTCCTGTTCTACGTCATGCCCTTCATCGAGGGGGAGTCGCTGCGCGACCGGCTCAACCGGGAGAGGCAGCTCCCCATCGCCGACGCGGTGCGCATCGCCACCGAGGTGGCGTCCGCGCTCGATTACGCGCATCGGCACAACGTCATCCACCGCGACATCAAGCCGGAGAACATCCTGCTGCACGACGGCCGCGCCCTGGTGGCCGACTTCGGCATCGCCCTCGCCGCGAGCAAGGCGGGCGGCAGCCGGATGACCGAGACCGGCATGTCGTTAGGCACGCCGACGTACATGAGTCCCGAGCAGGCGATGGGGGAGCGGGAGATCACGGCGCGTTCCGATGTGTATGCCCTCGGCTGCGTGACCTACGAGATGCTGATCGGCGAGCCTCCGTTCACCGGACCGTCAGCCCAGGCCATCATCGCCAAGGTCATGACCAGAGAGCCGGCCTCGCCCACCAGCCAGCGCAGGAGCGTGCCGCAGGCAGTCGAGGATGCGGTGCTGACGGCGCTGGAGAAGCTGCCGGCCGATCGCTGGGGCAGCGCCGCGGAGTTCGCCTCGGCGCTGGCCGGACAGGCGACCGGCACGCAGCGGAGCCGGGGCAGTCGTGCGCCCGGTCTTCCTGGCGGGCGTCCGGGCGTGCGCGCGAGTGCCGCGGGCGCCCTGCTGCTCGTCCTCGGGCTCGCGGCGGGCCGATGGCTGACGGGGCGCGAGAGCAGCCCGGCGATCGCCTACACCCAGAAGACCTTTCGCGAAGAGTCGATCTTCACCGCCCGGTACGCATCGGATGGACGGACCATCGTGTTCAGTTCGACCGGTGAGAGCGGCAGCCCCGCGCTCTTCGTCATCCGTCCCGACTTTCCGCCGCCGACCGATCTCGGTCTCGTCAACACCCACCTGCTGTCGGTGTCATCGAAGGACGAGGCCGCGGTGCTGGTACGCCCGAAGTTCGTCCGTCACCGGCTGTTCGAGGGGACCCTGGCGCGGGTCCCGGTCGGCGGGGGCGCCCCGCGGGAAATCCTTGACAGCGTACGAGAGGCCGACTGGTCGCCGGACGGTAACCAGCTTGCCATCGTCCACACCGTGGGCGGACGGGATCACCTCGAGTTTCCCATCGGCACCACACTCTACGAGGCATCCGGCTACCTCAGCGACCCGCGGGTCTCGCCCGACGGAAAGCACGTCGCCTTTGCGGAACATCCCTCGCGCTATGATGACCGGGGCACGATCAAGATCGTGGACCTGGGCGGAAAGCAGATTGCCGTCACACCCGACTTCATCTCCATCGAGGGGCTGGCCTGGCGGCCCGGAGGCCGGGAGGCCCTGTTCTCGGCGACCAACCCGAACAATGCGATGGTCGTGAACGCCATCAGCACCGGTGGCCGGTTTCGTGTCGTCCTCTCGGGCGCGGGAAACCTCACGACGCAGGATGTATCACCCACCGGCCAGCTCCTCCTGACGCGGGATGACGCACCGTACCGGCTGATGCTCCGCGGCCCGGGCGCGGCGCGCGAGCTCGACGTCTCATGGCTCGATGTCTCGTTCCAGCCGTGGATCACGCGCGATGGATCGCTGCTGGCCTACGCCAATGGCGGGGCCGACGCGGGTCCGAACTACGCCGTCATGCTGCAGCATACCGATGGCGGCCGGGTGGCCCGCCTGGGTGAGGGGGCCCCGGCCGCGTTCTCTCCCGACGGGAAGTGGCTGTTAACCATCGTACCGTCGGCGCCGCCGCGCGTCGTGCTGTATCCCACGGGGCCGGGAGCGGAGCGCCATGTCGATGTCGGACGATTCGAATCCATCGGGGAGGCGGACTGGTTCCCCGGCGGGGACTCCATCCTGGTATGCGGCAACCCCGCGGGGGAGGCCTCCCGGTGTTACGTCCAAACGCTGGCGGGAGGCGCAGCGCGAGCGGTGACGCCCGCGGGGACTGCCGCGGGACTGGTCTCCCGTGACGGCCGGGAAGTCCTGGCGTTCGGCCAGACGCTCGGCTACCGCCGCTACCAGGTCTCCGGTGGGAGCGCGCGGCCCATCCCCTGGCTCGCGCCCGACGACCGGATCATCCGCTGGAATCCCGACGGCCGCTCGCTGGATGTCGAGCGCATGAACTCCCATACCGTGGACAAGGTGGACCTGGCGACCGGACGCCGGACCCCGATCGTGACCCTCGAACTCGCGCACGGAGGCGGCTTCACCAACATCACCTACATCGCGATCGCCGACGATCCCCGGGTCTACGCCTACGTGGCGGCACCGTATCTCTCCTCGCTCTTTACCGTGGACGGCGTGCGATGAGCGAAATCCCCATGAGGCTGAGCGCCGCCCTCGCCGACCGCTATCTGCTCGAGCGGGAGCTCGGCCAGGGCGGCATGGCCACCGTCTACCTCGCCGAAGACCTCAAGCATCACCGCAAGGTCGCGGTGAAGGTGCTCCGGCCGGATCTCGCCGCAACCATGGGGGCCGAGCGGTTCGAGCGGGAGATCCAGGTCGCCGCCCGGCTGCAGCACCCCCACATCCTCGGTGTGCTCGACTCCGGGGAGTCCGGCGGCTTCTTCTACTACGTGATGCCCTACGTCGAGGGCGAGACGCTGCGCGACCGGATCACCCGGAGCGGCGAACTGCCGGTCAGCGACGCGCTCCGGCTGCTGGGCGAGATCACCGAGGCCCTCGCCGTGGCGCACCGGGCCGGGGTGGTGCACCGCGACATCAAGCCGGAGAACATCCTGCTGTCGGGCCGCCATGCGCTGGTCATGGACTTCGGCGTGGCCAAGGCGGTCACCGAGGCGAGCGGCCGGCAGCAGCTCACCACCGCCGGCGTCGCGTTAGGCACGCCGGCCTACATGGCGCCGGAGCAGGCCACCGCCGATCCGCAGCTTGATCACCGAGTGGACATCTACGCGTTAGGCGTGCTGGCCTACGAGATGCTCACAGGCCATCCGCCCTTCCACGGACTCACGCCGCAGCAGACCCTCGCGGCCCAGGTCACCCAGGCGCCGGTGCCGGTCACCCAGCGGCGGCCCGGGATCGCGCCGGTGCTCGACGCGCTCATCATGCGCTGCCTGGCCAAACGGCCAGCGGACCGGTTCCAGACTGCGGACGAGCTGGTCGCGGCCCTAGAGCCGCTGGCCACGCCGAGCGGCGGGATGACGCCGGCGCATACCATGCCGGTCAGTGCGCTGTCCGCGCCGCGCGGCGTGCCCCGATGGGCGCGCGGCGCCGTTGCGGGAGCCGTGGTGCTCGCGGTCGGCGCGGTGGCGTTCGTGCTCCTCAATCGTCCGCCGGCCACCGCCGCACTGGTGCAGCCGCTGCAGCTCACCCGGAGCGCAGGGGTGCAGGAGTCGCCCTTCATCACCAGCGATGGCAAAGGCGTCGCCTACCGCATCCTCGGCCCAGGTGATACGGCCAATCGCGTCGAATTGCGGCGGGGCAGTGATGGCAGCGCGGTCCCGCTCGCCGAGGCTGCCGGGCCACGCGGCTGGTCGCCCGACGGCGACAAGCTGCTCATCGCGACTCGGCGTGGACTGGAGACCGTCCCCGCGCTCGGCGGATCGAGCACCCTGCTCGTCGCCGGCGCCAGGTTCGGGACCTGGGCACCTGACGGGCAGCGCCTGGTCTATGTGCGCGGGGACTCGCTCCTGCTTCGCGGTAGCGATGGAACCGACAAGCTGCTCGCGCACACCCTCGACCCGCACTCGCTCGCCTGGTCGCCCGACGGCAGATGGATCGCCTACGTCTCCGACAACTCCCGGTACCTCAACGACTGGAACATCGCCGTCTCTGCGCTCTGGCTGGTGCCGTCCGCCGGCGGCGCCGCGGTGCAGCTCACCACCAAGGAAGCGCTGAACCTGAGTCCCGCCTGGGCCCCGGACAGCCGCCGGCTCCTCTTCGTCTCGGGACGGAGCGGGACCCGCGACATCTACCAGCTCAATCTCGGCTCCGATGGCAAGCCGCGGGGCGATCCGCTGCAGATCACCGTCGGGCTGAATGTCTCGCAGATCACGCTCGCACCCGATGGCGAGCACCTGGCCTATTCGGTCGTGACCAATCGCAGCAACATCTGGCGGGTGAAAGAGCAGGCCGCCGGGCCGCTGTCGAGCCGCGGGGCAGAACTGGTCACTTCCGACCAGGAGAGCATCGAGAGCTTCTGGATCTCCCGGGACGGGCAGTGGCTGGTGTTCGACTCCGACCGGTCGGGGACGCAGCAGATCTTTCGCCGCCGCCTGGCGGGCGGTGAGGTGCAGCAGGTCACCCATGGAACTTCTCCAGCCTTCTCGGTGTCGCTCTCGCCCGACGGCAGGCAGGTTGCCTACCATTCCATCGTCAATGGCCAGCGGCGGGTCTTCGTCACCTCGAGCGAAGGGGGCGAGCAGCCGGTGCAGGTGTCGCCCGGCACTTTCCAGGATGAGCGCAACCCGCAGTGGGCTCCCGACGGCAGACGACTCTCGTGGCAGACGATCGCGAACGGGGTGCTGCGGGCCTGGGTGGTCACGCGGAAAGGCACGGGATGGAGCGCACCGCGGGAAGTGGCTCGCCCGGGCATGACGATCTCCTCCACCTGGGGTGATACCGCGCTCCTGGTGGCGTTCGACACCGTGAACCGTCGCGGCGTCCTGGTCAGTGTCGACAGCGGGAGCGGCCCGGCGCGGGTTCTGCTCCAGGCCACGGAGGCGACCCCGAAGGGGCAGGCGCAGCCGGTCTCCTCGCCCGACTTCCGCACCTTCTTTCTCTCCAATCGCCAGGGGATCTGGGCCCTGCCGATCAAGGGCGGCACGCTCCGGGAGCTGGTGCGGTTCGACGATCCGCTCCACCCCCATGCGAGCAATGCCCGCAGCGTCTCGGGGTATGGCGGGTATGTGTACTTCACCCTGCAGAACCCGCAGAGCAACATCTGGGTCGCCCGGGTGACTGGCCTCAAGCGATGAGCGACGCCGCCGCACGTCTTGCTGCCGCCCTCGCCGACCGCTACCGCCTCGAGCGGGAGCTGGGCCATGGCGGGATGGCGACGGTCTACCTCGCCGAAGACCTCAAGCATCACCGCAAGGTCGCGATCAAGGTGCTGCGGCCCGAACTCGCCGCCGTCGTCGGGGCCGAACGGTTTCTGAGTGAGATCAAGACCACGGCGAACCTGCAGCACCCGCACATTCTCCCGCTCTTCGACTCGGGGGCCGCGGATTCGTTCCTCTTCTATGTCATGCCCTTCGTCGCAGGGGAATCGCTTCGCGACCGGCTCCGCCGCGAAAAGCAGCTGCCGATCGGCGACGCGATCCGGATCGCCACCGAGATCGCCGGTGCACTGGACTACGCGCACCGGCACGGCGTCATCCACCGCGACATCAAGCCCGAGAATATCCTGCTGCATGACGGCCGGGCGCTGGTCGCCGATTTCGGCATTGCGCTGGCCGCGAGCACTGCCGACGGGACGCGCCTCACGGAGACCGGCCTCTCGCTCGGGACTCCGGCGTACATGTCCCCCGAACAGGCGATGGGTGAGCGGGAGATCACCGCGCGCAGCGACATCTACGCCCTCGGCTGCGTGACCTACGAAATGCTCACCGGAGAGCCGCCCTTCAGCGGTCCGACGGCGCAGGCCATCGTCGCCAGGGTCATGACGACACCCCCGGCATCACCCAGCGTGAGCCGCGCGCGGGTACCGCCGGCGGTCGATGCGGCAGTGCTGGCCGCCCTGGAGAAACTGCCAGCCGATCGCTTCGCGAGTGCAGCGGAGTTCGCGGCGGCGCTCTCCGGCGAACGCCCGATCGCAAGCCGGCCGGCCGGCGCGCTGTCCGCGGCGGGCTCGGGCAGCAGGTCATGGGCCCGACTCGCAGCCCTGGCGGGTATCGCCCTCACCGGCATGACGGTCGCCTACCTGGGCGGGAGAAGGTACGGCCGCACGGAATCGCCGACGCTGCCACCGGCGCGTCTCGCGCTCATCGCGCCGGCGCTGGGCGCGCCAAGCACGTCGACCGCGGGCCGGCAGGTCGCGATCACCCCGGCCGGCGACGCCATCCTATACGTCGGCACCCGTGACGACACCACCGCGCTCTTCCTACAGCGCCTCGACCTGCCCGGACCCGTCGAGATCGCCGGCTCCGCCACGCTCCGGGATCCCATCATCACGCCAGACGGCCGCTCCGTCATCGGCCTGTCCCCCACGGGCGGAGTGCGGCTCCCGCTCGAGGGCGGTTCGCCCCGCGCCATCCCGCTGCCGTCGAGCACCTTCATCGGCACCTGGGCCCCGGATGGCTCCTACTGGTTCACGAATGTGGACATCAGTGGACTGATGCGGCTCACCCCAACCGACTCGGTGGTTCCGATTGGGGCGACTCCGGAGAAGCTGGCGGGGCTCCGCGTTCAACAGGTGCTGGACGACGGGCACACCGCCCTGGTGGTGCACGCGCCATCGACGACTGCGAGCGGGCCCGGCCTGGTGCTCGACCTGCGGAGCGGTGAGCTCTCGCCGCTACTGGACGGGCCGGTGCTGGAGATGCGCATCGTGCGCGGTGAACTGCTCTGTGCTATGCCCGACGGATCGATCACCGCGGCTCCCTTCGACGTCCGATCGCATCGGCTTCTCGGACCGGCCGTGCAGGTCGCCACCGGAGTGGCACTCACCGGCAATGGACTCGCTCACTTCGCCGTGGCCAGGAACGGCACCCTGGTCTACGTCCAGGAGGGTCCCCCCTCGCTGGTCCTGGTCGACCGGGCCGGCTCCGAGACCGTTGCCCTCGCCGATCAGGAGTTTCTGCACTCGCCGCGCTTCTCGCCCGACGGGCGCCGGGTGTCGTTCGACATCACCACGGCCGACGGGCGCGACGTCTGGATCTACTCGCTGGACCAGCACGCCCGCTCCCGCACGACCTTCGTCAAGGATGGACACGACGCCACCTGGACCCCTGACGGGCGATTCATCACCTACACCCACCTGCTGGGCAGCCTCGTCGGCGTCTATCGCACCCGGCCGGGCAGCACGGCACCGGCCGAGTCGCTGTTCGCCGCGCCGCATCTCGACTACACGGGAACGTGGCTCGGTGACGGCAGCGCACTGATCACCGACGGGAGCGACCTCCACGGGCACTCGGGCGGCGACATTGCGCGGATCGCCGATTCGGGACGGGGCCCGCTCGAGCCGCTGGTCGCGAGCCCGTTCCTCGAGCGCTTCGCCGCGCCGTCACCCGACGGGCGCCTGCTGGCGTTCGCCTCCAATCAGAGCGGGCGGGAGGAGGTCTACGTCCAGCACCTCTCGGGAGAGGGGGAGCCGGTGCAGGTGTCGCAGAATGGGGGGAGCGAGGCGGTCTGGGCACCTGATGGCCGGGAGCTGTACTATCGTGGCGCTCACAACGGCCAGGTCGTCCTCGAAGCGGCCACACTCAGGTCGGCACCGGACCTGGCCGTCGTCTCCCGTCGCGCGCTCTTCCCCATCCCCGAGATCGTCGGGACCGGTCCGCATGCGAACTACGACGTCTCACCTGATGGTCGCACCTTCGCGATGGTTCGACGCAGTTGGAGCAGGCACATCGTGGTGATCCAGGACCTGCCCGGACTCCTGCGCCACCTCCGCGCCTCCGGTGGGGCCGCCCCATGATCGGCGGTGTCCAAGATGGCTGAGATGACCACCAGGCTTGCCGACGCCCTCGCCGACCGCTACCGCATCGAGCGGGAGCTGGGCCAGGGCGGCATGGCCACCGTCTACCTCGCGCACGACATGCGGCACGACCGCAAGGTCGCGCTCAAGGTGCTCCGCCCCGAGCTGAGTGCCATCCTCGGTGCGGAGCGATTCCTGGCGGAGATCAAGACCACTGCGAACCTGCAGCATCCCCACATTCTCTCGCTGTTCGACTCCGGGGAAGCCGCCGGCCTCGTGTTCTACGTCATGCCGTACGTCGAGGGGGAGAGTCTCCGGGACCGGCTCAACCGCGAACGGCAGCTGCCGGTGGACGAGGCGGTGCGGATCGCGCGCGAGGTCGCCGACGCGCTCGACTACGCGCACCACCAGGGCGTGATCCACCGCGACATCAAGCCGGAGAACATCCTCCTCCATGGTGGCCACGCCCAGGTGGCCGACTTCGGGATCGCGCTGGCAGCGTCCCGCTCCGACAGCGGGTCGCGGATGACCGAGACCGGCATGTCGCTCGGCACACCGCACTACATGAGCCCCGAGCAGGCGATGGGGGAACGGGAGATCACCGCGAAGAGCGATGTCTACGCACTCGGCTGCGTGCTGTACGAGATGCTGGCCGGCGAGCCGCCGTTCACCGGGCCGAGCGCCCAGGCCATCATCGCGCGGGTCATGACCGAGGAGCCGAGAAGCCTGACGCTGCAGCGGAAGACGATTCCGCCCCACGTCGAGGCGGCGGTGGTCACGGCGCTGGCGAAGCTCCCCGCAGACCGGTTTGCCAGCGCGGCGGCGTTCGGGGAGGCACTGGCTCATCCCACCGCCTCGACCCTCGCCGCCACGAGCGCGAGGCTGCGAGAGGCCGCTGGACGGGCCGCCACTCCCCGTGCACGCCTGAGCGTGCTGTTGCCGTGGGCCGTCGCGGTCATCGCCATCGCCGTCGCCGTCGCCGGGTGGGGCTGGTTAGGCAGGCCACCCCGGCCGGCGCCGAGCTGGCAGTACATCACCTTCGGCGACGCCCCGAAGCCCTCCGTGAGCGCGCCCTCCCTGGCGCTGTCGCCCGATGGGGCGAGCCTGGTCATCAAGGATGACATCCAGAACGGACGGCTCTGGATCAAGCGCCGCGGCGAGCTGACGCCGGTTCCCATTCCGGGCACCGAACGAGGCTTCTATCCGGCCTTCTCTCCCGACGGGCAGTGGATCTCGTTCATCGCCGACTTTCGCCTCAAGAAGATCCGGCCCGGTGAGGGCGGAGCGATCACGCTGGCCGATTCCGCCGCGTTGCCGTTCGGCGGAGCGGCCTGGCTGGACGACGGCTCCATCGTCTATGTCGGACCGACGCTCAGCGAGCTGTCCAGAGTGAGCGGGACGGGCGGAGCGCCCACGAGCGTGCTGAAGAGTCCGCAGCTCGCGGGCCTGGGGCTTGCAATGCCGACCCCGCTCCCCGGCGCCCGCGGTGTGCTGTTCACGGTGTGCACGTCCGGATGTGTGACGGTGAGCGTGCACGTCCTCGACCTGCACACCGGTCAGGAGCATCTCCTGCTCAACGACGTGCTGACCGCATGGTATCTGCCGACCGGACAGCTCTTCTTCCTGCGGCGCGACGGTGCGGGGCTCGTGGCCCCATTCGACCTCAAGCGGCTGCAGGTCACCGGGGCGGGGATACCGGTGCTCGAACGGGTCCGGACCTTTGTCGGCTTGCCGTTCCTGACCTGGTCCCCCTCGGGAACCCTGATCTTCATGCAGGGGGATGCGGGAGCCACCGACGCGGAAATGGTGCGGGTCAACCGGGAAGGCGCTGTCGCCCCGATCGACACGGCCTGGCACGGTGGGTTCAACTCGGCGGCGGTCTCCCCCGATGGGCGCCGCCTGGCAATCGGCGTGGGACTCGCCAGCGGCACCCTCGGCATCTGGATCAAGCAGCTCGACCGCGGACCATTCACCCGCCTCACCTTCGGTGGCCAGGATCGGCGGCCGGCGTGGTCGCCGGACGGGAGGGTCGTGGCGTTCATCCGGGATTCGCTGAACTCGAGCAGCGTCTACGCGCGAGAGGCCGACGGCAGCACTTCGGATCGGCTCCTCGCCCGGCTCGACCGCCCGGTACAGGAAGTGACCTGGAGCCCCGACGGCCGCTGGCTCGTGCTCAGGACCGACAACGGCGCCGCCGGCCTCGGCGACCTTGTCGGTGTCCGAACCAGTGGGGACACGACGCCGGTCCCACTGGTGGCGAGCAGCTTCACCGAACTGGAACCCGCCGTCTCTCCCGACAGCCGCTGGCTGGCATATGCCTCGAACGAGTCCGGGGCGAACGAGATCTACGTCCGCCCATTCCCGGGCACCACGGGCGCACGATGGCAGGTGTCGAACGGCGGGGGGGAGCAGCCGCGCTGGTCCCCGGACGGACGGGAGCTGTACTTCATCGACCGCACCGCGCATCTCGTCGCCGCCGACGTGCGCACGGCGCCGACGTTCGAGGTCAGCGAACTCAGGACGCTGTTCGACGCCTCCGCCTACGTGAACCCCGGCTTCCACCAGAGCTACGACGTGCTGCCAGGCGGCAAGGGGTTTCTATTCATGCGGACCAGGCTGGCCACTCAGGGCCGAGGCGGAGTGCCGATCGTCCAGGTCGACAACTGGTTTGCTGATCTCAAGGCACGGACCTCACACTAGCCGAAAGCCCCTCGATGAACGACGCCATCAGATTCATGGCGGCAGCAGCACTGCTCGTTGCTCCGGTCTCCCGGCAGCAGACGGTGCGTCCATCGAGTCCCGATGCGGCGGCCGACAGCCTCCCGCGGGTGCACGCGAACGACAACCGCACACCCGCGGGACAGTTCCATGGCGACACGCTCGAGCTGCATCTCGAAGTGGGCACGGCCATCTGGTACCCCGAGGCCGACAGCGGTTCGTCGATCAGAGTCTCGGCATTCCGTGAAGCGGGTCACGAACCCCGGATCCCTGGCCCGCTGATCCGGGTCCCGACCGGCACGGTGATCGTCGCCTCGGTCAGAAACGGGCTGACCGATTCGACCATCGCGGTGCATGGCCTCCAGTCGCATCCCGGCACGACGAGCGACAGCCTGGTGCTGCATCCGGGCGACTCGACCACCGTCACCTTCACCGCTGGCGAACCGGGGACCTACCTCTACTACGCTCTCCCCGGGAAGCATTCCATCCTGCCGTTCGCGGACCAGGAGCGGGAAACGACATCGGGAGCCTTCATCGTGGATCCGGTGGGGGGCTCACCGCCCGACCGCATCCTGATGATGAATATCTGGGGCGATCTGGTCGACTCGATCACCTACCGGAATGCGCTCACCATCAACGGCCGTTCGTGGCCCTACACCGAGCGGATGGAAGCCACGGTCGGCGACACCGTCCGCTGGCGGGTGATCAACGGCTCCACGCGGCCGCACCCGATGCACCTGCACGGGTTCTACTTCCGGCTCGACCGCCGCGGGAACGGACTGACCGATTCGGCCCTCGCTCCCGGTGCCCGTCCGCTGCTGGTCACCGAGACGCTGATGCCGTTCGAGACGATGGACATGACCTGGTCGCCTGACAGAGCGGGGGACTGGCTGTTCCATTGCCATATCGGGTTCCACGTCATCCCGGACACCCGGCTCGACCCGCCGCCCGCGGACAGCCACGACCGGATGGCGCACGACCCGATGGTGCACATGGCCGGACTCGTCACCGGGATCGTGGTGCATCCCGCGGCGGGCGTGCGGGAACCGGTGCGTGGCGCGGCGCGGCGGCTGCACCTCTTCGTGCAGGAAGGCAAGCGACGGGGCCGAGCTCCGCGGGCGCTGAGTTACGTCCTGCAGCGCGGGCCCGGGGCTCCGGCCCCCGATTCCATTCCGACCGGCAGCTCACTCCTGGTGCTCACGCGAGGCCAGCCGACCGATATCGTGGTGGTGAACCGGCTGCGCGAGTCGGCGGCGATCCACTGGCACGGCATCGAGCTCGAGAGCTACTCGGACGGTGTCGCGGGCTGGAGCGGGTATGGGACGCATGTCGCTCCATCCATCGAGCCCGGCGATTCGTTCGTGGCGCATCTGACGCTGCCGCGCGCGGGGACGTTCATCTATCACACCCATATGAACGACATCGAGCAGCTCTCCTCGGGGCTCTATGGCGGGATCGTGGTGCTGGAACCGGGAGCGCCGTTCGATCCCCGTCGGGATCACACCTTCGTGGCGGGGTGGGACAGCCCCGCGGAGCCGGTGCAGCTGCTCGTCAACGGCGACTCGATGCCCGCGCCGCTCGTCGTGACTCCGGGAGTGAAGCATCGGTTCCGCTTCGTGAACATCGGCGTCGCCGGTGCATTCCCGTTCGCGATCTACCGGGGCTCGACGCTGGTGACATGGCGACAGCTCGCCCGCGATGGCGCCGACCTCCCCCCGACGCTCGCGATCAGCGGCCCATCGCAGGTCATGCTCGATGTCGGTGAGACCAGCGACTTCGAATTCGTCCCGACGCTCGGGGTGTACCGGCTCGTCGCCGGCGATCCGGCGAAGCCGCTCTGGGCGCAGGTGCTGCAGTCGCACTGACATCCCCCTCGTGGTGAAGCAGGCTCCGAGCCATCGACGATTGGGTAGATTGCCGCATGACCATTGCGGCCGCCGGCACCGATAAGCCTCCCACCTTCGCCAGCCTCGGCGTTGCACCCGCGCTCGTCGAGGCACTCACCGCACTCGGCTACGAAGAGCCGACCCCGATTCAGCGTGAAGCGATCCCGCCGCTCCTCGCGGGACGCGACCTGCTGGGCCAGGCCGCAACCGGAACCGGCAAGACCGCGGCCTTTGCGCTCCCGCTCCTGCAGCGGCTCCCGAAGGGGCCGCCGCCGTCCTCGAAGCCCGCGGTGCTCGTCCTCGTCCCCACTCGCGAACTCGCGATGCAGGTGGCGGAGGCGTTTCATCGCTACGGACGCGCCGTCGAGGCACGCACCGTCCCCATCTACGGCGGCGCCTCGTTCAGCCAGCAGATCGCCGTGCTCAAGCGGGGCGTCCACGTCGTCGTCGCGACGCCGGGCCGCGCGCTCGATCACCTGCGCCGCGGCACGCTGGACCTGAGCGGCATCTCGGCGATCGTGCTCGACGAAGCCGACGAGATGCTGGACATGGGCTTCGCGGATGAACTCGAAGGCATCCTCGAGGCGGCGCCCGTCAAGCGGCAGACCACGCTCTTCTCCGCGACGCTTCCGCCTCGCATCGCCAGGATCGCCGACACCCACCTGCAGGATCCCGTGCGGGTGCTGATCGTCAAGGAAAAGGCCGTCGCAGGCGCACTGCCCAAGGTCCGCCAGACCGCGTACATGCTGGCCCGCGCGCAGAAGGTCCCCGCCCTCGGCCTGGTGCTCGACCTCGAGGACCCGACGCTCGCGCTCGTCTTCTGCCGTACCCGCCACGAGGTGGACAGCCTGGCGGAAAGCCTCGCCGGCCGCGGCTACAGAGTGGAAGCGCTGCACGGCGGGATGACCCAGGATCAGCGCGACCGGGTGATGAAGCGGACCCGCGGCGGCACCGTGGACGTGCTCGTGGCCACCGATGTCGCGGCGCGCGGGATCGACATCGAGCAGATCACCCACGTCGTCAACTTCGATGTCCCCGAGTCACCCCAGACGTACATCCACCGGATCGGCCGCACCGGGCGCGCGGGGCGCGAAGGCGTGGCCATCACCTTCGCCGAGCCGCGCGAGCACCGGCTGCTCCGCAGCATCGAGTCGCTCACCAAGCAGCGGATCACCGTAGCGCAACTGCCGACGGTGCTCGATGTGCGCGCCAAGAAGCTCGAGCTCACGCGGGGCGCCCTGCGCGAGACGATCGTCGCCGGCGACCTCGATCGCTATCGCGTGGTGGTGGAGGCGCTCTCCAGCGAATTCGACGTGATGGACATCGCCGCCGCCGCCGTGCAGCTTGCGCACCTCGCCGGCGCGGGGGCAGGTGGGGACGATATCGAGATCCCCGCCGCACCGGCGCCGAGCGCCTCCGAGCGGACGCGTCCGGGGAGGCCGGAGGGCGGCTCGGCGGCAAAGGGCGGGATGCGGAGCGGCGGGCCGAAGATGGTCCGGATCTTCATCGGCTCGGGCCGCACCGCCAACATGCGGGCCGGCGACCTGGTCGGAGCAATCACCAACGAAGCCGGCATCGAAGGGAAGAGCATCGGCGCGATCGAGATCGCCGATCGTCACTCGCTGGTCGAGATCCCCGAGGAGCTGGCCGAGAAGGTGATCTCGGCGCTCCGTGCCACGACGATCAAGGGCAAGAAGCAGACGGTGCGGCGGGACATGGCGACCAGCCGGGGACGGCCCGCGCCCCGCAAACCCTGATCGCTCAGCGCGCCACCTTTCGCAGCAAGCCGTATTCCGCCGCGGCCTTGATGAACGGCAGCCGCTCGACACTGGCACCAAGCCCCCACAGCTGCACGTACCCGGCACCCGGACGGCCGGCGCCGTAGTCCTTGACCCACGCCGTGGCCCGGCCGTGGACATCCGTGGCGAGCACCTCGCTCACCGCCCCGGGCTCGATCGGATAGTCGCCGCGCATCGGCTGATCGAGCCCCCAGCGCCGCCCGGCCGCCGTCGGCACCGAGATCTCCTGATCGTAGTCGAGTGCCGCGGCCGGCACGCCAAGCAGCTTCTCCATCCTGCCCGGATCATCCCCCAGTACCAAGCCGGCCGAGTCACGCACCGCGGAGCCCAGCGGCGTGCTGAATGCGACGACCTTGCCTCCCGCGTGCAGATAGCGCATGAGCAGCACGCTGTCCGCAAGCACCGGGGCGACGCTCGCCGGAAGCAGATCCATCGCGAAGACCACCACGCTCGGGGCCGCATCCGCGATGCGCGCGGCGAGGAACCGCGCGAGTGCGGGGGCGTCGAGCGGGTCGTAGCCCTGTTCCCTGAAGTAATCGAAGGCGAGCCGGGTCCCGGCGGAAAACGGCTGGCCGATCAGCGTCGAATCGAAGAAGACCGCCAGATGGGGAATCACGCGGCTGACTTCGCCGATCGCCACGACCGTGCCGGCATCGGTGCCGAAATAGAGTTCGCCGTCGTAGGCCGCAGGCGAACTGTTGGACGATTCGTCGAGCCGGAGCCGCCAGCGGATGCTGCCGTTGGCGGGATCGATCGCGAGCAGGTCCCCCCAGGGAGCGTCGGTGCGGTGCGTGGTGACAACGAGCAGACCGCCGACGTACAGGGGCGAGGCGAGTACGTTCGCGCCGGTCGGCAGTCGCCAGATGTCCTTGCCCGTGGCGGCATCCACCGCATGGATGAAGTGGCCGTCCGAACTCCCGACGACGACTCGCCCATCCTTGACCGCCGGCGACCCGACGACCCACGAGCCGCGGTGGGTCGCGCGCCAGCGCCGCTCCCCGGTTGCGGCGTCAAGCCCGTACAGGCCGCCGTCGCGGGACCCGACGAAAACCATGCCTCCCGCGATCGCGGGTGAACTCTGCAGCGCCCGCCGGTCGAAGCCGGCGGCCTTCGAGTCGAGCGTGTCGCCGATCGTGTGATGGACCCAGCGGACGGCACCGGTATGGAGATCCAGGGCGTACACGCGCCCGTCCCACGAGCCCACGATGACCACACCGTCATGCACCGCGGGTGTTGCCCGAACTCGGCCGGCCGTCTGCGCCTTCCAGAGCGGCCGCCCGCTGGTGAGCCCCAGTGCGCGCACGCCGCCGTCGGGCGCACCGATGACGACGGTATCGCCGACCACCACCGGGGAGGAGGCGAACAGGTCCCACCCGCCCGCGGGTGAGGTATTGAGGGGAAGCGGCGTCCCGGTGCGGATCGACCAGCGCAATGCGCCCGTCCCGGCATCAACGGCGAAGATGCGACCCTGCAGCGTCGCCGCGACGACCAGGTCCCTGGCGACCGCCGGAGAGGCCGCGACGGCTCCGCCCGCCCTGAAGCGCCAAACCGTCCTGCCCGCGCGCCGATCGATCGCATACAGATAACCATCATCGCTGCCCACGAAGACGCGCGTCTCGGTGACCGCGGGGGAGGAGCGGACCGATCCGCCGGTCTTCACCCGCCAGCGCACCCCGCCCTGACCCTCGAAGAGTTTCGCGTTCGACACACCGGTGTGCGCCGGATCGCCACGGAACATCACCGCAGGGCCGTTCCCCTGGCCGGAGACGGGGCTAGAGGTCAACTGCGTGAGCAGCAGCAACCCGATTGCGGCGCGCGGAAGCGATGAGGGAGCCATCGGGGGTTCATCCTGGAAGCGAGGTGCGGGCGGAAGACGCGGCGTGATGCAGTCGTACGGCCGGGAGGCCCGGCTTGTGACAGGCGGATCTCCGATCCAGCTCGGAATCGACTGGCGCCCCGGACCGCCGCCAAGCACCTTGAGTCGAGCAGGGGGTCGCCCAGATTGGAACCCATGGTCGCAGATCTGGACCGTGCGGTGTCGCATTTCGGGACTCGCGCGACAGGCCTCCATCAGACCTCGTTGCCAGAGAGGCACTTGGCGAGCGGGCCCGAGTGGCACGGCGGATGCTATTCAGACGAGGGCAGTGCCTCGCCTACTCTCATTCACCAGAGCAGTACCACCGGATTCCGGAGCTCGCCATGGCCGCCAAGAAGAAGTCCCCCGTCAAGAATCTGCCCCGCAAGTCCGTGAGCCCGAAGAAGGCCGCCGCCGTGAAGGGCGGCGTGAAGCGAGACCGATTGTCCGCCAACCACAATCAGACCGTCCGGTGACCACTGTTGTCATCCCGAGGGAGTAGAACGACCGAGGGATGACAGCACTGCAACACGGCCCTGGCGACAACCGCTCCGTGCGCACCCGCGCACCGGTGGAGCGCAGCATGGCGTCCGCGCTCAAACACACCCGCGCCGGGAATCTCGGCCTCGCTCGGCGCCGCCTGACACAGACCCTCAAACGCACCCAACGGCTGCTGGGCCCCCACGACCCCCTCGTCGCCGCCATCCACAACCAGCTCGGCATGCTGGGCAAGGCGGCCGGAGAATTTGCCGCCGCCAGGCGCCACTACCAGCAGGCCCTCGCCCTCCTCCGGCGCCACCCGAAGAACGATCACCTCGAACTCGCCGATCTCTATCACAACCTCGGCGGACTCGAACATGCCCGCGGCCGCTTCGCCGCCGGTGAACCACTGGCCCGGCGCGCCATCGGCCTTCGGACCCGGCGTCATGGCAGCAACGCGACCCTCACCTGGCTCGACCGGACCGCGCACGCCGCGCTGCTCGATGGCCTGGAACGATTCGCGGAATCGGAGGCCATCTACAGGAAGGCACTCGCTGTCTTTCGCCGCCGCCTCGGCGCCGGCCACTACGAAGTCGCCGTCACTCTGAACAACCTCGGCTGCGCCTGCGCCGAGCAGGGAAAGGCCGCCGAAGCCGCCCGCCACCTCCGCCGCGCCCTCACCCTCAAGCAGCGGCTCTTTGGACGGCAGCACATCGAGGTGGCGATCACCCTCAACAACCTCGGGATGGTGATCGAGGAGGTTGGGCGCCCGGCCGAGGCCCGAACACTCCTCGTCCGCGCCCTGGCGATCTTCGCTCGGCGGCTCGGTCCACGGCATCCAAGCACCCGCGCCTGCCGGGCTAATCTCGCGCATTCCGGGGCCGATAAAGGGACTAAGGGACCCGGGATGCGCAAGGTGGCAATTTCGCCCTAGCCCCTTATGGCCCGCCCACCTGGCCAGTAGATTTCACTGGGCATCTTTCCTTATATCGCTGAGGAGTCCTGATGGCGCCAAACCCGCCCTCTGTCGAGTCGTCCCCGGAAGCTCCGGTTGCAGTTGCACCCGACTGGCAGAAGATGCTCGCGCCGTACCGCAATCCGTCTCGCTGGAAGAGCCTGTGGCAGCTCGCGAGCACCTCGGCGCTGCTGGTGATCTTCTGGGTCGCGGCGCTCTGGAGTCTCGAGATCGGGTACTGGCTCACCCTGATCGTGGCGATTCCCGCCGCGACGATGGTCGTGCGCCTCTTCATGCTGCAGCACGATTGCGGTCACGGCTCCTTCTTCCGCTCCCAACGGCTCAACGACCTGATCGGCTCGGTGATCGGCGTCGTGACGCTGGTGCCCTACACCTACTGGCGGAAGACTCACGCCCTGCACCACGCCACCTCAGGCAATCTCGACAGCCGCGACCTCGGAGACATCGACACCCTCACCGTGCGCGAGTACCTGAGCCGGCCCCGCTACAAGCGGCTCATGTACCGCCTCTACCGGAATCCCGTCGTCCTGCTGCTGATCGGGCCGGCGTGGCAGTTCATCCTCAAGCACCGGCTCCCGCTCGACATCCCGCGGAGCTGGAAGCGCGAGTGGACCAGTGTCCACCTGACCAACCTGGGCCTCGCCATTGCGATCGTGATCTTCGGCTTCACGGTCGGCCTCGACCGCTTCCTGCTGGTACAGCTCCCCATCACGCTGATCGCCGGCGCCATCGGCGTCTATCTCTTCTACGTGCAGCACCAGTACGAGGACACCTACTGGCGCTACAAGGAGAAGTGGAACTACTTCGCCGCCGGGCTCGAAGGCGCCAGCCACCTGACGATGCCCAAGCTGTTCCAGTGGGCGACGGCCAACATCGGGCTGCACCACATCCATCACGTCTCCGCCCGGATCCCGAACTACCGGCTGCAGCAGGCGTTCGACGAGAATCCGGAACTCCACAAGGTCACCCATCTCTCTTTGCCCGCGAGCGTCCGTACCCTCTGGCTCACGCTCTGGGACGAGGACGAGCACCGGCTGGTCGGCTTCCGTGACCTCAAGCCGATCCGCGAGCGGATCAGCCGCGAGATCGGCGCCGGCGCTGCGATCCTCGCCACCAAGCCCAACGCGGTGCCCCGCACCTGGCGCTAGCCACTCCCGGGGCACCGGCCCCGCTCGGCTGTCCCCGCCGCGGCACCCCCACGAGCCGCCGAGTCGCCCAGCGCATCCTGGCACTCGGCGGCTGGCGCATCGAGGGGTCGCTGCCTGACGAGCCCCGCTTCGTTCTCATTGCCGCTCCGCACACATCCAATTGGGACTTCCCCATCTGCATCCTCTCGATGTTCGCGTTCGGGATCCAGATGAGCTGGCTCGCCAAGCACTCGCTCTTCCATTTCCCCGTCGCGGGCATCCTCCGCTGGCTGGGCGGCGAGCCGATCGACCGCTCCGCCAGCCAGGGCACGGTTGAAGTCGCCATCGAGCGCTTCAGGGAGCGGCCGCAATGGGTGTTCGGCGTCTCGCCTGAAGGAACCCGGAAGCGGGCGGAGAAGTGGCGGAGCGGGTACCACCGGATCGCGCTGGGTGCCGGGGTGCCGATCGTGCCGGTGACGATCGACTACTCCCGCAAGGTGCTGGGGATGGGCGTGCCCTTTCACCCCACCCTCGACATCCACGCCGACGAGCTCATCCTGCGCCGTAACTTCCGGAAGGAGATGGCGCGCTTCCCCACCAACTTTGCCGACCTCGGCGAGGACTCATGACGGACCGCCTCCCATGAACCGTTCCGCTCCGCTGCTCCCATTGCTCGCATTGCTGGGACTCACGCCATTCAATCCGTCGCCGACGGCGGTGGGACCCCGGTTCCTGGTGACCTTCCCGGTCGCCCGCAGCGCCACCCCGCTCGACGGCCGCCTCCTCCTCATGCTCTCCACCGACTCGAGCGCCGAGCCTCGCATGCAGATCGGCGACCAGGAGGACACCCAGCTCATTTTCGGGGTGGATGTGGACGGCTGGCAGCCCGGTCGCGCCACGGTCGTGGACGCACGAGCCGATGGCTACCCGCTCCGCTCGCTCTCCGCGGTGCCGGCAGGCCGCTACCGGGTGCAGGCGCTGCTCAACCGTTACCAGACCTTCCACCGCGCCGACGGCACGGTCGTCAAGCTTCCGCCTGACAAAGGCGAGGGGCAGCAGTGGAACCAGAAGCCGGGCAACCTCTACAGCACGCCGCGCTGGATCACCTGGGACCCGAAGCGTCCGGCGCCGGTCGCGGTCGCGCTCGACCAGGAGATTCCGGTCATCGATCCCCCCGCCGACACGAAATACGTCCGGCACGAGCGGATCCAGTCGAAGCTCCTCTCCGACTTCTGGGGCACCCCGGTCTACCTCGGCGCCAACGTGCTGCTCCCTGAGGGATTCGACTCGCATCCGCAGGCGAGGTACCCCCTGGTCATCGATCACGGGCACTTCCCCAGCGATTTCGATCCGTGGCGCGAGACGCCCCCCGACCCGAATCTCGTCCCCGACTACAGCGCCCGCTTCGATCTGCACGGCTACAACCGGATCCAGCAGGAGGAGGCGTACAAGTTCTACCAGGAGTGGACCGGCCCCGGCTTTCCGCGGGTGCTCGCCATCCAGATCCAGCATCCGACGCCGTACTACGACGATTCCTACGCCGTGAATTCCGCCAACAACGGACCCTACGGCGACGCCATCATGCACGAACTGATCCCCTACCTCGAGCAGAAGTACCGGGGGATCGGACAGGGGTGGGCCCGGTTTACCTATGGCGGATCCACCGGCGGCTGGGAAGCCATGGCGGTGCAGATGTTCTACCCCGATGACTTCAACGGTGCCTGGGCGGCCTGCCCCGATCCGATCGACTTCCGGCAGTACACCGTCATCGACCTCTACGCCGACTCCAGCGCCTACCACAGCGGTGGCCCGTGGAAGTTCGTCCCCCGACCGGGCCACCGGGATTACCTCGGGCACATCAGCACGACGGTCGAGCAGTCCAACCAGCTCGAACTGGTGCTCGGCACCCATGGCCGCTCGGGCGGACAGTGGGACATCTGGCAGGCGGTGTATTCGCCGGCCGGCGCGGACGGCTATCCCGCACCTATCTGGGACAAGCGCACCGGCACCATCAATCACGACGTCGCCGAGTACTGGCGCGACCACTACGACCTGGGCCACATCCTGCAGCGCGACTGGTCCACCCTCGGCCCCAGGCTCAACGGCAAGCTGCACATCTACGTCGGCGAAGCCGACAACTATTTCCTGAACAACGCGGTGTACCTGGTGGAGAACCGGCTGAAAGGACTCTCGAGTCCGGTGCCTGACATCGAGGTCGACTATCAGCCCCGCGCCGAGCATTGCTGGAACGGCGACCATACGCGGCCCAACGCCTACAGCCGCCTGCGATACGCGCAGATGTTCATCCCGCGGATCATGGACCAGATCCGCAGAAACCACCCGGCGGATGCCGATACGCTGAGCTGGCGCTACTGACCGGCTGACGTACTGAGGGAGGGAGGAGCGGCAAGATTCGCCACGGCCCACACCGGACGATGGTCACTGGCGCCGCGGGTGCCGGCGACCACCCCCGTCCGGATCCGCTCCGGTGCGCCGAGCCCGCGGAAGAAGAGATGATCGAAGCGGAACCACTTCGTCTTGGTGGGCGGCTCCAGGCGTGTGGGCCACAACATGCCGCCGCGCGAGAACACCTCGCCGACCCCATCGCTGTTGAGATCCCCGCCGATGATGACGGGGCCCGGGGCCCGCAACGCATCTTCCAGAATCACTCGTGCCTGGGCCCGGCGCTGGGCGCCGGTCGCCTCGGTCATCATCGCCAGATGGACCGAGTAGACCTGGACCGGCAGGTCACCCACCATCATCACCGCCGTCACCGCGGCGCGCTGAGTCCCCCGCATCCAGCCACGATGCGGGAGGATGATCTTCCGGTCGTCGACCAGCGGCCAGCGTGACAGGATCGCGTTGCCGAAGTCATGGTGCGGCACGGGATGCAGCGTGGCGGGGTAGTAGACGTAGTTGAGGCCGAGTCCGTCGGCGATCCGGCGGGTCCCCGGCTCATCCATCTCCTGCAGCAGCAGCAGATCGGCCTCTCGCAGTGCCGGGTCGCTCCCGAGCAGGCTTATTGCGGAATCGATGGCGGAGGCGTATTCCACATTGAAGGTGATCACCCTCAGTGTGGCCGGTTGCGGCCCGGAGGCAGACGTGCTCCCCGGGCCGCCGGCATATCGGGGCCCCATGGGATCGGTGTAATTCTGGGTCGTCCGGGCACACCCCTGCCCGAGAGCAACCAGCAGCACGATACTGACCGCGACGCGCAACCGCATACCTCAATACTAATCGCTGTGCACGCCCAACTCCTTCTGCTGCTCCTCGCCTCGCAGGCGGGTCAGGATTCGACCTATTCGTCCCCCGCCGTCCGCGAGCTGGTGGCGCGGGCGGCGGCGCGGAGCGCGGGCGCTGCAGGGGAGCGGAGGAGCTTCCGCGCCCACTTCGAGTCCTCCGTTGCCGTGGTACGGACGGCGCCGGAACGGGTGGAGGGAGCCTCCAGCATCGAGCAGATCGCCGGAACGTATCGCGCGCGGACCGGAGGGTTCTTCGAGCAGCATCGTGAAGGGTACCGGGTGATCACCACCGGGGTGCCGCTGCCCGGAGGCTCCCTCCTTCGCAACGGCTGGATCGCGCCACCGCTGGATGGCGAGTGGCTCAACCTGCTCGTCGCCAGCCAGCCGCTCGATTCCATGCTCGCCCCGCCCGACAGCTCCGCCCTCCCCGCCGATCCCAATCCCCGCCCGCTCTCCGCCGAGCGCGAACGCCTCTACCGCTATCGCGGCGGCGACACGGTCTGGACCGAGACTCCCGATGGCGAGCGCCTCCGGCTGGTGCGGATCGAGGTGTGGCCCATCGAACCGGCTCCCGCACAGGCCCGGGTGTTCCGCGGCGACCTGTACCTCGATCCGCTGACGGCGGACCTGAGACGGGTGCGGGGCCAGCTGTTCACCGTCGGCGGGCCTCCGCCCCGGCTCCGCAGCCGCGTCACCCAGCTCGCCGTGCCGGGCGCGCGACTGGTGGATCTCGTCTTCACGGAGGTGCCGGGCGCGGGCATGGTACCGACCTGGCAGTGGATCGAGCTCAGGGTACAGCTTCCGCTCGAAGTCGAAGGCTTCACCGCGCTGCGCGTCACGACGCGGCTGACCGATCCGGTCCTGCTCGCCGGTGACGCCGGCCTGACGGACCTCCCCCGGCATGCCGGGATCGGCTCAGCGCCTAACGATTCGCTGCGCCGGTTCCGGGGCTGGCTGGCGCCAGCGACCCGCGAGCCGGCGCGGGTCCGGCAGCACATGCTCGCCGACGTCGGGCCACTCCGCGCCCGGCCGACCGGCCCACCGCTCTTCGCGTTCCGGAGCAACTACAGCGCGGACTTTCTCCGCTACAATCGCGTGGAAGGGCTCTTCACCGGGGTTCACGGCATGGTGCGCTTCCGGGACGCGGCCCCCGGTCTCTCCCTGCGTGCCGGCGTCGGTTACGCATGGACCTCCCGGGTGACGCGACCCGGCGCGATGGTCCGCTGGGAAGGCCGGACCTGGTTCGCCCAGGTAGGCGCCGAACACACCCTCGAGCTGGCAACCAAGTTCCCGGGCCCACTCGAGCAGGGCTTCGGCTTCCGTGCCATGATCGGCCAGGACAATTTCGATTACGTGGACCGTCGGCTCGCGGGCGCAACCGCGGGTCGCTACCTCAGCGAGAATCACGCGGGGCTCGTTGCCGCCGACGTTGCGTGGGTGGAAGATCGGGCCACACCGGCGGTCCTCGCCCACGGGGTCATCGGCCAGGACCTCGAGCCCAATCCGGGCATCGATCCCGGCCGTTATCGCCGAACCCGGCTTCGGCTCGACATCAACCCGGAGATCACGCCGGGCTTCACCGCACCCGGGCTGGCCCTGCGCCTCGCCTACGAGCGCGGCGACGGCCACCTTCGCTACGATCGCTATCAGGCGGAAGTCGTCGCGCGGGCCAACTGGCGCTGGCTGCTCTTCACGCTCGTCGGCGACGCGGGGATGGTCCGGGGCGATTCCGTGCCGCCCCAGCAGCTCTTCCTGCTCGGCGGCCAGGGCACGCTGCCCGGCTACAGCTATGACCGCTTCGCCGGAACCCGAGCGGTGCTGCTTCGCGGCCTGCTCAATATTCCGCTTCCCTTTGGCTCGGCGCCGGTCAGGGTGAGCCGGACCATCTCGCTCCCCCCGCTGGCGCCCACCATCTCGCTCCGGGTCTACTCCGGATACACCGATGCCACCACCGCGTCGGCGCGCGCATCGATCAGCCGGCTCGGGACCCGGCCCGGTGCCGGTGGCACTACCATCCCGTTTGCGGCGACCACCGGGCGGATCCGGGCGACGACCGAAGCGCGGCTCCTCCTGCTCGGCGGGCTCGTCGGGGTTGGCGCGGCCCGCCCGCTCGAGGCCGGCAAGCGCTGGAAGTTCCAGTTCTCCTTCGGCCAGACCTTCTGAGCCATTTGGCGCCGGTCGCACTATTTTCCGTGCGGCGTTTTGACATCCCCCTCTCCCCTCAGAGCCCTCAGATGCCCGAGATCGGTGTCTTCCATCCACAGCTGGTTCATTTCGTCGTCGCCCTCGGTATCATCGGCGTGGTCTTCCGCCTTGTGTCGCTGTCAGGCCGGCTGGCCTGGACCGGCCCGGCGGCTGCCGCACTTCTCGTCATGGCGGCCGTCGCCTCTGTCATCGCCGCGGAAGCGGGCGACCAGGCGCATGAGCTCGCCGAACAGATTCCGGGCGTCCGTCCGGCGATGCACGACCACGAGGAGGCGGGCGAATGGGCCCGCAACATCTTGGTGCTCATCGGACTGCTGGAGGTCGGGGCCCTCGTGCTGCGCAAGAAGGAGAAGGTCGCGAAGGGCCTGATGGTCGGTTCGGCACTGACCGGGCTGGCGGGCGCCGCAGCGCTCTACCGGGCGGGGGAGTTCGGCGGCAAGCTGGTGTATTCCTATGCCGGCGGCGTCGGCACCCGGTCGGGGGACCCCGCCGACGTGCGCCGGCTGCTGATCGCCGGCCTCTATCACGAGGCGCGGGTGGCGCGGGATTCAAGCCGCTTCGAGGAATCGGCCCGGCTCACCGAGGAGCTCACTCGTCAGGCGCCGGATGACCCTGGCGTCCGTCTACTGGGCGCCGAGTCGCTGCTCCGCGACAAGAAGGACCCCAACGCCGCCCTCGCCGCCATCGCCGCGATCCCGGTGCCGCCGGACAGCCGCTTCTTCGCCGTCCAGAAGGACCTGCTGGCGAGCGAGGCCCTCGCCGCGGCCGGACAGAAGGATTCGGCGCGCGCGCTGCTCAACGCGCTGGCGCAGAAGTTCCCGAACAGCCGCTGGATCAAGGACGCCATGGCGAAGGTCCAGTAGGATGCGGCGCCTCCTGGTAGTCGCGCTGCTGGCACTCTGCGCCGAACGGTCTGCCGCACAGAGCCTTGGGGTGATCGACTTCCCCACCTCCGCCGCGCCCGCCGCGCAGGCGCCGTTCATCCGGGGAATGCTCTACCTGCACAGCTTCGAATACGAGGACGCGGCCACCGCCTTCAAGGAGGCGCAGGCCGCGGACCCGAGCTTCGCGCTGGCGTACTGGGGCGAGGCGATGAGCTACACCCACCCGCTCTGGGATCAGCAGGACAGCGCGGCGGCGCGAGCGGTGCTGCTGCGCCTCGGCGCCACGCCCGCCGAGCGGCTCGCCAAGGCGCCAACGGCTCGGGAGAAGGGCTACCTCGAGACCACGGAGGCACTCTACTTCGCCGAGGCGAGCAAGCCGAAGCGCGACACCCTCACCGCCCGCGCCTTTGAGCGCCTCGCCGCGGCGTATCCCGACGACCAGGAGGCCAGGGCCTTCTATGCGCTCTGGCTTATGGGAGAGAGCCAGGGCGTCCGCAACATCGCGACCTACATGCGCGCCGGCGCGATCGCCGAGGAGATCTACCTCAAGAATCCGAAGCATCCCGGCGCGCTGCACTACATCATCCATGCCTTCGACGATCCGATCCACGCCCCGCTCGGACTCCGCGCCGCGCGGGAGTATTCCGTGATCGTCCCCGACGCCGACCATGCGCAGCACATGACGACGCACATCTTCCTGGCACTCGGCATGTGGCCCGAGACCGTCCGGCAGAACGCGATCGCGTCCGGCAAGGACTCCACGGCATGGAAGCCGGGGCACTACACCGCCTGGATGAATTACGCCCTGCTGCAGCAGGGGAAGTACGCCGACGCGCGGCGGCAGCTCCAGGTGATGCGCGCCAACCTCGCCAAGGCGCCCACGCCCGGGCGGCGGAGCGCCATGCTCTTCATGCGCGCGCACTTCCTGGTGAACACCCTGGCCTGGAGCGATTCGGTCGCCGACTGGGCGCTCGACACCGCCGGGACCGGGAGCAACGCGAAGGCGATCGAGGCCTACACCAGCGGCGCGGTGCAGGTAGCGCGCGGCAAGCTGGCCCTCGCCGAGAACGCGGTCACCCGGATCGAGCGGCTCGCCTCCGCGGCGAAGGAGGAGTACCGCTTCGGGCAGAGTGCGGCGCTCCCGCGGATCCTCGCGACCCAGTTGCGGGCGCGGATCCTCTGGGCGCGGCAGAAGCGGGAGGCGGCGATCGCGCTGCTCCGGAACTCCGGTTCCATGGAGGACACGCTGCCGGCGGAGTTCGGGCCGCCGGACATCGTGAAGCCGACCCATGAGCTGCTCGGGGAGTACCTCCTCGCGGTGCAGCGGCCGGCGGAGGCGCAGCGGGAGTTCCAGCACGCGCTGGAGCTGGCGCCGGGCCGCTTCGCGGCGCTGTACGGACTGGCCCACGCCTCGCTCGCGATCGGCGACAGCGGCGAAGCGGACCGCGCGCTGTCCCAGCTCGAGGTCAACTGGCACGACGCCGATGCGCAGCTCCCCGAAGTGGCGGAACTGAGGCGGCTCAGGACCGCCTACTGAACCGGCGCGCCTCAGGCCCGCCCGCTCCGCCGATACACATCGGTGCTCAGATACTTGAGCCCCGAGTCCACCAGCAGGGTCGCAACCGTCGCACTCGGCCCGAGCCGCTCGCCGACCCGAATCGCGCCGAGCACGTTGGCGCCTGACGACGTGCCCGCAAACAGTCCCTCCTCCCGCGCCAGGCGGCGGGCCATCGCCTCCGCCTCCGCCGTGGCCACGGGGACGACCTCGTCGACCATGCCCGCCTCCCAGAGCGGCGGGGCGTAACCGATCCCAATTCCTTCGATCTTGTGCGCGCCGGGCTGCCCGCCGGAGAGAACCGCGGATTCCGCCGGCTCGGCGGCAACGATCATCACCGCAGGGTTGTATCGTCTGAGCACGGTGGCCACACCTCGCAGCGAGGCCGCGGTGCCGACCGACTGCACAAAGGCGTCCACGCGGCCGGCGGCCTGCTCCCAGATCTCCTCGCCCATCGGGTGGTAGCCGGCGATGCTGTCGGCGTTGTTGAGCTGATCGGTCCAGTAGGTGTGCGGCTCCCGGCTGATTTCCCGCGCCGCCTCGATCATGGCGAGAATGAGCGACCGGGTGATGCGTCCGCCCTCGCTGGGAACCAGCGTGAGCTCGGCCCCGAACGCCGCCATCTGGGTGAGTTTCTCCTCGCTGAACGCCGTGGAGGTGACGATCCGGAGCCGGTACCCCCTGGCGGCGCACACCAGCGCGAGTGAGGCGCCGGTACTGCCGCCGGTATACTCGACGACGGTGTCCCCCGGCTGCAACCGGCCATCCTGCTCCGCCCGCGCGATCATGGCCTGCGCCATCCGGTCCTTCATGCTGCCGGTGGGGTTCTGCCCCTCCACCTTGACGAAGACCCTGGCGCATCCCGCCGGCACCACCCGCCGGAGCTCAACCAGCGCGGTGTTCCCGATCGCCTGCAGCACACTGCTGCTGATATTCATGGCCGACCTCCCCTCCCGGCTCGTGATCCCATCGCCCCAACCCCGGACCCGGCCAAGATAGCGGACGGTGCTCAGGGAGAGCTATTGGCATGATCGCCATAATTGATATAGTTGTTGCCATGCGGATATTCGTGCTCGCCCTGGACGGCATCTTCGACACCGGCCTCGCGACCGTACTCGACGCGTTCGGCACCGCCAACGAGCTGGCGGAGATGTCGGGACTGGCGTCGCCGCGCTTCGAGGTCACCATCGTCGGCGTGCGCAGGAGCGTGACGACGTCGCAGGGGCTGCGGGTGCCGGTGGTGCCGCTCCCGCTGCGGCAGGTGCCTGACTGGGTGGTGCTGCCGGCCATCGGGTTCAAGATGCCTGGCCCGCTCGAGGCGGCGCTCGCCCGGCCCGACGTCGCCGACGCCGGCGAGGGGCTGCGCCGATGGGCCGAACGCGGGTCGGCGGTCGCCGCGGCCTGCATCGGCACCTTCGTTCTGGCCGAATCGGGGCTGCTCGACGACCACGAGTCCACCACGACCTGGTGGCTTGCCCCCCTCTTCCGTCAGCGGTATCCGAAGGTGCGGCTGGATGAGTCACGAATGATCGTGAAGTCGGGGAAGATCGTGACGGCCGGTGCCGCCCTGAGCCACATGGATCTCGCCATGTGGCTCATACGGCAGCAGAGTCCCCGGCTGGCCACGCTCACGGCGAAGTACCTCGTGGTGGACTCCCGCCCATCCCAGTCGGCGTATGTGCTGGCCGATCACCTCGCTCATTCCGATCCGCTGGTGGAGCGGTTCGAGAGCTGGGCTCGCGGGCGACTCAAGTCCGGCTTCTCGCTTGATGCTGCCGCCGCCGCCGTGGGCGCGAGCAAGCGCACCCTGGCGCGCCGGATGCACGCGGTGCTCGGCAAGTCCCCCCTCTCCTATTTCCAGGGGCTGAGGGTCGAGCGCGCGGTGCATCTCCTGAAGACGACGGACGAGACGGTCGACACGATCGCCGCCCGGGTCGGATATGCCGACGGCGTGACGCTTCGGACGCTCCTCCGGCGTCACCTCGGGGTCGGGATCCGGGATATCAGGAGACGGGCGGATGCGGCGTTGCGGTGAAGCAGGAAGGGCGTAGGATTAGAATCTCTGTTGGCGGAATCTCCGTATGCCACCTGCCCTCAACCCCAGCGACGACACCTTGCGCCTTCCCTCTCTCGCCCTCGCCGTTACGCTCGCCGCCCTCCCTGCAGCCCTTCGGGGCCAGGCGACGGCGCCCAAGCCGTATCAGTTCACGATCGAGGACTACGCCCGCGCCGAGCGGATGCTCGCACCCTCCACCTTTCCGCTGGTGAGCGGAACGGCCAGCCAGCCGACCTGGCTCCCCGACGGTCGTCTCTGGTACCGGTCGAGCACCGCGGATGGCGCGACCTTCTTCCTGGTCGATCCGGTGAAGAAGACCCGGGTGCCCGCCTTCGATCATGCGAAGCTCGCCGCCGCGCTGTCCAGGGCGAGCGGAACCACGCTGAACCCTGCGCGGCTCCCCTTCGGGAGCTTCGGTCTGTCGGCCGACGGCGCGTCGATCACCGTCACCATCGCGGGCAAGCGGTGGACCTGCGACCGGGCCGGCACGAGCTGCACCGCTGGCGCGGCGCCCGCCGAGGCGCCGCCCCACTCGAGCACCTCGCCGGACAGTTCGACCGCGGTGTTCATCCGCGACTACAACCTCTGGTCACGCGATCTCCGGAGCGGCACCGAGACCCAGCTCACCACCGACGGGATCAGGGACTTCGGCTACGCCACCAACAACGCCGGCTGGGTGCACAGCGACGATCCGGTGGTGACCTGGTCGGACGACAGCCGCCGCGTCGCGACCTTCCAGCACGACTCGCGCGGCGTGCGCGACATGATCCTCGCCGGCACCAACCCGGGGGCGCCCACGCTGCAGTCGTGGAAATACCCCCTCCCGGGCGACAGCGCGGTGTTCCACATCTCGCGCGTCAGCATCGACCTCCCCGCGGCGGGCGGGCCCCGGGTCGTCCGCTTCCAGATGCCGCCCGATGCGCACCGCTCCACCGTCTCCGACCACGTGGCCTGCGACGGCGGCAATATCTGCGACGTGCAGTGGTACCCCGACGGCTCGCACCTCGCCTTCATCTCCAGCTCGCGCGACCACAAGGACGCCTGGCTCCGCGTCGCCGACGCGACCACCGGCGCCGTGCGCGAGATACTCCACGAGCAGAGCAAGACCCAGATCGGCGACGCCTCGCTGCCCGAGCATCTCTGGCGGGTGCTGCCGGCGACCAACGAAGTGATCTGGTGGTCGGACCGCGACAACTGGACCCAGCTCTACCTCTACGACCTGCAGAGCGGCGCGCTCAAGAACCGGATCACCACCGGTGAGGGGAACGTCACCGGGCTGGTCCGCATCGACGAGAAGGCGCGGCAGATCTGGTTCACCGCCAACGGGCGGGAGCCGGGGCGGGACCCGTACTTCCAGCATCTCTACCGGATCGGCTTCGACGGGAAGGGGCTGGTGCTGCTCACCCCGGAAGTGGCGAACCACAGCGTCTCGGTCTCGCCCGACGGGAAGTACTTCGTGGACACCTACTCGACGCCTGACACGCCTCCGGTCACCGTGCTGCGCGACAAGGCCGGCAAGCTGGTGCAGCAGCTCGAGCGGGCCGACATCTCCAGGCTGCTCGCCTCCGGCTGGAAGCCGCCGACGCCGGTGCGGGTGAAGGCGCGGGACGGGCAGACCGACATCTACGGCCTGCTCTACACGCCGAGCAACCTCGACTCGACCAAGAAGTACCCGATCATCAATCACATCTATCCCGGCCCGCAGGCCGGTAGCGTGGGGCCGCGCTCGTTCTTCCCCGCGCGCGGCGATGACCAGGCACTGGCCGAGCTGGGGTTCATCGTCGTGGAGCTGGACGGGATGGGGACGCCGGGGCGGTCCAAGGCGTTCCACGATTACTACTATGGCCACATGGACGACAACACCATCCCTGATCAGGTCGCGGGGATGAAGGAACTGGCGAAGACCTATTCCTTCATCGATATCGACAAGGTGGGAATCTGGGGCCACTCCGGCGGCGGTTTCGCGACCGCGTCGGCGATGTTCAACGCGCCCGACTTCTTCAAGGTGGGGATTGCGGAGAGCGGCAACCACGACAACCGGGTTTATGAAGACGACTGGGGAGAGCGCTACCAGGGCCTGCAGGCGACCGCGGCCGACAGCGCGGGCTATGCCGCCCAGGCGAACCAGACCTATGCGGCGAATCTCAAGGGAAAGCTCTTCCTGATCCACGGCATGATGGACGACAACGTCCCGCCCTACAACACCCAGTTGGTGGTGGAGGCTCTGATCAAAGCGGGGAAGGACTTCGACCAGATCATGCTCCCCGACGCGCACCACGGCTACGGCAAGGACTCGGCCTACATCATGCGCCGGCGCTGGGACTACTTCGTGCAGAACCTGCAGGGGAACATCCCGCCCAAGGAGTACCAGATCGGGAAGCCGCGGCCACCCGCGGTGCCGTGATGCGCTGACCCAGATGTGCCGCTGTAACCCGGGGAGTTCGGCAACCGTAGGGAACGGTCGCCGAACTCCCCGTTCCTCATTTCACATCGAATCGAATGCGCGCATATCCGGTCGTGGCCACCATCGCACTCTGCTGCCTCGCGTCCCCGCGGATCGTGGGCGCACAGCAGGGGGCGGACATCGACAGCCTGCCGGTCCTGCCTGACTCGACGCTCCTCATCGAGGACGTGGCATGGGATGCGCGCACCGCGACCTGGTACATCAGCAGCGTGCATCAGCGACGGATTCTCGCTATCGGACACGACGGGCAGATCCGCGATTTCGTCCCGGCCGGCGGCGACGGCCTCTGGGCCGCCTTCGCCATGGCGATCGACACCGCGCGCAATCTCCTCTGGGTCACCACGGCGGCGACACCGGAGGGCCTCGGCACTCCGCGAAGCGAGCTGGGGCGAACAGCCGTGGTAGGATTCGATCTGCAGACTGGCCGGCTCGTGACCCGCCATGAGCTTGCGCGTGACAACACCGCGCGGGCCCTGGCGGATATCGCGCTGCTGGACGACGGCAGCCTGGTCGTCTCCGACTCGCGCGGCGGCGGCCTGTATGCAGTGCACCCCGGCCACGCCGGGCTGGATCCGATCGTGCCGCAGGGCGCCTTCCGCTCCCCGCAGGGACCAGCCGGGATTCCCGGTACCGGCGACGTGCTGGTCGCCGACTATGCCAGGGGATTGGCGCGCGTGGACCGCGCCACCGGGGCTGTCCGCTGGCTGGAAGGTCCCGAAGGATTCGTGCTGAAGGGGATCGACGGCATCCGGCTCCGTGGCCACACGCTGATCGCGGTGCAGAACGGAGTCCGGCCCAACCGGGTCGTGCGGCTCGAATTCGACGACGGCTACACGCGCATCGTCAGCGCGGAGATTCTCGAAGCGGGCACCCCGGGTCTCTCGGAGCCGACCCACGGAACCTGGGTCGGAGAGGATTTCGTCTTCATCGCCAACAGCGGCTGGGCCGCCATGCGGGAAGACGGCCACTTCGCCACCGGCGCCGTGCTGGAGCACCCGCTCTTGCGGCGGCTGCGGGTGCCACGCTGATCCCTGGAAGGAGTGTCTCCCGTGTCGCCAGCTCGTTGACGACGATATCGACACTGAGAGCCATCTCGAGCGGAAGTGGGAGGGGACGATTCGCAACAACGGCCAGACGATCGCCGTCGAGTCGTTCTTTCACGACTGGCGACCAGTCAACGGCGTGATGGTCTCGTGGCAGATCGATTCCGACACGCCGGGCACACCCTACACCCAGAAGATCGTCTTCGACTCGGTCGAGGTGGACGTCCCCATCGACGACGCGCGTTTCGGCAGGCCGTAGCCCGCCGCGGCGCGCGCAACCTCAGCCCAGCACCTGCCGCAGCATTCCGCGCGCCTCGTCCACGATCCGCTGCAGATGCGCCTCGTTCGCGAAGCTCTCCGCGTACAGCTTGTAGACATTCTCCGTCCCGCTCGGCCGCGCGGCGAACCAGCCGTTCTTCGTCGTCACCTTGAGTCCACCGATCGCGGCGCCGTTCCCCGGCGCCCTGGTCAGCTTCGCCTCGATCGGGTCGCCCGCAAGCTGCGTGGCCGTCACCGCATCCGGCGTCAGCTTCTTGAAGCCCGCCTTCTCCGCCGGAGTGCACGGCGTGTCGATCCGGGTGTAGACCGGGGCGCCGAGCTGGGCGGTGATTTCGCGGTAGTGCTCGCCGGGATCCTTCCTGGTGACGGCCGTGATTTCCGCGGCCAGTAGGCCGAGCAGCATGCCGTCCTTGTCGGTGGTCCAGACGGTGCCGTCGCGCCTGAGGAAGCTGGCGCCGGCGCTCTCCTCTCCGCCGAAGCAGCAACTGCCGTCGAAGAGTCCCGGCGTGAACCACTTGAAGCCGACGGGGACCTCCATCACCGTGCGGCCGAGCTGGGCGACGACCCGGTCGATGATCGCGCTCGAGACGAGAGTCTTTCCGACGACCGCCGACGCCGACCAGCGCGGCCGCGAAGTAAGCAGGTAGCGGATCGCGACGGCGAGGTAGTGATTCGGATTGAGGAGTCCGCTCGACCGGGTGACGATCCCGTGGCGGTCAGCGTCGGGATCGCAGCCAAAGGCGATATCGAAGCGGTCCTTGAGGCCGACCAGCCCCGCCATCGCCGACGGGCTGGAGCAGTCCATGCGGATCTTGCCGTCGTGATCGAGCGTCATGAAAGCGAAACGGGGATCGATCGACGAATTCACCACCGTCAGATCGAGCCCGTAGCGCTCGGCGATCGGCCCCCAGTACGCCAGTGAGGCACCGCCGAGCGGGTCCACGCCGATCTTGAGCCGGGCCAGGCGGATCGCGTCGAAGTCGATCACGCTCGCGAGATCGGCGATGTAGTCCGCGGCAAGATCCAGGGATCGGACCGTCGGCGCCTTGAGACCGTCACCGACGATGCGCCTGACGCCGCGATTGTCCTCCGCCAGCAGCGCGTTGGCCCGATCCTGAATCCAGCTCGTGACGTCGGTATCGGCGGGACCGCCGTTGGGCGGATTGTACTTGAAGCCGCCGTCCTGGGGCGGATTGTGGCTCGGCGTGATCACGATCCCATCCGCATGCCGCCCGCTCGCCGCGCCCGGCCCCCGGTTCCAGGAGAGGATCGCCCTCGAGATCACCGGGGTCGGGGTGAAGCCATCGCCCAGTTGCACGACCACCTCGACGCCGTTGGCGGCGAGCACACTCAGCGCCGTCCGCTCCGCGGCGCGCGACGCGGCGTGCGTGTCCTTGCCGACGAAGAGCGGGCCGGTGATGCCCTGGCCGGCGCGGTATTCGCAGATGGCCTGGGTGATTGCGAGGATGTGGGCCTCGGTGAAACTGCCGTCGAAGGGTGTGCCGCGGTGGCCGCTCGTCCCGAAGCTCACCAGCTTGGTGGGGTCCTTCAGATCGACCGTGCGCTCGAAGTACTCATGCTCGAGCTTCACGACGTCGATCAGGATGTTCGCTGGAGCGGGCTGGCCGGCGAGTGGATGCATGAGTCCGCCTTGGAGGTGGCGGATCATACGTCACCTCGGGTGCCCCGAACAAGGCTCGCAACCAGCTCCGCGCGCCGGACGCTGGCACCGGATGCCGAGTGACTCCATCTTAGGCGGTGGACTCCCCATGACCGACGCCTTCGACGCGCTGAACTCTGCCCTGAACGGCCGCTATCGGATCGAGCGCGAGCTCGGTCGGGGCGGCATGGCCACCGTCTATCTCGCCCGAGACGAGAAGCACGGGCGCCAGGTCGCGCTCAAGGTCCTCCACCCGCAGGTCGCCGCCCTCCTCGGTCCCGAACGGTTCGAGCGGGAGATCACGACCACTGCGCACCTCAATCACCCCGGCATCCTGCCGCTCTTCGACTCCGGTGCCGAGCAGGGCGTGGCATGGTACGCCATGCCCTACTTCGCGGGCCGGACATTGCGCGACCGGTTGCGCGACGGCCCACTGCCGCTCGGTGAGGCACTCCGGATCTTCGCGGACGTGGCCAGCGCGCTCGACTACGCACACCGCCAGGGCATCCTCCATCGCGACCTCAAGCCCGCAAACATCCTGCTCCAGGAGGAACGCGCGGTGCTGGCCGATTTCGGCATCGCGCTCCCCATGGGCGGCGCGGTGGAACGGCTCACAGAGGCGGGTTTGTCGGTCGGCACCCCCGAATACATGAGTCCTGAGCAGGCGACCGCCGAACGCGTCATCGACGGCCGGAGCGACATCTACGCCCTCGGCTGTGTGCTGTACGAGATGCTGGCGGGAGAGCCACCCTTCACCGGCCCGAGCGCCCACGCCGTGCTCGCCAAACGGATCCGGGAGCCGGTCCCGCGGATCAGCACCCTTCGGGAGGTCCCCCATTCCATACAAGCCGCGATCACCCGCGCCCTGGCCCGCGAGCCCGCGGATCGGTTCACAACCGTGGCCGAGTTCGCCAGTGCGGTGGCGGGGGCCACCGGGGCACCGAGCGACCGGCGCGCGCGATGGTTCCAGCCGCGCCTCATCGCGAGCCTGCTGCTGCTCGGGGTGGCCGGATGGGTCGCGCTGCGCGCGCGCTCCGGACCCGCGCCGGGGCTCGACCCGAATCTCGTGGCCGTCGTGCCGTTCCGGGTGAACGCGCCAGGCGCGGGCCTGGAAGGATGGGAAGAGGGGATGGTGGACGTCGTAGCCGTGAAGCTGACCGGCCAGGGTGGACCGCTCGCCGCAGACCCGCGCGCGACGCTAGCCGCGTGGCACTCGATCACCGCCGCCGGGATGAGCGCAGATGCTGCGACGCGCCTGGCCAGGCGTGTGGGCGCAGGGAGCGTCCTCGACGGTAGTATCGTGGGCGATGCCCGGCGCATCGTGCTCTCCGCCCACCTCTCCCGTCCCGGCGGCGGAGCACCAGGCGAGCCCGTGAGCGTCGAGGGTCCGCCGGATAGTGTCACCGCGCTGATCGACCGGCTGCTGATCCGGCTCCTCGCCTCCCGCTCAGGCGAGAGCCAGCGCAGCCTGACCGAGATCACCTCGCTGCCGGCCTGGCGCGCCTATCTCCAGGGTAAGGCGGCCTTCCGGGATGGCCGCTATGCCGACGCCGTGATGGCCTTCCAGCAGGCCCTCGCGGCCGACTCGACGTTCGCCCTCGCGGCACTGGCGACGATCCCCGCCAAGGCCCGGCTCGACCAGACTGCGGAGAGCGAGGCGCGACTCGTGTCCCGGAACCTGGCCCGGCTGTCCGCTGACGATTCGCTGTGGTTCTACGCACTTGTGGGGCCCGGCTATCCCGGCGCCAGCAGCGTCCGGGACATCCTGCAGCAACTGGAGCTCGTCGTGCTCCGCCTCCCGGACCGCGCCGATGCCTGGCAGGAACTGGGGGATGCGCAGCTCCACTTCGGCGCGATGGCCGATCTGGACAGCTCGCTCGGCTACGCCGCCCGGAGCCTTGGACGGGCCGTGGCACTCGATTCCTCCTTCGCGCTCCCGATGGACCATCTGCTGCTCGTCGCCTACCAGGACGAGGACACCACCGCGATACGGAAGCTGATGCGGCTCTATCTCGCCCACCAGCGCCTGGGCGAGCGCATGGGATTCTTCCGATGGCGGAGCGCGCTGGCGCTGGGCGACAGCGGAACGTTGCGGCAGATCCGGCAAGAGCTGCCCGGACTGCCTGACGAAAGCCTCTACTGGATCGTCGGGCTGCCGGAGCAGGACGGCCTTGGCCTCGAGGATGCCATTCGGGGCGATTCGGTCCTGACGGCGCGGGCCGCGACGGGCGCCGAGCGTGGCACCGCGGCGTTCATTCATGGTAGTCTGATGCTGAATCTCGGACGGCCCTCGAGGGTGAGCCCGGCCGACAATCCGTTCGGCGATCTCGATGACGCGCTCTTCGGGGATGGAGTGCGCGGTGCCGCCGCCGCGCGCGCCATGCGGGCCCACGGCGTACTCCGTCGCCCGGCGACTGGCTTTGCCCAGTGGCTCGGCCGCTGGATGCTGGGTTGCTGGGACCTGACGCAGGGGGATACCGCCAGCGCCCGGAGCATTCTGGCCGAACTGCGCCGTTTCCCACCGGCGGGAGCGGCGTGGAACACCTCGAACGGCGCCGACTCGCTGCTGGCACCGCTGCTGCTCGAGTCCTGGCTCGCGGTGGAGCAGCACAGCGCGAATGCGTCGGCGCTCGTGAACCGCCTCGATTCCCTCGCGGCCACCGGACCGTCCTCGTGGCTCCTCCAGGAGACCCCACTCCTCCTGGCGCGGATGTTTCTCACGCTCGACCAGCCCGAGCGGGCCGTGCGTGCACTCCGTCGGCAGGGGAGGTTACTCCCGGCCCAGTTGATGGCGTACCGCGCTCCGCTCGCGCTCGCCCGCGCCCGGGCCGCGGCCCGGGCCAGTCTCACCACGGAGGCGATCGAGAGCTACCAGCTCTATCTCGCCCTCCGTTTCCATCCCGAGGAGACCCTGGTTCCGCAGCGCGACAGCGCCCGCGCAGAGCTGGCCCGCCTCGTCAGCCGATAACCTCCATTTCTTGCCTTTCCCAGTAACCGCGGGTATGCTGGTGCGGTAGCAAGCAGCGCTCCATTGATAGAGGGGCCTTGTCGGGCGGGGATCCAGCCCCGCAAGTCGAAGGCACAGACACCGCGCACGGAGCGCGGTGTTTGTGCCTTTCTCGCTTTTCTCGTGTTGGTGCCATGACCACCCCGGCTTCACCCCGAACATCGGCCAGCTTTGGGCCGTCGCCAGCACGCACCCTCGCCTATGTCACGGCGGGGTCGCTCCTGCTGTTCGGCATCCTGGGGTTCGTGGGCCAGATCCGGGGACTCGAAGGACTGGCCCGGCCCACCGAGGCGTGGCCTGCGCTTCGGCCGCTCACGGCCGCAGCGCTGACGGCGCTTGCCTTTGCATTCTTCGGATTCCTCAAGCGGCTTCGCGCCGCCACGCTCTGGGCTTCGGGCTTCACCACCCTGATCGGCCTGATTTCAATCCTGGCCACCACCGGCCTGCTGCAGGTCCGCGATGACGGCATGACGCTCCCCGCGGCCGTCATGGTCACGACAGCCGCGCTGGGCATCTTCGCCGCGGTCATGCTGGGCGACGAAAACGTGGAGTTCTGTCTGGGCATTGCCGGGTTCGTGTTGCTGACCCTTGCGGCCTCCTACGTCATGGCGCGCATGGCCCGCATGGTCGATCCACTGGCGGACCCCAGCGTGGCCGGTGCGTCGCTGCAGGTGTTGTTCGGCGCGATCCTGATCGGGGTCAGCTACCTGCGGCTGGTCTGGTCCCGCGGACTCACCGAATCGGCGCGCTGGCTGGCGCTCGCCGTCGGGCTCGCCAGCGGCATCACGGTGCTGGTACTCTGGCGAGCGCTCTCAGCCCGCGAGCGTGACCAGGTGCTCTCCCAGACGGCCCAGGCGGCCGTCGCCAAGCGCATCTCGCTGGTCCGCGAACTCGACATCGCGGCGCGTTCCCTGCTCCGCGCCGCGGACCGGAAAGTCACCGGCGCCTCTCCGGACCAGCAGGTGCATGACCTGCGCAGCCTGCAACGGGATCTTCCCGGCCTGCAGGGCGGGCTCTGGCTGGCCGCCACCCCGGGCGCGCCCGACCAAGAGGGGCGCACCATCGCCGACGTCGGCCTGGACTCGCTCTGGAACTCCTACCTGCGCCGGGACAGCGGGCTGCACGATTCGCTCGCCTACCTGCCGCTCGATCCCGCCACTCGTCGCTTCGTCATCGTGGCGCCGGGCTGCGAGGCGGGATCCTGCAGCGGCGCCATCGTCGGTATCATGGAATCCGCCCTCTTCTTCGGGAGCGCCTTCAGGGACTCGACCTCCGGTTTCCGCTACGCGATCGCCGGCGGCGGGCACCCGCTGGAGGGCTCTCCCAGCATCCCGCTCGGCGAAGCGCACTGGAGCAGGAGCCTGCCGCTCGAGATGGGCGATCTCCGGCTCACCCTGACCACCTGGCCGACGGCCTCGACCATCACGCGACTGGAATCGAACCTTCCCGGTCTCGTGCTGGTGATGGGCCTGATCGGCAGCGCGCTCCTCCCACTCACGATCCGGCTGGGGCAGACAGCACGGCGCGCCGCCCGGGAGACGGAGCGGATGCGAATCGCCGCCGCGCTGGAACGGGCGACGGACGGCATCTGGGAGTGGGACCTGCTCACCGACAATGCGCAGCGCAGTGCCGGGCTCTGGCGCTACCTCGGCTACGATCCGGCCTCGGTGTCGTTCGGGCGGGCGAGCTGGGTGGAGCTGATTCACCCCGACGATCGTGTCGAGGTGGAGGAGGCGCTCAAGCGGCACCTCACCGATGAGGCAGCGAGCTTCGAGGTGGAGTACCGGATCCGGAGCCGGCGTGGCGAGTGGCATACCATCCTCGACCGCGGCAGGGTCGTGGAACGCGGCCCCACCGGCGAGGCACGGCGGATGCTGGGCATCAGCGCCGACGTCACTGAAACTCGCTCTGCGGAGGCGGCCCGGGAGGCCGCCGAGCGCCGGTTCCGGGCGATCTTCGACAGCGGATTCCAGCTCCAGTTGTTGCTCGACCACGACGGACAGGTGATCGAGGCCAATCAGGTGGTCCTCGAGCAGCGAGGTGTCACGCTCGATGCGGTACGCCACAAGCCGGTCTGGGAGACCCTCTGGTGGATCATCGATGCAGCGGCGGCGGAGCGGATCCGGGAGGCGACGCTGGCGGCGCGCGCCGGAACCACGTCCCACTATGAGGAGGAGCTGCGCGATTCCGCGGGCGTCCTGACGATCCTGGAGATCGCGGTCAAGCCGATCCTCGATGCCGCCGGTGAGCCGAACCAGTTCCTGCTCGAGGCGCGCGACATCACCGCCCGGCGCCGCGCCGAGGCGGCGCTGCAGGAAGTCGACACGCTGACGACGATGGGACGGGTGGCGGCACGAGTGGCGCACGAGATCAACAATCCCCTTGCCGGAATCCAGAACGCCTTTCTGCTCATCAAGGGAGCAGTGCCCCCGACTCATCCGCACTACTCCTACGTCGGCGCGATCGAACGGGAGATCACCCGGATCGCGGCGGTGACCCGCCAGCTCTACGAGACCTATCGCCCCGAGCTGGAACCGAGCGGCGAGACCGCGCTCCGCACGGTCCTGGGCGACGCCATCTCCTTCCTCGAACAGGTCAACCGGAGTTCGGGGGTCCAGGTCGTCACCGAGTACGTCAACATTCCAAGCGTCATACCCCTGCCGTCCGCGATGCTGCGCCAGATCGCGTACAACCTGATCCAGAACGCCATCGAGGTCTGTCCACCGGGCACGAAGGTGCATGTGCGCGCCGAAGTGGCCGGAGACGAACTGGAGGTTCGGGTGTCCGATTGCGGCCCCGGAGTTCCGGCCGAGCTTCGCGAACGGATCTTCGAGCCGTTCTTCAGTACCAAGGACCCCCGCATGAAGACCGGCGGGATGGGCCTCGGCCTGGCCCTGGTACGCCGCACGGTCACCGCCGCGGGTGGCACCATCACCGTGGGCGATGCCGACGGTGGTGGCGGCGAATTCATAGTCACTCTTCCTTTGAAACCGATGCACAATGGAGTCCGATGATGTCTGAATCCGGACGGATTCTCCTGGCTGATGACGAGCCCACATTCCTGAATGCGACCGCCGACCTGCTGCGCCAGGAAGGCTATGAATGCGTGACGGTGAACGATGGCGATGCCGCGCTCACCGCCGTCACCGCCGAGTCCTTCGACCTGCTGATCACCGACCTCGAGATGCCCGGCAACGCCGACCTCCGGCTGGTCCGCGAGATATCCGAGAAGAGCGGCGGCCTGCCGGTGATCATCCTGACCGGCTTCCCGTCGGTGCGCTCCGCGGTGGCGTGCATCGAATTGCCGGTCGCCGCGTACCTGACGAAACCGGTCGCATTCCCCGAATTGCTGGAGCGGGTCCGGCGCGCGGTGGGGCGGTTCCGCTCCTACCAGGCGATGCAGGCCACCGAGAAGCGGCTCCGCACCTGGCGCAACGACTTCGAACACCTCGCCAGCTCCGAGGCGGCGGGGAACCGGATCCCCGTGGACATGTTCCTCTCGCTCACGCTGCGCAATGTGATGGGCTCGCTGACCGACCTGGAACAGCTCGGCCACGCGCTCAGCAATCAGCCGAAGGACCACCAGCACGTCTGCCAGCTCATCAACTGCCCTCGTGGGATGCAGCTCCAGGAGGCGGTGACCGATACCGTCCGGGTGCTGGAGGAGACCAAGACCGCATTCAAGTCCAAGGCGCTCGGCGACCTCCGCACCAAGCTCGAGCTGCTGCTGGACCATGTGTAAGGCACGGCGCGGCGCGGGCGGCGGCCTCCGCCCGGCACGCCACGGGGCGGAAACCGGCCCTCGCTCGAAGGGATGAGGGGATCAGCCATCGGATGTCACTCTAGATAGGCAGTCAGCACCACCCGCTTGTGCTCCCGGCGTGCCGTCGGTAGTGTTGCAGTGCGGGGTGCAGACGACATGGCCATCAGGACGGCCGACCTTTTCGGACGGGCAGGTGGCCCGCCAGTCGAAGGCGCGGAGGGATCGGCAGCAGCGATCCTCGCGCCTTCTGTGATTTCCGGGCCCAGGCGCCCCTTGCAGAGGATGCTCACGATGACGCTCGATTCCCTCACACCGATTCCGCCCTGGCCGCTGCCGGAAGCGCGGTTCAGCGCTCCCGCGCCGTGTGACGAGACCATTGGCGAGACCACCCTGCCGTGGCTCCGGCTGACCCGGGAAGACAGCGCCGGCCAGCGGGCCGTCACCCGCGGTCTCGCGGCGCAGGTGCCGTTCCTCCTCGCCCCGGAACTCTGCGCGACCGACTGGGCCTTTCACCGTCTCTGGGACCTGCGTCCGGCGACCGATTTTGGGGCGGGGATGGGTGGCGTTGCGCTGGTGGAGCTGGCGCGGCGGCTCGATCGCGTGCTGGTCAGCCGGGATCCCACCCTGCTCGATGATGAGCGGTATCCGCCCGACAGCTCCGCAGGGATCATCGTCGTCGGCCAGGTCTGGCAGAAGCAGCTCGACGAATTCCTCGTGACGATCGTCGGTCTGCTCGGCCCGGTCCCGGCCCTCTACCGTCATGTGAAGGTGCACGGCGAAAGCAGTGGCGCGCTCACGGTCACCATGCCGGCCGGCAGAGGGCGCCGGGTTACCCGGCGCTATCTGCTGGATGCCGATGGGTTGCCGTTGCTCAGCGACCTTGCCGAGGTGGAGCACGCGATGGGCACGGCGCATTAGTGCGGTCTGGATGACCACGTCTGCGGGTCCGACGCCATCGCCTTCGATGACAGAATGGCCGCCCGCAATCCTTCATTGAGGGAGTAATCATGCCGCGAAATCCGGCCCGCAAGCTGGCCGTCTCCGCGCTGGCGCTGCTGGGCCTCATGGCTGGGGCCCGGAGCGCTCATGCGCAGGGCTCCGTCAGCATCACGCCGTATGCCGGCATCTACGTGCCTACGAAGAACACCTTCTCTTCGGTCGGCAACAGCATCAGGCGCAACAACAGCTTCATCGGCGGCGGGCGGCTCACCCTCTGGGGCAGGAGCCTGCTGGGAGTGGAGTTCGTCGCGGGGTTTGCCCCGGCCCGCGTCGAGGTGGCGGGTGCCACGATCAATGCGAACCGGAACAGCAATGTGGTCGTCGGTGCCCTCAAGCTGATGGTCGGCGTCTCCCCCGCCACGTCGGGACTCGGGTTCTTCGTTGGCGCCGGCCCGGCCATCATCCGCCGCGGAGAGGACGTGCTGCACAGCAACCGGAGCCAGACCGACTTCGGCGCGCTCGTGGGCGCCGGCCTCCGGCTGCCACTCGGCCAGGCGATCGGCGTGCGGTTCGACGCCGAGGACTACATGTATGGCGGAAACTTCAGTGGGACGAAGAGCTATCAGAACGACCTCGCGCTGACGGCGGGGCTGTCGTTCCGGTTCTAGGGATGATCTCCAACCCTGCCCATCGTACACGAAAGGGGAGTGCCATGGACTTGCGGAGCGTGAAGTCCTTCGAGCGCCGCTGGGCGAAACTGAAGAAGCTCGCCGCGGCCCAGCTCAAGGACTTCGAGCGGGACCAGAAGCGGATCGCGAAGCAGATCACGAGCTACAAGCTGAAGGAGGACCTGGACCGCCTGCGGGAGGCGGTTGCGCACTCGCGCCGGGTCGAGCAGGCCGTCAAGGCCACCCGGGCGCTGGCCTCCAGGAAGAACATCGTGATGAAGGAAGCGAAGAAGCGTGGGCGTCTGCTCAAGCGCGCGCTGACCTGAGTCACGGGGCCAGTCCCGATTGATCCATGAAATGACCCCGAGCATGGCCGTCGGGGTGCAGCAGCAGGGCACCTGATGCGTGGCTCGGCCCGGGCACCGGGACGCCTCGGCGAACGGCAGCAGGTGTGCCGGAAGTCGGAGGCGCGGACCATCGCGGAGGGGTCGCGACGGTGCGCGCCTCCTGTCGTTTTCTCAACCACAACTCTGAACCGGAGTTCCCAATGAACGAAGACCAGATGAAGGGCGAGTGGACGCAACTGAAGGGCAAGGTGCGGGAGCGGTGGGGCAAGCTGACCGACGATGATCTGGACGTGATCGGCGGCAAGCGCGACCAGCTCGTTGGCCTGCTCCAGAAGCGCTACGGAGTGGCGAAGGAAGATCTCGAAAAGCAGGTCGAGGAGTTCAACAGCCACCATCCCGCATCCCGGTAGCGGATCGGCTTGCTGGCGCGGGATTTCGAGCCGGTGGCAGGTCCTCACGAACGGCTCATTCTCGCGCCGGTGTTACCCCGCAGTATTCCCGCCACCCATGAAGGGGACCGGCGCCGTCGTGGCGCCGGCCTCCTCCCCCCTCCGGCCGGAACTGCTGCCACGGCCGGATCGTGCGACCGGCGGAACACTCACTTGCGGATGGCCGCGTGCGGGTTGTCCGGCTCCCCCGGCTCGCTCGCCTGCGGAACACCCCAGGTCCCATCGGGCGCGGGGAGGGGCCGAAAGGCCCGCCACGCCTGATCGATCGACTTCCCGCTGACCCGGCTGAGCAGGGCGGCGAACCGGGACCGGCGCTCGAGTACCGCGATGCGAAGCCCCACGGTCGGCACCGGCGCGCTCCCGGGTCTGGGGCTCGAGGAATCGTACATATCGCCTCCAAGACGGATAAAAAAGAGCGCAGGCGCGATCCACGCCCGAGAGCGTGCTTCGCGCCTGCGACTGGAGGAGCCGTACTCCTCCCGTTAGGCGATCCGGCCCAAGTCCGGATCCATGACCGACCAGGTCAATGTATGTGATGCCACCGCGACGCACAACGTCGCGCGTCACGATGCGATCCCATGCCGGGTCACAGACTCGTATTCGGCCTCCCCTGTCCGGTTCCCGCGCACCGGGCGGATCTGGATCCGAGGATGCGACTGCGCGTACACCCGGCGGAGCCCGCACTTGCTCATCAGGATCGCCTGACGAACCTGTGACATCCGTCACGATCCCGGATTGGGGGAATCTCGCGCTTGCGCAGGTCGGTACACTAGCCTAGCTTCTCAATCGCAGGAGGGACAATGGCTGCTTCGGCAGCCCCTTGGCGGACGGGCTTCGGGCTCGTGAGTCGAAGGCGCGAATGGGATCGGCAGCAATGATCCCACGCGTCTTTTGTGTTTTCAGGCCGTCGGCCTGACACGAGTCCCCTGTTCACTACCGCGGGCACAACCCGCTGTCTCAGACGGGAGCACACACACCATGCAAACTGACATCCAGGCTCACGACCACACCGCCGCGTTGTGGCCGAAACAGATCGACATCACGCCGAACCTGAAGGCAGTCTCGCCCGCCGGCATCCCGAGTGGACATGTGCTGGTGCTCGGTCTCCTCCCCCTGAAGGAAGGGGTGCTCGAAGGCGTGAGGACGGGTAACGTCGACCTGATGATGCAGGGCATCCCCTTCGACGAATTCCTCAAGACCATCCGCGTGCTCGTCGCCGAGAGTTCGGCCGACACCACAACCCTTCCCGGCGCGACGTGGAACAGCCTCCCGCACGCTGCCGCGATCGCCACGGCCGAGACCGTCCCGGGCGCGGCGCTCACCAGTCGGGAACGTCAGGTCATGGGACTGATCGGGGATGGCATGAGCAACAAGGAGATCGCCGTCCGGCTCAACGTGGCGGTGCATACGGTGAAGACGCACGTGCACAAGGTGCTGCAGAAGCTCGCGGTGCGCACCCGGCTCGAGGTCGCGGCGATGCTGCATGTCGCCAGGACGTCACAGGCCCGCGGCCAGCTTTCCCAGGTGGCGTGAGCCTGCGGAGGCGTCACCAGCGCGTGGTTCGCGCCCGTGCGCGCTGCAGGTCTGATCGATCCACAACGTGAAACAGGCCGGCGCGGAACGCGCCGGCCTGTTTCGCTTGCCTCAGAGCGTCCACCCCTTCCGGTAGGTTGGCCGGATCCACTCCTCGGGCACCTTGGCACCGATGACCGCACCGTTGGCGGGGTCGATATCGAGCGGCTGGCCCATCCGCACCGCGAGACAGCCCGATAGCACCATCTCGGTGAGCGGCCCGGCATGGCCATCGAAGGTGGACCAGTTCGGCGCGCCGCCTTTCATCGCCCGGATCCACTCGGCGTACACTCCAGGCGAGCGCTCGTACTTCTGGGCCGGCGGGTTCGCCTTGAGCGCGGCGTCCTTCTCCGGGTCGAGGAGCCGGGGATCCTCGCCGTACATCCCGGCGAGAATCGAGCCGCTCTCGCCGACCCACATCTGACCGCCAATCTCCTCGGGCGGCCAGTCCATCGTCTCCGGCAGTCCTGCGGGGCGCGGCGGCCAGAGCCCGCCGTCGCGCCAGACGACGGTGACCGGCCCGCGCGACGCGTTGCCGGGGAAGTGGTACTCGATGCGCGACGACTTGGGGGCGGTCTCCTCGTACAGCTTGGTGGTCTCGGGGATGATCCGGGTCGGGTACTTGAGATTCAGCGCCCAGAACGCCGCATCCATCCCGTGGCAGGCCATGTCCCCCAGCGCGCCGGTGCCGAAGTCCCACCAGCCCCGCCAGCTGAACGGCGCGTATGCCGGATTGTAGGGCCGCTCCGGCGCGGGGCCGAGCCAGAGATTCCAGTCGAGGGTCAGCGGCGGAGTGTGGAGTGCGGTGGGACGGTCGATCCCCTGGGGCCAGATCGGCCGATTGGTCCAGTAGTGCACTTCGCGCACCGCGCCGATCACCCCCGCTTCTACCCACTCCCGCATCTGCCGCATCCCCTCGCCGGTGTGACCCTGGTTGCCCATCTGGGTCATCTGCTTCGGGCGGCGGGCCGCCTCGGCACGCACCGCGCGCACCTCGCCGAGGGAGCGCGCCAGCGGCTTCTGGCAGTAGACGTGCTTGCCCGCCTTGAGGGCGAGCATGGTCGCGGCGGCGTGGTTGTGATCGGGGGTGGAGACCGTCACGGCGTCGATGTTCTTCGCCTCCCGGTCGATCATCTCGCGGTAGTCCTTGTAGCGCCGCGCCTTGGGATAGCTCCGAAAAGCGTCCTCGGCGCTGTTCCAGTCCACGTCCGCAAAGGCGACGAGATTCTCGCCCTCCATGCCGCGGACATCGTTACGCCCCATGCCGCCCACACCGATGCAGGCGATGTTCAGCGTATCGCTTGGCGCGCGGTAGCCCCGGCCGAGCACGTGCCGGGGAACGATGTGAAAGGCCGCCGCACCGGCGGCCAGCGAAGACACGAACTCCCGACGGGATGAATTCTTACGGGCCATGAGTCACCTGTGGTTGTGGCATTCCTGGCAACGCGGGTAATCCCCTTTTCGCCGTTCTCTTCGCCTGGCGCGCGTCGATTCCCCATTGGCGCACGAGCGGTCCGGATTCGCGCGACCCATATTCCATTGGCGGAGGGCCCTTCCCCCTACGCCTCCAGCTTCTTCTCCACGCCCGGCCGAAACACCAGCGCGAAGATCACCAGGATTGCCGCGGCACCGATGGCGGGCCGGATCCAGATCGCGTGCCAGTCGTGGCCCGAGGGCGCGAGGACGAACTGCTGCACCACCACGCCCGAGGCCACGCTGCCGATCAGGTTGCCGACGCCCTGGGTGATGAACGTGAGGAAGCCCTGCGCGGCGGCGCGGATCTTGAGCCCCGCGCGCTGGTCCACGTAGATCTGTCCGGTCACGAAGAAGAAGTCGTAGCAGACGCCATGCAGCAGGATGCCGAGGTAGAGCATCCACGCGCCGCCCGCGACATTGCCGTTGGCGAACAGCAGATAACGTGCGGCCCACGCCGCCATGCCGAGCAGCATGATGTTCTTGGTGCCCCAGCGAACCAGGAAGACGGGGAGCAGCACCATGAAGAGGATCTCGGACATCTGCCCCAGCGTCATCTTGCTCGCCGGGGCCACCATGCCGATCTCGTTCAGGAACAGGTTGGTGAAGCTGTAGTAGAACTGCAGCGGGATGCAGAGCAGGAAGCTGCCTATGACGAAGATCGCAAAGGAGCGGTCCTTCATCAGCGAGAGCGAGTCGAGGCCGAGCATGTCCCGCACGCTGAGCGGCTTCCCGGCGGCGTGCGGCGGGGTATGCGGAAGCATGAGACAGAACACCGCGAGCACCACCGACGCGGCGGCGGCGATCTGCATCGGGACCGCCGTCGCCTCGAGGCCGAGTTGGCCGATCGTCTGTCCCGCCACGATCCAGCCGATGGTGCCGAGCACCCGGACCAGCGGGAACTCCTTCGCCGGGTCCTTCATGTTGTCAAAGGCGAGGGAGTTGGTGAGCGCCAGCGTCGGCGCGTAGCAGAGCGCGTAGCCGATCAGCACCGGATAGAAGGTGCCGAAGTCCGGCTCGTTCGCCGCCCAGAAGAGCAGGATGGCGCCGATGAAATGCAGGAGCGCGAGGATCTTCTGGGTCGGGAAGAACCGGTCGGCGATCATCCCCACGAAGAACGGGGCGATGATCGCCCCGATCGCCATGCTGCCGTACGCGGCGCCGATCTCGGGGCCGTCGAAGTGCAGCGTGGTCCCGAGGTAGGTTCCCATCGTGACGAACCACGCCCCCCAGATGAAGTACTGGAGGAACATCATCGCCGACAGCTTGAAGCGGATCATCGCAGTTCCCTGATCTTGATGTTCCGGTACGCCACCCGGTCGCCGTGGTCCTGCAGCGCGATATACCCCTTGTGCGCCCTGCCGTAGCCCGGCCACTGCTTGAACTTGCTCGCCGCCACCTTCGCCTCCCAGTCGGGACTCTGCAATTCGTATTCGACGACCCTGGTCCCGTTGAGCCACTGTTCCACATGCTTGCCCTGCACCAGGATCCGCACGTGGTTCCACTCTCCCGCCGGCTTCACGATGCCCGCGGGCGCCGCATACAGGCCGTAGGCCGACCCGGCGGACGTCAGCCGGTTATGGCCGTCGGGGTGCCGGGCATCGTCGAGCACCTGCATCTCGGGGCCGGTCTCGTAGGTGTCCTCGCTGCCCTCGGTCACCCGGAACATGATGCCGCTGTTTCCGCCCTCCGAGATGTTCCAGTCGAGCGTGAGGTCGAAGTCGGCATACTGCTTTTCCGTGATCAGGTCCCCGGCCTTGCCGACGCGGGTAAGCGCGCCATCCACCACCGCCCAGCCATCCGGCGCCTTTTTCTTCTGGAAGCCGCGCCACCCCTTCAGCGAGCTGCCGTCGAACAGGAGTTTCCAGCCCTCGCTCTTCTCAGCCGGGGTGAGGGTATTGAGCGCCGGCGTGTCCTGGGCCAGGGCCAGGCGGGGACTGGACAGGGCGAGGGCGCCGAACAGGAGCAGCGGGAGTCGCATGGAGGATCTCGGAGTCGGGAGGGAATCAGCTTCAACGATACGGCGGGCGGGCACCGGCCGCTAGACGCACCCGCGGGCATGCCATACCTTGCTGGCTGTTCCCCTCAGCCCATGAGGTCCACGATGCACCGGCGCGACCTGCTGCAGATTCTCGGCGCGTGCTCGGTCCTGCCATTCGTGCCGCGCGAAGCCGGCGCCGCCATCGCCTTCGGCCGCCGGCTGCACCAGGGAGTGCACCGCGACGGACTCGAAGCACTCACCGCGGACCAGGCCGCCCTGGTCACCGCCATCGCCGATCAGATCATCCCCCGCACCGACACGCCCGGCGCATCTGATGTGGGCGTGACGGCGTTCATCGATCATCTGCTCGCGCACTGGTACGAGGACGATGCCCGCGATCACTTCATCACCGGACTCGCCGCTATCGAGCGGCGGGCGGGCGGGCGCTACCTCGATCTCGCTCCCGAGCGGCAGGTCGCCTTCCTCACCCTGCTCGACGGCGTGAAGGGCGAGCCCGGGAGCGCCGAATCAGCGTTCGCCATGCTGAAATCGCTGACGGTCTATGGCTACTTCACCGCGGAGAAGGTGGTGAAGGAAGTCACGAAGGAACCCATCATCCCCGGTCGGTTCGACGGGTGCGTGAGGTTCTGATGCGTACCCGCTACGACGCGATCGTGGTCGGCTCGGGCATCTCCGGCGGCTGGGCCGCCAAGGAACTCACCGAGCGCGGCCTCGACGTCCTGCTGCTCGAGGCGGGCGGCCCGGTCGATCCCGCCACCGACTACGTGGAGCATGTGCAGGCGTGGGAGATGCCGTTCCGCGGCTGGGGCGACCGCGCCAGACTCGCACGCGAGCAGCCGGTCCAGAAGGACTGCTACGCCTGCGACGAGTGGTCGGGCAAGTTCTTCGTCAACGATCTCGAGAACCCCTATACCACCCCTGACGACAAGCCCTTCTCCTGGATCCGCGGCCGTCAGGTCGGTGGCCGCTCGATCACCTGGGGCCGGCAGGTGTACCGCTGGAGCGATCTCGATTTCGGCGCGAACGCGAAAGACGGCCACGGCGTCGACTGGCCCATCCGCTACGCCGACATCGCACCCTGGTACGACCACGTCGAGCGCTTCATCGGGGTGAGCGGGCAGGCTGAGGGACTCGATCAGCTCCCCGATGGCCGGTTCCTCCCGCCGATGGAGTTCAAGTGCGCCGAGTCGCATGTGCGGGATCGACTCGCCAGGGCGTTCGGACGGCAGCGCGTGCTCACCATCGGCCGCTGCGCGATTCTCACCGCCGACCATCTCGGCCGCAAGGCCTGTCACTACTGCGGACCGTGCGAGCGCGGCTGCATCACCCGCAGCTATTTCTCGAGTATCAACGCCACCCTGCCGGCCGCCGCGGCGACGGGGCGGCTGACGCTGCGCCCCTGGAGTGTGGTCGAGAGCATCCAGTACGACGGCAAGCGCCGGCGCGCCACCGGCGTCCGGATCATCGACGCGAACAGCTTCGAGACGATCGAGTTCAAGGCCCGCATCATCTTCCTGAACGCGAGCAGCCTCGAGTCCACCCGCATTCTGCTCAACTCGAAGAGCCGCGAATTCCCCGACGGCCTCGGCAACACCAACGGCGTGCTGGGCCACTACCTGATGGATCACTCGATGGGCCACGGCGCCCGCGGGACCATCCCCGGCTATGAGGACCACGGGTCCTACGGCGACCGGCCCAACGGGATCTACCTCGTCCGCTTCCGGAACGTGACCGACCAGCACCCCGACTTCCTGCGCGGCTACGCCTTCCAGGGCGGCGCGTGGCGCAGCGGCTGGGGCCGTGGCTCCGGAATGAAGGGCTTCGGGGCCGACTTCAAGAAGGCATTGCTCACCGAGCAGGGGCCGTGGGGAATGAGTCTCTACGGCTTCGGCGAATGCCTGCCGCGTCACGACAACTTCGTCGAGCTCGATGCCGAGCGCACCGACAAGTGGGGCATTCCGGCCCTCCGCATCCATTGCAGCTACGGCGAGAACGAGCACGCCCAGTGGAAGGACATGATCCACACCGCCACCGAGATGCTCGAGGCCGCGGGTGCCACCGACATCACGGAAACCAACGAGACGGTGAGCCCGGGCCTCGTCATCCACGAGATGGGCACGGCGCGCATGGGGCGCGACCCGAAGACCAGCATCCTGAACGGACACAATCAGGTCTGGGACGCGCCCAATCTCTTCCTCACCGACGGCGCCTGCATGGCCTCGTCGGCGAACCAGAATCCGTCCATTACCTACATGGCGCTCACGGCACGCGCCGCGAGCCACGCGGTGGACCTCATGAAGCGGAGGGAGTTGTGATCCGGCGCGAATTCCTGCAGACCCTCTCGGCCGGCGCACTGGCCACGCTCTCCCTGCCCCGGCTGCCGCTCATGGAAGACAAGATCCGCGCCATCGGTATCCAGCTCTACACCGTGCGCGACGCGCTCAAGCAGGATTTCGAGGGCACCATCGCGGCGCTCGCCCGGATCGGGTACAAGGAGCTGGAGTTTGCGGGTCTGTATGACCGGAAGGCGGCCGACATCCGCGCCATCCTCGATCACCACGGCCTCCGCGCGCCTTCGGGGCATTACGGCATTCCCGAAATCACCGACACGCTCGACCAGACGATCGAGATCGCGCACACCCTCGGGCACTCGTACGTGGTCGTCCCCTGGCTGCCGGAGGAGCTGCGGAACGCCAGTGGCTACGGCCAGATCGCGCAGACCTTCAATCGCGCCGGCGAGAAGCTGCGTGCGGCCGGACTCACCCTCGGCTATCACAACCACTGGTTCGAGTTCGATCCGCTGGAGAGCATGGCCGACCTGCCCGAGGAGTACCGCAAGACCGGGTATGACCTGCTCCTCGATCAGACGGACCCCGGCGTCGTCGTGATGGAGCTCGACCTCTTCTGGATCCGGAAGGGGCATCGCGACCCGCTGACGTACTTCACCCGGTATCCCGGCCGCTTCCACATGGTGCATGTGAAGGACATGGCGGCGAACGGCGACATGGTCGACGTCGGCGCCGGGGTCATCGACTGGAAGGCGATCTTCCGTCAGGCACGCCCCGCGGGGGTGCGGCACTACTTCCTCGAGCATGATGAGCCGAAGGACCCGCTCGCCTTTGCACGGCGCAGCTTCGACTACCTCAAGCACCTGCGCTACTAGCCGCGATGCCCCGGTTCAGTCCGACCCGGTTCCCGCCGGGCTTCTTCGATCTCCCCGCCGACGCCGGGCAGCAGTTGCCGCTCGGCGTCGTCTCCACCTGGACCCGCGGCAGCCAGACGCTTCAGGCCGCGCGTGAGCTGCTCGCCCCCTACACCCTTCGCGGACTGGTGGTCTGCTCCGACTCGGCCGGCCTCACCCGGCTCACCCAGGAGCGTTCGCTGATCGAGATCCTCGCGATGATCAGCCGCCCGAAGGAGCTGGCCCACGCCTACGGCAAGGCGATCGGCGGCATCCCGATCGGCGTCTGGGCCGCGGACAACACGGCCATGTTCTACCCGGCGGGGATCTCCGCCGACCATGTCGTGAGCATGCTGCTCGCGCTGCTGGACCGGGTGCGCGCCGAGTGCGAGGTTGGCATCGGCATCTGTGTGCATCACGGGGAGTTCTACGAACTCGGGCAGGGGATCTACGGACCCGACGCGGATCGGGTGGAAGGCGTCGCCGAAGACTTCACCTCGGCCGGCGAACTGGTCGTGACCGATACCGTCGCCGCGAAGCTGGGAGAGACCGCCTCCTTTCATCTGTCACCACGCATCGACCTGCTCGAGCGATTCGGCGTCATCCATCGGGTCACCGATGGACCGCGCCTCGGCGGGATCGAGGCCAGCGATTTTCATTACCCGCTTCCCTTCACCGACGAGTTCTACGGCGGACTCGCCCAGTTCCAGCGCACTCGGCGAACCTCCGTCGTTCCCCGGCCTGCCTATCGCGAGGTCACGGTGGTCGTCATCGCGCCGGAGCGGGAGGACCGGGACATCCCCGAGGTGGCCGCGCTCAACGACCTGGCGCTGGCGGCGGCGATCAAGCGGATCGGCCGGGGACTGGTCGAGGATCTGGCGGGGACCGAGGTGAAGACCTCGAGCGGCGTGAGCATCTATCTCTTCGACGATGCCCGGCATGCGGTGGATTTCGCGCGGAAGCTGCGTGACACGCTCGCGGCCCAGGGCGTCGCGCTGCGCGTCGGCATGGACGCGGGCCGGATACTGCTGTTCGAACTCGGCGGGGACCGGCGCGACATCGCGGGATCGCCGGTGAATGTCGCCTCCAAACTGGCCCAGGATGCCGGGCGCCTCGGGACGATCATGCTGTCCGCCCGGGTGGCCGTACTCGCCGGTGTCAGCGCCGCCACCGCCCCCGTTTCCATTCACGTCAGCGGCGTCACCATCGAGGCCACCGCACTCTAGCGCGGATGGCCGGTCTCGGCTCAACTGATGGCCGAACCCCGGCTCGCGATACGGGCCCCTGCCAGCGGCATCGCCACCACCAGCACGACATTGACGACCCAGAACCAGGCGGGATGGGGGAGCGCGCGCAGGTTCATGATCGAACCGCCGAGCAGGACGGCCGCGACGGCGATGGCTGGTCGCAGGATCGGGGGATTCGAAAGCCGGGTGGCGAGCCAGCCACCTGCGAGCCCTGCCACGCCGTAGCCGGCCAGCACGATCAAGAGCGCCGCGATCGGCAGGCGGGCGACGTATTCGCGCATCACGTCCGGGTTGGTCAGATCGAGATTCGCCGGCGGCGGATAGAGGTGGCCGCTCAGGCCTTCCGCGAGGGTGATGATGACCATCGCGACGGCGACCGCCGCCACGACGGCGGCGGCACGGCGAATCACGGTCGACATGGAACCTCCTGGCTGGGATGTCTCCAATCTATCGCGCACCGGGCGGCCTGACGAATCCCCGGGCCAGCCGGCCACGTAGGCCTCTCCCGCAGGCCCGCTCCATGCCGCACCTTTCAATTGACACTCATCCCGAGCCCCTCCTTCTGGAGACCCCCATGTCCCGACCGATGCACTTCGAGGTGCACGCCGAGAATCCCGAGCGTGCCATACACTTTTACGAGCAGCTCTTCGGCTGGACCTTCACCAAGTGGGACGGCGGGATGGAATACTGGCTGATCACCACCGGCGCGGAGGGGACCCCGGGGATCAACGGTGGCATGGTGCGGCGGAAGGGGCCGCCGCCTGGCGATCAGGCGGCGGTGAACGCCTTCGTCTGCACCCTTGGGGTGGCGAGCGTGGACGACCTGCTGGTGCGGATACCCGGGGCCGGCGGGCAGATCGCGCTGCCCAAGATGCCGGTACCGGGGATCGGCTGGCTGGCGTACGCCAAGGACACGGAGGGCAACCTGTTCGGCTTGATGCAGCCGGACCCGTCGGCCCGCTGAATCCGGGTTGCCGATGTCCCGCGGTTGCGCCTGCGCCAATGCAGGGAAGCCTGCTCAGCCCCTGAGTCAGGCCTGACGACGGACGCCTCACCTTCGACCGGCCCACCGGTCAACGGGTGAGGCCGAGTCAGGCGAGTCGTTGGGCCGAAGGATGGATGCGCCCCGGCGCTCCGGCGCCCATATTCCCCGTCATGCGCCTTTCTGCCCTGTTCATCGCCCTGACCGTGATCGCGGCGCCCGCCGCCGCGCAGCAGGAGCCCGGATTCGACTGGCCCGCCCTGCAGCAGGAGGGCGCGCGGCTCCTCTCCCAGTATCTCCAGATCAACAGCACCAACCCGCCCGGCAACGAGATCCTGACGGCGCGCTGGCTCCGGGGCGTGCTGGCGCGTGAGGGGATCGAGGGGCAGATCCTCGACACCGCCGAGCTGGGACCGGGGCGGGCCAACTTCTATGCGCGGCTGCGCGGCACCGGGAAGCAGCGGGCGATCGCGCTGGTGCACCACATGGATGTGGTGCCGGTGACTCGCGCGCAGTGGACGGTGGAGCCGTTCGCCGGGGAGATCCGGGACGGCTACGTCTACGGCCGGGGAGCGCTCGACATGAAGGGGCACGGCATCGTTCAGTTGATGGCGCTCATCGCGATCAAGCGTGCCGGGATCGTGCTCGACCGGGACATCGTCTTCATCGGCAACGCGGATGAGGAGTCGGACGGGATCGGCGCGATCACCTTTGTCAAACGGCACACCGACCTGCTCGCCGACGTCGAGTACCTCCTCACCGAAGGCGCCGACACCCGGGTCGAGGGTGGCAAGGTCCGCTGGTTCGGCATCGATGTCGGCGAGAAGCGCCCCTACTGGACCCGGCTCGTCGCGGTGGGCAGGACCAGCCACGGCTCGGTCCCCATTGGAGACCAGAACCCGGTGCCCCGGCTGGCGCGGGCCATCGCCCGCGTCGCGGCCTGGCAGACGCCGGTGCGCCTGACTCCCGCGGTTGAACGCTTCTTCAAGGCCATGGCGAAGGACCAGACGGGCGAGGGCCAGCGCTGGCTGGCCAACCCGCGTTTGGCGCTCAGCTCCCCGGCGGGGCGGGCCTGGCTGCTCGGCGAGCCGGAGCGGAACGCCCTGCTCCGGAACACCATCAGCCCCACCGTCCTGACTGGCTCGAACAAGACGAACACGATTCCCGAGCGCGCCTCCGTGGAACTCGACATCCGGCTCCTCCCTGACGAGGACCCGGCCGCCTTCCGCCGGGAACTCACCCGCGTCATCGGCGATTCGCTGATCCGGCTCGAGGAGATTGCCCCGATCACACCCCGCTACGACGCGCCGCTCGACACCGAGCTGTTCAGGGCCATCGAACGGGTGGCCGGCGAGCTGCTGCCCGGGGTGCCGGTGGCCACGCCGGTGAGCCCGGGCGCCAGCGACCGGCCGACCTATGCCCAGGCGGGGATCATCTGTTACGGCCTCGATCCCTATCTGGTCCCGATCGAGGAGAACCGGTACGAAGTGCACGGCAACGACGAACGGCTGTCCGTGGCCAATGTCGGCTGGGGCATCCGGTTTTATACGGAGCTGTTATGGGAGACGGGTACTGAGCGGTCCGTGAGCGGACATTAACATGCCTAGCACTTCCATTCGAACCCGCAGCCCGCGTATCTTGAAGTCCCGCCAGGTAGCCCCTCACACAAATCCCTGTGGCGGTTAGAGGAGAAATTATCATGGCACCGAAGAAGAAGGTCGCAGCCCGCAAGCCCGCTGCCTCCGCCCGCACCAAGAAGGTCGCGCTGCCGGCAGCTCGCGTCCGCAGCGTCAACCGCAATCTCCCACCCGGCATCTGTCGCGTCGACCAGCCGAGCACCCGCACGTTCGGATACGTCGTGCGCGTCGGGCACCGGCAGTCGGCCAAGGGCTGGCGCCCGAAGTTCAAGGCGTATTTCGGCGACTTCAGCAACGGCGGCAAGAAGAACGCGCTCGCCGCGGCGGTGAAGTGGCTGAAGACGCTCGAGAAGACGGGCAAGCCACCCGAGAAGAAATAGGCCTGACTCACGTCGGCACCCGGACACGTGGCTTGCCAGAGTCACGCCCGGTACAGCAGGCGGTCTGCGTGATCATCCACCGGCCGCACTCCAGATTCAGGACATGGATGTCCAGCCACACTCCACGGCTCCTCGCACTGGCGTTCGCGATCAGCGCACCGCTGGCGGCGCAGGAGCCTGGCGGGACCGTGGTCTATCCCGGGGCACGGGTCCTCGCCGAGGCGCCGGTGATGGGCGGTGCGTGGGTGCCCGGCCAGCTCGCCGCCGCGCGGGTTCGCGGCCTCACCTGTCTCGGCGTCGCCCTCGATGCCCGGGAACCGGGTGGCGCGCCGGTGTTCGTGCTCCTCAAGGGCATCACGGCCCTGAAGGTGGACCGGCGCACCAACACCGATGTGCGCACCGCCTTCGCGCTGCCGCCGGCCGCCGACAGCGACTGGACGGCGGTCGATCTCGGTGCACTCCGGCGTCAGGACGCCGCGTGCACCGCGCCACAACCGCAGGCGGCGCAGTAACCGCTCGGCGCGGATCCGCCCGCGACGACGTCCTTCGGCGTCGCGGCCGGATTTTCGGCGCTCCTGCCCTTGCCTCATTCCCGGTCTGGTCGCATCATGAGTCGCGGACTGCTCCATCCCACCCTCTCCCCCGGAGACTTCATGGGGCTGACCACACGACCGTTCCTCGCCCTCGCCCTTTCGCTCGCGATGGCCTGCAGCGAGGGCGCACAGGTCGCGGTGGTCGACACCGCCGCCGATGAAGCCGCCATCCGGGCGATCGACACCAACTGGAATGCCTGGCTCGCCGCGCACAACGATTCCGCCATCGGCGCGATCTACGCCACCGACGCGGTCCTCCTGCCGCCGAACTTGCCGCGGGTCAGCAACCCCGCAGCCATCCGGAGCTTCTGGGCCGGCCTCTGGGCGCTCAATGCGACGCTCGTCCTGACACCGGTGACCATCCGCGTCAGCGGCGACTGGGCGATCGAGGAGGGCAACTGGACGATGGATGTACCCGCCGCCTCCGGAGGCGGGAAGGACAACGGCAAGTACCTGGTGGCGTGGCGCAAGGATGCGGGGAGGTGGCACGCGGTGCAGGACATCTGGAACAGCGACAACCCGCCGCCGAAGGCCGCGAAGTAGTTCCGTTCCGAGCGGCATACTCTGGACAGGAAGTCCGAGGGTAAGGTGATGACCGTACCGGGGATTCTCCGGAGTGAACCGGACATATCGGGCTCGCTGGACCCGTTCCGTGAGCGGCTCGCGGAAACGGTGTCCTGGTGTCAGCGGCGTGCCGGTCAGACGCCGCTGGCCGATGCGCTGCGGAGTCCGTCGCTCGCGCCGCCGGCCGCCGCGCCGTGGCCCGATACGGTTCGCGCAGTGGCGAACGCCCGGATCTTTGCGCTGGGGCGGAGCTGGCGCCGGGCGCTGGATCCCTTCGGTGGCGGCCTGCTGCTGGTGTACTTCCCGACCCCGCCCCATTCGCGCGGTGCGGCGCGCGCCGCGAGCCATGGCTACTTCGACGCGCACGATGCACCGCCCTGGGACACCTGGGCCGCCTACATCGAAGAGGCGGACCAGAGCTATCTGGTGAGCTGGGTGCCGCCGCAGGCGCTGGCACAGGTCAACGCGGCACTCGAGGTTGCGCCGAGGTCACTCGCCTGGCTCGAGAACGCGGAGGTCGGGCTCAGCGGCTTCGGGCACTGACGCTGGTTTTCCTCCTGCACCACGGGGCTGCTCCGCGCACCATGATGGCCACCATCCGCCCGGCGCTTCCCACCGACGAAGCCGCGCTGCTCGCGCTCAGTCCGCGCCTCGCCGCCTTTCCGGTTCCCAGCTGGCGGACCGCCGAGGAAATTGCCGCCGCGGATCACCGGATCCTCCTCGACGCGCTGCACCGCCCCGATGGCGGAACGATGATACTGGTCGCCGTCGGCGAACACGGCGAGGTGCTAGGTTACATCTTCACCTCCTCGAGGACCGACTACTTCACCGGCGAGCGGCATGGCCATGTGGAAGTGCTCGCGCTTGCACCTGAAGCCGAAGGCCGGGGACTGGCGCGCCGCTTGATGACGGCGGCGGAATCGTGGGCGATCGGGCTCGGGTATCGGCGGATGAGCCTGAACGTCTTCGCCACCAACACCCGTGCGCGCGGGCTGTACGACCGGCTCGGCTACGGCGAGGAAACCATGCATTACGTGAAGGAGCTGCACCCCGGGAGACAGACCTGATGGCCGTCAGCGACAGCTATCGGACGTGGGTGCTGGAGCAGCTCGGACGGGTCGCGACCGGGATCCGCGGCCGCAGCATGTTCGGCGGCCTGGGCATCTATTCCGGCCCGCTCTTCTTCGCGCTCGCCGATGACGACCTGCTCTATTTCAAGGTGGACGACACCAACCGGCCCGACTTCGAGGCCCGCGGGATGGGCCCCTTCCAGCCATTCGGTGAAGGCGGGGAGGTGATGCAGTACTACCGGGTGCCCGACGAATTGCTCGACGATCCCGAGAGTCTCAGGCCGTGGGTCGAGAAAGCGATCGACGTCGCCAGAAGAAAGAACCGCAAGCGGCCGAAGCGCTGAGCCGCGCGATGCTGTTGCGGCTGACGCGCCGGATGAATTTCGGCCACGGCGCGGATCTTCCCATCCGTCCCGCTTCCGCACATAGTTGGATGGTAGCGGTCGCCCAGACAGGCGCCGGAAGGTGCCATTCCAGAGAGGACTTCATGCGTCGCCCATTGCTGCTCATCGCCGCCGTCACGATCGCCGCCTGCGGCGGAACCACGAGCGAGTCTCAGCCAAGATCTCCGTACAACATCGCGGTGGTCGGCAGCCCCACCCATTCGGGCGGCGGCACCCTGGCCTACATCACCAGTCTGACGCTGCTCGTCACCGACACCGGATCCACGACCCCGCACCCGGGCGTCGGCGTTACGCTGCAGGTCGAGGCGGGGCAGATCACCTCCCCGCTGCCGAACATCACCGACAACAGCGGCTTGACCAGCGTGACCTGGAGCGTGGACACAAGCCTCCAGCACCCCGGCTCGACCTATGCCCTCGCCTTCTGCGCCGTGCCCCCCGGCAAGACCTTCTGCAAGACCAGCTTGACCGGCGCCGACGCCATCACCATCGGCCCGTTCTAATGGCGCTGGCCGCCATCACCGCCGACACCGCGACCGCCTGGCTGGAGACGCTTCCCGAAGGAGAGTTCGCCCTGCTGTACAAGCACAGTACCCGCTGCGGAGTGTCCCTCATCTCCAGGGAAGAGGTGGAGACGTTCGCCGCTCAGCAGCCGGATCTGCCGGTCTACCAGCTCGATGTCGTTCGGCAGCGCCACCTGTCGCAGGATCTCGCCAGGGTGCTCCGCGTCGGTCATGCCTCGCCGCAGGTGATCCTGCTCCACGGCGGGCATCCCGTCTGGCACACCTCGCACCAGCGCATCCGCGCCAGCAGCCTCACCGAACACCTCGAGGCGGCCCGGCGCGACGCGCAATCCGCGGCCCGAGGGCTCTGACCCTGCGGCCGCTGCTCCGGTATCTCTGGGTGTCTCCGGTCTCGGCGCCTGCCGCGACGATCGCGCTGCTCGTCCGGGTGAGTGGCGGCGACGCCGCGGTGCATGAGGGCGTGCTGGAGGCCTGCGGAGGATTCCTGCCGGTGGCGCTCTCGCGGATTTACCCGCCGATGGCCATCGCCGCCATCACGCTGGGTCACGTCGTGCTGGCCCGGACCCGCGCGGACCTCGAACAGACCCGCAGCCACGAGCGGGTGCACGTGTACCAGTACGAGCGGTGGGGCGCGTTCTTTCCGATCCTGTATCTCGGCGCCAGCCTCGCGATGCTGCTGCGCGGCCGGCATGCCTATCACGACAATCCCTTCGAGCGCGAGGCCTGCCGCCTGGCCTGACCGCTACCGCACCTCGCTCATCAACCCCAGTGTGTTCCCCTCGCTGTCCTCCAGAAACACCATCCATAACTCGTGGTCCGGCAGCTTCGCGATCAGGTGCGGCTCGCTCTGCATCCCGGCGCCGTGCGCCGCGAGGCGTGCGGCCGCCGCATGGATGTCGCGCACGCGGTAATAGATGATCGACGCCGGATGGTCGTACTTGGGGTCTTCCGGCACGCCGAGCATCAGCCGTACACCACCGGCGTCGAAGAAGGCGAGGGTCGGGACCTCGAAGAGCAGCCGAAGTCCGAGGACATCACGATAGAAGCGCACGGCGCGCGGCAGGTCGTGCACCGTGATGGCGATCTGGCCGATCGCACCGAGGGCCGCCGGGTCGTCGGGAGACATCGCGTCTCAGCGTCCCCTCGAACGGAAGCCGTTGCGGGCATGACTGCCGTCGCAGAAGGGCGTCTCCCTGGTGCCGCCGCAGCGACAGATGGCGAAGGAGGTCTTCGGCCGTGCCTCGCCGGATTCCAGTTCGAGCGTGACCGCGCCGCGGACCAGCGCCGGGCCGTTGTCCAGGATCCGCACGGTCACGTCACCGGCCATGACCTGCTGTGCCGGAGCGAACCCGGCCCGGATCGCCTGCAGCGCCCCGCTCGGGCAGCGCGCCACGACCGCCGCCACTTCGGCGGCGGGCGCCGCCTCCGGATGGACCCAGTCCGCACGCGACGTGTCGAAGACCGCCGGCGCCCCGCGGACACATTCCGCCGCATGGATACAGAGGTTGGGATCGTAGGTCACCGTGATCTCGGGAGACTGGTAGACCTGCAGCCGCTTGGTCACGGAGGACTCCTGAATGTCCGTCAGTTCTTGATGAAGCTCGTGTCGCGAAAGACGGCCTGCCCATCCAGCATGGTGAGCAGGACGCGTGTCTTGTGGATCTCGGTCACCGGGAGGGCAAAGAGATCGTGGTCGAGGACGACCAGGTCCGCCGCCTTGCCGGCCTCCAGTGAACCGGTCTCCCGTTCCAGCCGGGTCGCGAAGGCCCCATTGATGGTGTAGGCCTCGAGCATCCGCGGGAGATCCACCCGCTCCTCGGCATTCAGCACCGGGCCATTCAGCGAATCCGGCACCTGACGGGTAATTGCGACCTGGATCGCGTCGAGCGGATTCAGGCTCGACACGGTCCAGTCGCTGCCACCGGCGACCACCGCCCCGCTCGCCATCAGGCTCCCGATGGGGTAGATCCACCGCGACCGGGCCGGGCCCAGCACCGGCAGCGTCAGGTCGGTGACGTAATCGTCAGGCAGTGCCCAGTAGGGCTGTACGCTGGCGACCACGCCGAGTTCCCGGAGCCGCGGGATGTCCGCGGGATCGAACAGCTCCAGGTGCGCGATGATCGGGCGGGCATCCCGCGGGCCGTTGACCTCGCGCGCGTGCGCCAGGGCATCGAGCGTGATCCGGATGGCGCGGTCGCCGATCGCATGCACGTGGATCTGGAAGCCGTCCCGGTCGAAGGAGGTGATGCGCGCGGTGAGATCGTCCGGCTCGTAGTTGAGCGTACCGCGGTAGCCGGGACGATCGAGATAGGGCGCCAGCAGGGCAGCCGTATGCGCCTCGATCACTCCATCGGCGAAGAGCTTGACGGTGCCGACCGCGAGCCGGTTGCCGCTGCGGTATTCCTGCCGGATCTCGCGGAGCCGCGCGGCCTCCTGCTCGACCGGATTCCCGCTCTCACTGTGGATCGCCGCCGTCACCCGCGCTGTGAGCTCGCCTTTGCGGTCCAGCGCGGCGTACGCCTCGAGATACTCCGGGGTGGCGTCCGCGTCGGTGATCGAGGTGATGCCGAAGCGGTTGGCCTCCGCCAGAGCGCGCCGCACCGCGCCGATGCGCTGCTCGGCGGTGTAGTCCGGCAGCTTGGAGGCCACCAGCTCGATCGCCGACTCCCGCAGCGTGCCGCTCGGTTCGCCCGTACGGGCATCGCGCTCGATGCGCCCGTTCACCGGGTCCTTCGTGTCACGCGTGATGCCGGCCAGCGCCAGCGCCTTTGAATTCACCCAGGCGGAATGACCGTCCGCCGCGTACAGCAGCGCGGGCCGGTCGGGGACGATGCGATCCAGGATCGCCTTCTGCGGATTGGCACTGGGGAAGACCGGAAGCTGCCAGCCGTTGCCCTTGATCCACGGCAGCTCGGGGTGCGCCTGGGCGTACGCGCGGACGATGCCCTCGGCCTCCGCGATCGTACCTGCGTCGTAGAGGTTGCACTCCCCCAGCTCGAGGCCGCCCGAGAGCGGGTGCGCGTGGGTGTCGTGGAAGCCCGGGAGCATCATGCGGCCCGCGAGATCGACCACCCTGGTCTCGCTGCCGATGAAGCGGGTCACCCCGCCGTCGTCACCCACGTAGACGATGTGCCCCTCGCGCACCGCGAGGGCCTGGGCCCAGGGGCGCTCCGGTGCGGCCGTCCAGATCGCGCCGTGGGTGAAGACGAGTTCCGCAGGGACCGCGGGAGCGAGGCGCTCGACGGCGCAAGCGGCGAGCAGCGGAAGGACCATGACACTCGTTCGCCGCATGCGGTCTTCCAGAGAAGAGGGTGGTTCCTGCGGAGTCGGGCCCATGTCACGGCCGGCGGAGGGTCCATCCCGGCAACCCGCTCAACCAGGAGTACGGGTTCACCTCGAAGTCCTCGATCCGGCGCGAAACCGCCGCGACGTTCACCGGTGCGTACAGGAAAAGTGCGGGGGCATCGGCGTTGAGGGTATCGAACGCTGTGCGCCACGCGGCCCGGGCCGTGGGCACATCGGTCGCCCCGACGGCCTCCGCAAAGAGCCGGTCGAAGGCCGGACTCCTGTAGCCGCCGTAGTTGAGCACGCCAATCCCCGCCGTGGTCCACTGGTCAGCGAGCCCGCGCGGGCTCGGCTCATCGAGCCACGCGCCAATGTAGCTCTCGAACTTTCCTGCCCCCAGCCGCTGCTGGAACACCGGGAAATCGACGGCCGTCACCGACACCGTCACACCAGCGAGGCGCCACTGCTCCTGGAGTGTCTGCGCAATCCGCTTCCGCCCGGCGCTCGTGGCGGGCACCAGGATGTCGAATCCGAGCAAACGCCCCGCCCGCCGCCGCATTCCGTCCTCGCCACGCGGCCAGCCGGCCAGATCGAGGGTCTTTGCCGCAGCGACTGTATCGTACGGCAGCGTGGCGACACCATCATCCCATACCCACAACAGTTGGGACATCGGTCCGGGCGGTGCCTTGGCACCGGCCCCGAAGACGCCCTCGGCGATGCTCTGGCGGTCGACCGCCATGCCAAGGCCCCTTCGCACCGCCCGGTCGGAGAGTGGTCCATGGTTCCCCTGCCCAAGATTGTATCCCAGGAAGCCGTAGGCGGCGGCGGGATAGCTGAAGGTCCGGAGGGCGGTATCCGCTCCCACCCGCGCCACCCGTTCGGGGGCGCCGATGGACTCCATGAGATCAGCCTCGTGGGAGAGCACGAGATTGAGAGCGGCGTCGGGATCGCTGGTGAACCGCCAGACCACCGTCCCGATCTTCGTCCGCTGCCCGTTGGTGGTGTCGGCGACCAGCGTCAGCGACTGTCCCCGCACCCAGCTCTGCACCCGGTAGGGACCGCTGCCCACCATGTGAGCCATGGCCGAGTCGGGGCCCCAGTTCTGATGCACGACCCAGCGCCAGATGTGCGCGGGGATCACCCGCACATGCCACGTCGCGTCGTACAACTGCTCGGCATACGCGCGGGAGAACTTCACCAGCACGGTCGAGGAGTCTTCGGCGGTGGCCGTCAGCGTTCCGGCGAGATAGGAGCGGGCCGGCGAATCGAGCACCGAGTCGGCGAAGGCGTCGAACGAGAAGACCACATCCCCGGCGGTGACCGGCTGTCCATCCTGCCACCGTGCGCCCTTGCGGAGGTGGAAGCGCAGTGTCAGGCTGTCAACCCGTTCCCAGCGCTCCGCCAGCGCGGGATGGAAGGCGGCGGGATCGATGGGCGCGCCGCCTGGTGCGAGGTTGGCGAGATGTTCGTAGACCAGGTCGCTGATATCCCGTCCCACCGTCTCGACGACCAGCGGCGGCAGCACGGATTCGGGCTCTCCCGTCGCGGCGATGACCAGTGTGTCGCAGCGGGGGCAGGGCGCCTCACGGGCGCAAGCGAATAGCGGAGCGATGAAGCCGAGCAGCAGGCCCGCCGTACGCAGACGCGCGCCCCGAGGCAACAGTCCGGACTGAAGCGGCCGCAGGAAGCCGCTCACCCGACGTACCGCTCCCCCAGCACCCGGATATGGTGCGCCTCGTGGCCCGCGATGGTCCATGCCAGCGCGCGCACAGTGATCTCCTTGCCATTCGCCGGGCCGCGCCGCACCATCGCTTCGGCCGGCAGCCCGCGCAGCAGGGCCAGCGTAGCGTCCCGGACGGCCGCAAATTCGGCGGCGACATCGGCGAGGCTCCGGCGCTCGAACTCGCCGGCGGGGACATAGGTGTTCTCATCAAAACCGGAGAGTGGCGTCAGATCGGCGCGGGCGAAGCGCAGCAGCCGGTAAGCGAAGATCCGTTCGGCATCGCTCAGGTGCCCGACGACTTCCCGGAAGCTCCACTTCCCCTCGGCGTACCTGTAACCGGCACGGCTTTCGGGAACGGCCGCGAGGAAGCGGCCGGTGGACTCGCGCTGGGCCTTGAGCACCGGCATGGCATCACTGCCGCTCACGGCATTGATGTAGGTGGCGTAGTGAGGCGCGAACTCACCGGCTTCGGGTCGGGTGATCACCATGGTTCCTCGCAGATGTACTCATTTCGATCGAACGGCGCACCATAGATGATGAGTGACGAGGAATGTATGGGACCCGGAGGCGCATCGCGAGAGACCACCTGGCACTCCACGGACGGTCACGAGCGGAACGTTTCGTGGCAACTGGATCACTATGTATAGTTTCGAGACGGATCTGCCAACTCCGTAAACTGGCATTAACAACAATTGCTATAAAGAGTTACGTTGAATGGCACGGACGGGCACCGCGCTTGCTTTTACAGTGCGGCGGAAGCAGCAGCGATGCACTCAACCCGTTCAGGAGATCACGATGTCCGCGTCCAAGTATGCCTACACCGCCCTCGCCGCGGTCGCTTTCCTGGCGGCCTGCAGCAGCACCAGTGGCCCCAGCAGCACCGGCCGCACCGTGGCCTTTCAGCTCGCGACCAAGCAGGGAACTCCGGCCGCCATCCGCGGCGCCGCGCTCGCGGGGCAGGAGACCATTGTCGCCGGCAGCGACACCATCGTGGTGACCGGCGTTCAGCTGGTGCTGCGCAAGATCGAACTCGAGCGCTCGGTGCCGTCGGCGGCCTGCGACAGCCTTGCCCCCACCACCGATGACTGCGAGGAGATGAAGGCTGGTCCTGTGCTGCTCGACCTGCCGCTCGGCGCCGGCGCGCAGCGCACCTTCAACGTCGCGATCGACACCGGTTCGTACAGCAAGATCAAGTTCGAAATCCACCGGCCGAGCGCCAGCGACGATCCCGCCTTCCTGGCGGCGAACCCCTCGTTCGATGGCGTGAGCGTTCGGATGACCGGCACCTATAACGGCGTCGCCTTCACCTACACCTCCGATCTCGACGTCGAGCAGGAGCACACCTTCGTGCCGCCGATCACGGTCACCGATGCAGCTGGCGCGAACCTGACGCTGTTCGTCGACCTGAACACCTGGTTCCTCAACCAGGGCGCGACCGGCCTGATCGACCCGGCCACGGCCATCAAGGGCCAGCCCAACGAAGGCGAGGTCAAGAGCAACATCGAGGCTTCGCTCAACGCCTTCGAGGACGACAACCACGACGGCCACGACGACCACAGCGCGAGCTGAACCGCGCCCCCGCACCACCAACGTCTCCGCACCAATCCAAGGGTCTCTCCGGCGCTGCCGGGGGGACCTCTTGGCTTCCCGGGGTGAGCAACCAGGTCCCCTTCGTCCCCCCACACGCAGTGCGCGGGCGTCCCGCGAGCCCTATCTTACGGGCCATGAAAACCCCCGCGCGCCGCGGCATCCAGTCTGCGCAGGTTGGCCTGCTCGTCAACACGCTGCTGGCGATCATCAAGCTGTTCGCGGGTGTGCTGGGGAACGCCTACGCGCTGATCGCCGACGCCGTGGAATCCTCCGCCGACATCTTCTCCTCGCTGATCGTCTGGGGCGGACTCCGGATCGCGTCCAAGCAGGCCGACGACGAATACCCTTTCGGCTACGGCAAGGCCGAACCGCTGGCGGCGGCGGTCGTCTCCCTGATGCTCATCGGCGCCGCCGCCGGCATCGCGGTGGAAGCCATCCGGGAGATCCACCAGCCGCACCACACTCCCGCGCCATTCACGCTCGCGGTCCTCGTCGGCGTCATTCTCGTCAAAGAGGTGCTGTTCCGCCGCGTGAGCGCGGTCGGCAGGGAGGTATCGAGCACGGCGGTCAAGGCCGATGCCTGGCATCATCGCAGCGATGCCATCACCTCCACCGCCGCGTTCATCGGCATCAGCATCGCGCTCATCGGCGGGCCGGGATGGGAATCCGCCGATGACTGGGCGGCGCTGGTTGCCTCGGGGGTCATCGTCATCAACGCCATCCTGCTCATCCGCCCCGCCATCGACGACCTCATGGACCGGAGCCCGGGCGCGCATCTCATCGAGCGGATCAGCGCCGCCGCCACCGCAACACCGGACGTGCGCTTCATCGAAAAGCTCAAGGTTCGCAAGGTCGGATTCGGCTACTACGTGGACCTCCACGTGCAGGCCGAACCGATGATGACGCTACGCGAAGCCCACAACCTGAGCGGCCGGGTGAAGTCAGCGATCCGCAGCGCGGTACCCGAGGTGGCGGGGGTCCTGATTCACATGGAGCCGCATGAGGTGTAACATTCCGATGCAGATTGATCGTTTCGATGGAGGCGAAACGCCTCCGTAGGAACTCCAACCTATTTGTTCACAACCGTTTGCGACTCCGGCATGGCGGGCATTTCGATTGCTCTTCAACGGGTCAGAGCAGTTGAACACCCGACCCCTCCCGGAGGATGAAATGATCTCGAAGACCGCGCGCCGACTGGCGCTGACATCTCTTGCCGGCATCCTGGCGGCCTGCAGTGGCAGTGGGACGGCGCCGAGCGCCAGGAGCCAGGTGACCTTCAGCCTGTCGAGCAAGGCGCTCGGCGCGTCACCTTCGCACGCCGCGTTCCTCTCCGACACCATCAGTGGTGGCGGCTCGACGGTGGTGCTGGACTCGGTGCAGCTCGTGCTCCGCGACCTCCGCTTCAAGCGGGCCGAGGATAGTTCCTGCCCGGACGACGGCGGTTCTTCTTCCGCCAGCATGAATGGTGGCGGAAGCGACAGCACCGGGAGCGAAGGCTCCGGGCACGAGGGCGACGACAACGGCGCCGACGGCCACCAGGACGCCTGCGAGTCGTTCAACGCCGGTCCGTTCCTGCTCGATGTGCCGCTCGGCGGCGGTGTGGATCGCGCCTTCGCCGTCACCGTGGATACCGGCACGTACGACCAGCTGCGCATCAAGATCCACAAGCCGCGTGGCGACAGCGCCGACGCAAAGGATGCCGCGTTCCTCGCCGCGCATCCCGAGTTCGACGGGGTGAGCATTCGGGCGGTGGGCAGCTACAACGGGACGCCGTTCGTCTTCACGACCGACCTGAATGTCGAACAGCATATCCGGCTGATCCCGCCCATCACGGTCGCGGATTCGGCGACCAACGTGGACGTGACGATCAAGGTGGACGTCTCCAACTGGTTCTCGGACGGCGCCGGCGGCCTGGTGGATCCGGCGACCGGCATCAAGGGCGGTGCGAACGACAGCCTGGTGCGCAACAACATCGAGGCCTCGTTCCACGCGTTCCACGACGGGAATCACGACGGGCATAACGACGAAGGCAGCGACGACAACTAGCGGGTGCGGCAGGGCCGATGCGTATGGGCGGCTCTGATGGCCGCCCATACGCATACGGCCCAAGGAGCAGCGACCTGAGCGAAACGACCTGGAAGATCGCCATCGTGCGACTCTCGGACAGCTTCCGGACTACGATCGCCGAACTCGCGGGCGATCTCGGCGCCGGTTTCCACGAGTGGAAGCCCGGTGAGGGCGAAGCCCCGGCCGGTGGCGCAACCTGCGCCCTGATCCTCGCGGGGGGCGCCGAGGGCCAGGCGCTGGATCTGCTGGGGACCCTGCCCTCCGGACTGACGCGCTACGTCATCGGCGCATCCCCGGACCACCGGGTCGCGGCGGCGGTGATTCAGCGGGGAGCGCGCGACTACTTCGCGCTGCCGGAGGATCTGGACCTGCTGCGCCGGTCGCTGCAGCGGGAGCGGGATGAAGCCGCGGGCAAGGCGAACGCCGTGGTCTTCGCCGCCGATGAACGCCGGCTTTCCGGGTTCGATGCGATCGTCGGACAGAGTGTGGCGCTCAAGCGGTCGCTCGATCAGGCGCGCCGGGTGGCCCAGCACCGCGACGTGACGGTGCTCATCGGTGGCGAGACCGGCACCGGCAAGGAACTGCTCGCGCGGGCCCTGCACTACGACAGCCCCCGGGCCGCGGCGCCGTTCGTCGAGATCAACTGCGCCGCGATTCCGGCGAACCTGCTCGAGAGCGAGCTGTTCGGCCATGAAAAGGGCTCCTTTACCGGAGCCACCGGCGCCAAGCCAGGTCTGATGGAGCTGGCCCACGGCGGCACGATCTTCCTCGACGAGATCGGAAGCCTGCCGCTCGATCTGCAGCCCAAGCTGCTGCGCGCGCTGGAGAGCCGCGAGATCCGGCGGGTTGGCGGACAGACGACGCGCAAGGTGGATGTCCGGGTCATCGGGGCCACGCACATGGATCTCGGCGCCGCCGTCAGCCGCGGCGAATTCCGCGAGGATCTGTACTACCGGCTGAATGTGGTGGCGCTGGTGCTGCCGCCGCTCAGGGACCGCGGGGAGGACATCGAGATTCTGGCGGAGACGTTCGCGACGCGGCTCTCGACGCAATACGGCCTGCCGGTGCCGGCGCTCAGCCCCGAGGTGCGGGCCGCGCTTCGGGCGCATAGCTGGCCCGGGAATGTGCGCGAACTGCGGAACGCGATCGAGCGGGCGCTGGTGCTGAGCGCCCCCGGGACGATCGAAGTGGCGGAGCTGCCGACGGCGCGGCTCACGGCCGAGCCTTCCCGCGACGGCGTGCTGCCGTTCCCGGCGACGCTGAAAGCGATCACCCAGTCAGCGTCCCAGGCGATGCTCGAGCTGGTGAACGGCAACAAGAGTGAAGCGGCACGGCGGCTCGGGATCTCCCGGCCCCGGCTGCAGCGGATCCTGGATGGGCAGGGGGACGACGAATAGGCGTAGAATCGACCGTCCCCGGTCGACCCGTGTGAGCGGCAGGACGGGCAGCAGGAATTTTTCGCGGCGGCCAGGGTGGCCGCCCGGCTATGCGGGCGCACCCCTCGGTCGCCCCCTGAAAAGGAATGGAACCATGAAGCGCATCTCCCCCTCGCTCATCCTCGCCGCGGCGATCATCGCGGGGGCGGCTGCCTGCTCGGATTCGACCGGCGGCGGCCAGGTGAGCAAGCCGCCCTCGGCGCTCAACTACGTCCATCTCGCCGTGACGACTGCGCAGCCCTGCGCCGACAGCGTCGGGGCCTGGTTCCACAAGAGCACGAACGGGAGCGATGAAGAGCTGGCGCTCGAGTTCCCCAAGGCGGGCGCACCCGCCGACTGCAGCGGCGAAACGGAGGACTTCATCCGGCTCAAGCTGGATCGGCAGGCGCTTGCGTCGCTGCCCAACGGCACGCCGATCGTCAACGGGGACTCGACCTTCATCAGCATCGTCTGGGCGCATGGGGACAGCGTGTTGTTCCACCTTCTGCCCACGGGCCTGGTCTTCGACCCCGCGCACAAGGCGGAACTGAAGATCAGCTTCGGCGAGACGGATGAAGTCAGCGACTCGACGATCGTGAACCAGCTCGCCATCTGGCGTCAGGCGCTGCCGACCGACGACTTCGTGAAGCTCTCGACGACCAGGCTGGATGTCGAGCAGGAACTTGAAGTGAAGCTGAACGGCTTCAGCCGTTACGCGATCGCCTACTGACCGCGCGCGACCCTCGGGGTCGCCGCTGGAGACGAAGCCCAGTCACCTGATGATGCCATGACCGAGCAGACCCACTACTCCGACGATCCCGCCCGCGAGCTGCGCCAGCTCGTGGACGCGGGGCGCTTCCGCGAGGCCCTCGACGCGCATCAGCGCGTCGAGCCGGCCCGGCGGCGGCCGGAGGGGGAACTGCTCGCGGCTACGGCGGCGACGCGGCTCGGGGATTTCGGCACCAGCGTCACGCTGGCCGAGTCGGCGCTCGAGCACTTCCGCGCCCGCGCCGATACCGATGGACGGATGCGTGCGATGAACCTGCTCGGCGCGGTGGCGTTCGAGCAGGGACGACTCGAGGATGCCGAACGCTGCTTCGGGGAAGCCCTGGAACTGGCGCGCCTCGTCGACGACACCCGCATGGCGGCGAATGCCTCCAACAACCTGGCGTCCGTCGCGCACCTCAGGAACCGTCCCGACCTGGCGCTGAGCCTGTACCGGACCGCGCTGCTGGCCTACCAGCGGCTCGGCGATCGCCGGGGAACCGCGCAGACCTACCACAATCTCGGCCTCACCTTCCGGCAGCAGCGCGACTGGATGGACGCCGAAGCCGCCGCGCTGCAGGCGGTCCGTCATGCCGAGGAGGTTGGTGAGGGGGGACTGATGGCGCTGGCGGTGATGGGTCGGGCCGAGATTCACCTCGACCGGGGTGAACTCGATCTCGCGCGACAGGAGCTCAGCCGCGCGGAGCGGCTCTGCCGCGAGGCGGATGACGAAGTCGGCCTCGCCGAGGTCGCGCGACTGCGCGCGCTGCTCGCCATCAAGGAAGGAAAGCATGCCGTCGCGGTGGACCTGGCACTCGCCGCACGGGAGGTTGCCACCAGATACGGAATCCTGCAGTTGCAGGCGGAGTGCGCCAGCGCGGCCGCCCTCGCGCTGCAGCGGCTCGGCCGGGATGAGGAAGCCGGCGTCTGCCGCCAGGAGGCGACTCGGCTCTTCGCGCGCCTGGGCGCGGAAAAACTGCAGGCGGAGTTCGAAAGGCTGCTGGGCGAGGATCTGCAGTAGCTCGACGAGGGGCAGCCCTCCCGCCTGACTGGCTATTCCTTCCAGACGAACATCATCAGGTACCCCACCGTCGCCAGGCTCATCGAGGCGACGGTGAACGATTTGTGCGGCGTCCATCCCCCCCGCTTCCCGGCCGCGATACGGTCATCGATGGTGCTGAGGCTCGGCGCCTTCGCCACACCGTAGATCATCGCGGCGTCGGAGGCCAGCATCAGCGCCGCATGCACCCAGCGGCGAGTCTTGCCGTGCGACACCTTGCTCGCCTCCGAGAGGTTGAGGAGCCCGGTCACGGTATTCACCGTGAACACACCCGCGAGCAGATAGGCCGATGGTCGGTGAACCTTATCCGCCCAGAGCGGGGCCGCGCTTCCTTTCTCCAGCTCCTGCTGGCCGGAGAGGTACGAAATCGCGAACAGCGGTAGCGTCGCATAACCGGCATAGCGATGGATGTCGAGCCGGGTGTAGTAGGCGTCGGAGAGGGTGATCGCGCGAGGCCGGCGAGCAGAATCAGGGATACTGGCGCCGGTGAATCCGCCAGGAGCTGGAGTGGTCATGTCCGCGAGGATGACGACCGGCTCCGCCCCCGCGAGCGAGAGCGCCCGGACGTTCTCGAGGGTAGGCGCAAGACTGACCAGCGCCTGCGCCAGCATCAAGGCGGGAAGGCCCATCGTGACTCCGGTTCGGTTCGGGGGCTGACCGATTCAGAGTAGCGCGATGGGCCTGTTCCATGGGGTGACGGTCGTCACCCTCCCTGCGTGGATGCTACACCGCCAGGCGGGCCTCGTCCCAGAGCGCCTGCTGCTTGTCGCTCTCGTACAGCTTGTCGAGGTTCACGATGACGTTCGTGCCGTCCTTGCGGATCGCGAAGCGGTCCATGTTCCGGGTAGCCCGGCCACTGATGAACGTGCCGTCTGGCTGGTACTTGGACTTGTGCTTCGGGCACTGGAAGCGCTGGTCGCCGTCGAGCCACCTGAGCGCAGTGTTCTGGTGGGGACAGGACAGGGCGAAGGCATAGACCGCGGCCTTCCAGCGCACCAGGATGACCTCGTTGTCCCGGTCGATGGTCGCGCCATCGGCGGCCGGGAGCGGGTAGGTCACCTCGTCGCCGAGCACCCGGAGCGCACGGCCGAGACTGATCGGCATCGCCGCCGCCTCACTCGGCGTGGCGGAGAGCGCCGCCATCACGGCGCCGAGAGCGAGGGTGGCTTCCTTCAGAAACTGGCGCCGGCCGGGGAGGCCGCAGCCATCGGTGCAGTCACTCACGAGAATTCCTTGTCAGCTGACATTCGGAAGGATCGAGCCCGCCAGCACGACGGCAAACCAGAGCACAAGGCTCACCAGCGAGGCGGTCCGCAGACGGCTCCAGCCGCGGGCGTCGGAGGGATCGCCGGACTCGAGACGCCGCTCGGCCTGCAGCATCACCCAGCCGTTGAACATCAGCAGCCCGACCAGCCCCATCTTGATCCAGAAGGCGGGGGTGGCGATCAGCGACTCGAGATCCGCCGCGAACATGAGGAGGCCGCTGAGCCCGGTCACCGCCAGGGCGGCGATGACGATCGGGTGGACCGTCGAGAGTTCCTTCAGGTGCCTCGGGTGTTCGGTCGCCGGCGCGGCCGCGGCCTTGAGAGTGGCGCGGTCCGCCGCGAGGGCAAACCCGCCGGCCGTCATTATCCCGCCGAAGTGTCCGAAGGTGACGGCCGACTGCGCCACCTTGCTGCCGTTGTAGAAATCGGCCCAGGGGGCGACGACCGCGGCCATCTGGTGTACGAGTGACATATGTCAGTCCTTCCAGAGAAGCATCATGACGTAACTGCCCAGCGCCAATCCCATTGATGCGATCGCGACATCCCTGTGCGTCCTGGCCCCGGATTGCTGGTTTAGCGGCGTTGGCGTCCCCCCGAATCGGTCCTCACGGTGAGGCGCCGTCGCCCCGACCACCACGAATCCGGCGTCCGCGACGATCATCGCGAGCCCGTGGACCCACCGCCTGGTCCGTCCCTTCGGTTCGGCGCGCTCCGTCCAGAGATTGTAGACGCCGGTCACGGTGTTCACGGCGAACAGCCCGGCGACACCCGCGGCCAGCGGGCCGTGGACATCTCTGGCGAACCCACGCGAGGTCGGGTGGTTCCAGATGTAAGTACCGCTAAAGTACTGACCTACGAAGAGCGGCAATGTGAGATAACTCGCAAGCCGGTGGACTTTCAGACTGGTGTAATACAGATCACTGTATTCGACCGCCTTGCGTCGCCGGCGGACCGAATCGTCCGCCACCGTGGCGGAATCTCCGAGCACAACGGGCCCCACAGAGGCGAGTGCCGAGGTGTTCTCGAGCGTCGGGGCATAACTCGGCGCAGTGGTGTCCGCCGCGAGACTTGCGAGGACCGTATCCTGGGGTGCCGAGCACAAGGCGAGGGCGAGTAGAGCGGCGTTCATGGGGTTCCTGTCCGGTTGGCGGATCATGCCACCGGTAGTGTATTCGAGCACGATGAATCGCCGATGAACCGCTGCGGCAATCGCCTGCCTGCCACAACCGCAATCATCGGGCCTCCGCCATTCTCTCGAAAGCGGTTACGGTGCAGCAGGTTACCACATTCATGCGGGGTTAATGCGCGACGCGCCGAGCCAGAGTGGCTCGGCGCGTGAGTTTGGCGCGGACACTTGGTCCCTTGGGGACGTTCAGGCGCTTTCGATGACCACCGCCGTACCGTAGCAAAGTACTTCCGTCACCCCCGGCATCAGCTCACCGGCATCGTAGCGGACTCCGATCACCGCATTGGCCCCCAACTCCTCGGCATGGACCAGCAGGATGCTGAACGCCTCTTCCCTCGCCGCCTCACAGAGACGGGTCAGCATGGTGATGTTACCGCCGAAGATGGTCTGGAATTTCGCGCCCACGGTGCCGAAGACCGAGCGGGAGCGGACCGTGATGCCGCGTACCACGCCGAGCGACTGCGTGACCTGGTACCCGTCGAACTGAAACGCCGTCGTGGTGAAGCGGGAGTCGATCGCCATGCCTGTTCCTCGAGGGGGTGGGGTCAGCCGAATCTAATCGGGGCGGACCCGGGGTCCGCCCCTGCCCCGCGTCACTCCTCTTCGACCTTTTCGTCCTTCTTGTGCTCCGCGGCGATCTTGGCGGTGACCTCGGGTGGAGCCTCCGCATAGCCGTGCGGTTCCTGGTGGAACGTGCCGCGGCCGTGAGTGATCGAGTGCAGGGTGGTCGCGTACTTGTACATCTCCGCTTCCGGCACGATCGCCCTGATACGGGTGAGGCGACCGTCCTGATCGGTGCCGAGAATCTGGCCGCGGCGGGCGGAGAGATCGCCCATCACGTCGCCCATGATGTCCCCGGGCGCCCAGACGGTCACATCCAGCAGCGGCTCGAGCAGGACCGGACGGGCCTTCGGGGCGACGTTCCTGAAGCCGAGAATCCCAGCCATCTTGAACGACATTTCGTTGGAATCCACGTCGTGGTAGGAGCCGTCGAAGCACTCGGCCTGGAAGTCCACCAGCGGATAGCCCGCGATCACCCCACGGACCGCCGCTTCCTGGATTCCGCGATCCACGGCCGGGATGAATTTGTTGGGGATGACGCCTCCCACGATGGCGTCCACGAACTCATAGCCCGCGCCGCGCGGGCGGGGCGCGAGGCGGATCCAGCAGTCGCCGTACTGGCCGCGGCCGCCGCTCTGCTTCTTGTGTTTGCCCTGTCCCTCCGCCTTGCCCTTCAGCGTCTCTCGATAGGCCACCTTGGGCCGCACCAGTTCGGCGTGCACGCCGAACTTCTTCTCCAGTCTGCCCAGCACGATTTCGAAGTGCCGCTCACCCATGCCGTGAATGAGTGTCTGACCCAGTTCGGAGCTGTATTCGAAGTGGAAGGTCGGATCTTCCTCATGCAGCCGGTGCAGGCCGGCCGCGAGCTTGTCTTCCTCGCCCCGGTTCTTCACCACCACTCCCGCCGTGGCCACCGCTTCCGGGTAGGGAATCGGCTCCAGATGAATTGCGTGGTCCCTTCGGCAGAAGGTGTCGTTGGTGTGGGTGTTCCGCAGCTTGGCGACGGAACCGATGTCCCCGGCGCTCAGCTCGAGGACTTCGATGCGCTCTTTCCCCTGCTGCAGGGAGAGGTGATTGAGCTTCTCGGCCACGCCATGTTCCTGGTTCCAGATCTCTTCGCCGCTCTTCACGGTGCCCCGGTAGAGACGAAACAGCGTCACGTCGCCGACGTGCGGCTCCGAGACCGTCTTGAAGACGTGGCCCAGCAGCGGCGGCCCGTCGCCGTCGCCATCGCCGGCGGGCACCGGCGCCTCGGCCGGTGACGGCAGCAGGTCCACGATTTCCGTGAGGAGCTGGCGCATCCCATAGGTCAGGGTTGCGCTGCCGACGAGCATGGGGACGATCTCTCCAGCCAGCACTCCCTTTCTGAGCCCGGCGACGATCTCCGCCCGCGACAATTCCTCCCCTGCGAGGTACTTCTCGAGGAGGGCGTCGTCGGTCGCGGCGATCGATTCCACCAGCTGCTCATGGTACTTGGCGTGGGTCTCCTTCGCGTCGTCAGGGAGCGGGACGCTGTCGTACTCGCCGGTCTTGGTGCCCTTGCGGTAGGTGAGCGCCTCGTCGGTCAGCAGGTTGATGATCCCGTGGAAGTCGGCGCCGTTGCCGATCGGAATCTCGACCGGCACCACCTTGGGCGAGAGGTGGGTGCGGACATCGTCGAAGACCCGGTCGAAGTTGGCGCGCTCGCGGTCCATCTGCCCGACGAAGAGCAGCCGCGGCAGATGCAGCCGGTCGCAGATCTCCCACACCTTCTCGGTGCCGACCTCGACGCCGCCGGTGGCGTTGAGCACGACGACAGCGGAGTCCGCGGAGTAGAGCGCGGCGGTGGCTTCACCGAGAAAATCGAGGAATCCGGGAGCGTCGAGCAGATTGATCTTGGTATCGGCCCACTCGGCGAAGGCCAGGCCGAGGGAGATGGAGTGCTTGCGTTCGATTTCGTCTGCGGAGTAATCGGTGAGGGTGGTGCCTTCCAGGATGCTGCCGTGCCGCTTGGAGGAGCCTGCGACGAAGGCGAGCGCGTCAACGAGGGTTGTCTTGCCAGCCGCTCCGTGGCCTACGATTGCCACGTTGCGGATGGCGTTTGAGCCATAGACCCGCATAGGGCCAACCTCCTTGTAGGGGTTGGGTTATCATGTGGGCCGGGTGCCGGGGTGTCAAATGTCCGGGCATGAGAAGATGGTGAAAATCGGTTCAGACCTTGACCCTGCGTGCCCGAAAGGGGATTTTGCTAGGTGCATAGGGCTGTCTCGCCACATCGGACACCCACCGAACGGCCGTGAGTCTTCCTACGGCACCCCAAACCCAACAGGTCATTCATCCCGGGAGGGCGATTGCGCCGCCTCCGTATCGGCATTCTGGATCTCGTCACGAAAAGTCCGAACCCCTCCCTCTACGGGCGGGTCATGAATCCGAACCTGGCGAGCATCATGCCCCAGGCCATCGGGGTATGGTGCCAGCAGGCGGGCCATGATGTGCGCTTCGTCTGCTACACCGGCCTGGAGAACCTGCTCGAGGAGCTTCCCAGCGACCTCGACCTGCTGTTCATCGGTGCCTTCACCCAGTCGGCGCAGCTCTCGTACGCGCTGAGCGCGCTCTTCCGGAGCCGCGGCGCGGTGACGGTCCTCGGCGGTCCGCATGCCCGCTGCTATCCGGAGGACGCGGTCAAGTACTTCGACTACGTCGTCGGGTTCACGGACAAGAAGGTCGTCGACGACATCCTGACCGACTGCTCCCAGCACCGGCCGCTCGGACAGTTCCTGAGCGCCGCCAACCAGCCCAACGAGATCCCGTCGCTCGAGGAGCGCTGGACCTTCATCCAGCCGACCCTCGCCAAGGCCCCGACCATCAAGATCGTCCCGATGCTCGGCAGCCTCGGCTGTCCCTACACCTGCAGCTTCTGCATCGATTCGACCGTCGACTACCAGCCGTTCAGCTTCCAGCAGCTGCGCGACGACCTCGCGTTCGTGCTGACCAAGTTCAAGAACCCGATCATCGGCTGGCACGACCCGAACTTCGGCGTCCGGTTCGACGACTACATGGAAGCGATCGAGGCAGTGGTTCCGCCCGGCCGCATGCGGCATATCGCCGAGAGCAGCCTGTCACTGCTTTCCGAGCCGCACCTCAAGCGACTCCGCCAGAATGGCTTCCAGGCCATTCTTCCCGGCATCGAGTCGTGGTACGACCTGGGCAACAAGTCGAAGACCAGCCGCACCGGCATGGACAAGGTGAGGCAGGTTTCGGATCACGTGAACATGATTCTCCGCTACATCCCCTACATCCAGACCAATTTCGTGGTCGGCATGGATGGCGATTCGGGGGATGAGCCGTTCGAGCTGACCAAGAAGTTCATCGACCTGTCGCCGGGTGCCTTCCCGGCGTACTCGCTGCTCTCGGCCTTCGGGCGCGCGGCGCCGATGAACCTGGACTACCAGCGGGCGGGGCGGCTGCTGCCGTTCCCCTTCCACTTCCTGAACAACAATCACGCGATGAACGTGAAGCCCCTCAACTACACGTGGAAGAAGTTCTACGACCACGTCGTGGATGTGACGCGCTACTCGTTCTCGTGGAAGGCGATCGCCCGCCGCATTCCGGCGACGCCGACCACCATCCCGAAGTGGATGAACGTGATGCGCGCCGTCTCCTCGGAAGGCTTCGGACGGATCAAGTACCACACCACGATCCGCAAGCTGCTCGATACCGACAAGACTGTCCGCGCTTATATGGAAGGCGAAACCACGGTGCTGCCGGAGTTCTATCTCAACCGGATCAAGAAGGAACTCGGGTCGCTGTACGAGTGGCTCCCCGAGGGCGGGCTCGAGCACGATCCGAATGCCTATCTCAAGAGCACCACGGAGAGCACCCCGCTCGTGAAGATGGTGGCGAAGACCACGGCGGGCACCCGGCAGCCGAAGGTCGCGGAGCCGGTCATGCAGATGGAGGCCGCGCCGCCGCAGCTCGGCTGAGCCGCGGCGACTGGCGTCGCACGCCACGGGGGAGGGTCGCCGCTCGGCTGAGCGGTGACCCTCCCCCGATCGTTTCTTCTGCCGCGTTGTCCGCGATCCTTCTCGCGGCGATTGGGTACGTCTGCCTGACTTGGTGCCTGCTACCCTCGGCACATGCGTTTCGTGGCCGAACGAATCCGTCCGCTCTACTTCGCCGATCTGGCCGAGACGCTCCGGCGGCTGGTGCTGATCGGGGAGGGAGCCGGCTGGCTTACCCCCGACGAGGCCCGGCTGCTCCGGCAGCTGGCGTTTCGGGCGGGCGCCAGTGCGAGGGCGGAATGAGCGAGACCTCTAACGCTCCGCGGCGGCGAGGAGCACGCAGAGCGCCGTCCCCTCCGCCGCCTGGGCTACCTCGGAGAGATCGGGGAACGTCGGCGCGATCCGGATGATACGATCGTCCGGGTCCTTGCCAAGCGGGTGGGTGGCACCCGCGGGTGTGAGCGCGATCCCCGCGTCCTTCGCGAGCGCCACGACGCTGCGGGCGCAGCCGCTGGGCACCTCAAGGGAGATGAAGTAGCCGCCCCGGGGCCTGGTCCAGGTGACGCCGGGGGTGTGGCGGAGTCGCTGGTCGAAGATCTCCAGCACCTTGGCGAACTTGGGCGCAATCAGCGCACGGTGGCGTTCCATCAGCCGGGCGATACCGTCCGCGTTCTTCAGGAACCGGACGTGGCGAAGCTGATTGATCTTGTCCGGGCCGATGGTGCGCGGCGTCATCCGGGCGAGCAGCCAGTTGACATTCTCCTTCGATGCGGCGAACACCGCGAGCCCGGCCCCCGCGAGGGTGATCTTCGAGGTCGAGGCAAACACAAACGGGCGATTGGCATGCCCGTGGCTGGCGCTCAGCTCCAGGATGTTTGCGATCTCGACCCGCTCGGCACCGAGATGGTGCACGCCGTAGGCATTGTCCCAGAAGAGCCGGAAGTCGGGAGCGGCGGTCTTCATCGCCGCCAGCCGCAGGGTCACCGCATCCGAATAGACGGAGCCGGTCGGATTGCTGTACTTGGGAACGCACCACATCCCCTTGATCGAAGCGTCCTGCGCCACCAGCCGCTCGACCTCGTCCATGTCCGGCCCGTCCGGGCCGAGCCGGACGGGAATCATGCGGATGCCGTAGTCGCGGCAGATCGTGAAGTGCCGGTCGTAGCCGGGGACTGGGCAGAGGAACGCGACCTCTCCCTGCTTCGACCAGGGCGCCGGGCCGTCGCCCGTCCCCTTGAGCAGCGCGTAGGTGACGCAGTCGTGCATCATCGCGAGGCTGGAGCTGTTGCCGACCACCACCTGCTCGGCAGGCGCGCCCACGAGTCCCGCAAACAGGCGCCGAGCTTCCGGCAGTCCCTGGAGCCCACCGTAATTCCGGCAGTCGGTCCCATCCTCCGCGGCGTGATCCGCCGCCCCGGGGAGGCCGAGCAGTTCGTTGCTCAGGTCGAGCTGTGCCGGAGAGGGTTTGCCACGGGTGAGGTCGAGTTTGAGGCCCTTCGCCTTGAAGGCCTCGTAGTCGGCGCGGAGCTGCTGGAGCGTGCTGGTGGGGAGCTGGGTCGTGTCGGTCATGATGGAACGACTATCCTCGGGCAGGTTCGGCTTGGGGGCGTCTCGAGGAGAATCTAATCAATCGAAACCCCGCACTACTGCTTCGCCGTTGCCCGCTCGATCAGGATGGAGGTAATCATCTGTCCAATGGGGACGCCGATCAGCGGCCATCCGTCATTCGTCGCGTCCACGGCCACGACCCCTGCGGCGCCGATGCCGGCGGAGGCAAGCAGGGAAAGCCAGTAGCTGCCACGGTGATGGTTGGCGAGATGGACGGCGAGCGGCAGCAGGGCGGACTCCCCGATGATGGCGCCGTAGGCACCGCCTTCGAGACCGCAGGCATCGTCTCCGCAGATGGAGTTCCCGCCGCCGATCTGCCAGCCGCCAAGCCCGCCCGCGAACAGCCCGACGGTGCCGCCGCCGAGGCCGGCCAGGATCAGGGTCGGTGTGCTCGCCGAGTGTGCCTGCCGCGCGGAGCCCTGCGGCTCGGCGGCATTCGCAAGCGAAGGCGCGCGCCACGAACGCCACCCGAGGGCGCGAACCTGCGCGGTGAGCGGGGCGGCGACGGTAACACTCAGCAGGAGGAGCAGCGCGATCGGGCGGGGCATAGGTCTACCTCTCTGATCTCGTCGTGGGGCCGCTCTAGCGTCCTGCTCGGCGCCGGGGTTCCAGCGGCAGCGAGGAGGGGATCGATCGTCGGACGACCTGGATCGGGTGACACCTACTTCGGAACGGGCGACGGATCGTTCCGACCACACTGCGGGGCGCTCCGACCTTATCGTCAATCGACTCCGACCATCCGGCGGCGGGTGCCGACCATATCGTCGACCCGTCCGACCGTATCGTCGATCGGCTCCGACCATCCGGCGGCGGGCTCCGACCATATCGTCGACCCGTCCGACCGTATCGTCGATCGGCTCCGACCATCCGGCGGCGGGCTCCGACCATATCGTCGACCCGTCCGACCGTATCGTCGATCGGCTCCGACCATCCGGCGGCGGGCTCCGACCATATCGTCGACCCGTCCGACCATCCCGCCGGCTAGCGATACCCCGCCGCCTGCAGCTGGAAGAGTTCCGAGTACAGCCCACCCAGCGCCAGCAACTGCTCGTGAGTGCCCTGCTGCAGCAGCTCGCCGTCCTTGAGCACCAGGATGCGGTCGGCCATCCGCACCGTACTGAACCGATGACTGATCAGCACCGCCATCCGCCCCACGGTGAGTTCCGCGAAACGCTGAAAGACCTCATACTCCGCGCGGGCGTCGAGGGCGGCGGTCGGCTCATCGAGAATGAGGATGTCGGAATCCCTGAGATAGGCGCGGGCGAGGGCGACTTTCTGCCATTCGCCACCCGAGAGATCCACACCGCCCTCGAAGCGGCGGCCGAGCAACTGGTCGAAGCCCCCCTTGAGCCGTGCAGCGACCGTGTCGGCGAGACTGCGCTCCGCGGCGGCATGAATCGCGGCAGGGTCGCCGAGCTTCTCGATATCACCGACGGCGATGTTTTCGCGGAGGGTGAAGTCGTAGCGGAAGAAGTCCTGGAAGATCACGCCGACGTGGCGGCGGAGGCTCTCGACGTCATACTCGCGGAGGTCGCGCCCGTCCAGCAGGATCCGGCCCTCGCTCGGGTCGTACAGCCGGGCGATGAGCTTGGCGAGTGTCGTCTTTCCCGCCCCGTTCTCGCCCACCAGCGCGATGCGCTCCCCGGCCGCGAGCCGGAAGGAGAGATGCCGCACCGCCCAGCGCTCCGAGCCGGGATAGCGGAACCCGACATCTTCGAAGACGAATCCCTCGCGAAACGGGCTCGGCACCGGTAGCGCGCCCGCTTCCGAGCGGATCCGGGGCACGACCTCCAGAAACGAGAAGAGATCCTCGAGATAGAGACTCTGTTCCACCAGCTGGGACACCGAGAGCAGGGTCCGCTGAATCAGGTCGCGGCTCTGGCGGAACGAGGCGGCGAGGAAGGTGAGCACGCCGATGGTGAAGGGCCCGGCGGGCGACTGATGCCCTGTCACGGTGAGATAGATGATCGCGCCGTAGGCGCCGTAGTAGCCGAGTGTCCCGATCAGCGCGAGCAGCGACGCGACGACGGTTCGGCGGATGGCCAGCGACTTGTTCGCTTCGTAGAACTCGATCGACAGTGCGGCGTAGCGACCGACCAGAAACCGGGCGAGGCCGAAGAGCTTGATCTCTTTCGCCGAGATGTCGCTCGCCCCGATGTAGCGGAGGTAATCGAGCTGCCGGCGCTCTTCGGTCCACGAGAAGAGAAGCGAATAGGCGAGAGCCGCGAAGCGGCTCTCGCCCAGGAACGAGGGCAGTACCGCGAGCGCGAGCAGTACCAGGAGCCATGGCACGTACACCGTGAGCGCCACGGCGAGCGTGATCAGGGTGACCAGGTCCTGCATCGAGGCGAGCAGCCCGGTCACCAGCCCGATGCGCCCGACGGTCTGCCGCCGGGCGCGTTCAAGCTTGTCGTAGATCTCGGAGTTCTCGAGCTGTTCGAGATCGAGCCCGGCAGCGTGCTCCATCAGCTCGATGCTGGTGCGATTGGCGACGAGATCGCCGAGCAGCGATTCGACCAGTGCCGATGCCCGCGCGAGGATCTCACCGATGACCGCGAGCCCGAACTCCGCACCCACGAGCAGTGCGAGGCTCCGGAAGTGATCAGCCTCCGCACCGCCAGGATGCGCCACCGCCGCCACCACCGCATCGATGATCAGCTTGCCGATCCACAGGACGCCGACCGGCAGCACCGCCCGGAGTGCCCGGAGCGCCACCATCGCCGCACTGAAGCCGGGATGGGTCTGCCAGACCAGCCGGAGCAGGCGAGGTAGATGCCGAGTCGCGCGCAGCCGCTCCCGCCATGAAGGCGGGGAGTCGATCTGTCTGGGGCTCCGGCGGGGCGGGCGCCCCGGAGGGAGGGGGACGGTCATTTCGGGTAAGGTAAGTAACTCGACCGAACAGCGGAGGAGCAGAATGGGGATGAGGGATGTCGCGCTCAGTCTTCTTCCGTCCCTCTTCCCTCTTCCCTCTTCCCGTCCCTCTTCCCTCTTCCCTCTTCCCTCTTTACCTCTTCACACCTCCCACTTCCCCCGACGCCTATGTCCCCCTTCTGGCATGACCTCCTGATTCCCGGCGTTTCGCTCGCCGAAAAGATCATCCGACCGATCCTGGTCTACATCTTTCTGGTGACCGGACTCCGCCTCGCCGGAAAGCGCGAGCTGGCACAGCTCAACCCCTTCGACCTGATCGTGCTGCTGACGCTGTCGAACGCGGTACAGAACGCGATCATCGGCGACGACAACTCGGTGCTGGGCGGCATCATCGGCGCCACGACCCTGCTGGTGGTCAACTACTTCGTGGTGCTCGTCGCCTACCGCAACCGGAAGCTGGGCGAGGTTATCGAAGGGGGGCCCGATGTCCTGATCCTCAAGGGGCGGCTGATGGCGGAACGCCTCAAGGCGGAGACGATCACCGTTGAAGAACTCGAGGCGGCGGCGCGGAAGCAGGGCTTTGCCTCACTCAAGGACGTGGACCAGGCGATCCTCTATCCTGGCGGCACGTTCTGTTTCATCGGCAAGGTTCCCACTGCGGAGGCCGCCCATCATCACCAGATCATGCGGGAGCTGCATCTCATGAAGCAGGAGCTGGCGGCCCTCAAGGCCCGTTGAGCTAGATTCCATCCCATGCCTACCGCGCTCATTACCGGGGCCACCGAAGGAATCGGCCGAGCCACCGCCTTCGCCCTGGGCCGCGCCGGATATTCAGTCGGCGTCTGCGCCCGTACCCCCTCGAAGCTCCGCACGCTGCTCGACGACCTCGCCCAGGCGAAGATCACCGCCGCCGGCCGTCCCGCCGACGTCGGTCTCGAGAGCGACGTGAAGGAGCTGATCACCGCCGTCACCGCCGCACTCGGCCCCATCGACGTGCTTGTCAACAACGCCGGCGTGGCGATCCTCAAGCCCTTCGACCAGATGACCCTGGACGAATGGGACACGACGATGGCGACAAACCTCCGCAGCATGTTTCTGGTGACGCGAGAGGTGCTGCCGGCGATGCGGGCCGCGAAGCAGGGCAGCATCATCAACGTCTCCAGCCTCGCCGGCCGCAGCGGCTTCGCCGGCGGCACCGCGTACTGCGCGTCGAAGCACGCGGTCCTCGGCTTCAGCCGGGCGCTGATGATGGAAGTGCGGAAGGACGGTGTCCGCGTCATCACCATCTGCCCGGGCTCGGTGGACACGCCGCTCATCCGCAATCAGTCCACCCTGACGCCGAACCTCGAGAAGATTCTGCACGCCGACGACATCGCGGAAACGATTCTCGGTGCCCTTCGCCTGCCCCTCAGGGCCACGGTGAGCGAGCTGGATATCCGGCCGAGCAATCCGTGAGCGGGAGGCGGCGATGGGGCAGGACGGAGGCAAGCACGGACAAGAGGGAAGAGGCCGAAGACCTGGCTCCTCCTCTTCCCTCTTCCCCCTTCCCGCTTCCCCGGCATCCGCTCCAGTCGCCGGCCCGTCATGCCGAGAATAAGTGTCACCCAATGTGTATGCCGTCGATTCCCGTTCGAGCGGCTCCTTCCGCTGGCACGGGATCGGGGGTGGACTCTGGCGGATGTGATGCGGGAGACCGGATGTGGGGACAACTGCGGGCTCTGCCGCCCCTACCTCCGCCGGATGCTCGAGACGGGGGAGACCTCCTTCTCCGAGCTGCTGACGGAGTAGGGCGAGGATCCTGTACGCGCGCACAGCCGTGCACGCCAACGCGATTTCACTGACAAGTACGCGCGCACGGCCCTGCGCGCCAACGGGATTCCCAGATGACCCCGACACCGACCACGGATCGCACGCTGCCCATCGGCCTGCTGGCCGCCGGGGCGGCTGCAGCCGTCGCGGGAGCGTGGCTGGCCGGTCATGGGGCGCCCATCGGCTGGGGGCTGTTCCTGCTCGGCGCCGCGGGGCTCTGGGCCGGATTCCGGATGCTGCGCGCGCTCCCCGATCCGCGGGATGTGGCGCTGCTCGAGGCACGAGGGCAGGCCGCGCTGCGCGACCGGGAGCTGACCTGGCTGCAGCGGGTGGCGGGGACGATGGTGTCGGGAGACACGCTCGACACCGTGCTCCAGACGGTGGCCGATGCCGCCGCGGACCTGCTCGCCTGCGAGAGCGCTGCGATCGGGTTCGTGGTCGAGGAGGGCCGCTTCGTCCGGCTGGTGGCCGGCACCGGCCCGATCGTCGTCACGCGCGACCAGCTGCTCCCGGTGGATCACTCCCTGCTGGGCTCGGTGGTGACCAATGAGACGGCCCTCACCTCGCCGGACATGGATGCCGATCCCCGCAACTTCCCGATTCCCGACCTGCCGCTGACCACGCTCGCCTGCGTGCCACTTCGGACCTCGGGGATGGTCATCGGCGTGCTCGCGGCGTTCAACCGTCGCGATGGCAGCCCGTTCAACGACGCGGATGTGCACCTGCTGCAGACCCTCGGCGACCAGGTGGTGGTCGGGCTCGACCGCTCCCACGTTCTCGCGGAGAGCCGCCGCAAGGAGGAGGTCCTCGCCGCGAAGAACCGCGAGCTGGTCCGGGCCACCGAGCTCAAGAGCCAGTTCCTCGCCAACATGTCGCATGAACTGCGCACCCCGCTCAACGCGATCAACGGCTTCTCGGATCTGCTGCTGACCGAAGAACTCGGTCCGCTCAACGAATCCCAGCGGGAGTTCCTCGACTCGATCCTGCGGAATGGCAATCACCTGCTGGGCCTCATCAACAGCGTCCTCGACCTCGCGAAGATCGAGGCGGGCCGCATGACCCTCACGCTCGCCAGTACCGATCTCCGGGAGATGATCCTCGGCGCGGTCACCGATACCATCTCGGTCCGCACCGCCAAGCAGCAGCAGATGAAGCTCGAGATCGGCGACGAGCCGCTGCCGGTCCTCGCCGACGGTGTCCGCATCCGCCAGATCCTCTACAACCTCCTGTCCAACGCCTCGAAGTTCACGCCGGAAGACGGCCTGGTCACCGTCACCGCCGTCACCACGCGGGCTCCGGTCCCGGTGCCCGCCGAGCGGGCGACCGACGTGCAGCGCTTCGTATCCCGCGATGTGATCTGGGTCTCGGTGCGTGATACCGGCATGGGGATCAAGCAGGACGACATGCCCAAGCTGTTCCACGAATTCAGCCAGGTCGACTCGTCAGCCAGTCGCCAGCAGCAGGGAACTGGCCTCGGCCTGGCGCTCTCGCGGCGCTTCGTGGAGATGCACGGTGGCACCATCGGGTGCGAATCCGTGTATGGCATGGGCGCTTCGTTCTGGTTCATCCTTCCGGTCGAGGGCCCGCTCCGGAAGCCGTCGGCGAGCCTGGACATCATCCGGCCGCCGGGCGCCATGGAGAGTCAGCCGGCATAGGCAACGCAATCGGGGCGGGCCACCTGGCCCGCCCCGACCCCCGCCCCACGCCTCCTCAGCAGCCCTACGGCTTATGGGCCTGCCACTGCCCGGTGAAAATGTAGGCCACGTTATTTCGCGTATATCGGCAGGTCGCCGTCCCGTAAATGACATCCGTCCGGCCGGCAACGAAGTGGCCCTGGTAGTCGCAGATGTCGCGGTGGAAACTCACCTCGCGGCCCACGAGTTGGCCTCCGACCACGGCGAACGGCGCCGGATCGGCGAGAGGGCCGGTGTATTCCCCCGTCGAGGCGCTGCAGAAGCCGTTCTGCTCGCCGGTGCCGCTGAAGCTGTCTCCCGACTGGGCCAGCGAGAAGGTCCCGACGTGGATGTGGGAGTCGCCGCTCACCGAGTCCTTCAGGTCAGCACTCTGAAACCAGCTGCCGTTGAGGGACAGCCGCTCGGGACCGGTGTTGTCGGCGCCGGAGCAGGCGACCGCGGCGAAGGCCGTGAAGAGCACGAATCGATTCAGCATTAGGCGCACACGGAAGGAGGCATCGGTTTACGGTCTGAGGAGACAAGCTGCCGCCCCACCGGCCGGGCGTCAAGCGGCGTCAACAGGTGCCGTGACCTGTGTGAGGCCGGGACTTCCCGCCCGGCCGGCCGGGTGGGTAGCTTCCCCCCATGCGTCCCTCCGGCGGCCACCGGTTTCAGGCTCTGCTGCTCCTGCTCGCCCTCGTGGGCGTGGGCTTCGGGCTGCCGCTGTTCGATGCCCTCGTCTTCCACGGGCGCCCACTGGCCCGGGCCGAAAGTGCCGTCGCGCCGGAAGGGGCACAGGCGCCGCACACGCAGCTCTGCATCCTCGATCACGCAGGGCTTCTCGAGGGGAGCATCGTCTCCTCCGGCCATGCAACACTCGCCGTCCTTCCCGAGGCAGCCCACCTGGCGGGAATTCCCGTCTCGCGCGAGCTGCCCTCGTCGGCCTCGCTCCTTCCGCCATCCCGAGCTCCACCCGTCGTCTGACCTGAAGCATTCATAGGTTCCCCGGTCAGGCAGGTCCCCGCAGGTGAGCGGGGTTCATACGGACGTTCGGAGTCTCATGAGATATTCCACCGCAATCGTTGCGCTGCTCGCCCTCGGCGCGCTGCTGGGCGCCACCCCCGCGAAGGCTCAGCAGCCGGCGTCGAGCGACAGCCTGCGCAGCACCCTCGCGCGTTTCGCCGCCCGACTCGACAGCCTCGAACGGGGCGGCTGCCCGGCCGGCCCGTCGATCGCGCTTCCCGCCGGCAACGATTCGGTGAGCACTGCACTCGCCCGGTTGAACCAGCGACTGGAGCAGCTCATCGCCTCACGCTGCGGCGGCGCCCAGACGAATGCCGCCCCCGCCGACTCGGCCACCGACGACCTCGCCGCCCTGCGCGCCGCGGCCGCCGCCGCGGGTGGCGAGACGACGGGCGCCGACACCCCCAGGGACACCGTGCCGAGCGGGCCGACGCAGTTCATCGGCAGGCAGCGCAGTGGCTCGGCGATGAATCCCGAGATTAGCGCGACCGGCGACATCCGGCTCATCGGCTCAAGATACGGCGATCATCTGCAGGGCGACGCACACGAGTTTGAAGTGGCACTGCAGTCCACCCTCGATCCCTACTCGAACGCGAAGGTCATCATGACCTTCTCGAAGGAAGGCGTCGGGATCGAGGAGGGATATCTCTACTACACCGGGCTCCCCGGCCGCATCCGTGCGGACCTCGGTCTCATCAGGCAGCAGGTCGGCGATCTGAACCGCTGGCACCTGCATGCGCTGCCCGAGTCGGAATATCCTCTCGTTTACCAGCGGTACCTGGCCTCCGACGGCCTCTCCGGCGCGGGGCTTTCTCTGTATACGACGCTGCCGGTCTCGATCTTCCACGGCACCCACGAGGTCTGGCTCCAGGGGACGACGGCGGAGAGCGATCCGCTCTATGGCAGCGGCAGCCACGGCACCCTGCTCGGCCGGGTGCAGAATTTCTGGCAGCTTTCACGGAGCACCTATGGACAGATCGGCTTCACCGCGCTTGGTGGCAACGCCGACACGCTGCGTGGCCGGGTGCTCGGCGCCGATCTGCGCCTGACATGGCGCCCGCCAAACGCCGGCACCCGCCAGAACCTCACGCTGCGCGCCGAGGGATACCGGTTTCGCGGCCATGAGGCGGGCCTCACGACGACCCGCTACGGCATGTTCGCCGATCTGACCTGGCAGGTCAGCCAGCGCTGGGGTTTCGGCACGCGGTATGACTATGTGGAAACACCGCGCGGCGCGCTCACGAAGGAGTGGCAGATCACGCCCACCATCACCTGGTGGCAGAGTGAATTTGTGTATCTGCGTCTCGAAGGGCAGCATCACCATCAGGACTTCACGCGGGACGACGACCGGCTGCTGATGCAGGTGGTGTTCGCCATGGGCCCGCACAAGCATGAGACGTACTAGGCACCGGAGACTGTCAGCGTTCAGCCGTCAGCTGAATGCCGGTCGCTGACCCAACTCAAGCAAGGAACTCGAGATGCTGATGAAGTCATTGATATTCGCGGCGCTCGCCATGGCCGGGCCCCACGCAACGGCCACCCCAGTCAAGGTGGTCACCAGCCTCACCACCTACGGCGCGATCGCGCGGGAGATCGTGGGCGACCACGGCACCGTCACCTCGATCGCCCAGGGGGACGAAGACCCGCACTTCGTGCAGCCGAAGCCAAGCTTCGTCGCGGTGCTGCGCGATGCCGACCTCTTCGTGACCACGGGGCTCGACCTGGAGCTCTGGGTGCCGGCGCTGCTCGACCGGGCCAACAACCGGAAGGTCTCCGAGGGCGGTCCCGGCTATGTGACCGCCTACACCGGCATCACGCTGCTCGAGGTCCCGACGTCGCTCAATCGCTCCGAGGGCGACATCCACGCCGACGGCAATCCGCACATCCACACCGATCCGCTCAACGCGATCATCATCGCCCGGAACATTCTGACCGGCCTCACCCGGGTGGATGCGGCGGACGCGGCCTACTTCACCCAGCGGGAGGCCGATTTCGAGAAGCGAATCCTCGAGGCCACCATGGGCGCCGATCTCGTCGGCGTGCTCACCCCTGCCACCGCCTACAATCTTCTCAAGACCGACAAGCTCGCCGGCTTCCTCAGCAGCACCAAGTTCCAGGGCAAGCCGCTCTCCGACCGGCTCGGTGGCTGGCTCAAGACAGCCGAAGCGTTCAAGGGGAAGGAAATGGCCTGCTATCACAAGGAATGGGCCTACTTCACCCACCGCTACGGCGTCTCCTGCGCCGACTACATCGAGGCCAAGCCCGGCATTCCGCCCACTCCGCGGCACGTCGAGGACATCATCGCCCTGATGAAGGAGCGGAAGATCCCGGTGCTCTTCGCCTCCAACTACTTCGACCACAATCAGATTCGGCAGGTGGCAGAAAAGACCGGCGCGAAGGCGGTGATCGTCCCCGAGAACACCCACGGCGCACCGGGCGTCGAGACCTACTTCGACCTGATGAACGCCTGGGTCAACGGCCTCGCCGCCGGCTTCAAGGGAGGGGCGCAGTAAATGCTCGACACCCTCATCCACAGCCTCTGGCTGGCGCCGCTGGTGGCCTGCATGGTCATCGTGGCGGTGCACTCCTATCTCGGCCTCCACGTCCTCGCGCGGGAAGTGATCTTCGTCGACCTCTCCCTCGCGCAGGTGGCGGCGCTCGGCTCGACCGTCGCGATCTTCATGGGGGCGGAGCCGGATTCGGCGATGTCGTTTGTCTACGCCCTCGGCTTCACCACGATCGGCGCCGCGATGTTCGCGGCGACCCGCTCGTCCCACGGCAAGGGCAAGGTGCCGCAGGAAGCGATCATCGGCATCGTGTATGTCGTCGCCTCGGCGGCTGGGCTGCTGGTGGCCGACAAGTCGCCCCGCGGCGGCGAGGCGATCAAGGACATCCTGGTCGGGAGTCTCCTGTGGGTGGGCTGGCCGGCGATCGGGCGGCTCGCGGCGGTCTACATTGTCGTCGGAATCTTCCATGTGATTCTCAGGCGGAAATTCCTGACCATCAGCTTCGAGCCCGAAAAGGCCGAGGCGGAGGGGTGGCGGCTCAAATGGTGGGACTTCTGGTTCTACCTCTCGTTCGGCATCGTGATCACCTTCTCGGTCCCGATCGTGGGGGTTCTGCTGGTCTTCTCCTTTCTCGTGGTGCCGGCGGCGATTGCCTTCCAATTCACCCGGCGGCTCAATCTGCTGGCGGTCATCTCCTGGTTTGCGGGGGTGCTGGCCTCCGCCGGTGGTATCGCCATTTCCTTCAAGTACGACCTTCCAACCGGCCCGCTGGTGGTCTGTGTCTTCGGGCTGCTGCTGCTCGTGGCCTTCCTGGTGCGGCGGGTGATGCCGGCACCGGCGTGAACTAGTCTGATTTTCGCATGACTAGGTATGGCGGCAGGCTTCGGGCTCTCTTCCTCACGGTGCTGTTTGCCGCGGGGAGCTTCGGGCTGCCCACCGCGGATGTCCTGCTCGACCACGGGCTCGGTGCCAATCACCGCGTTCCGCAGGTTCACCTCGAGCAGCGGGGCGGTTGTCACGATCCGCTGGAACACTGCGTCCTTGGCCGGCTGCTTGGCGAGCTCCGGCTGCAGTCGCCCGCGGCCGCCGCTATCCACCTGTTCGCTTCGGCGAGTGTCGCCGACGCTGCAGTCCCCCCATCTTCGCCCCCGGCGTCCCTGGGCCAGAGGCGCCAGCCGCCGAGTCGAGCGCCACCCACTCTCGTCTGAGCCCATCGCCCACCCCGGGCGGCCGCGGCTCTCCCCGAATCGCAATCAAGTGATGAGACCGACCCGTGGGCGCGCCCGCGGGTGATCCATCCATGGCGTTCACGCTTCACGACGAGAGCCCTCCATGTCGTTCCCTCTGCCGTTCCCTACCGCCGCAGGCGCCGCCCGGCGTCTCGGACTCATCACGCTACTCGCGCTGGGATTGGCGCGACCCGCACCCGCATCGCCGACTATCGCGCCGGATCTGACGGGAAACATCGTCGGCACCGTGACCGACACGGCGAACGGGAAACCGGTCCCCGGCGCGGATGTGCGGATCAGCCAGGGCGCCCGGATCATCGCCACGACCGCCACCGATGAGTTTGGTCGCTACACCCTGCACAATCTGCCTTCTGGAAGCTACGACCTCCGGGTGTCGTTCATCGGCTACCGGCCGGTCACCCGGAGCGTCGCCGTGCCCGATGGCGGCTCGATCACCGTGAACATTCCGCTCACTGCTGCACCGGTGGAACTGACCGGCATCGAGGTTCGGGCGGCCGCCGCGCCGCTGGGCGTCGACACCCGCACCGGCGACCAGACCTACAAGCAGGATGAGTTTCATGGCGCGCCGAGCACCACGACCTCGCAGATCCTGCAGCAGTCGATGGCTGGCGCGGTGCGAGCGCCGACCGGCGAGGTCCACATCCGCGGTCAGCACGCCGAGTACACCTACTACGTCGACGGTGTCCCGGTGCCCGCGGGAATCTCGGGGAGCCTGAACGAACTGTTCGACCCGGCGGTGGTGAACCGGATCGACTTCCAGACCGGCGGCTGGGATGCGGAGTACGGCAACAAGAACGCGGCCATTGTGAATGTGATGACCCGGATACCGACCGGTGGCTTTCACTACGGCGTCTCAGGATATGCGGGGTCGTTCAAATCCAATGGCCAGAACGTCGCCTTGAGCACCAATGCCGGGAGGTTCGGCTTCTACCTGTCAGGCGCGCGGCAGGAGACTGACATGCGGAGCGAGCCGGTCGTCGCCGATCCGACCACACTGGAGCCGAACAACTTCCATAACCACGGGAACGATCTCTACGGCTTTGGGAAGGTCCAGTATGTCCCGTCGGCACACGATGTCGTGAACCTCGATCTCAGTCGCTCGCGGACCCGGTTCGCGGTGCCATTCGATTCCGCCGACGGCCTGATCGACGACCATCAACAGGACATCAACGGTTTCGTCAATCTCGGCTGGCGCCACAGCTTCGGCGGTGGGAACACCGGCGCGGCTGGCGCGCCGGCGGAACTCTTCGTCGGACCGTTCTTCCGGGATGGAAGCCTCAAGTACACCCCGGGGGCGAACGACCAGCCCTCCTTCATCTTCTTCCCCGACACCGTGACCCCCTACAATCTCCGGGAGACACGGAACTTTCACACTGGTGGCATCAAGCTCGACTACACCCTTCGGCCGAAGCACGGGTTCGAGGTGAAGACTGGCGTCCTCGCCTCCTTCACCCGTGGACAGGAGGACTTCTCCACCAGTGACTCCCTCGGAAACCCCGGCCCGGCTTCCAGCTCGGGACTCAAGGGAAGCGACGTCGGCGCTTACGCGCAGGCGGTGCTCGGGCTGTCGGAGACGTTCGAGATCCGGACCGGGATCCGATTCGACAATCACGAGGCGCCCTTCGCCGGCAATCAGCACCAGTGGAGTCCGCGCATCCGGCTCAATTTCTTCCCGGATCCTTCGAACACCTTCTGGGCCTATTACGGTCGGCTCTTCATCCCGACCAACGTCGAGGATCTCCGCGCCATCACCAGCGTGGCCCAGGGGGGTGTGGCCGCCCAGCCCACCCTCCCCGAACGAGATCACTTCTTCGAGGTTGGCTACGTCCACCGATTCCCCTTCGGCGTAGTGACCAAGGTGTCGGGCTACCGCAAGATCAGTACTCCCGGAATCGACGATAACACCGTGCCCGGTTCGGCGATCGTGACCTCGGTGAATCTCGCCAAGGTCTACATCAACGGCATCGAGGCGGCGGTCGAGATCCGGCCCACCGGCCCGGTCACTGGATTCGTCAATCTCGCCCTCAATCACGCTTATGGGCGCGGCCCCGTCACCGGAGGCTTCTTCCCGGCAGACTTTCCAGCGGGCTACTTTGATCTCGATCACGACCAGCGGCTCTCGGGGACGGCGGGGCTGACCTTCTCGGGTCGGGCGCTCTTCACGAGCGTCACCGGCATCTACGGAAGCGGCCTGACCAACGGCGCGGACCCCGATGCCAGCTACGGCACCGGCCTGTTCGATTTCAACCGGTCGATCAAGGTCTCGCCCAACTTCATCCTGAACGGCAGCGCCGGATACAATCTCACCGTGGGAAACACCTCGATCCGACCCGAGGTGTTCGTGGACAACATCCTCAATCACAAGTATCTGCTGAAAGGCGCATTCTTCAGCGGACCGTCGGTGGGCCGGCCGCGGAGCGTGCAGGTGCGGCTGAGTATCGGGGGGTAGGATACTGCGGCTGAACGGCGGAGCCAGTACTCCATTCCGCCGTTCAGCCAGTGTGCCTTGAAGTTGCGGAGCGCGCGCTCCACGATCACCCGGTCCTCCGGCTCCGGCGGGTCAGTCACTCCCCGCATCCTCGGCCAGTGCGTATGCCCGCGGACATCGGACGCCGCCATCCAGATTGCCGGGCTTAGTGCGGGTTCCAGCTCGGGACGGCCGAAAAGAGCCCGTTGACGAAGCCGATCTCGCGCACCAGGAAGAGTCCGAATGTGACGCTCAAGACCCCCGAGGCGATCCGCAGTTGTTTATTGAATCGGGCGAATCGGGATGCGGAGTAGGCGATAGGAACGGCGATGCTGGCCGTGATTGCCATCATGCCGATGATCGTGCCAAGGCCAAAGACCAGGAGGTAGAGCATGCCCCACGCGGGATCGGGGATCGTCGTGAGCACCAGTAGCGCGACGGCCGCGGATCCTGCCAGTCCATGCACGATACCCACAAACACCGGCCGAGCCGCAGAAAAAGCGGCCGCTTCGCTCGAGCCGCGCCCCAGGAGGTTGTAGAGGCCAAGGCCGATGAGCATCAGGGCGACGGCGAACTCCATGGCCAGGCCGAGACGCGGCGGGAGGACCACCTTGAAGAGGATGATGGCGCCGCCGACCAAGACGATGGTCATGGTATGGCCGATTCCCCAGAGAACGCCGATCCGTGCCGCACTTCGGAGATCTCGCTGTCTCGTGACGATCGTCGTGACCGCGACGACATGATCGGCATCCGTGGCGTGGCGCATCCCGAGCACCAGACCGAGGAGGAGCGCTGGAAGAAGGTGCATCGATCGGCTTCCTGGGCGGGGCGGATCGACGAATATACATCGGGGCGCCGAGTCGCCCCATGGCGCTTGCCCGCCGCCGGGAACTAGTACTCCGCGCCGCCGTTCCTCCACCGCGTCTTGAAGCTGCGGAGCGCGCGCTCCACGATCACCCGGTCCTCCGGCTCCAGGAGATCGGTCATCCCTCCCGCATCCTCGGCCAGCGCATAGGCGCGGGCCCGAAGATCGGGCGCAGCGATCCAGACCGCCGACCGCTGCGCCAGGACCTCCACGAGCAGATCGCCGGGGTGGAAGTCACCGCCCTGGAAGGGGTCCCGCTCCAGCCGATCGATGGCCACGCGAAGCACCACCGCCGCCGATTCTCCCTCCTGCAGCAGGAAGCGCAGCGCCTCGGTGCCAAGCCGCTCGATGGGGGTGCGGCGATGGACGCGGAGCGTCCCGTCGAGGACTGACCTCGCCCGCTCCTCGCCCGCACCGGTGCCGTGCAGATCGTGGAGTGAGCTGCCGCGGGGAATCTTCTGCATTTCGGCGAATGGTCCGTGGACATCCCGGGGAGGCCAGATCGCCCGGCTCCATCGGGCGCCGCCGAATGGGGAGTGCCCCCATCCGGCGGGCGTCATATGAGCAGGGATCGGACCAGCGTAACCATGTGGATTTGGCCTGAAATGCACCGTCAGCGGGACATAACTGCGGGAATGCTGCGGCGGGCTGTGGTTTCAGGACAACGGTTCGGGGTGACAGGGCGCGCCACGCACACCGGGACCCGTTGCGACGGGCCCGGCCGGCAGACGTACATGGGAGTGCGGGACGAGGACGTTCCGGCGGGGAATCCCCCCGGGCACTGCCAGCCGGCAGGAATGGGCCGAGCCGCGGTATTGTCAGGCAGACCTGCGACGGGTGTGTTCCCTTCTCTACTCCGGCATCTCGCCGAACGGCACCACCGGCGCCGCGACGCGCAACTCCCCCGCCCGCGCGAACCGGAGCGTGAGCCGGAGCGTGTCGCCGATCAGGAACTCGTGCCTCAGTCCGCTGAACATCACGTGCATCGCCCCGGGAATCATGGCCACGGTCTCGCCTGGTTTGAGCACCACGGCCGGGGCCATCGTCATCCGCCCACCGGTCGTCCCCATGATCATGGCGGACGAGGAGTCCGGTCCGGTCGCGGCGACCAGGGTGTCCGCGACCTTGCCGGTGTTCTGGAGGCGGAAATAGGCCGCGCCAGCATCCCCCGACGACGGATGCGCATACGCTGAGAGCAGGGCGATATCACCCGCCCGCGCGAGCGGTGGCCGCTGGCTGCAGGCGGCGAGAAGGATCAGGGCGACGGCGGGGAGGCCCGAAAGGTGGCGCATGAAACCTCCTCAGAAGGCGGAATTGGATGCTCGCCAATCATGGCCCCGGGCCGGAGCCTGTGGCAAGGCCGCGCCCGGCACCACACGGTGCGCCATGTTAGAATTCTCCTCCCAATATCCGCCGGTATGCGCGACCGGCGGCGCGATTCAAACGTCTGGAGAAACTGGTCATGCGAAATCCGAAGCTCATTCTCGGCGCCTGCGCCGCATTCGCCCTCGCGCCGCTCACCGGGCTGGTCCATACCCACCTGGTCAAGGCCGAACCCGGCGTGGATGCGACCGTCAAGGACGCACCGAAGCAGGTGCGCCTCTGGTTCAACGAAAAGCCCGAGCTCGCCCTGTCCGGCGCGACCATCATGAAGGCGGATCATTCGCCGGTGGCCGTCGTGAAGCTCGCCGCGACCGACGACACGCTGTCCGTCGCGGGGCCGGTCCCCGTCACCCTGGAGCCCGGCAAGTACATGATCATGTGGCGGACGGCATCGGATGACGGCCACGCGGTCCGCGGCATGTACTTCTTCACCTACGACCCGACCGCCGCCGCCAAGCCCTGACGTGCGGCTCTCCACCGCGTACATCCTCACGCTGGCCCTGGCGTCGCCTCTCGGCGCCCAGGCGCGCACCGCCATTCACGTCGATACCGCCGTCACCATTCAGATGCGTGACGGCGTTCTGCTGCGGGCCGACATCTGGCGTCCCCAGCGCGATGGCCGCTTCCCCACGCTCGTCTACCGCACCCCGTACAACCGGCATGATGCCGCGGAGGACTCCGGCATCGCCGCCGAGGCCGTGGCCCGCGGCTACGCCGTCGTGCTCGAGGATGTGCGCGGACGCTACGCCTCCGAGGGTGAGTTCGACGCCTACCGCCATGAGGGCGACGACGGTTACGACACGATCGAGTGGGCCGCCGCGCAGCCCTGGTCGAACGGCATGATCGGCACCGTGGGACTGTCCTATCCCGCTGCGGTGCAATGGCTCGCCGCCATCGAGCAGCCGCCCCATCTGCGGGCCATGGTCCCCGCGATGACCTATGCGACGCCGGAGACGTTTTGGTATGGCGGCGGGGTGTGGGACGGCTCCTGGCTCGACTGGACCTGGTACAACATTGCCCCCGACGTCAGCAGGCGCCTGGGCCACGCGCCCCCGAGCACCGATGACAGTGCCTTCGCCCGCGCACGTCTCCATCGGCCGCTCGCGACGCTTCCCGATTTTCAGGGCCTCACGCCGTGGTACTACGAGTGGATGCAGCACCCGCCGCGAGACCCGTGGTGGAACTGGGCCGCGCTGGACGGCCACTATCAGGATGTCTCCGCGGCGGTGGTCAATCTCTCCGGCTGGTTCGATGAGCCCTACGGCCCGCTCGGCGCCGCGACCAACTACAACAAGCTGGTCGAGACCGGCGGCCAGGATCGCACCCGCCTGATCCTCGGACCGTGGACCCACGGCGTCGACGCGATCCAGCGGACCCGGGCCGGCGACCGGGACTTCGGCGGCGACGCCCCGATCGCCTACGCGAACATGGTGCTCGACTGGATGGACCGGTTCCTCGCCGCCAGCGTCTCGAGCAGTGACTTCGACCTGCCGGTCCGGGTGTTCATCATGGGAGAGAACCAGTGGCACTGGTTCCACACCTGGCCACCCAGCGAGATCCGCCCCGACACGCTCTACCTCCACCGGTCAGGCACCGGTACGGCCCCGGGCTCCCTCGATCATCGGGCGGCCTCGGCCGGCCGGCCGGCATCCAGCTTCCGTTCGGATCCGGCGCATCCGCTCACCGATCCCTTCAAGGGAGTCGCGGGCGCGCACGACTATCGCGGGCTCGCTGGCCGGACCGATGCGCTGATCTTCGAGACCGCGCCACTCGATTCGGCGATGGACATCGTCGGCCCGGTCGTCGCCGAGTTCACCGCCAGCGCGGACGTCCCGGATTTCGATCTGTGGATGCAGATCTACGATGTCGCGCCTGACAGCACGGCATGGAATCTCGCCGGCCCCGGCAACGGACTGCTCCGCGCGAGTTACCGCGATGGAGGACCGGCACGCCAGCTTCCTCCGCGGGGCAAGGCGGTCCGGCTGGTTCTCGATCGCACGATCACCGCCAACCGCTTCCTGCCCGGGCACCGACTTCGCATCGTCGTCTCGTCGGCCTTCGCTCCCTACTTTTCGGTGAACCCGCAGACCGGCGATCAGGAGTTCGACACCTGGTCGACTCGCGTGGGAACGATCACGATCCATCATTCGCCCCGGCAGCCCTCGCGGCTGATCCTTCCGCTGCTCCCGGCCGCGGCCACCCATTGAACCCATCACCCGCTCCGTGAACCACGATACCGGACCGCTGCCACTCGATCTCTACGCCCTCGGCCGGGGACTCGCCTATGCCGCGACCCTCGCGCTCATCGGCGCCTGCGTATTCGCAGCACTGCTCCCGCGCTGGCGCGATGAGGAGGACGACGACGCCGCACTCGCCGCACGAGCCCTGGACCGTGTGTGGCGGGTCGCCGTCGGCGCTGCAGTTCTGCTGCTCGCGGCACATGTCCTGAGAGCGTACGGCCAGATCCGGTCCTTCCTCGATCCGATCGAACCCACCACCCGGGATTTCGCGAAGTCGGTCCTCCTTCAGACCACGTGGGGCAGGGGATGGATGGCGCAGTGCACCGCCGCGGCACTCAGCCTGTGCATGGCCCTCCTGGCGCCGCGGCGGTCCGCCGCCGGCGTCCAGTTGCTCGGCACCGCGGCGATCGCGGTCGCGTGCACCTCGCCGCTCACCGGCCATGCCGTCGAGCACCCGTGGGGCCTCCCTCTCGGTGTGGGACTGCATGCGCTGCATCTGATCGGCGGCGGGGTGTGGCTCGGGACGCTGTTCTCCATCCTCGTCGCGGGCCTCCGGGCGGTGACGCGGCCCGCTCCCGCGCAGGACCACGCAGCCGTCGCCCGCCTGATCACGGCGTTCTCCCCCATCGCGCTCACCGGAGCGGGACTCGCCGTCGGCGCGGGCGTGCTCATGGCCTACGCCTATATAGGAGACTTCGCGAGTCTCTGGGGTACCACCTACGGTCGCACGCTGCTGGTGAAGCTCACTCTGCTTGCAGTCACCATGGCCCTCGGCGCCTGGAACTGGCGCCGTGTCACACCGCGGCTCGGCACCGACGCAGGCACATCCCAGCTCACCAGGTCCGCGACCGTTGAGCTGTTCATCGGTGCACTGCTGCTCGCGGCCACCGCCGTTCTCGTCGCACTGCCCGCGCCCACGGTCTGATCCGATGCGTTGTTCGCCTGCTCGCCTCCGTTTGGCCGTGCTCGCGTCAGTGGCTGTGATCGGGTGCGGGCCCGCCGGTCCGAAGGGCTTCAGCGCCGAGGGACTTGCGGCACCGATGCTGGTGCCGCCACTCGCCAAACCGGATCTGGTGCTTCGCACGACCGAGGGCGTGACCTTCGATCTCAAGCGGGAGACCGAGGGATATGTCACCCTGCTGTTCTTCGGATATACCAGTTGTCCCGACCTCTGTCCGGTACAACTGGCCAATATTTCCAGCGCGATGCACCGGATGGACCCCGACCTCGTGAAGCGCGTGAAGGTTGTCTTCGTCACGGTGGACCCGCGGCGCGATACGCCGGTCGTCTTGCGGAAGTGGCTGGATCATTTCGACCCGCAGTTCATCGGGCTGACCGGGGACAGCGCCTCCGTCGCCTATGCCTTCACGCAGCTGCGCCTCGGCCATCCGATGGCTCCCGTCCCGGTCAGCGCCGATTCGGCTCAGTATACGATCAATCACACCGTCGTCGTGCTCGCCTTCACGACGGACAACCTGGCTCACGTCGCGTATCCGTCCGGGATTCGCGCCGATGACTGGGCAAAGGACCTCGCCATCCTGGCGAGAAGCACCTGAGAACCCGAGAACCCTCATGCGTCACTTCATCGCCCTCATCGCCACCGCGACCCTCGCGCTCGGCTGCAAGCCCGGCGAGCCGAAGGTGTTCAATCCCGAAGGGCTCACCGGCCCGCAGATCAGTCCGCCCCTGGCCAAACCGGCGTTCGTGCTCACCACCACCGAGGGAAAGCCCTTCGATCTGCGGAAGGACACCGAGGGATACGTCACCCTGCTCTTCTTCGGCTACACGCACTGTCCCGATGTCTGCCCGGTGCACCTCGCGAACATCGCGGCGGCGCTGGCCAAGCTTTCGCCCGAGGTCAACAGCGCGGTGAAGGTCGTGTTCGTCACCACGGATCCGGAGCGGGATACGCCGGCGGTCCTCCGGGCCTGGCTGGACAAGTTCGACAAACGCTTCATCGGACTCACCGGCGATTCGCTCGCGCTCGCCAATGCCGCGAAGCTTTCCCACGTCGGCCAGGCCATTCGCGAACCGGGTCCGACCGACAGCACCTACACCGTGGGGCACTCCGCGATGGTCTTCGCCTTCACCCGCGACAATCTCGCGCACGTCGCCTACCCGTTCGGCATCCGCCAGGCCGATTGGGCAAAGGACCTCGTGATTCTGACCCGGGGTTCCTGATGATGCCTCCGCTCCCCCTCGCCAGACGGCTCGCCCCTGCTGCGCTGCTGCTGATGATGTGGATGGCTGGCTGCAAGCCTTCAGGGCCCAAGGGGGTCGATCTCGATGGCCTCAAAGGCCCGATGGTCACTCCGCCGATCGCCAAGCCGGATTTCGTGCTGAACACGACGGCCGGCAGGCCGTTCAATTTCCGCCAGGAAACCGAGGGATACGCCACGCTGCTGTTCTTCGGCTACACCCACTGCCCTGATGTCTGCCCGGTACATCTCGCCAACATCGCGGCGGCGCTCAAGACTGTCAGCCCCACCGTCGGCGAGCACCTCAAGGTGGTCTTCGTCACGACCGATCCGGCCAGGGACACACCCGCGGCGCTGCGGGCCTGGCTCGACAAGTTCGACAAGCGCTTCATCGGATTGGTGGGGACGCGCGAAGAAGTGACCGCCGTCCTGCAGCGGATGCGACTGCCGCCGTTCGCCGTCGATTCGACGCCCGGCGATTCCACCTATTACGTAGATCACGTCGCCATGGTCATCGCGTTCACTCGCGACGACCTCGCCCATGTGGTCTATCCCTTCGGGGTCAAGCAGGCCGACTGGGCGAACGACCTGGTCATTCTCACGAAGGGCAGCTGACCATGCAGTGGTGGTGCTCCGCCACGGGCCAGCCCTGGACCTGGGCCTGGAAGGCGTATCCGGGTGTGTGGCTGTTCGTGGGGGTCCTAGCCTACTGGTATTGGCGGGCCATCGTTCGGTCCACCGATCCGGTGCCCCGGCGGAACACCGGCTGGTTCGTCACCGGCCTGCTCTGCATCTGGGTCGCGCTCGACTGGCCCGTCGGTGCTCTGGGCGCCGGGTATCTCGCGACCTTTCACACCATCACGTACATATTGCTTTCCCTGGTGGCGCCCCCCTGCATGCTGCTCGGCATTCCCGGCGCTGCCGTCAGGCGCGGCCTCGCTCATCGGGTGGGCAGTCCGCTCATCCGCGGTCTCGCGCGGCCGCTGGCCGCGCTCACGATCTTCAACGTGATCCTGCTCGTGACCCATGTCCCCGCCATCGTGGACGGGGCCATGAGCAGCCAGTTAGGCGCTCTGACTATCGATCTCGCCTGGTTCCTCGGTGGGATCGCGCTCTGGTGGCCGGTGCTGGCCCCGGCGCCGGACGCCTGCCGCATGGGCCGGCCCATGAAGATGGCATACCTCTTCGCCGCCACCCTGGTCCCCATCATTCCGTCGGCGTTCCTGACCTTTGCCGAATATCCGCTCTACGCGACGTACGAACTCGCGCCGAGGATCTTCGAGAAGCTGACGGCCCAGCAGGATCAGCAGGTCGCGGGGTTGATCATGAAGCTGGTGGGAGACCTGCCGATCTGGTTCGCGTTCGGCGTGGTCTTCTTCCGGTGGGCGAAGGCCTCCGAAGTCACTCCGCCGCCGGACCACCCCGGTTCCCGGACCCCGATTCCCTCTCAGGTCTGAGGGTGGGGCGCTTCCAGCCGGGGATGAATGGCGGCGGCTGGCCGCCGGCGCGTCGTGCCAGATCGAGATGCGGCGCAACCAGATCCGCGAGCTGCTGCGCCAAAGCCATGTCGGTCCGGGAAAAGGCGCCGAGCCCCCGAGCCGTCATTGCCATCGCGCCGAAGATGCGCCCCGCCGTGCGCAGCGGGACGACCAGGACCGCTATCGGCTCCGGACCCTCCCCCTGGGTCGTGAGCAGGAACGGCACCTCCCCCCTCACCACCTGCGCGACTCCGGTGCCTTCGATGGGCTCCTGAGGCAGGTCGGCCAGCGGCATCATCACGCCGGGCTTGACCACCGCCACCCGATGCTCATCGGTGAGGCGGACCGCGAATTCCAGCGCCGTGACCGGAAGCAGCGCAGCAGCCTGATCGACGAAAAGCTTCGTTCCCTCGCCGAGAAACGGGGTCGTCGCCAGCAGTTCCGCCACTTTCGAAAGCCGCATCGGCACATGGCGCAGGACGTCGAGCTGACTCTTCAGGACGCTGTGCTGCCAGGCGAGCACCATCCCATCCACCCGCGGTGCAAGCAGGGCACCGACTCGGTCGAGCAGCGCCAGATCCTCCTCCCGGTACATGGCCGGCCCGGCACTGCCGAGGAGCAGATATCCCGTCAGGCGCTCGACCACCTTCAGCCGCACGCCGATCACCGATCGGGGCGGTTGCTCGGGTCCTCGCACCGTCACCAGCTCGGGGATCGCAGGGCCTTGCGAGAGCGACGCGTCGCTCACGATGACGCCCTGCCGCTCCCCCAGCAGCCTGGCTGGATCGAGGACCGAGATCGGCACCGACAGCGTGGGGTCGCCCCACACTGCGCCATGTCCGTGCAGCGCCAGGCGGTAGTGGTGTTCGCCCGCCCCGTCGGGGATGAGGATCTCGTAGGCATCGTGCGGAAGAATCGGCTGCAGCGCAAAGGACAGTGCGAGCATGAGGTCGCGCGGCGTTCCCGCGCCACCGATGGCCTCGGCCACTGCCTCGAACAGCTCCCCCTCCCGTTCCTGGTCCCGAGACTCGCCCCGACTCTGCCCGTCGGGTGCACCGGACTCCGCTGCGAGCGGGTGGTGGGCAGCGTGCCCATCCTCGGGCGCCGCACCGGCCCTCGTCACGCGCGCCAGCATCGGCCCCATCACATCCGTTGCCGCCTCGATCAGGGCACGGGCGCGCATGCCGTACGCGTGCGGCGTGAATGACGCGAGCAGGATCAGGGCGACGTCCTGCCCGCCGTACCGAACCGGACAAAGCAGCACCGAGCCGTATCCCGCCCGGCGGATGCGGTCCTCGAGCTCATCGAGCAGCAGCTGGTTGGCAATCGGGTGCGCGGAGGGCACCTGGAGGTTGTCTTCGACGAGTGCCTCCGGTTCGATGAGAATCGGCTCCCCGTCCGTGCCATAGATCCACAGCGCGAAGAGCTCCGCCGGGATCTCCGGTCGGAGCGCATCGTTCACCGCCTCATACCACGCCTTCAGCTCATCCATGTCCTGGATGCGCGTGCGCGGATGCAGCAGCGGGATCAGCTGGCGGAAGTCCGCATCGCCCATTGGCATACGCCTATTCTAGGCAGGGTCCGTGCCCCCAGGCGTCGATCCTGGAACACAGATACCCCACCCCCCTACTTGCATACCCCAGGCCCCTATACTAGCTTGCAGCCATCGCATTCACCGCTCGGCCTGGACTACAGGAGGTAACCCCATGAAAGACATAGCGCTTACCATCTCTGGCATGAGCTGCGGCCATTGCCTGAACGCCGTCACCAAGGCCTTGGCCGCTGTCCCGGACATCGAGGTCCTCTCGGTCCGGATCGGCCGAGCGGAGCTTCGGCTCCCCGAGGCGGGGACGAGCGATTCGGCGAAGGCCGCCATTGAAAGGGCGGGATACAAGGTCGAAGCGATTCTGCCCGGATAGGGAGACCCCTATGACTATCGCCCAGATCGGTGTTACCGCGGCCGGCGCAGCCGGGATCGCCTGGATCTACTGGTACTTCTTCGTGGCCGCCCGCCAGGCGGCTGTTCAGGCGGTGACGTCGGCCGGCGCCCAGGAAGTCACCATTACGGTGGATGGGGGCTATTCGCCTTCGGTCGTCGATGTGCACGCCGGACGCCCGGTACGGCTTCACTTCGACCGGCGGGATCGGGGCAGCTGCACCGAGGAGGTCGTCCTCCCCGACTTCAGCATCCGGCGCTTCCTCCCAACCGGCACGACGACGACGGTGGAATTCACCCCAGCGGCGAAGGGCACCTACGATTTCGCCTGCGGCATGGGGATGGTACATGGACAGTTGCGGGTCCGCGAATAGGGGATCGACATGGCAATCGAGACACAGGCAATCGGTCAGGGGACGGAGCGGATCGACCTCACGGTGAGCGGGATGACCTGCGCGGCCTGCAGCGGCCGCGTCCAGCGCGTCCTCGAGCAGACGCCGGGCGTGACCGAGGCGAGCGTCAACCTGATGACAGCCTCCGCGACCGTGCAGTTCGATCCGGCCCTGGTCGATTCCGCCGCGCTTGTCGAGACGATCCGCGCGACGGGATACGGTGCGGAGATCCCCGCCCCCGATCGCACGGTCGAAGAAGAACTCGACGCGCAGGATGCGGCGCGGAGCGCAGAGATCGCCGAACTGCGGGGGAAGGTCGCGGTGACCATCGTCGCCGGCGCCCTCGCCATGGCCCTGTCGATGCCGCTCGCACACGCGCAGGGCGGCGAGGCGGTGAGCGGGCACCCTGGGGCAGGCTTCATGATGTCGCTGAACCGGGCGCTGCAGTCGCTCACGCCGGGGCTGTACCAGATCTCACCGGTCGCGCTGCGCTGGATCCTGTTCGGCATCACCGTACCAGTGGTGTTCTGGGCCGGGCGCCATTTCTACACCCGGGCCTGGGCCGCCTTCCGGCATCATTCGGCTGACATGAATACGCTGATCGCCGTCGGTACCGGCGCCGCATTCCTCAGCAGCACCGCCACGACCGTCGCTGCCGACTGGTTCATTGCTCGCGGCCTTCCTCCGCACGTGTACTACGAGGCCGTGATCTGGATCATGGGATTCATCCTCCTCGGCAACATGCTGGAGGCCCGGGCCAAGGGCCGCACGTCCGGAGCCATCCGGCGACTCATGGGACTGCGTCCGGCCACGGCATGGATCCGCCGCGGCGGGCAGGATGTCGAGGTCCCGATCGCCCAGGTCCTCGTCGGCGACGAAGTCCTCGTGCGCCCCGGAGAGCGGGTGCCGGTCGATGGAGAGGTCTTCGAGGGCATCAGCGCGGTGGACGAATCGATGCTCACGGGAGAGCCACTCCCTGTCACCAAGCACCCCGGCGAGCGGGTGGTCGGCGCCACCGTCAACGGGGCCGGAATGCTGCGAGTGCGCGCCACCGGCGTCGGACGTGATACGGTGCTCGCCCGCATCATCCGCCTCGTTCGGGAGGCGCAGGCGACACGCGCCCCGGTCCAGCAGCTGGCCGATCGTGTCTCGGGCATCTTCGTGCCTGTCGTGCTGTCGCTCGCGATCGCGACCTTCGTCCTCTGGTTCGATTTCGGACCCGCACCCGCCGGATTGAACGCGCTGATGTTCGCGGTCGCCGTGCTCGTGATCGCCTGTCCCTGCGCCATGGGCCTCGCCGTTCCCACCGCCGTCATGGTCGCCACGGGACGCGGCGCCGAGCTCGGCGTGCTCATCAAGGGAGGCGCGGCGCTGCAGCGCGCCGGTGACACCCGCGTCGTCGTGCTCGACAAGACCGGCACCATTACCGAAGGCAAGCCCGTCGTCACCGAGGTGATCCCGGGCGGAACGGGAGCCTCCCCGCTCTCCCGTGCGGAAATCCTCCGGGTCGCCGCCGCCCTGGAACACCTGAGTGAGCATCCGCTCGCCGCCGCCATCGTCAGCGCCGCCGCCGAGACGGGCCTGACAATTCCGCCTGCGAACAATTTTGAAGTGTTCCCGGGCGAAGGAGTGAAGGGGATGGTCGAGGGTCGCGCGGTAGCCGTCGGAAACCGCCGGTTGCTGGACCGCCTGGGGATCGAAGCCGGTTCATCTGCCGACGAGTCAGATCGCCTGGCAGAGGGCGGATCGACTGTCGCCTTCGTGGCGCAGGACGGACTGATCGCCGGCCTGATCGCCGTGGCCGATCCGGTCAAGCCCGCCAGTGCGGCGGCGATCGCCCGGCTCAAGGCCATGGACCTCGAGGTCGTGATGCTGACCGGCGACCAGCGCCGGGCCGCCGAGAAGGTCGGTCGAACCGTCGGGGTCGATCGCGTGGTGGCGGAGGTTCTCCCCGACCAGAAGCTGGCGGAGATTGAGCGACTGCAGGCCACGGGCCGGGTCGTCATGATGGTGGGTGACGGACTCAACGACGCTCCGGCGCTCGCCCGTGCCGATCTGGGCATCGCCATGGGGACCGGCACCGATGTCGCCATGGAAGCGGGCCAGATCACCCTCATGCATGGCGATCTCGGTGGCGTAGCCACCGCCATCGAACTCAGCCGTGCCACCATGCGGGTGATCCGTCAGAACCTGTTCTGGGCATTCGCCTATAACGTCGTCGGCATCCCCATCGCCGCCGGCGCGCTGTATCCGCTGATCGGACTGCGCCTCTCGCCCGGCATGGCCGCCGCGGCCATGGCCTTCAGCAGCGTCAGCGTCGTGACCAACAGCCTGCGCCTGCGTCGCGCATCCACCATACGGGCAACCCTCGCGGTCGCCCGAGGAGCAGCCTCCCATGCCTGACATGCAGCACGTGCCCTGCGCCTGCGCCAGCGACCAGGCCGATCGCCATGCCGTTGCCGTGGATCCCGAGATCAAGGCCGGCGTCCTGACCCGCCTCCGTCGCATCGAGGGGCAGGTGCGGGGACTGCAGAAGATGGTCGAGGAAGAGCGGTACTGCACCGACGTGATCACCCAGATCACCTCGGTCCAGGAAGCACTGCGCGGGGTCGGCCGGGAGCTGCTGCGCAATCACCTGAAGCACTGCGCCTCCGCCGCGATCCGGGCGGACGACCCGGTGGCGGCGGAGGCGGTGTATGACGAGCTGATCGAGCTGCTGTTCCGCGGCGTCCGGTAGGCAGCGCCCGGTGCCGTTACGCCTTCGCCTCCTCGGCCCGGCGGTCACGGAACTCCAGCGCTGACTTGTACTCCGAGATCAGCCGGTCCATCATCGCGACCCGGCGCCCGTACAGCCGCCGCAGCGGGCGCGGGGCATGCCTGGCCAGCGCATACGCCGTGAGCAGTGGCAGCGCGACCGAGTTGTCCATGTAGACCACCACAGTCCCGGGCAGCTGATCGGGATCGATCTTGCCCCAGCTCACCGCCTCATTCGGCGTCGCGCCGGACAACCCGCCCGTGTCGGGCCTGGCGTCGGTCATCTGCAGGAAGAAGTCGTGCCCCCGCTCATCGATGCCGAGGACCTCCTGGATCTGCGGCTCGGTCTGCAGCAGGAAATTCTTGGGACTGCCTCCGCCGACGATGAAGGCCGCGCTCTTGCCGCCGCTCCGCTTCGCGTCGAGCACGATGGCGGCGGTCTCGTTCACATCGGCACTGACGTCAAAGCGCAGCCTGCTTCCCGACAGGGCCTGCTCCGCCACGTTCATCCCGATCGAGCTGTCGCCTGGCGAGCTGGTGTAGATGGGGACCTCGAGCTCATGGGCCATCGAGAGCACGGAGCGCCTGGACAGCCCGAGCGCCTGCTCCCGCTCTTTCAGATACCCGCCAAGCAGGTAGTGATATTCCGCGCTGCTCATCGCGCGCTGGAATTCCGGGCGGGCCGAGACTTCGCGCACGAAAGCATCCGTCGACAGGAGCACCGTGTAGTCGAAGAAGATGTCATAGATGCGGACCACGCCCTGCTCACGCAGCTCGACATCGTCCGCCGCATGGGTGCCCTGATGCAGCGCCAGTCCGAGCGCGAAGTGCGCGTCGTGATACAGGTTGGCCCCGGTCGAGATGATCCAGTCCACGAATCCCGTCTCCATCAGCGGAATGAGGCTGCTCATCCCCAGGCCCGCGGGTGTCATCGCCCCCGTCAGGCTCATGCCCACGGTGGTTTCCGGTGCGAGCATCCGTTCCGTGAACAGCTTGCAGCCTTCCCGAAGCCGGCCGGCGTTGTACGCCAGGAATGCGTTGTCGATCAGGTCCGCAGCCGTTTCCGTGCCGGTGATGGCGGTCGGATTGATCCGCTTGCCGCGAAGGAAGTTGGCGCTGGGTCGGGTCATCGCGAATACCGGTTGTGGGTCCGTTCGGTCTACAGGCTCGTCCGGCCCCCGCCGTTGGTCCTGCCGTCATTCTTGGCTTCCTGAATGATCCGCAGCACTTCGCCGGGGTCGTCGGTGAGGTGGAAGAGCTTCAGGTCCTTCTGGTCGATCTTCTGTTCGGCCGCCAGCGTGTGGGTGAGCCAGTCCACGAGACCCTTCCAGTAGGACACGCCCACCAGCACGACCGGAAAGCTGCTGACCTTCCCGGTCTGGATGAGCGTCAGTGCTTCGAAGAGTTCATCCAGCGTTCCGAAACCGCCAGGGAACACCACGAAAGCCATGGAGTACTTCGCGAACATCATCTTCCGCACGAAGAAGAATCGGAAGAACATGCTGCGACGAACGTAGATGTTGGTGCCCTGCTCGTGCGGCAGTTCGATATTGCACCCGATGGACAGCCCGTCCGCCTCCACCGCCCCCTTGTTGCCGGCCTCCATGATCCCGGGACCGCCGCCGGTGATGATCGGGAAGCCCGCCTTCGCCAGCAGCCGCGCCGTCTCGACCGCGCGGGCGTAGTGCGGGTCGGCGCCGGGTGTGCGCGCCGAGCCGAAGATGGCGACCGCGTCCTGGACGTCGCCGAGTTTTTCGAATCCCTCGACGAATTCCCCCATGATGCGGAGCACCCGCCAGGGATCGGTCTTCCGCAGCGCGTCCGGGCGTTCGGGAAGAGCGGCGTTTTCGAGGAGTTCTTCGTCCGCCGTGATCCTGGTCGAACGGTCGCTGTGTCGAAGCTCGCGATTAGACACTGGCAAGGTGCTCCAGGCATGCCCGGTGATCGTCGGGCACATTGTAGAAGTAGGGAGAGAGCCGGACATGGCCGGGCCGGGCATCCACGATGAATCCGGCTTCCGCCAGCCTCCGCACGTCGGCCTGCGGGTCTTCTCTTGGCAGCATGACGATCGCGCTCCGGTCCCCCGCGTTCGGAGCGACCTTCGGGCGCAGTCCCTGCTCACGCGCCAGCGCGATCAGGTCTTCCGACAGCGCCAGCGTCGCCCGCTGGATCGCGGGCCACCCGATCTCTTCCAGCAGCTCGAGTCCGGCGAGCTGGGCATACACCGACGCGACGGCCGGCGTGCCCATGTCGAATCGGTGTGCGTCGGCGGCCCGCTCGAGTTCCCGCGGATCGAACCGGAAGGGGTGCGCGTGCGCGAACCACCCCGTGATCGATGGCGTCAGCCGCGCAATGAGGTCCTGTCGCACGTGGAGGAACGCGATCCCGGATCCGCCCAGCAGCCACTTGAGTCCCCCGGCACAATAGAAGTCCACGCCCAGCGCCCCGACATCCACCGGCACTTGGCCGGCCGCCTGATAGCCGTCGACCAGAACCAGGGCCCCGCGTGCGTGCGCCGCCGTTGATAGCGCCGCGACCTCCTGGATCGCCCCGCTGGTGAAGAAGACGTGGCTGGTCGCCACGAGGGCGGTGCGCTCGTCGATGGCAGCGGCCAGCAGTTCGACCGGCACCGTGGTCTGGTCGGGGCTTTCCACCACCACCACCTCGACACCCCGATGGCGTTTCGCCAGCCACTGATAGGCAACCGTCGGGAAGTCGAGACTGGTGGTAACGACCTTCGGTCGCGCCGAATAGTCCAGAGACTCTGCCACGACGGAGAGCGCGGACGAAATCGACGGGTGCAGTGAAATCGTCATCGCCGGTGCGTTCACCACCCGGCCATACCCGGCCCGCAGCCGTTCCAGTGCCGGCAGCCAGGTGTCGTACCACGCCGAAGCTCCACGGCGCTCCCAGCCGTCCAGATACTCCTCCGTCGCCGCGCGCGCGCGCGACGACAGCGCGCCGAGCGAGCAGCTGTTGAGGTAGGTCGTGTGTCGGAAGATCGGGAACTCGTCCCGGTAGCGAGCCAGCGACGGCGCCGCGGTTGGTGCGGTCATGGAGGGGAGAATATAGTGCTGTTATCTTCATCCGCATGGCCGAGCCAACCACGATGACGGGATTGATATCGCGCCTCACCATACGTGCGCTCGTCAATCCCGCGGTGGCCCTGGATCTGCTCGCGCTCGCCTGGGCATTCCGCCGCCGCGACTGGTGGCGCCATTTCCCCTGTCTGCCGCTTCCCGATCGCGACTACCTCGCATGGCGCCTGCACACGGCCTATGGCGAGGAGCGATCCATTCCTCCCGTCGTGGACGTGCTCCGGTTCGCCCGATGGAGGCGAAGGATCCTCAGTGACTAGTCCTCGAGTCGTCATCGTCGGTGGTGGCTTCGCCGGATTGTACACCGCACAGGGGCTCGGGGACGCCCCAGTACGGATCACGGTGATCGACCGTCAGAATCACCATCTGTTCCAGCCAATGCTCTATCAGGTGGCGACCGCCGCCCTCTCCCCGGCCGACATCGCTTCGCCGATCCGTTCTATCCTCAGGGAGCAGCAGAACACTGAGGTGGTGCTTGGGGAAGTGTCCGCCATTCAACTGGCAGAGCGAAAGCTGTCGATGAGCGACGGTAGTACATTCGACTACGACTATCTCGTCCTGGCCACCGGCGCCCGGCACTCCTACTTCGGTCGCGATGAATGGGAGCCTTTTGCCCCCGGCTTGAAGAGCCTGGAAGACGCGGAGGAGATTCGGCGCCGGGTCCTGCTCTCCTTCGAACGTGCGGAGCGCGAACCCGATCCGATGAAGCGCCATGCCCACCTCACCTTCGTGGTCGTGGGCGGTGGTCCGACCGGCGTGGAAGTGGCCGGTGCGCTCGCCGAGATCCGCAAATTTGCGCTCCGGCGTGATTTCCGCCGGATCGATCCGCGTGAGGCAACCGTCATGCTGCTCGAGGGTGGTCCACGCCTCCTCAACAGCTATCCGACTGAGCTCTCCGAGCGAGCGAAGGCGGAGCTTCGGCGGCTCGGCGTCGAAGTCCGACTCGAAACCATGGTCAGCGATATCCGCCCGGGCCACGTGGTCGCCGGCGGATGGACCATTCCCACGCAGACGGTAGTCTGGGCCGCAGGAAACGCCGCGAGTCCATTGACCCGCACCCTCGGGACTCCGCTGGATCGCGCGGGCCGGGTGGTCGTGGAACCCGACTGCACCGTCCCGGGGCATCCGGAGGTGTTCGTGCTCGGTGACGCCGCCGCGTTCAAGGATGACCGATATGGCACGCTGCCCGGGATTTGTCCCGTCGCCATCCAGATGGGGCAGTACGCATCACGGGTGATCGCCGGCGATCTCGCCGGGAAGCCACGCAGGCCCTTCCAGTATTGGGACAAGGGCCAGCTCGCCGTGATCGGGCGGGGTCATGCGGTCGCGGACATCTGGCGGCTCCATTTCGGCGGCTTCATGGCGTGGCTGGTCTGGATCTTCGTGCACATCTTCTTCCTGATCGGCTTCCGGAACCGTCTCCTCGTGCTCATCGAGTGGGCCTATGCCTACTTCACCTATCACCGCGGTGCACGTCTGATCACCTGGCCGTGGAGTGGCGGCGGGCGTCGAAGAACCGGCATGACAGGGGAGCATCCGATTCCGGCCGCGGCCGCCACGCCCAAGTGAGCCGATTCTCCGCGGCCCACGCAAAAGCCGAGGCGATCCGCCTCGGCTTTCTCGCGTGCGGGGTCACGACCCTCGAACCCACACCTCACCGGGATGTACTCGACCGCTGGCTCCGGCTGGGGTATGGCGGGAACATGCGCTACATCCACCGCCAGGCAAAGAAGCGGAAGAATCCACAGCTCGCGGACCCTGACGCCCGGCGAGCCGTAGTCGTTCTTGATAACTACTACTATCAAACCGAGCAGCCAGACGGACCCAAGATTGCCCGCTACGCCCGCGGTGAGGACTACCATCGGGTCACCCTCGATCGCCTGAACGAACTGGCGGCCTTTCTCCGCCGGAACGGCGCACTCGTCGCTCGACCGTACGCTGACACCGGCCCCATTCCTGAGCGAGAACTGGCTCAACGCGCCGGGCTCGGGTGGATCGGGAAGAACACCATGCTCCTGCGTCCAGGTGTCGGCTCGTGGTTCTTCATTGGTTCCGTGCTCACCGACCTCGAACTGGAGGTGGACGACCCCTTCGTCACCGATCACTGCGGCTCCTGCACCCGTTGCCTCGACGCCTGCCCTACCGAGGCATTCGTCGAACCTCGCGTGCTCGATGCCACCCGCTGCCTCTCCTACCTGACCATTGAACAGAAGGGACCGATTGCGCCTGAGTTCATCCCCCGACTCAGTGGTTGGGCCTTCGGCTGCGACCTCTGCAACGAGGCCTGCCCCTGGAATCAGCGTTTCGCGGAGGACACCGGCATCCCCCAGTTCCGTCCTCGTCAGGATCTCGATGGCGCGCCGCGGGAATATTTCGACGAAATGGACGCCCGGGAGTTCGACCGTCTGTTCGGGGATACCGCGCTGGCGCGAACCGGACTGGATCGGATGCGGCGCAACTGGAAAGCGGCCTGGGAGAGTCTCGGATGAGCTCCCGGTGGCGCTGACCCCGGCATCGGCGCTACCGTTCTCCCCTATGCCGCCAGTCCTTCATTCGATCGCCATCTTCGTCACCGACATCGATCGCGCCAAGCGGTTCTATCGCGACGACCTCGGGCTCATCATGACCCGCGAGGGATCCTTCGGGGCCGAATTCATCGAGGGTCCAACCCATCTGGGTGTGCACCCCGCCATCCATCCCGATGCGAAGGCGCTGATCGGCCGGCACACAGGCATCACCTTTCACGTCGACGGGATCCTTCCCTACTGCGAGCGACTGCACGAGCGCGGCGTGAAGTTTCTCGCCGAGCCGACGCGCCAATCGTTCGGGGTGATGGCGATGATCGCCGATCCCGACGGCAATGTCTTCGCCCTCTGGGACGATCAGATTCCCGAGGAGCCCGCCGGAGACGGACACACCCACTGAGCCATGGACCGCCTCTACGTCACCCTCGCCTCGGTGTGGACCTGGCTGGTGCTGGCCGGCTGCGTCATCCTCTGGCTGCCCATGCTGGCCATCGTGCGCCTCGTCACCTGGCCCTTTGACCCGGAGGCGTACTGGGCGGGGCTGCTCTTTCGGAAGATCGGCCCCGTCACGGCGACCCTGAACCCGCTCTGGCGTTTCCGGGTCTCGGGAACGATGCCACGCGATCCCCGTCGGCCGTACGTCGTGGTGTCGAATCACGAGTCGTTCGTGGACATCCTCCTCATCAGTCACCTCCCATGGGAGATGAAGTGGCTGTCGAAGGTAGAGATTCTCCGCATTCCGGTGTTAGGCTGGGACATGGTGCTTGCCCGGGATGTGCCTGTCGAGCGCGGCACCCGCAAGAGCGCCGTGAAGGCGATGCGCCGGTGCGCCGAGATCCTCAGGCGGAGGGTGTCGGTCATCATCTTTCCCGAAGGCACCCGCTCGACCACGAGCGAGATGCTGCCGTTCAAGGACGGCGCCTTCCGGCTGGCGATCGACGCGGGTGTGCCGATCCTGCCCCTCGTCGTGAGGGGAACCGGATCGGCCCTGCCGAAGCATGGCTGGCGCTTCGGCCGCTCCGATGCGGAGGTCCGGGTGCTCGCGCCGGTGGAGACCACCGGGCTGACGTCGAAGGACGTGGACCAGCTCAAGACCAGAGTGCGCGATCTCATCCAGCAGACCCGCGACGAGATGCGCACCGGCGTGTGTCGGTAAAGGCCGCGATCGAACCCCACGCGCGTGCCTTTGGATCCTGGCCCTGTGAGTCCTAGGATGCCAAGATGCAACTACTACCTGGTTTGCCATAGGGAATAGCAAAGAAGTGCGGTGCGGTCGGTGGCGTGCTCGCCGTCGCCCTCTGCGTGCGGCTCTGATACTCTTTCCGCGGAAGGCTCACTCCTCTGGCGCGCGGCCCAGTTCGGCTGGGGAACGGGCGTTGCCGACAACACCGGCCAGCACGAGCAGGGTGAGCAGGTAGGGTAGAACCAGAAACAGCTGGTAGGGTACGCCGGCGACCAACGACTGAAACAGGAACTGCAGCGCCATCGCCGCGCCAAAGAAAAGCGCGGCGGCAAATACCCGTACCGGATTCCACGCCCCGAGAACCACGATCGCGATCGCGATGAATCCGCGACCTGCTGTCATCTTCTCGGCGAAGGTGCCGACCTGAGCCAGTACGAGGCTTGCGCCGGCGACACCAGCAAACCCGCCGCCAATCAGCGTACCGACCATCTTCACTCGCTCCACATTCACGCCAGCTGCCCGGGCATCTGTCGATGATTCCCCAGTGGCGCGGAGCTGCAGGCCCCACCGAGTGCGATAGACCAGCCACCATAGGACCGGGACCGCGACGTATCCGAGGTAAGTGACAACGCTTTGCTGAAAGAAGGCCGAGCCGAGCACGGGGATCGCCGCCAGTCCGGGAACGGGCGCTGTCGGAAAGGTGGGCAGGCTCAGTCCGACCCCGGCCGGCCCATATGCCTTCCGATAGATGGCCCCGGTCATGCCAACGCAGCCGAGTGTGATGGCGGTACCTGTGATGATCTGATCGGCTCCGGCTCGCACGGTGATCATCGCGAAGACCCCCGCGACGAGTGTACCCGCAAGGATCGCCGCGACCAGTCCCGCCCACGGACCCGCCGCTGTGGCGCCCAGTGCGGCGGCCAAGGCCCCTGACAGCATGGCTCCTTCGATCCCGAGGTTGATCACTCCACCACGCTCGGTGATGGTTTCTCCCAGCGCGGCCAGCAGGAGCGGCGTCGCCACCCGAACCGCCGCGGCCAGGAAGGACGTCAGCAGTTCTTCGGTCACGATTCCGCCCCCACGCTACGCGCAATCGCTTTCCGGCGACTGACCTCCGTCAGGAGCACGACCACGATGATCACCGCTTCGACCATGAAGACCGAAACCGCCGGCACTCCGGCCTCACGCTGCATCGCGCTGGCGCCGGCTTCGAGTGCGGCGAAGAGGAGGCCGGTGAGAATCGTGGCGAGGGGATCCAGGCGGGCGAGGAGCGCGACTGCAATCGCGGTGAATCCATAGCCCGGCGACAGGTTCTGGAACAGTGCGTAGGTGGTTCCCGAAATCTCCGTCGCGCCGGCGAGGCCCGCAAAGGCTCCGGAGGCGAGCAGGGCAGCGGCAAACACCCGGCCGGTGTTGACCCCGCCGATCACCCTCGCAGCCGCGGGATTCGCCCCGGTCGCTCGCAGCTGAAATCCGGCCAGCGTCCTGGAGCCAAACACCCAGAGGGCGACCGCCAGACCAAGTACCAGAATGGCCCCGAGGTGGAGGCGGGTTCCGGCGAGCTGCGGTAACCGCGCCGCGAGCGGGAGCGGATCGCTCTGCGGGTAGACGTGTTTCGACTCCTGCAGCGGTCCAACCACCATCCAGCTGACGACCGCCTCGGCGACGAAGTTGAGCAGAAGCGTGCTGATGACCTCCAGCACACCGAAACGAAGGCGCAGTATCACAGGCACGGCGACCCAAAGGACTCCAGCGATCAACCCGGCCGCGAGGACGGCCGACACCGCCAGAACCCTCGGCCAGGCGGCGACACCCAGGCCCACCCAGGTAGCCATCATCGCGCCGGCGTAGAACTGGCCCTCCGCCCCGATGTTCAGCGCGCCCGCCCGGAAGGCGAGTCCCACGCCGAGGCCGATCATGATCAGAGGGACGGCGCGAGGCAGCAGGGAAGAGAGAATCGCATCAGCCGATCCAAACGCCCCGCCCCACATCGCGGCGAGTGCGGCGACAGCGTCGTACCCGCTGAGCGCCAGCCCCAGCCCGAGCACCACGAGCCCGATCGTGACCGCGCCAAGCGCCGGGAGGAGCGTGCCGAGCCATCCGGTGCGACCCATCCTTCAGCCCGCTATTCCCAGCATGTGCTCGCCGATCTCGGCGCGTGTCGCCTCACGCGGGAGTTCGCTCAGCACACCGTTGGCCATGATGAGGATGCGGTCCGACACCTCAATCAGTTCGTCGAGGTCCGCGAGGTGGAGCACGACGCAGACGCCAGCGGCTGCGGCTTCACGCAGCCTGGCGTGCATCTCTGCCGTCGCCCTGAAATCGAGGCCGCGCGTGATATTCTCGGCCACGAGGACGGCAGGTTTCCGCTCGAGGGCCCCGGCGATCACCATTCGCTGCTGATTCCCGCCGCTCAGGGAGCGGGCGATCGCCTGCGGTCCCGGTGCCCTCACCTGGAATCGCTCGATCAGTTCGGCACTCCGTCGCGCGGCGAGCGTCCAGTCGAGCCATCCGCCCCGTACCCACGGCGCGGCGGCTCCCTGGCTGAGGACGAGATTCTCCGTGAGAGTGAACTCACCAATCAGCGCCTCAGTGGTCCGATCTTCCGGTATGAACGCCACCGGTTCGGCCACCGTCATCCGGCCCGCGGATGGCCTGACCAGGCTCGCGATCGTGCGCAGCAGTTCCCGCTCGCCGTTTCCCTCGACTGCCGCGATCCCGATGATCTCCCCCCCTCGCGCCACAAATGAGGCACTGCGTACGCCAGTCCCCCCGTGTCCCAGCCGGGCCACCGCGAGGTTCGCGACGCTGATCCTGATATCGCCAGCCGTGCCTGTTCGGGAGACTGGCACTGGCGGGGGCGCACCCAGCATGTGGATGGCCAGAGTCTGCGTGTTGGATTTCGCCATGTCGCCGGCATACACGACCTGGCCGCGGCGCAAGACCGTCACCCGGTCGGCCACGGCGGTGGCCTCCGCGAGTTTGTGCGTGATGAGGACGGAGGAGACGCCGCGGGCCCCGAGTCCGCGAACGATCGCAAGCAGCGCTTCGGCGTCTATGGGCGAGAGGACTGAGGAAGGCTCGTCGAGGAGCAGGATCCGTGCGTTCGTCGCGAGCGCCTTGACGACTTCAAGCCGCTGCTTGAGGCCGGCCGACAGGTCCTGGACCCGCGCTTCCGGATCGAGATCCCAGCCGATCTCCGCGGCTGCCTCCCGCACCCTCGCGTAGAGACTGGTTCGATGCAGGGACCATCCCGTTGCGAGCGCGACATTCTCCGCCACGGTCAGGGCAGGAATGGAGGTGAAGTGCTGGTGCACCATCCCGATGCCCAGTCGCCGTGCCTCGAGCGGATTCCGCACGGCTCTGATTTCGCCGTCCACTGCGATGGTGCCGGCATCCGGATGGAGCAGGCCGACGGCGATGTTCATCAGCGTGGACTTGCCGGCACCATTCTCGCCGAGGAGTGCGTGGATTTCGCCGACGCCGAGCGTGAAGGCGACGTCCCGGAGCGCTTCGAGGGCGCCAAACCGCTTGGTAATTCCGGAGAGCTGGAGGAGGGGGCGCGTCATGGGCCGATCGCCCCGCAGCGCTGCTTCGATCTGGACGACCCGCGGCGAGGGTTCACATCCCTGTCGGGTGGTCGTGAAACTCCCAGGGCAGGCCGAACCGGTCCCCGAGGTGAGCGGCGAGGGCCTTCACGCCGACGGTTTCCGTGGCGTAGTGGCCCGCGTAGAGGACGTTGATACCGGCCTCCATGGCGTCGAAGTAGGTGTGAGCGGCACCCTCGCCGGTGATGTAGGTATCGCACCCCGCTTCACGCGCCTGCGCGATGGCACTCCCTGCCCCTCCGGTAATCACGCCGATCCGGCCAACCGATTCACTGCCGCCCGGGATCACGCGAATGTCGCCGGGCGAGATTGCGAGCAGCGAGGCAAGGCGGTTCACCAGGGCAGTCCGGGTGGTGAGCCCCGGCGGCACGGCGCCCGTCAGGCCGATGTCGATCCCTTTGTGCGCGCCGAAGGACTTGAGATCGGTCATTCCCAGTTCCCGTGCGACGACCGTGTTGTTCCCAATCTCGGGATGCAGATCGAGCGGGATGTGCGCGGCGTAGAGCGCGGCATCCTGAGCCAGGAGGGCGCGGAGCCGGCGGTACCGCCGGCCGACGACAGGCTGATTGCCATCCCAGAACATGCCATGATGAACCAACAGCAGCGTCGGCACCCTGGTGGTGCCGCTCCCACCAGTTGTCGCCAGACCATCGAACGTTGCCTGGGAGGCATCAACGGCTGCGACGATTCGAGAGACCTTGCCGCTGTTTTCGACCTGCAGCCCATTCAGGGCGTTGGTGTCATCCGGGATTTCTCGTATGCGCAAATAGGAATCGAGGTAGGCGACGAGCGCCCGGACCTCCACCTGGGGCGCACTCACGGCGCGACCGGAGCCCCGATATCCGCGGCGACGATCGAATCGCGGGTTGCCTGCAGCCTCGCCGTGAGTTCGGTCGACAGCATGCCCTCCAGGGCCGGATTCGGCTGGTACCGAATCACGCCGCTCTTGAGCCCGAACGACTCGACCCTGGGTCGGAACCGGCCGGTTTTCACTTCCCGGGCAACCGAGAGAAATGCTCTCGGCAGGTCGATCACGGCCGATCCGATCACCCGCTCCGGCGCCAGCGCGCGCTGGTCCAGGTTCGCCCCGAAGATGTAGGCGTTCGGGGATTCCTTGACCGCCTGAAATGCACCGAGTGCGGCCTGATCGGCGTTGTGATGGACCATGTCCACTCCAGCGCGCAGCAAGGCAAGGGTTGCCTCGCGGCCGGCGGCCACGTCGTCAAAGGTGTTGAGGTAGGTGGAGCGTGCGGTGACCTTCGGATTGACCGACTTCGCGCCTGCCACCCAGGCCGTTTCCGCCTCCTTGATCGGTGGCAGTTCGATGCCCCCCACGAAGCCGATCGTGTTGGTCTTTGTCAGGCCCCCCGCCACCACGCCTGCAAGGTAGCTCGCTTCGGAGAGGCGGAAGATCAGCGGCGAAACGTTTCCGGCTACCCGTTCGCCCGATGTCACGATAAATGCCGTCTTGGGGTACTGGGCGGAAACCCGTTCCGCGGCGCCCTGGAATTCGAAGCCATGGGCGAAGACCAAGTTGTAACCCTGTGATGCGTAGGTGCGGAGCGCCTCTTCCTGGTCCGAGGGGGTTCGGGCCTCCACGTTGCTGACGGCGACCCCAAGAGAATCCCGGATCTCCTGCAGCCCCTGGAACGCACCTGAATTCCATGCCGCGTCGGCGATCGACCCCGGAGTGACCAACCCCACTCGGAACCCATTACTGGCGGTTTTGCTCCTGCAACTACTAGCCACTGTCGCGACGATGGCCAGCTGGATCAATTGACGCTTCATTACGACACCAGTGCGTCAATATTGCGCCAGTTAATCGTTTGTAACGGACGAAATCGCATGTCTATCCACAAGTTCTGGTTACTTATCAACTATTGTGGGAAGTCGGCGATTCATGCTGGCAATACCTTTGACACTTCGCTACGCTCGCTCGACCCAGCCCCGTGACCCCGATCACCCTCACTTGGTTCCATGGAGATTTGTCCGTTCACCCGCCCGCCATCGGCGATATGAATCCGCTGGGTTCGGATGTCTCCGTGGATTGTCGCGCCGGCCTGGATCTCCACCCGCTGGTCCGCATTCACGCCGCCGTGAATCTCACCGCCCGCCACGACCTCCGTGGCGAAGACGTCGCCACGGATCATCGCCCCGGGAGCGACCAGAAGCTGGGTGCCCGCTCGGACGGTACCCTGAACGGTCCCTTCGATCTTCACCACCCCTTCGCTTGCAATGTCTCCGATGATGGTCGCGCCGACCGCGATGATGGTCAGGCTGTTCGGGTCACCCCGGCGGACCGCTGCATCCTGCCGTCCGGTTTGGGTGGGTCGTGAAAACATCGCCATCAAGATCGCTCCTTCACCAGGGTTCGTGGGTCAATCGGCTTGCCGTCGCGCCGGAGTTCGAAGTGCAGATGAGGCGCGCTTGAGCGCCCCGTGTTGCCCGACAATCCGATCACCTCGCCTGCATCGACGGCCTGGCCTGTCGCGACCGCGGTGCGGGAGAGGTGACCGTACATGCTCTGCAGTCCACCGGGGTGCTCAAGCAGCACGAAGATGCCGTACTCGGAGTCCACGCCAGCTTGCAGCACCGACCCGCCACCGGACGCGCGAATGGGGGTCCCGATGGGGACCGCGATGTCCACGCCTGGGTGGGCTTCACCGCCAGTATTGGGTCCGGGTCCGTCGGCCGCCTGGCCGCGCGTCACATATCCGGGCTCTTCGAGCGGCCAGTGGCTGGGCTCGGAGAGCCCCGTCTCGTATGTGGCAGGGGTTCCGGCGGGCCGCGCCCGGACTGGCGGAGCGACGGGGAGCGTCGCCGTCAACTGCACGGGATCGGGGACAATGTCCGCCCCGAGCATGGCCCGGATCCGATCGTAACGCCGCTCGGCACTATCGAGCGCGGCGACCAGTTCGCCGATCTTGTGGTTGTCGTTCTCCAGCCGTTCCACCTCGCGGACGAGCCCGGGTACCCGGGCGGCTGCGGCCGCGATGGGAAGATAGAGCGCCAATCCGAGGAGGATGATGACCCCCAGGCCGATGCCGCCGCCAATCGCCGCGCGCACAGCCCAGCGGGGAAGGCGATAAGTTCGCGACGCGATCGCTCCGTCGGTGTGAATGACAATCGTGACGTGCGGCGGTAGATCGCTCATGCTCGCATCCTACCCCTCAAAGGGCTCGCCCAGCAGAAGTTCGAGTACGCGGGAGAGGTCGTCTTCAGAATAGTAGCTCACTGCGATCAATCCCCGCCCGCGCCGCTTGGCGGTGACTTTCACATCGGTCCCCAGTCGCTTCCGGAGTGCATCCTCCACCCGGCGATGTGCCGGTGACAGCTGGCGGACCGGCTCTTTCCGCGAAGCAGCCGGACGGGCACCGCGGACCTTTGCCTCAATCTCTCGGACGGACCAACCCTGCTCGGCTGCGAGCTGGGCCAGTTTCGCCATCTGCGATCGATCGGCCAGGCCGAGCAGCGCCCGGGCATGCCCTTCGGAGAGCCGCCCGTCGTCAACCATGTCGGCGACCTCCAGCGGGAGTTTCAGCAGGCGCAGCGCGTTCGCGACGGTGGATCGGTCACGTCCGACCAGGCGCGCGATATCAGCCTGCGAGAGCTGGAACTCGTCGATCAGCCGCTGATAGCTCGTCGCCTCCTCGACGGCCGAGAGATTGTCCCGCTGCAGGTTCTCGACCAGGGCGAGCGTGAGCAGCGTACGGTCATCGGCTTCCTTGATGACCGCTGGAATCTTCTGCCACCCCAGCTTCTGGGCGGCGCGCCAGCGGCGCTCTCCCGCGATGAGCTGATAGCCGTCGAGATGCTTCCGTACCACCACGGGCTGCAGCAAGCCGGAGGTTTCGATGGATTGCACCAGCTCGGTGAACTGAGGCTCGTCCAGCTTGACCCGTGGCTGATACGGGTTGGGACGAATGCTCTGCACCGGCAGCTCCATCAGGGAACCGCTGGTCTCCGCATCCTTGCGCGAGACCGGGCCGAGCAGTGCTTCGAGGCCGCGGCCAAGCCGTTTGGTTTCGCTCACGGCTGCACCTCCGGAATGGCGGGTTCAGCTGTTGCCTGCAGCGCCTCGACACGCCTCATGAGTTCCTGCGCCACCGCCAGATAGCTCTTGGCTCCGACCGACTGGATATCGTAGAGCAGAATCGGCTTGCCGAAGCTGGGAGCTTCCGCCAGACGCACGTTCCTCGGAATCACGGTCGGGAACATGCGGGCGCCAAAATACTCCTTGGCGTCTGTCGCCACCTGTCGGCAGAGGTTCACCCGCGAGTCGTACATGGTCAGAAGCACCCCGTCGATGGCGAGTCGCGGATTGAAATTCTGCTGCACCAGCTTGATGGTATTGAGGAGCTGCGAGATGCCCTCGAGCGCGTAGTACTCGCACTGGATCGGGATGATCACACCGTCGGCCGCTGCGAGGACGTTGAGCGTGATCAGGCCGAGCGAGGGCGGACAGTCGATCAGCACGAATTCATAGGCGTCGCGCGCGGATTCCAGCGCGCGGCGCATCACGCCCTCGCGCTGCGCCCGTTCCACCAGCTCGAGTTCGGCGCCGACGAGATCCTGGGTGGCAGGGAGAATGTCCAGATAGGGGAGCGCCGGATCCTTGACGATGACATCGACCAGGGGCCGTCCCTCGATCAGGACATCGTAGAGCGCATAACGAAGCTGATCCCGCCGTACCCCGACGCCGCTGGTCGCGTTGCCCTGGGGGTCGGCGTCGACGAGCAGCGTCCTGCGCTCTGAAATGGCCAGAGAGGCGGCGAGGTTCACCGCAGTGGTCGTCTTGCCGACGCCACCTTTCTGGTTCGCGATCGCGATGATTCTGGCCATATGTAAGTTCTTTATTTACAATGATATACAGGACAAACGATCGAATGATCTGCCACCGGGAATCCGAGCGCCTCAAGGATAAATCAATATACAGCGCGGGGATCGGCAGCGAAATGCCGGAATTCCCCTGCGGGGGGTTTCCCTCGTCACGGCGGATTCAACGCGGATGGGGGAGGGGCAGGAACTGGGACCGTCTCGACGAGTGTTTCACGTGAAACAAGCCGATCGCTGCAGGGCCACGAGACGGAGTTGGCCGGGCATCTGTTTCACGTGAAACGGGATCAAGGCCCCCCTTTCATGAGGCGCAGAGATCCCTATTCCTGCGCCACTTGATCACCTCGATCACGAGGCTCTGCAGATCGCTGGGAGAAACGCCGGGGATACGACCTGCCTGACCCAGCGTCTCCGGCATGACGGAGGCGAGCTTCTCCCGACTCTCGTAGGAGAGCGTGGCGAACGAGGTGAAGGGCAACTCCTGCGGAAGCGCGAAATCTTCCATCAGGCTCAGCCGACGGACATTCTCACGCTCCCTGAGCAGGTAGCCCGCATACTTCAACTCGATGTCGGCCCACTCGGCGAACTCAGCACCACCCGGCCAGTCTGCTGCCAGCAGCAGGTCGCGCAGGGGGACCTCTGGACGGCGAGCAATCTCGGAGATTCTCGTGGGGCTGGAGATTGGGGAAGTAGTCCTCGCCAGCAGCGACGGATTCGCGGCCCCCGGCTGAATCGAGGTTTCCTCGGCAAACCGCAACGCTGCCTCCTCGGCCAATAACCGTGCACGGCTGGAAGCGATCTCCTCTGGGGACAGCAGCCCGAGCCGTTCCGAAACCGGCAGCAACCGGCGAAGAGCATTGTCCTGGCGGAGAAGCAGCCGAAACTCAGCCCGTGAGGTAAAGAGCCGATATGGCTCGTCCACGCCTCGGATCACGATGTCATCGATCAGCACTCCCAGCATCGCCTCGTCCCGTCGGAGGACCAATGGGAGTTCCCCGCGGACGGCAAGCGCGGCGTTGATTCCCGCCATCAGCCCCTGGCCGGCCGCCTCCTCGTAACCCGTCGTCCCGTTTACCTGCCCTGCGAAGTACAGCCGCTCGACCACCCTGGACTCGAGCGAGGGGTGAAGTTGGGTTGGCGGCTGGTAATCGTATTCGATGGCGTAGCCAGGCCTGGTCATCCGGGCGGTCTCGAGGCCAGGAACCGCGTGCAGCATCTCGACCTGAACAGCCATCGGCAGCGAGGTCGAAAGACCGTTCACGTAAAGCTCGGCCGTCTCGAGGCCCTCCGGCTCGAGGAAGACCTGGTGGCGCTCCGCGTCGGGAAACTTCACGACCTTGTCCTCAATGCTCGGACAATAGCGCGGGCCAAGGCCGCTGATCGCGCCACCATACAGGGCCGACTCCTGAAGATGCGCGGCGATGATGTCTCTGACCTCCGGACCCGCCCATCCCAGGTAACAGGGGAGCTGGGGAAGCCGTGGCGTGCGATGCCGGAACCCGAACCAGAAAGGATCCTGGTCTCCGTCCTGCCGCTGGAATCGCGTGAGGTCGACGCTCCGACCATCGATTCTCGGGGGAGTTCCCGTCTTGAATCGTTCTATTGTAACTCCATGTGCCACAAGCGCTTGAGACAATTCAACCGATGGCTGATCCCCAGCCCGGCCAGCCGGAATCTGTGTGTCCAGACCCAGATGGATCCGGCCCCGCAGGAAAGTCCCTGCCGTGACGACAACGGCGGACGCAGAGAATCGCGCCCCTTCCCTGGTGCCGATGCTCCGAATCCTGCCTTGCCTAACTTGAAGATCGGTGACGGTTCCCTGGAGAAAGTCGAGGCCCCGCTGCTGCTCGAGCAGGCTGCGCACCGCCCGTCGATAGAGACCTCGATCGCATTGCGCCCGGGGGGACCAGACCGCCGGACCCTTGGACCTGTTCAGCATCCGGAACTGGATCGCCGCCATGTCCGTCGCTCGCGCCATGATTCCGCCGAGGGCGTCGATCTCGCGCACCACGGTGCCTTTGGCAATCCCGCCGATGGCGGGGTTGCACGACATCTGGCCGATCGTCTCGAGATTCTGGGTGAGCAGCAACGTCCTCGCGCCGAGCCGCGCCGCTGCGCTCGCGGCCTCTGCGCCGGCGTGGCCGCCCCCGATCACGATCACGTCGTAGTGTTGCATGGAGGAGAAGCTACTCCCGGGTGCACGGAGCCGGGAAGGTCGAAACACGCCGCCATGAAAACCGACGGGGGCGGGCCGCGCTGGCCCGCCCCCTCTGGTTGCCGTCGCCCAGGCCCGGCGTCAGGCCGTACGAACCCAGCGCCAGAGCTCAGCGAAGCTCGGCTTCTTGCCGTACGAAAGAATCCCAACCCGGTAGATGCGGGCCGCCACCCACACGACGGCGAGAATGCCGACGAGCAGCGCCAGGAGCGCCCCCACGACTTCCGGCAGCGGCAGCGGCGTCAGGGCGTACCGCACGGGCAGCACCAGCGCGGTGAAGAACGGAATGAAGGTGACAACCTTGGCCAGCGTGGAGTTGGGATCATTGACCAGTCCGAACATCAGGATCATGCCGGCCACAACCAGCATCGTGACCGGAGTCGCGGTCTGTTGAGCCTCCTGCTGGGTATTGCACATCGAGCCGACGGCGGCATAGATGCTCGCGTAGAAGAAGAATCCGAGCAGGAAGCAGAGCAGGATGACCGCCACCAGGGCGACCGAGACCTCGGGAAGCTGAAAACCCGTCGGTGCGGCCCCGGCCGGCCCCTGCTGACTGAGCATCGAACTGACGAAGAGACCCGTCCCGAGCCAGATACCCATCTGCAGCAAGCCGGCCGCACCGACGCCAACCACCTTGCCCATCAGCAGGTCGAATGGGCGAAGGCTCGAAACCAGGATCTCCACGATCCGATTGGTCTTCTCTTCCATCACGGCGCTGCTCACCTGAATCCCGTAGAAGAGCAGGGCGAAATACATCAGCATGTCGATGAAATACGCCAGCAGAAATGTCTGTTCCCCGCTCTGGGCCGTCGCATGGCCGCCGGTCACTCGAGTGGTCTGCAGCGAGAACCTGACCAGCGCCGCAGCTACTACGCTCGAGTCCAATCGCATCCGTTCGAGGCGGACGGCGAGCAACGCCGGTTCAACGGCACGTTCGATCGCGGTCGTGATCCGAGGACTGGCCACATTGGAACCGAGATAGGTGGCCTTCCCGCTATCCACGGACAGGTCGTCGAGGATCAGCACGCCCTGAGGCGCCCCCGGTGGTGGGTGGGAGAGTCCCATACGGAAAACCAGGGAATCACGCACCGCCGACCAGCCCGACCCCGCCTCTATCCGCTCCACTGAAAACTGGGCCGCGCCGCCCTCCCCGGCCTTCACCGCTTCCAGCGCGGTGGCGACCCGCTGTCCGACGGCACTCTGAGTCCGGTCGAGAACCACGATGCGCTGGGCGCCGGTCTCCCGCTCGAGGAGCAACCGAGGCAGCAACCCGAACCCGATCCATAGCGCCGGAACGAGCACTGTCCCGAGGATGAATGCCCGGGTGCGCACCCGCTCGATGAATTCGCGCCGGATGACCGCGAGGATCTTGTTCATGCGACCTCCCCGCGGGCGACCGGGTGGGCGGCCTCGGCGCCGACCTTGGCGATGAAGATCGATTGCAGCGAGGGCTCCACCACTTCGAAGCGGGACAGCCCGACGTCCTGAGTCACGAGCGCCTTCAACAGCCGCTCAGGATCCGCCCCCGGAGCCAGCCCGACCTCCGCGCTCGCGCCGGAGTCGTCCACGGTGGCGACCATGGACCGATCGTTCAGGACGCTGCGAGCCGCCTGGGCGTTGCGGGTGAAGGTGAGCGCCACGTGGGTCTTCCCTCCCTCCCGCTTGACCTGGGCCATGGTCCCGTCCACGACCTTCTCACCCCGTGCGATGATCACGACGTGGTCGCACATCTTTTCCGCGTGCTCCATGATGTGCGTCGAGAACAGCACCGTCCGTCCGCTTCTGGCCACATCCACGACGATGTCCCTCATCACCTGGCTGTTGACAGGGTCGAGCCCGCTGAACGGCTCATCCAGAATCACCAGTTCGGGATCGTGCTGGAGGGCGCCGGCAAACTGCACCTTCTGCTGCATTCCCTTCGAGAGATCCGAGACTTTCCGGAGTCCCCAATCAGCCAGTCCAAGCCGCTCCAGCCATGTCCTGGCGCGCTTCCTGGCATCCCATCTTGAGATGCCCTTTGCCTCGGCGAGAAACGCCAGTTGGTCCAGCACCCGCATCTTCGGGTAGAGACCCCGCTCCTCGGGGAGGTATCCGATTCGACCCGACAGCTCCCGCCCGGTGCCCGTGCCGCCGAAGAGCACGACCGTTCCCTCGTCCGGCGTGATGATGTTGAGGAGCATACGGATCGTGGTCGTCTTCCCGGCACCGTTGGGGCCGAGGAGCCCGAAGATCCCCCCCTTGGCTACCGCCAGGGACAACTCACGGACGGCAACGTGCCCGGCGAATCGCTTGCTGACGCGATCAACCGCGATGACTGGCGTGGTCATATTTTCCCTGGGATGAATGAAGCGCGGGCATCTACGCTGGCCGGGTTGGGGAGGTTTCGGCCCGTCAGGGCCCCACCGGAACATGGCAGGAATTCATGGTGGCGGGAGGGGGTAACCCGACTCTGGCCCGTCGGCGTGCCGAGTCCTATAATTGCGCCATGCCCTACCGCATCAGTGTCAATCGAGAACTCTGCGAGAGCAATGCGGAGTGTGTCTCGCTGGCTCCCGCTGTCTTCGAGCTCGACGACGAGGAGCTCTGCGTCGTCGTGGACCCCGAAGGTGCCAAGGACAAACGCATCCTGCTCGCCGCCCGGGCCTGCCCGGTCGACGCGATCACCCTGATCGACCTCGAAGGCGAGCAGGTCTGGCCCTGAATGGCTGAAGGGCAGGGCGGCGGGAAGCCACGGCTTCTCCACCACCCCGCCCCGTTCCACCCCGTCAGGACCCGCCGTCTTTCAGCCTCGGGGCCAGTCCACCAGCCGAGTGATCCGCCGAATCTCCGCAGCCGGCACCACCAGGTTCCGGTGCTGCGCCCGCACTCCGAACTTCAGCGTCTTCGCGAAGAACTCCTCACGACTGGCTCCGCCGGCCTGTGCGCGGTGCTCCGCGACGTCATGGAGCAGCACGCCGCCGGGAGTTTCCTCGTGGTACCGCCCGACGTACAGCGCATCGCCGTTGGTCTCCAGCACCACGGTGATACCATGCAGGTCGGAGTGCCCGGGATGAAAGACGTGCCCCGACATCAGACGGCGGTGGTGGCGCAGAAACGGTCGAACGCGGCCGTGAGGTCCCTGGCCACATCCTGGGGCGTGTGTCCCTCGATCATGTGCCGGTGAACGAAGTGCACCACTTCGCCGTCCCGGAGCAATGCCATGGAGGGACTACTGGGCGCGTAGTCGGCGAAGTACTGCCGAGCTCGGCCGGTCGCATCCGTATCCTGTCCCGCGAATACCGTCACCACCTGCTGGGGGCGATTGCCATGCTGGAGCGCGATGCCGAGTGCCGGCCGGGCGCCGCCCGCGGCGCATCCGCAGACCGAGTTGATGAACACGAGCATTGTCCCTTTGGGATCGCCGAGGGCGGCGTCCACATCGGCGACGGTGACGAGCTCCTTCGCGCCCATGCGGACCATTTCGTCGCGCATCGGCTGGACCATGCGAGGATCGTAAGGCATTCAGTACTCCTTCGGATTGAACCGTACCCGCGCACCGGGGTGCGCGCCTGAGCTACACGTCAGTAGACACCTGCACGTCGTTGTGTCCTTCGAGCGCCGACTTGAGCGCATGCCAGGACAGGCTCGCGCACTTGACCCGGGCAGGAAACTCCCTGACTCCGGCGAACACCGCGAGCTTGCGCGGCACCTCGTCCCCCGGCTCACCTTGTCCCGTGACCATGTGGTGGAAACTCTCGAAGATCTTCTGGGCTTCCGCGACAGTCTTGTCCTTGACGACGGTGGTCATGAGCGAGGCCGATGCTTTCGAAATCGCACAGCCGGATCCCTGAAACGCCACGTCGACGATGCGGTCGCCATCCAGCTTGACCCAGACCTTGAGCTGATCGCCGCAGAGCGGATTGTACCCCTCTGCCGACCGATCAGCCGCTTCGATCGCCCGGAAGTTGCGGGGCGCGCGATTATGATCGAGGATGATGCTCTGGTACAGCTCCCGCGCGTCAGTCATCAGCCGAACACCTTCCGCACCTCGAGCAGTCCGCTCACCAGCGCATCCACATCCTCACGCGTGTTGTACAGCGCAAAAGACGCGCGCACCGTCCCCGGAACGCCGTAGCGCCGCATCAGGGGCTGGGCACAGTGGTGACTCGCCCGGACCGCCACGCCCTGCAGATCCAGCACGGTGCCGACATCGTGGGGATGGACGCCATCCATCACGAAGGAGAGCACACTGACCTTCTCCCGGGCCGTCCCGATGAGGCGCACCCCCGGAATCGTGGCGACCCGGCTGGTGGCGTACTCGAGCAGATCCGATTCGAATGCCGCGAGGGCACTCCAGTCGAGAGCCTGAAGGTAGCGCACTGCCGCGCCGAGACCGATGGCCTGGATGATCGGCGGCGTTCCAGCCTCGAAACGAGCGGGCACCGGGGCATAGGTCGTCCCCTCGAAGCTGACGCTCTGGATCATCCCTCCCCCGCCCTGCCAGGGCGGCATCGCGTCGAGCAGCGCCGCTCGCCCATAGACAAAGCCGACCCCGGTAGGGCCGTACATTTTGTGGGCGGATGCCACGTAGAAATCGCAGCCGAGGGCCGCGACGCTGACCGGCAGGTGGGCGACGGCCTGCGCCCCGTCGACGACGACCACCGCCCCGGCGGCGTGGGCCAGATCGCTGACCGCCCGGACATCGTTGACGGTCCCCAGCACGTTGGAAACGTGGGCGAGCGCGACGATGCGGGTTCGCGGCGAGATGAGGGACGCCGCGGCCAAGAGATCGAGCTCGCCCTCGTCAGTCACCGGGATCACCCGGATGACCGCTCCCGTCGTCTGCGCGACGAGCTGCCACGGGACGATGTTCGAATGATGTTCCATCGCGGTGAGCAGGATCTCGTCACCCGCCCGGAGCACCTGTCGGCCATAACTCTGGGCGATCAGGTTGAGCCCGGCGGTCGTCCCCGCCGTGATGATGATCTCGGTTGGCTCCGCCGCCCCGAGGAAGCGGGCGAGGTCGGCACGCACCTGGTCGTAGGCCTGGGTCGCGCGCTGACTGAGGGTGTGAACGCCGCGGTGAACGTTTGCGTTGTGGAGCAGCGCAAAATCACTCTCCGCCTCCACGACGGCGCGGGGCTTCTGACTGGTGGCCGCATTGTCCAGATAGACCAGCGGCTTGCCCTGTACCCGCGTGTGGAGGATCGGGAAGTCGCGCCGCAGGCGGGCGACGTCGAGCCGGTGCATCGCCGCCGGCGCCGTCATCGCGCGCTCACCCTTCCACCCGCGTCTCGAGCCGTTCCATCACGACCGCCTCCAGCGCGGCCCGCATGGGCTCGTAGGGGAGTTCTTCCAGGACGTCGGCGGCAAAGGCGTAGATCAGGATCTTCCGGCCCAGCTCGCCCCCGATGCCACGGCTCTTGAGATAGAAGGCCGAAGCTTCGTCGAGATTGCCGATCGTGGCGCCGTGGGTGCACTTCACGTCGTCCGCGAAGATCTCGAGCTGCGGCTTGGTGTCGATCCGCGCGGTGTCGGAGAGCAGCAGGGCCCGATTGGTCTGCTTGGCGTCGGTCTTCTGCGCGACCGGGGTCACGTAGATCTTGCCGTTGAAGACCCCGTGCGAACGACCGTCGAGAATGCCCTTGTAGACTTCGCGGGTCGAACAATTGGGATGCGCGTGGAGCAGGGAGGTGTGATTGTCGACTTCCTGCCTGCCTCGGCCCATGTACAGGCCGAGCATTTGCGACTCGATGCCCGGACCGTCGAGGTTGACATCCAGGTTGTTGCGGCACAGGGCCGCGCCGAAGCTCACGGAGTGGGAGAAGCCGCGGCTGTCCCGGCCCTGCCGGATGTGCGTCGTCCCCACGTGGTAGGCCTGTTCGCTCTCGCGCTGAATCTTGGTGTGTTCGAAATGCGCCCCGTCGCCGATCACCGCCTCGGTGACCGCGTTGGTGAAGTAGGTCCCCTGCGACAGCCCGACGTAGCTCTCGATGACCGCGGCCCGACCGCCCGCTTCGACCAGGACGAAGTTGCGGGGGTAGGTCACGGCGCCATCGGCGCGACCGTCGGAGACGAACACCGCATGAATCGGTGCCCCGGCGTCCGCACCGGATGCCACGTGCACAAAGAGTCCGTCCCGCACGAAGGCGGTATTGAGCGCGGTGAACCCGTCCTGTTCGACCTTGGCATACTTGCCGAGGTGCTGGTCCAGAATCGCCGACTCGGGCCCCAGTGCCCCGGCGAGATTGCGGATGGTCACGCCCGGCGGAAGCGGCGAGAGGGTGGAAAGGTTCGGGGCGTAGCGTCCATTGACGAACACCAGGGTGCTCACGCCCGGAATCGGGTAGAGGAACGGCGCGAGCTCCTCGATCCGGATGCCGCTGACGTCGGCGGGAGCGAGACGGAAACTCGTCCCGGTCAGCGGCGCGAGATCCACGAAGCGCCAGTCCTCTTCCCGGGGCGACGGGAAGCCGGCGGACGCGAAGCGGGCGGCGGCTGACTGCCGCAGCCCCTGGAGCCACGGCGCCTTCGAACCGCCGTTCCGGCTGAAGGTCTCGAAGTCCTGCAGGTAGGTCGCGCTCACGCCGTTCCCACCGCCTCCGTCAGCCACTCGTAGCCCTTGGCCTCGAGCTCCAGCGCGAGCTCCTTGCCGCCGGACTTCACGATGCGGCCCCCGGCCAGCACGTGCACGAAATCGGGGACGATATAGTTGAGCAGCCGCTGGTAGTGGGTCACGACGATCGTGGCGTTGTCGGGGCGGCGCAGCTTGTTCACGCCGCCGGCCACGATCCTGAGCGCGTCGATGTCGAGGCCGGAATCGGTCTCGTCGAGAATCGCCAGCTTCGGCTCAAGCACCGCCATCTGGAGGATCTCGTTGCGCTTCTTCTCGCCACCCGAGAAGCCGTGATTGACGGCGCGGGACATGATCTCCGGCCCCCATTCAACCACCTTGAGCTTCTCTTCGACCAGATCCAGAAAATCGATCGGATCCATCTCCTCCTCACCCCGCGCCTTGCGGATCTCGTTCAGGGCGGCGCGGAGGAAGTAGGCGTTGGACACTCCGGGAATCTCGACCGGATACTGGAACGCGAGGAAGACGCCGGCCTGCGCGCGCGCCTCCGGCTCCATGTCCAGCAGGTCCTGACCCTGGTAGATCACCTGTCCTTCGGTGACCTCGTACGAGGGGTGCCCCGCCAGCACCTGGGCCAGCGTGCTCTTGCCGGAGCCGTTGGGCCCCATGATCGCGTGGACTTCCCCGGCCTTCACGGACAGGGAGATACCGTTGAGGATCTGCTTCTCGCCGGCCTTGGCGTGCAGGTTGATGATGTCGAGCATTGGTCGGGTCCCTTAGCCCACGCTGCCTTCGAGGCTCACACCGAGGAGCTTCTGCGCCTCGACCGCGAACTCCATGGGCAGCTCCTTGAAGACTTCCTTGCAGAAGCCGTTGACGATCATGCTGATGGCGTTCTCGGTATTGAGACCGCGCTGCTTGAGATAGAAGATCTGGTCCTCGCCGATCTTGGAGGTGGAGGCTTCGTGCTCCACCGCCGCCGTCGGATTCTGGACGTCGATATACGGAAAGGTGTGGGCGCCGCAGCGGTTGCCGATGAGCATCGAGTCACACTGGGTATAGTTGCGCGCCCCGGCGGCCCGGGCCAGCACCTTCACCTGACCGCGGTAGCTGTTGTTGCCGTGTCCGGCGGAGATGCCCTTGGAGACGATCGTGCTGCGAGTGTCACGCCCCACGTGAATCATCTTGGTCCCGGTGTCGGCCTGCTGCCGCCCGTTGACCACCGCGACCGAGTAGAACTCGCCCACCGAGCGATCGCCCTGGAGGATGACGCTCGGGTATTTCCAGGTGATCGCGGAACCGGTCTCGACCTGGGTCCAGGAAATCTTGCTGTCGTCGCCGGCGCACTTGCCCCGCTTGGTGACGAAGTTGTAGATGCCGCCCTTGCCCTCGGCATCGCCCGCATACCAGTTCTGCACCGTGGAGTACTTGATGGAGGCGCCCTTGAGGGCGACGAGTTCCACCACCGCGGCGTGCAGCTGGTTGGTGTCGCGCTTCGGGGCGGTGCAACCCTCGAGGTAGCTCACCGAGGCGCCCTCGTCCGCCACGATGAGGGTGCGCTCGAACTGACCGGTATCCGCGCTGTTGATGCGGAAGTAGGTGCTCAGCTCCATGGGACAGCGGACGCCCTTCGGGACGTACACGAAGGATCCGTCGCTGAAGACGGCCGTATTCAGCGCCGCGAAGAAATTGTCGTTGTACGGCACGACCGAGCCGAGGTACTTCTGCACCAGCTCGGGATGCTCACGCACCGCCTCGCTCATGGAGCAGAAGATGACCCCCGACTTGGCGAGCGTCTCCTTGAAGGTCGTCGCGACGGAGACGCTGTCGAAGATGGCATCCACCGCGACACCGGCCAGCAACTTCTGCTCCGAGAGCGGGATCCCCAGCTTCTCGTAGGTTCGCAGCAGTTCGGGATCAACTTCCTCAAGGCTGCCCAGCGGCTTCCTGGTCTTCGGCGCCGAGTAGTAGATCACGTTCTGGTAGTCGATCGCCGGGTAGGAGATGTTCGCCCAGTGATGCGGCTCCTTCATCTCGAGCCAGCGGCGGTAGCCCTTCAGCCGCCAGTCCAGCATCCAGGCCGGCTCCTGCTTCTTGGCGGAGATGACCCTGACGACGTCCTCGCTCAAGCCGCGCGGGATCGAGTCCGCCTCGATGTCAGTGACGAACCCGTACTGGTACTCGCGATTGACCAGGGACTCGACCGACGATTCCGTCGATGAACTCATTGCTGCTCCTCACGGGCCGGCCCAGCCGACCCCTGCAACACCGTAAGCGTCGGGTCCGCCGTCGTGGCGAACCGCACGTGGTATTCACAGGCCGCGCACCCATCCAGCATGTGGGCTTCCCGCTGGACAGCCGCCGACAGCACCTCTTCCAGAAACCGGACCTCGGCGGCGCAGATCTCGGGGAAGCGCTCCGCGACGGCACGGATGGCACAGTGATGCTCCGTGAGACGGAATCCGCCCACCCCTTCCCCGGCCTGCCACTCCGCCATGAACCCCCCCTCGACGAGGGCCCGGAGGACCACATCCATCCGGCGCTCCGGTGATGCATTGGCGAGTTCCGCCTGAAGCTTCCGGGCAAGGCCATCGAAACGGGTCTCCAGGGCCGCTACGACGGCCTCTCGCCCAGTCTGCTCCATGACCCGATCGAGCAATTCGGTCAGCACTTCCTTGTAGCGCTGAGGGAAGAGCGCCTCGCCCGCCGGGTTGAGATGCCAGACGTAGGTCGGTGCCCCCACCCCACGCTGCTCCCGGCGATACCCGATGACCGCCTCGGCCTCGAGCTCCTTGAGGTGGTGCCGGATTGCATTGGAGGACAGACCCAGATGCTCCGCGAGCTCGCGAGCGGTCAGCGATCCGGAACGCTTCAGAGCCACGAGCACCATGCCCCGCGGCCCCTTGTAGGCGGGCGGGAGCGGGTGCTCGGCGAGCTGTTCGGCAATCGAGGTTCCCATAGAGGGGGTAATCCTATCGGTGACCACGGTATTTGTCAACTAAATACCATATCATTGGAGCGAACAGCGTATTGCATTGTTCATGAACGACTTCAGGGACGTTGCGCTACCACAAAATGGCGCGAATCCGCGATGCGATTCAGGCCGGAAGAGTGCGAATCAGTTAGTAGTAGCTGTCAGTACTGTGCAACAGCCATTCACTGGTACCGCAGACGCGCCATCTTGAATCGCGCTATTGTGATCCCACGATTGAAAGACAAGATTGGGTGACGTTTACCGCACCCTGACCGGACGATGATATGACCATCCACCGTATCCGAATGCTGGGGGACCCGGTGCTTCGCACCCGGTGCGAAGCGATCGCCAAGCCGGGCTCGACCGCGGTCCGCGTGATTATCGACGACATGCGGGAGACGCTCCGGGATTTCCAGTCGCGGTTCGGATACGGGCGGGCCATCGCCGCGCCTCAGATCGGGGCCCCCGTCCGCATCGTGTTCACGGAGATGGACAAGCCGTGGCCGTTGATCAATCCCGAGATCATTGATGTCGGCAACGAGGACTTCACCGTCTGGGACGACTGCTTCTCCTTCCCTTCTCTTCTGGTACGGGTTTCCCGGGCATATCGCATCAAGGTGAGGTACCAGGACCTGAAGGCAGAGTGGCACACCGTGGAACTCGAAGGCGATCGCGCCGAGCTGCTGCAGCACGAGATCGACCACCTGGATGGAGTGCTCGCCGTCGATCGCCCGCACGGACTCGACCCCTATTGCCTGCGGGAAGAGTGGAATCGTCAGCACGCCCATCAGGGCCGGTACGGCGAACCGGAGCCCCGCTCGGAAAGCTACGCGACCCCGCTCAGTAGCCTGCTCTGACGCGCAGGTCCAGGTACGCCGTTCATCCCGCGATAGCGCGCGGAATGGGCCGGGACGAGACGACCCCGGCGGCGTACCTCGCCGCCGCACCGGGATATGTGGACGCCATGTACGAGGGTGCCCGGGAGGCGCTCCGGCCACTGCATGACGCGCTCGAAGAGCTTGCGTTGTCGCTCGGCACCGATGTCCGCCTCTGCCCTGGCAAGACCATCGTTCCGATCTACCGACGGCACGTCATCGCGCAGATCAAACCGGCAACCCGCACGCGAATCGACTTCGGATTGGCGCTGGGCGGGCTGAAGGGGCGGGGCAGGCTGCTTGAGACCGGGGGGTATCAGAAGAAAGACCGCATCACCCACCGGATCGCCGTCGGCTCGCCGATGGACATCGATGATGTGCTGAAGGCCTGGCTGATCAGGGCGTACGAGCTGGACGGCTGACCCGCCCCCGCGAATCGAGCCGCTCGAAATTCTCGCGTATCCGCCGCACATATCTGATTGTTTCGGCCTGCCTCCAGCCCCTCACTTCCGGCGCGACGACCTCGATGCTCGCCCAGTATCGCGGATCGAGCAGCTTCTGCCGGGCGAGTTCCTGGGCCCGGAGGATCGGCATCCGGCCCGCATTGTAGCTGCCGAACATGAAGTAGCGATGATCCTCGGTATCCACCGAGTCCTTCCAGAGACGCCATAGCCGGCGATTATGGAAGATGCCGGCGGCGATGTTCCACTCGACGTCGTCGATCGAGGTCCAATCCGGATTCCGGGTCTGGATCTCGAGAAAGGTCGACGGCATCAACTGCATGATGCCCCTCGCGCCCACCCAGCTGGTCGCGGCAGGGTTCAGATTGCTCTCAGTCATCCCCTGCGCCTTGAACAGACGCCAGTCGAAGCCCACGCCGAAGTAGCGTTTGGTGTATTTCCGGAACGTCGGGTCGTATCGCTCGGTGACCCGCTGCGCGCTCGCCGGAGCCGCCGTGAGAGCGATGAACAGCAGGGCCACGAGTACGCGATGACACGTCCTCAATTGAGGGAACCTCCGACGATGATCGCGATCGCCAGGAAGATCGCGGCGATGAAGATGGCCACCGCGACGTTCCCCTTCCGCAGCTCTTCGGCGAAGTTCACTTCCGGGGTGAGCCTGTCGATGATCCGGTAGGACACGAACATGAGCACGACGCCAAGCGCCGCGTACAGAAAATTCATCGCAATGATGTTCCCTTCCATGAAGCCTCCCGCGAGATTGAATCGGTGCGGCGACGGCTGCCGATGGCCGTCAACAATATGAGGCGCAACCCGGGTTCCCGAAATGCTGAATCGCTCGCTCTGCCTGACCCTGATGAGCCTGACGCTGGCAACCGGCACAGTCGCCGCCCAGACCGACAGCGCCGCCGGCCCCAGGCCCATCGCTCCGGACGGGGTCTATCGCGCCTCGGCGCTGGTGGACTCCGTCTTCATCGACCGACTGCTGCCTCGCGCCACCGTGGATGGAGGGGATTTCGCGGCCTACCTCATGGCGCGACTGGGCGCCCGCGACCTGCCGCCTGATTTCGCCTTTACCGTCGCAATCGATACCGCGCTCATCCGGATCGCCGGACGGATCGCAGATCTCCCGCCGGATGCCCGAGCGGCGCTGTCACAACTCGTCCTGCTGCTCCCAGCCGATACCAGGCTCGAAGCCGGGATCGAACTCGCCCGAGCCGGGCGTGAGGCGGTACGCTTTCATCTGCGCACGATCTCGGTGCAGGGCGTGCCGATTCCCGAGGCGTTCCTGGTGCCGCTCATGGCGGATATCGGACGCCAGTATCCCGTGCTCACGGCCAGCGGTCGGGACCTCTATGTTCAGTTGCCGGCTGGGGCGACGATGACGCTCATACCCGGTGGCGTGGCTCTCAATGGACCGTGACACCCAGTTGCGCGTGACCTGGCCCCTGCACAACTTGACCCTCGGACGCGCCAGTCTTCCACCTGTTCGCTGAGGTCTTTCCCATGCTGCTGCTGATCGCCAGTCTGCTTACCTCCGCGACCCTGCCCATGGCCGCGGATACCGGGCGCACACTCAACGGAGTGACGATGCCCGCAACGATCGAAGTCGAAGGTCACACCCTGCACCTGAACGGCATGGCGCTCCGGAAGAAGTTCATCGTCAAGGTGTATGTTGCCGGGCTCTATGTATCCAGCACGTCATCCAGCGCGGACGAGATCCTCGCCGCGGATGCGCCCCGACAGATGGTGATGCACTTCATTTCCGGGCACGGCACGAAGGGCAAGATGTGCGGCGCCTGGAACGACGGCCTCAAGGACAACACGCCCGGGGCACCGGCCGAACTCACGCAGCAGTTCGCCGACCTCTGCGGGATGATGGTCGACATCAAGGACGGAGAGAGCCTGGTGCTGACCTACGTTCCGGAAACCGGGACGAAGATTGAAATTGCAGGCATGGAGCGGGGCGTGGTGCCGGGGAAGGCGTTCGCGGACGCGGTGCTTCGCTGCTGGATTGGGCCGAAGCCGGGTCCTGGCGAGGGCTTCAAGAAGGGCGTACTCGGGCGCTAGAACCACTCTCCAAGTCTGACGAACATGCCGTCGCGCCCGCCGCGGGCGCGACCGTACTCGACCCGGATGGATCCGATCGGTGTGTCGGCCCCAAATCCGGCCCTGGCCCCCAGTTCCCATCTGCCGCCCGGTACCGCCGGACCGCCCTGTGCGGTCCGGCCCGCAGCACCCTCGACCCGGACCACCAGCGGCCCGGCGAATCTGTAGCTTGCCGACAGTCCGGAATAGACTTCGCGATCTCCACGAAACTCTCCGATGAGCAGTCCCGGAAAACCCTCGTAGCCGCCCAGCATGAAGGTCGCCGCGAGCGGCAGGTTGCGACCCCATCCGTAGCGCACGGTGGGCGCAACCACGATCCTCGGCGTCAGGTGAATCCGGGTCGAGGCGGCGAGACTGAAGCGACGATACCGATCCGTGATGACGCCTTCGGCGTCGAGTGCGGGGGCGGGAAGGCTGGTGCCGGAGGAAAGCCGTACGATTCCGCCCACCCCGGTGCGGGTGCCTGTCAGCGAATCATGCCAGGCGTGCATCTGAAATCCGCCGGACACCAGCCAGCGCGAACCCAGCCCCTGTTCAAGACCGGCGAAGACGACCGCCTCACGAGCCCGCACCGGCTTGAGCTGCACACCCTCCCGATCGTACTGGCGAATCTTCTCGCGGACGAGGCGACCGGTGATGGCCGGTCTGAGGCGGCGATTCCCGATGGTGGCGGTCCGCAGTCCGATGTCCACGTCTTGCCGCAACTCTCCGAGACCAGTCGACACCGATCCCTCGAGGCGCTGGCCGAACAGCGCCCGATCGACCCCACCAGCCCACACCCGTCCGCCGAGGTCGTTGTCGTAGGCGAGGCCCAGGGCCGCGATGCGGCGAGGTCCCGGATTCAACTGGACATGAAGGGCGAGCGTATCGCGGTTCCCGGTGGGATGCAGCCAGACGCTGCGGAACTCGTCGTAGCCGCCGAGGACAAGGAGGCCGGAGCGGATCGAGCCGACATCGAGGGAGTCTCGGCCGGACAGGCCGAGGAGCCGGAGGACGTACTTCTGCTCCGAGGGCCGGCCCCCACTGACGTGCACCTCGCTCAGCCGAGATCCGATCCGGAATACGCCCGGCGAAGGTGCAGTGGGGCAGGGATAGTCCGCGAGGGCGACGCGGGCCGCCTCGTAGCCGCGGTCGATGAGGGTCGCCACCCGCTCCCGCGAGAAGTTCAGGCTCTTGTAGCCATCGACCGCGGGGCGAACATAGCGATCCAGCACACCGAGTGACTCGGCCGGCTGATTCACGAGGTAGCCGATGAGCTGGTCCGCCAGCACGATGGGGTTCTGCAGATTCACGGAATCCGCGAGATGTTCGGTGGCATCGGAGACGATCACGCGCCGGGCGCCTTGCGCCCGCGCGGTGCGCACGGGGATGTTGTCGACCAGCGAGCCATCGCCGAGGTCGCGTCCGTCCACGCGCTCAGGCGTGAACACCAGGGGAATCGACATGCTTGCCCGCACGGCCTGAGCGAGATCGCCCCGGTCGAGAATGACCGTGTGATGGGTCGCGAGATCGGTCGCGACGACCCGCAAGGGGATGGGTAGTGAATCGAAGGATCCCCTGGCAATGAGATTTCCGCGCAGCATGGCCGCATTGAGAATGGCGTCGACTTCGGACTCACGGACGGCGGCGCGCTGGAGGGACAACCCGCCGTCTCCGTCTTCCCACACCACCAGCGGCTGGCGGGCGCCGAGGGAGAGCGGGGCACGGGGCTCGTAACGGCGGAAGAGATTGGAAAGCGTGAGCGATCTGGTCAGCGAATCGATCTGGTGTCCCGTATAGCCGCTGGCGTACATGGCGCCGACGATCGAACCCATGCTGGCGCCGACGATGAGATCCGGCTTGATCCCGAGACTGTCGAGGACCCGGAGCACACCGATGTGGGCGAGTCCCTTGGCCCCGCCCCCGGAGAGCACCAGGGCGAGCGGGCCGCTGGCGCAGGATTGGGCGGCGAGCGGGCGGGGCGGGGCAGCAACCAGCCCGGCCACCGTAAGAAGAATGAAGAGAAGGCCTCGCATCTTCACAACATAATCGTCCCCCTTGCGCCGGGCCCCGGCGCCTCGTAATACTTGGCTCCCTGATTCCTGCATCCGTCGTCACGCCCGGCACGTGCCGGTGAATTCCTGGAGGAGCTGCGGTATGACCTATGTGATCGTTGAAGCCTGCATCGGCGTCAAAGATCGCGCCTGCGTGGATGTCTGCCCCGTGGACTGCATCTACGAAGGTGAGGATCAGCTCTACATCCATCCGGACGAGTGCATTGATTGTGGCGCCTGCGAACCGGAGTGCCCGGTCAACGCCATCTACCCGGAAGAGGACGTGCCGGCGAATCAGCAGTCGTTCATCGAGAAGAACAAGGAAGTCTTCAACAGCGATACGCCGCCCGGCCGACCGAAGAAGTAGCCGGCCGCGACCACTCGCCAGCCGTTCAACTCCGACACGACCCTCCTCGGCAGCCGCCGCGGCGGGTCGTGTCTCATTTACCCATAGACCGGAGCTACCGGGTGATCGAGCGGGCCTGCCAGGGCGCGCGAGCCGGGCCGAGATGGACGGGTCCGAGATGGCTGAAAGGGGAGACGCCCCGGAACCGTACTGCCTGGCCGCGGTTCCGGGGCGTTGTGAGGAGGGTATATCGCGAACGGTGATGCCACCGAAGTGGGCGGTGCACCGCTCACAGGTATAGACGCTGGGTAGCCCGAAAAAGTTGCAGGGTCAGTTCGGCCTCCCGAGGCCCGCCAGAAATTCGGCCATCAGGGCGGTGGCGGCCTCCGGGCGCTCCATCGGTGTCAGGTGCCCTGCGCCAGGCACCACGACGATCCGGGAGCCCGGTATGAGGTTCGCCATCGTCTGTGAGAGCGCCGGCGGCGTCAGCCGATCATCTTCTCCGACGACGACCAGCGTGGGCAGATCGGCCAGCCCCGGGAGCAGCGGGGTGCTGTCAGGCCGGTCGCGGAGCGTGGTGATCGCGCCGAGAATGCCGGCGACCGGTGTCGACTCCATCATCCGGCGCACCCGGTCGACGAGGGCGGGATGTTCAGTGGCGGCCGCTTGAGCCAGCATGCGTGGCAGCATCGCCGCGGCGATCGCGACGGATCCGCCCTCGCGCGCCTGGGCGGACGAGACGTCGCGCGCCTTGCGACCCTCCGCAGAATCGGCCTCGGCCCGCGTATCCATCAGAATGAGACCCCGGATCCGCGCTCGCGCCCGGCGCAGCATCTCGAAGGCGATGTACCCTCCCATCGAGAGTGCGCACAATACCACCCGATCCACCCCGAGCGAATTGAGCAGGGCGAGCAGGTCGTCCGCGTACGTCGCCATGCTGTAACCGAGATCGGGGGCATCGGATTGACCCATACCGCGCAGGTCAGGCGCTACGCGCATCCAGCCGTCCAGGTGCGCGAGCTGGTGCTCCCAGATCGTGTGGTCGAGCGGAAAACCATGGATGAAGAGGATCGCGGGGCCCTGGCCACGCACATCCACCGCCAGATTGACCCCGTTGACGGCGATGCGCCGGAGATTGCCGGCCAACGGCCGGTCCGACATGACCTGGGGCAGCGCTTCGGGCACCGGCACGGGCGCTCCCTGCTGGTCGACACAGACGAACACCAGCTCGGCGGTCGCCACGAGCGAGTCATCGCGCAGTCGCCGCGCGGTCTGGCGGAGCGTGAAGCTGGTGCGACCGAGGTGCACCAGTACCTGCGTGAACCGGAGCACATCGCCGGGGAAGGCGGGAGCGTGATAGTCGACCAGCGATCTGCGCACGGCGGGCCACGCGCCGTGGCGGGTGAAGAAGTCCATCCCGGGACCGCGAGCGAGCATCTCCCAGCGGGCACGCTCGAAGAGGGCGAGGAAGGACGCCTGGTTCAGGTGACCGTAGGCATCGCACTCGTCGGGATAGACCGTCAGATCGATTTCTGGTGGGGCCACAGCGACTCCGCGTACGCGCGCGCCTCGCGCAGGAGGGGGTGCCCGCTCACGGATTCGGGGACGAGCTTCCGGTCAAAGGTATGCCAGAAGCAGATACGCCGGAAGGAAGCGGAGAGCCGCGCGAGCGCCGAGAAGGCCTTCGCGCTGTAGGTGAGGTCGAGCGCGATTCCCGCCGTCGCGGCCAGCGACTGCGCGTGCAGCGCGCCGGGCGTCGAATGACCATAGCCACCACCGAGCTCCTCGCCGACCACACGCAGCCTGGCCGAGCCGGGCCGGGCATCGAGGCCGTAGCTGCGCAGCAGCTTCAGCGTACGTCCGGCGAGGAGGAGCACACGCCGGCGATTGGCGAACCAGGGGTCGCTCACCCTCACCGCGCAGATCTCGACGTCCCATCCCGCGAGCCAGGCGCCAACGAGGAGACCGGCGCTGGTGCCGCCGGAGCCCAGCGGCACCACGATCGCCTCAGGCCGTGCGCCGGTCGCATCGACCTGCTCCGCGAACTCGAGCGCGGCGTTGACGCTGCCAAGAATCGCGAGCGGAGTGGAGCCGCCAGCAGGAATCCAGCTGACCGGGCCCTTCCGGCGGGACGACCGCCAGGCGCGCACGGCCGCCGCGGGAAACGTCCAGCGTGAGGAGGCGAGTTCAGCGTGACCCGCGGCAAGGGTTCTGGAGAGCGCGCCAGCCACGATCGCGGACCAGGGCTGCGGAAAGAGCGCGACGGTGACCTGCTGGCCCCGGTCGGCGGCGGTGGTGGCGAGGGCGGCACACCAGGTCGAACCGTAACCGCCCATGGAGAGGATCACCGGACCGGCCGCCGGCAGCAGCCACTCAAGTGCCCGCAGTTTGTTGCCCCCGAACGGCGTGCCGTTCAGGTCATCACGCTTGACGACCAGCCGCTCGAGTCCGAGCGAGGCAGCCAGTGCCGGGTGATCCTCCACCGGTGAGGGAAAGTCGCCCAGGGCGACGCGGAGGGGGGCGGTCGGCAACCGCTCGAGAAGTGGAAGAGTCACGAGAAGAGCGTACAGCTCCCGGAGCCCGGTGAACAGGGGAGCAGAGGAGGGAGCCGGGGCAACCCGACTAGATTGCAGTCGCGACTGAGGATTCTGGCTGCGACCGTTCAACCCCGATCTCTGAACACAAATCATGAAGCCCGCGACTGACTACATACGCCACGCTGCCCGGCTCGCGCGAAAGCCGCAGATGGACGCCGCCATGGGAGGGAAGCCGGAGCCGGATGCCGAGTTCTACAAGACGCTCTCGAAGGCACTCGACGAAATTGCCGCCGGACTCGAGCTGGTGAGCGCGCGTGAATAGCAGCGCCGCGCCAGGGCGGGGCATCGAGTACCTCGAAACCCAGGAGGGCTTCGACCGGTTCATGGCTGCGCTGGCGGGTGTCCAGCTGCTGGCGGTGGATACCGAAGCGGCCAGCTTTCACCGGTACCGGGACCGGATCTACCTGGTGCAGCTATCGACCCGGGATGCCACCGCCGTGGTGGATCCGCTGGCCGTCCCGGATCTCGGCTCGCTCGGCCGGCTGCTGCAGGACCGCGCGGTGGAAGTGATCTTCCACGACGCCGACTACGATCTCCGCATCCTGAGCCGGGACTACGGCTTCACGGCCACCTCGCTGTTCGACACCCGCATCGCCGCACAGCTGCTCAACGAACCCGGCATCGGGCTCGCCGCGCTCCTCGAGAAGTACCTCGGAATCACGCTGGACAAGAAGTTCCAGCGGGCCGACTGGTCGATGCGGCCGCTCGCTCCGGGGATGCTTGAATATGCGGCAGGCGACACGCGGGACCTGGCCACCCTTCGGGATATCCTGAAGGAACAGCTGGTGGCGCTCGGTCGCTGGCACTGGGCCGAAGAGGAATTCACGCTGCTGGAAGAGACGCGCTGGAATCAGTCGGGCCCGCCCGAGGAAGCCTATCTCCGGATCAAGGGAGCGAAGACGCTGCGCGGACACCAGCTGGCCGTACTGCGCGAGCTGTTCGCCTGGCGGGAGTCGGTGGCGAGTCAGCTCGACCGCGCGCCGTTCCGGGTGCTGATGAACGAGGCCATGATCACGATCGCCAAGGCGATGCCGACGACGGAAGAGGCCCTCCGCGAACTGAAGGCGCTCTCGCCCGATCAGCACCGGCGCCGCGGTGCCGAACTCCTCGAAACTGTCGGGCGGGGCGTACGCGCTCCCGCGGACAGCATTCCCGTGTTCGAGCGCACCCGGCGGCCGCCGCCCGACCTGGCCTTCGAGGCCCGGCTCGAACGACTCAAGGCGGTGCGCAACGCCGCCGCGGAGCGGATTCCGCTCGCCCCGGGGGTGCTATGCGCGAACGGGATTCTCGAGGCGATCGCCCGGATGGAGCCGAAGACGGTTGATGATCTGGCGGGTGTGGAAGGAATGCGGAAGTGGCAGCGCGAGGTACTTGCGAAGGACTTGGTCGAAGCGGCGCGGGGCTAGGCGAGCGCGGCCGTGAGCGCCTGCTCCCGCCCCGCACCATTCACCCCCCGAGAAACGCCCGGATCCGGGGATCCATCCGCTCCGGCGTCCAGTACGGCTCCCAGACGATCTCAACCTCGGCCGACGTCACACCCTCGAGATCCTCGACGGTGCGCTTGACGTCGCCCACAATCTCGGCGCCCGAAGGGCAGCCGGGAGAGGTGAGCGTCATGTTCACCTTCACGTCGCCCTTCTCGCCGACGAAGATATCGTAGACCAGCCCGATATCGACGATGTTGAGGTTGAGCTCCGGGTCCTTTACCCCGCGGAGGGCCTTGCGGACGGTCTCGGGGGTCTGCATCGCGGTCTCCATGGGGGGAACGTAGCACCGAAACCCCGCAAAGGGGAACGGGAGCGTCCGGTTTCGAGGCCCTGGCGACGCTGCGTGGGGGAGGGCGCTGCAGGAGCGGGGGTCAGTGCGCGTCCGTGGCTCGAACCACGGCATCTGCCAGTGCGCCTCGGACTGCGCGGAGGGCGCGAATCGAGTGGCCCGTCCGTGGAGCATAGCTCCGGTTGGTGAGCAGGATCAGGAAGAGATCGCGCCGGGGGTCGATCCAGATCAGCGTACCCGTCCAGCCGGTGTGTCCGAAGGCAGCGGATGACAGCAGATTGCCGTAGGCAGAGTCCTCCCGCCGCCCCGAGGCGCAGCAGGCCGTGTGGCCAAGCGCCGAAGGAGGGCGCTCCCAGCCGAGCAACCGGGTGGCATCGGTGCTGTCTGGGGTGAGGAAGGTGCGGAGCGTAGCGGGCAGGAACACCTGGCGGCCATCGAGCGTGCCCCCATTCAGCCACAGCCGGGCGTATCGGGCCAGATCGCTTCCGGTACTGAACAGGCCCGCGTGGCCTGCGGCGCCGCCGAAGCGAGCCGCGTTCTGGTCGTTGACGACGCAGCAGACCGGTCGCCCGTGCCATTGACCCGTAGGCGCGGTCTGCGATGCGGCAGCGTCCACCGGCCGATAGCGGCTGTGCTGCATGCCGGCGGGGATGAGCACGGCGCGCTCGACGTAGCGATCGAGGGATTCCCCCGTCACCTGCTCGACCAGCAGGCCGAGGAGGAGGAAGTTCAGGTCACTGTATTCGGCGGTGGTCCCTGGCCGGTGCCGGAGGGGGGTGGTGTAGAGCAGCGAGATCGCGCTGTCGCGCGTGGCAGCAAGCTTGAAGAACTCCCGGTAGCTCGGCAGGCCACTGGTATGGTTGAGCAGCATGCGCACGGTGACCGCCGCGCGGTCCGCTCCGCCGAATCGCGGCAGATAGTGAACGACCGGCTGTTCGAGATCGACGCGATGCTCCTCCACCAGCCGCATGATTGCCCCGGTGGTGGCGATCACCTTGGTGAGGGAGGCGAGATCCCAAAGCGTCGAGTCGGGTGATGGAACGGGGGAGGTCGCCCGCCACGTCAGATGCCCATAGCCGCGCTGGTGCAGCACGCCGTCCTTGCGCCCGACGATGAGGACCGCACCGGGATAGATACCGTGGCGGATCCCGGAGGCCACGATCGAATCGGCGATGCGGAAATCCTGCGCGGCCGCGCCTGACGGGAGACCGGCGAGCAGGCCGATGATGACGAGGACCCGGCTCATGGCGTCGCCGCGCTGCGGACGGTGCCGATCCACCCGGTGGGAAACTCGTAGAGGAGCCGGAGGGAGAACCGGTCACGATCCGAGAGCGTCGTCTCGGTGGCGACGGGATACATCACGTCGCCAGGACGACTGGAGTGCGGCAATCCGAGTGCATGGCCGATTTCATGTAAGACCACGGCGCGGCGCGCGTTGATGGTGAAAGGCCGGCCGGAGCTGGGTGAGCGGGTGGCGAGGTAAACTACCGCACGGCGGATGCGGCCGGCCTTGTCCCAGGTCACGTCGGTGACCCCCGCGCGGTCGGCCTCGAGGGTATCGGCCCAGCGAACGACGAGGGTCGCGCCGGTAGTATCGGCAGCCTCGCTGAACCGGAGGCCGACGGCAGCAGGGTGCCAGGTGTCCAGGGCCCAGCGGACCTCCGGCACCATCTCAGGGCGAAAGCCGTCGGATCCCCCGGCGACGATCGCGAAGAGAATCACGCTGTTTCCCGCGGGCCAGTGCCGCACGATCGAATCGGTCTCGCCGAAGAGCGAATCGAGGTACTGACGCTCGGGTTCGGCACCGAGCCGGATTCGGACCCCGGCACGCGTGAAGGAATCGAGCAGCGGGACGAGCCCGGCGGGAAGATCGAGCGGGCCGTGGGGCTGCCGGGCGGGGAGGGTGCGATCGGGCCGCGGCACCGCGGCGACCGGCTCAGCCCGAGTGCCAAGGATCGCCCGGGTCTTCGCGGCGATCACGAGACCCAGCAGGACCACGAGGACGGCGACGAGCACCCGGCGGAGCATGATGGGCCGGAATATCGCTGACCCGCAGAGTGGCTGCCACCGCTGGCGCGGGTGGAGTAGCCCCTCTAGAATTTCGCAGCCGCAGCGCACCCCCTGCCGCTCTTCCTTTTCCAGGAGCTCCACCGCACGTGCCTTCTGCCTTTTCGCGGACCCTGATCCGCTGGCGCTGGGCCATCATCGCCTTCTGGGCAGTGATCGGCTACCTCGCCGCGGCCAAGTCTCCGCAGGTGGTACAGGCGCTCAACGTGCGCGGCGGGAGCAGGCAGCCCACGGAAGCCTCCCGCGCCGACCAGACGCTGCGTGACCGGTTCACCAAGCCGCTGAACGACTTCTTCGCCGTGACCCTGGAGGCGCCGGTCCCCATCGACAGCGCGCCGACCAGCATTCTGCTCGACAGCCTGATCGCGGGCTTCAGCCGGGCCCCCTACATCACCACCGTCGCGTCGTTCCGTTCGACCGAGCGACTCGACGCTCGTCAGCCGCGACGGCCGGCGGACCTTCCTGATCCTCGCGATGGACGCCGACAAGGGCGACAGCGTGAGCAAGCTGGTCGCACCGGTACGCGCGCTGGTCCGGGAGGCGATCCGGACGACCGGCATCGACACCACGCAGTACCGGCTGCGGGTGACGGGCCGCTCCCCGCTCGACCTCGATGTCCGCAACGTCGTCGCCGCCGACAGCAAGCGCGGAGAAGTCCGGCTGCTGCCGCTCACCGCCGGCATTCTGCTGCTCGCCTTCGGGGCGCTGGTGGCCGCGATCCTGCCGCTGATCGTCGGGTTCATGGCGATCTGGGTCACCCTCGCCGTGGTCGTCATCCTATCCGCCTATACGCCGATGTCGGTGTTCGTCCTCAACATGACGACGATGCTGGGACTGGGCGTGGGCATCGACTATTCGCTGCTCATCGTGACCCGCTTCCGGGAGGAGCTGAATCGCGGGTTGCGCCGGCAGGAAGCGGCCGCGCGGGCGCTGAGCACGGCCGGCGCAGCGGTGCTGACGTCAGGCATGACCGTGGTGGTGGGCTTCGCGGCGCTGCTGCTGACGCCCCTGGTGGAGACCCAGAGCGTCGGGATCGGCGGGCTGGTGGTGGTGGCCGTGGCGGTGGCGCTCTCGACCACCCTGCTGCCGGCGCTGCTCGCGGTGCTGGGCCGGAATATCGACCGGCCGCGCTGGCTGGCGCGCCGGCTCACCTGGTATCACGCGCCGACGGCGTGGGAGAAGTGGGCGCGGAGCCTGTCGCGCAATCCGCTGCGCGCCCTCGCCGTGGGCGGGGCGATCATCGCGATCCTCACCGCGCCGGTGTTCTGGATCAGGATCGGTCTGCCGTCCAGGAACTGGTGGCCGACGGCGACCGAGGCGGGGCAGGGCGTGCAGACCCTCGAGCGGATGGGGGTCGCCAACATCATCCTGCCGGTGCGGGTGCTGGTCGAGGCGCCTCCGGGGCAGACGATGGTGAGTGCCACGAGCCTTCGCGGCCTCAAGGCCCTCTCCGATTCGCTGCGGGCCGATCCGCGGGTCGGCCAGGTCCGGAGCATCGTCAATCTGGACTCGACGACGTCCATCCTGCAGTACTCGCTGCTCTACAGCGACCTCTCCGAGGCCCACAAGCAGTACGGCGATTTCCTCGATGCCTATCTGAGCCAGGACGCGCGCGTGGCGCTGATCGACGTCGTGCTCCGCGACACCACCTCGCTCACCTCCGGCATGGACGTCTCCCAGAAGGCGCGCCGGCTCGGCGCCGCCCCGCCGAAGCAGCTCAAGGGCGCGACGATCCAGGTCGGCGGCTACACGGCCGCATCCCTCGATCTGCAGAATGTCCTGCTGCAGCCGTTTCCCGATGCTGGTCATCCTGATCCTCGCCTGCACCGGAGTGATGCTGGCGATCGTGTTCCGGTCGGTGCTGGTACCGATCAAGGCGATCATCATGAACACGCTTTCGGTCAGCGCCACCTTCGGACTGATCGTCCTCGTGTTCCAGCACGGGCTGGGTGCCTCGGTGCTCGGCCTCGATGGCCCCACGTCGGCAATCTTCGTGGTGGTACCGGTGCTGGTGTTCGCGGTCGTGTTCGGGCTCAGCATGGACTACGAAGTGTTCCTGCTGGCGCGGGTGAAGGAGGCGTTCGACAAGCATGGCGACAATGAGCGGGCGACCGAAGAAGGTCTGGCCGCGACCGCGTCGGTGATCACGTCGGCCGCGCTCATCATGATCATGGTTTTCGGGGTGTTCGCGTTCGCGCGGGTGCTGGCGATGCAGTTCCTGGGCTTCGGACTCGCCGTGGCGGTGCTGCTCGATGCGACGATCATCCGGATGGTGCTGGTCCCCGCCATCATGCATCTGGCGGGCGAATGGAACTGGTGGCCGGGCGTGCGGCCGGGCAGGACCGGCGGGCCGCACCCGCCGGCGTAGCCCGCCGGGATCAGGAGCAGTCGATCACGCCGTCCCTGGTCGCCGAGCCGATCGGCGCGGCCGCGCCGACGAAGATGTAGCACTGCTTGCTCACCTTCGGGTTGCTGATGCTGCCCGACCACCCCGACGCACTGCCCGTCACGATCACCGGTACGTTGCCCGGCGAGGGGTTGGAGTTCAGCGTGCCGAGGGCCGTGCTGTAGACGCGGTTCTGGAAATAGTATGCCTCCTGCTCCTGGGCCACCGCGTGCAGGTCGGAGATCATGCTGGCCACGACGGCCTTGTCCTTCGAGGTCTGCAGCCGGGCATAGGCGATGGAGGCCAGCACGCCGATGACGACCATGACGGCGAGCATTTCGATGATGGTGAATCCGCTTCGCGTCGCACGCATCCCGTGCTCCTAGTGTTTGGCGTCGAGCCAGTTGTCGCCGATCCCCACCTCGACCACGAGCGGTACCTTGAGGGTGGCCGCCCCCTCCATGTGCTCCTTCACCATCGCCGCCACCACCTCCACCTCGGCGAGCGGCGCTTCCAGCACCAGCTCGTCGTGTACCTGCAGCAGCAGCCGCGAGGCCGGATGCCGTGCGCGCAGGGCGGCGTGAATGCGGATCATCGCGATCTTGATGAGGTCGGCCGCTGAGCCCTGCAGCGGGGTGTTCGCGGCGGTGCGCTCCGCGAACGAACGCAGGTTGAAGTTCTTGTCGTTGATCTCCGGGATGTAGCGCCGGCGCCCGAAGAGGGTCTCCACGTACCCGTTGTCCCGGGCGTGCTTCACCTGCAGGTCGAGGTACGCCCGTACCCCGGCGAAGCGCTCGAAGTACTGGGTGATGAAGGTCTTCGCCTCCTCCTGCGTGATCCCCAGCTGCCGCGACAGCGCGAACGGGCCCTGGCCGTAGATGGTGCCGAAGTTGATCGTCTTGGCACGGGCGCGCATCTCCGGCGTCACCTTCTCCACCGGCAGACCGAAGATGAGCGACGCCGTCTGCCGGTGGATGTCCCCGCCGGACCGGAATGCCTGGATGAAGGCCGGATCCTCGGAGAGGTGGGCCATGAGACGGAGTTCGATCTGCGAGTAGTCGGCGACGATGAAGCGGCAGCCCGCCCCAGGGATGAACCCGGTCCGGATCTCCTCGCCGCGCGGCGAGCGCACCGGGATGTTCTGCAGATTCGGGTCCGACGAGCTGAGCCGCCCCGTGGCTGCGCCGGTCTGATTGAAGCTGGTGTGGATCCGGCCGGTGGCCTGGTTGATCCGCCCGGGCAGCACGTCGACATAGGTCGACTTGAGCTTCTGCACCTCCCGGTACTCCAGGATGAGCGCCGGGATCTCGTGCCCCATGGCGGCGAGCTGGTCGAGGACGTCCGCGTCGGTGGAGGGGCCGGTCTTGGTCTTCTTGAGCACCGGCAGCTGCAGCTTCTCGAACAGCACCGTGGCGAGCTGCTTCGGTGAGTTGAGGTTGATCGAGACACCGGCCACCTCGGCGATCTTCACCTCCAGCTGGGCCATGTCCCGGGTGAGTTCGTCGGCGAGCCGGGTGAAGATCGCCCGGTTGATGGCGATCCCATCCCACTCCATATCCACCAGCACCGGGACCAGCGGCATTTCGATCTTGTGGAGCAGGTCTTCGAGGCCCATGTCCCTGAGCGACGGCGCGAAGAACTCATGGAGCGCCAGCACCGTGGCGCTGTCCGCCCCGCAGTACTGCGCCGCGTCGGCCACCGGGACCTCGGCGAAGGGTATCTGCGACTTCCCCTTGCCGGTCAGGTCGGTGTACTGCCGCATCCCGCGGCCGAGGTGCTCGAGGCTCAAGGTATCGATGGCGTGGGAGCGGCGGCCGGGATCGAGGACGAAGCTCGCCAGCATCGAGTCGTAGGACACGCCCTGCAGTTCGACACCGGCTCGGCGGAGCACCTGCCAGTCGTACTTGATGTTGTGTCCCGCCTTGGGGATGGCGGGGTCGCGGAGAAGCTCCGCGATCGGGGCGCAGGCGGGATCGGTGAGCGGCGGCAGCGACGTGACCGGTGCGGGGGCGGCGAGTTCTCCCGCGGGCGGCCGGTGACCGAACGGCAAGTACCAGACCTCGTCCGGCGAGGCGGCGAACGAGAGGCCGATGAGCTCGGCGTCGTGCGGCTCCAGCGATGAGGTCTCGGTGTCGAGGGCGACCAGCGGCGCCGCGCGCAGCCTCGCGACGAGGGCCGGGAACTGGGCAGGGTCATCGATGATCTGCACCGCGAGACCGGCCTCCGGCTCCACGGCCGGGGATTGCTCCGTCGCTCCCCCGGCATCCTGCTCCAGCCGTTTCACCAGGCTGTAGAACTCGAGTTCGCCACAGAGCTTGAGCAGCGCGGCGCGGTCCGGCTCCCGTTCGGTCAGCGCCACCTCATCGAGGGGGACCGGGATGTCGCGTTTGATCGTGACCAGCGCCTTGGAGAGCCGGGCATCATCGGCGTGCTGCTGGAGCGCCTCGCGCGCACGCTTTCCCTTCACGTCGCCGGCCCGCTCGAGCATCGCCTCCAGCGTGCCGAATTCCTGCAGCAGCTCGATGGCACCCTTGGCGCCGATGCCCTTGACCCCCGGAACGTTGTCGGAGGAGTCGCCCACCAGCGCCAGATAGTCGACCACCTGGGTCGGCGGGACGCCCAGCCGTTCGGCCGCGTTCGCCTCGTCGACCCAGAGCTCATCCACCGCCGCCGGGCCGCCGCGACCCGGATTGAGGAGCGCCACCCCGGGCCCGATGAGCTGGTAGAAATCCTTGTCGCCTGACACGAGCACCACCTGCCAGCCCTTGTTCCGGCCGAGGCTCGCGAGCGAACCGATCACGTCGTCCGCCTCGTAGCCGGGCACGCTGATCACCGGCACATGGAAGGCGGCAAGCAGCTGCCCGATCCGCTCGACGGAGCGGTCGAAGTCGGCCTGCAGCTCGTCGTCGAGCTTCTCGCGCGTGGACTTGTACTCGGGGTAGAGCTCGGTCCGGAAGGAGTCCCCGGCGTCGTGCACCCAGGCGAGATACTCGGGGTGGTACTTCTCCCGGAGCCGGAGCAGGAAGTTGACGACGCCCCACGCGGCGGAGGTGTTCTCGCCCTTGGAGGTACGGAGCGGCCGCGAGATCAGCGCGAAGAAGGCGCGATAGATCAGGGCGTAGCCGTCGATCAGGAAGAGCTGCGGGGGGTTGTGCTGGGACATGCGGGACAAGATAAAGGCGAGGCGGGGTTCCGGCCCACGGGCGACCGTCCAGGCCGCCCGCGGGCGCGCGGAACTCAGCCGTCCCTGCGGCTCAGCCGGGCCACGATCCGCTCCAGCTCGGAGCGGGAGGCCGGGGTGAGCCGGAACCGTCCGAAGCCGGTCTCGTCCACGAAGTAGAGCGCGAGCTGGTACTGGGTGTACCCCCAGCGGATGAGCCGGCCTTCGCTCGCGGGGCTCGCGTCGAAGACTTCATCCGGCTCGCCGAGCCGGATCAGGGTCTCTCCCCGGTCGGTACGCCAGCCGGGCATGCCCTCCTCGCGGAACCGGAGATTCGCCAGCGCGATCCGCGAGAAGTAGACGTCGAGATCCTCGTGGTTCGGCGTCGCACTGTTCGGATCGGTTGCGCGCCAGAAGGCCCTCCACAGACGGCCGCGCTCGGAGGGTGGCGCCTTGCGCAGCGAATCGAGGGCTTCGGAGGGGGGGTAGTAGCGCAGCAGCGCCAGCATGTCGTCGAAGTTGGTGACCACCCAATCCGGGGAGAACGAGATGATGGCCATCGTGCTGTCGGCATGGCCGGCGGGCCCGACCACGATGTGCAGTTCTCCAAGCGGGGCCGAGTCAGGCGAGAAGCGGATGACCGAGGTCTCGATCTCGTGTCCGCCGGTGAAGTGGAGGGAGTCCCGCAGGATCACGCTGTCCCGGGCATCGGTCAGCGTCACCGGGATGATGGTCGGTCCGGGCATCGCGTAGCCTTCGACGAACGCCATCGCCGTGTCCCCCCCGTACGCGAGGGTGCCACGCGGATTGAGAATCACGGCGACCGGTGCGCTGCGCGCCGCCCGGGCCTTCGCCTGATAGACGAGGCGGGGAGGGGAGACGGTACCCGGACCGAGGGCCGGCACCACAAAGGTTGCTTCCGCCCGGCCGGTCTTGGATCCGGTGCGATCGGTGACCTGCAGCGTCAGGCGCCAGTTGCCGGGCGAGAGGGTCAGTCCGTCCTGGTACAGGATGCTCTCGTCGCTGCGCTGGGTCTCGGCGAACCTGCCCACCCGGACCACCTGTTCCTTGCCGGACTGGACGGTGCGGCCACCGCCGACCGGCTGGGCCGAGAGGTCCACCCGGTAGCGCGCGACGAAGGCATCGCCTTCGCGCTGGAAGCCGAAATTGCGATTCTCGAGCGAGATCCCCACCACCGCAATGGTCGAATCGGCGGGGCCACCGAAGAAGCCGACGTCCGCGATGAAGGGAAGCGGGTCGCCGGCCGTGAGACGGCCGAGCCGCTTGTAGACCGAGTTGAGATCGAGGATCTGGGTGAGGGTCTCGCTCTGATGCGGCGAGGGTTGGCCGCCGGCCCGGCCCCAGGAGCCGCAACCAGTGAGGAACACTGCGACGGCGAGTATGCCGGAGAACAGGGGTCGGAGCATCATGACCTAGCTTAGTGGCCGTGAACGAACAGCGTCAAGCGCGACTGCTTGCTCGCGCTTTCGGCGCGGGCTAGCTTCATTACACCCCATGAGCCAAGACAGCCTCCTCGGCCGGACGGTGGCCGGCTACCACCTGGAACAGCACGTCGGCGAGGGCGGCACGGCCACTGTCTACAAGGCCACGCATCCCCAGCGCGGCGCGGTCGCCCTGAAAGTCCTGCGTGCCCGTCTGGCGCAGGATCCGGTGGCGATCAAGCGATTCCTGCGCGAAGCCGAATTCGGCGAGCGCATCAGCCATCCCAACATCGTCAAGACCTACGAGTACGGGCAGACCGACGACCTGTACTACCTCGCCATGGAGTGGGTGGACGGCGAGGCCCTCGAGAAGTTCGCGATGCGGTCGGGCCGGCTCGCGCCCACCCTGGTCGCGACCATCATCGAGCAGATCGGCGCCGCGCTCACGGCCGCCCATGCGGGCGGCATCATCCACCGCGACCTGAAGCCCGCCAACATCATGTACAACCCCGCAACCCAGCGCGCGGTCCTGCTGGATTTCGGGATTGCCCGGGACGCCGACCTCAAGCCGGAAGAGCGGCTGACCCGGACCGGGTTCTTCGTGGGCACCCTGCAATATGTCGCCCCGGAGGCGCTCTCCGGCGAGCTCGTGAACGAGCAGGCCGACGTCTACAGCCTCGCCACGATCGCCTATTACCTGCTCACTGGCGCCCTGCCGTACAGCGGCCGGTCGCCCCGCGAGCTCTTCCAGCAGCTGCTGACTCAGGCCCCCATCGCACTCAATCAGGCGGTGAAGGGACTCAAGTTCCCGCCGGCGGTCGAAGAGGCCATCGGCGCCGGCCTGGAACGGGACCTGACCAAGCGCAGCAAGACGGTGGACGAGTTCACCGCCCGCCTTTGCACCGCCCTTCGCGACGGCGGAGAGCGAAAGGGATTCCTCAAGAGCCTGTTCGGGAAATGAACCAGCCGGATCTCGCCGCCCTGGACCGCCTCGTTCTCGAGCGGTCCGTCAAGCGCGGTCACTTCGTGCTCGCCTCCGGCCGCACCTCGACGTATTACATCGACTGCCGACTGACCACCATGTCGGCCCAGGGCCTCGCGCTGATCGGCCGGCTGGGGCTCGACGCGATGCGCGAGCGGGGCTGGAGCCCGCAGTCGGTCGGCGGCCTGACGATGGGCGCCGACCCCGTGGCCTACGCGATCGCCGCAGCGAGCGTGACCGCGCCACCGATCGTGGACGCCTTCAGCGTCCGCAAGGAAGCGAAGGCGCACGGCACCGGCCGCCGCGTCGAAGGCAACTTCGGCGCGGGCGACAAGGTGGTGGTGGTGGAGGACGTGATCACGACCGGCGGCTCCGCCCTCAAGGCCATCGAGGCGATCCGGGCCGAAGGCGGGGAGGTGCTCGGCATCCTCGCGGTGGTGGACCGCGAGGAGGGAGGCCGAGGCACCCTCGAAGCGGCGGGATGGAAGGTGGTCGCGCTGACGACCGCGACCAGACTGGGGCTGAAGTCCTGACCCCAACGGGCGGCGCCCTCTCGTGAGGCGCTGCCCGTCGAGATGCTCCCCTTCAGGGCGGCCTCCGCGGCCGCCCGTTCGCATTCCCCCTACATCTCCCGGCGGGCCAGGGGCCGGAAACCGGCCCAGGTGTCACGATAGGGTTCGATCATCAGCGTGACGAAGCGCTCGACGGCGACGGCGAAGCTGAACCGGCGGCGCAGCTCCGAACTGGTGATGCCAAGCAGCGCCCGGACGTGCCGACCGAAGCTCTGCGGGGAGGAGTAGTCGAGCCGGTAGGCCACGTCGGCCACGGTGTAGCCGGGCCGCTCGAATAGCAGGGTGGCGTGCACCAGGCGCACCGCCGCGAGATAGCTCTTGGGCGAAGGCAGGCCCGCGCGTGCGAAGCGCGACATGAGGGTGGTCCCGCGGACCCCCAGTCGTTCCGCGAGCTGGCGCGCGGTCGGGACCTCGGGCGCGAGCCGGATCAGGGCCTCGAAGAAGAGACGCGTGTCCGGCGGAACCTCGCCGAGCGCGGTGAGGACCGGCCCCTGCAGGCGCGCCACGTCCCGGCTTGCAGGCTGACCGAGGACCTGACGGAGCCGGTGCCAGCCCTCGGGCCCGGTGACGTCGATGACCTGCCGCACGCCGCTCGCGCCGAGGTGGAGCAGGGCCTCGGATCCCTGCGGGTCGTGGCGGCTCACCAGGGCGACGGTCGGAATCCCGGGGAAGCCGCGGACGAGGTTGTTGAGCAGATCGAGCTGCGGCTCGGGGCACTGATGCACCGAGACGAGGATCGCGTCGACCGGCCGCTCCCGGACGGCGCGGATCGCGTCCGGGATGCTGTCGCGATGGACCACCGAAAACCAGCCGGTCCCGGCGGCGTCCACCCGGGTCCGTTCGTCGGGACGGAGCACGGCGGCGATCACCGGCGGGGCGGCGGGGCCGCCAGCGGGTGCAGGATGCAGAGGAGACCTCGGTGGAGGGGTTGCGGGCACAGTAGCCTGGATGCCTCAACCCCCGGTCAAGCGAGGCAGGGCGCAGGTTGCAACCCCGGCGGCCCCCCGTGCGTCTCAATGGGATGCGGGGCGTCCCTGTCAGCAGCCGGTTGGCCGACTCCCGATTCCGGACCTAACTTGCACACTGTGACCGCGCCATCCGATCTCATGGCCCGCCTGCAGGCGGCGCTGGGAAGCCACTACCGTCTCGAGCGCGAGCTCGGGCACGGCGGCATGGGCGTGGTCTTCCTCGCGCGGGACACCACCCTTGACCGGCCGGTGGCGGTGAAAGTCGTGCACCCCGACCTGGCGGTGCACAGCGCGATCACCCAGCGATTCCTCGCCGAAGCACGGATGATCGCCCGGCTGCGACACCCGGGCATCGTGGCGGTCCACACGGCCGGTGAAGTCACCGGACTCGTCTACTACGTGATGGACTACGTGGCGGGCGAGAGCCTGCGTCAGCGGATGCTCCGGGAGGGAAAGCTTCCGGTGGACGCCGTCGCGGCGATCGTCGCGGATCTTGCGGATGCCCTCGATGCCGCGGGCCGGGCCGGGCTGGTCCACCGGGACGTGAAGCCCGAGAACATCCTGCTCGACCAGGCGAGCGGCCGGGCGATGCTCGCCGATTTCGGGATCGCCAGGGTGATGGCCGGCGAGACCGACAGCGCCCGCACCGCGGCGGGCGTCGCGGTGGGCACGCCGACCTACATGAGCCCCGAGCAGGCCGCGGGCGACACGGTGGATGCGCGGAGCGACCTGTATGCCCTGGGGGTGGTCGCGTACGAGATGCTCGCCGGACGGCCGCCCTTCCGGGCCCAGACCGCGGCGGCGGTAGCCTCGAAGCACCTCTCGGAACAGGCCTCACCGGTCGAGGGGCTGCGGACGGACACCCCGCCCGCCCTGGCGCATGCGATCGCGCGCGCACTGGAGAAGGATCCCGGGGCGCGGTGGCAGACCGGGGCGGAGCTGCGCCGCGCCGTCCTCGGCGAGTCCCCGATCCCCGCCGCCGCGGCGCCCAGCCGCCGCTGGCGGCTGGGCCTGCTCACGGCCGTCGTGGCGGTCGCCGCGGTCGGACTGTTCCTGACCCTCCGTTCGGCCGGGCCGCCCTCGGGCGTCAATCCGCGGCACTCCATTCTGGTGCTGCCCTTCGACAACCTGCGCCAGGACCCGGCGGTCGACTGGCTGCGCGACGGCAGCGTGAGCATGCTCGCGCTCAACCTGTCGCAATGGACCGACCTGGCGGTGGTGGACCACGAGCGGCTGCACGACCTGCTGGAACGGCGGGGCCTCGACGTCCGCCAGACGATCGGGCTGGCCATGGCGCGGAGGCTGGCGCGGGACGCGGGAGTCTGGACGGTAGTGTTAGGCGACTACACCAAGGCCGGTGATTCGCTGCAGCTCGTGGCCAGGCTCTACGACGTCGCGAGCGGCACCCGGCTCGACGTGGCGCAGGTGGCGGGGAAGCCGGGGGAGGACGTGCGCCCGCTGTTCGACCAGCTCGCCGCGCAGCTGCTGAACCTGTCCGGGGCGCCGACCGGCCTCACCACCGATCTCGCGCATTCGACCACGGCCTCGCTCGAGGCCTACCGGGCCTACCTGCAGGGTATCGACGACCTGAACGGCTGGAGCCTCACGGCCGCCGAGCGTTCGCTCCGTCGCGCGGTGCAGCTGGACTCGACCTTCGGCCTCGCCTACTACAAGCTGTCGCTGACCCGTGGCTGGATCGCCGGCCAGTTCGACTCGGCCGGGCTCGATGCCATCCACCGCGCGACCCAGTTCGCCGGACGGCTGCCGGAACACGACCGCGCGATGATCGACGCCTACCGGAACTTCCTCGAGGGCGACTTCATCAAGAGCCGCGCCGGCTATCAGACGCTGCTCGCGCGCGACACCACCGACGCCGACGCCTGGTACGGTCTCGGCGACGTCGACTTCCACGATCCGCGGGCCCGCACCGACGCCGGACTGATGACCGCGTCACTCCGCGCCTTCAAGCGGGCCATCGCCCTCGACGCCGACTACTACCTCGCGTTCGAGCACCTGGCGTTCATCTACCGTCAGGCGGCGTCGGACCGTCCCGGGATGATGCTGCTCGGCGGTGATTCGCTGGTCACCGTGCGCTACAGCGAGTCGCGACCGGAGGTGGACTCGACCCAGCTCGCGCTCGCGACGCGCCGGGCCCGCGACGAGGGCATCGCGAGCGCCCGCGCCTGGCTCGCCAGCCAGCCTGATAACGTGCACGCGCAGAACGCGCTCATCTTCGCGCTGGCCACCGCCAAGCAGTACGATGCCGCCCTCCGCGAAGTCGACCGCCTGACCCAGGCGCCGCAGGGCTCGTGGCGCGCCGACCTCCCCTTCGTCCGCGCGCAGGTGCTCACCGAACAGCGGGACCTCCGGGAAGCGGTGCGGACGGTTGCGCGGACACTGGATTCCACCAGGGCGAGCGCCTTCGATGGTGGCCGGCTCTCGACGCTGGACGCGCTGGCGGCGGTCGGCAATGGTGCGAACGCCGCCGGCTACCTGGGCAAGGTGGACGTCGCCAGCCGCAGCCTTGACCTGTACGCGGAGATCAGCGCGGCGTGGAATCCGGCGGCCCCGGGCTCCCAGCGCATCGGCGAGCGGTCCCTGCTCGGGCACCTCTGGCAGAGCCATCTCTACACCGTACTCGGCGCCCCGGCGTCCAAGTTGCGCCCCATCTGGGACCTGGTCGCCGACAGTGCCCGCCGGGCACCGAAGACCTCGCGCGGAAACGTGGTCAACTTCGGCTGGATCGCGGCGGTCGGCCTCTACCTGCAGAACCGGGCCGATCCCACCCCGCTGAACGAGCTGCAGTCCCTCGATGGCGGCCCCATTCCCCCGGAGCTGCTGGCCCTCGAGGCGATCGAGCGGGGCGACTCCGCCGAAGCCCGTCGGCAACTGCTGCTGCCGGATTCCGCGACCGGCGACAAGTACCAGGCCCGCACCCAGTGGCGGGGCTACAAGTACATGATCGCCGCCAACGCCTGGCGGGAACTGGGCGACGACCGGCGCGCGCTTCAGGCCCTCCAGGTCTTCCAGACCGACCAGCTCTACTCGAGCGGCGTCGATATCCGCTGGCTGCTGGCCGGCCAGGCCCGGCTGCTCCGCGGCGAGATCTACGAGCATCAGGGCAAGCGGGATCTCGCGCGGGAGGAGTACCGGCAGGCGCTGTCGCAGTGGGACGACGCCGATTCCCTCCTGGATCCCCTCGTGGACCGGGTCCGGACCCGGCTCGCCAGGCTGGGCGCGGGGTAGGCCCCTCCCCCCCCACCCCTCCCCCAGCCCCTCCCGGGCGCTATCTTACCCCCACAGGCTGGACGCGATGGTCGCGAGCCGGGCAACCGGCTCGAGGAAAGTCCGAGCTCCACAGGGTAGACTGCCAGGTAACGCCTGGGCGCCGAGAGGCGACGGACAGGGCAACAGAAAACAGACCGCCCGCCGCAAGGCGGGTAAGGGTGAAACGGCGGGGTAAGAGCCCACCGCACCGCTGGTAACAGCGGTGGCACTGTAACCCCCAGTCGGAGCAAGGCCAAATAAGCGGCGAGGTGCGACCCGCACCGCCCATTCCGAGCGCAAGCGAGGAAAGCCGCGGGTAGGCTGCTCGAGGCGACCGGCGACGGCCGTCCTAGACAGATGACCATCTGGGTGCTGGGCCAAGGCATGCCTCGGCCCGACAGCCAAACAGAACTCGGCTTACGGTCCAGCCTGGGGCCGGGGAGGCAAGGGCGAAGCGACAGCTCCGCCCTTGCCTCCCCGGCCCCTCCCCGCCTCCCGGATTCGGGAGTGCGGTAACGTCTCGGATCAGGCAGAATGAGCGGTATGTCCCGACCACCGGCCCCGCACGACCAGAACAAGCCGTACCCGGAGTCCTGGGAACAGGTCGCCGACCTTCGCGTGTTCCGTACGAGCGCGAAGGACTGGGACCGGCTGATCACGTGGCGCCAGGATATGCGCAAGCGCGGGTGGAAGCTGCTCAAGGTGACGAGCGATGAAGTGGAACTCGTGGCAGTCTTCGGCAAGACCAAGACCGACCTGCACACCGCCGGCGCCTGAGCCCCGCCCCTCATCTTTCCCCATTGCAGAGGAAGTCATGATTGCTCGTCCCTGGATCGTCGCGGCACTGAGCCTCGGCACCCTGACCGCCTGGTCGCCGTCGGCCGCCCCCGGTCTCAAGCGCTACAAGATCGACGTGAAGACGCTTCAGGTCGTGAATCTGACTGCGATCGGGCAGTCGGAGCAGCGGGTTGAGATCGCGTCCACCGGCTTCGTCACCATCACCCTGACCGACAGCGCCAGTGGCCAGGCGGTCACGATCGTCCTCGACTCGCTCCAGGTCGCTCCCGGCGCGCCGATCCCGGCCGACGCGGCCAAGAGCGCCGCCGGCGCGACGTGGCATGGCTTTCGTCCGGCCAGCGGCCGGGTGAAGAACCTCAAGCTCGATGGCGAGAACCCGGTTGCGGCCACGGTGGCCGGCATCCTCCAGGAAATCTTCCCGCCGGTCAAGGCCGGTACCCGCGAAGGCAGCAGCTGGACCGACACGACCGATACCGACACCGGCAACAGCGGCATCCTGGTGCGCACGGTGACCAACTTCCTGGCCTCCAGCGATACCTACGAAGGCGCCAAGGTGCTCAAGGTGGCGGGGGCCTCGAGCAGCGCGATCTCCGGCACCCAGGAGAGCCCGCAGGGTTCGATGTCCTTCGAGGGCACCGGCAGCGGGAGCACCACCTGGCTGGTCGGGAGCGACGGCTATTCGCTCGGCTCGACGTACAGCAGCAAGCAGTCGCTCTCGATCACCGCCGCCGTCGCGCCGGAGCCGCTGCCGGTGGAGATCACGACCGAAGGCACCGTGACGCTGCTCAAGTAACGGTCGTGACCTCTTCATGGCGGGCGGCGATTCTCCTGCTCGGCGCGGGCTGCGCGTCGAGCGCGTCGCCCGCCCGCCCCAGCGGACCCGCGCCAGCTCCACGACCGACGATGGATCCCGCGCGGGTCGAACCTGCCCGCGCCACCACGGTTCGCTACCCGACATCGGGAGGCGGAATCCTCCGCTATGCACTCGCCCGGCGTGATTCCATCGTCGCCACCATGCCCACCGGCGAAGGGCAGGTGCAGGTGCTCGGCCGCACGGCCTTCGTCACGATCAGCTGGATCGCCGCGGACACCGGCACCCGCGTCACGGCCCAGGTGGACTCGGTCCTCGCGGACAGCGGTCTCGCCAGCTTCTCCGCCTCACTCGACAGCGCCCGCGGACTCCGATGGACCGCGGTCCGGCTTCCCAACGGCCGGCTGACAACCTTCGGCACGGGCCGCGGATCCCTCGTCGGCGATCAGATCCGGGACCAGGTCCACCTCCTCTTTCCGGTGCTGCCCGCCGGCGGCGCGCATCCGGGCGAGTCGTGGACCGACTCCACCACCCGGCCTACCCGGGTGAGCGCCTTCGAGGCGAACGAGACCGCGCTGAACTCGAGTACGGCGGCAGCGACGCTCACCAGCGGGAACCTGCTCGAGATCGCGACGGTGCGAGTCCGCCGGGCGAGCGGCGAAGGTACCCAGTTCAACCAGCCCATGACCGTGCAGGCATCCGGCACCGATACCCTGACCTATCGGCTCGCGCTCGATGGCCGGGTGATCGAGGTCGCCGGCAACCGGAACACCGATCTGGTCGTGCAGCTCCCGTCGATCGGCCAGAGCGTGCCTGCCCACGAATCGTCCTCGCTCCGGATGACCCTCCTCCGATAGCATCTTCCATGCGGCGAGTGCTGCACCTGCTCGGCCTCGCGGCGGGGCTGTTCCTCCTCTGGCTCTTCGCCGTCTGGCCGCCGCCGTCGTGGTACCGGAGCCACTGGCCGCGGCAGACCGCCTTCATGGCCGCGCGCCCCGATACCTGCCCGGCGAATCACTCCGCGCGGCTCTATCGCCCGGTCCCCCTCGACTCGATCGCCCCCGCGCTGGCGGAAGCGGTGATGATCGGGGAGGACCAGAAGTTCCTCACCCACCACGGCATCGACTACCTCGCGATGGCCCAGGCCCTGGGCTACCGCCGGCCGGACTTCTCGTGGCACGACTCGCGGGACCGGGCCGCGCTCTACGCGGTGCTGCCTAACGCCTGGCACCGGCGGGACAAGCTGCGGGGCGCGAGCACCATCACCCAGCAGCTCGCCAAGAACCTCTACCTCTCCGCCTCCCGCAATCCGCTCCGCAAGGTGAAGGAAGCCGTGATCACCTGGCGCCTCGAGCACGCGCTCGGCAAACAACGGATCATGGAGCTCTACCTGAACATCGTCGAGCTGGGCGATGGCGTCTGGGGTGCCCAGGCGGCGAGCGAGCTGTACTTCAAGCGTCCCGCCCGCAACCTGACTCACGAACAGGCGGCCGCACTCGCTGGCACGCTGCCGTTCCCGCGCAAATCCAATCCCGGCTACCGGCCGGGCCGGATGCGCTGGCGCCAGAACCTGATCCTCCGGCGCATGCGCGGCGAGCAGATCGAAGTCCCCAAGGTCGAAGAGCCGGATACGCCGGATGAAGCGCCTGCTCCTGCCGGCGCCGACTCGGCCGGCGCCGACTCGACCAGCGCCGACTCAACCGCCCCGCCCGAGAATCCCGACTCGCTGACGCCGGCCCCGGTGCCTGAACCGGCCCCGGCCCCGTTCCCCGGCGACACCCTGCCATGAAGCAGCGATTGACCCTCCTCGGCATCCGGACCGCTTTCCGCACCGTCGGTCGCGTGGCGCCGGCCCAGGCGGCGGTCTGGGCGGAGGAAGTCTTCTGCCGCCCGCCGAGGGCGAGGATCCGGCCGAGGGAGCAGGAGTTCCTGGCGACGGGAACGCCATTCGAGCTGCCGATCTCGACCGGCACACTCGCGGCGTGGGAGTGGGGGAACGGCCCCACCGTGCTGCTGGTCCATGGCTGGGGCAGCCGGGCGGCGCGATTCCGGGTATTGGCCCCGATGCTGGTCGAAGAGGGTTTCCGGGTCGTGGCGTACGACGGGCCAGCCCATGGGCGGTCACCAGGCAAGCGAACCAGCCTGCCGGAGTACTCAGCGGCCCTGCTCGAGGTTGCGGCCCTCCTGGGGCCGCTCCACGCCGCAGTAGGCCATTCCCTCGGCGGCGCCGCAATCGCGGTCGCCCTCCATCGCGGGCTCCGGCTCGAACGCGCGGCCCTGATCGCGCCATTCGGGGCGCCTCCGGAGTTCATCGACCGCTTCGCCAAACTCATCGCCCTGCCGCGCCGCGCCCAGGATCGCATGGTGGCAAATCTCGAGAAACGGCTCGGCCTCCGCTTTCAGGATCTCCATATCGCGGATCTGGCACGGACGCTTCACACGCCGGCGCTGGTCATCCACGATCGTGACGACGAGGACATCCCCCTCAGGGAGGGTCGCGCCATCGCGACCTCCTGGCCAGGCTCGGAATTCGTGGAGACCAGGGGACTGGGCCACCACGCCATTATGCGTGACGCTGAGGTGGCTCGGCGGATTGCAGGATTTGTGGCGGGAGGACGCTCAGCGGAGCCTAGCGGGGAACCGCTCTAGCGCGGTCGTTGATCAGGCGAAGCAGCTCTTCGGGTGGATGATCGAGCCCGGATACCGCCAGCAGGATCGGGGAGAGCCCCAGCTCCTTCGCGAAACCTCTCAGCGCCCGCTGGTTCTCGGGCAGCTGCTTCGCCCAGCGGTCCGGATCGGTCAGCTCGAGGGAGATGACCCAGATCTTCATCAGCGGCCTGAGCTCGCCACGAATGATCTCATTCCACGGAATCGGCCCGATCCCAAGCGCCGGGTCGGAGACGCCGGTGTCATCGAGAACGATCCGCTCCTTGAGCGCTCCTGCGGGCCGGGTCGCGAAGAACAGGATGACGCCGCCTACCAGGAGGAGCGGCCAACCCACCAGCGGGACCCGCTGCGCGACCGCGCCGATGCCAACGACCAGGAAACTGACGGCACCGACGAGCCATGGCCCCCGGGACATCGGCCGGCTGTGGGTGACTATCCGCATCACCCGGTACTAGAGGATCTTCTTGCCGAACGCCGACTGCACCAGTTCCACGGCGAACTCGGCGGAGCGGTTCCGGTCGTCGAGGATCGGATTGACTTCGACGATTTCAAGCGACGTCATCACGCCCGCGGCGTGCAGCGATTCCATGACGAGCTGCGCCTCCCGCCAGTCGAGCCCGCCCTTGACCGGCGTTCCGACCCCGGGTGCCAGGCTCGGATCGACGGCATCGAGATCGAAGCTCACATGCACCAGGTCCGTGTCATGCGTGACGTTCTCGATCGCCTTTTCCATGACGATGTGAATGCCGTGCCGGTCGATGTCGGCCATGGTGTAGACGTGGACGCCGAGGCGGCGGAGATGCTCGCGCTCACCCTCGTCCACGCTGCGGATGCCCACCATCGCGACATTGCCCGGTTCGATCTTGCGGAAGCGGCCGCCGACGGCGCCGAGGGCCGTGGGGCCGAGGCCGAGCAGCGCGGCCAGCGGCATGCCGTGCACGTTGCCCGAGGGAGAGGTCTTCGGGGTGTTGATGTCGCTGTGGGCATCGACCCACAGGAGGCCGACCCGCTTTCCCTTCCGGCGCGCCCAGCTCGCGACACCGGAGACGGTGCCGACCGCGATCGAGTGATCGCCGCCTAACACAAGCGGGAAGTGGCCCCGCGCCATCACCTTCTCGACCTTCTGGGCCAGCAGCCGGTTGGCGTGGGTGATCTCGGTGAGGTAACGGGCGCGGACTTCACCGACCCGCAGCTGTTCCATGTTCCGGATCTCGAGGTCCCCGTGATCGATCACGGTGTGCCCCAGTTCGCGGAGCGCGTCGTTCAGTCCCGCGATCCGGATCGCCGATGGTCCCATATCGACGCCGCGCCGGCCGGATCCGAGGTCCATCGGGACGCCAATGATGTGAACCGTCCGTCCCGATGTCCGCCGCGGGGGCATCAGTCCACCAGGCGGAGCGGCATCACGAGCGTCAGATAGGCGGCGGGATCGTTCCAGCCCACCGGCTCGCAGGTGGCGGCGCGTTCCGGCCCCTTGAAGGTCATGCGCACCTCATCGGTCGGCATGTACTTCATGATCTCGAGCAGATACGCGGCGTTGAAGCCGATCTCCATCGTCTCGCCGTCGTAGCCGACCGACATCTCCTCCTGTGCCTCACCGAGGTCGGGCGTCTGCACCGAGAGCTTGCAGGAGCCACTCGCGAGGCCCATCCGGATCCGGTGGGTCTGATCGCTCGCGACGATGCTCATCCGCCGGAGCGCGGCGGTCAGGGCCGCCTTGTCGGCGGTCATCGTCTTGTCGTTCTCGCGCGGGATGACCTGCTCGTAATTCGGGTACGGACCCTCGATGAGCCGGGTGAAGACCTGGGTGGTCGCGGAGCGGAAGCCGAGATGGTTGTCGCTCTTGGCGATCTCGAGCTCGTCGGAATCGGAGAAGAGCCGGCGGATCTGGTCGAGGGCCTTGGGCGGGATGATCAGGTCGGCCTGACCCTTCCCGATGCCGGCCGTGACCGGAACGTCCATCCGCGCCAGCCGGTGGCCGTTAGTGGCGACCATGCGCATGCGCTCGGGACGGAGCTCCCAGAGGACGCCGTTGAGAATCGGCCGGCTCTCTTCGGTGCTGGCCGCGAAGGCCACGTGCGAAACCAGCTTCTGCACGTCGCCGGCGCGCGAACGCCAGGCGGCGTCGAATTTCACCGACGGGAAGGCGGGGAACTCCTCCCGTGGCAGGCCGAGCAGCCGGAACTTCGAGCGGCCGCATTCGATCGTGGCGCGCTGTTCACCCGAACTGGTCAGCCGGATGGCGGCGCTGGGCAGCTCGCGGACGATGTCCGAGAGCTTCTTGGCCGGCAGTGTAATGGCGCCTTCCTGGTCCACCGAGGCGGGCACTGTGGTGCTCACCGCGATATCCAGATCGGTTCCCGAGAGTCTCAAGCCGTCGCCGGTCGCCTCGAGCAGCACATTCGAGAGTACCGGGAGCGTGGTCTTGGTGGGAATCGAGGCGCTGACCGCCTGCAGCCCTTCCTGGAACTGCTCCCGCGTGATCGTGAACTTCATCCCGTCCCTCGGCGTGCAAGAAAAGACTACTAGTTCTCAGTTAACTAGGCCTAGCAGTAGTAGTAGGGGTTCTGGATATGTGGACAGAACCCTCAACCAACTGCTCTGACACCAGCTTCCGCGTTATGGCGCTGTGGACGCGGTGTGGAGGGCGGGGATGCTCTGGGGGTGAACGCCCCGGTTGTCCGCCTTACCCACATCACCCACACGCCGCGTGGATCATTACTGTGCGACAAGCTCCGCGCGCGCGCTTTCGATGCGATCCTTGAAGGTCCGGTCGCGCGACATCTGCCGCTGAACCTTATCGACACTGTGGATCACGGTCGAGTGATCCCGGCCTCCGAAGGCCTGTCCGATCTCGATCAGCTGCATCTGCAGCAGGTCGCGGGCGAGGTACATCGCGATCTGCCGGGGCACCACCAGGGTCTTGATGCGCGCCTTGGAGCGCAACTGTTCGGCGGTCACACCCCAGCGCCGGGCCACCACGTCCTGGATCCGGTCGATGGTCGGCAGCGTCTTGGGTGTCAGCGGCCCATCCTCGCCGGGGCGGATCTTGTCGGCCAGCGCTTCGCGGGCCAGGTCGATCGAAACCTCGCGGTGTTTGAGCGACGCGTACAGCAGCAGCTTGATGATCGAGCCTTCCAGCTCGCGGACGTTGGAGCGGACGTGTTCCGCGATGAAGCGGAGCACGTCATCCGGGATGGTCATCTCGAGATGATCGAGCTCCTGCTTCTTGCGCAGGATGGCGATCCGGTGCTCGAGGTCGGGCTGCCCGATGTCGGCGACCATGCCCCACTCGAACCGGCTTACCAGCCGCGCCTCGAGGCCCGGAATGTCCTTTGGAGGCCGGTCGGACGTCAGGACGATCTGCTTGCCGGCCTCATACAGCGCGTTGAAGGTGTGGAAGAACTCTTCCTGGGTGGCTTCCTTGCCCTCAAGGAAATGAACGTCGTCCACCAGGAAGAGGTCGATGTCGTGCCGGTAACGCTTGCGGAGCTCCGGCATGGTCCGCCGGGAGATCCCCTCGATCACCTCGTTGATGAACTGCTCGGCGCTCACGTACAGCACCCGGGTCCCCGGCGCCCGGCGCAGCATCGCATGGGCGATGGCCTGCATCAGGTGGGTCTTGCCGAGTCCGGTGGCGCCGTAGATGAAGAGCGGGTTGTAGGTCTTGCCGGGCGCTTCCACGGCGGCATGGGCCGCCGCCGCCGCCAGCTGGTTCGACTTGCCGATGACGAACGTCTCGAAGGTATACCGTTCGTTGAGCGGCTGGTTGCTGGGATTGGACGGCTGGCCCCCCTGGCCGGCGGCCGGGGCGCTGACGAAGAAATCCATCTGCGGCCGCCGCTGGCGGTCTTCCTGGACGCGGAAGGTCACCACGATCGGCTTGCCTGCCACCGTCTCCGCGAGCTTGGAGAGGAGGGCACCATGGTTCGCCTCGTTCCACTTGGCGGCGAATTCGTCGGGCGCGGCAACGACGAGCCGGTCCGCCTCGAGGGCGACGGCTTCGGTCGGTTCGAGCCAGGCACGAACCACCTTGTCCGAAAGCTGTCGACCAGCTTCATCGAGGATCAGCTTCCAGAGATCTTTGGCGGACTGCGGCATGCTGCTTCGGGGCGGGTGGGGCGTTCGCAAGGGCAGCCGATTGTACGGGCGGGATGTGGAAAAGTCAACCTTGACCTGAACGGGGTCGGTTGGCTAGGTTTGCGGGCTCATTTGAGGGGATATTTAGATGAATCCGTCATATCGTCCGCGCAACAAGCGACGCATCGCCAAGCACGGTTTCCGGGCCCGGATGGAGAACCGCTGGGGGCGGGCGACCTTGTCACGCCGCCGCAAGAAGGGCCGGAAGCAGCTGGTCGTCTCGATCGGCTCCAAGCACGGGACGCGCTGACGACTGCCCGCCAGCAGCGTCCCCGTTCGAGGCGCCTCGCGGCGCAGGCGGAGCGGATGCGGTGCCTCACGGCAGGTCGGCGTCGGCGGTCGCGGTTGCTGGAGTTTGTCTGGCTGAACAATACGGCGGGCCACCCACGGATGGGACTGATCGTACCCAGGTTCCAATCCTCCGCGGTGGCCCGCAATCGTTTGCGGCGCCGCCTCAGCGAGATCTGGCGCCGGGAGATCCAGGGTCGGCAAGGTGATCGTGATCTCATCATCCGGGCCCGGAAGGACGCCTACTCGGCGACCTTCGGCGAGCTGCACGCGGAGCTGCTCGCGTGGGTAGTGGCACTGTGATCGGTGGTGCGGAGCGGCCGACCACCGTGCTTGGCTGGCTGCTCGCGCCGCTGACCCTGCTGCTGATCGCCCTGATCCGCCTCTATCAGTTGCTCATCTCCCCGGCCCTGCCTCCCAGTTGCCGATTCACGCCGAGCTGCTCTCAATACACCCTGGATGCCGTTCGTCGCCACGGAGCGCTCAGGGGCGCGTGGCTCGGTGTCCGTCGCCTCGTGCGATGCCACCCCTGGCATCCGGGCGGCTATGATCCTGTTCCCTGACCTCGGTCTCTAGATCCCATGGATCGTCGCGTCCTCTGGGCGATTGCGCTGATGATGGTCATCGCCATCGCGCCCACGTTCTTCTTCAAGCAGCCGCCCAAGCGTCCCGTGCCCTCGACCGTCGCCGATAGCGGGGCACGGCCGAGTGCCGCCAGGCCGGACAGCCTGCCGGGGATGGTCGAACGGCCCGTTCTTCCGGCCACGGTAGCGTCCCCGGCGCAGCCGGCGGACACCATCGTGGTGAGTTCGCCGCTGTATCACTACGCCATCGCCACCCGCGGCGGCGCGATCATCCAGGCCTCGCTGGAGCACTACAAGAACCTGGCGCCCGGGCACCGGGGCGAGACGCTGCGCATGCTGCCGGAGGGCGCCCCGATTCACCAGCTCGCCGTGAGCGTCGGACAAGACACGCTGCGCCTGGCGGACTGGGACTTCACCCCGTCCTCGAAATCGTTCGCGGTGAAGGGGAACGACTCGCTTGCGCTCACCGCGACCCATGGCACGGTGACGGTCGAGCTGACTTACCACTTCCGTCCCGATGATTACCAGATCGGCGTGACCGGCCGCTTCACGGGGCTCGGCCCGGTGGGCGGGCACCTGCTGATCGACATGGGAAGCGGATTCAGTCAGACCGAGGCCGACTCCGCGGGCAACCTGTACGCATTCGGCATCGTCACCAAGACCGACGAGTCGAAGTCGCACCCCTTCTCCAAGCTCAAGGCGGGCGAGAAGGCGACCTACGAAGGGCCTTTCGACTGGGCAGCGGTCAAGTCGAAGTACTTCGTGGCCGCGCTGCTGGCGATCGATTCCGGGGCGGCGCAGATCAGCGGCGTGACGGCCCAGGCGGTGCCGGGACAGACGCGGGTGACTCACGCGAGCACCACCTTCGGCGTCCCGGTCCCGTCGGCGGGGACGTTCGGCTATCGGCTCTACGTGGGACCGATGGAATACCCGCGGCTTCACGCCATCGGCCACGACTTCTACGACATCAATCCCTATGGCTGGCCCGGATTCCGCACGCTGATCCGGCCGATCGCGGTCGGCGCGCGCGCGCTGCTCGTGTGGATGCATGAGCACCTCGGCATCGCCTACGGCGTCGTGCTGATCCTGTTCGGGATCATGATCCGGCTGGTGCTGTGGCCGCTCAACCAGAAGGGCATGCGCGCCAGCATCCGGATGCAGGCGCTGCAGCCGGAGATGCAGAAGATCCAGGACCGGTACAAGGAAGACCCGGCCCAGTTGCAGAAGGAAGTGATGCAGCTGTACAAGCGCGAAGGGGTCAATCCCTTCAGCGGCTGCTGGCCGCTGCTCCTGCCGTGGCCAATTCTGCTGGCGCTGTTCTTCGTGCTGGCCAACACCATCGAGCTCCGTGGCCAGGCGTTCCTGTGGCTGCCCGACCTGTCACTCAAGGATCCGTTTTTCATCCTGCCGGTGCTGATGGGCGCGTCGATGTTCGGGGTGAACAAGGTGGGCATGATGGGCATGCCCCCGAACCCCCAGTCGAAGATGATGCTGTATATGCTCCCGGTGATGATGACGGTGCTGTTCATCAACTTCGCGTCCGGGCTCAATCTGTACTACTTCATCCAGAATCTGGTGAGCGTGCCGCAGCAGTGGTTCCTGGCGCAGGAGCGCCTCAAGGCCCGGGCGGCGGCACCTCCGGTGATCGTATCCACCAAGAAGAAATCCTAGCGATCGTCACCGGCCGCGGCGGGTCAGGCTGTCTGGGCGCGCCGATGGCGCGCCCTTAGCTTATCTGCCATGCTCTCCGATCCGATCGTCGCGCTTGCCACCCCGCCGGGCCGCTCCGCCCTCGCCGTGATCCGGGTGACGGGGACCGGTGCGTTCGATGTTGCCACGCGTGTGGTGCGCGGCTTTCGCGCCGACTCGCCGCGGGTGGCCCGGCTGGCGTCCTTTCTGGATAATGACGGGGGGTTGATCGACCGCGGGCTGTATCTGGTGTTCCCGGGGCCGCGCAGCGAGACCGGCGAGGACACGGTGGAGTTCCAGTGCCACGGCGGACACGTCGTGCCTGCGCGCCTGCTCGCGGCCCTCGAGGCCGCCGGAGCCCGTCCCGCGCATCCCGGCGAGTTCACCCGGCGAGCGGTGCTCAACGGGAAGCTGGACCTGCTGCAGGCGGAGGCGATCGGGGATCTGGTGGATGCGGAGGCGCCGGTGCAGGCGAGGGCGGCGCTGCTGCAGCTCGAGGGCGGGCTCTCCCGCCGGATCGCGGCGCTCCGGAGCGCACTGGTGGATCTCCTCGCGATGCTGGCGTACGACGTGGACTTTCCCGGTGAGGACGACGGCCCCATCCCGCGCGGCCGCATCGCGGAGCACCGCATCGGCGTGGCGGAGCAGATCGACCGGCTGCTGGCGACCGCCCCGCTCGCCGACCGGGTACGGCGCGGCGCGCTGGTGGTCCTCGCGGGACCGCCCAACGCGGGCAAATCCTCGCTCTTCAACGCTCTGTTAGGCAGCGAACGGGCCCTGGTCACCGAACTGGCCGGGACCACGCGCGACGCGATCGAGGCGCATGCCGACTTTCTGGGCTGGCCGGTCCGGCTCATCGACACCGCCGGCCTGGGCGCGACCGGCGACCGGATCGAGGCAATGGGCCAGGCGATGAGCCAGCGCTACCTGCAGGCCGCGGACCTGGTGCTCTGCTGTGACGACGGGACGCCGCCCGCCAGACCCGTGATGGAGGCGACGGCGCCGGCGGACCGGACCCTGGTCGTCCGCACCAAGATCGACCTGGGTGGCGCTGCCGACGCTCCGATCGGGGTCTCGGCGGTGACCGGTGAAGGGCTCAGTGCACTCCGTCAGGCGGTCGTCGCGCGGCTCTATAACGCCGGCGCCGGACTCGGCGACCTGGAGCCGGCACTCACCCGTGAGCGCCATCGGGTGGCATTGCTCCGCGCGGCGGAGGCGCTCGAAGGAGCCCGCCCGCATGTCGGCCCGGCCGGGGACGCGGTGCTCGCCGCACACCACGTGCAGCAGGCCGTCCACGCTCTGGATGCGCTGGTCGGAGCGATCGATGTGGACGAGGTGCTCGACCGGGTGTTCGCCACCTTCTGCGTGGGGAAGTGAGCATGGCCGAAGCGAAACTCGCCTCGATCCACGTCTACCCGGTCAAGTCGTGCGCCGGCATCCAGGTCGATGCATGGGAGGTCGACGAATTCGGGCTCCGCTACGATCGCCGCTGGATGATCGTGACCCCGCGGGGGCAGTTCCTCACCCAGCGCGAACTGCCGGCCTTTGCGCGGGTGAAGGTGCGCATCTCGCCGCCGCACCTCCGCATTTCCGCGCCGGGCCAGCGCGAGCTGGTCGTCGCCCTCGATCCGATGGGTGGCCGGCCGATCGCGACGCAGGTATGGGAGGATCCGCTCACGGTCGTCGCGCCCGACCACCAGGCCGACACCTGGTTTTCCGACTACCTGGGACATGAGGTCATGCTGGCCTACATGCCCCGGAGCGTGGTCCGTCCAGTCGATGCGCGGTACGCCCCGGATGGAGGGCGCGCCAGCTTTGCGGACGGCTTCCCGTTCCTGCTGGTCGGCGAGGCCTCGCTCGCCGATCTCAATGCCCGGCTCGCCGAACCGGTGCCGATGAACCGGTTTCGCCCCAATCTGGTCGTGTCAGGCAGCCGTCCCTTCGAAGAGGATGGCTGGCACGACATCACGATCGGCGGCATCCCCATGCAGGTGGTGAAGCCCTGCGCGCGGTGCGTGGTCACGACGACCGACCAGGAGACGCTCGAGCGCGGCCAGGAGCCGCTCCGCACACTCGCGACGTTCCGGCGGGAGGAGGGCAAGGTGATGTTCGGGCAGAATGTGGTGCATTACGGAGCGGGGACGCTCAGGGTGGGGGATGTCGTCACGGCTGATTCCAGTGGAGTCGCATGACCATCACCCTCCTCGGCATACCCTACGACGCCAGCTCCTCCTTCATGCACGGCGCCGCTGGTGGCCCCGCGGCACTCCGGGCCGCGCTTCGCTCGGACAGCAGCAACGGCTGGAACGAGGATGAGCAGGATGTGCTGCCCTTGCTCGAGGATGCCGGGGACCTTGCTCTCGAGGGCGTTGCCGATCCCCGTCCACTGATCGAGGCCCGGGTCGATGCCCTGATGCGTGATGGCGGGATGCCGCTCCTCATCGGCGGCGATCATTCGATCACCTGGCCGATCGTCCGCGCCGTCCGCCGTCATCTCCCCCGCCTGACGATCCTGCACCTCGATGCGCACCCCGACCTCTACGATGCGCTCGATGGAGACCGCGGGTCGCACGGATCACCCTTCGCGCGAATCATGGAAGAAGGGCTCGCCAATCACCTGGTGCAGTGCGGCATCCGGACCATCAACCGGCACCAGCGCGACCAGGGACGGCGCTTCGGGGCCGAAATCGTCACCATGCGATCGGGTGTCGAGCTGATGATCACCGCCGCGCGTCGGCTCGACGGACCGGTGTACCTCTCGCTCGATCTCGACGTGCTCGACCCCGCCTTTGCGCCGGGTATCAGCCATCCCGAGCCGGGCGGACTGTCCACCCGGGAGGTGATCCGGATTCTGCAGGCCATTCCCCGCGGCCGCCTGGTCGCGGCCGATATCGTGGAACTCAATCCGGTCAATGATCTTCGGGACCTGACGGCACGCGTGGGAGCGAAACTCGTGAAGGAGATCGTGGGGCGGCTATAGCTTGTGACTGCCGTCGCAGAACGGCTTCTCCTGCGACCTGCCGCAGCCACAGAACTTCACGATCCCCGGGTGCTTCGCCGGCGGTTGCGGAATTTCGTTCCCGTCGTCATCCCGGACGATGACGGCACCCTCGACGATGATGGTGCCCTTCTTCTTCTTCCAGACGATCGAGATCGGGTCGGTGGACATCGTCGGGTATTCCTCCATGCAGAGCGGGGCGGCCACATGGGCCGCCCCGGCGGAATCGGTTGCTGGACGGGGCAATTACGCCGTCTGGATGCCGCGCGCGATCTCTTCGGCGGCCTGGAACTCCGGCGCCGCGGCGCGGAGCGCCGCCGCGATGCCTCGCTCCTGGACCAGTGCCTCGGTCATCCGGTGTCCCAGATAATACCCTGAACGCTCCGGCAGGACCCGCCCGCCGACCAGCCGCGCCGAGGGACTCATGCCGCCGGAGAGATAGCGGAGGCGGAGCCCGATGCCGCGCCCTTCCAGTTCCGGCTCGACCACCCGCCGCAGAAATGACTCCAGCTCACGCAGCCGGCGATACTGGCGCCGTGGATACCCGAAGTAGTTGGCCGCGTCGAGCCCGGGCGCGACCGCCTCGGCGGCGTGGACCGCGAGGCCCTCGTTGACGAGCAGCTCCCTCAGCGTGGCCCGGCTGCCGGTGACCCAGTAGTCGTAGTACCCGCCCTGGTCGCTGACGAGACGCTTCAGTTCGCTCTGACTGGCCGGTGAGGTGTAGCGGACCGTATGCGCGAGTTCGTGGCCGACCCACAGCGGAATCAGCTCGGGAGGCAAACCCATGCCGTAGGTCTCGGGATTCGCGCGGCCCGTGAAGTGCTCGATGCAGATGAACGCCACACCGCGGCCGGCGACGACCAGCTCGCCCGCGTTGGCGGCGCCCATGCCCACCATGAGATAGACGTCGGTCGGGCGATCGACCTGCAGCAGGTCGGTGGCCTGCGCGATCGCGTCCTCCACAATCCCTTCGACGTCCGTGGACTCGATCAGTTCCTGCAGATCGGAGCGGTCGGCATTGAGCGCGTGCGCGATGACGGCCTGGGCCTGCGGGCTCTCGAGGTCCAGCACATAGTTGTGCCAGTACGCGGAGAGGACGGCCCGGTGCGCGTTCAGATACTGCTCGAACGCCGTCTCTTTGTCAGCGGCCTGGAGGACGGAGAGAAACTCCGGGACGAGATTGATCAGCACGAGCGTGAATATCGGCTGTTCGTCACGAGGCGCAAGTCCTCGCCGCACAGTTCGTCATGGGTCGCTGCCTTGACAGTGCATGAGATGGCGTTCAGGTGTCCGTAAGTGTGAGCAACCTCACACCGCGTCAACGGCCGGCGCGCAGTGCGGCGATGCGAAGCCGCGCGCGTTCGATCCGTGCGCCGAACATCGGCTCCGCATTGCGCCAGTTCCGCACCACCTGTTCGTACCGGACCAGCGCGCTGTCGCGCACGCCCGCGGCGTCCCACGCCGTCGCGGCGAGTTCGGCGAGTTCGGTTTGCGTGACGTACGATCCTCCCGCGTCGAATCCGCCCCGGAGTCCTGCCTCTCCCCAGTACGCGGCCTCCTTGGGGCGGCCGAGGCGGAGCAGCACGCGGCCGAGCGCCATGTTGATCCGGGTGTAGCCCGCGGTGGGAGAGTAGACCGATCGGCGATAGGCCTCCGCTGCCTCGTCCAAGTGTCCTTCGGCTTCCAGCATGAGGCCCCGGACGTAATAGTGCAACCGCTGGTCGCGGCCATACGCGCTGCTCCGGCCCCACGCCTCGAGGCTGTCGGCGATGCTGCGAAGCAGGGTGGTGTCGCCCGCCGCGGCCAGCGCCGTCGCGCGCAGCGTCTGGGTCCACACGTGGTGCCGCGCGACCTGCGATGGCGTCGAGTCACGCGGGCTCCGCGAGATCGAGTCGCAGAGCACCGCCGCGCGGCGGAACTCGCCCAGGTCGAACCAGGCCGCGGCTTCGAAGAGCGCATTGTACGGCGGCCAGCCCTTGCGGGTCGGCCTCTCGAGCTCGCGCAGCTTCCTCGCGGGTACGAGGGCGTCGTGCGGCCGGCCCTGTGCCCGCAGCGAGCGGTTCAGCCACTCGAAGGCGTCGCTGGCGTACTGGCCCGTTTCGAGAGTCTGGAAATAGCTGTCCATGACGGGGTAGTCCCCGGCACGGAAGGCGACCATCGCCTTGAAGGCATCCCGCTGCAGTTCCGGCGCGAGCACCGACACCTGCTGGTCGGCGGCCAGCGCCTCCTGGAAACGGTTCTCCATCATCAGGACCCAGCTCACCTGGCCCGCCGCCTCGTAACTCCTGGGCTGGCGGCGCAGCCATTCGCGCGCGACCCGTTCCGCGGCCGGCAGCGAGTCCAGCATCTGGTACGCGCTGATCAGGGAGTAGTAGGCGTCGCAGGCATGGCAGGCGACCGCGCCCTTGGGCGCATTCCGGTCGGCGCGAATCGAGGCGGAGTCCAGCTCGATGACCCGGCGGAACGGGGCGAGCGCCCCCAGGAAATCGCCGGCGCCGACCCGGCCGATGCCGAGCCAGAGATATCCCTCGAGCTCCGTCGGATAGCGGACCGTCAGCGTCTCCGCGATCGCGATTCGCGAGGGGTCATCCACCGCGCTGGCCCAGCCGGCGGTGATGATGAGGCGCTCCCGGTCGCTCGCGCGAGCCGCCAGCCGCAGCGCGCGCTCGTACGCGCGAATCGTCGAGTTGTCATTGAACCCGCCGCCCGAGCGCGCCAGCCAGTACGCCGCCATCGCGAAGGTGGAGTCCTCGGCCAGCGCCTCGGCGAGCAACCGTCGGGCGCTGGTGACGTCGCCGAGGAACCGGGCGCGAAGCCCCTCCTCGTACAGGCGGTAGGCGACAATGGAGCGGGTGGTCAGATCGGCGAGACTGGCGCCGACCGCGGTGTCGGCGAAGGACGCCATCTCCTTCCGGATTCCCGTCACCAGCGCGAACAGGTCTCCCGCCTCCGCGCTGTACGATTGAATCATGTTGCCGCTGGCGAGGCTCGTCCGCCTGAGGTCGAGCTGCAGCCGGCCGCCTGGCCGCTGGTAGAGCGCGCCGTCGAGCAGCTCCGTCGCCCCTGCCTCACGCGCCGCGCGCACCATCGCCGCGGCGGTGTCGGCGATCCTGCCCTGCGACATCAGCTCGTACATCCGCGCGGTGCTGATCACCTCCAGGTCCCGCCCGCGGGCGAGGTCGGTGGCCAGCATGTCGGCGAGCGGCCGGGCGAGTCCGTCGGTGCCCCTGGTGTAGTCCTGGATCATGCCGACGGCGACGACCGGCTTCCCGGCTGCCGCCGTGGTCGCACCGCCGCGCATCCGAAAGAGCGCGGTCGCCAGCAGCGCGCCGAGCACCAGACCGATGGCCATGCCCCAGTGCGTGCTGCGTCGCTTGAGGAACGCTTTTCGAACCGGGACTGCGGCGGGAGCGCCCGCGACCGCAACCGGCCCCGTCGCCGAGCCGTTGACCGGCGCCGGTGGCGACGGTATCGGCCGAGGGCGAGCGTACTCGTCGGTGAAGCCGGAGATCATCCGCCGCCCCGATGGCTCAATGGTCGGCGCCGGCCGGGTCACCGCCGGAGTCCCCGGGACCGTGGAAATCGGAACTTCGGAGAGTGGTGGCCGATTGGGGTCGCGCGTCGCGGCGGGTGACGCCGGAGCGGGTGGAGCCGCCGGCGTGGGGAGCGATGCGTGCGAGGCGGGTGGCGCAGGCGTCGGCGCGATAGGCTTCACCTGCCGGAGTTCATCCGCGTAACGCCGCAGTTCGGCGTCGGGCGCGAGATCCAGCTCCTGGCGCAGCAGCATCTCGTAGACGCGGAAGTGTTGCAGCGCCTGGGCACGATCGCCGCCGGCGGCGAGTCCACGCATCAGGCCGAGGGCGGCCTTGGCGTTGAGCGGATCGGTGTTGGCGAGCCGGCGCCAGTACCCGACCGCGACCCGGGGCTCCCCGCGCCGGGCGGCCTCCGCCGCGAGCGCCTCGAGTGCCTCCGCGTATTCCCGGGCGTAGTGTCCCCGCTCGGCCTCCGCCCAGCGTTCGAACTCCGGCGCCTCGTCGAAGAAGATGCCGTCGAGGAAAGGGCCCTTGTACAGCGCGACGGCATCTTCCCTGCGCCCGGCGCTGATCGCCCGCTGGAATTCGGAGAGGTCGCTGGAGAGCAGTTCGGCGTTGAGGCGCAGATCGTTGGTGCCCTGGACCAGCTCCTCCGCGCCGAGGTCGCGACGGAGGGCGTACACCGCCTGGGCGAGGTTCTTCCGGGCGCGTTCGAGATCGCTCTCCGGCCAGAGGATGAGGAGCAGTTTTTCCCGGGGCATGCCGCGCTCCCCCGCCGCGGCGAGCAGCGCCAGCAGGGCGAGCCGCCGGCGCTGGGCCCCCGCGCCTTCAGCGGGCGCCCCGTCGCGCAGAATGGCCAGGCCACCGAAGGTCTGCAGGTACAGCTGAGGCATGCGATCCGGTGCGAGGGGTGGTTCAGACGCCCAGTCGCGCGAGCGCCCGGAGGAGATTCATGCGGGCGCGGGCTTCAAACCGCGCCGCGAAGGGCGCGGTCGAATAGATCCGTTCCCGTTCCAGAAACCCCTGGAGGATCCGGGCCCGTGTCGGGCGAAAGACGAGTTCTGGCACCCAGTCATACTCCTGGTGAATCTGCGCCTCGTACTCCTCGAATCGAGCCTCCGGGGCTCCGAGGATGGCCAGGTCGATATCCACGATGAGCGCCGGATCGCCCGGCGCGGGGATCTCGGCGTGGCGGGTGGCGAGGATCAGACCCCGGATACGGCTCACTTCCTCCGTGGTTCCACCCGCCCGCCGCACTACCTGCTCTGCCCAGTCGGCGCTCTTCACTTCGTTGTCTGATCGACGGGTGTCGTAGACCGCGTCGTGGAACCAGAGGGCGACGGCCAGTTCACCGGGCTGTTCCGCCAACTCGAGCGCCTCGTCGAACAGATCCAGGCACTCTCCGAGGTGCTGGAGCGTGTGGTAAAACCGATCCGTTGAGCCGTACGCGGCAAGGATCGACGCCAGTACCGCCGCCTCCGGCACCGGTCTTTCCAGCAGTTCCCATCCGAAGCGCCACCGCTCCTCCCATCCCAAAGTCATCGGCTGCAACGCCTTGCATCAGGTGATCGGGAGGTGATCGCGGGGTTGCCGGCAGGTCATGAGCAGGTGAACGCCGGGCCTATTGTATCCCCCGTCCGACGGGCGAGCAAGCGGCCCGATTTCTCAAACTCCAGGTGGAGGATAGTCCCGTGAAGTCGATGCGATGGGCGGCGGTGATGGCGGTGGCAGCGCTGGCGGCGTGCGGTGGCGGTGACAGCACTGGCCCGGGCAATGGCGGCGGCGCCGGCCCGGCCTTCACCGCCGACGTGAGTGGTGACATCCAGACCTCGATCAAGGGTGACGCGAAGTTCGGCGAAGCTACCGATCCGAATGCGGGGGACATCTTCGCGGTGGAGATGTCCGAGGACGATTCGACCGGCGGCGGCGTGATCCAGCTCATCCATATCGGCACCGGCACTCCCGGCACCGGCACCTATGGGCTGGTCGATGCGGTCAACGGGAACCCTGGCGACGGCGACTGGGTGGCGGCGGCGTACGACACCGACAACGGCCAGCTCACGGCGAGCTTCGCGGCGACCTCGGGCTCGGTGAAGGTGACCCGCGCCGACAACGGCACCTATGAAGGCACCTTCGACTTCATCGCGACCGGCGCGGCGGTCTCCGATCCGGGCACGGCGCTCACCATCGCGGTCAACGGGAAGTTCAAGGCGAAGAAGGCCGTTGGTCTCGCCGCGCGTTCGGCGTCGCTGATCCGGAGCCGCTGATGCGCGCCCTCCGTCGGGTTGCCTGGCTGAGCCTCGCCGCGGTGGCGTGCGGCACCCAGCCGGCGAGGCCAGCGGCGGGGGTGGCAGTCGATCTCGGTGGGGGTCCCAACCCGGGCCGCTATCAGAGTGAGAAGTCGATCCCGACCTGCAGTCGCGGGCTGGTCGGCCGGGGCAGCTGGGCAATTCAGTACTCGGACTGGACCGGACCACGGTCGGGGCTCAGGAGCCTGCAACTGGTGGTGCCCGCTCCGGAGCAGCCCGACGACTTCTACCTCGGCATGGTGTTCGGCGACTTCTTCGCCGGCACCGTCCACGAGATCGAAACCCGCGCATCGGCTCCGGCGGCGCGCGGACGTGGCAAGGTCATCGTGCGCCCCCTCGGACGCGGCACGGTGGTAATGGTCACCGGAAAGACGGACCGAGACGTCGCCATCTCGGCAACGATCACATGTCAGACCCCAGACTCGACGGAAGGAACCGTACCATGACACGCAACGCCCTCTCACCGACCCGTTATCTGGGCACCGCTGCCCTCGCAGCCGGCGCCGCCATGTCCCTGATGGCCATGAACTGGGCCCCCCGGACCGCGCCGACCAAGCCCACCACGCTGCGCATCGTGGCTCGCGATTACGCCTACGATGTCCCGGCCAGCGTCCCGTCCGGCCCCACGCGGATCGAGCTGGTCAATCACGGCGAGAACATGCACCACGCGCAGCTGGTGCGGCTGGAACAGGGCAAGACGCTCGCCGACCTCGCGGCCTTTCCGCACGATGCGCCGCCTCCGTCGTGGGTGGTGATGCTCGGCGGCCCAGGCGCGGTCGGTCCCGGCGATTCGAGCACCGTCATCGAGACGCTCACCCCCGGGAACTACGCGGTGCTCTGCTTCATCCCGGGCTCGGACAACGTCCCGCACGTGGCCAAGGGGATGGCGGCCGGCTTCACCGTGACGGCCAGCGCCAACGGGGCCAGCATGCCCAAGGCGGAGACGACGGTCAAGCTGGTGGACTTCGGGTTCGTCCCCTCGCGCCCCCTTCACAAGGGCCGGCAGCTGGTCCGGGTCGTGAACGAGGCGGCGCAGCCGCATGAGTTCGTGATCTTCAGGCTGCTGCCTGGCAAGACGCCGGCCGATCTGTACCAGTGGCAGATGTCGCTGCAGGGTCCGCCCCCGGCGGAGCTGCTGGGGGGCACGGTCGGACTGTGGAAGGGGTCGGAGGCGCTGGTGGACGTGACGCTTGAGCCGGGGGACTACGTGTTCACCTGCTTCATCCCGGATGCCAAGGACGGCAAGCCGCACTTCATGCACGGCATGTCGCTGCCGTTCACGATAGCGGCGCACTGAACGAAAGGCGGGGGCGGCGGCTGTACCGCGCCGCCTCCGGCCGACGGGAGCTGCTCCTGACGAATGCCTCCGGCAACGTCGAGGGACTCTACACACTGAAGGGCGGAGCCTGAACCATGACACCGAGCGATAGCTGGGCCGCCATCGCGGCGAGGACGACGCGCATGCTGACCGAGCGCACGACGCGGATCGTCAATGCAGTACCCGAGAGCCATGGAACCTGTCAGGCAACCGTTCTGGGCGCCGTCCGGCAGTCGTTCCGTGGTGATGCCGAGTTTGCGGGGCCGCACCGGTCGCAGGGGCCCGGCGTCGTGCTCCATCTGAAGGACCGCTCGGGAGTGGCGGCGATCGACCTGATCTATCGTGGCGCCACCCTGCCGATCGGCGTGGCCGGGATCGGTGATGCGCCGACCGTTCCGCCGGGGGCGGGCGAGTGGCTCGCGCTCTTCAGCACCAGCGATGGCGAAGAGCTCTCCGAGGTGTTCTTCGCGGTGGGCGGCGAGGTGCGCCTGCATCCGCTCGCCGGCGGCTACCTCGGCGGCCAGTTCGCCTTCCAGGCGCGGAGCGGACCACAGGATCCCGCGTCGTCCCGGAGCGTCACCGTCACCGGGTACTTCTGCGCCCGGCCAGCGGTCGACCCGCTGCCCCTGACCGCAGGAAGGCTGACCTGGGACTGGGACCTGTCGGGGCTCGGCCTCGACGAAGCGGACCTCGGATTCAACTGACGCGCGGGGCTGAGAGTTCCGGCGGGGACGATGCGTCCCTCGCTTGCCACTCTCCGACTGCGCAGGCAGAAAAATCACGATCCGGGGGCAACCCCGGATCTCCACCGTGTCACGACTGATGCTGAGGGAGCGACCAATGAAGGCACTGAAGCGCATCGGCCTGCTGGCCACACTCATTACCGCCGCGGCCTGCGGCAGCAGCACCGATCCGGGGGGCGGGGGTGGTGGTGGGGGTGGCGGCGGGGGCAATGCCGAATGGACCGTGATGGTCTACATGGCTGCGGACAACAGCCTCGCGGTGCAGGGGGTGCTCGACCTGGACGAGATGGAGGACGCCGGCGTCGATCCGAACGTCAACGTCGTCGTCCAGGCGGAGTTCAACCCGGACGTGCTCAGCCAGTACCAATGTGATGCGTCGTGCTTCAATCGGCCGAACTTCAACACCTTCCGGTATTCGATCGAGCAGGCCGGCGGCAGCGTGAAGAACGGCCCCGACCGGGGTCCGGTGCAGGACATCGGAAACGTCGACATGACGAATCCGGCGACGCTCGCGAACTTCATCCAGTGGGCCAAGCAGAACCATCCGGCCAACCACTACCTGCTGGTGTTGTGGAATCATGGCGGTGGCTATGCGGGTCTGCTGCAGGATCAGACCAGCGCCGGCAGCGGTCTGATGTCGCTCGCGCAGCTCAAGACCGCGCTCGGCGGCGCTGGCCAGCTCGACGTCATCGACTTCGACATGTGCCTCATGGCCGGGTATGAGACACTGAGCAAGCTGGTCGGGCTCACCGACTTCGCGGTCATGTCGGAAGAGGTCGTTCCGGGCGAAGGGAACCCCTACACGAGCATCATCGACGCGATTCAGGCTGCGCCGACGATGACGCCGCAGACGCTCGCGAGCACCCTGGTCGACCGGTTCAACACCTCGTACCTCGGCAGCAAGGCCTCGACCACCAAGTCCGCCTACGACATGGCGGGGTTCGTCAATTTCGACATGGCACTCAATGCGCTCGCCGGTGACCTGCAGGCGGGACTGGCGGGTGGGCTCGGGACCACCATCAGTCAGGCGGCCGCGGTGAGCCAGAAGTTCAGCTACTCGGAGCTCACCGATGTCGTCAGCTTCCTCGACTCGCTGAATGCGCGTGTTGCCGGACAGACCGCGCTGCAGCAGAAGATCGCCGCCGTGCGGGCCCAGGCGCTGAGTCCGAGCTTCCGCCTCATCTCCCGGGCGCGCAACGGCACCGGGAGCGGTCAGCAGACGGCCTCCGACGTCGCGCGGGCCACCGGTCTGCACATCGTGCTGCCCAGCGGCGTGGGGAGCGACAATTTCAACGCCAATGGCCCGCAGAGTCTCGCCACCTATCAGGCCCAGTACCCCGGAAAGGCGTGGACCAGCTTCCTCACCGCCTACACGACCGGCGGCGGACAGACCGCGAATACGATGGTCGATCAGGGCAACGGCAGCGCCTTCGAGGCCTATCTCGTCTGGGACCAGGCCGCCATCGCGGCCGGTGCCGATATCGACTTCTGGGTGCTCGAGCCGGATGGCAACATCTATATCCCGGCCTTCGGAAGCGTTTCGGCCAACGGCACCCTGTCGAACGACTCCTACTCGGATGGCGTCAACTTCGAGGGCTACCTGACGAATCGGTACATCCAGGCCGGCACCTACAAGATCTACGCGAACCTGTGGCGGGACCCGAACGATCATCAGCCGATCTACGACCTCGCCTATCGGCTAGCGCAGAGCGACACCTTCAGCCTGCTGCTCACCGGGGCCGGCGGGGCGCCTGACACCTTGTCGCTGGCGACGTCGTGGCTCAACGATCCGAACCCGACCCTGTCCAGCGTCGAGGCCGGCGCGTACACCGATCTCAAGTACGTGGCGTTCACCAGCTTCCCGTCGCCGCCGCCATTCGGCGGGGTGCGTCAGCCTGGCCAGGGCGGTGTGGCGCTGTCGCGGGCGAACACCCATGACATCACGCCCGCCCAGATCGCCACGATCCGACGGCTGACGGCGGCGCGTGCAGCCAGCCGGCCCGAGTCCTCAAGCCAGCGCTTCGGCCAGCCGATGCCCTTCCCCCGTGGAGGTCACTGATGCGCGCCCTTCTCTTCACCGCCGCGATGATGGCGGGCTGCCGTCCCGGGAATCACACGACGCCGGCGCCGAACGGTGGTCCGTTGCGGACCACCGTGCACGCCCTGCTCACGACCCCTTCACTCGTCGGTCGCACCGTGGAAGTGAACGGGCGCTGCCTCGGCTACTCCTCGCCGACGATCGCGAAGGGCGCCCCGCCGCTCACCCGGAGCGATTGGCAGCTCGAAGATCAGGGGGAGGCCATCTGGGTCAGCGGACCGCTCCCCGCTGGATGCACGTCGACCATCCCGGCCACCGCGCCGGGACTGGTGACGGCGACCGTCGCGCAGGATACCCTGCCGGGTCTGGGCGGTCAGGCCGCCCTGGCACGGCAATACCTCATCCGGAACTGAAGGAGTCTCACTCATGCATGCGGTGCTCATCGCTCTACGGGTCGTACACATCGTCACCGGCGTCTTCTGGGCGGGCGCGGTGCTCTTCATCAACGTGCTGCTCCTGCCGAGTATCGGCGCGGCGGGCCCCGCTGGAGGGCGAGTCATGACCGAACTCAAGCAGCGGAAGCAGCACGCGGTCCTGTTCTGGACGTCGAGCCTGGCGGTCCTATCGGGGCTCTCGCTCCTCTGGATCGACTCGGGTGGATTTTCCCACGACTGGTTTCGGGCGCCAATCGGTATGGCCCTGAGCTTCGGCGGTCTGGCGGCCCTGACCGGGTTCATGCTGGGATTGCTGGGCGCCCGGCCGCTCGCCATCCGGATGGAAGCGGTGCAGGCTGAGATGGCACGGGCGAGCACCGATGCACTCCGGCAATCCTACGCATCGCACCTGGCGGAAATCCGGGGCCGGTTCGTGGTGTTCGGGGGGTTGACCTCCGCCAGTCTCGGTATCGCCGTCATCGCAATGGCGGTTGCGCGGTATATGTAGCCGACCAGGAGCGGCGTGAAGCAGGCACGGCGGGCGGGCCAGGTGGCCCGCCCGCCGCTGCATCATGGCCCTCGAGAGAGGGAGATGCTCAGGGTGTCACGATCACGGTGCCCACCATCGTGGGATGGTTGCTGCAGTGATAGCCATAGGTGCCGGGGGTCGTGAAGGTGAAGCTGAAGCTTGACCTCGGAGCTATCTGCCCCGAACCGAACAGGCCGCTATCCGACGTGACGGTATGATCGACGCCGGACCCGCCGTACGATCCACCGGTATAGTCGGAGTTGCCCCAGCGCACCGTCTGTTTCGCCGCCAGGCTGATCGTGAGCGGGTTCGGCGCAAAGGCCCCCGAACCCAGCGTCTGCGCGTTGAGCTTGATCGTCACATCGGGATGCAGGGCGTTGGTCGGTGAGGTGGCGCTGCTGCATCCGGCGAGCAGCACCAGCATCAGGGCGAAAGCGGTCTTGCCGTCCATCATGGCATCAGTCTCCCAGTTTTGCGCGAAGATTCTTCGCCATCTCCAGGTGGCCGACAAAGGCCGGCGCCACTTTCTCTTCGAGCGCCTTGAGTTCGGCGTTCTGGGTGGCGGGGAGCAGTGTCCTAGTCACCGCGTCGATGACCGCCTGGTGAAACGCGATCTCGTGGTCCAGAAAGGCCCGGTCGAAGGCCGCGCCTTTCTTGCTCTTCAGGCTGGCCATCGCCGCGGCATGCAGCGCGGCTCCCTGATCGCCCGCCGGAAGCACCGGGACCACGCCGAGCTTGTTCGCCAGATCCCGGCCCAGCTGGCGGACGCTGGTGTGCGCATCGGCGAAGGACTGTCCGAGTTCGCGCACCTCTTTGCTGCTGCCATATGCCGCGGCCAGGCGGCCAGTTTCGATGTCCGCGGTGTTCGCGGCGTCGAAGATCGCCACAATGTTGACGTCGGACAGGGTCTGTGCAGTCACAGCCATCGGTTCGCGGCGGGACCGATTGCTGGCTGCGGCTCGCACACTGGAGGATTTCGGTGGCAGGGTCCGTCTGGAGGCGAGTGGACGAAGTGCAGCCCTGGTCGCCTCGGGATGTCCGATCGGTGAGGTGGTGCGCGCCCACCCGGAGGCCTGCCGGGTGGTCGAGACGATCGTGGAGGAGATCTCGGGCGTGAAGGTCCGCGAGCAATGTGACCGCGGAGAGCGGCCGAGGTGCACGTTCGTGGCCGAATAGGAGGAGCGCCGAAGGCCTGGAAGCCGGAGCCTGAAGCAATCGACCCCCCGATGCGCGTTGCGTCGGGGGGTCGTCGTCTTCGAGGCGGCTCGGAATTGCGCCTAGTTGATTTCCCGCTGCTTCCGCTTGCTCACCTCGTCGAGGAATCGGCGCTCCTCATGGGTGAGACTCTCGATGCCCTTGGCGCTGATCTTGTCGAGGACGCGGTCAACTTCCGCGGCCACGGGGTCGCTCCCCGGGCGGTTGGGCAGCGGACGGGAGGGGGCTGCTGGCGCATGCGGATCCGAGTCACGGGTCGCGGCAGTCTGCTGCACCATCACGACCCGCTCCGGCTGCTGTCTCGGGGTCGGCGCCGGCCGGCGGTGCGACAGCGCCTGGATCTTGAAGAACATCCAGCCGGCGAGCATCCCGCCCAGATGGGCCTCATGGGCGACGCCGTCCTGTACCCACCGGGCGAACACCAGATCCAGCACCGCGAGACCGATCACGAGGGTCCGGGCCCGGATCGGGACCGGGATCGGAAACACCATGATCTCCGCATCCGGCCAGAACATCGCAAAGGCCACCGCGATCCCCAGCACCGCGCCCGACGCTCCGATGATCGGGCTCTGCGGAATGGCCAGACTCAGCAGCAGGGAGAAAATCGCGGCCCCGATGCCACAGTAGATGTAGTAGAACAGGAACGACCGTGAACCCATTCGGCTTTCGACTGCCGTCCCGAACAGGTAGAGGCCCAGCATGTTGGTGGCGAGGTGCAGGATGCTGGAGTGCACGAACAGGTACGACAGCGCCCCCCACGGCCGACTGGAGAGACTCGCCGGGTCCATGGCGAGAACGGCCCGGATTTCCGGGGAGGTGAAGACCGTCTCCAGCAGCAACTGCGCGACCGCGGTGACCGCGATCAGGCGGGCCACCGAGGGCGTCAGTCGAGGGAACGTCGGGCTGCTGAATGACATGGGGCGCTCAACTACTAAGACCCTGAGGGTTTTCCGGATGTTCCCGCCCAGGGGTAGCCAGGGCGGTGCGGCAAATTCGGTCACACAGCTCCGCAAACTCGATGCCGACAGCCCTCGCGGACTGGGGCAGCAGGCTCGTCGCGGTCATACCGGGGAGAGTATTCACCTCTAAACAGAGGAGTTGCCCGTCCGGTGTCAAGCGAAAATCGACTCGCGAGTATCCGCCCAGCTTCAGTGTCCGGTGGGCGAGGACCCCGAGCCGCTGACATTCCGAGGTCACGGCTGGAGGCAGGTCGGCGGGAAAGATCTCCTCCGACATCCCAGGTGTGTACTTGCACTCGTAGTCGAAGATCTCGTGCTTCGGAATGATCTCGCCCACGGCGAGGGCCCGTCCGTCGAGTACCCCCACCGTCAGTTCACGGCCGGGAATGAACGCCTCCGCCATCACTTCATCATCGAATTCCCTGGCGTACCAGATGGCTCGCTCGAAATCCTCCGGCCGCTTCACCACGGTGAGCCCCACCGTCGATCCCTGCTTCGAGGGCTTCACGACGATCGGCCAGCCGAGCGCCTTGCCCGCCTCGCCGCTGCTGACCGGAGCCATGCACCAGCGCGCGGTTGGCACGCCGGCATCCCGAAAGAGGCGCTTGGAGACGTCCTTGTCCATCGCCATAGCGCTGCCGATCGGGCCACTCCCGGTATAGGGGACGCCGATGGTATCGAGGATCGTCTGAATCGTGCCGTCCTCGCCGCGGCCCCCGTGCAGCACCAGGAAGATCACCTCCGCCTCACGCACCTCCGGGAGCGCGCCGAGGGCCGTGAGCAGAAAGGTGCGCTCACGGGCCTGCAACTCCGCGACGGACGGCCAGGTTGCGCCGACCCGCCCCAGAAGATGATCGGATTCGCGTGATTCGGGGACGAAGCCCGTGACCGTGTCCACCACCACGACGCCATGGCCGGAGGACCGGAGAGCCGGGACTACCTGTCTGGCCGAAGCGAGAGCGACGTCGCGCTCGGCAGAGGCTCCACCGGTGAGGACGGTGACGCGGATGCCGGACTCCTGAGAGAGATGCCGAATCGTAGCGTGCCCCCACCCGCGCGCGCTATGGCGGTCATCACCTCTGCCGGGCCTCGGCTCGGGCGGCTACCTCGCGCAGGCGCTGGCGCAGTGCCGTGGGCAGATCCGGTGACCAGCGGGCCAGCCGGCCGAAGACCGAGACCGGACTGACAATCAGCATTTCCGGCTGGAACTGGATCTCGCGGAGGACCTTGTCCCGCGGGTTCCCGCCATCGTGGTAGATGGGAAGGTTGGGCAGCGCCCGGGCATCCCGGCCGCTATACCAGCTCGGGACGATCATTCCCTCGTCATTGCCGCTATCGCCGACCGGCACCACGCCGGCGATCCGATCGCCGAGGCGCTCGAGCTCGGCAATGATCCAGTTGAGCGGGCTGCCCTTGTTCACGGTCGGGTGCTTGATGCCGGCGACCAGATAGCTCCGGTCGGATTCGGCGGCCCAGAACGGTGACCAGCTCCGGAAGTCCGGAAGCGCCCGGATGCCATCATGCGCCAGCTCCTCGATGGCCGTGTGCACGACCGCCGCCGTCAACTCCCGCACCGCATCCAGCCGCTCGGCCTCATACCGGATCTTGACCGCCGGCCCTTCGCCGGTGCCGACGGCGACGAGGTCGCCGACCGCCGCATTGCCACGGTGCCTGAGGAGATGGTCCACATCCGCGGACCAGGCGAACTCCTCCCGGTCGATGGGCCGGAATCCGTGGTCGCGGTAGGCGCGCCACAGGTGGCGGAGCGCGAGCCGCTCGTTCCACGCCCCGCGGTGGCTCCGCTGCCAGGCGGGGTCCTGGTCCCGGCTTCTGAGCCGGGTGATCCACTGGTCGGCGGGCTCCCGATCGGCGTTCCAAAAGATCTGCTGTCCGTCACCGGTGACGAGCACGCCGATCGGGAGCGGCGCGAAGAACCGGGCCACATGCTGCACCGAATGCAGGCTCCTGCCCGTGTTGAGCGCGACGCGCACCCGGTTCTCGGCGAATTCCTGGCCGAGGAGCCGCGTGATCGAGGCAAACTCCTCGGTCCGGATCCGGACGTTGTATTCCTCCCACTTGAGGAGCGACTGATCGATATCGAAGACGACGAGAACCTGCTCGGCGGCGCCAGCCACGGGGGCCGGCCGCGGCCCGGCGATCGGGGCGCGCTTCGCGCCGGCCCAGACGAGGAATTCGTGGAGGGGGCGGGAGAGCGCCCGTTGGGCAGCCAGTAATGGCATGCGGCGGTCCGAGGCATCATGGGACTTTATGCACCGGACGACGACTTGCACCAGATGGTGCAAGCAGAGTGGTCGTCGTCCTATGCACGATAGTGCATAGGTATTCTTGGGGACGCAAGGGACTGGCTGGCAGGGCAGGAGGGCGGACGGCGGTCAGGGGTGACCGCCGCCACGGGCAGGCGCTATCTGGTGCCGATGAGCTGCTGCAGCACGTCGTACCGGCTCACGATCCCGATCAGCTTGCCATCCTTCTGGATCAGGGCGGCGGGGCTCTCCCGGGTCAGGATCGGCGCGAGGCGTTCGGTCGGGGTGAGGGCGTCGACGACGGGGAAGGCGGCGTCCATCAGTTCGCGCACCGGGCGGTCCAGCAGGCTCGGCTGGGCCAGCGCGCGGGTCATGAGGGTGTTCTCCGTCAGGCTGCCGACGCACTGGCCGGCCTCGAGGACCGGGATCTGGCTGACACCCCAGGTGCTCATCAGGGTCAGGGCCTGACGGACGGCGGCGGCGGGGGCGACGCTGACCAGTGCGGGGGCGTTGGCGCCACGGCGCTGGAGCAGCTGCTCGACGGTGACCCGCGGTGGATCGAGCAGCTGATTCTCCTGCATCCACTCGTCGCTGAACACCTTCGACAGGTAGCGCTCGCCGGTGTCGCAGAGGATCGTGACGACACAGGCGGATGGGATCATCGAGCTCCCTCGCGATCTCGAACGCCAGCGCGACATTCAGCCCGGCCGACCCGCCGAGCAGCATCCCCTCCTCGCGGGCGCAGCGCCGGGCCATCAGGAAGGCGTCGCGATCGGGCACCTGGCGGAATTCGTCGATCACATCGAACCAGATCGTGGTCGGAATCTTGTCTCCGCCGATCCCTTCGACCTTGTAGGGATAGCCCTCGCCGAGCGTCTTGGTCCGGGAGTAACCGGTATAGAGCGAGCCCTGGGGATCACCGGCGATCACCCGGACTTTCGGATTCTTCTCCTTGAGAAATTTCCCGGTGCCGCTGACCGTTCCACCCGTTCCGGCGCCGGCGACGAAGTGCGTCACCCTGCCCTCGGTCTGGGTCCAGATCTCGGGGCCGGTGGTCTCATAGTGCGCCTCGGGGTTCACCTGGTTGTAGAACTGATTCGCCAGGATGGCCCCGGGGGTCTCCTTGACGATCTGCTTGGCCTTGTTGACGTAGTTGTCGGGGTGATCGGGTGGGACGGCCGTCGGCGTGATCACGACCTCGGCGCCGTAGGCCTTGAGCAGGCGGACCTTCTCCTGCGACATCTTGTCGGGCATTGTGAAGATGCAGCGGTATCCCTTGATCGCGGCGGCCACGGCCAGCCCGACGCCGGTGTTGCCACTGGTGCCCTCGACGATCACCCCGCCCGGCTTCAGCTCGCCGCGTCGCTCTGCATCCTCGATGATCCGGAGGCCAATGCGATCCTTCACCGATCCGCCGGGGTTCGCGTACTCCGCCTTCCCGTACACGGGCGTACGCAGGCCGGCGCCGATGCGTGAGAGGCGGATGAGCGGGGTCCAGCCAATGGTGGGCAGGACGGAGTCGTAGGCCTTCACATGCGGGGGGGTCACGGAGTCGATCCTCGTCCTGAGAAAACGAACCAGCTCGGGGGAGCGGCCTGGCTGCCGCTCGGGGCAGAATCTTACACTCCCGCCCCGCTCTGTTACACCGGCCCGGCGGGTCTCACGGCGTCACGCCCCCGGCTTCCGGATGCCGGAAGTGGACGGGCTGCAGAAACGCCGCGGCCGCGGGCACGCCATTCTTGAGCGCGGGGGCAAAGCGCATCAGGCGCGATCCCGCGACCGCCGCGGAATCGAAAGCCGGATAGCCACTCGACTCCGCGATCCGGGTCGAATCGGGCACCAGCTTGCCGTTCACATCCACGAAGAGCCGCAGGACGACCTTCCCCTCGATCCCGCGGGCGTACAGCGTCGCGGGGTACTCCACCGGCGACTCGGCGTTCACCGCCACCGGCGGATCGTCACCGCGCCGGGCGGTCTGATCCGGCAGGCGCACGGTGCCCGCCTCGCGGCCGGAACAGCCGGCGAGGAACAGGACCCCGGGGAGGACCATCAGACGACGAGGATTCATGTGTTACCCATCCCCCACAATAGCACGGCCGCGACGCCCACGGCGGTGATCAGCAGCCATTTGGCCAGGCTTCGGGTGGCGCGGATCAGCAGCAGGGTGATCGCGGCCACGCCGAACCCGATCGCGGCATGGGTGCCGGCCGTGGCCGGCTCGTTGCCCTGACCGAGCGAGACGCCACCGGCGATGGCGCCGAAGATGGCGGCCATCACGAGTGCCCTCCCGATCCGGATCACGATGATCGCCGCCAGCACTAGCAGGGCGGTGGCGAACATCGTCGGGACATCGATGCGATCCAGGAACTGCTGCACGAACGGCGGGTCGCCACCGATCGAGGCCGTGAGCATGGCAATCCCGATTTCCGCCTGCGACCTCACGTCTCGCTGCGGCGCTTGAGATCGGCGAGCCGGGTCAGGGCTTCGAGCGGGGTCATCCGGTCGAGATCCATGCCCTTGAGTTCTTCCATCACCGGATGTGGCCGGGCCTCGCCGAACAGCCCGAGTTGTGACGGATCCTCGGGTGACGGGCTTCCGGGAACCATCCGGTGTTCGCCCTCGAGCTTCTTGAGGACGGTCCGGGCGCGCCTGACAACGGCGTCGGGGAGCCCCGCGAGCTGCGCCACATGGATGCCGTAGCTCCGGTCGGTCCCGCCCGCCTCGAGCCGATGCAGGAACACCACCTGGTCCCCGGTTTCGCGGACGGCCACGTTCAGATTCCGGGCATGGGCCAGCTCCTCCGGGAGCTGCATCAGCTCGTGGTAGTGGGTCGCGAACATCGTCCGGCAGCCGACGTTGTCATGCAGATGTTCGCAGACGGCCCAGGCGATCGCCACTCCGTCGTAGGTCGACGTGCCGCGTCCGATCTCGTCGAGCAGGACGAGGCTGCGGGTGGTCGCGTTGTGGAGGATGGCGCTGGTTTCGCTCATCTCCACCATGAAGGTGGATTGTCCCCGCGCGAGGTTGTCGCTCGCGCCGACGCGGGTGAAGAGGCGGTCCACCACGCCGATCTCCGCCGCTTCCGCCGGCACGAAGCTGCCCATCTGCGCCAGGATCACGCAGAGTCCGATCTGGCGGAGAATCGTGCTCTTGCCCGCCATGTTGGGACCCGTCACCAGCAGCAGCCGCTCGGCGGGGTCGAACTTCGCGTCGTTGGGGATGAACGACTCGCGCGGCATCAGCCGCTCGATCACCGGATGCCGGCACTGCCGCAGGGTGAGCGAGAGTCCGTCGTGAACGGCGGGCCGGATGTAGCGATGCAGCGAGGCGGTCTCGGCGAGCGAGGCCCAGACGTCGAGCCGAGCCAGCGCCGAGGCCGTGCGCTGTACCCGCGCGGTGGCGGCGCCGACGTGCTCCCGCAGATGCGTGAAGAGCATCCCCTCCCGCTGGCCGATCTTCTCTTCCGCGCTCAGCACCTTCGCTTCGTAGGCCTTGAGTTCCGGCGTGACGTAGCGCTCGGCGCCGGTGAGCGTCTGCCGCCGCTCGTAATCGGCGGGGACCTTCTCGGCATGCGCGTTGGTGACTTCGAGAAAATACCCGAAGACCTTGTTGTAGCCGACCTTGAGCGAGGTGATGCCGGTCCGCTCCCGCTCCCGCTGCTGCAGCGTGGCGATGTACTGCTTGCCGCCGTCACGGAGGTCGCGCAGTTCGTCGAGTTCGGCGTCGAAGCCCGGACGGATCACGTCGCCGTCGGCCAGCACGGCGGGTGGCCGGTCGCTCAGTGCCTGCCCGAGTTCCCCGGCCAGATCGGCGAGCAGGTCGAACTCCTCCACCACCTGGCCGAGCGCGCTGCTCCGATCCCGATCCGCGAGTCCGGTGAGCGACTCGAGGACGTCGGGCAGGCGCTGGAAAGAGTCGCGGAGCGCGCCGAGTTCGCGGGGAGTGGCGCGTCCCGCCGCGGCGCGTCCCGTCAGCCGCTCGAGATCCCGGACACCATCGAGCGCCTCGCGGATGCGGGCCCGGCTGCGGCTGTCGTCGAGCAGCACCTGCACGGCGTCGAGCCGCTCGCTGATCGCGGCCGGCTCGCTGAGTGGCGAAAGCACCCACCGCCGCAGCAGCCGCGCACCCATCGGCGTCATCGTGGAATCGAGGACCTCAAGCAGCGTCGTGCCTCGGGCCCCGGCACGCAGCGGCTCCACCAGCTCGAGATTCCGCCGGGTCATCTCGTCGATCCAGAGGTGCCGCGCGGAGCGGCGCACCATCGGCCGGTGAAGGTGGGGCAGGCCGGAGGGCTGCAGCTCGCTGATGTAGCGGAGCAGGGCGCCGGCGGCCCCGATGGCACCGGCGTCTTCGGGGTCGAGTCCGAGCCCGTCGAGACTCGCCAGCTGGAATCGGCGCGCCAGTTCAGCGCGGGCCAGCTCGGTGTCGAACTCCCACTTCTCCCGCGGCGTGCGCAGTACGCCATCCTCAAGCCGCACCTCCAGCTCCGCGGGCATCACCACTTCGGCCGGCGCAAAGCGGCCGATCGCCTCGGCGAGGTCGTCGCCGGCGATGGTCTCGAGCAGGAATTCTCCGGTGGAGAGATCGATTGCGGCGATGCCCCCACCCCCAGGCCCCCTCCCCATTTCATGAGCAGGGAGTCCGGGGGTGGGGCTCACCGCGACCAGGAAGTTGTTCTGCACTCCCGGCAGGCAGTTTTCCTCGAGTACCGCGCCGGGGGTGATGGTCTCGATGACTTCGCGCTTGACGATGCCCTTGGCGAGTTTCGGGTCCTCGACCTGCTCGCAGATCGCGACGCGGTGGCCCGCCGCGATGAGCTGCCGGAGGTAATCGGCGGCGGCCTTGACCGGCACGCCGGCGAGCGGCACGCCGTCGCCCCGCGCGGTCAGGGTGATGTTGAGGATCCGCGCCGCGAGCTGCGCGTCATCGAAGAACATCTCGTAGAAATCGCCCATGCGGAAGAAGAGGATCGAGTCCCGGTGACGAGACTTGATCTCCCGGTACTGCTGCATGAGCGGGGTGCCGGCCGGGTCGGCCGGGCGGCCGGTCACGGCTCCTTCACCACGAACGGCGAGCGCTTGAGCTTGCGGCGTACCTGCTCGGCCGCCTGGGTTGCCTGCGTGCGGTCGGAATAGGGCCCCGCGCGCACCTTGAAGAGCGGACCCTCCTTCACGATGTACGGCGTGAAGCCGGCGTCCTTCAGGTCCTTCGCCAGCTTGTCGGCCGCGGCCTGGGTGTTGACCGCGCCAACCTGTACGCCGAATCCGGTGCGGGTCGGGGCAGGGGCCGGCGCGCCTGACGGAGCGGCTGAGTCCGGGGCCGGCGTTCCAAGCGGCCCCTGCACCGAGCAGCGCCCGTTGAGGTAGTCGAGGCGGTTCTTGAGCTCGACGTCATCCCCGGTGTGCTGGAGACCGAGCGTGAGCCAGGTACAGCCCTCGGCGACCTTCTTCTGCTCGAAGAAGGCCCGCGCCGCCCATTCGGCGGCCGTCCCGAGGAGAGGTGAATCGGGATAGTCGTTCCGGATGCGATCGAGCTGTCGCGCGGCGCTCGCGAGGTTGCCGCTGGCGTAGTCGAGCAGGGCCAGGCGGTAGATCGCGTCGTCCGCCCAGGACGAGTTGGTGTACTCGACCGAGACCCGGGTGTAGTTCCGCCGCATTTCATCCACGCTGCGGGAGACGAGTCCCATCGTGTAGAGCATCTGCGGATAGACCGAGTCGGTCGGCGGTGTCTGCTGCAGCAGCCGGGTCACGATGCCGCGCGCGGAGTCGCTCGCTCCCTCCTGGGCGATCCGCAGCACATCGACCAGGCGTGGATCGGTCTGGGCGTGAGCCCGGGGCGCGAATATGAGCCCGAGCAGCACCCCGAGCACCGCCGCGCGACGGCCCCGGGAGTGGTGATGCATCATCATGAGAATGCTCCGATATGCTCTCGTGCCCCGCCGCCGATCCCTTCGGCCGCCGAGCCACGCAGTTGTAGTACCAGGTCGGTCATCACGCCGGTGTCGTCCGACACCCGTGTGCCTTTCAGCGCCCTATCCGCTTCGAGCGTCGCCCGGGTCGCGGTGCGAAGCCGCGCGCCGGGCCACCGCCCGGCCGATGCGCTCCAGCTTCTGGTGAGCTTCTTCCAGTCACCGATGCCGAACATGCGGTGGGTCTTCAACCAGTCCATCGACGCCCGCTCGAGCGAGCCGCCGCGGCTGCCCTTGTCGTAGAGCAGGCGCGTGATGCGCAGTCCGATGAGCGCCGTGCCGAGCACCGTGACCATCTTCACCCCCGACATCCCCGCCTGGTCCAGCACCCGGACGCCGAGGCTGAGGGCCCGGGGGGTATCATCGGCGAGCACCGCGGCGACCCAGTCATCCAGGGTCTCGCCGTGGCGCACGCCGACCAGGTCGCCGACCTGCTCCAGGCTGATCGGTCCCTGTCCCGACAGGCTGTGGAGCTTCTCGAGCTCCGAACGCAGCGTGCCCAGGTGACAGCCGGTTGCGGCCGCCAGATGATCCGCCGCGCCCTCGCCGAAGATCACGCCGAGGCGCTTGGCGTGATGCTCGATCCAGCGGGCCACCCGCTCGGGAGGCAGCGGCTCGAAATCGACGGCGTAGGTGTGCGCGACCAGCGCCTCGTCGGGCTCGTAGTCGCGCTTCTTCTCGTCGCTGGCCGGCGCATTCTCGACCAGCAGCAGGATCGTGTCGTTCGAGGGATTGGCGAGGTACTTGAGCAGGACCTCGCGCGGGGCGGCCTTCTTCTTCCAGGCTTCGACCTCGCGGATCACCACGACCCGGCGATTGGCCATCATCGGCAGGGTGTTCACCAGCGCGTGGAGGTCCTCGGGACTCAGGCCCGCGGCGCTGCGCTGGTCAAAGTTGAAGTCACGCTCGTGGGGCTCGAGCGCCTGGTCGAGAATGGCGCGCGAGGCCTCCTCCTTGAGGATATCCTCGCTGCCGAACAGGTAGTAGACAGGCTGGAGTTCACGCCGGCCCAACGCGCGGAGGAGATCGTTGTAGCTGTGGCGGGACATGCGGGGAACATAAGCCGTCCGCCGTCGGCCGTCAGCTGTCGGACACGAAGAAGCCCGGCGCCCCGAATGGCCGCCGGGCCGAGTGTCGCCTGCTGCTCCGGCGGGCGCTACTTGATCCGCTCGAAGGTTACGAAAGGAATCCCGGCGATCAGCCGCGGCCGGGCGAGCACCATGGGCTGAGTCTCCGCGGCCACGGGCGGGGGAAGTACCAGGACTTCCTTGAGCGTCAGGCCGACCATGGCGATGAACACCGCCGCCGCTACGGTCGCCGCCCAGGGGGAAACCCGCGGCGGCAGCGGCTCCGGCACCACCTCCCCGCTCTTGATCCGCGCTTCCAGCCGGGCCATGAATCCGACCGACGGCGTGACCTGCTCACCCCGAAGCGCCTCAACGCCCTCCCGCACCGCGCGGTCGAATGCGGTGCAGGCAGGGCAGACTTCGAGGTGGTCGTCCATCTCGGCGGCGAGCACCGGATCGTGGGCGTCACGATAAGCGCAGTACCGGCGCCGGAATTCTCGGCAGTCAATCAAGCAGTTACGGCTCTTGCTGTGGGATCCAGGGGCCGTCGGCAAGGAAATGCGGCCGCGTCTGTTAACTATATACAGCCGGGCCTGTATAAGGTTCCGGTGATCCTTCGGGAATCAATCCAGGTGGGGCTGAATCAGCTCGGCGAAGCTCTGACGGGCCCGGTTCAGGCGGCTCTTCACCGTTCCCAGGTTGCAGTGCATGATTTCGGCGATTTCCTCGTAGCTCTTGCCCTCCAGTTCCCGGAGCACGAAGACCTCACGGTGGTGGGAGGAGAGCTTGGCGACGGTCTCGTCGACGAGGGCCCTGAGGGTCCGTTGCTCGAGGAGGTCATCGGGGCGGTTGTCCTTGTCCTCGAAATCGACCGGCCGGTTGTCTTCCTCATCGCGCGGACGAGCCTGCTCGAAGCTCACCAGCGGAGACCGGCCCCGGTTGCGCAGCTCGTTCTTGGCCAGATTCGATGCGATGGTGTAGACCCAGGTGGAGAACTTGCGGCTGCGGTCGAAGCGGTCGAGGTGCCGATGCACCCGGAGGAAGGCCTCCTGCACGAGATCTTCGGCGCGCTCCCGGTCTCCGATCATGCGATAGACGAAATTGAGCAGCCGGACCTGATAGCGGGCGACGATCTGTCCGAAGGCGCGCGGGTCGCCATTGAGATGGGCCTCGATCAGCGCGTTGACCTCGGTCGCGGGAGCAGTGGCCGGGGCCAGCGGCGCAGGCTGCTTCCCTACCGAAAAGGCGGACTTGAGCAACCGAATCAGCACCATCGCGTCCTCCCTCTAACCGCGCAGTGATGCGCGGAACGCCCGGAGATACAGCAGGGCAACCAGCGTCTTCCCGTCCATGATCTCGCCGCGCTCGATCAGGCCCATCGTGACCGACCAGGGCGTGGGGCAGAGTTCGAGGAATTCATCGGCCTCGCGATCGTGCGCTCCTGCCGTCAATCCGCTCGCCACGAACAGATGGATTCGCTCGTCGGTGAATCCGGGCGTCGTATAGAACGTGGTCAGCGGCTCCAGCCGTTCCGCCCGCATCCCCGTTTCCTCGGCCAGCTCCCGTCTGGCGCATTCCTCCGGCTGCTCTCCCGGATCGAGCCGCCCCGCCGGAATCTCCCAGATCATCCCGTCCGCGGCATGGCGGAACTGCCGGATGAGCAGCACCCGCGGGTCTGGTGCGGCCGGGTCATCCAGGAAGGGGACGACCGCCGAGGCTCCGGGATGACGGAACATCTCGAGCGTACTGACGGACCCGTCGGGAAACTGTACCGTGTCGATGTCGAGGTGGACGACACGACCGGTGTAGCGGCGTTCAGCGGAGAGCAGCGTCATCAGACTCAACATGCCGCCCCCGTACCGGGGAGACAAGGGTATGGGGATGTCGCGGGGCGTGCAAGCCTGTAATCATGAACATTGGACGGCGAGGCAGGCCGCCAGTGGGCACTCCGTGACTCACACGCCGAGCCGGTACAGTCGCACCCCGGCAGCCCGCTCTTCCCGGAACTTCTTCAGAATCCGTATTGCCGCTGGCGTGCGGTTGGCGACCGGTCGAGAATTAGGCCAGAAGGCTGTGGCCGTCCTCCGTGGTACGATCCCGTCGAAGAAGCTCCGATGACCGCAGCGACACTCTCGCCAGCCCCACCCAGGGACGCTCGCATCCCGACCTGGGTGTGGGTTGTCCTCGCCGGCGTGGTGTGGGGCGGGCTGGCGCTGGTGCGGTTGCTGAGCGGCCCGGAAGGCTGGTCGCATACCGAGCGCTGGATCTGCTTCGGGACGACCACACTGGTCTACGCCGGCCTCTTCGCCGCCGCTGCCCACCGCCGCGATCTGAGTCCCAGGCTTTGTCAGGCGCTGGCGATCAATGCCGCCGCGTTTGCGCTGACGGCCGGCAGCTATCTGTACGATCTGGCCGGTCCGGCGATTGGCCTGCCTGCCGCCTCCTCAGCGACCGAGGCGGTCATCACGGTGCTGACCTACGCGATCGCGCTGGTGGGACTGCTCCGCTGGCCGATGACCGCACTCTCGGGGGGAAGCTGGTGGCACTTCGGACTCGATGCCGCCATCGGTATCGGCGGCATGGTGCTGTTCTTCTCGATCCTGATCACTCTGCCAGGAACGGCCGGCACGATGCCGGAGGACACGAGACTATGGGTCCTCACCTACGGCAGCGCATTGCTGCTCGACCTCGTCGCGCTGAACGTGGTGGTGGTTCGCGGGATCGCGTTGCCGAGCCGGCGTGCCTTCTGGGTGTTCATGTCGGCGCTCGTGATCGAGATCGTGAGCCTGGTCGTGACCCAGTACCTCGTGTATGCCCATGCCGAGCTGGCCGACGCGGGTGCGGACGACGCGATCTACATACTGCTGCAGCTGCTCTACGTCTGGTCCGGTATCCTGTTCCTCGCCGACCCCGTGCGTGACCCGTCGCTCGCGCCACTGCCGGCCTGGCTGCGCACCTTCAACCCGCTGCCGCTTCTGGCGATTGCCGGGGTGGCGGCGCTGGTCGTCCACGAGAGCCTGGGTGGTGACGTTCGGAAGACCGCGATCGTAGCGCTGGGCCTCGTCGCCCTGGTGGTCCTGCTGGTCATCCGGCTGATGGCCACGGTGCTGGAGAACATGCGGCTGTTGCGCGCGGAAGCGGCCGAGGAACGGCGGCGGCAGGCGGAGAAGATGGGGGCGGTGAGCCGGCTGGCCGGTGGCATCGCGCATGAATTCAACAACCTGATGACCACGGTGATGGGCCACGCGGAACTCGGCGCCGAGGACCTGCCGGACGACTCGCCCGCGCGCGAGGACTTCGCGCGGATCCTCGACGCGGGTTCGCGTGCGGCCGGGCTGACGAACCAGCTGCTTGCGTTCAGTGGCCAGCAGGTGACCCAGCCGACGCCGATGGATCTGGCGGATCTCGTCAGGCAGCGTGGCGAGGCGCTGGCGGCCCGCGCGCCGGACGGGGTGACGGTCGCATTTGCCATCGGGGCGGCGCCGGCCATGGCGATGGGGGATGCCCGGCAGCTCGGGCTGGTCCTCGAGCAGCTGGTGGGGAACGCCTTTGCCGCCATGCCGTCCGGCGGACGGGTCACGCTTGGAGTCAGGGCGGAGCGGCTGGAGACACCGCTTGAGACGCCGTACCTCCCGGTGGCACCGGCGGACTACATCGTCCTCACGGTGGAAGACACCGGCGTCGGAATCGCGCCGCAGGATCTGCCACGGATCTTCGATCCCTTCTTCTCCACCCGGCCGATGCACGCCGCCGCCGGCCTGGGTCTCGCCGCGGTGTATGGGATCGTGGCGGCACACGACGGCGGGATCGCCGTGGAGAGCGCGCCGGGCCGGGGGACGACCGTCCGGATCTATCTGAAGCGGGTGTGACGATCGCCCGGACTAGAGCGGCAGGCGGCGCGATGCGTCAGTGACTCACCAGAGCCTGAGCAGCACGACCGGGATCTTCCACGCCTCCGCCGCGAGGAAGAGCGCTTCCTCGCGGCGGCTGGCCGAGATGGGGCTGGTGGTGGTTGGAGACGTCCAGGCGCGGAGCCCCACACGGTCGGCCTCGAGCCGGAGCCTCAGCATGTGGAAGGGGTCGCTCACCAGCAGCACGCGGCCGATCTGATGCTCCTCCGCCCACTCCGCGACACTGCGGATGGAGGCTTGCGTCGAGCGTCCCTCGGGCCGGACGACGACCGCGCTGTCCGGTACGCCGTGCGCAACGAGGTACTGACGGCCGACCGTCGCCTCACTCACCCGGTCGCCCTCGCCGATGCCGCCGGTGACGACGATGGTGTGCGCCAGCCCTTCGCGATACAGGCCGAGCGCGTGATCGAGGCGCGCACGCAGCACCGGCGAGGGCTTGCCGTTGTATTGTGCGGCGCCGAGGACGACGATGGCACCGGCCGGGTGGCGCTGATCCTGGCGGCTCACCAGCAGCACGCCGACGAAGCACGCGAGATACGCGAGAGCGATACTGGCGAGGGTGGCCAGGAGTATGCGGCGGGGGACGGATTTCACCGCAACAACTTACTACGGGGAAAAGGGAAAAGGGAAAGGGAAGAGGGAAGAGGGAAGAGGGAAGAGGGAAGAGGAAGGGAAGAGGAAAGAGGATTCGGATGCGAGCGCCTGTTTCCTCTTCCCTCCAATCTCACGCCAGGTCGAACTGTTCTCCCTGTCTCGGAATCTCCACCTTCCGCACCCCCTCCTCACGAAGGATCTGCGCCATCGCCGTGGCGGCGTCGGGTTCGCCATGCACCACGAAGGCCCGGCGGATCGGGCCACCGAGCTTGCGGACCCAGTTGCGGAGTTCGGTCTTGTCGGCGTGCGCCGAGTAGCCACCGATCGACTCCACCTCGCAGCGGAGCGGATACTCCTCTCCCATCAGCTTCACGATCCTGGCACCCTCCTGGATGCGGCGGCCGAGGGTGTGCTCGGCCTGGAAGCCGACGAACAGCACCAGGGTCTTGTGATCGCCGACGTGGTTGGCGAGATGGTGGACGATCCTCCCCGATTCCGCCATGCCGCTCGCCGCGATGATGACCGCGGGGCCGGGCATGGTGTTGAGCTTCTTGGAGTCCTGCACGTCGCGCACGTAGCGGAGCAATGGGAAGTCGAACAGCGCCGTGGTCTTCTCGATCATCTGCTCGCCGCGATCGAAGAGATCGGGATGCAGCCGGAAGATGGCGGTGGCATCGACCGCGAGCGGGCTGTCGACGTAGATCGGCAGGCCGGGGATCTTTCCGGCGCGGAACAGCTGGTGCAGGCTGTACACCAGCTCCTGGGTCCGCCCCACCGCGAACGACGGGATCAGGAGCTTGCCGCCGCGCCCCGCGACGCGGCGCACCATTTCGCCGAGCTTCTCCTCCGCGCCCGCGATCGAATCATGACTGCGGTTGCCGTAGGTGGACTCGATGATGAGCGTGTCGATCGGGCCGGAGGGGGGATCGGGATCGCGGATGATCGGCAGGCCGGCGCGCCCGATGTCTCCCGAGAAGACCAGCCGGTGGCCGGCGCCTTCCGTCAGGCGGAGATCCACCGAGGCGGAGCCCAGGATGTGGCCGGCGTCGGTGAACTCGAAGGCGAGATGCTTGCGGAGATGCTGGACCCGCCGGTATGGCACGCCGACGATCAGGTCCTGCACGGCTACCGCGTCGGCCATCGTGTACAGCGGTTCGCTCTCCGGCCCCGCCCGTCCGCGGCGCGCGAGGAACTCGGCATCCTTTTCCTGGATGTGAGCCGCATCGGCGAGCATGATCGCACACAGATCGCGGGTGGCCGCCGTGGCGTAGATGGGACCGTGGAACCCGTGGCTCACCAGCAGCGGCAGCCGCCCCGCGTGATCGATATGGGCGTGACTCAGGATCACCGCGTCGATGCGCCGGGGATCGATGGGCAGGTTGGCATTGAGCGCCCTCGCCTCCGCGCGCCGGCCCTGGAAGAGTCCCGCGTCGAGCAGGATCCGCGCGCCGGCCGCCTCCAGCAGGTGCATCGAGCCGGTCACCTGGCCGGCCGCGCCATGGAACGTGATGCTGATGGTCATCGTCGGAAGAACCGTCGAAGTGAAGTTGGGATCCGGCCGTCAGGAACCGGAGGCGCGTTCGATCCAGTCGGGCACGACCGGTTCTCCCCGAAAGACCGACGGCGACACCCCGCGGGTGATCGCCCACCGATGCAGCCAGGTGATCCCGCCGCTCCCGGTGTACCGGTCGGGCGAGGCATAGGCGCCGTCGGCGAGGGCCCGCTCGAGCGGAATGAAGTCGTAGCCGCGCGTGCTCAGCCAGGTCGCGAGTGCATCGAAGGCATCCGCATTCAGCCGGCTCGCGTGCACCAGCAGAATCTGCGGGATGTCCCGGCCGACTATCGCCCGGGCCTGACCTTCGTAGAAAATGATCACCGCCTGCATGTATCCAAGGTACTCCGCCCGCACCCGGGCGGCCGTCGCCGAGTCCCCCGCCTCCCGCAGCCGGTCGTAGGCAGCGGCAAAGACGTAGTCGGCGTTGTCCACCGTCACCGGCGCTACCCGGTAGCCATGCGCGGCGAGAAACGCCGTCACGCTGTCGCGGGTGGCGAGGTCGCGGCCGGTGTGGAGATAGGGATGACGGAAGAAGCGCGGCGCCATGCCCCGTTCGGCGAGCAGTGGCCGCAGCACCGTCTCTCCGCGCAAGATCTCGGATTCGTACTTCGCCAGCGACGTGTCATGCAGATCGACGTGGGACCAGGTGTGATTACCGAGTTCCAGGCCGGCATCCAGCCAGCGCCGGAGCAGGCCGACCCGTCGCGCATCAGGCGTCCCATCCTCGGCGTCGAGCTTGTGCTCGTTCACGAACCCGGTGGCCGGGATCCCGTGCCTGACGACCGTCCGCAGCAGATCCGCGGTGACCGACTCCTGCGCGGCGACGTCGTGCTGGAAGCGGACCACCGGAAGATCGTCGAAGGTCACCGCCATCGTGCGCCTCGAGGAGTCCTGCGCCACCGCCAGCAGGCAGAGGGCGGCGAGCGCGATCATCGGGTGCCGAAGAGCCGGTCGCCGGCGTCGCCGAGTCCCGGGACAATGAAGCCGTGCTCGTTGAGGGCGCGGTCCAGCGCGGCGGCGTAGACGGGGACATCGGGGTGGCCCTCGAGCATGCGGCGCACGCCCTCGGGCGCGGCGACGATGCAGAGGAACTTGATCCGCCGCGCTCCCGCCGACTTGAGCGTCGTCACCGCCGCGGTGGCGGAGCCGCCGGTGGCGAGCATCGGATCGAGAATGAAGTAGTCGCGATCCCGTTCGTCGGAGGGCAGCTTGGCGTAATAGCGCGTCGGTTCGAGGGAATCCTCATCGCGCGAGACGCCGATGTGCCCCACCCGCGCGGTCGGGAGCAACTGGGAGACCCCGTCCACCATGCCGAGGCCGGCGCGGAGGATCGGCACCAGCGTCAGCTTCTTGTCGGAGACCATCCGGCCCGTCATCCGCTCCAGCGGCGTGTCGATCTCCACCGCGACCGTCGGCAGGTCCTTGGTCACCTCATAGGCCATCAGCGTCGCGATCTCGCTGACCAGCTGCTTGAAGTCGCGGGTGCTGGTGGACTTGTCGCGGAGCAGCGTCAGCTTGTGCTGGATGAGCGGATGATCGAGAACCGTGAGGTTCGGCAGGCCGGAGAGTGGCATGGGGAGAAGATGACGGTCGGCCGGATGCCGGACAAGGCGTGGGGTGGCCCGGCAGAAGGGTGACCGGCCGGTCACCCCTACGACGGCACCTTCACCACCACCCGTCGGCACACCGATTCCCCCTTGACGCAGACGCTGGCGCGGATCAGCCCCGACGGGTCGCCGCTCACGTCGAGCGTCGGTGGCGCGGTGAAATAGCTGGAGTCCGGCGTGACGCTGTCGCCCTTGAAGCGGAGCACCGAGCCGTCCCGCCGCTCGAGGGACGGCACCAGCCGGGCGTTGATGCGGGCACCCGGAGCACCGACGAGCGTCAGCCGGCCGCCGGCCGCGGTGCTCTCCCGGCGAACTCGCGCCAGCGGCGCTGGTGGCCGAGCGCAGGCGGAGATGAGGAGCAGTGCCGCGACATACGCGGCACGCGCCGTCACTCCGCGAGCAGCGCGCGGATCCGCGTGTCCCATTCCCGGTAGCTGGCATCGTCCACGTGGAACTCACCCGCGCCCTCGTAGCGGATGTTGCCCCGCTTGTCGATCAGCACGTAGCTCGGCCATGCCTGGATGTCGTAAAGGTTCCAGGTCGCATGGTCGTTGTCCTGGGAGTTGGCGTATTCGATGTGGTACTTCTGGAGCGCGCTGGCCACGTTGTGCTTGTCATGCTCGCCGCCGTAGGGCGGGAACTCCGGGTCGTGGATCCCGATGATGGTGAGACCCCGGTCGCGATAGCCGCGGTCGTACGCCACCAGCGACGGCACCAGCCCGGTGCAGTTCCAGCAGGTGAAGGTCCAGAAGTTGAGCAGGACCACTCTGCCCTTGAGGCCGGCGAGGGTGAGTGGCCTGCCATCCGGCGTGTTGAGCCAGCTGGTGTTGCGCCATGCCGGGGCCGGGCGCACCGAAGGCAGCTCCGCGGTCAGCGGAGTGCGGGGCTGGGCAGCAGACCGGGCGGCGGTGTTGAGCACCACCACCGCACCGAGCACGATCACGGTGGCGGCGCCGAGCGAGAGGGCGGGGCGGGACATGAGGAGCCTCCGGGAGGTTTGTGGAGTAACGCCGCGAAGGCGGAACCGGTTCTCCGGCTTGGCCTTTGCTCCGGTGCCGCTTCTTCCTTATATTCCCGCCCCTTCTCCTCACCCCGGCCGTGGGTGCGGGATCGGGACTCGGCTGGGTAGCTCAGTTGGTAGAGCAGCGGACTGAAAATCCGCGTGTCGGGGGTTCAATTCCCTCCCCAGCCACTCTTCACGCGGAGCCCTCCTTGCTCGGAGGGCTTTGCCGTTTCGCGGCGTCGCCCTCGCCACTGGCGGCTCGGGTCAATTCCCTCCGCAGCCACGCTTCAGGTGGAGCCCTCCTCGCCCGGAGGGCTTTGGCGTTTCGCGGAGTCGCCCTCGCCACTGGCGGCTCGGGTCAATTCCCTCCCCAGCCACGCTTCACGCGGAGCCCTCCTCCGCTGTCGGCAGCGGTAGAGGTAAGGCAAGTTCACGGAGCTGTTAATGACGGAAAGTCGGTGTGCCAGGATGCGGATATGGTAGGAGACTAGTGCAAAGGCGGCGATGCGCCGTGTGGACTCGATCTTCCACACGGCCTCGATCGCCTGCGGCACAGCGATCATGCCTGCCAGATTACGGCGTTCCGGTCTTCACTGCGGATGTTGCGTGGTCGAACTATCAGGTCTTCAAAGGCCCGGCGACCTTGTAAGTACTGAAGATGATGCCGGACGGGAATGCTTTCGTGCTGACGAGCTCGAATGAGCGTGCCGGGGTTCCCTCCGCAAAGAAGCGCTTCCCCCTGCTCAACAGGACCGGATAGACGAGCAGCAGGACTTCATCCGCAAGCCCATGTTCGAGCAGCGTCGATGTCAGCGTGGAGCTGCCCGAGAGAATAAGGTCCGGGCCGACCTGCGACTTGATGCGGCGAATGCCCTCGACGAGGTCCGGCCCAAGGCCCTCGAACGGGTCCCATTCAAGACTCTCCGGACGGTGGGTAACGACAAATTTCGTTGCCGCATTGAGGCGGTCCGCCATCGGACTGCTCGGCGCCTTTGGCCAGAAGCCCGACCAGATGTCGTAGGTGCGACGGCCAAGCAGCAGATCGAAGCTCCCGCCATACGCTGCGAGCATTGCGTCCCGGCCTGCGGGGGTCCGATAGGGCGCGGTCCAGTCGCTGTAGGGAAAATCGCCGTCATCGGCGGAGTGCTGGATCACGCCGTCCAGCGAGATGTGTTCGATGATCTTGAGGGATCGCATTGGAGTCGCCGTGGCGTGCGAGTCGTCAGTGTCCGCGGACGTGGACGAGATAGCTCCTGGTCTGCTGACCGACGAGGTCGACCAGGTTGCCCATGGCCACTTCCATGTCGACCAGATGCAGGCCAAGCGGCTCCACCAGGTCGCCTTGAATGTCCCGGCTCGCCGGACTGCCGGGACCACGCTGGACCGACACCTCGAGATACGTGGCGAATGCGTTGGTGGTGCACCGCCCCTTCAGCAGTCCTACGACACGCACCATGGGCGTCGCAATGGGTTTGCCGCCAGCGGTCCACGGCTCGGTGGGTCCCATCGCCAGGGCAGTTGCTCCTGTCGCGTCGAAATAGCCGTTGAGGGCGGCCTCACCGCCGCCGAGCGCGGCAGGATTGGTGCAGGCCGCGACGAGGGTCGAGTCGGCCGACACTCCGAAGCGCGTCGTCGCCGTCGGCGGCGCGGTGCTGCGGAATGAGGAATAGGTCACGACGCAGCCGGTCTGCGTCGCCGCGCGACAGATCGGCAGGTGCAGAAAGGTGCCGCCGACGTCCCGCCCGCGGGGCACGAAAATGCCTCCCGGTGCGCCGATGAGGAACGCGGAGACGATGCGTGACTCAATCGGCGTGCCCTCGATCTCGCGGCGGATCAGCGCGGTCAGAATGACGGTCCCCTGCGAATGCCCGATCAGCACCACGCCGCGACCGCCGTTGTCGTGCGCGAGGTAGTAACGCCACGCGGCGCGGACGTCCTCGTACCCGAGGCCCAGGAAATCGGGGGACGCAATGCCGGCGGCGTTGGCACGACCCATTTCGGCGAGGGTGAGCTGCCGGTACATGGGCGCGAACAAGCGACACTTCGTGCCAAACCGCGCCAGCTGCAGCCGCACCACGGTGCGCTCGGCGTCGTCGGGCACGAGATCACTGTACGTCGTCGTATCCGTCGATACTGTGGGATAGACGTAGAAGCAATCCACCGGCGCCTGTGGATCCAGCCGCGCGCGCTCAATGGTTGAGCGCCCGTCTCGACCGAGCACGGTGGTGGAAAGATCCACATCGCACGCTGCGGGCCGGTCGGGGCGACAGAGCCAGGTCGCTGGGTTGCCGTAGTCTGGCGATGGCGGCGTGGGGCCGGTCTGCGCGAACGCGTCCGACGCCGCGATGGAAAGGGCCAGGAGAATGAGGCGCGACACTCGGGTCGGCACTAGTACTTCACTTTCGCGATTTCGTCGTTCGGCGTGAACCCGTCCCCGAAATCCTCCATGTCCATCAGCTTGCGGATCTCGACCACCGCCTCGCCGTTGGGAGAGAGGTTCGGGGCGCGCTTCACCCATTCGATCGCTTCGGCCAGCGACTTCACCTGAATGATCGTGAAGCCCGCGATGACCTCTTTCGCCTCGGTGAACGGACCATCGATGACGGTGCGCTGGTCGCCGCTGAACTTCACGCGCGCACCCTTCGAGGTTGGGGAGAGCCCCTCGGCGGCGAGGAGGATACCAGACTTCACGAGCTCTTCGTGGTACTTCTGCATCGCGGCAAACTGTTCGGGAGTCGGCGGTACGCCCGCCTCGGTTTCCTTCGTTGCCTTCCCAATGATCATGAAACGCATCGTGCTCTCCTGGATTCGGTTGGTGTCGGTTGCCGCGCGCTTCGCGGCCTTACTATACGTCGAACGAAACCGGTCCAAATCGACACGACCTTCGAGAAAGCCGTAAACGGTCGCGTGCAAAGAACTTAGCGTCATCCCAAGGAGAGATACGACGAGGGATCTCCTGTGGCGGTCGAGTGCGATGCGTCTCGACCCCGACTGAAGATCCCTCGTTGCGTTGGTCCTCGGGATGACGTGGTTGCCACCCGGCGCCCGCCTCCACTCGCCCTTCGCATCTACGACACGCGCGGGCGCGGATCCGGCTTCACAGTGGCGCCTCGACGGCCGGTGGTGGATGCACGGGATTGCCACCCGCAGGGACTGGCGTCGTCGCCCTCGCCGCAGGCGGCTCGGGTCAATTCTCTTCCCAGCCACTCTTCAGGCGAAGCCCTCCTCGCTCGGAGGACGTTGGCGTTCGGCGGAGCCGACGTACCGCGCGCAGCGCGACATGTCGGCTGAGAATGCGGCGGGCTGGAGTGCGTTCTTCAATTGGGATGGTTGGAGCAGCTACGTTGCGCTGGTCGCGTGGGAGGTCCTATGCCGCAGTTCGTCGTCGAGCGTGAACTACCGGGTGCGGGGCGTCTGTCCCCCGCGGAGCTCAAGCGGCTGGCGCTCCACTCCTGCCGGGTGCTCGACGTGCTTGGTCCCGATATCCGCTGGATGCACAGCTACGTGACCGGCGGGAAACTCTACTGCCTCTACGAAGCCCGGAACGAGGCGCTGATCCTCCGCCATGCGGCGCTCGCCGGGGTGCCAGTCACCCGGATCGAGATGATCACGACGGTGATCGATCCCGTCGCCGCCTGGAGTCAGGGACAGGGCGCGGCCTGAACGAGAAAGGGCGGGCCTCCGGGCCCGCCCGCCTCGCAGCTCAGTCTCCGCGATGAGGATCCCGAAGCGAGCGACGAATCCCTACCGCCCCGCCCCATCCTGCTTCGAGGCATCCCGGAGCGCCATCGCCAGCAGGACATCGAGCGGCCCGCCGGCGCCGTTTCCGCCCGCCACCGCGATGTCCGGCACCAGCTTGAGATGGCTGGTGGCCAGGTTCCGGAAGATGTCCATCGCCGCGTAGTACTGCGGGTCGACCGACTCCACCTTGCGCTTGAGTACCTCCGCCTCCGCCGCACCGACCGCCTTGATCTTGCCCGCCTCCGCCGCGCCGTTGACCGTGGTGACCTCGGCGTCGGCGGCGGCATTGGTGGTCTTCGCCTCCGCCTCGCCCCGCGCCTTCTTCACCGCCGACTGGGCGTGGAACTCCGCGATCTGCACGCTCCGCTCCGCGTCCACCACCTGCGCCTGGGTGTTCGCCAGCGCCCGCGACTGTTCCAGCGCCTGCCGCGTCGCCTCCGCCTCCCGCTGCGTCTCGTAGGTGATCCGCTCCTGCTCCGCCAGCTTCCGGTCGGTCAGCGTCTTCATCAGGCTCTCCGGCGGCACGATGTCGCCGATAAGCGTGTCCACCGCCTGCACGTCGTACTGCTCCAGCGCCTTCTGGATATGTTCGCGCGCCTCCTGCTGCCGCTGGGTACGCTCGTTGAGGAAGCTGATCACATCCGACTTCTGCGCGGCGTTCCGGAAGTAGTTCCCGATCGTCGGCTCCAGCACCTGGGTGACCAGATTGTCCATGCTGCCGAAGCGGGCGATGACCTTCGGCGCCGAGGAGCGCGGAATATGAATGATCTGCGACACATCGAGATTGAAGGTGAAGCCGTCCGACGAGCGTACCGTGATCGTGCTCAGCTTGGCGTCGAGCTTGTGGGCCTCCGTCTTCCCGGTGGCCCAGTTGAGCACGACGTTGGTGGTCGGCACCGAGACGACGTGATTGGTCTTGGGGTTGACCGGATACATGCCGGGATCGAGCGGCTCCACCCACACACCGCGCTCGCCCTGCTTGACCAGGTTACCGTGCTTGAATCCCTCGCCGGTGACGTCGGCGCCGGCGTCTCCCACAAAGGCGATCACCACCCCGGCGTGGCCGATCGCCACCTCGGTCATGCTGGCCAGTTCCACCGTGGCGAAGTTCGGGTTCAGATAGTAGGAACCGGCCATCATCACCTGCGCCTGCAACCCCTTGGTCCCCCCGCTGGTGACGAACGCCTCGCCGTCCTGGAACATGTTGTGGCCCTGAACCTCCCGGCCGGCGATCTCCCCGGTCTTCAGCGGCGCGCCGTCCTGGGTGGTCACCATCCCCAGTTTCCCCTCGGGGATCTCCAGCACCGGCACCAGCTTCACGCTGAAGAGCGCGGTGTTGACCCGGTAGGTGCCGGGCGGGATGATCGCGATCTGCGGTCCCCGCTGGCCGCCATGCAGCAGGAAGCCCCGGGCATCCTGGAAGGCATTGCAGTCCACCTCGCGGCCGAAGACCCGCTTGCTGAGCGGCGCGCCGTCCTTGGCCTCGACCACGCCGAGCTTTCCCTCGGGGATATCGATGAACGGCACCACGGTGACGTCATACTGCCAGGGCCAGAATCCCCAATGGAGTCCGGGCGCCAGGGTGTCGGCCTGGAAGCCGGCCTCACCGTGCAGCGCGATGATCTTGCCGTCGGGAAGCGTGCGATTACCGCCGAGCAGCACCCAGCGCTTCCGCACCACCCCGATCGAGGTCCCGGGGATGATCACGGCGCCGAACAGACGCAGCACCAGCTTGTAGAACACCACGACCAGGGCCAGCAACATCAGCCACCAGATGCTCGACAGCACACCGGACACCGAATCCAGGACGTCCATGAGGCTCTCCCGACCGGAAAGGGGGATTGCAGGGGGAAACCTGACAAGGCTCAAACATATCGCAGCCGGAATTCCTCCCCGCCAGACCCCCTTCCCCAACGATGTGCGCCGGGCGAGATTCCCGCCCCGTCAAATCGGCCCGACTCCCCTTTCGCAGCGCTCGAGGTCATGCCAGCATCCACCTATCCCCTGCTCGAGACTTCTTCCGTCCACATCCGCCGCGATCCGGTCAAGGGTCGGGGCGTGTTCGCGGCACGCGCCATCGAGGAGGGTGAGATTCTCGATCTCGCTCCGGTCTCGATCATCACGGCGCGGGAGGCGGAACTGCTGGAGCAGACTCCGCTCGCGCACCATTACTTCCACTGGGATGGCGACGAGGAGGACGAGAAGGAATGGCGCGGCGCGATCGCCTACGGGCTGGTGAGCCTGGTGAATCACGCCGAAGACGCCAATGCCGGTGTCTGGCAGGAGTACGATCGCGAACTGCTGGTCCTCGAGGCCCTGCGACCCATCGCGGCCGGCGAGGAAATCACCATCCATTACGACGTGGAGCTCTGGTTCGACGTCCACTGACGCCGAGGCTCGCCGGGTGTCACGCGCCGCCCCGCCCGGGGCGGCGTTTCTGTTTCCACGGAGGGATCGCGTCCGTCGACGCAAGCTCTTGCTTGACAATGACTTGTGCGGTCACCTATCGGTGGGATGGAGCGTTCCGCCCCAGCGGCTCCCTGACTGCCCCCTCCGTCCAGAAGAGATTCTCATCCCGGCTTCACCCCACCAGCAGCCCGGCAGGTTCACATTCCTGCCACTTTACTAAACGTCCCGTTTCGGGTTCTACCGGAGGCTCCATCATGCCCCGCGTCCTCGTCTTCTACGGCACCACGGACGGCCACACCGCCAAGATCGCGCATCTCCTCGGCGATGATCTCCGCGACGCCGGGGCCACCGTGCATATCGTCGATGCCGGCACAGGCCACAGCGATCCCCGGCCCGAGGACTACGACGCGGTGGTCGTCGCCGCGTCTCTGCACCTCGGCAGTTTTCAGCGCCCGGTCACCCAGTGGGTCCAGCGTCACCATCGTCAGCTCAGCGGGATGCCAAGCGCATTCCTTTCGGTCTCACTGGCCGTGCTCCAGCCGGAGCCGGAGGTGCAGCAGGAGCTGGTCGCGATCACGGAGAAGTTCTTTGCAGTGACGGGCTGGCGGCCGGCGACGACCCGGAAGCTGGCGGGCGCGCTGCTCTACACCCGCTACGGCTGGCTGAAGCGCTGGCTGATGCATCGAATGGCGCGCAAGGCCGGCGTGGAGACCGACGTCTCCCGGGACTACGAATACACCGACTGGGAAGATGTGCGCAGCTTCGCGCAGTCGTTCGTGCAGCGGGTGGAGCGGACACGCCGGGTGCCCGCGTACTACTGATCCACCGGCGCCGGCGCAGCGGCCTCGACTAGCCACCAGCCCGGGGAAGCCGGCCCGGATGCCCGGGTAGCCGCGCGCATCCCGGCGAGTAGCTTTCCCCGATGCCCCCTCAACACGATCCGGAAGAACTGGTCCGCACGCTCGAAGCCAGCGGCGACTACAAAGTGCTGCGGCGCTTCACTCCGGTGGCCAGGTACAACGCGCCCGACGGCGTCAAGCTGACGACCGGCCTCGCGCTCGATGTTGAGACGACCGGCCTGAGCCCCGCCGGCGATGCGATCATTCAGCTCGCCATGGTTCCGTTCGAGTTCGCCCCGGAGAGCGGCCGGATCTATGGCGTGGGACGGCCGGTCACCTTCCTCGAGGATCCTGGCCGTCCGATTCCAGCAGACATCGCGGCACTTACCGGAATCACCGACGCCGATGTGAAGGGGAAGCGGATCGACGATGCCGCGGTGGAGGCGGTCGTGAACGGGGCGTCGCTGGTGATCGCCCACAACGCCGGCTTCGACCGGCCGTTCATGGAGCGGCGGCTGCCGCTCTTCAGGGAGAAGCACTGGGCCTGCAGCCAGCAGGAGGTGCCGTGGCGCGCCGCCGGGAGCAAGTCGGGGGCGCTCGAGTTCCTGCTCATCAAGCGCTGCGGGATGTTCTATGGTGCGCACCGCGCCGACCATGACTGCCTGGCGCTCATCCACCTGCTAGCCACCCCGCTCGAGAGCGGGGAGCTGCCGCTCGCGCTGCTGCTGCAGTCGGCGCGACGCAAGTCGGTGCGGCTCTGGGCCGAGCAGGCGCCGATGGCCGCGAAGGACGCCCTCAAGGCCCGCCGCTACCGGTGGAACCCCGGAACCGATGGCCGGCCCAAGGCGTGGTTCAAGGAACTGAGCCGCGACGATCTCTCCGGCGAACTCGCGTGGCTCTCGGCCGAGGTGTACGGCGGCACCTTGCCGAAGCTCCGGCAGGATCCGCTGGACGCCAGGACGCGCTATTCGGATCGGGTCTGATCTCGCTGCACCTCAGTCGTCGTCGTGCCCCTCGCGTCCCTCGCCTCCCTCGCGTCCCTCGCCCGCTTCGCCTTCGGCGGAGCGATGGCAGCGGACACAGTCGCGCAGATTGCTGATCCCCTCCTCACGATGCTCCGCCGCGATCCGGGTAGGGGTATGCTCGTGGCACCCGTAGCAGGTGTACTGCTTGTAGCCGGCTGACTCGATGTGGCAGGTCTTGCAGCTGACGTTGTGGTCGCGATCGAGAACGAAGTAGCGGTCGTGCTCGAAGCTGGCCGGTGTCCACGCCCTGATCGAGTGGCAGGACGCACAGTCATCGGCGACCTGGCGGTGCAGGTCATCCGCGGGGCGTTCCCCGTCATGACATCCGACGCAGCGGCTCCGCAGGGAGGCGCCGAGGTTCTCGTGCTGGAAGGCGCGGGTGGCCCCCTTCGGGTCACGGCCCGCGTGATCGGTATGGCAGTCGAGGCAGTCGGCGCTCCGGAATTCGGTATGCATACCCGCCAGCGCGGGGCGCGCAGTGGCCGGCTGCACCAGCGCGCGCCGTGCGATCCCGATGCTGTCGAGCGGATGACAGGCGATGCATTTGCTTCCGGGGAGGCCGCGGAGCGGCGTGTGACAGCCCAGGCAGTTCCCGGCAATATCGGCATGGCCCTGCGTCAGCGGCCCGGCCGAGAGCGACAGCCGGGGCGAGGCGGCGATCAGCCCCGCCGCGAGGACCAGGGTGCCGATGAGTGCTGTGCGACTCCGCATGATGTGACCTGCCTACCAGTGCCAGAACAGCACGACGGTGACGAGGTGGATCGCGAATAGCGAGACGAACACCGCGTTGATCGGCATGTGCACCACCCGCCATTGCTTCATCAGCTCCAGCGTCATCGCATCGAGGACGAGGTTGTCCTCCCCGCCGTCTCCGCCCGCCGCCTGGGCCTTCCGCGCCTTCACGGTCTCGGTGGCCTGTTTGACGAGGATGCTGCCCGTAAAGCCGCTCGCCACCACCACCAGCATGGCGAGGACCGCGAGCCACGGGATGATGGCGTTCAGGTGGATTCCCGCATGCACCAGGATCAGCAGTGCACCGACCCAGCTCAGCGTCTCGTGCAGCTCCAGCAGCTTCTTGGGGGTGCCGACGCTGATCTTCTTGCGTTTGCGAAGGGAGTAGAGGAACGAGAGCGCGATGAGGGCGGTGCCGAGCGGTCCGAGGTAGCTCCCGATCCAGAGCAGCCCCGCCTTGTGGAGGGCGAAATCGAGCAGGATCGTCGCCGCGATCAACCCGACGTACCCCACCACGGCGGGGGCGACCTGACGGACGAGCAGGGAGCGATGCATGTCGGCGGCTTCGAGGTGTGGAATGCCTGAAGCTAGACGACGGAGGTGAATCGCCTGTGAACCCAGCGTGTGTGTCCGTTCGCCCGGCATCGGCTCGGCCGAGTCCGCCGCTTGGTCCGGGATGGCCGTTGCTGGCCCGATGGGAGGCGTCAATTCTATTGAGAGTAACTGACTTGCAATTATGTAACACACTGTCACATATCGCCTTGATGTTGACTATTGGTGGCAGCGCCAATTATTGTCCTCTCCCGATTCTCCAGGAAAGTCGCCCGTGAAGCCAGAACTACCCTCCGAACTGCCCCGCTGGCAGCGCCGCCCCGCCGAGCGCCGCCGGGAGATTCTCGAAGCCGCGGTCGCCGTGTTTGGCGAGCAGGGGTTCGATGGGGCCACCCTGGCCGACGTGGCGGGGCGGGCCGGAGTATGCGCCGGCACCGTGACGCATTACTTCGGCTCCAAGGGCGGGCTCTTCGAGGCCGCGCTGACCGATCGTTTCCTGGGAGACCTCGAGGGTGGGGAGGCGCTGCTCGCGGCCCATCGCGGGTCGTCGCGCGACATTCTGCGAGGCATTCTGACCCGGATGTGGGAGCAGTTGATGCGGCCGGGCACCATCGATCTGATGCTGTTCGGGCTCGCCAAGGCCCAGACCTTTCCGGGCGCCACCGGGGTGATGTGCCGCGAGATCGGCGAACGCTGGCGCCGCCTGGTGGCGGCGGTGCTCGCCGACGGGATTCAGCGCGGCGAGTTTCGTCCGGTCGATGTCGTCCTGCAGGCCCGGGTCATCGGTGGCGGCCTCGCCGGACTGATGTTAGGCGCCCATCACTTCGCGCCATTCGAGAAGAATCCGCCCACCCCGGATCAGCTCTTCGCGCAGTACCTCGAGACCATCGAGCATTCGCTGGCTGTCCCTCCGGCGGTCTCCGGGAGCAGCACCCCGGACGCCGCCAGCGGCCGGTAACACCCATGCCTGGAGAAGCCCCCGTCGTGTCCCTACTTCCCATCCTCGAGCGCGCCGCCGTCCGGCGGCGGCTGCATCTCATCGGGCTCGCCGCGCTTGGGCTCGGCGGGGCCGCCTGCCAGAAGCCGGCGCCGCCCGCCTTTCCTCCCGCGGAAGTGGCGGTGCTGCAGCTTGAGCCGCGCACCGTGGCGCAGGACTTCGAATTTGCGGGCGGGGTGGCCGCCTCGCGGAGCGTGGAGGTGCGCGCCCAGGTCGCCGGCGTGATCGTGGCACGGCCGTTCACCGAGGGGGCCACCGTGCACGCGGGCGACGTGCTCTATCGGATCGACCCCACCAGTTACGACGCGGCCTATCGCAGCGCCAGGGCGAAGCTCGCCGAGACGGAGGCGCGCTACGCGAACGCGGAGCGGAACGAGGCGCGGCTCAAGCCGCTGCTCGCCGACAATGCTGTCGCCAGGCAGGACGTCGACAATGCCGAATCGGAGCTGGCCCAGGCGCGGGCGGCAGTGGAGGATGCCCGTGGCGCGGCGGACGAGGCGAAGAAGCATCTGGATGACACCACGGTGCGTGCCGAGCTGAGCGGCCGGGTGGGCCGGGCGCAGCTCGAGCTGGGCGCCCGGGTGACCGGACCGGGCGACGTGCTGACGACGATCGACGTCCTCGATCCCATCTACGTCCAGTTCGAGCCCTCGGCCCAGCAGATCCTCGGCTGGAAGCGTGACCCCGCCGCCGCGCGGCTGGTGGCGCCGGGGAGCGCGCTCAAGGTGAAGGTCACCCTGCCCGACGGGATCGATCTGCCGCGGACCGGGCGGCTGAGTTTCATCGATCCGGTGCTCGACGCGGAGACGGGCACCCAGCAGTTCCGCGCCGAGTTCAGCAATGCCGATCACCTGCTGGTGCCGGGGCAGTTCGTCCGGGCGCATCTAGTGGGGCTCGAGCGGAAGGATGCGCTGGTGGTGCCGCAGCGCGCGGTACTGCAGCAGATGGGGCGCCAGGTCGTCTATGTCGTCGGGGTGGGTGACACGGTGAAGTCGCAGGAGGTCCAGGCGACGGCATGGACCGGGGACCAGTGGCTCATCGAGTCGGGACTCGCGCCTGGCGACCGGGTGATCGTGGACGGGCTGCAGAAGACCGGGCCGGGGCGCGTGGTGCGGCCCGTCGCCCTCGCGGACAGCGCCCGAAGCGGCACCCCGGTCGCCGGGGCCGCGAAGCCGGCGGGAGGCAAGTCCCAGTGAGCGACTCGGCGCCACAGATCAAGTACTTCTTCATCCGGCGGCCGGTACTGGCCACCGTGATTTCGATCGTCATCACCCTGCTCGGCATCTTCGCGCTGCGCTCGCTGCCGGTCAACCGCTTCCCCCAGATCACTCCTCCCTCGGTGCAGGTCACCGCGGTCTATCCGGGAGCGACGGCGGAGGTCGTGGCGCAGGCGGTGGCCGCGCCGATCGAGCAGCAGCTGTCGGGGCTCGATGGACTGCTGTATTTCAAATCGTCGAACTCGAGCGACGGGGTGATGAACCTGTCGATCTATTTCGATATCTCGCGCAACCAGGACCTGGCGGCGGTCGACGTCCAGAACGCCATCAAGCTGGCCGAGCCGCAGCTGCCGGCCGAGGTGCGCACCAACGGGCTGACGATCCGGAAGGCCAACAGCGACATCCTGCTGGTGGTGGCGCTGACATCGGACAACCCGACCTACGACGCCTCATACCTGAGCAACTACGCCAAGCTGAACCTCGAGGACGAGATCAAGCGGGTGCCGGGCGTGGGCAACGCGTCGGTCTACGGCGATCTCGAGTTCTCCATGCTGCTCAGCATGGATCCCGACCGGATGGCGCAGCTCGGCATCACGGTGTCGGATGTCGCCGCCGCAGTCCGCGAGCAGAATGCCACCAACCCCGCCGGACGGCTGGGGCGGGAGCCCTCGCCACCGGAGACACAGCTGACCCTCCCGGTGACCACCGCGGGCCGTCTGGTCGATCCGGCGGAATTCAGCAACATCATCGTCCGTGCACGTCCCGACGGCTCGCTGGTCCGGGTCGGCGATATCGGCAGGGTGCATCTCGGCTCGAAGAGCTACGATGCGGTCGGCCGCCTGGATGGCACGCCCACCGCGCTGTTTCTCGTCTACACCCGCCCCGGCGCGAACAACCTCAGCGTGCAGAAGGCGGTCGTGGCGCGGATGGGCGAGCTCGCGAAGTCGTTTCCGGCGGGCGTGAAGTGGAGTGTGCCCTTCGACACGACGCCGTTCATCACCGAGTCGATCAAGGAGGTCGTCAAGACGCTGCTCGAGGCGATGCTGCTGGTGACGCTGGTGGTGTCGGTCTTCCTGCAGAGCTGGCGCGCGACGCTGATCCCGGTGCTGGCCGTCCCCGTCAGTATCATCGGGACGTTCGTGGGGCTGTCGGCGCTGGGGTACTCGGTCAATACGCTCACGCTCTTCGCGCTGGTGCTGGCGATCGGCATCGTCGTCGACGACGCCATCGTGGTCATCGAGAACGTGGAACGCATCATGGACGAGGAACACGTCCCGCCGCGCATTGCGGCCGACCGCGCCATGCAGCAGGTCGGAGGAGCGCTGGTCGCGATCGTGCTGGTGCTCTGCTCGGTGTTCCTGCCCGTGGCCTTTCTCGGCGGCATCACCGGCGCCATGTACAAGCAGTTCGCCGTCACCGTCGTGATCGCGGTGGTGCTCTCGGGCGTCGTGGCGCTGACCCTCACGCCCGCACTGTGCGCTCTGCTGCTCAAGCATTCGGTCGGTGAAAGTACCAACCGGTTCTTCTGCTGGTTCAACGCCCGCTTCGCGAGCCTGACCAACCGCTACGTGGCCGGCACCGGCCGGGTCACCGCCCGTCCCGCCCTCTGGCTGAGCGTGTTCGTCCTGCTGCTCGGCACGATCGTCGTGCTCTTCCGCCAGGTGCCGAGCAGCTTCGTTCCCGGTGAGGACAAGGGATTCTTCGTGATCGGGGTGCAGCTCCCCGACGCGGCGGCGCGACGGCGCACCGAAGCCGTGGTCGCCAAGGTGGAGCAACTGGTGCGCCGCGAAGCGGGGGTCCGGAGCACCGTGGCGCTGGTGGGTCTCGACATCCTCACCCAGTCGAACCAGACCAACAGCGCCACGATCTTCGTGCGCCTCAAGCCCTGGGAGGATCGGACCGGAAAGCAGGATGGGCTGGATGCCATCGTGGCGCGCGTGAATGGCGGGCTGTTCGCGATCAAGGAAGCCAACGCCTTCGCGTTCAACTTCCCCGAGATCCCCGGCCTCGGGACCACGAGTGGCCTGGAGATGAACCTGCAGAACCGGGGCGGCGGCGACCTGCGCGAATTCGCCCAGAAGGTGGCCGCGTTCACGCAGGACGCCAATCAGCTCCCGGCGGTCCAGGGCGTGAACGGCTTCATCCGGACCGACGTGCCGCAGGTCTACCTCACGGTGGACAAGGACGCCGCACTCGCCCGGGGTGTCGGCCAGGCTCAGCTCTTCTCGACGCTGCAGGCGATGCTCTCCACGCTCTACATCAACGACTTCAACCTGTACGGCCGCACCTACCGGGTGCAGATGGAAGCCCAGTCGCAATTCCGTCAGAAGCCGGAGGACATCGGACGGTTCTTCGTCCGCAGCAGCCGGGGCGAGATGGTGCCGCTCTCGTCGCTGGTGCATTCCGAGATGCGCGGCGGGCCGAGCCTGGTCACCCGCTTCAACGGCTTCCCCTCCGCGCTGGTCACCGGCGTCCCGAGGCCGGGCCACAGCTCGGGTGAGGTGCTGGATGCGGTGGAGCAGCTGATCGCCGACAAGTACGCCGCCCAGGGCATCGGCTTCGGCTACAGCGGCCAGTCGTTCCAGGAGCGGACCTCCGCAGGGTCGGGTGGTCTGGTGGTGGCGCTCGGCCTGGTCATGGTCTTCCTGGTGCTCGCGGCGCAATACGAGAGCTGGGCGATTCCCTTCGCCGTACTCTTCGGCCTCCCCTTCGGCGTGCTGGGTGCCTATCTCGGCGTCTTCGCGCGGGGGCTGCCGAGCGACATCTACTTCCAGGTGGGCGTGATCACGGTGATCGGTCTCGCGGCCAAGAACGCGATCCTGATCGTGGAGTTCGCCACCGAGCTGCGGCAAAAGGGGCTCTCGATCCGCGACGCCGCGATGGAGGCGGCGCGGGAGCGGTTCCGGCCGATCCTCATGACCTCCTTCGCCTTCATCTTCGGCGTCTTCCCGCTCACCATCGCGGGCGGTGCCGGCGCGGCCAGTCGTCACTCGCTCGGCACCGGCGTCTTCGCCGGCATGCTGACCGCGACCATCGTCGGCATCTTCTTCATTCCGCTCTTCTTCACCGTGATCCGGACCCTCAGTGAACGAGGCCGGAAGGCGGATCCAGGTGGCGCTGCGGTCGCGGCGCCGGAGGGTCACTGATCATGCGCCAGACTCCGCTCCTCTCGTGGCTGCTGCTGGCCGCCTCGGGCTGCGCCGTGGGGCCGTCGGTCCAGCTCGGGCCGCCCCCCGCCACGGTGACGGTGCGTGACAGCGCGACCTCGCCGGCGGCGCGCGGCTTCCTCGATTCGCTCGCCACCGCCCGTGAGGCGGACCGCTCCGACTCCACGGTGCTGCCGCTGGCCCGGCCGGAGCTGCTCCAGCTCGATGCGGCCGGCGACGTCGCCTGGCTGGCGGTGCTCAAGGACCCGCAGCTCCTCACGCTGGTCCGGACCGCCGTCGCCAACAACCGCGATCTGCGCACCGCGGTCGCAAAGGTGCGCGAATACCGCGCCCAGCTCGGTGCGGCGCGCGGCGATCTCTTTCCGCAGCTCACTGCGAACGGCACCGCGAGCACCAACCAGAGCATCTTCGGCGCATTTCCCCCGCAGAAGTTCGATGCGGTGCGGATCACCGCCGACCTCTCGTGGGAACTCGATTTCTGGGGCAAGCTGCGCCGGCAGTCGCAGGCGGCCCGCTTCGACTTCGAATCGAAGGAGTCGGACCAGCGCGCCACGGTGCTCTCGCTGGTGAGCGATGTCGCCACGGCCTACCTCGAACTGCGCGAGCTGGACGACGACCTGCGCATCGCGGAACAGACCCTGGCCTCGCGACAGTCGACGCTGAACCTCGCCAGGCAGCGGTTTCAGCAGGGCGTCATCTCGGAGCTCGACGTCCGCCAGTTCGAGGCGGAAGTCGCCGACCCGGCGGCAAGAGTGGCGGAGTTCTCCAGACGCCGGGTGCAGAAGGAGAACCAGCTCAGTGTCCTCCTGGGCCAGGAACCCGGGGTGATCGTACGCGGGAATCCGCTGTCGGAGACGGTGGCCGCGGTTGCCGTGCCGGACTCGGTGCCATCCTCGCTGCTCGTGCGCCGGCCCGACGTGCGCCGGGCGGAGCAGGAGTGGGCGGCGGCGACGGCGCGGATCGGCGTCGCGATCGGGAACCGGCTGCCGAAGGTGAGCATCACCGGGACGTACGGCACCCAGCGGCCGGACTTCTCGAAGCTGTTTGGCGCGTCGGCGGAGGTGTATCAGTTGCAGGGCGGGATCTCGATTCCGCTCTTCACGGGCGGCAGGCTGCTCAATCAGCAGCGGGCGGCCGAGGCGCGGGCCGAGCAGGGGCGCTCCAAGTACGAACAGGCGGTGCTCACCGCGCTGCGTGAGGCGAATGATGCGCTCGTGGGCGTCCGGACCACCCGCGACCAGCTGGTGGCGCAGGAGACCCAGGTGCGCGCCCTCCGACGGGCCTCCGCGCTGGCCGAGAAGCGCTATCAGAGTGGCGTGTCGAGTTACCTCGAGGTGCTCGACGCCCAGCGCGGCCTCTTCAACGCCGAACTGAACATGGCGCAGGTGGAGCGGGAGTATCTGGCGACGACGGTGCAGCTCTACAAGGCGCTGGGCGGCGGCTGGACCGCGGGCGACTAGTCGTCGCCAGCCGGGGGAGCGGGTGACGCTGCCGGCTCCAGTAACAGCCCGACCGGCACCTTCCGCCAGGCGCGCCAGACTTTCGGGGCACCGACGGCGCCGCGCACCATGAGCTGCGAGGAAATTCCGCCGTCCAGCGCCACGGCGCGCACCGCACCCTGGGCCCTGAGCAGCTCCGCCGTCTCGGCCAGGGTGAGTCCGAAGGGGATCTCGCCGCCGGCGTCTCCCAATCCATCGAATCGGGTCAGCATCAGGAGCAGCGTGCCATCGGCACGCTGCCCCAGCGCGAGCCGGGCGTCCCGGTGCGCGACGTCCACTCCCAGGCCCGCCTCACGGAGCTGCGGAGGGATTTCACCGGCGCCGGTGATCAGCGCGGGATAGGACTGGAGCGCCGTCATCACCCCGCCCGCGGCGCGCGCCGCGGCGATGCGGTCCGGCGCGATGAGCCGCACGCGGCCGCTGCTGTCGGCGACGATCGCCATCGACAACGGCCCGGTGCCGGGCGGCCGCAGCTCGAGCCCGTCCATCACGGTCCAGCCCCACGGCGCGATGCCGTTGAACTGTCCCGCATTCCATGCGGCTACCGCGGTCGCGGGCGCCGAATCCACCGTCCACACCGCACTGGTGAGATCCTCGCTCAGCTTCGCATCGAGCCGCAGCCGGTAATGACTCGGATCGATGTGCAGCAGCATCACCCGGGTCCAGCGTCCCTCGCCCGGGGCGGAATACCGGAAGCTGCCGAGTTCGAGGCCCGGCCGAACCGCGGTCCACGCCGGGCCGGCACTCGGCGCGGCAGGCGGCTCCGCCGGGCGCCCTCCCGCAAAGGCGAGGGTCGCGCCGGCGAGGCCGGTGATCAGGACCGCGCGCGGCAGTCTCATTGCATGCCGATGAGCTTGAAGCCTTCCCTGAGCTGGTCGCGTTTCGGATCGACCGCGCGCTTCTCACTGTCGGTCAGCCCGGCGCGCTTCCCGTAGCCGAGATAGGTCCAGATCAACTCCTTGATCTGACCGTATTCCACCGGCGTCACGCCCATGGCCTTGGCGCCCGCCTCCTCCGGCGGGACCACCGGTGCCGCCTGGATCGCCTTCTGCGCCGGCGTCGGCTGCTTTGCTCCGGGCTTGAGCGAGACACAGGCCGACTCGGCGCGCGCCTGCATCTGCATCTGGATCGGCTGCATCCGCATGGCGATGTCCATGGCCTTGTTCTGGTCTCCCTTGTCCGCCGCGTCCTTGCCCTCCTTGCCGAGCCGCTCCATTTCGGCCATCGCCGGGTCCTGCTGCTGCGCGGTGCCGATACAGGAGTAGTAGCGGGTCTGCGGGTCCATCTTCGCTTCCGCCTCCTGCCGGCGACGCTCGTCCTCCGTCGCGGCGGCGCGATCCTTGGCGTCCTTCTCCGCCTTGAGTGCGAGCAGGAGATTGCTCACCACCCCGCTGGTGATCTCGGGGCCCGGCAGACGCGCCGGCTGGTCGGAGGATTGGGTGGCTGCGGGTGGCGCGACCTTGTCCTTGGCCTTCTTGATGAGCCCGCCGACCTGCGCATGGCCGCTCGCGGGAAAGGTGAGCAGGAGTGCCAGGCCGAAGGCGGCGGCGACGGGGCGGGACATGGTACTACTCCAGGGTTGAGGTGACACGGGGAAGCTAACCGGGGTCGTCACCCCCGGTTCACTTCCGGATCACTTCGGGGCGCATCTGCCAAGTCCTTGTCGGATGTGATCTTCGGAGCGAGGAACTGCCGCCCTCCTCCTGCCGTAGGGACGCCGGTCCGTCGCTGCAATCCTGGTCCCGTCACCCCTCGGAGTTCATGCCTCTTTCGTCTCGTCGACTGGGCTTCCTGGCTACCCTGCTGGGCGGGGCGGCCCCGCTGATGGCCCAGAGCGCGGTGGAGAGCCGGCTCATTCCCGGGACGGTGACGGAGCGGGTGGTCAGCGTTCGCGATCCGAGGCAGAGCTACGCCGTGTTTCGTCCCGAGCCGTCACACCACGGAGCGGCCGCTGCCACTCCTCTGCGTGATGGATCCGCGCGGCCGGGCGCTGGTGCCGCTCAGGCTGCTGCGCTCCGCCGCGGAGAGCTTCGGCTACATCATCTTCAGTTCTTACAACACCCGGAGCGACGAGCCGGGCGATCCGAACGAAGCGGCGGTCAACGCGATGATCGCCGACGCGCAGCGCCTGACGGCGATCGACACCCGCCGCATCTACCTCGTGGGCTTCTCGGGCACCACGCGCGCCGCGTGGGACTACGCTTATCGCCTCGACGGGCATGTGGCGGGGGTGCTGGGATTCGGCGCCGGATTTCCGCCGGGCTGGACGCCGCCCGCGCCTGCGCCGGGCGAACTCGAGACGCTGGTCTTCTACGGCGGCGCGGGCAGCACCGATTTCAATTACCAGGAGGTGCAGGACCTCGGCGCCTATCTGGAGCGCACCGGGATCCGCCACCACATCGCGAGCTACGACGGGCCCCACGGCTGGCCGCCCGAATCGGTGATGAGTGATGCCCTGCAGTGGATGGAGCTTCAGGCGATGCGCCGGGGGCTGATCCCGCGGGATTCGGTCTGGATCGATTCCCTGTACCATGCCCGATCGGCCGGGGCGGCCGCGGCGGGCGATGGTGTCGACGCTTACCTGAAGTATCGCGACGTGCGCACCGATTTCGCCGGCGTGCACGACGTCACCGCTGACAGCGCCCATGTGGAGGCGCTGGTGCGCACACGGCTGGTCAGGCGGTGGCTCGCGCACCGCGAGGAGATCGCCGAGCGGCACCGCGCCTATCTATCGAGGCTGCGGCGTTTCATCGCCAGGACGCGCGAGGGGACGAAGCCGCAGGACCTCTCGGAGTCCCTCAAGGCGCTGCAGTTCGCCCGGCTCGAGCAGCAGGCGGCGGATTCGAGCGACCGCCTGGCCGCGCTCGGGGCGGCGCAGTTGCTGGAGCAGGTGTTCGTGGTCACCGCCTTCTACGAACCGCGGCAGGCGCTCGCCGAGAAGAACCCCGCGCGTGCGCTGGCACTGCTCGCGATCGCCGAGGCGATACACCCGGGCGCCCCCGTCGTCTGCGCGAGCCGACGGGAGGCACTGGAGCAGCTGGGCAGGGCCGACGAGGTCCGCGCCTGCCCCGCGCGATGAACGGGTGATGGGTGGCCGGTCAGGTGACGGCTACTTGGCCTTGAAGACCTGCTTCCGGGCGGCGGTCTCCTTCTCCAGCCGCCCGCACATCAGATCACACAGCCGCAGCACGTCGGCGTCCGCCAGCATGTAGTAGGTGCTGACGCCCTTCTTCCGCCGCTGCACGAACCCCGAGGCATACAGCACCTGCAGGTGTTTCGACGCATTCGCCTGCCCGAGGCCGGTGGCCTCGAGAATGTCGCTGACCGTTCGCTCCCCGCCCTTGAGGGCGTGGAGGATGTCGAGCCGTGACGGCTCGGCGAGGGCCTTGAAGCGCTCGGCGATGTGCCGGAGCTGCTCGGGCGTGAGGTGTCTGGCCACCATGAATTCCGACAGTACTCCATTGCAATGGGCCATAGAAGATGCGCGCGGTCCCGGCCGCCTGCCAAGGCACCCGCTCCGGCGGCCCGGGGAGCGGGCTTGACGCTACGACTGTATTACTATATGGTTATACAAGAATTATCAAGAGCGCGGCCGGCACGGGCCGCCCCGGGGACAACCATGCGAGCTGTCATCTTTCGGATGCTGTGGCTTCTGCCGCCCCTCGTCGCGGGGCCGCTGGCGGCGCAGGCGCCCCTCACCCTCGGCCAGGCGCTCGAGCGGGCGGAGCGGTCGGCCTACGCCAACCGGATCGCGGCCGGGCAGAGCGAGGCGCAGGCGGGGCAGGCGCTCGCGCCGTACCGCGGCATCCTGCCGACTCTCCGGGTCGAGAGCGGCTACCTCCGCACCACCGATCCGCTCAACGCCTTCGGCTTCACCTTGCGCCAGCGGGCGGTGACGCCCGCCGCCTTTGCGCCGGCGAGACTCAACGATCCCAACGCGACCGGCAATCTGATGACGGGTGTGGTCGTGGAGCAGCCGATCTTCAACGCAGATGCCTGGCTGGGCCGATCGGCCGCCGCCAACGCGAGCAGGGCCACCCAGGCGGCCGAGCGGTGGACCCGCTCGGGCACCGCGGTGGATGTGGTGCGGGCCTACTGGGGCGCGGTCCTCACCCGCGACCAGGTGCGCACGCTGCGCGCAGCACTCGACGCCGCGCACTCGCACGTGCGGCAGGCGGAATCCATGGTCAAGCAGGGGCTGGCGACCCGGTCCGATGCGCTGCTCGCCTCGGTGAAGTCGGGTGAGGTGGAGGCGATGCTGCTGAGCGCCGAGAGCCAGGCGCGTCTGGCCCAGCATGGCCTCGCGGTCCTGATGGGTGATCCGGCCGACACCGCCTTCGCGCTCCCCGATTCGCTGCCGACGGCCGCCGCGGTGGCGTCACTTACGGCCCGGGCGTCCGCGGCCGCCGACGCGCCGGGGGCCCGGGCCGATGTCGAAGCCGCGACGCTCGCGCGGGACGCCGCCAACGCCGATGCCCGGCGTGCGACCGCGCTCTATCTGCCGCGCCTCAACGGCTTCGGCCGCATCGACTGGAACACCCCCAACACGCCCTTCGGCGGGAAGAGCGCCTGGACCCTCGGCCTGATGCTGAGCTGGTCGCCCTTCGCCGGCGGGTCGGAACTGGCCGAAATCCGCAGCGCGAAGGGCCGCCGCGCCGCGGCGCGCGCGATGTCGGACGCGGCGACGGCGCAGGCGGGCCTGGACCTGGCGCGCGCGAGTGATGCCGTGGACCTGGCGCTCGCGCGGCTGGAGATCGCCGGGCGGTCGGTGGCGCAGTCGAAGGAGGCGCACCGAATCGTGGGCCGGAAGTACGAAGGCGGGCTCGCGACGGTCACGGAGCTCTTCGATGCGGCGGCGGTCGAGACCGCGTCGGAGCTGGGCGACGTGGCGGCCCGCTATGACGTGATCGTCGCGCTGGCGGAGAAGCGCAGGGCGGAGGGGCGGGATCTTGGCCCGCTGGTGGACCTGGCGGAGTGAGTGACGGACCGGCGGCGGGAAACTGGCAAGGAGATTGAGATGCGCAAGACGGTGCTGGGAGTTCTGATTCTCGGTCTGGCGGCGGCCTGCGGGCGGGACGCGGCCAAATCGACCGGCGACAAGGCGGCCGCACAGTCCGCCGGCGCGACGCTGACGGTTCGCGACACGACGATCACGGCGACCTTCGACGCCGCGGGCGTCGCCGAGCCGGTGCAGCGCGCCACACTCAGCACCAAGCTGATGGGCAGCGTGACGCAGGTGCTGGTGCGTGAAGGGGACCGGGTGGCGAAGGGCCAGGTGCTCGCACGGATCGACGCGCGGGATGTCGATGCCAAGCGGGCCCAGGTGGACGCGGGCATCGCGGGGGCAGAGGCGATGTACCAGGACGCCCAGACCCAGGCGGCACGCTTCCGGGCGCTCTATGCCGACAGCGCGGCGACGCGCTACCAATTGGATCAGGTCGAGACCGGTCTCGCCCGGGCCGAAGCGGGGCTGCGCACCGCGAAAGCATCGCGCGATGAGCTCAACGCGATCGGCGACTACGCGGAGATCCGCGCCCCGTTCAGCGGCGTGGTGACGCAGCGGTTCGTGGATCCGGGAGCGTTCGCCGCGCCCGGTGCCCCGATCGTCGAAGTGCAGGACGCGGGCCGCCTCCGGGTGAGTGTGACGGTGCCGCCGCGGGTGGCCTCGGCGCTCAAGGCCGGCCAGGCGCTCGATGCGGCGATCGAAGGGCACGCGGCGCGGGCCGTCATCGAGGGCACCGTGCCGGCGCCCGCGGGCGCGGTCTACACGGTGAACGCGCTGGTCGAGAACTCGAAGCACGACTTCATGTCCGGCAGCGCCGCGACGCTGCGGATCCCGGATGGCACCCGCAGCGCGATCCTGATCCCTGCGACGGCGCTGGTGCAGGAGGGGGATCTCACGGGGGTGCGGGTGACGGTGGGTGGAGCCACCTCGCTCCGCTGGGTCAGGGTCGGCGGGCAGTGCAGCGCCCCGGTCGGCGCCGCGGCCTGTGTCGAAGTACTCTCCGGACTCAACGCCGGTGACGTGATCGTCGTCGGGAGCAACTGATTATGGGCTTCGCCGGAACGCTGGCGCGCCGCTTCCTCCACTCCAAGCTCACCCCGCTGCTGATCATCGCATCGCTGGCCGTGGGCCTGATCGGCATCCTCGCGACGCCGCGGGAGGAGGAGCCACAGATCTCGGTGCCGATGATCGACGTGATCGCGGCCCTGCCGGGGGCAACTCCGGCCGAAGTCGAGAACCTCATCACCCGGCCGATCGAACAGCGGATGTGGGAGATCCCGGCCGTCGAGCATGTGTATTCGATGGCTGGCGAGGGGTTCACCCTGGTGACGGTCCGCTTCAAGGTGGGCGAGGACCAGGAGCGCAGCGTCACCCGGGTCCACGCCAAGCTGTTCTCGGCGATGGATCGCATGCCGCCGGGAGCGCTGCCGCCCCTGGTCAAGCCGCACACGATCGACGACGTGCCGATCCTCACGCTGACCCTCGCATCGAAGCGCTACGGCTCGAACGAACTGCGCCAGCTCGCGACCCAGCTCGAAGACGAGATCCGGACGGTCCCCGATGTCGCCGAGACGTCGGTGATCGGCGGGCAGCCGAAGCAGATCCGGGTGGACCTGGATGCCGCCCGTCTGGCCGCGTCCGGGGTGACGCCCGGCGAGGTGGCGATGGCGCTCAAGGGCGCGAACGCCCGTCTCGAGGCAGGAGAGTTCGCCAGCGGCGGCTCGATGTACCGGGTACAGGTCGGTGCCGCGCTCAAGAACGCGGCGGAGGTCGCCGGCGTGGTGGTGAGTTCGCGTCGTGGCGCCCCGGTGTATCTGCGCAACGTGGCGCAGGTGCGCGAGAAGTTCGGTGAACGCACTGATTACGTGACCCACGCGACGAGCGACTCCGGTTCCGCGAGTGCCGTGACCATCGCGATCGCCAAGCGGAAGGGCGCCAACGCGACCGATGTGGCGCGGCTGGTGCTCGAGCGGGTCGACCAGGCGCGGGCGCGGCTGCTCCCCGCCGATGTGACGGTGACCGAGACCCGGAACTACGGCGAGACCGCCCGCGAGAAGGCGAGCGAGCTGATCCTCCATCTCGCCATCGCGACGCTCTCGGTGACGGTGCTGATCTGGCTCTTCCTGGGCTGGCGTGAGGCGATCGTGGTGCTGGTCGCCGTGCCGGTGACGCTCGCCCTGACGCTGTTCAGCTACTACGCCCTCGGCTACACCCTCAACCGGATCACGCTCTTCGCGCTGATCTTCTCCATCGGCATCCTGGTGGACGACGCGATCGTGGTGGTGGAGAACATCTACCGGCACATCGCGATGGGCGGGAAGGACCCCGCCGAGGCGTCGATCGAAGGCGTGGATGAAGTGGGGAATCCGACCATCCTTGCGACGTTCACGGTGATCGCGGCGATCCTGCCGATGGCGTTCGTGCGCGGGATGATGGGGCCCTACATGCGGCCGATTCCGGTCGGTGCCAGCGTGGCGATGCTCGCCAGTCTCGCGGTGGCGTTCATCGTGACGCCCTATCTCGCGTACCGGCTGCTGAAGGGGCACGTACACCCCGCGGCCGCCGGGGATTCGGTCGCCGCGGCAGCGACCGGCGGCGGCGGATTCTACGACCGCATCATGTCGGGGCTGATGGATCATTCCCGGCGCCGGGTCCTGTTCTACGCGGGCGTCGTGGTGCTGCTCTTCCTCTCGATGGGGCTGGTGGCACTCCGGGTGGTGCAGGTGAAGATGTTGCCCTTCGACAACAAGTCGGAGTTCCAGGTGATCCTCGACCAGCCGGAGGGCACGACGCTGGAAAGCAGCGCCGCGCTGGGCGCCGAGGTGGCGGCCTACCTGCGCACGGTCCCGGAGGTGCTCAGCACGGAGGTGTATGCCGGCACGGCGGCGCCGTTCAACTTCAACGGCCTGGTGCGGCACTACTTCATGCGGAGTGGCCCCAACGTCGCGGACGTGCAGGTGAACCTGGTCTCGAAGGGTGACCGTTCACGGCAGAGTCACGCGATCGCCGTCGCAGTGCGGCCGGCGATCGACTCCATCGCCGCCCGCTACGGCGCCAGCGCCAAGATCGCCGAGATTCCACCGGGGCCACCGGTCCTGTCCACGCTGGTGGCGGAGGTCTACGCGGGCAGCGACAGCGCGCGTCTCGAGACGGCGACGCGGGTCAGGCAGGTGTTCGAGCACACGCCTGGCGTCGTCGATGTCGACTGGACGGTTGAAGCGCCGGAGCATCGGTTGAGCTTCCATGTCGACCGGGCGCGGGCGGCGGCCGCCGGGGCGAGTGTCGAGCAGATCGTGCAGACGGTCTACCTGGCGCAGTCCGGGACGTCGGTGGGGCTCACCTCGTCGGCGACGGCGCGGGAGGGCGAGGCCATCGTGCCGCGGCTGCCGCTCACCGGCCGCTCGAGCGCGGAGGCGCTGCTGGCCCTGCCGATCCCGACCATGATGGGGCCGCAGCCGCTGGGCCGGTTTGTCACGGTGGATTCGACGCTCCGGGATCCGTCGCGCTACCGGCGAGACCTCAGACCGGTGATCTACGTGACCGGCGATGTCGCCGGGACGATCGAGAGCCCGGTGTACGCGATCCTCGCCATGAACCAGGCGCTCGACACGATCCGGGTCCGAGGCGCGGAGATCCACCGCTACAACGCGGTGCAGCCGGAGCGTCTGGATGAGACGGCGATCAAGTGGGACGGCGAGTGGCAGATCACGATCGAGGTGTTCCGCGATCTCGGCCTCGCCTTCGCGGCGGTGCTGCTGCTGATCTACGTGCTGGTCGTGTGGTGGTTCGAGTCGTTCACCATTCCGCTCGTCATCATGGCGCCGATCCCGCTCACCCTCGTCGGCATCCTGCCGGGCCATGCGCTCACGGGGGCGTTCTTCACGGCGACGAGCATGATCGGCATGATCGCGCTGGCGGGGATCATCGTGCGGAACTCGATCCTGCTGGTGGATTTCATCCAGCTCGCCGAGGAGCGGGGCACGTCGCTTCGTGACGCGGTGATCGAGGCGGGGACGGTGCGGTTCCGGCCGATTGCGCTGACCGCGGCGGCGGTGGTCGTGGGCGGGCTGGTGATGGTACTCGACCCCATCTTCCAGGGCCTGGCGGTGGCGCTGATGAGCGGCGCGATCGTCGCGACGCTGCTCACGATGGTGGTGGTGCCGATCCTGTACTGGGAGCTGATGCGTCGGAAGAGCGGAGAAGGGAGTCGGTCATGAAGCTGCTGCTGATCGTATACACCGGTCCGCGCCACCAGTCGGTGAGCGAGTTGCTCGATCGCAACGGGATCACGAGCTACACCTGGTACGCGCCGGCCCACGGATCCGGGCAGAGCGGGCGGCATGAGGGCAACCGCGCCTTTCCCGGCGAAGAGACGGTGTACTTCACCATGCTGCCGGATCAGGTGACGCAGGAGGTCCTGCCGGCGCTCGCTGCCTGGCAGAGCGAGGCACCGGCGGGAGAACGACTGCACGCCGCAGTGATGCCGGTGGAGAACTTCATCTAGGAGATGGACCCTATGTGCAATGAGGCAATCATCCGGCGCATCGCCGGAATGTTCATCCTGCTGTCGCTGGCGCTGGGCTGGTGGGTCAGCCCCTACTGGTTCCTGTTCACCGCCTTCGTCGGCCTGAACCTGATCCAGTCCACGATAACCGGGTTCTGCCCGCTGGAGCGAATCCTGGGGCGGTTCGGGTGGTTCGGCTGCCGGCCGCACGCTTCATGAAGCCCGGCGAAGCGGAGCATGAATCTCAGGCGGTATTGAGCGGCACTTCACCAGCGCCGGAGTAGTGTTCATATGATGTGATGAAGTGGAAGGTTCAGATGGTTCTCAGGAGGCAGGCATATGTTGCCCAACACACGAATTCTGATCGCGGGATGCCTGGCGCTGGCGCTCGGCGTGCTCGCATGCAGTGACTCAAACAGTCCTCCAGGCACCCTGCAGTCGCTGACTGTGGCCCAGGCGGACTCGATGGGTGAGCTGGTCGCCACCGACGCCGGCGAACTCGCCGACGCCTCCGCATTTGACGCGGTGAGCGCCTTCCCGCTGGCAGCCAGGCCGGTAGTAGGTACCAACGGCGCGCCGCCCTGCGCACCGACGCTGAGTCCGCTCCCCGTGGTCAATAGCGATGGGGATGCCGTCCCGGATTCGCTGCGCTTCAGCTACGCCTGCAGCTTCACCCGGGGGGCCATGACCCACACGCTGGCGGGGCTGATCGATGTGATCGATCCGGACCCGACCGTCACGGGGTACGCGATCCGCTCGGTCTTCACCGACTTCGGCCGGACGATGGCGAACAGCGTGACCCAGCGCACGACCTCCGCCATCTACAACGGCTCGCGCCAGGTGGGCGCCAACGCGGATACCCTCGGCCACACGCTCACCCAGTTCACCACCACTTATACCTACGGCGTGGGGCAGACCGCGACCCATGTGCGTGACTGGGTCGGAAAGTTCACCGCCGACGTTCCCGGCACGATCGTGATGGGCAGCGCGCTTCCGGCCGGCGGGGTGGTGATCAATGGCACCTCCGACTGGACCAAGAACGCACGCACCTGGAGTGCCGCCGTCACCACGGTGACCGCGCTGCACTACAACCCCGCCTGCACTGAAGCGCCACGCTTCGATGCCGGGGAGCTCAACCTCGTGGTTACCCGCGACGGCAACGTGAGCAATGTGACGATCACGTTCCCCGCCTGTGGCCAGTATACGGTGACCCGGACGGCTGTCCCGGCCACCTGAGGACGGATTTCGCCAGGCGATTCACAGGCGGGAGGGGCCGACCCCTCCCGCCTTTGCTTTGCCCCGGTCCCGGCCTCCAGCAGGCGCCACCGCCCGCCCTGTGATCTGCGTCACGACTTAACAATTCGTTAGGTCCCACCATCTACCGGGTGGAAGCTGGCCGCAGATAACACCCCCACAAGGAGTCCCCGATATGTCGAATCCCCCGATCAGGCTCGGCGCCGTCCTGCTTGCCGCGCTGAGCCTTGGACTCGGCGCCTGTTCCGACAGCAGCGCCCCCTCCAGCAATCTGAATGCCCTCTCCGTCAGCCAGGCCCAGAGCCTCGGCGCCGACGTGGCCCAGGACATGGACGACTTTGCGGAGTTCTCCAGCTTCAATACCAGTACCGGCGCCGCCTTCGCCGTCCAGGCTCCGGGCGCCCGCATCAACACGCCGCCGCCGAGCTGCGCCACGGTCACGCCGCAGCCTCCGGTCAACAGCGATGGCGATCTGGTCCCTGATTCGGTGCGCTTCTCCTATAACGACTGCGTCTTCACCCGCGGCAACGGGGCGATCATCGATTCGCTCAGCGGCACGATCGACTTCCTCGATCCGCTCCCGACGGTCACCAGCGTCGGCGTCAAGCACATCTTCACCGATTTCCGTCGCAGCCGCACCAACACCCTGTTCCCGGCCCGGAGCTTCAGCGCCGTGGACAACGGCATCCGCCAGTGGGGCGCCAGCGCCGACACCCTCGGCCACACGATCACCAACTTCGTGACCGTGCGGACCTTCGCGGGCGGCCGGTCCCACACCCACACCAAGGACTGGGTGAGCAAGTTCACCGCGACCACCCCGGGCTCGATCGCCCTCGGCTCGCCGCTGCCCGCGGGCTCGTGGACGCTCGACGGCACAGGCAGCTGGACCGATGGCACCAGGACCTGGAGCGAGACGATCAGCACCTCCACGCCGCTGCTCTACGATCCGACCTGCGCCGCCTCGCCGCGCTTCACGGCGGGCCGTCTCGACCTGGTGATGACCCGGAACACCGAAATCACCAACGTGCAGATCGACTTCACCGGCTGTGGACAGGTGCTGATCACGCGGACAGTGGCCGGGACAGTGTGAGGGCGTAGGGCGGTTGGGCGGCTTCAGGCGGCTGGAGCCGAAGGCCTGGCTGGCTGGCGTCCACTGCAGAGCGAGGGATCTCCCGGGGCAAGCATCCCGAGGGATCCCTCGTCGCGTCGAAATGAGTCGTCCGGCCGCTGGGGGAGGATCTGGGCTTCGCGATGGCGGATGCCGGGCCGCTCGCCAGAGCCCGGCGGCTGGAGCCGTTCGCGCTGTTGTGGATCTCACTGGCCTCCCCCCAGGGGATGGGGCGGGAGATCGCCTGGGGGGATAGGGCTGGGGGGGCCACATCGGTCGACCATATGAGGGGGGCGGGCCAAGGGCCCGCCCCTCTACTATATTCCCGCCCGTCCAAGGCAGTCCCCCGTGACCCCTGATTGGGAGTGTGCATGCGATTCCTGGCCAAGTCGGCCCTGTTCGCCGTATCCGCCGTGGTGCTGGGCTGCGGCCAGCAGGCAGGCGGTGCCGGCAGCACCAAGGTGACCACCTCCGATGATAGCGTGAGCTATATCCTCGGCTACAAGATGGGCGAGAACCTCAAGCAGCAGTCGGTGCCGGTGAAGCCCGACCTCATCTTCCGCGGTCTCAAGGAAGGCATGGCCGGCAGCGCCGCCATGTACAGCGACTCGGTGATGCAGTCCACCATGATGGCCTTCCAGGTCCGCATGATGGGCATCCAGCGGCAGAAGGATTCGGCGGCCGGGCTGGAGAACAAGAAGGCAGGCGAGACCTTTCTCGCCGAGAACCAGGGCAAGGACGGCGTGAAGACCACTCCCAGCGGACTGCAGTACAAGGTCATCAAGGAAGGCACCGGACCCCGGCCGAGCAAGACGAGCCAGGTGACGGTGCAGTACAAGGGGATGCTGCTCGACGGCAAGGAGTTCGATAGCTCCTACAAGCGCGGTCAGCCGGCGACCTTCCCGCTCAATCAGGTGATCCCGGGCTGGACCGAGGGCGTGTCGATGATGAACGCGGGTTCCAAGTACGAGTTCTGGATCCCGAGCGACCTGGCCTATGGCCCGCAGGGCTCGCCTCCGACCATTCCGCCGAATGCGACGCTGCACTTCGAGGTGGAGCTGATCAGCTTCAAGTGATGACGCGCAAGCGTCATCATCCCGAGGGAACGAAGTGAACGAGGGATCTCTTCGGGTTCATAGCGAACCTGGAGAGATCCCTCGCTTGCCTTGTGCGTTCTGGATGACGGCGCCGGGCCAGGGAGGCCCGGCGTTGTTCATTCGATGCGCACCCGCTCGACACGCCGGCTCTTGCTCGGCGCGTTGAAGACAATGAGCTCGACGATGCCGTGGTGGCCTGCACGCCGGATCGCCGACTGCAGGACCGACGGCGAAGTGACCGCGGTGCCCTCCACGGAGACGATCAGGTCGGGCCCGCCGTTGTCGGGTGAGGCGATCTGCTCGGCGCAGGGCCCGGAGGGGTCCACATCGGTTACGACGAGACCACGCACACCCTCTTCTTCGCCGCGCTCCACGGTGATGCCGAGATCGGTGATGTCGGCCCGGCCGCTGTTGTCATTTTCCGCCGAAGCCGGCTCCCGCTCCGCCACCTGGACCGCTGCCGCGGGCGCCTCCTGAAGCCGGACGTTCAGCGTCCGGTGCACGCCACCCTTCCGCGCGACTTCCACCGAGACGTCCGACCCGGGCTTCCGGAACGCGATCGACTGCTGCACCTGGCCGACGTAGTCCACCGGCTTCCCGTCGATGGCGACGATGACATCACCCTGCTCGAGGCCGGCCTTCCTGGCTGGCGAGTCGGCGTCGCCGACGTCCTCGACCACCACGCCGCGCACCTCCTTGAGCCCCACATAGGCCGCATCGGTCTCGGAGGCGTTCTTCACTCGCACCCCGAGGGCCGAACGATGCACGTGGCCGCCATTGGCCAGTTGTTCCATTACCTGGTGCACGAGGTTCACCGGGATGGCGAAGCCGTACCCGGTGTAGAAGCCGGTCTCGCTCGCAATGGCGCTGTTGATCCCGATGACTTCACCCTTCACGTTGACCAGCGGGCCACCGGAATTGCCGGGATTGATGGCGGCGTCGGTCTGGATGAAGTCCTGGATGCTCCGTTCAGTCTGGTTAGGCAGCTGCAAGGTCCTGCCCTTGGCGCTGATGATACCGGAGGTCACCGTGAACGAGAGGTTCTCGCCCAGCGGGTTGCCCACGGCCAGCACCCACTCGCCGACGCGGGTGTCGTCACTGTTGCCGAGCACGGCGGGGGTGAGGCCGGAGGCATCTATGTGAATCAGCGCCACGTCGGTGGTCGGATCGGTGCCCAGAACCTTCGCGGTGAACTGACGATGGTCGAGCAGGCGGACGGTGACGCGGTCCGCGTCCTCCACGACGTGCGCGTTAGTGAGAATGTCCCCATCCGCGGAGACGATGAACCCGGAGCCGGAGGCCCGGGAGACTTCGGGTCGATCAGGCACGCCGGGCATGTCGCGGAAGAAGGGCGCGAACTCCCTGGGGATCTCGGGGTGCGGCTGCCGGGTGCCCTTGTGGGTGCTCTCGATGTAGACGACGCTCGGCTTGACCCGGTCGGCGATCGCCGCGAAGCCGTCGCTGAGCGCGGCGAGTGACGCGGTGCCTGCCGTGGCTGCGGGTGCCGAGACGGTGGCGACCGGCTGGGCGACGGAGTGCCGGGGAAGGTTGAACACGCCGGCGACCAGCAGGCCGGCGGCGAAGGAGAGGCCCACGATCGCGGTAAGCGCGCGGGGCCAGACGGGACGTGTCATCACTGCCTCCGATGCGGGGGCGCCGCCGGGTCAAAGTGTCGTGACGGGGTCAGCTTGACCGACACAATGTCCTCGCGGTGCTCGACACCGGTGCGATCTCGCGCAGTTACGTGGTTCGCGAGCACCGGCGACTCGGGTCAAGGCATCACGTGTGCCAGCGGCGCGTGCGGAACGGGCGGGGTGTTCGGGTTTCGTGCGGAAGGAGGAGGACGATGTCGTCGCCGCGATCCGAGTGCCGGAGGCCAGTGGCTGGATCGCTCCGGCATGTTCCGGGGCGAGGAGGAGGAGGCCGGCGGTACCATGGAGCATGGCGCGCTGCGGTGCGCGCCGCAGGGGCGGCCGGCGCTACGGAATGCTCACCCTGGTGATCCGTCCCGCCGGCCCCACCAGCCACCCCGCCTGACGAGAGGCGAAGGCCGCGCTCCAGTAGTTCAGGGTATCCAGCGCCAGCCAGCTCTTGCCGTCGTCCTTCGAGAGGCTCGCGCCGCCGGGGCCGACGGCGACCACAGTGGTACCGGCGCCCGGTACGTAGGCCGCGCCGAAGACCGCGCCGGCAAAGGTGGGCCGGCCGCCGAGCGACCAGGTGCGGCCGCCGTCGTGGGTCACGATCACGTTGTCGGTGATGCTCTTCGCGCTGCCGATGTCGCCGCCGGCGGCGAGCCCGTCCACCCCGCTTCGGAAAGTGATCGTGGTGTGCCCGGTGGTGTTGGTCCCCTGCACGATCGGCGTGTCGAACTTTTGCCAGGTGGTGCCGCGGTCGGGGGTGAAGTAGATGTGTGAAGCGGTGCCGGCGCCGGTCGCGACCCACGCCTTCCGGCCCTCGGCGGCAACGACGCAGGTACCGCTCGCGGCGAAGGCGCCCTCGCCCGGGGTGGCGCCGTCGAGATAGTGCGGGCGCCAGATCATGCCGCTGTCGGCGGTGACGAGATAGGGAAAGCGCCCGCCGACGTTGTCGCTCCAGGCGATGCCGCTCTTCCGGTCCCAGAACGCGAAGCAGTCGAAGAAGGCGGTGCTGTCACGGTTGATGAACTGGAGCTGCCAGTTCTGGCCACCATCGCTGGTGCGGTAGATCCGCGATGCGGGGCCGTTCCCGGAGCTGAGCAGGAAGGCGGTATGGGCGTCGAAGCCCTGCACGTCCCGAAACTCGAGGCTGTCGGCGCCGGCGACCACACCGGTACGCCAGCTCCTGCCGCCGTTCACCGTGATGGCGAAGGTGCCGCCGGTGCCGCTCGCCCACACCACGTTGTCATTCACCACGCTCACCGCCTGCAGGCGCTGGGTGGTGCCGGAGACCTGGTCCTGGAGCACGATACCGCCGGGCCCGCTGCGGGGCGGCGGGAGTTCGGCCGGGGGTGGCTCCTTCACCTTGGGGGGGCTGTACGGAGCGCAGGCACCAAGCAGGGCGGCGAGAGCCGCGAAGGGGGAGAGTCGCATGCCGTAATCTAGTTCAGCCTTTGAGCGCAGCGAGTGCGGCCGTCTCCCGCACGAAGAGGTCCCGCACCTGGTGGGCGAGTTCCCCGCGGAGCGCGGCGGCCTCGGCGGCGGGAATCGGGTACTTCTTCCGCGCGTCCGCGGCGAGCCGGTCAAGCCGTTCCCAGCAGGCGCGGATCTCCCTGACCGGACCACCGCTGCGGGCCAGTTCCGCCTTGCGGTCGAGGAGTTCGCGCGCCTCCCTGCAGGCGGGGTATTTGTCAGGCAGCGCCAGCGCCGCGGCGGCGGTCCACCGTTTCGCCAAGTCGGCGTACTCATCCGCGGATTTCGAGAGCCCGGCCTCCCGCAGCCCCTCGGCGAAGATGGCGCGGCAGAGGCCGCCGCCGGTGAAGTAGTTGGCGATGCAGTCGTGAAACGAGATCAGCGCCGCCCACATCCGCCCGCCCGGAGGAAACATCTGGGCCCAGCTCTCCTTGTTGGTGCCGGCCATCCGGTCGGCGAGTTCCTCGAAGGCGTCGAGCCGGAAGTTGGCCATCTTCGCCTTGGTGAGCGTGCTCACGCAGATGGCGAGGGCATCGTCGACCAGCGCCTGTGGCGTCGGCGGCTTGCCGGTGCTCTTCGCGCGCTCGAGCCAGAGCAGCCGGTTGCGCTGCTTGGCGATCCGCTGTCTCGCGATGCCGAGATCGCGGAGCGGGATGGTCACCGGCTGGGGGGCGAGGTCGCCGATGAGCGCGGTATCACCGCTCAGGGAGTAGACCGTCACGACGTGATAGCCGCCGCCGGAGAGCCGCGCGGGGGCGGCGCGATGCGGCAGATGGGCCAGGTCCACCCAGGCGATGACGGGGTGACCTTCGTCGAGCGCAGCGCGCAGCTGCTCCTCCGCCACCCTTGTGGAGGTGGACTCCTTCACCACGGCGCGGAAGCCGAGTCGCCTGGCGGCGGCGGTGAGATAGGCCTGGTCGTCGGCCCAGAGGTGGCGGCCGGCGAGGAAGAGGCTGGCCTGGTCTTCCTTCTCATATAGAAAAGCGAACACCCCGGCGCCGATACCGCCGGAGAGGAGGAAGAGGAGCGGCTCGGAGTACTCGGCGCCGGCCTGCTTGAGGAGCACCCGGAGCGCGGTGGTGGCCGGGATACGGCCGGGGAGATGATCGGTCATCAGGGAGAGGATATGACCGGATGGAACTGCGCGCTAGGATAGGGGCATCGCATCAGCGTGCAGGTCGTCCTCGTGAATTCAGCCCTGTGCTCTCCATGAGACTGCGTGAGCGTCACGGCGCCCTGCTCTGGGCGTCCTCCATTCAGTTCTTTGCCGCTCAGGCGGTGGTCGCACTCGGGTGGGATGTGCCGTACCGTATCGCCGACCGCTACATCAGCGACCTGGGGAACACCGCCTGTGGCGCGTACCCGGCCGGAACTTCCATCTACATATGCTCCCCCTGGCACGCGGCGATGAACGCGTCGTTCCTGCTGCTCGGCCTGACCATGGCGGCCGGGGCGGTCCTGATCGCCGGGGCTTTTCGCGCGGGGTGGGTGCGGGCGGCGGGGCTGCTCCTCATCGCGGTCGCTGGGTTCGGGGTGTTCCTCGTCGGGCTCTTTCCGGAGAACCAGAACCTCGCGGTGCATACGGCGGGGGCGGGGCTCAACTTCGTCTCCGGGAACCTGGGGATGATCGTGCTTGGAATCGCGGGGAGCGGCAGCCGGCGATTCGACCGGGTGTCACGGGCGATGGGGGTCCTGGGGCTGGTGGGGACGGTGCTGTTCGTGAGGGAGGTCTATCTCGGACTGGGACAGGGCGGAATGGAGCGGGTGGCAGCCTATCCGCTTACGGTGTGGCTGAGCGGGGCGGGGGTGCATTTCTGGCGAATCCAGACGCGGGACAGCGGGAAAGGCCGCGCGGCCGCACCGGCTGCGAACAGGTGAGCGGAGGGCTTGCGTACGGTTCCACGGGGCGGAGATTGCCAGTCAGGTTAGGCATACGCTACCGGCAAACCGGAGGGTCAGGTGGGTGTACACGAGCTTCTCGCCGGCCTCAAGCCGCCAGCCGCCGAGTTCCATTGGGAGCCCTGCTGTTTCTGCGGGCGTGAAATCCGGAACAGTGCGACGGAGCCCTGCCGAGTGTGGCTGGAGCGCCCCGGCGAGGGACGCGAGCGGACGATGCTGGAGTACTTCTGTCACGAGCGGTGCTTCACGGCCCGGCTCGCCAGCCCGCAGATGCGGATCATCGTCTCGGAGCCGGAACTCGAGGACGGTGTCATCATCAACGCCAACGAGCTGGCGGCGGACGATGTTGCCCAGCGGCGGGTACGCTGCCCCGGCTGTGACGAGAAGGTGTTCCAGTCATGGCCCGAGGGGTGGGACGGGCACGCGGCGCACAAATGCGCCGGGCTGGGCGCGGTCAGCGAGACGGAACGAAAAGTGGAATTCAAGCGGAGGTTCGCGCATCTGTTCAGGTAGTGACCGGAGTTCGCCGAGACCCCCAAACCCTCCGCCGTCCCGATGCCGCACCTCATCGATGTCAGCCACACGGTCGAACACGGCATGATCACCTACAAGGGCTTGCCGGCACCGCTGATCTGCGATTTCCTGAGTCGTGAGGAATCGCGGCAGCGCTACGCGCCCGGGACGGAGTTCCAGATCGGGAAGATCGAAATGGTCGCCAATACCGGGACCTACGTGGACAGCCCGTTCCACCGCTACCCTGAAGGCAAGGACTTGTCGGCACTGCCGTTGAGCTCGCTCGCGAATCTCGAGTGTCTGGTGGCGCGGTACCCGGGACATCCGGATCGGGCGATCGACCGGCTGCCCTTCAGTGCAGACCAGGTGCGGGGGCGCGCGGTACTGATCCATACCGGGTGGGACCGCCATTGGCGCACCGACGAATACTTCGAGCGGCACCCCTATCTCACGGGAGGGCTGGCCGAGTGGCTGGTGGAAGCTGGCGCGGTGCTGGTGGGAATCGATTCGTTCAACATCGACTGCATGGATACCGGCGAGCGTCCGGTGCACACGACGCTGCTGGGCCACGAGATCCCGATCGTCGAGCATCTGTGTGGTCTCTCCGCTCTGCCGGACCAGGGGAGCCGCTTCTTCGCGGTGCCGGTAAAGGTGAAGGGCTTCGGGACGTTTCCGGTGCGGGCATTCGCGATGGCCCAGCCGTAACTGTAACATCAGTACCCGGCTTGCGTAGTGGTGTTGCGCGCGGCAGCATTCGATCAACTCAGACGCGGCGCCACACACGGAGGCAGACCCATGGCAGGCCAAGGCTCCAGCGGCAACGTGATCGCCGCGCTCGCCAGCTTTTTCATTCCCGGCCTCGGCCAGTTGCTGCAGGGGCGGCTCCTCAAGGCCGCCATCATGTTCGTGCTGGCGGGGTTCCTCTGGTGGTTCCTGCTGGGCTGGATCATCCACCTCTGGTCGATCCTCGACGCGGCGATGTGGAAGCCGAGTTCTGGGTGAGGGACTCGAAGGTCACTGGCCGATGGGCGCCACCGCATGCCGTGGCGCCCCTCGGCCTCGATGCCTGACCGGACCTGGCCTGACCCGGTGACGACCCTTCGGACAATCCGATCCCACCCGCACCACGACGTTTGCGCCGCCGCTGGCTATCTTCTCGCATGACCGCGTTTGCCGCTCCGGGCGGTACCGCTGACCGCGGCGCCGAGCCGCCGCTCTGGGCCCAGCCGGATCCGGCGCTCGCCGCCGCCGGCATCGAGGGAGAATTCGTCGTTGCGAGAGTTCGGGTGCTCGCGATGGCGCTGCTGCTGATCGCGCCCACCTGGAACATCGTCCACCACCCCACTGAACCGATCCACGTTACCGGATTCTCGGTGACACTGGCCGCCGCGCTCGCCGCGCTGGCGATCTGGTGGTGGCTCCGCCGGGGCCGATGGCGTCCGTGGATCGGCCTGGCATCAAGCGCATTCGACGTGTCGATGGTGACGCTGGCGCTGGTCAGCTTCCTGGTGGTCGCTTCCCCGATGGTCGCGCTCAACTCGAACGTGACCTTCGAGATGTACTTTCTGGCGCTGCTCGCCACGAGCCTCCGCTACGACGCGCGGATCTGCATCGTCGTGGGGCTCCTCGCCCTCTGCGAGTATGCCGGTCTCTGGGTGTACGCCGCGACCCACTATGCCCTTGGCGATCCCCGGTTCGTCGCTGACGCCGGCCCCTATTCACCGGTGGACCTCTCCACCCGGCTGATTCTGCTCGGCGTCGCGACCATTCTCGCGGTCACCATCGTCCGCCGCGCACAGCGGCTGCTCTACCTCGCGGCCCGCGACGGCCTGACCGGCCTCTTCAACCGGGGCCACTTCGACCGTGCGCTCGGTGCCGCGATGGAAAGTGCGGCGCGCGCCGGCCAGCCGCTCTCGCTCGCGCTCCTCGACATCGATCACTTCAAGCAGATCAACGACGCCCATGGGCACGCGCTGGGCGACCGGGTCCTCTGCGAGGTGGCCCGGCGCCTCGCCGGCGCGATGCGACGGACGGACCTCGTGGCGCGGTATGGCGGGGAGGAGTTCGTGATCCTGCTTCCGGGGACGGATCGCGAGGCGGCGCTGGGACGGATCGAGCTGCTCCGCCGGGCGACCGCGGAGCAACCGATCGACCTGGGTGAGGGGCAGACCCTCACGGTCAATTTCAGCGCCGGCGTCGCCGGGACGCCGGCGGATGCCGAAGCGGCGACGCCCAAGGCGCTGGTGAACTGTGCTGATGCCCGGCTCTTCGCAGCGAAACGCGCCGGCCGCGGCCGGTGTTACGGATTCACCTCGCCGGACGCACGCGCGAGTTAGGCTCAGCGCGGAACATACGGAATCGGTGCGTACCACACCTGCCGGACGGTCGATTGCCCTGACACCCGCTCGACGGTGCCGGTGCCGCTCAAGAGAGTGCAGGTGAACTCGACCCCGTCGAGCGCCTTGATGCCGCGGTTGTATGAACTCAAGTCCGCCTGACTTGCGGAGGCGTGGTGCAGGCGGCAGCTTAGCGCTTTGGAAGACGATGGCCGTTGGCGGTCGAGCAGCTCCCCTTTTCCCTCCGATTCTCCATGACGCGGCCGCGTACCCGCCTTTCCGTGGTACTCCTCGCCCTGGTCGTTGCCCTGGCGCATTCGCTCCAGGGTCAGAGCAGGCCGGCGAAGACGCCCAAACGTCCCGTCCTCCCCGCCGACAAAGACAGCAACAGCGCGGGGGACTACTACTTCTTCGGTGCGTCGGTACTGGGGAAGGACCCGGAGAAGGCGGAGGCGGCATTCTACTGGGCCCAACGGCTCAATCCCTACCTGGCGGAACCCGTCTACGGCGAGTATCTGGCGGCGCTGCTGGCGCTGCCGACCGACCTCATCACCGATTACATGCTGGACCGCCCAGGGACGGATGAGAAGCGGGACATCCGTCACGTCGATTCTCTCCACTACAAGGCGATGGTCCGGAACCCCTACGTCGACCGCCGTCTCAACAACGTCATGCTGGAGTCGTGGCTCTACCGGGCGACGCAGGGCGACGTGTCGCTGCTGGAGCTCCGTCAGGGCAGGCCCAGGTTCAGCGCGTGGGTGTCATACACCTATGGCGAGTACCAGAAGGCTGCCGACCGCTACGCCGAACTGATGCGGACGAACTCGGACGATCCCACGCTGCCGCTCGCGCGCTCGCTGCCGTTCGTGGCGATGGGGCAGAACGACAGCGCGATCGCCTCGGTCCACTCGGCGCTCGCCCTCTACCGTGCCGCCGACACGACGAGGGCCATGCGGGTGTATGAATCACATCCGTTCGCTGAATACCGGCTTGGCGTGCTGTTCGAGCGCGGCCAGCAGGGGGATTCCGCCCAGGCGGCGTACGAGCGGGCCCTGCTCGAGGACGTCACATTCGCTCCCGCCCACTGGCGTCTTGCCCGCCTGCGCATCGCGACCGGCGATACCGTTCGGGCGCTGCGAGAACTGGCCGACGCCGTTGCCCTGGATTCCGGTGATGCGGTGTCGCTGTACGAGTACGGGTCGCTGATTCTGGCGGCGGGACGCTCCGACTCCGCCGTCGCGCTGCTCAAGAGGTCGATCGCCCTGGAGCCCTACTTCCTGCAGCCGCACTTCCTCCTGGGCCGCATCTACGAGATGAGCGGCTTCAAGGGGGAAGCGATCGGGGAGTACGGCACCTTTCTGCGCATCGCCCCCCGTACCATGCCGAACGAGATTGCCGCGGTACGGCGATGGATGGCGGCGCTGGGCGGGACCCCGCCGCCGTAACGCGAATTCGTCTGGCGAGCCCGCCCCGGCCCGGCTAGGTTGAGCGCGACGGTCCGACGCGCCACCCACCCGAGCAAGCGGCCTGACGTCCGCGGCCTATGCATATCGACACCCGCCCCGCACCGCGCATCTCGCCGAGCGACGCGGTGGACCTCGCCCGGCGGCTCTATGGTCTCTCCGCCACCGCCGAGCCACTCGCAGGGGAGTACGACTCCAACTATCACCTGACGGCCGCTGACGGGCGGGAGTTCGTGCTCAAGGTGATGCACCCCTCGCGCGACCACGGCTTCGTCGACATGCAGTGTCAGGCACTCCGGGTTCTCGCCGAGCGGGCGCCGGCGCTCATCTTCCCGCGGGTGATTCCGGCCCTCGATGGCTCGTCGATCGCGTCGATTCCCGATGCCGATGGCGCGGCGCGGCTGGTCTGGATGCTCACCTACATGCCCGGCCGGCCGATGGCGACGGTCCGCCCGCACGGTCCCGCGCTGCTGGCGAGCCTCGGCACCCTGCTCGGCCAGCTCGACGCCGTGCTGCTCGACTTCCGGCATCCGGCCACGGAGCAGGTGCTCAAGTGGGACCTCGTGCGGGCCGGCTGGGTGCGGGACTACGTCTCTCATGTGAAGGATCCGGGGCGCCGGGCGCTGGCCGAGCGGTGCCTCGCGCGGTATGAGGCGGAGATCGTGCCCGCGCTGCCGTCGCTCCGGCAGAGCGTCATCCACAACGACGCCAATGACTACAACGTGCTCGCGGGCGGTCCGCGCGCCGAACTGCCGCGGGCGACCAGCCTGATCGACTTCGGCGACATGGTGAAGTCGATCACCATCGCGGAACTCGCCATCGCGGCGGCCTACGCCGCGCTCGACCAGCCGGATCCGCTCGCGGCCGCCGCGCAGGTGGCGCAGGGCTACGATCAGGTGCTGCCGCTGACCGATCAGGAGTTTGGACTGCTCCACCTGCTGGTGATGACGCGGCTGGTGGTGAGCGTGGTGAATTCCGCCTACCGGCAGACGATCGTCCCGGACGACCCGTATGTCACCATCACCGAGGCGCGGGCATGGGTGGCGCTGGAGCGGCTCGAGGCAATCGCGCCGGCGCTGGCGGAGTACCGCCTTCGCGCGGCGTGCGGCCGGGAGCCGGTGCCCGCGACGGCGAGGATCACGGCCTGGCTTTCGCGGCAGGCGCCGGGGGCGGCGTCCATTCTGGATGCGGACGTTCGCGCCGCGCCGGTGCAGGTGTTCGATCTGAGTGTCGGGAGTCTCTTTCTCGGCGCCGACCCGGAGGCCCTGGAAGCGAGACGACTCGCGCGCGCGATCGACGACGCGATGGCGGAGTCGGGTGCGGTGGTCGGGGTCGGGCGGTACGACGAGGTGCGGCCGATCTACAGCGCACCTCAGTTCGGGAGCGGCGGCGATCCGCTCGCCGAGCGGCGCACCGTGCACCTGGGGATCGATCTCTTTGCGGCGGCGGGAAGCGCGGTGTATGCGCCGCTCGCGGGAACCATCGCGGTACTCGCGAACAACGCGCGTCCCCAGGATTACGGCCCGCTGATCGTGCTCAGGCACGAGACGGCGGAGGGGATCCCGTTCCATTCGCTCTACGGGCACCTCAGCGCCGCCTCACTGAAGGGGCGCCGGGTGGGTGACGCGGTGGCGCGCGGGGAGCGGATCGCCACTCTAGGCGCCATCGAGGAGAATGGCGACTGGCCGCCGCATCTGCACTTTCAGCTCATCACCGATCTCGCCGGTCTCGGCGCCGACTTTCCCGGCGTGGCGCCGGCGAGCCAGCGGCGGCTCTGGACCTCGCTCTCGCCCGATCCGAACCTGCTGCTTGGCATCCCCGCGGAGCGGTTTCCCGCGGCGGCCCCCGCGCTCGAGCAGACGCTCGCCGCCCGGCAGTCGCTGCTGGCCGGCAGCCTGAGCATCAGCTATCGCGAGCCGCTCAAGATCGTGCGCGGCTGGCGCCAGTATCTATACGATGCCGAGGGTCGCGCCTATCTCGATGTGTACAACAACGTCCCGCTGGTGGGGCATACCCATCCGCGGGTGGTACGCGCCATCCAGCAGCAGGTGGCGCTGCTCAACACCAACACCCGCTACCTGCACGACAACATCAACGTCTACGCGGCGCGGCTGACGGCGCTGATGCCGGCGCCGCTGCGGGTGGCGATCTTCCTCAACTCCGCGAGCGAGGCGAACGAGGTCGCGCTCCGCCTCGCCCGGGCGCACACCCGGCGCACCGGGATGATCGTGCTGGAGCATGCCTATCACGGTAATACCAGTACTCTCGTGGACATCAGCCCCTACAAGTTCAACGGCAAGGGTGGCACGGGGCGGAAGCCGTGGGTCCACGTCGCCCCGATTCCGGACGACTACCGCGGCGCCTACCGGCGGTCGGATCCCGAGGCGGGCCGCCGCTATGCGGAGCCGGTCGCGGCGATTCTGGCGGCGGAACGGGACATCGCCGGGTACATCGCGGAGACCCTGCCGAGTGTCGGCGGGCAGGTGGTGCTGCCGCCGGGATACCTGAAGGAAGTCTATCGCCACGTGCGGGCGGCCGGGGCAGTCTGCATCGCCGACGAGGTGCAGGTCGGCTTCGGCCGGTTAGGCACCCACTTCTGGGGCTTCGAGACCCAGGGGGTCGTCCCGGACATCGTGGTGCTCGGCAAGCCGATCGGCAATGGCTTCCCCCTCGGCGCGGTGGTGACGACACGCGAGATCGCGGATTCGTTCGCCAACGGGATGGAGTTCTTCAGCACCTTCGGCGGCAATCCGGTGGCATGCGCGGCCGGGATCGCGGTGCTGGATGTCGTGGCGGCGGAGGGGCTGCAGGCCAACGCCCGGGAGGTCGGCGGCCGCCTGCTGGCCGACCTCGCGGGGCTGATGCAGCGATTCCCGCTGATCGGCGACGTCCGGGGCAGTGGCCTCTTCATTGGCGTGGAGCTGGTACGGGACCGGGCCACGCTCGAGCCGGCGACGAAGGAGGCATCCTACGTGGTCAATCGGCTGCGGCAGCGCGGGATTCTCGCCGGCACCGACGGTCCGCATGACAATGTGCTCAAGATCCGCCCGCCGCTCATCTTCTCGCATGCTGACACACGGTTGTTCGTCGAGACGCTCGCGGCCATCCTCGAAGAGGACGCCGTCGCCCGCTGATCGACAGTCCCATGCGCGAAGCTTCCGGAGACTCCGAGCACCATGGACCACGAGCCGCACCACACCGATGCCTTTCCGCCCGCCGAGATCGCCCGCAAGGTCGAGAAACTCGGCGTGGCCAAGGCGCAGACCAACACCACTACGCTCGCCGTCCTGGCGGCGCTCGCCGGGGCATTCATCTCTCTCGGTGCGCTCCTCTTCACGGTGGTGGTGACCGGATCGACGCTCGGCCTTGGCCTGACCCGGCTGGTCGGGGGCATCAGCTTCTGTCTCGGCCTGGTGCTCGTCGTGGTGGCCGGGGCGGAACTCTTCACGGGCAATAATCTGCTCGCGATGGCGTGGGCCAGCCGACTCATCAGCACCACCGATGTCGTGCGGAACTGGGTGATCGCCTACCTCGGCAACGTGCTCGGCTGCCTCGGGACGGTGTTCTTCGTGCTGTGGGCCAACATTGCAGGGCTCGGTGGTGGCGCCGTGGGCGAAACGGCGATCGAGATCGCCCGCGCGAAGGCCGGCCTCTCCGTCGGTGAGGCCTTTGCCCGCGGCATCCTCTGCAATGCGCTGGTCTGCCTCGCGGTCTGGCTCACGATGGGTGCCCGCAGCGTGACCGACAAGGTCCTCGCCATTCTCTTCCCGATCACCGCCTTCGTCACCCTTGGCCTTGAGCACTCGATCGCGAACTGGTTCTTCCTGCCCTTCGGGTACCTGCTGGACAAGGAAGGCACCGTCGCCCTCGATGGCGTCATCAGGAATCTCGCGGCCGTCACCGCCGGCAACATCGCCGGCGGAACCCTGCTCGTCGCGGGCGTGTACTGGGTCGCCTACCTGCGGAGCGAGAGCGGGAAGCCACATCAGTCATCCTGAATCGGACGGGGCCCAGGCGGAGCGGGCGCATCCAACCGGGGATGAAGCGTGGTCAGTCACGCAGGGATTGTGTGGCAGGTCGGCGACAGGATGAGAGGCGCGCCTGCCACGACTCGCCCGGACTGCAGACTCGCCGCACCCCGAAAACCTGATTCGCCGGCCCTCCCCCGCAGTGACATCAAAGGCATGTCTCTTGCCCCCTGTGGGCGCGTCATGAGGGCGAAGTCCGTCCCCACTTCCCACTATCCCGGGCGCCAGAGCATATCGCGTGACGTTCGATCCCATTCTGGTCGTTGGCTTCGGGCTGGGCGTCGGCATCCTGGTCGGGATGACGGGGATCGGCGGCGGGGCACTGATGACGCCGCTGCTGGTGCTCTTCATCGGCACCTCGCCGATGACGGCGGTGGGGACCGACCTGGCGTATGGCGCGATCACCAAGACGGTCGGGGCCATCAAGCACTGGCGGCAGCATACCGTCGACTTCGTGCTGTCGGGCTGGATGGCGATCGGCTCGGTGCCGGCCGCGGTGGCGGGCGTGTACGTGGTGGGCCTCCTCCGCAAGCAGCTTGGCGCCGGCGCGTTCGACTCCACGATGCTCTATCTGCTCGCCGGTGCGATCGGCTTCACCGGCGTCATGACGCTGGTACGGGCGATCTTCCTCAAGCAGCTCATCGCCCGCGAGCGGGATACCGTGCCCATGCGGGCGAAGCACAAGATCGCCGCGATCCTGCTCGGGTTGTCGGTCGGCTTCGTCCTCGGCATCACCTCCGCCGGCAGCGGATCGCTCATCGCGCTCGGCCTCATCATGATCTTCCGTCTCACACCCCATCGGGTCGTGGGCACCGATGTCTTTCACGCAGCCATCCTTCTGTGGGCCGGCGCAATCGCGCACATCGCGGCCGGTAACGTGGACTACGTCCTCGCGGGTACCATCCTGATCGGTTCCGTGCCCGGCGTCTGGATCGGCAGCCACATGTCGATCCGGCTCCCGGCGGGCACGCTGCGCACCGTTCTCGGCGTGGTGCTCATCGGCGCCGCGCTCGGCCTGGGCTCCAAGGCCGGACTCCCGATTCCGCCGCTGGCGATCGCGGTGGTTCCCGGAATTCTCGCGGTGATCGTGCTCTGGGAGCGCTTCCGCAACCGGGTGCACCGTTCCGCCGCCGACACCGTGGCGCAGGAACCGGTGGCCGGCACCGCCCCACGGGCCAGGGCTCCGCTCACCACTCGCTGAGCGTGGTCCGCGGAGACAAGCGCCCCACCACTCACGGAGTGGTGGGGCGCTTTGCCTGTGGTGTGGCCCTCATCCAAGCGGGCCCCGTCCACCGCCAGTCCGCTGGGGACACGGTGCGGCACCAGCCGGTCGAAATCGTCGCGGCCTCCGTCGCCGTCGCACTTGCCTGGGCCGAACTGCGCCAGCGGCACGTCATGGAACTGGTTGTCGCTCAGCGTTGGCCCGTTGGGACAGATGGAGCATCGGGCGGTCATGAAGTCCTGAGGGCCGGGCGCACGCGGGCGGGGCGGCAGAGTGGCTGCCGCCGCTCGCGGTGCACCCTGTACGTGACTTGGCAATCGGAAAGCGGGCAGGAAGCCCGACAGCCGGTGTCCTGGCTGAAATCGCGGCACTTACATGCGACGCGACCTCATCTCCCGAACGCAGGCGCCCCAGGTCGATTCTCATGGGTTCGCGGGAGCCGAGTTCCGGTTCGACGGACATCCTGCAACTCTGCGTGTCATAGGGGAGTCGGCCGAGTGGCTTGCGATGATGGTGAACGGGAGGCAGGTTAGGGATCAACGCCTCACACAGTGCCAGAAATGTCAGGCAGGGTGTCGACCGCACGCCAGCAGCACGTCCTCCACATCGGGAGCCGAGTTATCCTGTTCATTCTGGCCGGCGCGCTCCTCAGCCAGCGGCCGCTCGGGGCCCAGGCGACCCCCGAGGCGGCGGCCGCGGCGTTCGGGAAGGCCATTCAGATGAACGACTGGGTTGGGCCCGAAAGAGCGCGTTCCTGATTCGATGGAGACATGCGCCATGCCGAAACGCACCTGCCCCTCCTGTCTCTCCGCGGTATCGATTCAGATTACGAAGTGCCCGTACTGCGGGGCCACGCTGCCACCGGAGGCCGCGACTGGATTGTCGAGCGCCGTGACACCCCAATCGCGGTCCGCGCCGCCCCGGCCGCAGGCGTCCGCAGCAGTCGGGACCGCGGGGTCCGAACGCCCCGTCGATCTCGGGGCGATCCTCATCGGCATCGGCGTCGTCCTGCTTGGCACGGTCATCGGCGGCGTGGTGCTCGCGATGGCTCACGGTGCGTCGACTCCCACCGACGGGGCAGCCCCCGATTCCCCTGGCGTCGGCACCTACATCGCCTCGCTGGTCCTCGGGCTCGGCCTCACCGTCTCTGGCGCGTATCTCGCCGCCCGGCGCGCGGGATTCCGGGAGATGGTTCACGCGGGTATGGTTGGTCTGGTCGCGATGCTGGCCGGCCTCGCTGCCCTGCTTACGGCGCAGTCTGCAGGCCCCATCTGGTTCGTGGCGACGTCGGCCATCCTCACATTGCCCTGCGCCTTTCTTGGCGGGCGGCTCGCCAGGCGGGGGCGGTGAGGTGCCCTTCCCCCTCATATCCGGTGCCCTTCATGCTCTCAGTCTCGCTGCGCCCGGGCCAGCTCATCCTTGTTCTGCTATGTGCCGCGGCTCCAGTTGCCGCGCAGAGCAGCGGACCCAAGCCGGAGGAGCCGCCGGCGGATGCCATTCCGGTGCATGCGACTTTCGCGATCGACTCCCGCGCGGTCGGTGAGTCCCGGACGATCAACGTCTACACTCCGCCTTCGTATGCGACCTCTCCCGGCACCGCCTTCCCGGTGCTGTACATGCCTGATGGCGGGCTCGAGGAAGACTTTCCCCATATCGTCAACACGATCGATTCGCTGATCGCGCTCCGGCTGATCCGGCCGGTGATCGTGGTGGGTATCGAGAACACCCAGCGCCGCCGCGATCTCACCGGGCCGACCACCGTCGCGAGCGATAGCGCGATCGCCCCCCGGGTGGGAGGATCGGCGGCGTTCCGCCAGTTCATCCAGTATGAGCTAATGCCGGAGGTGCAGCGCCGGTATCGCTGCAGCGAAGAGGCGTCGATCGTGGGCGAGTCGCTCGCGGGGCTCTTCATCGTCGAGACCTTCCTGCTCGACCCGGGGCTCTTTCGACGCTACATCGCGCTGAGTCCGAGTGTCTGGTGGAACGGCGGAGCGCTGGTGCGTGCCGCGGAGCCGCGCATCGCGGCGCTGGACAGGGATGCGCGGACGCTCTTCATGGCCTCCGCCGACGAAACAGAAATCGCGGCCGGGACGTCCGCACTCGCGGCGACACTCAAGGCGGCGGCACCGGCAAGTCTCACCTGGTATTACGAGCCGCGGCCCGACCTGCACCACAATACGATCTTCCGGGCCGTCGTACCCACGGCCTTTGCGAAGCTGCTGAAATAGAGGTCGCTGGTCAGGCTGGTGCCGCTGCCGTATCCTCGATGAGGTTCATTCGACGGAGTGAACGTGGATCAACACATAATCGTGCTCTTCATCCCGATCCTCGCGCTGAGCATCCCGGTGATCGCGCTGCTGTTCCGGGGACTCAACCGTCTCGCCCAAACGCGACTCGAGGAGGCCCGGGTGCGCGCCGGCTCCCTCAGCGGGGCCGACGAGGAGCTGGTCGCGCTGCGCGCCGAAGTGGACGATCTCCGCCGCGAGCTGGGCGAGGTGCAGGAACGGGTGGATTTCGCGGAGCGACTGCTTGCGCAGAAGCGCCCGGATCGCCTCGATGCACCCCAGTAGACTCCGACTCCACGCAGCTCTCCTCGCCGGCCTGCTCGGCGCCACGGCGGTGCCGCAGCAACCCGTGGCCTGGACGGATCGTGCGCCACACCGGGAGCGGTTCATCCAGGTCGAACCGGATGTGAAGCTGGAAGTGCTCGACTTCGGCGGGTCGGGACCTCCGGTCGTCTTCCTCTCCGGTCTCGGTGACACCGCTCATTCGTTCGACGACTTTGCGCCGAAGTTCACCGATCGCTGGCACGTGTACGCCATCACTCGGCGAGGCTATGGTGTCTCGAGCCATCCGGCATCCGGGTATGCGATACCCCGCCTCGCGGCGGATGTCCGGACCGTCCTCGACAGCCTGCACATCGGTCGCGCAATTCTGATCGGGCATTCGATCGGCGGCGATGAACTCACCAGGATCGCCTCGACCTGGCCGGAGCGGGTGGCCAAACTGGTGTATCTCGACGCGGCGCATGATCGGGTCGGGCTGCTCGACCGTCTCATCGGTACCGACTGGCCCGACGACCCGGTGATGACCCGCGCCGATTCGGCGTCGCCGGAAGCGGTTCAGGCGTATCTCGTGCAGATCTATGGGTTCCGGCTGAATGAAGCGGAGATCCATCAGTGGTACCAGTTCGATGCACGGGGACGGATGCTGCGCCAGACCACGCCCGACTCGGTTGGCACCAGGCTGGTGCTGCCGTACGTCGAGCATCCGGCGTATCGAAGGATCAGGGCGCCGGTGCTCGCCTTCTACAACGTGCCGACCTCTCCGGCGGCGCTGTTCCCGCGGTATGACAGGGGTGATTCGGCCTACAGGGCCAGGGCGACCAGCGCATTCAGACGGAGTTCCCGCTGGGCCGACGAAGAGCGGGCGCGCCTCAGGCGGGAGATACCGGGTGCCCGTATCATCGAGTTGCGAGACTCGAATCACTACGTCTTCGTGGTCAGCGAGGCCGAGGTACTTCGGGAGACCCGGGCGTTCCTGCTGGGCCGGTAGACGGCGCGAACGGTGCCGGCTGGTCGCGGCTGAAGAAAGAGGCGGCCGAGAGGCCGCCTCTGATTTCCTCAGGCAACGCCGGCGCTGGCAGGCGCCGGTGAGGCTGTCTAGTTCATTGCCAGCGGTGTGTCACCGCTCAGGATCGCAAATTCGGCTCGGCGGTTCAGCGCCCACGCGGCCTCGCCGGTACCCGCATCCACCGGCGACTTCTCACCCGAGGAGACGACTTCAAGACGGGCGACGTCCACTCCCTTGCCGACGAGGTACTTCTTGACCGCCTCAGCCCGGCGCTCGCCGAGAACCTGATTGTAGCGGTCCGACCCGCGTTCATCGCAGGCACCGGTGATCTTGAGTCGCACATCCGGGTTGGCGGCGAGGATCGCCAGCTTGCGATCGAGTGCCTCGATGCCATCCGCCCGGAGCGTGGCCTTCCCGACATCGAAGTGGACGATCACGGCGAGCTCCTCACGGAGCGTGGCGTTCTGCTCGGCCGCCTGACGGGCGATGGTCTCCGCCGCGAGGCGTGCCTGCTCGATGGAGTCGGCGCGGGCGCGCTCCACCAGCGCCAGCTGGCGGGCCTGCTCGACCGAGTCGGCGGTCGCCCGGGCCACCGCATCGAGTGAATCCTGCACGTGGCGCTGCAGTGCGATCTCCGCAGCGGTCGGTCCCGGATCCGGGGTGACCGGTGGCGGTGCGCTGTGACACGCGGCCGCGAGGGCGAAGCTGGAGAGGGCGATCAGAATGGCGCTGGTACGCATGGTGACTCCGATACTGCTATAGGGTGTTCTGCGCTGCTCAATCCATCCACTGCAATGCTGGTGGCTGCACGACCACGATCCGCCCGGCCGCCGCGACCGGTCGGTCATGCCCGGGGCCGGGCTCCGACCATGATGAGGGCCAGCCCCGCGGCCACTCCTCCACCGGCGAGCCACGGAGAGATCCCAGTGCGGTCATCCGCCGTCGGGTCATCGTCGGCCAGGGTGAAGCCAGCCTCGGTCCTCACCACGGCGTTATGACGCAGGAGCGCCACGGCCCCGAGGCCCAGGATCACGATGCCGACGATGACAAGCTGCCGCATGAAGCCTCCATTGCTGCGCCGACTCACCGACTCCGCCCAGGACTCGCGGAGATGTCCAACCGACCAGCCCTGGACTTTCCCGTCGATGATCCGCCGGCCCAGTCCGGCGCATCGGGCCTGCGCCTCTTGTTCGGTGTGGTAGCGCTCGTTCGTGCTGAAAGACTCCCGCCGCCCGTGACGGCCGATCTCGAGATCCACCGTCCAGCGTGTCGATGGCTGGAGCTGGTACGAGCGGGCGAGGATCTGGTAACCCTTGTACCTGGTTGTGGTCATGGCGGTGCACTCCCGCGGTGCGGCGACTCGTATGTTCGTGCGCAGCCGCGCTGGCGCAGGGACGGGTGGGAGCCGATGCCACGGATCGCGTCAGTGTCGCCTGGTGCGAGTGATGACTGACCTGTCAGCGGCCATAGATCGGTCCGCGGAAGTCCCAGGGATCGGTCTCGTCAGGAATGGGCGGTGGCGCGCCCGGGTCACCAGCCGAGGCTGGCGGACTCACTGGCGTCGGAAGCAGCGAACCGTCGGCGGGGTTGTGCCGCGGGGTGGGCCAGGACGGGGCGCCTGGGGCCGTCGGCCATGGCGGCGGCGGTATCCAGGCTGGCGAGGATGCGCTGTGAGTCTTCCCGAAGGTGGCCATTGCGGGTCTCCGATTCCCCGAGACGGTAGCCCGGCGCCATGACGGTGAGACGATCCGGCACGCCAGGGACGGGCGAGAAGGCGGGCACCGTGTCCGTGAACCAGAGCACCGCTTTCTCGACCAGCGGCTGATCCTCCGTCGGGATCACCGCCTGGATCGGCGCCTTCCAGTCGCGCGGATCCCGGACCCGGTCAAACGCCCCTGCGAGCTGGTCGAGGGCGTATCCGGTCAGGCGCTGCGGGTCGTACGCAACCGTTGCCGACATGTCTGCCTCACACGAGCGTGTTGATGTCCTCTCTGCCGCGGATGGAGCCGCACCGCGTGCCGGTGAGAATCCGGCGATGCATGAGGGAGTAATGTCCGTGAATTACGGGGCGGGAACAATCGATCCAACGGCGGTAAGACGAGCTAACCCGGCGGGTCTACACCGAAGAGTGGGCATGGAGCGGAGTGGACAGCGCGGCGATCTCGAGACGGCTGTTGACCGCCAGCTTCATGAGGACCCGGTGGACATGGGTCTTCACCGTGTGCAACGTGATCAGCAGACGCGCCGCGATCGCCCTGTTGGTCAATCCCTCGGCGATCAGTTCGGCGACCTCGAACTCCCGCGCGGTGAGACGGGACGCACCGGTTACCCGCTCCGGGCGGCCCAGGACGCCATGCTTCTTGATCTGCCGGAAGAGCGAGTGGGTCAGCTCGGCCGGAAGCACCGGCAGTCCCCGGGTGACGGAGTGCAGGGTGTCGAGGAAGGTGCCGAAAGAGGCGCCGGCCATGATGAATCCGCGGACACCAGCCCGGAGGAACCGGGCAATATCCTCCTGTGGCGCCTCCAGGCCCATCACGATCACCCGGGACTCCGGCGTGCTGCCATAGATGGCACCGGCGAGTGTCTGAATCTCATCGCCAACCTGCCGCAGGTTCAGCAGGACGATGTTCGGCCGGGACCGGCGTACCTGTTCGAGCGCGGCCTCGACATTTGCCAGCGCGGCAAGCACCACGAACCCCGGCTGGCCACGGAGCCGGGACACGATACTGCTCTCCGGGCCCGTCCCGTCGTCCACAAGGACAATTGAAATGCGCGTGCTCATCAAACGCCGGCTCTCCCTGGTTGATCGCGGAGGGGTGCATTCGGCCGACGATCTTCGTCGAAACCGAATCTGAAACGGCCGAAGGGCGGTGACAATCGATCAAGCGGACCAGCGGAGGCTCGCTCGAACGATGGGGGGCTGGCGGCCGGTCCGGCGGTCAGGCGGGCCGGTTCGTCCCGCCGGAATGCGAGAAGGCGGCGACCTCGAGGCGGGTGTGGAGTGCCAGTTTCTCCAGAATGTTGTGCACGTGACTCTTCACCGTGTGCACCGCGATGTGCAGCCGGATGGCGATATCCTTGTTGCTCAGCCCTTCGCCGAGGAGATCGATGATCTCGACGCTCCCGGGCGGTGAGCCGGACCGATTCCATGACGCTGGCCTTGGCTCCACCCGGGATATTTCTGGCGATCTGGGAGAACAGCGAGGTGGTCAGCGCACGCGGCAGCACCTCGGCTCCACCGGCCACGGCGCGGATCGTGGCGAAGAATTCCTCGAACGAGGCATCCTTCATGATGAAGCCCGACGCCCCGGCCCGCACGAAGTTCGCGACATCCTCCTGGATGGGCAGCAGTCCCATGACGATCACCCGCGCGGCGGGCACCTCGCCATGGACGGTGGCGGTGAGGCTGAGACTGTCGTGATCCTCCAGCCCGAAGTCGAGCAGTACGACATTCGGCTTCGCTTCGCGCACTTTCTGGAGCGCTTCGTCGGCATCGGCGGATGCCGCCAGCACCCTGAAGCCGGGCTGAGCGTGAATCATCGACGCGATGCCCTCGCGCAGCAGCCGGTTGTCCTCGATGAGCACGAGCGAGATGGGAGGCGCCGCCGGGGCGGTACTGATGGGAGCTTCAGCAGGCGGGGCCTTCGGCTTGCGTGCCGGTTTCTTCTTCATGGCGTGCCCCCCCCCGCCCGCAGAGACCGACGCGCAGACCCGCACGACCGGGAACCGGCGTGCCTGCAGCGGGGCGGGGCCATCGGCAGGGGTGAAGCCGGCAGGCATGCAAGCATGAGGGCACCTTTCTCCTGGAGTGCCGACTCATTGACACGGCGGCGGATCGTAGACGTGGCCCAAATATAGTCCGTGGAGCTGCCTGACGCCAAGCGAAGGATCAATCGCCTCGAGCTCATCTGAGCGGAGACGTGGCGTATGTCGCCATCCGGGAGCTGACGAGTGCGAGCAGCTCCCCCGCCGCTTGCGCCGAGGAGGAAGGGTTCTGGCCGGTGACCAGTCGGCCGTCCACCTGGACATTCGGCACCCAGTTGGCCGCCTTGTGGTAGAGGGCGCCCCGCGCCGTGAGCCGGTCCTCGAGGAGAAACGGCACGACCGTCGTCAGACTGGCCGCTGTCTCCTCCGCGTTTGAAAATCCGGTGACGCGCTTGTGCCGAAGCAGGAAGTCGCCGTCCGGGCCGCGCACGTTGAGGAGTGCGGCGGGGCCATGGCAGACCGCGCCGACGGGCTTGCCGGCTCGCACAAAGGCCTCGAGCAGCGCGATGGACTCCGCGTTATCCGGCAGGTCCCACATCGGGCCGTGGCCACCTGGATAGAACACCGCGTCGAAGTCGCCCGCGCGCATCTCGTTCAGCCTCAGCGTGTGTGCGAGCTGCGTCGAGGCGGCCGCGTCGGCCCGGAACCGACGGGTGGAGCCGGTCTGGTGCTCGGGGAGATCGCTGGCGGGATCGACCGGCGGATGGCCCCCCTTCGGCGAGGCGAGGGTGACCGCCACGCCACCGTCCTTGAGCATGTAGTAGGGCGCGGCGAATTCCTCCAGCCAGAAGCCGGTGCGCTTGCCCGTGTCGCCCAGCAGGTGATGGGATGTCAGTACCATCAGCACCCGCACGGGCCTCTCGCTCGACGCATCGGCCGCCCACGCGCCGGTCATGATCAGCAGCCCTCCGGCCAGGAGACCGACCCCGCCCACCCAGGGCGGGATGAGCTGCTGCTGACCGCTTGCGGAGATGAGATCGCCCATCATGAACAGATGCTGCGGCGACACGAAACTTCCACCGCGAAGCAGGACGATGCCGCCGAGGCCGGCGAGGACGATACCCGCGAAGCCCAAGGGTCGTATGAATGTCTGGCCCGGAAGCAGACGTTCTTGCCTCATCCCGGTCGCCGGCGCAGGACGCGCAGCACGATGAGGAGAAGCGCGGCGCCGATGAACGCGACGAATATCGTGCCCGCCAGTCCGCTGAAGGGGGCGGACAGGGCGAGCCGGGTGAAGAGCCAGCCCCCTACCACCGCGCCGACCATGCCGACAACGATGTCGCCCAGCAGGCCGTAGCCGATGCCGCCGACGGCGTAGCTGGCGAGCAGGCCGGCGACCAGGCCAACGACGAGCCAGGTGAGCAGATCCATCACGTCCTCCAGAGGGACAGGTTCATCAGGGGGCTTCGCCGCGGGCGGGCGCCGAGGCAGCTACCGTCCAGCCGGTCCCAGCCGGTAGCCCACCGCCGTGACGATGAGGCGAGTCGGGTCCCGTGGCACCGATGCGAACACCGGAATCGTGGCGGTGAACCAGTAGACGGCGCGCTTCACCATTTGCCGCTCCGTCGAACGGATCTCGGCGAAGATGGGACCCCGCCAGTCCACGGGGTCCCGGACCGACTCGAACGCCTGGGTCAGCTCGGCGTGCGTGAATCCCGTGAGGCGCACCGGGTCGAGCGCCGTCGATGCGAGGGCCGCCGGCTCTCCACGCGCTGGAAACGCCGCACCCACGGTCCGCACCCACTCACCGTTTGGACCCGCCTGCCTGGTTCCGACGTTCCAGCGCTTCATGCCACGGTCTCGCGATCAGCCCGATTCCGGGTAGCAGAGCCACGGGTGGTGCGCGCCGTGCTCCCCGGCGGAAGGAAGGGGCAAACAGCATCGTTTGCCCCTGGGGGTACGGCGCAGATGCTTCGTGCGTGGACATCAAAGGTCGGTCACCAGCGGGAATCTCACCATCGACCGAATGACTGAAATTCGATCTAATCCGTGCGGCGTAGCCATGCCCGCGCGGCGCGTCAGCCGATACGCCCGCGGCGCTGATGGCGACGGGCGACGGGCGACGATTGCGTCAACTGAACCAGCGCCGCGGCGAGACGAACCTCCAGGGATTGCAGGCTTTCCTGGATCAGTTGCGTCGCATCGATATTGGAGGCCGCCGCCGAGGGTGTCTGGCATGCCTCGAGCATGTAGGCCATCCCGTTCGCGATCTGCAACGCGTTTCGGATGTGCTCCACTGGTCCCTCGACGAGGGCGTTTCCCGTCGGCATCGCGGTATCGGTCTTGTTGTCGACGGTGAAGATCATGGTGTCCAGACTCCCCGGCGCTCCGGGCGCGTGTTCGACCGTTGTTGAATACCAAGACGCCCCGCGGAAGTCCGCGGGCACGAGCTACACCTCCATAAATAGGGTCGCGAGCGGGGCGCAACAATGCATCGAACGACTGGATTGCGAGCTAATTCGAAGGATGGGTGGAGCGGCCTCAGCGACGCGCGGCGCCGCGGAGATCGCTGACGCGGGCCCGGCCTCCGGCGCTGCGCCCCATCCGGATCAGCACCTGATGGAGCTTCCCGTCATCCACCAGCGGAATCGCCTTGGGCTCACAAGACATCCCGTCGAGTTCGGCGGACGCGACACCTCGCGAGCAGTGCTCGGGATTGGACACTTCGATGTGGTAGGTGGCGCCGCCGAAGCGCCAGTCGATCGTGAATCCGGGCCACATCGAGGGAATGCAGGGATCCACCGCAAAGCGGTCGCCGAGACGGCGGAGCCCGAGAATGCTCTCGATCGCCGTCTGGTACATCCATCCGGCGGAACCGGTATACCAGGTCCATCCGCCGCGGCCGGCGTGCTGATGGTGCGCGTAGACGTCGCCCGCCGTCACATACGGCTCGGTCTTGTAGCGGTCGAGGTCGGCCGGGGTGCGAGTGTGGTTGATGGGATTGAGCATGTGAAAGAGCTCCATCGCCTCGTCCCCGTTGCCGAGCCGGGCGACGGCCATCACCATCCAGATCGCGGCGTGGGTGTACTGACCGCCATTCTCGCGCACGCCGGGCGGGTACCCCCTGATGTATCCCGGATCCCGCGCCCCGCGATCAAAGGGCGGGGTGAGGAGCAGGACGGTGCCCGAGGCCCGCCGCACCAGGTGGGTGCGCACCGTGTCCATGGCCCGTTCGGCGCGGGCCGCCGGGGCGGCTCCCGACAGCACTGCCCACGACTGGGCGATGGAATCGATCTGGCACTCGTCGCCCTGCGAGGAGCCCAGCGGGGTGCCGTCGTCGTAATAGGCCCGCCGGTACCACTCGCCATCCCAGCTCAGCTCCAGCATCGTCCCCAGGCGCGCCGCCTCGGCGGCGTACCGGGAGGCCCGGGGCCGGTCCCCGGCTGCCTCACACAGCGGGACGAAGCGGTCGAGCACGGTGCGGAGGAACCAGCCCAGCCAGACGCTCTCGCCCCGCCCCTCGTGGCCGACCCGGTTCATGCCGTCGTTCCAGTCGCCGTTCCCGATCAGCGGGAGCCCATGCGGTCCCGCGGTCAGGCCCCGGTCGATGGCGCGCAGACAGTGGTCGAGGATCGACCCGCGCTCCTCCGAGACCCGGGGGGCGAGATACGCTTCCATCTCGTGCGGCTCCAGGCTGCGCCCGTCCAGGTAGGGGACCTGCGCCTCGAGGAGACCGCGATCGCCGGTCGTGCTGACGTAGTGCGCCACGACGTAGGGGAGCCAGAGCAGGTCGTCGGAACACCGGGTCCGGGTGCCGCGGCCGGCGGGGTCGTGCCACCAGTGCAGGACGTCGCCCTCGAGGAACTGCCGCCCCGCCGCACGGAGGATGTGCTCCCGCGCGAGGTCCGGGCGGGACAGGCTCAGCGCCATCACATCCTGGAGCTGATCGCGGTATCCGAAGGCGCCACCCGGCTGGTACAGCGCCGTGCGGGCCCAGAGGCGGCAGCTGACGTTCTGGTAGAGCAGCCAGTGATTCACCAGCACATCGAACGAATCATCCGGCGTGGAGACGCGCACCGTGCCGAGCAGCGTGTCCCAGCTCCGCCGCGACCGCTGCAGCAGCGACTCGGCCCCGGCCACGGAACCGTGACGGGCGATCAGCGCCTGGGCGTGCGCTGCATCGACCCCCTGGCCCATGGTGAAGGCGATCCGCCTGCGCTCGCCGGGCTGGAGGGTGACCGTCACCTGCAGCGCGGCACAGGGATCGAGTCCGGCGCCGAATTCGCCGGAGAGGAGACTCTGACCGAGCGCCGTGGCCGTGGCCAGGGTGCGGTTGCGGCCCAGGAAGGCCAGGCGGCTGCCGGTCGCGGAGCGGAGTGGTTCGCTGGCGGCGGCAAAGGCGACCCGCCCGGCGAATTCCTGGTTGTAGGGGTTGGTCGCGAGGACCGCGGCCCAGGCAGGATTGAATTCGGTCCGAACGTGGAGATGATCGCTCGCGCGGGGCGGGCCGAGGCGCCACTCGGCGTACGAATAGAGCGTGATACGGCGTGGCCGCGCGCTGCGGTTGGTGAGCGTCACCAGGGTGGCTTTCACCGGATCGTCGGTGTCGACGCCGACCGTCACCTCATGCCCGATCCCGTGCCGCTCGTGCTCGAAGATCGATGCGCCGGCGCGGTGCCTGACAACAAACCGCCCGCTGTCCGGTTGCCGGGGCAGGACGCCCGGCAGTGGGGACCAGATGTCTCCGGTGTCTTCGTCCCGCAGCAGCAGCGCCTCGCCGGAGGCATCGACCACCGGATCGTTGGTGAAGGGTGTCAGCCGGTTCTCCCGGCTGTTCTCGCTCCAGGTGTAGGCGGAGCCCGAGGCCGACACGACCGTGCCGAATCCCGGGCTGGCCATGACGTTCACCCAGGGAAGCGGGGTCTCCTGATCGCCCTCGAGCACGACAACGTACTCGGTGCCGTCCGCGCTGAATCCGCCGGTGCCGTTGCCGAAGCTGAGCGGCGGGACTTCGGCGTCGATGCGCTCATCCGGCGCGGACCGGACTCCAGTCGGGGTGAAGGCGAGCTCCGGTGCGGCGAGCGGCTCCTCATAGGGGTGATCGAGCTGGGCGGCAAGGTCCCCGCGCTCGCCGCTGAGGGTGGCGCGGGCGACGCTCTCCAGCAGGACGCGCTCCGCCTCGTTCATCCGATCCCGCCGCAGCAGGAACACTCCGCCGGGCTGATGCTTCCACGCGGCCCAGGGGCCGGTGTCGAGCAGCGCGGAGAGCTGCACGTGGATCTCGTCGAGGTAATTGAGGGGGTGATCGTTCATGATCACCACGTCCGCCTTGAGACCCTTGATGCGCCAGTACTCCTGCGCCTGCAGGACCTGGCGGACCATCGGGAGGTCGTCCTCGCTCAGCACCCGTACCAGCAGGATCGGGAGATCACCCGAGACCCCGTGGGCCCAGAGCCCCGGCTGGCCGAGGACGTTGTGCGCGAGCACCTTCCCGCTCGCGCGGAGCGAGGTATCGAGATACAGCACGCGGGAGGCGAGGCGCTCGAAGAGCTGCGCCTGCTCGATCGAGACGCCGACGTGCCGCAGGACGCTCTGCGACTGCGCGAACGCCAGCGCGAAGGTGCGCGCCGCCGCGCTCGGGTCGTGGTATTTCTGGGCGAGGGCGAGGGCGCCGTCGCGGTCGGAGGCGACGCCGGTGGCGAAGGTGAGCCGCACGAAGCCACCCGGTGCCAGCCGGATCCGCTGGCGGAGGCTCACGATCGGGTCGAGGACCGCGCCGGTGGTGCCGGACAGCGCCCGGCCGTCGAGCGCCACCGGATTCTCGGGCCCGCGGCCGCGGCCCAGGAAGCGGAGCCGGTCGGTCTCCCACTCCACGGCGCCGCGCATGCGCCCGTCGATACTGAGGACATGCACGGCCCACTGGCCGGCGTCGTCGTGGGAACGGGGGCGGCGATGACAGGCGAGCGCGGTGCAGTCCGGCAGGTACTCGGTCTCGATGAACAGCTTGCCGAAGGCGGGATGCGCCAGATCCTCCGCAGGCACCGCCAGCGCGATCTCCGCGTAGCTGGTGATCTCGAGCTCCCGGGCCCGGTCGCTGGTGTTCGTCACCGAGAGCCGGCGCACCTCCACATCATCCTCGGTCGAGACCGCAATCTCGAGCTGGGTGGCGATCTCGTCGTCGCGCCGCCGGAAGACCACCTTCTCCGCCTGCAGCGTCACGAGACAATCATCCGGTTCACGGCCCACGGGGTGATGGGTGGCGGACCAGACCAGGCCGCTGCGCACGTCGCGCAGATAGATGAACTGGCTGCCCAGATCGCGCGTCGCATCCTCGCGGAAGCGGGTCACCGCCCGCCCGCGGCAGAAGCTGGCGCCGCCGCCTGCGTTGGTGACGATGGCGCAGTACGTCCCGTTGGTGAGAAACTGGGCGTGCGGATGCAGGGTGTGCGGCGTGCGGAAGCGCCGCAGGCTCGCCACGGGTGAGGGTGGGGCCACGTGCGTGCTCTCCGCGGGCCGCGGCTCCGTGATCGGCACGTGGCGCGGTGCCCGCTCCTGCAGCAGCAGTTCCGTCGCCTCGATGCGGGGGTCGGCGTGGAACCGGCGGACCATCGGGTCGCCGAGGACGGCGTTGGCGATCGCGACCAGGCTCATGCCCTGGTGGTGCGCCAGAAAGGAGCGGACCACCGTACCCCGCCGGGCGGCGCCGGGGAGCGGTGCCTCCTCCTCGTCGTCCTTCCGGTGACTGTAGTCGATCGCCTCGTAGAATCCGTACGGCCCCTCGGCGCCCGCACTCGTCAGGCGGCGGAAGTTGAGCACCGCCTGCGCCGGATCCACCATCGCGGCCAGCGCGGTGGCGTAGGGCGAGATGACCAGTTCGTCGCCCAGGCCCCGCTTGAGTCCGAGGCCGGGGACGCCGAACGCCTTGTACTGGTAGTGACCGTGCCGGTCGACGAGGTTGAACCCCGATTCCGAGATGCCCCAGGGCACGCCCTGCAGGCGACCGTATTCCATCTGGCGGCGGACCGCCATGCGGCACGACTGGTCCAGCAGGGTTTCGGGATAGCTGCGCAGGACGAGCATCGGCATGAGATACTCGAACATCGTCGCGCTCCAGGAGAGCAGCGTCGGAACGCCCTGCACGCTGGTCAGCAGCCGGCCGAGATGGAACCAGTGACTCTGGGGCACGTCCCCCTTGGCGATCGCGGCGAAGCTCGCCAGCCGCGCCTCGGAGGCCATCAGGTCGTAAAAGGAGGTGTCGAGCCGGCCCGGTCCGTCGGCGTCGGGGGGCCGATACCCGATGGCGAAGATCTTCCGTTGCCGGTCGTAGAGAAAGCCGAAGTTCATGCCATCCGCCAGCGCGACGGCGCGCCCGGCGAGATCGGTCAGGCGCTCGTCGAGGTCCGCGTGGTTCCCGGAAGGTGCCAGCCCGTCGAGCGCCGTCCGGGCCCACGCCATGGCGGCATGCCAGTCCGGCGTCTCGCTGCGGCACGCCTCACACCGCGCCAGCGCTGACTCGAGCGCAGGCCGTGTCGCGGCGGCGTCGCGGAGCGCCGCCTCCGGGTCCGTTCCCCGCTCCAGCGCGGCGGCCGTGGCGGTCAGCTGGGCTGTCAGGCGGCTGAGCGTCTCCGTCTGCGCGCCGGACACGGCCGGGAGCGCAGCCACCGCCTGCATCCCGACGCGAACGGTGTCGGCGAGGCCGGCCGCACCCTGCGCCGCGGTCTGCGGCTCGCGGGTGAGTTCCCTCAGGCCGGCGGCCAGTGCCAGCAGCGCTCCGCACAGGTTGCCGCTGTCGACGGTGGAGACGTACCGTGGCAGCAGCGGCGCGAGGGTGCGGGTGTCATACCAGTTGAGCAGGTGCCCTTCATGATGCTCGAGGCTCTCGGCGGTGCCGAGCAGCGCCGAGAGCTTCTCGATGAGCGCCGCGGTGCGGAGGTAGCCCAGGTCGTGCGCCGCCAGGGTGGCGAGCATCCCCATCGCGATATTGGTCGGCGAGGTCCGGTGCGCCACCATCGGCGCGGGCAGTTCCTGGTAGTTGTCAGGCGGGAGTCCATGGTCGCCCGGGCCCATGAAGACCTCGAAATAGCGCCAGGTCTTCCGGGCGATGGAGCGGAGCCTCAGCCGCTCGTCGCTCGTCAGCTGGTGGCGCCGGGAGACGACCGGCTGGCTCAGCGCCCACGCGATGACCGGCGCGGCGGCCCAGAGCAGCAGGACCGGCGCGGCGGCGGGGAGCGCGCTGGGACGTCCGGCGGAGAGCGCGGCCGCCACCACGAAGGCCGCGGCTGGGCTGGCCGACATGGCGCCGATGAAGAGCAGTGCCGAGCCCCGCCCGCTCAGCCCCGTCGCGCGGGCGGCCGATGCCGCGGCGGTTTCCCATTCCAGCAGCCGCCGCTGCGTGACGACGAGCCTGACGAGCGTGAGCACGATGGCGTGCAGCATCTCGTAGGCGTGGTACGCCAGGAAGGTGATGCCGAGCAGTACCTGGGCACCCGCCGCCTCCAGGTCGTCGCCGAGCAGCCGCACGAAGACGCTGAACGGCTGCTGCGGTTCCGGGCCGCCGAGCAGCCGGAGGAGGATGGGACAGATCGGGAAGGCGAGGGTGGCAAGGATGCCCAGGGTCCAGACCGCCGGACTGCCGGGCAGCACGAGCCAGGCCGCCACGAGCGCCAGGACGGTGGCGGGGGCCACCAGGGTGCGCCGCAGGTTGTCGAGGATCTTCCAGCGGGAAATCAGCGGCAGGGAGTTTCGCTCGAGTCCCTTGCGCGTCGGGACCACTGGAAAGAGCCAGAAGAGAATCTGCCAGTCGCCCCGGGCCCATCGATGCTGCCGCCTCGCATGGGTCAGCACGCTCGCGGGATAGTCGTCCACGACCTCGACATCCGTCACCAGCGCCGGCCGCGCATGGAGGCCTTCGAAGAGATCGTGCGACAGGAGCGCGTTCTCCGGCACGCGATGGTCGAGCGCCGCCATGAAGGCGTCGATGTCGTACAGCCCCTTGCCGGTGTAGATGCCCTCGCTGAACAGGTCCTGGTACGTATCGGACACCGCCGAGCTGTACGGGTCGACGCCGGTATGACCGGAGTAGACCCGCGCGAAGAGCGACCCCGCCGCGCTCGCCATGGTGACGCTGACCCGCGGCTGCAGGATCCCGTAGCCCTCGGTCACCCGGCGGAGCACCGGGTCGAACGAAGCGCGATTGAGCGGATGCGCCATGATCCCGATCAGCTGCCGCGCCGCATCCCTCGGCAGGCGGGTATCGCTGTCGAGCGTGAGGCAGTAGCGCACGCGTCCGTCGAGCAGATCGGGATTGCCCTCGTGGACCACGAAGGTGGTGTCACGCGCGCCGCGCAGCAGGCGGTTGAACTCCTCCAGCTTGCCACGCTTGCGTTCCCACCCCATCCAGCATCCTTCGGCGGCGTTCCACTGTCGCGCACGGTGGAACAGGTGGAAGGCATCGGTGCGCCCGCGGCCGACCGTCTCATTCAACAGCGCGATCCCCGACCGCGCCGTGTCGAGAATCGCCGCATCGTCCGGCATCTCCTCGTGGAGCGCATCGGCGAAGTCGCTGAGAATGGCAAAGTGGATGTTGGGGTCGCTGTTGCCGAGCGCCAGCACCTCGAGGTGGGCGAGCAGTTGCCCGGTGCCCTCGACGCTCGTCAGGAGCGTCGGGATCACCACGATGGTGCGGGATTCGGGAGGGACGCCCTCCATGGGGTCGAAGCGGGGGAGCCGCCGCGGCGGAATCAGCAGGACGGCAAGCCGCTGCACCACGGCGGTGGCGAGCTCGCTGGCGGGCAGCAGCAGCAGGAAGGCGATCGCGATCCCCCCGATCGTCGTCGCGGCCTGCGATGCGGCGTAGTGCAGGCCGGCGCCGACCACGACGGCGGTGACCAGCGCGATCGAGCCGAGGTAGACCGCCGTGGCGTGCCCGAACATGAACCGGCGGAGGCGCGCCATGATTCCCGGCCGGTACGCGACGTCGGTCTCCAGTGCCCGGCGCCCTCGCCCGATCAGGTGATATCCCACGTGGGCGCTGCGGTCCTGGCTGGAGGTTCGCTCCAGGGCCTCTCGCGCGCTTTCGACCGCGCGGAGCGCCACCCGGATCTGTGCGTCGCCGCTCGGTTCGGACAGCTCCTCCACCGCCTGCCGGTACCGATCGCGGCTCAGGAAATCCATGCGACCGTAGACGGCCGCCGGGTCGCGCTGGAGCACCTGCTCCACCAGGCTCACACTCTCGACGTATTGCGACCAGTCGAGGCTCGCGCAGAAGCGCAGGCTGGTGATCGCGTTGGCCACCGACACCTGGCCCGCCGCGAGCACCTGATGCTCGGCGCGGATCACATCCTCCACGGTGAGGCCATCCGCGCCGAGGCGGGCCTCAACCGCCGCCCGCAGCGGCGCCGCGGGCGGCCCATACTCGCGCAGCCGCTGCAGCACCTGCACGACCCAGGCGGTCTCCAGCACGTCCGGCAGCTTCGCGGGCTTCTGTCCATCGCTGGTGTCGAGCCGGTCCAGGAAGCGGTTGGCCTGGGCCCGCGCCTCGCGTCCAGCCAGGGTCTCCTCCGCCAGCCGGCGAAGATTCTCGAGCAGCGCCACCTTCAGCATGATCGGCCACGCCCACAGCTCGCCGATGGTCAGCGGGGCCACGGTCTGGTACGCGGCCATGAAGCGGGTCAGCAGCGCGCGGTCGAGTCGTCCATCGGTGTGTCCCACCAGCTCGATCGCCATCGCGTAGGTACGCGCGGCGCCCGCCAGCTCGCGCGACGCGAGCGCGGGAAGCCGGCGGTGAAAGGCCGGCGGCAGGTCATGCCGGATCGCGTGGCTCTCGGACTCGATCTGGTGGTAGTTGTCCAGCAGCCACTCCGCCACGGGGGGAACGAACTCCCCCCGGTGCACGTCGTCGGCGAGCAGCCGGTACGCCGTCCGGATGATGCGGCTGTTCTCGTCGAGCCGGCGGAAAAAGGCGCGATTCTTCCCGGCACTGTCGCGGGCGAGCGTGAAGCTGGCGGCCAGCACCTTGGCCCGCTCTTCCAGGCGTTCGATGCTGAGCAGCTCGGCGCGGAGCGGCGGATCGATCGGGCGGGGCCGGCGCGGGTAGCGCAGGCGCCGCAGCAGGGACATGGGGATGACGACACCCTTCTCTGATGAGGGTCGCCGAACTCGCGCGCTACGCGCGCCGCCGGCGTCCGACGACTGATGCCTGACCTCCAGGAACGCAAAAGGGCGCACTCGGCCCAAGCCGCTGCGCCCGCCCATTCGAGGCCGTCGCTCCTCGCCCGGAGGCGACCTCGCCCGCCTGCAGCGAAGTCACTCGTGTGTACGGATCAATCATTCGCGGGCACCGGAGCCAGCGCAAGTGCTACATCCTTGGATTGATGCCCTTCTCAGCGCCTGACCCGGCCCGCTACTTCGTCATCTCCAGATTCCACTTGGCGGGCTCGCCCGTGCCGTCACCGTTGAAGTCGTACTGCCCGTCGGCTCCGGTCAGCTTCAGCGTGTTGTTGGTCAGCGCCATGTCCCACGCCCAGTACCAGCTCGCGCCGGCCGGTGTGACACGCAGCAGGTCGATCCCCTGAACCTGATACGTCGCGGTGAGCATGACCTGCGGCCCGCTCGCCGGGGTCACGGTGAGCCGCAGCGTGTCGTCGGCGGTGAGCACCAGCGTGCCGGTCCCGCCGCCCGCGATGAGATCCACGGTGCCCTGTCCTCCGGTGCCGACATACTCGCATTTCGCGACCTGCCACGTTCCGACCAATTGACTCTTGGATGGGCCCGTCCCCCCATCGCCTCCACAGGCGGCGTTGATGGCGATTCCCACCAGTGCCGGCAACATCCATCTCCGCGTGCCCATAACACCCTCCTGATTGCAGACTCCGCTCCTGAGCCGCAATCTACGAGCGGCGGGGTGAAGGCGGGCTGAAACGCCACCGAACGAATGTTGGTCAATCTTTCGATTTCGTCAGGCGGTTGAGCGGGAGGTTCATGAGGAAGTTTTCGCACTGGGGGATTCATCGACGGGGCGCCTGGTGATTGCCGGACATTCGCTGCAGGACAGCCTGACTGCGGGGAACTTCAGCGGGCGCGCAGATCTTCGCCGGGTGGTTCGGGCTGCAGCGTTCGCCGATCCATTCGGCCGACCCCCCGACGGGTCGCCTTGCCCTAGGCGGCTGCCTGGCCCGTGATTCGCCTCAGTCCTCGAGCTGACGGAGCGCGGCCGCGAGTGCGCGGGTGTTGAGCATCCAGTAGCTCGTCTGTCCCTCCTTTCGCTTTTCCACCAGGCCCGATTCGGTCAGCGCGTCGCCGTGATGGCAGAGCAGCGCGAGGCTGATGCCCGCGTGCTCCGCGATCTCCGTTCCGGTCGCCTCGCCACCGCGGCGGCGGAGATAGTCGACGATGCGGAGTCGAGTCGGCTCGCCGAGCGCCTTGAAGACGGAGGCGCGCTCTTCCGGCGTCACGGGTGCGGCTTTGGACATCGATCTACTCCCGCGCCCTGAGATACTGTTTCGGCAGCGGTGCAGGAACGCCGAGCGCCTGCGCCGCGTGGATCGGCCAGTATGGGTCCCGCAGCATCTCCCGCGCAAGGAGCACGATGTCGGCGTGGCCGGAGGCGAGAATCTCCTCGGCCTGCTCGGGCCGCGTGATGCGACCTACGGCGCCGGTGGCGATGCCTGCCTCGTTCCTGACACGCGCAGCGAACGGCACCTGGTAGCCCGGTCCGTCGGGGATCTTTGCGCCCGGCACCAGGCCACCCGTGGAGCAATCCACCAGATCCACGCCGAGGGCGCCGAGTTCACGCGCCAGCGCCACGGACTGATCGGCGTCCCAGCCGCCCTCCACCCAGTCGGTCGCCGAGATCCTGACGAAGAGCGGCAGTTCCGCGGGCCAGACCGCGCGCACGGCCGCTGTGACCTCACGCAGCAGGCGGGTGCGGTTCTCGAAGCTGCCGCCATACCCATCGGTGCGCCGGTTGCTGAGCGGCGAGAGAAACTCGTTGAGCAGGTAGCCGTGGGCCGAATGGATTTCGACGATCTCGAATCCGGCGGCGCGGGCTCGCCGCGCCGCGGCGACGAAGGCGCTGATCACCTCACGGATACCCGCCTCGTCGAGCGCCACCGGCGCCCGCTCATCCTCGCGGAAGGGCACGGCGCTCGGCGCGACCGTGGCCCAGCCGCCGGCGGATTCCGCCAGCTGACGGCCACCGTCCCACGGCCTGGCGCAGCTCGCCTTGCGGCCCGCATGGGCGAGCTGGATCCCCGGGATCGCGCCGTTGTCGCGGATGGCGCGGGCGACGCGGGTGAGCCCCTCGATATGCTCGTCGCTCCAGATGCCGAGGTCGGCCGGCGTGATACGGCCTTCGGGCAGGACGGCGGTCGCCTCGGCGATGACGATGCCCGCGCCCCCCACGGCGCGGCTGCCTAGGTGGACGACGTGCCAGTCGGTAGCGAAGCCGTCAGTCGACGAGTACTGACACATGGGACTGACGGCGATCCGGTTGCGGGCGATGATGCCGCGCAGGGTGATCGGCTGGAAGAGCGAGACGCGAGGTGGCGAAGCGATGGCGGTCATACCTGTCCCTGCGGTGACGAGTCAGGTTAGAGTTTAATACTTTAACAACTGTTTGACAATATCCACGGACCGAAGGGGCGCGGCCATGCCGCGCCCCTGGGGTTCCGGGCCTCACTTCATGCCGATTCCGTGGGGCCGGGCGGGGCCGGTCGGGAAGGCGGTGTTGAAGTCGATGGCGGGGAAGCCGGGATCCTCAGCCAGGCCGTCGAGGCTCACGTTGAGCACGTGGACCTTGTGGTCGCCCTCGAAGTGGATCTTGCCGAAGTCGTCCTGATCGAGGAAGTAGTCGGTCACGATCAGCCGTTTGTCGTCGTGGGTGAGGTGGATCGAGTGCGGTCCGGAGTTGAGGCCGAAGTTCACCACCGACACCTGCCGGAAATGACTGCGGTTGGTGATGTCCAGCATTCCCACCTGGCCCGCCTGGAACGACCCGAAGATCAGCCGCTTCCCGTTCCGGGGCATCGCGAGGAGCTGGGTCATGCCGCCGCGCACCGGCACTTCGACGTGGGGCACGATCGAGTCGCAGTCGAACGCCATCACGTAACTTCCGTCGGTGGGATCGACGGTGTAGACCAGTCCGGTGAACATGTTGGCGGTGACGGCTCTGCCGTGCGGATCGCCGGGGATGAGCTTGACGTCCATGGTGCCGGCGTTGTCAGGCAGGTAGACGGTGCGGGTGATCCTGCGGTCGCGCAGGTTCCAGAAGCGGAGTGAACTGCGGAGCTCCACCGGGCCGGGCCAGGCGTTCAGCGTCGTCACCGGATTGATGAAGTCGCTCGTGACGAGAAGGTTCTTCGAGAAATCGGCGTCGATGCCGTGCGGGTTGAACTGCCCGTCGAGCGGGCTGGACGACGGATACTCGCCGATCAGATTGAGGTTCCGGTCGAACTCGACCACCCGGCCCCCGGAGCCGCCGGAGGCCGAACCCATGTTGGTCACCAGGAAGCCGCCGCCGGGGAGGGGCAGGAAATCATCGGTGATGCTCGAGTTCGGGGCATTGGCCGAGAACATGAACTTCGGGTGGCGCCCGTCGGTGATATCGAAGAAGAAGATGCTGTTCTGCCCTTTGAGCAGGCTCAGCAGGCCGCCGCAGGCGAGGATCCGGTGATCCTGCGACATGTGGCAGTGATGTGCCTCGTTCCCGATGTTGCCCGGGGGCGGGACGGGCACGGTGCCGAGCACCTTGCCATAGCTCGGCGAGCGGCGGTCGAAGTCGACGACGGCGAGGAAGTCGGGGGCCTTGCGAGCCTGGTCGCTGGCCCAGACGTACAGCGTCCTGGCCTCCTCATCATGATGCATCCGGGCGTCGGCCGGCATGTCCCGCGCATCGCGGAGGGCGGTATTCGGGGAGGCGGGGTCGTCCGCCCGGCTGCAGCTGACGGCGCCCGCGGCGATGCCGATGGCGCCGAAGAGATAGAGGAAACCGGTTCGCCAATGCGTGGTCATGATGGCCTCCGAGGGGATGAGGAGATGGAGCCGCTTGCCTCGAATGGCGTCATTCGTCGCCGGAACTGGACATGGGGTGGTGGCAGCGGGCCGGGCCTGGCTTGAGCGGGGTGGCTCCGCGCGACATCTTAGCCCTCATGTCCGACGCCGTTCTGGATCTCATCGCCCAGCACTACGAGGAGCTGCGGAGCCTCGCGCGCGGCCTGCTCCGGCGAGAGCGCGCCGGTCACACCCTCGATACCGCCGGCCTTGTGAACGAGGCCTGGCTCCGGCTTGCCTCACAATCGGGCCTCTCGGCGCCGGAGCGGACCCGGTTCTTCGGGATCGCGGTCACCACGATGCGCCGCATCCTCGTGGACCATGCCCGTGCCCGGCTCAGGATCAAGCGGGGCGGGGGCGCCGACCCGATCTCGCTCGAAGACGCGGAGTCGGAGGCGCTGCTGACCACGGAAGAGGCCGATCACCTCGTCATACTCGATGAGGCACTCGAGCGGCTCGAACAGGTGAGCCCGCGGGCCGCGGAGGTGGTGCGGTACCGCTTCTTCGGCGGGCTCTCGCTGGAGGAGACGGCGGCATTGCTCGATGTGTCCGGCAAGACCGTCCAGCGCGACTGGCTCGCCGCGCGGGCCTGGCTCCGCAAGGAAGTGGCCCGGGCCCTCGATCTGCCCGAGTGATGTCCATCCCGAGTCGCCGACGGCGCCATGTCCGAATGAGATGACGAGCCACTCCTCCTCCCTGGAAGCCCGCTGGAATCTGATCGCGGAGATCTTCGCGTCCGCGCTCGAGCTTCCAGTGGCGTCACGTCAGGCCTACGTGGTCGATGCCGCCCGGGGCGACGGCGTCATCCGGCGGGAGGTGCTCGCCATGCTGGAGGCCCACGAGAGCGGGACCCCGCTGCTGCTCGAGGAGGAACGGCGGCCGCGCCCGTCGGATCCAGCTCTCCAGATCAGCGATCTCGCCCCCGGTACCCGCCTCGGCCCCTGGCGCATCGATCGGCTGGTGGCGCAGGGCGGCATGGGTGAGGTGTATCGCGCCGAACGGGTCGACGGGGCGTACAGCCAGACGGTGGCGATCAAGGTGCTCCGGCCCGGCTATCGCACGGCGGAGACGGTGCGCCGGTTCCGGGTGGAGCGGCAGGCGCTCGCGCGGCTGGTGCACCCGGGCATCGCGCCGATCGTGGACGGTGGCGCGCTCGAGGACGGCCGTCCCTACCTGGTGCTGCAGTTCGTGGACGGCGTGCCGATCACGAAGTACTGCGCCGAGCGGGGGCTTGGTCTCGAGGCGCGGCTCCGGCTGTTCGTCCGGGTGGCCCGGGTGGTGGAGTTCGCGCACGGGCAACTGGTGATTCATCGCGACCTCAAGCCATCCAACATCTTCGTGGAAGCGGACGGGACCCCGCGGCTGCTCGACTTCGGCATCGCCCGGATGCAGGACCCGAACCTCGATGACTCCCTGGTGCGCGCCACTCGTCCCGAGAGCCGCCTCCTCACCCCCGAGCACGCCGCGCCGGAGCAGCTCCGCGGAGAAGCCTGTGACACCCGCACCGATGTCTACGGACTCGGGGTGCTGCTCTTCGAATTGCTGACCGGCCGCATGCCGTTCGCGCAGGCCAGGCGCTCACTGCCGGAACTGGAGCGCGCGATCCTCGAGACACCCGCGCCGCTGCCGAGTTCCGTGGTGCCGGACCGGGTGCTCGCGGGGGAGCTCCGCGGCGACCTCGACGTGATCACCCAGGCCGCACTCCGCAAGGAGCCGGACCGGCGCTACTCCTCCGCGGCCGCGCTGGCGGATGACGTCGAGCGCTATCTCGGCGGGCTCCCGGTGCGCGCGCAGCCCGACCGGCTGGGCTACCGCGCCCGCAAGTTCGTCACCCGGAACCGGGGTCTCGTGCTCGGTGGCGCGGCGGTGGCCATGCTGCTGCTCGGCTTCGCGATCACCGCCACGGTGCAGGCGCGGCGGCTCGCGCGGGAGCGGGACCGCGCCGAGCGGGAGCGGGCGGTGGCCACCGACATGCTGCAGGTGCTCACCGGGCTCTTCGAGCGCGCCAACCCGCGCAAGGTGCCGGGCGGCGACACCGTACGGGTGTCGGCCCTGCTCGATGAAGCGGAGTCACGGATGGAACGGATGGTGGACGATCCCGAGCGCCAGGCCGCGCTGCTCAGGACGGTCGGCCAGATGCACTCGGCGCGGGGCGACTATTCCCGGGCCGAGGGGCTGCTCCGCCGCTCCACGGAGCTGCAGTGGCAGCTCCGCGGGCCCGATGACCTCGAGGCGGCGCGTACCTACCACGAGCTGTCCGCGGTGGTCCACTACTACCGGGGGGCACACGCCTCGCGGCCGATGTTCGATTCCTCGCTGGCGCGCTTCCGGCGGCTCGAAGGGCCGACGGGGGCCGACGTACGGGTCGCGCTGAACGACCTGGCCCAGGCCACGGACGATCCCGCCCTCCGGCGCCGGCTGTTCGCGGAACTGGTGGAATCGGAGGCGCGTTCGCCCGGGCTGGACTCCATGGCGGTCGCGGGCCGGCTGCACTCCGAGGCCGCCGATCTGCTTGGTCAGGGCCGGCCGGTCGAGGCGATGGCGCTGTTCCAGGCGACGCTCGACATCCTGAGCGCGCGGCTGCCGCCTGACAATCCGGACCGGCTCACGGTGGCCAACAATCTCGCCAGCGCGCTCTCCGCGGCCGGCGAGCTGGCCCAGGCGGAGAGCCTGCAGCGGGAAGGGCTCGACCGCACGCTGCGGAGTACGGCGTCCGAGGATGCGCGGGGGAACGCGTATGAACGGCTGGCGCTCACCCTGGCCCGGCGGGGGAAATTCGCGGAAGCGGAGCAGCTCGAGCGTCAGGCGCTGGCCCATCTGCGAAAGGGGCTCGCCCCGGACAATCCCCTCATCGGCAACGCGCTGCGCAATCTCGGCATCATCGTGGGGCGGCTGGGGCGTGAAGGAGAAGGGCTGGCCCTGCTGGATTCCGCGATTGCGCAGGCGCGGGCCATCGGCGGGCCGTCAGCGCCTGAGGCCTACTACCGCACCGGACAGCGGGTGCCGATGCTGCTCCGGCTCGGACGGATTGCGGAGGCCACCCACGACGCGGCGGTGGCCGACAGCTTCATCCAGAGCAAGGCGGCCGACGGGGATCCCCGCCAGGTCGATGGCGCGCGCTGGCTGGGGATGACGGCGTTCGCACGGCGCGACTTCGCCGCGGCCGTCGCCGCAGCGAGCCGGATGTTCGAGGTGCAGAGTGCGCTGGCGCCGCATCCGGGCCGCGACCTGGCGCAAGCCGAGTGCCTGCTCGGCACGGCGCTCGCCGCGGCGGGCCGGCGAGAGGAAGCGCGCAGCCACCTGTACCAGGGCTGCGCGGTGCTCGACAGCGCCGGGATCGAGGACCCGCTGATCGCGCGGTGGGGCAAGGCCGCGCTGAAGTCCGCCGGAGGGTGATCAGCGGGCGGGTGCTCCCCGCCCCCGAGCCGGCGTCTACGATGGTGGAAACCATTCTGGAGGCTGCAAGATGCGCTTCGCATTGCTCGCACGTGGACTCGGCCTGGCCGCCGCGATCGCCGCGACCGGAAACGCCGCACCGCTCGTGGCCCAGAAGGACGTGCCGCACGCGATCGCCGAGTTCGAGCGATCGGACAGCGGCATGGCGCGGCTGTTCGCCGAATCTCCGGGCTACGCCATCTTCCCGACGGTGGGCAAGGGGGCCATCGGGATCGGCGGCGCGCGAGGGAAGGGCTGGGTGTACGACCATGGAGCGCTCAGGGGCCGGGCGACGCTCACCCAGGTGACGATCGGCTTTCAGCTCGGCGGCCAGGCCTATCGCGAGGTGATCTTCTTCAAGGACCAGGCGGCGATCGACGAGTTCTGCCGTGGCGACTTCGAGCTGAGCGCGCAGGTGTCCGCGGTCGCGGTGAAGACGGGAGCCTCGGCGAACGTGAAGTACAATCACGGCGTCGCCATCTTCACCATGGCCAAGGGCGGACTGATGTACGAGGCGAGCGTCGGCGGGCAGAAGTTCGGCTTCACGCCGGCGAAGTAGGCGGATCGGAAGGTGGCACCCCCCGCGCCACTTCCAGCGCGCCGTCGTGGCAGAGGCCCCTGAGCCGGGCGTCGTCGTAGATCGCGCGCGCCTCGGGGGAGAGGTCGAGCAGATCGGTGCCAGGGGCGGCGGCCGGCGCCACGTCGCAAAGCAGACAGTTGAGCGGCGTGCCGAGATGCGCCTGACGCGAGCGCTCCTCGAGCACCCAGGGCCGCGTGGTCAGCGGCGGTTCGTGGCGGACATGCTGGGTGTGACCGCACTCCAGGTCGGCGACCCAGTGCTGCTCCTGGTCCTGATGGAAACCGGCGATGCGGCGATGCATGACGGGACGCTCCGTCGGGTCGCAGTGAACGGTCACCAGGATCGCCGATCAGCACCACGAGAGCGGGCGACCGCGGCGGCAGCTACGGCCCGGGCGGGCCAGTCAGGAGCGTCCCGAGCCGATCCCAATATGCCATGGCGGCCTTGATGTCGGGATCGTTGTGGACGAGGAACTCGTCGCCTGCATCGGGGCCCCAGCGCACCTCCGCCGCGCGGTGCCCGAGGATCCTGCCCAGCCGCGCCATCAGCAAGGTATCCGCTGCGGCCGTGATACCGAGCCGGGTCCGCACCCGCTCGAGGAAGGGAACGACCAGCCGGGTCTGCCATTCGTCGCGGGCATCGAACCAGTGGAGCCGGGCGGCCTGGTCCTTCGGGAGGAGGTTGGCGACGCTGTCCGGTATCGCCTCATACCAGCCGCTGTCAACCGCGGCGGACCACCAGACGGGCAGCGTTGCAGTGGTCGGCAGCGCGACGTCTGGCACGATGCCCCCGCCTCCCCGCACCTCCCGGCCGTGGTCGGTGTGAAAGAGCTGCAGCGTATCCTGATTCGTGCCGCTCTTCCCGGCATAGTTGTAGTACTGCGCCGCCTTGAGGCCGCGGTACGACCGCTGGATGATGCGGCCGCTGGGCGTCACAATCCGGGCGACCGTAAGCCAGACGACATCGCCCTCCGGCGGCAGCGGAAATCGGCGCTGGATCAGCGCCTTGCCGAAGCTGCGCCGTCCGAGCACCAGGGCGCGGTCGTGGTCCTGCAGGGTGGACGCGACGGCCTCCGACGCGCTCGCACTGCCATTGTCGATCAGGATCATGAGCGGCAAGTCGCGAAACGATCCGTTCCGGTGATTGCGGAGTGTCTCGCCGTCGGACTGGTGCTTTGCCTCCGTGCGATAGATCAGCGTGTCCTTGGGGAGAAAGAGTCCAGCGATTTCCTCTGCCGCAATCGGGAAGCCTCCGGGATTGCCGCGCAGATCAAGAATGAGCCGCTTGGCTCCCTTTCCCTTGAGGTCGCTGATGGCATGCTCCAGCTCCTCGCCCCCTTTCAGCTCGAACTCCACCAGCTGGATGTAGCCGGTGGTGGGATCGACCAGGCGCCGGATGCCGATCGACACCGGCTTCAGGAAGTCGATCTTCAGCGTCACGGGAACCGAATCGGGTTCGAGCCGGGTTCCCCGGGTGAAGACCAGTCGCAGCTTCTTCCCCTTGTCGCCCGTCAGGCGGCTGCCGGCCTCCTGAGGTGTCAGCCCGGATACGGCGGTGTCGTTGATGCTCACTAGGCGATCTCCCGGACTCACCCCGGCGCGTGCGGCCGGGGAACCGGGGTGCACGGAGAGCACCGCGATCTGATCGTCCACCAGATCCAGATACAGTCCCGTGCCGGCGAGCTTGCCCAGCGCGTACTCCATTTCGCGCTCGGCGTCCACCCGCCGCTCGAAGCGGCTGTGGGGGTCGAGCGACGAGAGCACGCCATCGATCGCGGCGTGCACCAGCTCGGCGTACGTCACCGAGTCCACGTAGCTCAGGCGGATCTGATTGAGCAGGCTCGAAAAGGTCTGGAGCTGCTCGTAGGAGGCGCCCTGGGCGGCGACCCGCTGGGGCAGGCTCGCCACTGCCAGCAGGGCGAGCGCGATGGCGCAGCGACGGCGGAGCGGAAGGCGCGCGGGCATTCGAACCCCTATTGCAGTTGGGCGAGACGATCGCGAGCCATGCCGATCTGACGATCATACCGGCTCGGCGCGAGTGCCAGGAAGCGCGTCAGCGACTGCAGCACCGCGAGCGGCGCCGCGGCGCCGTGCGGAGAGCGGGGCAACGTGAATGTTCTCACTTGAGTTCCTGCAGCCGGCGCGTGGCTTCGGCTTTCTGCTCGCTGAACCGGCTGGGCGCCATTGCGAGAAAACGTGTCAGCGCCTCGCGCGCTTCGTCGGTGCTGCCGACCTGGCTGGAGACGATGCCGAGCACATGGAGTGCCCGAACGTTGCGGGGGTTGGCCTCCCGCGCCTGGCGGAGCACGGCCTGGAGGTACGGGGCCCGCGCGTCGCGCGGGTTGAGCCGGGCGGCGTCCGCCAGCGGCTGGCGGGTCTCCTCGAATCGCCCCGTTTTGAGGAGAGTCCGCGCGAGATCGATGAGCAGGTCGGGGTCGTCCTGCTGCACATCGAGGGCGAGCCGGCGCTCCGCCAGTGCCGCCTCGAGATCCCCCCTCGTTTCATACATCCGTGCCAGCTGCACGTGCGCGACGTACAGCCCGAGATCCACCTCGAGGGCGCGGCGGAAGGTGGGGATCGCCTGGTCGTACCGGCCGGCGAGGTAGAGCATCGTCGCAAGGATGAAGCGATAGTCATTGCTCTGCATCGGGCTGACACGCTCCGCGCGGAGCGTGTCGCGCTCCATCGCGACGCTCCGCCCGGTGAGAATGGCGAAGTCCCGGACCGCCATGTCGTAGTTCTTCACATGGGCGGCCGCGAGGCCGTGGAGCCAGAGGACGTCGGAGGCGACGTCGATATCCTCGCCACCGAAGCGCCGGTCGTGGGCCAGCTCCTGCAGCCGCTCGAAGGTCGTGTCGTACTGTCCCTCGCGGAGCTCGTTGGCGCTCTTCGTCAGGTCGTGCATCCACCAGGGCGCGAAGGAGAAGACGAACGCGCCCCCGTAGCTGATCTCTCCCGACTCCTCGAACTTGCTGAGCACGCCCAGGTCGACGAGCGGATTGAGCAGGAAGGCGCGCCGGTAGTGCGAAAAGCTCTGGTGGATTTCCTCGCGGACCTTTTCGATCCCCTCCCTCTTGATCCGATCCTTCCAGTATCCATCGCCCCGCCGCCCGGGCAGGACGCCGAGCGCGAGGTGTGCGTCGGCATAGTTGGGTGCGACCTTGAGGGCCTGGCCGAGCATGCGCTCGGCGTCGTCCCATTTTTCCCTGCCCCAGTACCCCATCGCGAGACGGTAGAGGGCGACGGCGTCGTTGGAATCCCTGGTGGCGGTGGCCTGCAGTTCGGCGAGGCTCGGCGCGTGGCTGCCTGACTCCTGGGCAGCCAGCGGGGTGGCCAGAAGAAGCACCAGAATTGGGCCCGAGAATGTCAGGCGCACCGAGGATGACCGGAGTTGGGTACGCGCCAACATGGCACTCCGTCGGCAGAGGCGCCAGTGGCCGGCGGATCGAGGCGTGAGCGTGCTCACGTGCCCCATGTTCCTGTCACGCATCGCGCCGGTCCCGGGCGAATCCGCCCATCCGCGAGGTCAGGCGGTCCGATGGCACTGCGCCTCCCTCGAACGGGACGCCTTTTCGTCCGGCGCTGGACAGAAACGGGATCGCGCTGCTCCTTATTGGTGGAATGAGAGATGCCGCCACCGAGAGGGAGTGCCCATGCCGCAGGAACCTGCGTCGGCCCGCAATGCGTCGTTCACGGGGAGTATCCCGGAGATTTACGATCGCCATCTCGGGCCACTGCTCTTCCGTGACTACGCCGCCGACCTCGCGGGCCGGGTGCGGTGGCCGGTTGCCGCCGGGCAGGTGCTCGAAGTCGCCGCCGGCACTGGGATTCTCACCGAGCATCTGCTCTCCCGGATGCCGCCACAGGTGGCGCTCACCGCGACGGATCTCAACCCGCCGATGCTGGCTGTCGCCGAGCGGCGGCTCGCGGGGCGCCCGGTCACCTGGCAGGTGGTGGACGCCACAGCGCTGCCGTTCGCCGACCAGAGCGTCGATGCAGTGGTCTGCCAGTTCGGGGTGATGTTCTTCCCCGACAAGCCGCAGGCCCTTCGTGAGGCGCGCCGGGTGCTGCGGCCGGGAGGGCAGCTGCTCTTCAGTGTCTGGGGATCGTGGGATGAGAATGGCTTCGCGCGGATGGTGAACGACACCATCGCCGGGTTCTTTCCCGCCGATCCGCCGGGATTCTACCGGGTGCCGTTCAGCCTCGCCGATCCGGAGACGCTTCGCGCGCTGGTCCTCGAGGCGGGCTTCCCGGCGCCCGTCATCACCGAAGTCACCCGCGTCGCGAGGGCGCCCTCCGCGGCGGACGCGGCGGAGGGGATGGTGCGCGGGAACCCGGTGATCAGCGCGATCGAGGAACGGGGTGGTGCCGCGGCGGACGCCATCGTTGCCGCGGTCGCCGAGACGCTGGCCACGCACTTCGGCGATCACCCGCTGCGGCTGCAGACGCTCACCAGAGTCGTGGAGACGCGGAGGGAGGGGTGACGCGTGGTGCGCGGTACACCGCGACGATCACTCCGGCCCTCCTCTACCACGATGCTTCTGCGATCCGTCGGCGCCGGCGTTAGCCGCTCACCGCAGGATGCGCGAGGAGTTCCAATGAATGCCAGGTCCAGTTCCCCTGACGACCTCCAGTCCCTGCCCGGCATCGGGCCCAGCCTCGCCCGCGACCTCCGGGCCCTCGGTATCCGCCGAGTTGCCGATCTGAAGCGGCGCGATCCCGAACGACTGTACACCCGTCTCAACGCGCTTCGGGGACAGCGCCAGGATCCCTGTGTGCTGTACGCCTTCCGGTGTGCGGCCTACGTTGCCCGGACCCCTCGTCCGGTGCCAAGGCTCCGCCTCTGGTGGAACTGGAAGGATCGGACGCTGGGCTCCGGCTCGAGAGCGTCCTAGTCATTCCCCGGCGCCAGGACTACCATGATGACCCCGCCGCTCGATTTCCGGCCGTATCAGTCGACCGACAGAACGGCCTGCCTCTCCCTCTTTGACGCGAACTGTCCCGAGTTCTTCGCTCCCAACGAGCGGCAGGACTATGTCGACTTCCTCGCCGACCGGAGCGCGCACTATCAGGTCGCGCTGCTCGAGGACCGGATCGTGGGTGCCTTTGGCGTGCTGCCCGATGAGCCGCAGGGTGTCGCCCTCCGCTGGATTCTGCTTTCCCCGGAGTGGCAGGGTCAGGGCCTCGGCGCCCGGATCATGACCGGGGCGGTGGGCCTGGCGCGGTCGCACGGTGCGGCGACCCTCTACATCGGCGCAAGCCATCGTTCGGCACCCTTCTTCGCGAAATTCGGCGCCTATCCCACCGCCACCATACCCGACGGCTGGGGACCGGGTATGCACCGGGTGGACATGCTGTTGAAGGTGTAGCGCCGCCGCGCCGACGGAGCGCCCGCTCGGCTTGCCGGGAAGGCCGCTGGCAGGCACCTTCGACTTGAGCGGCAGGGCGAAGGCCGGCTGATCGGCGCTCCCCGCCATGCCTCGCGGCGACGCATGACCTCCCCGAACACCGAACGCGCGGATGCCCGAACGGATCGACGAGATGGAGCAGAGGCGCGCGCTGCTGGAGACGTTGTTCCACAACGCTCCGGTCGGATTCGCCTGCGTGGACGACTCCTTCCGCTTCGTGCGCGTCAACGAGGCGTTCGCCGCCATCTCCGGGTTGTCGGCGTCCGAAGAGATCGGGAAGCGGGTGCAGGACGTCGTGCCGGGACTCTGGCCCGATGTGGAGCCGCTGTACCGGCGCGCTCTGGCTGGCGAAACCATCCTGAATCACGATGTCAGCGGAGTCGCCTCCATGCACGGGGGGCCGGTCCGCCACTGGCTCGTCAGCTATTACCCGGTCCGGATGGAGGGCGAGATCATCGGGCTGGGCATCATCGCGAATGACATCACCGAACGGAGACTGGCGGAGCGCGCCCTCGCCGTACGGAACGATCTCTATGCCATGCTGTCGCGGACCAGCCGGGTTGTGAGTCAGTGCCGCTCGGCCAACGAGCTGTTCCAGGAGGTCTGCACCATCGCCGTGGAAACCGGCCGGTTCCGCTTCGCGTGGGTCGGGGTGCCGGAGGGCAACGAGGTGAAGCTGGTCGCCGCCGCGGGCGAGGATGGCGGCTACATGCGCGAAATCACCATCGTGCTGGACGACGATAACCCGCTTTCGAAGGGCCCCACCGGAATGGCCGCGAAGACCGGCCAGTCCTTCGTGGTCAACGACTTCAGCGCCTCACCGATCACGGCACCCTGGCGCGAAGCGGCGCGGCGGGCCGGCTTCGCGGCCTCGGCCGCATTTCCGCTCCGGGAACGCGGGCGGGTGGCCGCCGTGCTCATGCTCTACGCGGCGGAGCCCGGCTTCTTCACCGACGACCTGGTGACGACGCTCAGCGAGATCACCCCCAGCATCTCCTTCGCGCTCGATGGTCTGGTGCAGGAACGGGAGCGCCGGCGGGACGAGGAAGAGCTGCGGCTCAGGGACCGGGCCATCGGCGCCGTGTCGCAGGGCATCGTCATCACCGATCCCTCGCGTCCCGACAACCCGATCATCTACGCCAGTCCCGGGTTCGAGCGGCTGACGGGCTATTCGCCCGGGGAGGCGATCGGGCGGAACTGCCGCTTCCTGCAGGGCAGGGACTCCGATCCGGCGGCCGTCGAACTGATTCGTTCGGCGGTCAGCGCAGGACGGGGCTGCACGGTCGAACTGCTGAACTATCGCAAGGACGGCACGCCGTTCTGGAACAGCCTGACGATCGCGCCGGTGATGGACGCCGGCGGCCGGGTGACGCACTTCGTCGGCGTGCAGGCGGATGTCACCGAACGCCGGCGGCTGGAGGACCAGTTCCGTCAGGCACAGAAGATGGAGGCCATCGGCCAGCTCGCCGGCGGGGTGGCGCACGACTTCAACAACCTGCTCACGGTCATCAACAGCTACAGCACCCTGCTGCTCGAGGACGCCGGTGCCGATTCGCCCACGCGGGAAATGCTGATCGAGATCCGCAAGGCCGGGGACCGGGCGGGGGCGCTGACACGCCAGCTGCTGGCGTTCAGCCGGAAGCAGATGCTGGAGCCCAAGGTGCTGAACCTCAACAGCATCGTGAGCGACACCGAGAAGATGCTCCGGCGGCTGATCGGCGAAGACATCGTGCTGACGCTGCGGCTCAGCCCGGAGCTGGGGCTGGTGAAGGCCGATCCGGGTCAGGTCTCGCAGATCCTGATCAACCTGGCGGTCAACGCGCGGGATGCCATGGCGACGAACGGCCGCCTGACCATCGCGACGGGCAATGTCGTCCTCGACGCGGCCTACTGTCACGACTTTCCCGATCTCGCGCCCGGCGAGTACGTCCTGCTGACGGTGCAGGACACCGGGGTCGGGATGGATGCGGCCACGATCGCGAGGGCGTTCGAGCCATTCTTCACCACCAAGGGCATCGGCAAGGGAACCGGGCTGGGGCTCGCCACCGTGCACGGCATCGTCAAGCAGTCGCGCGGGCATGTCGCGATCGACAGCGAGCCCGGTCACGGGGCGACGTTCAGGGTCTATCTGCCGCGCGTGTCCGATGCGCGGGCGGAGCCCGGTGTCCCGGCGGTCCTCCAGCCGATGCCGCCGGGCCTCGAGACGGTGCTGCTGGTCGAGGACGAAGCCGCCGTGCGGGTGCTGGCGCAGCGTATCCTGTACCGCTGTGGCTACGAGGTGCTCGAGGCGGCGAATGGCGAGGAGGCCCTCCGCCTCTCCGAGCTCCATCCGGGCCCGATTCACCTGCTCATCTCCGACGTGGTGATGCCCTACCTCGGCGGAGGCGAGCTGGCGCAGCGCATCCTCGAGCGGAGACCGGAGTGCAAGGTGCTGTTTCTGTCGGGGTACATGGACGACGCCGTGATCCGCCACGGCGTGCAGTCGGCCGAATACGCCTTCCTCCAGAAGCCGTTCACCCCGTCGTCGCTGGCGCAGAAGGTCGAGAGCGTGCTCAGGGACGGGACGTGAGCCAGTCCCGCCGCCGCGACGGGCCCGGGCGCTGCCGGGGCCCCTCCCGATCGGCCATTTTGGCCCGAGGGCGGGAGCGCGGTCAATTTTCGGTAACTTTCGCCCAAACTCCACAGGCGGTAGTATCGTAGGCCTCTAAATCCCGATTCGGAGCTGGACGCATGAGCAGATCGCATTCCTTTATAGGCGCGACCCTGGTGACCCTGCTCGCCACTGCGGCTCCGGCCGCGGCGCAGCAGCCCGCCCCCTCGGCGCCGGCCGACGCCAGTCACCCCGGCTACACGCCCGGTGACGTCCACTTCATGACCGGCATGATCGGTCACCATTCGCAGGCGGTGCTGATCGCCGGCTGGGCGCCCAGCCATGGTGCGAGCGCCTCGATACGGGCGCTGTGCGAGCGGATCGTCGTCGGCCAGAACGACGAGATCAGCCTCATGAAGCGCTGGCTCAGTGACAGACATGAAACCATCCCGGACGATCATGCGTCACACGACATGATGCCGGGGATGGATATGAGCCACGGGCCCATGATGCCCGGCATGCTGACCCCCGAGCAACTGGCGCAACTGGACGCGGCCCGCGGGACGGAGTTCGACCGGCTGTTCCTCACCTTCATGATCCAGCACCATAACGGTGCCCTGACGATGGTGGATCAGCTCTTCGCCACCCAGGGGGCTGGCGAGGAAGAGAATACGTTCCGGCTCGCGTCCAACATCTACGCCGACCAGTCCACCGAGATCGACCGAATGAATCGCATGCTCGCCGCGCTCCCTTCCGGTGAGAAGAGTCCGTGACGCTGCGTGTCCCGTTTCCGCTCCTCCGATCCCTCTAACGGAGTTTCCTGTGAACATTGAACGCTCGTCAGGACGACCGCGCCCTCGCTCGACCGCGGGTTCGCTCCTGCACCTCTCGGCGGCCATGGGACTGGTGTCCGTGATGGCCTGTGCCTCGTCGTCGTCGTCCACCAGTGGTGCCCAGTCGATGGTCGCGCCGAAGCCCGATCCGCGGGTGGGCCTCAAGGCCGGCATGTGGGATGCGGGGGAAGCCGCCTGGAACATGCGCCTGCTCTCGAACACGCATCCCTCGGAGAAGTTCGCCGGGATCACCAATTCGGACCTCTCGTTCACCGGGCCATACGCGATCCAGGGCAGCTACAACGGCTTCCAGGTCTGGGACATCACCAATCCGGCCAAGCCGACGCTGAAGGACGCCTATCTCTGTCCCGCCTCGCAGAGCGACGTGTCGGTCTACAAGAACCTGCTGTTCGTCTCGGGCGAAGGCATGGGCGGGCGGCTCGACTGCGGGACTGAGGGCGTGCACGACACGGTGAGCACCGAGCGGCTCCGCGGCCTTCGGATCTTCGACATCACCGACATCTCCAATCCGAAGTACATCGCGAACGTGCAGACCTGCCGCGGCTCGCACACCCACACCGTGCTCGCCGATCCGAAGGACCCGGACAACGTCTACGTCTACATCTCCGGCTCCGCGGGCGTCCGATCGCCGAACGAGATGCCGGGCTGCTCCCGGCTGGCGCCGGACAAGGATCCCAACTCCGCGCTCTTCCGGATCGAAGTGATCAAGGTGCCGCTGGCGCACCCGGAGCTGGCGGCGATCGTGAACTCGCCCCGCATCTTCAACGACCTGGTGGCGCCTCCGGTGCACGCCGAGGCGAAGGAGGACATCGAGGCCCAGAAGGCCGCGGTCGCCGCCGCCAAGGCGCGCGGCGGCTTCACGGCGACGATCAACGGGACGGAGATGGTCCTCCCGAACGGATTCGTCAAGTTCATGCTGGACAGCGTGGTGAAGGCACGTGGCGGCAGCGGAGATCCGACGGGCGCTGACAGCGCCGCGCTCCGCACCGGCCTGCCGGGCATCATCGAGAAGATCGTCGGCCCGCCGCCGACTCCCGGCGCGATCCGTCCCGGCCCGACCCAGTGCCACGACATCACCGTGTATCCGGCGATCGGCCTGGCGGGCGGCGCCTGCGGCGGCTACGGCCTGCTGCTCGATATCCGCGACCCGGTCAGCCCGAAGCGGATCGGCGCCGTGTCCGACTCCAACTTCTCCTACTGGCACTCGGCGACGTTCAACAACGACGGCACCAAGATCCTGTTCTCCGATGAATGGGGCGGCGGCGGCCAGCCGAAGTGCCGCGCCACCGACAAGTACGAGTGGGGCGCCGACGCGATCTTCACGCTCGTGGACGGCAAGATGAAGTTCCAGAGCTACTACAAGATGCCCGCGGCGCAGACGGTCAACGAGAACTGCGTGGCCCACAACGGCTCGCTGATCCCGATTCCCGGCCGTGACGTCATGATCCAGTCCTGGTACCAGGGCGGCGTCTCGGTGTTCGACTGGACCGATGCGGCGCATCCGAAGGAGATTGCGTTCTTCGACCGCGGGCCGGCGGATTCCACCCAGATGGCCAGTGCCGGCTCGTGGTCGGTGTACTGGTACAACGGCGTCATGGTGAGCTCGGAGATCGGCCGCGGTCTCGACATCTTCGAACTGACCCCGAGTCCGTTCATCTCGCAGAACGAGATCGACGCGGCCAAGCTGGTGCACCTCGATTTCCTCAACGTGCAGGGCCAGCCGAAGTTCGTCTGGCCGGCGAGCTTTGTCGTGGCGCGCGCCTACCTCGACCAGCTGGAGCGGTCGAACGGCCTCGCCGCCGGCAAGGTGACCGCCGCCCGGGCGTCGCTGGCCGACGCCGAGAAGGTGTCGGGCTCCGCCCGGAAGCTCATCCTCACCACGCTGGCATCGAAGCTCAACGCCGATGCCGGCGGCGCCGCGGACGGTGCCAAGGTGCGGAAACTGGCGTCGGCGGTGACCGACCTCGCGGGCGCGATGTAGCCGTCCGCCGCACGCGGTAGTCGTGTCAGGAGCCGGGCGTCCGCATGCTGCGGGCGCCCGGCTCGCTTCTTCCCCTGGCCAGCGGCGGCCCAGGCACCGGTCTGGTGCTAGCCGGGGAGCCGTGCGAGCCGTATCATCATCCGATGCCGCTGAGTCCTGGAAATGGACGGACTCTGACCAGGTCCGAGGCCACACGCAGGACCGACGCATGAGAGAGGGAGGCACCAACGCATGAGCCCATCATGGTGGCGGCGGCATGGCTCCGCTCCGGCCGGCGATGGCGGGGACCGGTTGCCGCCGGACTCGCAGGTGGCGACCGCCGAGTATCGCACGGCGAGTATCGCGGCGCTGCCGGGCGAGAAGCCGCGCGATGATGAACTCGACCTCTTCGGCCTGACCCATCGCGGCAAGGTCAAGAAGAAGAACGAGGATCACTTCCTCCTCTGCACCGTGCATCCGACGGTCGTCATCCATGGCACCAGCCTTCCCAACCCGGAGCGGCTGCCACTCCGCGGACAGCGGCTGGCGACGATCATGCTGGTGGCCGACGGCGTGAGCAGCGGCGGCGGCGGCGGGGAGGCCAGCCGAGTCGCGGCGGAAGCGGTCACCGGTTACGTCTCCTCGACCCTGAACTGCTACCACGCCGGGAGCGGGCAGGAGCAGGCCTTCCTCGACGGGCTCAAGGCTGCCGCGCTCGAGGCCCACAGCGCGGTGCGCTCCGAGGGAGCGGCTCATCCCGAGATCCGGAAGATGGCCACCACGCTCACGCTGGTGACTGCGGTCTGGCCCTGGGCCTACGCGGTGCAGGTCGGCGACAGCCGCTGTTACGTCTACACCGAAGACGGGCTCCGGCAGGTCACCCGCGACCAGACCATGGCGCAGGACCTGGTGGACCGGGGCGCGCTGCCGCCGGAACGGCTGGCGAGTTCTCCGTTCACCCACGTCCTGGTCAGTGCGATCGGTGGTGAGGAAGCCAGGCCGGAGATCACCCGCATCGATCTCGATCTCCCGGGGCTGGTGCTGCTGCTCTGCAGCGACGGCTTGATCAAGCACGTCTCGGACGAAGAGATCGCCAGGGAGATCGGGCGGATGCAGTCGTCCGAACAGCTCTGTCACACGCTGCTCGACATGGCGATGGAGGCCGGCGGGAGCGACAACATCACCGTGATCGTGGCGCGGGCACGAAGGCATCGCGACGCGGCGTGATCGCTGACTCACGACACTGACGCACGACACTGACGCACGACGCCGGAATCGCACCTCTCGATGGCATACACGGTCTGCCCCAACTGCGGCCAGAATGCGCTGCGCGTCGCCACGCGCTGCCCCCGGTGCGGCCTTGCCTTTGAGTCGCAGTTCTTCAGTCAGTCGGCGCCGCGCCCCCGTCGCCGCCGGCTGTCTCTCGGCATGCTCCTCGCGGGTGCGGTGGTGGCGGTGCTGGGCGCGAATGCCCTGTGGCAGCGATTCGGCGTCCCGCCCGCGCCCGCCGTGCCCGCGATGAAGCCGGCCACCCTGCCGCCGGCGCGACCGCAGCCCGAACCGCAGCGGGAATCGGTCACCTCCGTGACGGAGAGCCTCGTCACCCCGCCGCCCGAAGCGCCCCGGGTGCCCGCTCCCGCGGAGTCTCGCGCGCCCGTCGCCGAGACTCCCGTCCCACCCGCCGCGCCGGTCAGTCTGGCCGGCACGCGGGCCAGGTACGCGAGTACCTGGCTGAATGTCCGTTCCGACCGCCGCAATTCCGCGTCGATCCTCCGGGTGCTCAGGCCCGGGGAGGCGGTGCGTGTGGATTCGCTCTCGCAGGGCTGGTACCGGGTGGTCGCCGACGGGGAGCCGGCCGGCTGGGTCGATCGGCGCCTCCTCGACAGCCTGCCGCCATCCCCGCAGCCCACGGCGCACGAGTGACGGACGTCCCGCACCGCCTGACAACCGCCCTCGCCGACCGCTACCGCATCGAGCGCAAGCTCGGTGAAGGCGGCATGGCCACGGTCTATCTCGCCGAGGATCTCAAGCACCGGCGCAAGGTCGCGGTGAAAGTGCTGCGTCCCGAGCTCGCCGCGGCGCTGGGCCCGGAGCGGTTCCTGCGCGAGATCGAAACCACCGCGAATCTCCGGCATCCGCACATTCTGCCGCTGTACGATTCGGGGCAGGCCCCGGATCCCTCCGGGGCGTTCCTCTATTACGTGATGCCATACGTCGAGGGCGAATCGCTCCGCGACCGCCTGGCGCGGGAGCGGCAGCTGCCGGTCGACGAGGCGCTCCGGCTCACCCGCGAAGTGGCCGACGCCCTCGGCTACGCCCACGAGCGCGGCATCATTCACCGGGACATCAAGCCTGACAACATCCTGCTGGAGCGGGGACACGCGGTCGTGGCGGACTTCGGCATCGCGCGGGCGGTGAGCAGCGCGGGCACCGCGCAGCTCACCCAGACCGGGATGGCCGTCGGCACGCCGGCCTACATGAGTCCGGAGCAGTCGGTCGGCGAAAGCGATCTCGACGGCCGGAGCGATCTCTATGCCCTGGGCTGCGTGCTGTACGAGATGCTGGCCGGCGAGCCGCCCTATGCCGGCGCCTCGGCGCAGGCGATCATCGCCAAGCGCTTCCGGGAACCGGTACCGCGCATCTCCACCCTGCGCGAGACGGTGTCGCCGTCACTCGAAGGAACAATCATCCGGGCGCTGGCCAGGGCGCCGGTCGATCGCTTCGCGACCGTCGAGGAATTCCGGCTCGCCCTCGCGTCGCCTGACACGGTCTCGACACCTCCGCCCACCCCGGCGGCGCGCCGCGAAGGGGAAGAGGAGTTCTGGGTTGCCGTGCTGCCGTTCCGCGCCCGCGGCGCGAGTGCCGATCTCGAAGCCCTCGCCGAAGGGATGACCGAGTCGATCGTGACCGGGCTGTTGCGCTTCACGTATCTCCGGGTCTTCTCGCAGCGCTCGACCGCGAATTCGTCGACGAGACGATCGACGCCCGCGCCGCCGGCAAGGAACTCGGCGCGCGCTACGTGATGGAGGGGAGTCTCCGGCAGGCGGGGTCGGCGTTGCGAGTGTCGGTCCAGCTCGCCGATGCGACGTCGGGCGCGCAGCTCTGGTCCGAGAGCGTACGATCGCCCGTTCAGTCCGGAGGCAGTCTTTGCGCTGCAGGATGAACTCGTCCCGCGCATCGTGTCCAGTGTGGCCGACGCGCACGGCGTCCTGACCCACACCCTGAGCGAATCGCTCCGGAGCAAGGATACCGACCAGCTGACGCCGTACGAAGCGGTCCTGCGCAGCTTCGGCTATGGCTATCGCATGACTCCCCAGGAGCATGCGGTCGTGCGGGCCGGCCTCGAACGCGCTGTCCAGCAGGCGCCGAGGTATGCGGACGCCTGGGGCATGCTGTCGCTGGTGTACAGCGAAGAATTCTCGAATGGGTTCAATGTGCGGCCCGATCCGCTCGGGCGCGCACTCCAGACGGCCCGACGAGCGGCCGATGCCGCGCCCTCAAGCGCCCTGTCATATAACGCGCTCGCCCGTGCCCTGTTCTTCCGCAAGGAATTCCAGGCCTTCCGGATCGCGGCGGAGCGGGCCATTGAACTCAATCCCTTCAACGGACCCACGCTAGCGGGCCTCGGCGGCATGATCGCCTTTGCGGGGGACTGGGAGCACGGCTGCGCCATCGTCGAGCGGGCGATGAAGCTCAATCCGCGGCACCCCGGCGGCTACTGGTTTGCGCCCTTCTACAACGCATATCGCCAGCGTGACTACCGCGGTGCGCTGAACATCGCGCTCAAGATCAATCTGCCGGATTTCTTCGCGACCCACGCGGCCATGGCCGCTGCTTATGGGCAGCTCGGCGAGGGCGAAGCGGCGGGCAAGGCCCTGCGGGAGCTCCTCAAAGTGACGCCGGACTACGCCCTGACGGTGAGCGACGAACTCGCGAAGTGGTTCGACCCGGACCTCGCGCAGCACGTGCTTGACGGACTCCGCAAGGCGGGGCTGGAGATCGGCGGCGCCAGCAGAGAGACCGCGGCGGCCTCACGACCCGGCTCCGGGCCGTCGGTCGCGGTGCTTCCCTTCGCCAACATGAGCACCGATCCCGAAGACGAGATCTTCGCGGACGGGATCACCGAGGAGATCATCAACGCGCTGGCACAGCTGCCCGGGCTTCGCGTGGCGGCCCGCACCTCCTGCTTCGCCTTCAAGGGCAAGCCCGAGGATCTCCGGGTGGTCGCGGAGAAGCTGGGCGTCGGCAGCGTGATGGAGGGAAGTGTCCGCAAGGTCGGCTCACGGCTCCGGGTGACGGCGCAGCTGATCAGCGCCACCGACGGCTGCCACCTCTGGTCCGAGCGGTACGACCGCGAATTGCGCGACGTCTTCGCGATGCAGGACGAGATCGCCGGCGCCATCGCGACGAAGCTGCAGCTCTCCCTCGCCGGGGCACCCGCTGTCCGTCCGGCGCCTGCGAGCGCAGAGGCCTATGAACTGCTCCTCAAGGGGCGGGTGCTGCTCAATCGCCGCGGTCGCTCGATCATCGAGGCCCGCAGCTACCTCGAGCGGGCCGTGGAGCTCGACCCGGGCAGCGCCGAGGCGCATGGGCTGCTCGGCGACTGTTACCGGCTGCACGGCGTCTATGGGATAGCATCCCCGGCCGAGATGATACCGCGTGCGCGCGCCGAGGCGGAGCGGGCGCTGGCGCTCGACCCGGAGCATGTGGAGGCGCTCGCGACCCTCTCCAACATCGCCGCGGTCCACGAATGGGACACCTCGAAGTATGTCAGCTACATCGACCGGGCGCTGGCACGCGACCCGTCGCACATCCGCGCCCGCTCGGAGAAGGCCCTCTGGATGTCGATCATGGACCGGGCCTCTACCCCGATTGAGTCCGCACTGGCGGAGCTCGACATCGCCGTTCGGCTCGATCCGCTCAATGCCTGGGTGTTCGCCATGCGCGCCATCGCGTTCCTGTTCGACGACCGGCCGGCAGAGGCGCTCGCCGAGGTGGAGTACGGGTTGGCCATCGACGAAACCCAGTTCACCGTGCGATGGATCCTGGTGGCGTCGCTCGCCGCACTGGGCCGCCACGACGACGCGCTCGCCGCCGCCGAGCCGGCCCTCGCGATGTCAGGCCGCAATCCCTGGCTGCTCGCGGAGGTCGCGGCCGTGCACGCCGCCCGGGGCGACAGGGCCGCCGCCGAGATAGTGTTCCAGGAACTCCGTGGTCGCGCGATGACGGGCTACGTCGGCTGGTCGGAGCAGGCGGCCTGTGCCGGTTCGGCGGGGCACCTGCCGGAGGCCCGCGCGATGGCGCGGAAGGCGCTCGCGGGACGCGAGGCTTTTTGCCTCTTCTGGAAGTTGCCAGCCTGGGGGCCACTTCGGGCCGACGCGGAAGGCTACGCAATCCTGCGGAGTACCGGCCTGTGAACGAGCGCTCGCCGGCCGCTACCGCTTCCAGCGCAGGCTCGGTGAAGTCGGTGCGCCGCTCCGGCAAGCGGGCGCGCATCACCGCCCGGCTCAGCGACGTGGTCGATGGCTTCCGGCTGTGGTCCGAGCGGTACGACCGGGAGATCGAGGATGTGTTCGCGGCGCAGGACGAGATCGCCACCGCGCGTCGCCTGTCTGGGAAGATGAATTGCAGCACTCTCACACCCCCTTCACTGCCATTTAATGGCCTGTAAGTCATGATGCTACTGGCGGGTACGCCGCACGTGAACGACAGTTAGGTGAGGAGGTCGCGATGCACATCCGGCAATCCAAAGGGCCCTTCTGCCAGAGCTGCGGGATGCCGATGCATAAGCCAGCGGATTTCGGGACGGAATCGAACGGCATCTATTCGAACGACTTCTGCCATCTCTGCTACGCCAACGGGGATTTCACCGAACCCGGCATTTCGATGCAGGTCATGCTCAACCGGTCTACGGCCAGGATCGCGGAATTCGGCATTGTTCCCGAGTTTCACGCTCGGATAGTCATGGCCGGGGTGCTGCCGAGCCTGAAGCGCTGGCGCATCCCGGTCTGCGAACCGGTGTAGCTGGTTTCCCGTCGGCTCCGACGGTCCTTCCAGAATTGTCGCCTCCTGCTGCGCCGACCCCTCAACGCTCGTCCCGGCGCTGCCACGTATGGCTGCAGGCACTCGTCGGCGCCGCCATCCTCCGCCACTGAATCGGTGGTGGATAAGGCCAATCCCGATGCTGTGATCCTGCTCTGCCGAGAAGGCGCCTCCACCAACCGCGGCACCTTTCACCGCTGGCAGGTACGGGTCAGGCGATAGCAGCTGCACGTTGCCACCAATGTTCGCTTCCGGAACCAGCCCGAACTCAGCCGTTGCCCCGATGGACGCAATCGAGAGCCGGCATGTCTCCCCTTGCGAATCCATCCGGTCAGCGCCAATTACTGTGTGGGCGGTCGCACGGGCGCGCGATCGCTTTTGCAGACTTGTCTCTGGCGCCCCATCCCCAGCAACCGCACCGGACCCCATGCTCGTCAAACTGATCAATCGTGACGGAAGACTGGTGGGCCCGGTGGACGTGCCCCGCGTGGTGAAGAGCGACGCGGAGTGGCGCGCCCTGCTCTCGCCGGAGCAGTACGAGATCGCCCGAGGCAAAGGCACCGAGCGCGCCTTCTGCGGCACGCTGCTCGACAACAAGCGCGACGGCATCTACGCCTGCGTCTGCTGCCGGCTGCCGCTCTTCTCCTCCGGCGCCAAGTTCGAGTCGGGTACCGGCTGGCCCAGCTTCTTCCAGGCGGTGGCGAGCGAGAACGTGGTGACCCACAAGGACACCAGCTACGGCATGGTGCGCACCGAGATTCTCTGCGCCCGCTGCGACGGGCATCTCGGCCACGTCTTCGACGACGGCCCCCGGCCGACCCGGCTCCGCTTCTGCGTGAACGCCGCCTCACTGCTGTTCGTCGACCAGGCCGACGTGGCCACGCTCGCCGATCCCGCGGCTCCTGCCGGCTGAGGCGATCCGGGTGGCGGGGTGCCACGTGGCGTGGGTATCGTGAAGCGTTCCGAACGCCGCCCCCTCACCCCGGGTTGAACATGATTCCACGCAAGCCCTGGTTCGAGCGCCGCTTCACCTTCGACCTGCCCATCAGCGCGGCGCCCGGGCTCATCGAGCGCCTGCGCGGCACGCCGATCCGGCTGGAGCACCGGCTCAGCGGTCTCACGATTCCGCAGCTCACCGCCCGCCACGGCGATCACTGGTCGATCCAGGAGAACGCCGGTCATCTCGGCGATCTCGAGCCGCTCTGGATGTCTCGCGCCGAGGACCTGGCGATCGGCCGCGCGACACTGCACCCCGCCGATCTCGAGAACCGGCAGACCCACAACGCGAATCACAATGCAGCGTCGCTCGCGGTGCTGCTGGGGCGGTTCCGCGATGCCCGTGCGGATCTGGTGCACCAGCTCGAGTCCGCCGATGAGGCCGACTGGGAGCGGAGCGCCATGCACCCGCGCCTCCAGACGCCGATGCGGCTGCTGGATCACGCCTTCTTCATCGCCGAGCACGACGACCACCACCTGGCGACCATCACCGGCCTGCTGCGCTACACCATCTGACCGCAACAGGATCGCCGAGAACTCCGATGCCCGTTGATCCGTCCACCGAACGCTACGAACTTGCCATCCAGGTGGCTCCTGCGGACATCGACGAACTCGGCCATGTGAACAACGTGGTCTATCTGCGCTGGGTCCAGGAAGCGGCGGTGGCCCACTGGCAGGCGGCCGCGACCGCGGCGCAGCAGGCGGAGCTCGCCTGGGTGGCGGTGCGTCACGAGATCGACTACAAGCATCCCGCGATGCCCGGCGAGCAACTGGTGGCGCGGACCTGGGTCGGGACCACCGACGGCCGCAGCTACGAACGTCACACCGAGATTCTCCGCCAGGCCGATCGCCGGCTGCTGGCGAGGGCCCGGACCCTCTGGTGCCCGATCTCGCGCCTGACCGGGCGCCCGACACGAGTCGGCGACGACGTCCGGGCGCGGTTTTCCGTGCCCGCGTCGTAACCCGGCCGCCACGCTTTCCCCGACCAGAGGCATCTCATGACTGCCCACGCCACCGGACCCTTCGACGTGAAGCTCACGCCGCGCGCTCCCGACGACAGCGCCGACACCTCGGCGCTCGGCCGCATGACGATCGACAAGCAGTTCCACGGCGACCTCCAGGCCACCAGCCAGGGGCAGATGCTGGCCGCCGGGACGAGCATCAAGACGTCGGCCGGCTACGTCGCGATGGAGCGGGTGACCGGGACGTTGCAGGGCAAGCGCGGCACCTTCGTGCTGCAGCACAGCGCGACCATGAACCGCGGCGTGCCGACGCTCAGCATCACGGTGGTGCCGGATTCGGGCACCGACGAACTCACCGGGCTGAGCGGCAGCATGGAGATCATCATCGAGGGCAAGCAGCACTCATACGACTTCGCGTACACTATCACGCCGTGACCCTGAGTCGCGACCGGCGTCCTCGTTCCCGCACGACCAGAGGCAGATCATGGCATCGGAAGCACCGCAATCGCTGGCGAATCACTCCAGGGTCGTCCCCGGGTTTCACTATCTCACCGGAACGCTCGCCCTGGCCTACCTGGTGCTGGCCATCGTGCAGCTCGTGCGCCAGCCCGGGCTCAGCAGCCTCGGCGGCGTGCTGGTCGCGCTCATCCTGATCCTGCTGGGCTGGTACGTCCGGATCTTCCCGCTGAAGGCGCAGGACCGGGTGATCCGGCTCGAGGAGCGGCTGCGGCTCGCGCGACTGCTGCCGGCCGATCTGCAGCCGCAGATCGAGTCGTTGAGCGTCGGGCAGCTCGCGGCGCTCCGCTTCGCCTCCGATGCGGAGATTCCGGCACTCGTCCGCAGAGTCGTCGCCGAGAAGCTGACCTCGCGGCAGGCGATCAAGGAGCTGATCAAGGACTGGCGGCCCGACCACCTGCGGGTCTGAGTGTTCATCGTCGCCAGCGCGCTCAACCGTTGGTACACATCCGGAGGTCGCATGCGCCCTTCCGCGCTCATTCTTGTCGCCGCCGCACTGGCCTGCCATCAGGCCCCAGTCTTCCACATCACGCCGGTGCGGCCGGTGGCCGAGTTGCGGGAGGAAGCGCTCCGCGCGACCCCGCCGGCCGAGGCGGGCCCCTTTCGGCCAGCCGACCTGGTCGAGGTCGTGACGCTCGACTCGACGATCCACCTCGACATCCGCTACGCCACCATCGCGGAACTTCCTCAGCACGCCGCTGTACAGTCAGGCGCGCGCCTTCCTGCAGCGACCTGCGGCGGAGGCCGTCGTGCGGGTGAACCAGATGCTGCACGGCAAGGGCTACGGGCTCCTGATCCACGATGCCTACCGTCCCTGGTATATCACCAAGGTGTTCTGGGACGCGACCCCGCCCAGCCAGCACGACTTCGTCGCCGATCCGGCGCACGGATCCCGTCACAATCGCGGCTGCGCCGTCGACCTGACGCTCTACGATCTCCGTACCGGCAAGCCGGTGCCGATGCCGAGTCTGTACGACGAGTTCTCGCCGCGCGCGAACCCCGACTACACCGGCGGCAGCGCGGCGCAGCGCCGGATGCGGGACTTTCTCCGGGCTTCGATGGAGGCGGAGGGGTTCACGGTCTACGAGCACGAGTGGTGGCACTTCGACTACAAGGACTGGAAGTCGTACCCGATCGGCAACACCCGATTCGAGGATCTGAAGGCCGCGGACAGCGGAGTGCACGCGCGCTGAGCTACCCCTTCGCGGCCGGCGCCGGTCTCCGGAAGAGGGTGCTCGGCCGCAGATTCACGATGCCGATACTGCCGACGATCATTGTGGCACCGATGAGCAGCCGGCCATCCACCTTCTCGTCGAGAAAGAGCGCGCCGAGCGCGAGGCCGACGGCGGGAATGACGTAGGTGACCATCGACGCGCGCCCGGCGCCGAGGGTACTCACGATCGAGTAGAAGATCAGGTAGGCGAGGAAGGTGTTGAGGAGCCCCAGGGCGATCATGGCGCCGAACACCCGGGGGGTGAGGTCGCCCCAGGGGGCGGGGGCGGGGCCGCCGAAGCGCGGGAGCGCGTAGGCGATGACGCCGCTGATCAGCGCGGTGACCGTCATCGCGCCCGCGGCGACGATGATCGGCTCCATCCGGTTCTGGATCGCCTTGCGGCTGTAGGTGCTGCCGAGTGCATAGCAGAAACAGGCGATCACGATCGCCAGCTGGCCGATGAGATGCGCCGCCGGATCGCCCCCGACATCGCCCGACGTGCTGCGGCTCGCGAGCACCAGCAGTCCCAGGAACCCCACCACCAGCCCCGTCACCTTCCGCACCGTCATCCGCTCGTCCGGAAAGACGAAGTGGGCCACCACCATCGTGAAGAGTGCCGCCGTACCCTGCAGCACGGCGGCGACGCCGCTTTCGACCGTCTTCTCTCCCCAGGTGATCAGCGCGAAGGGGATCACGGTGTTCACGACGCCGACGATCAGCAGGGCCCGGATTCCGCTCCAGTCGCCCGGGGGCGTCTTGCCGCGGAGCCAGGCGATGAGGCTCAGACCGACGGCCGCGATGCCGGTGCGGACGAAGACCACCTGAAAGGTCGAGAGCTGCTCCACCCCGATCCGGATGAACAGGAAGGAGGAGCCCCAGACGAACGCCAGAATCCAGAAGCCGATCCACGCCCGTCGCTGAGTCACGGGGAACACTCGTGCGGGTCCGCGCGATGCACCGGGTCCGCCCGAGGGTGCGGCCGCCATCGCGGCGGGAATAGTAGGAGCGAGGCGCCTCCCCGTCCAACGAGGCGCAACCGGCGGCGGGGCGGCGTCCGTCCCGGCTGCCCGGACTGGCGAAGACGACCCTCGGCCCCCAGCTTTCGCGCGGTCGCCGATACCCGGCGGGCCAACCGTCCCCTCAGGATCCAGCTCGAGTGCTATGCCCGGCACCGCCGGCGACCCCACCACCGACCGTCGGCCGCCGCGTCCGCGAGGCGCGCGCTCCCTTCGCCTGATTGCCGCCTTCAAGCTCCTGCAGTCGCTCCTGCTGACCGGGGTGGCCCTGGCGACCCTCAACCTGCTGCGGCCGGAAGTCGCCGCCGACCTGCAGGAGTGGGTGGGCGACATGCCGCTCGACACGCAGCAGGACCTGGTGCGCCGGGCGGTGACCTGGATGCTCAACCTGCACCGCGGGCACGCGGAGACGATTGCGGCGGGCTCGCTGGCCTACGCCATGCTGTTCCTCGTCGAAGCGATCGGCCTCTGGCGCGAGCTGCGCTGGGCGGAGTGGCTCACCGTCATCGCGACATCGTCGTTCGTGCCGATCGAGGTCTATGAGGTGGTGCACCGCCCCCACATCATCAAGGCGATCGTCATCGCGGTGAACCTGCTCGTCGTCTGGATCCTGATCCGCGCCCTCCGTCGCCATCCGGAACAGCCGTGAAGGTCGTCGCGGTGGGCGAGTGCACTCTCGATCGCTATCCCCAGCGCGGTGTCGAGCGCGTCGGCGGGATCTCGCTCAACTTTGCAGTCAACGCCCGCCGCGCGGGTGCGGACGAGGTCGCACTCGTCAGCTGCACCGGCACCGATGCTGGCGACGAGCTGATCCGCACCTGGCTCACCCGGGCCGGCGTTTCCACCGCAGCAGGTGCATCAGCTTCCCGGGCAGACTGCATCACAGGTCATTCATCTCGCCGGTGGCGGCGAACGGATCTTCCCGCCGGGGGGCTACGATTCCGGCGTCCTCGCCGATTTTCGGCTCGACGAGAGTGACCTGGCATGCATTCGCGGCGCCGATGTGGTGGCGGTGCCCGTCTTCAGGGAACTGATCCACCTGGTCGACGCGGTGATACACGATTCCGCCCGACGCGGCCTGCTCGTCGGTGATCTGCTCGATGGTGCCGATCTCGGCGCCGATCTGGGCGGGATCGACGCGCTGCTCGGTGCCTGTGATCTCCTCTTTCTGAGCGGCGATCTCGCGACCGTCGAACGCCTCCTCCCGCGCTCCGAACGCAGCGGCACGCTGCTCGTCATCACGCACGGGGCAGCAGGGAGCACCGCGCTGCTCAACGGGCACCGCCACGCCGAGCCCGCGGTGCTAGTGCCGAGTGAGGAGCAGGTCGACACCACCGGGTGCGGGGACGCCTTCCAAGCCGCGTTCGTCGTCGAGTACCTTCGCCGCCGTGATATCCAGGCGGCGCTCAGCGCCGGCGCGATGCGCGCGGCCCAGGTCATCCGTCATCTCGGGGCGACGCCAGATGAGGGCTAGAGGATGAGCCGTTTCCGCGCGCTCTTTCCCGGGGCCTCGGCCGGTGATCGGGATGATCGCGCTGCCGCCGATGCCGGGCTACCCCGCGTTCACGAGCATCGATGCGCTGGTGGAGGTCGCGCTCGCCGATCTCGAGAAACTCGAGCTCGGCGGGGTGGATGGTGCACTGATCGAGAACGACTTCGACCAGCCGCATACCATGATTGGCGGGGCGGAGATCCACGCCGCGATGACTCGGGTGACGCGCGAGGTGGTAGCCCGGGCCCGGGTCCCGATCGGCGTCGAGGTACTGCTCAATGACTGGCGCGCCTCGCTGGCGATCGCCTCGGTGACCGGCGCGCGCTTCATCCGGATGGACTTCTTCGTGGACCGGGTGACGACCAAGTGCGGCCCGTTCGAGCCGGAGCCGGAAGCGGTCCTCGCCTACCGGAAACTGATCCGCGCCGAGTCGGTGCAGCTCCTCGCTGATCTGCAGGTGAAGTACTCGACGCCGATCGGCGGCCCCAAGCCGCTGGGGCAGTCGGCGCGGGAGGCGGAACTCGCCGGGGCGGATGCGGTGATCGTCACCAGTCACGAGACCGGGATCGGCCCCGACCCAGCGGATCTCCGCGCCGCGCGGGCTGGCGCCCTCCCGATCCTGATCGGGAGCGGGCTCACGCCGGAGAATGCTCCCACGCTGATGCCGCTCGCCGACGGGGCGATCGTCGGGACCTCGCTCCGCAGCGGCCGCGGCGCGAGCGATCGGGTGGTCGCCGAACAGGTGAGCCGGCTGGTGCAGGCGGTCCGCTCGGCGTGACGGTGACGGCATCCCTCGAGCGGCAGCTCGGCCTCGCAGCCGTCGTCGCCCTCGTCGCCGGGAACATGCTCGGCTCCGGCGTCTTCTTCACGCCGGGCGAACTCGCGGCGGTGGCGCAGCACCCCTGGCAGGTGCACTTCATCTGGGCGCTCTGCGGGCTGATCACCCTCTGCGGTGCGCTCACGCTCGCCGAACTCTGCCGCCTCCTGCCGCACGCGGGCGCCAGTTACCACATTCTGCGCCAAGGCTTCGGTCCGCTCTGGGGATTTCTCCTGGTGTGGATGGAACTCTGGATCAGCGGACCAGGATCGGTGGCCGGCGTCGCGATCGTGTTCGGTGAGTTCATGCACCGGGCGCTCGGGGCGCAGGCGGCGCTCTCCCCGGTGTGGTGGGGCATCCTGGCGATCGTCTTCTTCGCGGCGGTCAACCTCGCCGGCGTCACCTGGGGCGGCTGGGTGCAGGTGCTGGTCACGACGGTGAAGATCGCGGGCCTGGTTGCGCTGATCGGGGGTGCGTTCTTGCTAGCCCACGGCACGGAGGCCGTGGGGTACAGCACGGAGGCCGCGCGCTACGGCGCCGGAAGTGAGCCGGCACCGACCGCGTTCCTGCCGGGGCTGTTCGAGTTCTTCCGCTTCGCCGGCCTCGGCGTCGCGGCGGTGCTGTTCACCTACGACGGCTGGATCGACGTCTCGCACGTGGCCGGTGAGGTGCGCCGCCCCGGGCGGGACCTGCCGCTCGGACTCACCCTCGGCGTGACGCTGCTGACGCTCCTCTACTTGGTGGTGAACGTCGCCTATCTGCGCGTAGTGCCGCTCGCAGCGATGCGGGACTCCCCTACCACGATCGCTACCACGGTGGCCACCGCCGCGTACGGCCCGATTGGCGGGTCGCTCCTCAATGTCCTCATCCTGATTTCGATTTTCGGTGCGCTCGGCGGGCTGGTGATGACGCTGCCGCGGCTCTTCTACACGCTGGCCGCGGCCCATGTGGAGGAGGCGACGGGTGCCCTCCGCTGGTTCTTCGCGCGGCTGGGCCGGGTCTCATCGAGGACCGCGACGCCGAACGGCGCGATCCTCTTCACCGCTACGACGGCGATCGCGGCGCTCGCCTTCTTCGGCTCGTTTTCGCGGCTGGTGAACTTCTTCGTGGTCCCGTTCCAGCTCATGAACATCCTGATGGTGGCGGCGATCTTCCGCCTGCGTCCCAAAGCGGAACCCGGTGACGGCTACCGAACGCCTGGGTACCCCTGGACGCCCCTCGTGTATATCGTCGTCATGGCGGGGCTGCTGGTCAGTGCGATCATCGCCCGCCCCCTGGATACCCTCGTCGGCACCGCGCTCGCCACCACGGGCGTGCCGATCTATCTCTGGCTCAGTCGCGCACGAGCATCCGCATGAACTCGATTCGCCTTTCGCGTCCCGGAGTCCTGACTCTGCTCTTCCTCGCCGCCCTGGCCGCGCCGAGTCAGGCGGCGGGGCAGAGCCGCATCGTCCATGACTCCGTGCACTCGAGCGCGCTCGAAGGCAACCTCTTCGGCGACAGCGCGACGCGCGAGGTGCTGGTCTACCTTCCCCCCTCGTACGACCGGGAGCCCGAGCGCCGCTATCCGGTCCTCTACCTGCTCCACGGCTTCACCTCCCTGCCGAGCGAGTGGCTGGACGGGAGCTACCCGGGGCTCAACCTGCAGACGATGATGGACAGCCTGCTCGCCGCGGATTCCGTCGGCGAGTTCCTCATCGTGATGCCGGACGCCAATAGCCGGCTCGGAGGCGGGTTCTACACCAACTCCCCCGTGGCAGGTGGCTGGGCCGACTTCGTGGTGCGGGATCTCGTGGATTACATCGACGGGCACTACCGCACCGCCGCCGACCGGGCTCACCGGGTGCTCGCCGGTCATTCGATGGGAGGCTACGGTACTTTGGTGCTCGGCTTCGCCCATCCCCAGCGATTCGGAATGCTGTACGCGATGAGCCCCGCGTGCGTGGCCTTCGAGGGAGAGCTGGCGCCGACCAGTGCAGTCTGGGCCGCCGCGGCCACTGAGACCAGCTACGTCGCGCCGCGGGCGCCGGCGGGAACGCGGTTCATCGTGGCCCTCGCGGCGGCGCTTTCACCGGCGCCTGGCACGCCGCGACGCTATGGGGAACTTCCCTACGAGCCGGATGCCGCCGGGAAGCTCGTCGCGCATCGCACGGTCCTTGCCCGCTGGCAGGCCCGCATGCCTCTCGGCCTGCTCCCCGCCTTTGCGCGGAGCAAGGAACGACCAGCGCTGCAGATCGAGTATGGTACCCGGGATCATCTCGCCTGCGTACCCGCCGGAGTGGCGGCCCTCACGCAGGCCCTGGACCGGGCCCGGGTGCGGTATACCCTCACGCCGTTCGACGGCGGCCACGTGGACAAAATGCCGGAGCGGATCGGCGGCGCGCTGCTGCCGACGGTACAGAAGTACTTCAACGCTGTGCATTAGAAATCGCCTCACCGGTCGGGCCGGTTGGGGCGAGGCCGCGGGAGTCCTGGAGGGCGCGTGCGTAGCTGGCCCATCGCCGTTGCCCTCCCGAACGCAAAGCCGAGCGCCCGGAAGGACGCCGCGGCTGAGCCCCTGAAACACGAATAAGGAATCAGGCATGACTGATCGCGTCGTCGTCATCACCGGAGCGAGCAGCGGCATCGGCGCGGCGCTCGGCGAGTTGCTTGCTTCGCAAGGGGATTCGGTCGTGCTCGTGGCGCGCCGAGCGGAGCAGCTCAATGCGGTGGCGGCGCGATGCGCGGGGCGTGCGCTTCCAATCGTGGCAGACATGACGATACGGGCCGAGGTGCAGCGCGTCGTCGCGGCGTCGCTCACCCGGTTTGGCCACATCGATGTCTGGGTGAACAACGTGGGGCAGGGGATCACCCGGGTGCCGTCCGAACTCACCGACCACGATCTGGACGCGGTGATGCGCGTCAACGTGCACTCGGCGCTTTACGGGATGCAGGAGGTGCTGCCGCATTTCAAGTCGCGGAACGCCGGCCAGATCATCAACATCTCCTCCATGCTTGGCCGGATTCCCTTCGCGATGATCCGCTCCGCCTATGGTGCCGCCAAGCACTTCCTCAATTCGCTCACCGCCACCTTCCGCGAAGAGGTGCAGCAGACCCATGCAGGGATCCTGTTCACGCTCGTCTCGCCGGGGGTGGTACGCACCGAGTTCGGCGTGAACGCGCTGCATGGCGGTCCCGACTCGAGGAAGAACCCCGACAGCCAGAGCGCGGAGGAGGTGGCCGCGGTCATTGCCGGCGTGATCGAGGTACCGCGTCCCGACATCTACACCCGGGCGGGCGCGCGCGACCGGGTGGTCGGTTACTACAGCGGGACGGGAGTGGACCCCTGATGGGCTACCGCTACTTCATCTGCGACGTCTTTACCGACCGTCGCTTCGGCGGCAATCAGCTCGCGGTGCTGCCCGACGCGCGCGGGCTCACCGACCGGCAGATGCAGCAGATCGCCAGGGAGTTCAACTTCGCCGAGACCACCTTCGTGCTGCCGCCGGAGCAGGGGCAGACGCGCCGGGTCCGAATCTTCACCCCGACCAAGGAGGTGCCGTTCGCCGGTCACCCGAATGTGGGGACCGCCTTCGTCCTCGCCTCGATCGGGGAATTCGGTCTGGTCGAGCATTCCATGACCGTGACCTTCGAGGAAGGGGCGGGACTGGTACCGGTCACGATCGAACGCCGGGCCGATCAGCAGTTCTGGTGCGAACTCTCCGCGCCGGAGACCCTGTCCATCGGCAAGCGGATCTCGGCGGAGACGCTCGCCGCCGCAGTCTCGCTGACGGCCGATGACGTGGTGACCACGACCCATCTGCCGCTCGTGGTTTCGGTCGGTCTCCCGTTTCTGGTGGCGGAGCTCCGCGATCGCGGCGCATTGGAGCGGGCACGGAGCAACATGACCGGACTCGATGTGATTATGGCGCAGGGGATCGTTCCGGACATCCACTTGTACGTGCAGAGTCACGACGACTTCGCCATCCGGGCCCGGATGTTCGCGCCGTTCGACGGTATTCCCGAGGATCCCGCCACCGGCAGTGCCAACGCCGCGCTGGCCGCGCTGCTCACCCACTGCAAGGCGGAGCAGGAAGGCGATTTCCGCTGGCGGATCGCGCAGGGCGTGGAAATGGGCCGACCCAGCGTCCTCGAAGCGCGCACCGAGAAGCGGGGCGGCCACGTCACGGCAACGCGCATCGGCGGCGCCTCGGTGCTGGTGAGCGAGGGCACCATCGAGGTGGACTAGACCGCCACCGGTTCTGCCGGGCGGGGCACGGGCCGGTACGCCGACTCCGGGATCTCCGCCAGCGTCGAATGGTGCACGATGTCTCCCAGCCCGAAGAACTGACAGAAGTTCATGATCAGCGGCCGCCACCGCTCCGGATCGATCCGATCCTTGTGGCCGGCCATCCGGATCCGCTCGTCGACATGCACCCGCAGCACCCGCACCTCGAGCGCCACCAGCTTCCCCCGCCGGTCCGGGTCGCTCTCCGCGAGCGGCAGCGAGGTCTCCAGCACCGCCTCGAGCTGCACCGGACACTCCGTGACCCGCGGCGCCCCCACCAGCTCGGACTCCACCGCTGTCAGTCCCGCCACGCCGAACTTGTTCTTCTCGTGACGGTAGCCCATCGCGACTTTGTGAGGCGGCACCGGCGATGAGCCGGTGGTCTTCGCCAGCCGGTTCACCGCCGCGACCTGGTCGACCGATGGAAGATTCAAAACGCACTCGCGGGTGCGCAGGATGTTCGCCGGGGTGTGTGACCGGGCGCCGAAGCCGAGCAGGCAGCTCCGCCCGAGCCACCAGGCGGAGGACATGGGGGCGAGGTTGGCCGAGCCGTCCTCGTTGAGCGAACTCACGAGTACGACCGGAGTACCGAAGTAGAGGATCGCGGGATCGATGGTCACATGCATGGTGCGATGTCCGGGTTCGGGGAGCAGCCATCCGTCACGCCGGCCAATCTTGGAGGAATCCTCCCACGCGGCTATCCGCTTCTTGCGGTCATATCCGTGCAGCCATCCCGCCCTCCTTTGCATGGTGCCCGCCCGGACCTTACTTTCGCAGATGCGAACTCTCCTGCGTTTGGTTCCCGTGCTGGTCATCGCCGCCTGCGGCGGGCATGCTGCCTCGGCCGTCTCACCCATCGCCTTGACGCTCCCCGACTCGACCATCGTGCTCGATGGCGCGACCGGCGCGCCGGTCACCAGCGCCGAGCTGCTCAGGCGCATCGCCTCGGCGGATTTCGTGCTGCTCGGCGAGTACCACGACAATACCCGCGACCATCAGGCCCGCGGCACCCTGATCACCACCGCCGGCACGCGGCACCCCGGCATCGTGTTCGAGCAGTTCGCCCGGACCAGCGCCCCGATCCCGCTCCCCGCCGCCGGAGATTCGCTCGAACCCTGGCTCGATCAGCACGGCTTCGACCGGAAGGGGTGGCAGTGGCCGATGCATCGTCCCGTGGTCGAGGCGGCGATCGCCAGCCGGAGCGCGATCTGGGGCAGCGGACTGTCGCGGGATACCCTCCGCACCGTGGTCCGTGGCGGCCGCGATGCCTCGCCCGCCGCGCTGCTTCAGTTGATGAACCGGGTCCCGCTCGACTCCGCCGCGCGGGCCGCGATCGACCACGAACTTTTCGTCGATCACTGTGGCAAGCTGCCCGCCAGCATGATGCCGGGGATGCGCGCGGCACAGGAGGTCCGGGATGCCTCGATGACGGCCGCGCTCCTCGCCGCTGGCACCCATGGGCCGGCATGGCTCATCGCCGGCAACGGTCATGTGCGGAGCGACATGGGAGTGCCGCGGCTGCTGCGCACCGTGGCGCCGGCGAAGTCGGTGCTGGCCGTGGGCTTTCTCGAGCGTGACAGCCTCGGCGCACTACCCGACGCGGTGGAACGTCAGCGCTACCAGATCGTCGTCGTCACCCCGCCCGCGCCCCGCGAGGATCCCTGCGCCGGGCTGTAGCCCGCCAGGATGGAGAGCGCGTCGTGACCAAGGGCCGGCTCGAGGCATTCAGCGACGGCGTCATCGCCATCATCATCACCATCATGGTGCTCGAACTCCGGGCGCCGCATGGCGAGAGCCTCTCCGATCTGCACCCGCTGTGGCCGGTGCTGACCAGCTACGTGCTGAGCTATGTGTATCTGGGGATCTACTGGAACAACCATCATCACATGCTGCACGCCACTCGACGGGTGAGTGGCGCGGTGCTCTGGGCCAATCTGCACCTGCTGTTCTGGCTGTCGCTCTTTCCCTTCGGTACCAGCTGGGTGGGCGAAACCCACTTCGCTGCCGCGCCGATGGCCTTCTACGGTGCCATCCTGCTGATGGCCGCGATCGCCTACTTCGTGCTGCAGGGCGCGATCCTCTGCGCGGAAGGCTCCGACTCGCTTCTCGCCCGGGCCATCGGCGGCGACTTCAAAGGCAAGTTCTCTCCCGTCGCATACCTCGTGGCCATCCCCTCCGCGTTCCTCAGCCCATGGATCTCGGGCGCGATCTACCTCGGCGTCGCGCTGATGTGGCTGATCCCCGACCGGCGCATCGAGCGGGTGCTGAGTGACCCCGAGGCTCATCAGGCCTGAGGCGACGCGGGTTCCAGGCCTCGCGACCCTGCTCCTCGGGTGTCGCCCGTCATGCCCCGCTAGTTGGCCCGGAACAGGTACGCCGTGACGAAGGTGGTCTGCGGCACGTATGAATACAGCCGCAGCGCGACGAAACTCGGCCACCGGGCCGGCTGCCGCCTCACAACGAGTTCACTCGTCAGCGTCACTGTGGTGGGTGGTATCGCCGAATTCGCCTCGGCACGTATCGGCGCCCGCTCCTCGAAGATGCTGGGCTCCAGCCGGTCGGCGGGGATCTGCGCGAAGACGAACTTCTCGGTTGGTCCCGTTCCCACTGTGAGATAGGAGCCGAGCCGGAAATTGCAGCCCCCGCCGACCAGCTCCGTGGTCAGGGTCATCCGAATCCGCATCCCCTCCCGGACAAAGCTCAGGTCCGGGTCGAACTGCCACGACATCCTCCAGGTCTCGCTGCAGGTCGCGCTGGTCTTGTAGCGCATCGTGACGTCGCCGCCCGACGGGGTCGCGGAACTGCCCAGGACTTCGGCGCGCGGGTTGTCGCCGGGCGAGCCCATCATCTGCTGGAGCACCCATCCCTCTCCGCTGGCTGCGGGTCCCGGGGCGGGAGTCTCCGCCGGCAACGTGGGTCGCGCGGCCTGATTCAATTGCTGGGTCGCCGCCGCGTAGTCCTGGCGGACCCGTGCCAGCCTTCTGGCGATCTCGGGAAGCACCTCCCGCTGAATGCCCTCCTTGATCTGATTGCTGAACCGGAGCGCCTGGGCGATGAAGTCGCTCAGTGTGGCGACATCGGAAGGCAGGTTCAGCCGGCCGGCCATCTTCCACCGCAGCAGTTGCAGGGTATAGACGTCGAGGGGCATCCCCACGGGAGGCCCGGCCAGCGGTGTCAGGAGAACGATCTCGGGCCGCATCCAGTCCTGATAGAAGGCCTGCTCCTCCAGGAGGTCGCGCTCGTCCTGCTGGAGCTGGGCGATCTGACTGCGGAGCTGGGCGGGATCGGGTCGCTGGGCGGAGACGGACGAAGTGACGATGGCGAGGGCCAGCCAGAAGGAGTGCGGCGGTCCGCCGGATCGGCTGGACGGATTCCCGGTTCATGGAAGCATCCTGTTCCGGAAGCCCGCTCTGGCAGGCGTGGCTGGACCGCTCTCATGAGCGCAGCCGCTGTCGGGGAGCACGGGCTCCCTGCAACCAGTATGCACTTGAGGGGCTGAAGCGGCGGTGAAACCGCGGTGAGAGTATGGCCGCGAGGCCCGCCGCCTGACCGAACTGCTGGCGGCTCCTCCGGATGCGGGATAACATCATCCCATGGATGATGCGCTCATCCGCGGGTTGCACGCTCGCCTGCGCGATGCCCTCGGTAGCCAGTTCGAGATCGCCGAACTCCTCGGGGCCGGCGGCTTCGCGGGCGTCTTCCGCGCGCGCGATCCGGTGCTCGGCCGCGATGTCGCCATCAAGGTGTTCGACCCAGCGCTCTCCCTCAGCGATGCCGCCGCCGACCGGCTGCTCGCCGAGGCGCGGCTGGTGGCCTCGATCGAGCATCCGCACATCGTGCCGCTCTACGAGGCGGGAATCGAGAAGGGCCTCGTCTACCTCGTCATGCGCTGCCTGCCGGACGGCACCGTAGGCGACCGGCTCAAGCGGAGCGGGCCTCTCCCTGCCGCCGATGTCGCCCGGATCGGGACGGAAGTCGCTGACGCGCTGGCCGCCGCGCATGCGCGGGGTGTGGTCCACCTCGACATCAAGCCCGACAACATCCTGCTCGATACCCACGGCCATGCGCTGGTCAACGACTTCGGCATCGCGCAGGCGATCGCCACCTCCGAAGCGGCGCCGGACGGTGTGGTCAGCGGGACGCCGCACTACATGAGTCCCGAGCAGGTGGCGGGCGACAGGCTCGACGGTCGCTCCGACGTCTACTCCCTGGGCGTGGTGCTCTACGAGCTGGCGACGGGGACGCTGCCCGTCGGCGGCGACTCGTCGGCGAACGTGATGGCGAATCAGATCCGGCAGGAGCCGGCACCGCTTGCCAGCATCGCGCCCGACCTGCCGACCCCGCTCGCGAAGGTGATCACCCGCGCCCTCGCCAAGGACCCCGCGGCGCGATGGACCTCGGCGAAGGAGATGGCGGATGCGCTCCGCGCCGCGAGCGCGGCCGATCAGCTCATCACCCCCCGGATGGCGAGCCGGCGCACCCGGCGCCGCTGGTATGGACGACTGGGATTCCTGCTTGGTGGGCTGGTGGTCGGGATCGGCATCATCGCCTATCTGGTGATCCGCACCCTGCAGGCGATGTTCTCCGGCGAGCCGCCCGCCCTCGACGCGACGGGCAGCGCGATTCCTCCCGCCATCCTCGATTCGGCGCGCAGCCTCGGCATTCTCGCCGAGGGCGATACGGCGCTCTACGTCTTCGCGCGTCACGGGGACGGCGTCCGCGATGCGCTGATCATCACCAGCCGCGACCTGGTCATCGCGCGCCATGGCGCCGCACGCCACTACGCCCGCGCCAGCGACTTTGACGTCAGATCTGAAGCGGGTGGGAGAGCGCGGCGTCGTGCTGCTCGGCTACAAGGGCACCAGGCGGACCGATACGCTGTACGATTCGATCACCGGGATCGAGATGCAGAGGCTGGGGGTCGCGCTCAGCAAGCACCTGACCGAGCGGCCGGCCAGGCCGTAGTCATCCTCCGTCCGCGGCGGCGCCCGGCGATGCGGCAGCGCTCCCCGTTCTACCCGGGACGCGGAAGCCTCGGTTCGTCGAGCGCCTGGCGGACGGTCGTGGCAAGCTCGGCCGAAGTGTACGGCTTGGAAAGCAGCCGTCGGCCGGGATCGAGCTGGAGCAGCCGGCTGACCAGATCCGGACTGTAGCCACTGACATAGATGATGCGGAGTTGGGGACGCCGAGCGCTCAGGGCGTCCGCCAGCTCCCGTCCCGACATCCCGCCCGGCATGACCAGGTCCGTCAGCAGCAGGTCGATCTCCGGGGCGTCCTGCCAGACGGCAATCGCGGTTGCGGCCGAATCGGCCTCGAGCACCGTGTATCCGTAGCGCTCGAGCACGGCACGGCTCAGCGCGCGCACGGACGGATCGTCCTCGACCAGCAGGATCGTCTCCACCCCACCCCGCACCGCGGGAGCCGCGGCTTCCCTGGGGAGAGATCTCGAGGTGCGATGCACCGCAGGGATGAAGACGCGGAAGGTGCTGCCGCGACCCACCTCGCTATCGACCTCGATCCATCCGTGATGCTGCTGCACGATCGCGAACACGGTCGCGAGGCCGAGACCCGTTCCCTTGCCCGTTTCCTTGGTGGTGAAGAACGGCTCGAAGATTCGGGGAATATCCGCGGGTGCAATGCCGCACCCGGTGTCGGTGACCGAAAGGCAGACGTGCCGCCCGCCGCTGGTGCCGGGGTGGAGTGCGGCCCGCTGATCGCTCACCGATACCGCCTCCAGCGCCACGGTCAGCCGTCCACCGCCAGGCATGGCGTCCCGTGCGTTGATCGCCAGGTTCATCAGGACCTGCTCCATCATGCCGGGATCGGCGTGGAGTAGCGGCAGCGAAGGTGCGAAGCGGGTCTCCAGGGTGATGTCCTCGCCGAGTACCCGGCGCAGCAGCCGGGTCATGTTGCCGATGGTCTCGCTGGCATCGAGATCGACGGGCCGAGGCACCTGGCGTCGGCTGAACGTCAGCATCTGCCGGGTGAGGTTGGCCGCGCGCTCGGCGGCCCCCTGGATCTCGCGCAGGCCGTCGCGGGTCGCCGGCGACCCCGCCACGTCATCCAGCAGCAGGCTCGACTGCATCTGGATCACCGCCAGCAGATTGTTGAAGTCGTGCGCGATTCCGCCGGCAAGCCGTCCCACCGCCTCCATCTTCTGGGACTGCCGCAGCTGGTCCTCGAGCTCACGCTGGACGGTGATGTCCTCCGCGACCCCCGCGATCCGGTACACTCGCCCATTCGCGTCCCGGATCGGGAACGCCCGGTCGTGGATCCAGCGTATTCCGTCGTCCCGCACGATACGGTACTCCACGTCATACCCGCCCTCCGCCTGCTGGGCCACCGCTTGTCGCACCCGTGCCCGGTCATCGGGATGGACCAGGTCGAGCCAGGCCCCGGCATCGGTGTACAGCGTTTCACACTTGCGCCCGAACACTCGTTCGTAGGCCGGACTGATGTAGCTCATCTCGGTCTTGGCCGCGTCGGTCAGCCAGAAGACCTCGTCGATGTTCTCGGTGACCTGCCGGAAGCGCTGCTCGCTGGCGCGCAGCGCTTCGACGGCCCGCTCCCGTTCGGTGACGTCCCGGACCAGGGCGAGGGCGGTCGCGCTTTCCAGGCCGGCGGCCGACTCCGGAATCAGCCGGACGTTGAACACATGTTCGCCATCGGCGAGCGGGAGATGCAGCACGGTTTCGAGCGGAGTGCCGCTGGCACAGACTGCGGCGATCCGCTCGCGCAAATCACCATAAAGCTCCGGCAGCGAGCCAACCACGCCAAAGCCGGTCACTTCGCCCAGCTTCCGGCCGATGTGCTGCTCGGCGGGTACACCGGTGAGCCGCTCCAGGGCGCTGTTGGCATAGAGGTAGCGGCCCTCGTTGCCGAAGCGCAGGATGATGTCGGGGGAGTGTTCGGCGAGCGAACGGAACTGGCGCTCGGTTTCCTTCAGCGCGCTGACGTCACGCCCGATGCCAAGGACGGTCGCGATGCTGCCCTCGGCATCATGCTCCGGTACAAGACTCAGGTGGACGTCGCGGGTGCCCTGGGTCGTGATCCAGGGAAGTTCGAGTACGACCCCGTTGCCGCTGGCGAACACGTCCCGGATGGCCGCGGTCACCTGCGCCAGCGCGGACTCGATAATCGGGGGCGGAGTGGTGGAATACCGGGCGCCAAACGGGGTGCCGATCAGCGCTTCTGCGGGCTGTCCCACTGCCCGGGCGAATGCCGGATTCACATAGACCCGGTGGAGTTGCCGGTCCCAGCGCACCAGGAAATCAGGAGTGTTCTCGGCGAGGCTGCGGTACTCCCGCTCCCGCGCGGCCACATCCGACGCCGCACGGCGCCGGTCGGTAATGTCGTGGAAGGTGGTCACCACGGCGTAGGGGAGCCCGCCTTCCGGGCCGATCAGCGGCTCGGAGTTGATGGAGATCCAGACCAGCGTTCCATCGGGCCGGTGGATCCCCATGACCACCTCCGAGCAGGGCTCGCCGGTGCGCAGGGTGACGATCGAAGGGTGCTCCCGCCCCGGGAACGGCGTGCCATCCTCATGGATCGCGCCCCAGTCCGGCGAATCGGACGTCTTGCCGAGCATCTCGGCGAACGTCCGGCCCTGGATCCGCTCGGCCGCGGGATTCACCGCGGTGATCCTGCCATCGGCGTCCTGGAAGACGACGCCCTCGGCCATCGCGGTCACGAGCGAGCGGTACATGGTCTCGCTCTTGCGCAGCGCTCGCTCCGTCGCCTTTCGCTCCGAGACGTCCCGGACGATGGCCATGTTGTACGCCTGCTCCTCGAAACTGAAGTAGGTGCTGGTGACCTCCACCGGTATCGTGCGTCCTTCCCTGGTACGATGCGTGGTCTCGAGCGTCATCCGCTGCCGCGCCCGGATTTCGGGAAGGAATCGGGCCCACCGCTCCGGGTTCCACTCCGGGTCGATCTCGAATACCCCCATCCCGCCGGTGAGCTCCTCCCGCGTGTAGCCGAGCGTCTCCGCTGCGCTCCGGTTCGCGTAGCTGAACCGGGGAGTGTCCCCTTCCATCAGGAAGATCCCCTCTCCCACCGAGTCCAGGGCATGATTGAGCAGGTACAACTGGCGCTCGGCGTGCTTCCGCTCGGTCTGGTCGCTGGCGATGCCTACCACGCTCAGCACCACTCCACGTTCGTCGCGCTCGGGGATGTGACGCACCTCGTAAGCGGCAGGGACCCTGCGGGGTCCGGAACGTCACGTCGAGCCGTTCCGGCACGCCAGAGGCGACGACCCGGGCGAGGCTTTCCTGCAGGGCGATGTTGTCGGCGGGCTGGTCACTGACACCGACCTCGAGCGGGGTGCGTCCCAGGATTGCCTCCGGGGGGACACCCGTGGTCCTGGTGATCGACGGGCTGATGTAGACGAAACGGCCCTGGGCGTCGAAGCGGCTGACGAAGTCGGGGAGGCTGTCCATCAGGGTGCTGAGCCGCCGTTCGGCCGTACGCAGCGCCTCTTCCGCCTGCCGGCGCTCGGTGACGTCCATCGTGATGCCCGTCATCAGCACCGGCTGACCGTCGGGGCCGGGGACCACCCGGCCGCGGGCGAGGTTCCAGTGCAGCGAGCCGTCGGGCCAGAGGACCCGCTTCTCGATCTCGTAGTCGGATCGGCTCTCGACCGCGCGTTTGAGCGCGGCATCGGTGGCGGCGCGGTCATCGGGGTGGACCGTCTCGAGGAAGCGCTCGTAGGTTACGTCGATGTCAGGCGGCAGACCGTAGAGCGCCTTGCACCGCTCCGACCAGGTGACCACGCCCGCCACGATGTCCCAGCTCCAGTCCCCCAGCCGGCCCGCGTCCATCGCCAGGTCCAGATTCGCCTGCACCCGGCGGAGCTCGGCCTCCGCCCGGGCTCGCTCCGCCTGGCTCCTGAGCGTGGCCACCCCGTAGGCGACGTCGCCAGCCAGCTCGGAGAGGATGGCGATCTCTTCGGTGTCGAAGGCGTCGGTCTCGGTCGAATAGATCTTGAGCACTCCGAGCGGCCCCGACTCCCCCAGCAGCGGCAGCGCGATGACCGAATGAAAGCCGTGCTCCCGCGCCGCCACCTTGCTCCCGGCGCCGTAGTCTGGCGCACTCTCGAGACCCCGCACAATGCAGAGATGGCCGGTCCGGATGGCTGTCGCGGCCGGCCCAGAGCCACTGGGCCCCTCGGCCCAGCTCAGGTCCGAGGCGGCGAGGAAGCCCTGGTCCGCCCCGGCAACCGCCGCGGGACGAAGGGTCCGCGCCGGGTCGTGCTCGACGAAGCCGACCCACGCCATCGGATAGCCGCCGATATCCACCGCGATCCGGCAGACGTCAGCCAGCAGGGCGCTTTCCTCGGTGGCGCGGATGAGGGACTGGTTGGAGTCACTCAGCATCCTGAGCGCGCGGTTGGCCCGGACCTGCGCCGCCTCGGCTTGCTTCTGCTCGGTGATGTCGACGTGGCTGCCGATCATGTGAGTCGGCCGTCCCTCGGCATCCCGCACGACGTCGGCCTGGGTCAGGATCCAGCGCCAGCTCCCGTCCTTGTGGCGCATGCGGAACTCGACCCGGTAGTCGGGCCAGGGATTGGCGAGATAATCCGCCAGCAGCCTGGTGATGCGGGGAAGATCCTCGGGGTGAACCCGGGATTCGAACTCAGCGAAGCTGTCGCCGATCTCCTCCGCTGAATAACCGAGCAGCTCTTTCCACTCGGCGGAGTAGGTCGCTGTGTTTCGCTTGAGGTCCCAGTCCCACAGGCCCACGCGCGCGGCGCGAAGGGCTGCACGGAGCAGGGCATCGGCCTTCTGCTGGTGGGTCATTGAAGTCCTCCGCAGGGCCGGGGGGATCGGCACCGGAGTCGGCCCGGCAACCTGGCGAGGATCCGGTCGGAGAGGTGCAGCGGCCGAGGGGAGCTCAGTACCAGGCGGGGGACGGGTCGGGAACCGGGCTGGAGGCCGGAATCCCCTGAACTAGGGTGGTACGATGTGAGTGAAGCTGGGATGAAGGGGGAAGGAATCCGCCGGACGTCACCTCCCTCTTGCCACGCAAAGTACGGCTCGAGTCTAGGACTAGCCAGCCGACCGGCACGCTCTACGATTCACCTGCCGGAATAGCGTTCAATCTAGCCATCCCGATCCCACGACCCTTGGAGGCAGTGGTGCTCGTCCTCAACCGCTCAGAGGTCAGACATCTGCTTCCGATGGCGGAGTGCATCCGCCTCATGGAGGCGGCGCTCTCCGCCCAGGCGCACGGTGATACCCAGCAGCCGCTCCGCACCGCGATCCGCTTCGCCGGCGGCGCGACCACGCTGACCATGCCCGCCTACGTCGGCTCGCCCGCCGCCCTCGGCGTGAAGGTGATTTCCGTCTTCCCCGGCAATCACGAACGCGGCAAGGACCGTCACCAGGGAGCCGTGCTCGCGCTCGATCCGGAGACGGGCGAAGTGCTGGCGCTCCTGGAAGCGGGCGCGATTACCGCGGTCCGCACGGCGGCGGTGTCGGCGGTCGCCACCAGACTGCTGGCGAATCCCGATGCCGGCGACCTCGCCATCCTCGGCGCGGGGGTGCAGGCCCGGGCACATCTCGAGGCGATCTCCTGTGTCCGGGACCTCCGGCGGATCCGGATCTGGAACCGATCCATCGAACATGCCGAGCAACTCGCCGAGACCGCGCCCACCCCAGCGGGAGTGCGCATCGAGGTGATGGCTACTGCGGTCGGCGCCGTGGAGGGAGCAAGTATCATCTGCACCGTGACCGGCTCTCCCACCCCGGTCCTCAGGGGCGAGTGGATCGCCGCGGGCGCGCATATCAACGCGGTCGGCGCGCACACGCCGGAGACCCGCGAGCTGGATACGACCGCGGTGTCGCGGTCGCGAATCTTCGTCGACTTGCGGGAGTCCGCCCTGCGCGAGGCCGGCGAGCTGCTCACGCCCATCAAGGAACGCCAGCTCCGCACCGCCGACATCCAGGCGGAACTCGGTGAGGTGATCATCGGGACCCACCCGGGCCGCCGGTCGCGCGATGAGATCACCCTGTTCAAGTCCCTCGGTCTGGGGATCGAGGACGTGGTGGCGGCATGGCACGTCGTGTCGGACGCCCGCCGGCTGGGGATCGGCACCGACCTCCCACTCCTGGCATGAGGGTCTGTCGGCAGCCGATTTCCGGCCGTACCTTCCCCCGATCCACTCCTCAACTGGAATGCAATGTCCGACGCTTTGACTCAAGACCCGGCCCGCGCCCCTCGCTGGCCGCTCCTCCTCGCGCTGGGTTTCGGCATCGACTTTCTCGACACCCTCGGCGTGGGTTCCTTCGCCACCACGACGACGGCGCTCAAACTCGGCAAGCTGGTCGATGACGAGAACATCCCCGGCACCCTGAACGTCGGTCACTCGCTGCCGACGATCGTCGAGGCGATCCTCTACATCACCGTGATCCAGGTGGAGATCGTCACCCTGGTGTCGATCATCGCCGCCGGCGCGATCGGGGCCTGGTTCGGCGCCGGCGTGGTCTGCGGCCTGCCGAGACGGAAGATCCAGCTCGGCATGGCGGTGGCACTGCTGGTGACGGCAATCTTCATCACGCTCCGGCAACTGCATTTCTTCCCGCCCGGCGGCGAGGCGCTGGGTCTCACCGGCCCCGCGCTGCTCGCGGCCGTCGTGGCCAACCTGATCATCGGCTCGCTTGCCTCACTCGGCATCGGGAACTACGCTCCCTCGATGGCGGTGGTCAGCATCCTCGGCATGAACCCGACCACCGCCTTTCCAATCATGATGGGCTCCGCCGCGCTGATTCTCCCGGCGGCCGCGGTGCGCTTCGTGAAGTCGGGCCGCTACGATCGTCCGACCGCGCTCGCCATGACGCTCGGCGGCATTCCCGGCGTGCTCGTGGCGGCCTTCATCGTGAAGTCCCTGCCGCTCGATGCGGTGCGCTGGCTGGTCGTCGCCGTGCTGCTCTACACGTCGGTGTCGATGTGGCTCTCGGCCCGCAACGAGGCCCGGGCCGCTGCGGCGGCGATGAGCCCGGTGGCGTCATGAAGATCACCGCCATCCGGGCCTATCAGATCGACCTCCCGCTGCACGAGGGGAGCTACAAGTGGTCGGGCGGGAACTCGGTCTCGGTGTTCGACTCGACGATCGTCGCGGTCGAGACCGACGACGGCCTCACGGGGTGGGGAGAGATCTGCCCGCTCGGGCCGGCGTATCTCCCCGCCTACGCGGCGGGTGCCCGGGCCGGCATTGCGGAGCTCGCGCCCAGGCTGCTCGGCGCCGACCCCCTGGCACTCGGTCAGCTCAACGAGCTGATGGACAGCGCGATGCGCGGGCATCCGTACGTGAAATCCGCGATCGACATGGCCTGCTGGGATCTCCTCGGGAAGGCATGCGGGCTCCCGGTGGCGACGCTGATGGGCGGCCACGTCGGCGCCGACTTCGCGCTCTATCGCGCGATCTCGCAGGAGTCGCCGGCGCAGATGGCGAAACGCATCGGGCAGTATCGCAAGGAGGGTTACCACAAGTTCCAGCTCAAGGTCGGTGGCGATCCCGATGTCGATATCGACCGCATCCATGCCGCCGCCGATGTGCTGAGCCGGGGCGACGTGCTGATTGCCGATGCCAACACCGGGTGGACCCAGCACGAGGCGATCCGGGTCGCCGATGCCGTGCGCGATGTGAACGTCTACATCGAACAGCCCTGCATGACTTACGAGCAGTGCCTCGCGGTGCGCCGGCACACCAGCCGGCCGTTCGTGCTGGATGAAGTGGTCGACGGCATCGACATGGTGGTACGCGGCGTCGCCGACCAGGCAATGGACGTCATCAACCTCAAGATCTCGAAGGTCGGCGGCCTCACCAAGGCGCGGCAGATTCGCGATCTCTGCGTCTCGCTGGGCATCGCGATGACGATCGAGGACACCTGGGGTGGCGACATCACCACTGCGGCCATCGCGCACCTGGCACACAGCACGCCGGAGCGGTTCCTGTTCTCCTCCACCGACTTCAATTCCTACGTCACCGTCGCCTTTGCCGACGGCGCGCCGATCAGGAGGAAGGGGCGGCTCGCCGCCTCGCGGGCGCCGGGTCTCGGCGTGAAGCCGAAGCTGAAGGTGCTCGGCCGGCCGGTCCTCGAGGTGGAACAGAAGCGGCGCGCGCCGTAGATTGCTGGCCGATCCCCCCGATCACCAGATATCCCCGCAGTTGCCCCGGAGTGAACCATGGCGATCAGCTTCACCCTCAACGGACAGCCCCAGTCCGTGGACGTCCCGCCCGAGATGCCGCTGCTCTGGGTGGTGCGCGACGTCATCGGGCTCACCGGCACCAAGTACGGCTGCGGCATGGCCCAGTGCGGCGCCTGTACCGTCCACCTCGAGGGCACGGCCATCCGGAGCTGCTCCACGCCGATGAGCGCGGTGGCGGGGAAGGCGGTCACCACAATCGAGGGGCTATCGGCCGACGGCAGTCATCCGCTGCAGAAGGCGTGGGTGGAAGAGCAGGTGCCCCAGTGCGGCTACTGCCAGTCGGGGCAGATCATGAACGCCGCGGCACTCCTCGCCGGTACGCCGGCGCCCACCGACGAACAGATCGATACCGCGATGGCCGGCAACATCTGTCGCTGCGGCACCTACCAGCGCATCCGCTCGGCGATCCACCGCGCCGCGAAGGAGGCCTGATGTCCGCCGAGCCCCTTTCCCGTCGCGACTTTCTCGCGCAGAGCGCCGCCGCCGGCAGCCTGATGCTCGCCGTCGATCTTCCCGGATTCACCTCCCGCCTTTCCGCCCTTCCGCCTTTCCGTTCGGCCGCAGGCGCGCTGGCTCCCAATGTGTTCGTCGAGATCGCCACCGACGGCACCACCACCATCTGGGTGAGCAAGTCGGAGGTGGGGCAGGGCGTGCGCACCTCGCTTCCGATGATCGTCGCGGAGGAGCTGGATGCCGACTGGTCCAGAGTCCAGGTCCGTCAGGGCGACGCCGACCCGAAGTACGGCGACCAGACCACCGGCGGCAGCATGAGCGTGAGCGACATGTGGAAGCCGCTCCGGAAGGCGGGCGCGCAGGCGCGCGAGATGCTCGTCGCGGCCGCGGCGGAGCGCTGGGGCGTCCCCGCGCGCGAGTGCCGCACCGAGCGGGGCGCGGTCGTGCACGCCGCGAGCAATCGGCGCGCGGGCTACGGCGATCTTGCGAGCGACGCCGCGAAGCGGCCGGTGCCTGACGAGCCGCGTCTCAAGGCGCAGTCGGAGTACACCATCATTGGCACCTCTGTCCCGAACCTCGACACCCCTGGCCGGGTCACCGGCAAGACGATGTACGGCATCGACACTCGGCTCCCCGGGATGCGGTTCGCGATGATCGCGCGTTGCCCGGTGATCGGCGGGTCAATGAAGGGCTACGACCCCGCGCCGGCCCGGGCGGTCGCCGGCGTGCGCGAGGTTGTCGAGGTGCCGAACGGGGTGGCGGTCATCGCGGACAACACCTGGGCGGCGATGCAGGGCCGCAAGGCGCTCGAGTGCCACTGGGATGAGGGCGCGCAGGTGCGCCTCAGCTCCGAGGGCATTTCCCGGATGCTGCACGATCGCGCCCTGCTTTCCGGCGCCCTCGCCCGCAACGATGGCGACTTCCCGGCCGCCTTCGCCGGAGCGGCGAAGAGCCTCGACGTGTCCTACGAGGTGCCCTTCCTCGCGCATGCGCCGATGGAGCCGATGAACTGCACCGCGCTGGTCACCAGCGACGGGTGCGAGGTCTGGGCGCCGAGCCAGTGGCCCGGCTGGGCCCGCGAGGAGGTCGCCGCGGTCGTCGGCGTGCCGGCGGAGAAGGTGACGCTGCACGTGACGATGATGGGCGGTGGCTTCGGCCGCCGGCTGCTGCCTGACTATGTCGCGGAGGCAGCACACGTAGCCAAGGCGATGCCCGGCACCCCGGTGCAGCTCCTCTGGAGCCGCGAGGACGACATGCAGCACAGCTGGTACCGTCCCGCGAGCGTGCATCGGATGCAGGGCGGCCTGGACAAGCTGGGCCGTCCCGTCGCCATGATGCACCGGGTCATCGCACCGTCGATTAACGAACAGCGCTGGCCCGGCAGCGTGCAGAACGGTCTCGATACCGATACGGTCGAGGGCGCGAGAGACGTCGCCTACGCCATTCCGAATCTCCGGGTGGAGTATGGCATGCTGCAGACGCCTGTCCCCTCGAGCTGGTGGCGTGCGGTGTACACCACCCAGACCGTCTTCGCGAGCGAGTGCTTCATCGACGAAATGGCGCAGCTTTCCGGCAAGGACCCGATACTCTTCCGCCGCGCGCTGCTCAAGGCCGCGCCCCGTCACCTTGCGGTCCTCGACCGCGCGGCGAAGGAATCGGGCTGGGGCACGCCGCTCCCCGCCGGCCGCGCGCGGGGGATCGCGATCAACCGCTTCTGGACCGATACGATCGTCGCCGAGGTGGCCGAGGTGTCGATCGTGGACGGCCAGGTGCGGGTGCACCGGGTCACCTGCGCGGTGGACTGCGGTCTGCCGGTGAATCCGGATGGGGTGAAGGCGCAGATCGAGGGCGGCGTCACCTTCGGGCTCAGTGCGGCGCTGCACGGCGCGATCACCGTCGAAGGGGGCCGCATCCAGCAGAGCAACTTCCACGACTACAAGGTCGTGCGGATGAACGAGGCGCCGGTCATCGACATCCATCTGGTGTCGAGCGGCGACAGCCCCAGGGGCGTCGGTGAGCCGGGCGTGCCGCCGATCGCGCCGGCGGTGGCCAACGCCGTTTCGAAGCTCACCGGCAAGCGGGTGCGGAAGCTGCCGATCGAGGTATAACCCTTCACACGTCATTGCGAAGAGGGCCCGGAGGGCCCGACGAAGCAATCTCCCGAACTCGGCTCCGGGGTCGGGAGATTGCTTCGGCCTTGCGGCCTCGCAATGACTGCCAACTTCCAGGGCTCCATGAACTACCGGCTTCTCCCCGCGACGCTGCTGCTCGCATGCGCCGCACCGCTCGCCGCGCAGTCGCCCGATGACGCGACGCTCGCGGCGGGCGCCCGGCTCTTCGAGAGCCAGTGCACCCGCTGCCACGGCGTCGGCGGCACTGGCGGCGTGGGCCCCGCGCTCAATCATTCCAAGCTCCGCCGCGCGCCGACCGACGACGCGCTGGTGCAGGTGATACTCGGTGGCGTCCCCGGCACGGCGATGATCGGCTTCTGGAATCTCTCCGCCGAGGAGGCGACTCAGGTCGGAGCGTACATCCGATCGCTCGGCCGGCGGCCGCCGGAGGTGATTCCCGGTGATCCTGCGTCAGGGCGGCGGCTGTACGAAGGCCGTGGCGCATGCGGGAGCTGTCATATCATGAACGGGCAGGGCTCGGGGTGGGCGCCCGACCTGAGCGACGCCGGCCTCCGGCTCAGCGCCGCCCAGCTCCGAGAGTCGCTGATTGATCCCGGTGCCTCGCAACCGATCTCGCCGCTGCCATCGGTGCACGGTCCCTATCCCGCCTATCTGGTGATCGAGGCGACGACGGCATCCGGCGAGGTGATCCACGGTACCCGGGTGACCGAGGACGACTTCACCATCGTCGTGCGGGAGACCAGCGGCCGGCTCCGCTCGCTGGAGAAAACGAGCCTCCGCCGCCTGCGGAAGCTCCCGGGCCAGAGCCCGATGCCTTCGTTCCGGGAGACCTTCAGCCCGGGCGAACTGGACGACATCATCGCCTATCTGGCCGCGCAGCGGGGTGAACCATGAGAGCGCTCCTCCTCGCGGGGCTCACCCTCACCGCACTCGCCTCGGCACTGAGCGGGCAGGTCACCGACGCCCGGCTCCGCGCCGCCCGGCGCGAGCCGGCCAACTGGCTCACCTACTCCGGTGACTTCGGCGCCCAGCGCTACTCGCCGCTCCGGCAGATCACTCCCGCGAATGTCGCCTCGCTCCGGCCGGCCTGGGTGTATCAGGCGGCGGAACCGGGCGTGCTGCAGACCAGCCCCATCGTGGTGGACGGGGTGATGTACCTGACCGAGTTCCGCGGCCACGTGGTGGCACTCGACGCCGCCTCCGGCCGAGTGCTCTGGCGCTACCAGGTGACGCTGCCGGCGCAGCTCCTCACCCTCGGTTTCGGTCCGACCAATCGCGGCGTCGCGGTGCTCGACTCGACGGTCTTCGTCGGCACACCGGACGCCAGGCTCGTGGCCCTCGATGCCCGCTCCGGCGCCTTGCGCTGGGCCGCGACAGTGGGGGACAACACCCTCGGCTACGCCATCACCGGCGCGCCGCTCGCGTTAGGCGATCTCGTGATCGTCGGGGTGAGCGGCGCGGAGGCGGGGATTCGCGGTTACCTCGACGCCTACGATGCAACGACCGGCGCGCGCCGCTGGCGCTTCTACACCATCCCCGCCGCCGGCGAGCCCGGCGTAGAGACCTGGGGTGGCGAGTCCTACAAGACGGGTGGCGGCTCCACCTGGGTCACCGGGAGCTATGACCCCGGCCTCGGCCTCGTCTACTGGGGCGTCGGCAACCCCGGCCCTCTCTGGAACGGCGACAGCCGCCCCGGCGACAACCTCTACACCTGTTCGCTGGTGGCCCTCGACGCGAAGACCGGCACGCTCCGCTGGCACTTCCAGTTCACCCCGCACGACACCCACGATTGGGACGCGACCGAGATCCCGGTGCTGCTCGAGGGCCGGGTGAAGGGTGCGCCGAGGAAACTGGTGGTGATGGCCAACCGGAACGGCTTCTACTACGTGCTCGACCGGAAGACGGGCGAGTTTCTGTCAGGCACCCCGTACATGGACCAGGGCTGGGCCGAGGGACTCGATGCCAGGGGCCGCCCGATCGTGAAGCCGAACACCGAGCCGACCGAGGCCGGCACCGCGCTCACCCCGAACCTGCACGGCGGCACCAACTGGTACAGCCCGAGCTACAGCCCCGCCGCCGGCCTCTTCTACGTTGCGGCGCGCCAGATGGGGAGCCGGTACTACAAGTACCCGGTCACCTACACTCCCGGCCGCTACTTCCTCGGCGGCGGTGAAGCGGAGTTCGGCGGCGACTCGGCGCAGGGAATGGTGCGCGCGCTCGAGCCGACCACGGGCAAGATGCGCTGGAGCTTCCCGCTGCATTCGCCGCCGTGGGCAGGGCTGCTCTCGACCGGCGGCGGGCTCGTCTTCGGCGGAACCAACGAGGGGGTATTCTTTTCGCTGGACGCCGCGACGGGCCGCCCGCTCTGGCACTTCCAGATGGGCGGCCAGCTCAACGCCAACCCGATCGCCTTTGCGATCGGTGGCCGGGAGTACGTCGCGGTCGCGGCCGGGCTGACGATGCAGGTGTTCGCCCTCGCGGTGCCGTAATCGGGATCTCTGCACCCTCTCCCTCGCGCTCGGAGACATTGGGCTCGGGGGCCGCCGCCGTCGTACATTCCCCAGCGGTACCACTCACCCCTCACGCGTCTCGTCATGCCCTACGCGCCCGCTGCCACCAGGTACGACTCGCCGGAATTCTATCGCCGCGCCGGCCGCTCCGGTGTCCGGCTGCCTCTGATCTCGCTCGGGCTCTGGCACAACTTCGGCGGCCGCGATTCGTACGAGAACGCCCGCGCCATCGCCTGCCGCGCCTTCGACCTCGGCATCACCCACTTCGATCTGGCGAACAACTACGGCCCGCCGGATGGCTCGGCCGAAGAGACCTTCGGCCGCATCATGCGGGAGGAACTCGGCCCCTGGCGCGATGAACTGATCATCACCACCAAGGCCGGCTACTACATGTGGCCTGGTCCGTATGGGGAGTGGGGCTCGCGGAAGTACCTGCTCGCCTCGCTCGATCAGTCGCTCAAGCGGATGGGGCTGCCGTACGTCGACATCTTCTATTCGCATCGTCCCGATCCCGACACGCCGCTCGAGGAGACGATGGGGGCACTCGCCGAGGCGGTGCGGAGCGGAAGGGCGCTGTATGCGGGACTCTCGAACTACGGGCCGGCGGCGACGGTGCAGGCGATCAAGCTGCTCCGGGAGATGGGGACGCCCTGCCTGATTCATCAGCCTCGATACAGCATGTATGATCGTGCCATCGAGCCGGAGCTGCTCGCAATGCTCGAGGAGGCGCAGGTGGGCGTTGCGGTCTACTCGCCGCTCGCCAAGGGGCTGCTCACCGATCGCTACCTCGCGGGGATCCCCGCGGACGCGCGGGCGAGCAAGGATCCCCGCTTCCTGCGCCCCGAGCACATCACCGATCAAGTGCTCGCGAAGACCCGCCGGCTCAACGACCTCGCGGCGTCGCGGGGGCAGACGCTGGCACAGATGGCGCTCGCGTGGGTGCTCCGCCGCCCGGTGGTGACCAGCACGATCATCGGCGCGAGCCGGGTGAGCCAGGTGGATGACTGCGTGGGTGCGGTGCGGAACCTCGGGTTCAGCGCGGAGGAGCTGGGGCTGATTGAGCAGATACTGGGGTGACGGTCGGGCTTTCCTCTGATTCACGGTTCCCACTCGGCGGTCGTCCACTCCGCCAGCGCGGTCTTACCACGCTTGGGAAAGAGATCCATCGCGATACTGCCGAAGGCGGCTCGATGCGCGGGTGTCATGAGCCGATACGCCTGGGGCAGGAGGAGATTCGCGTCGCCAACCCATGGCCTGTAGAGGGTGAAGCCGTCCCGATTCCAGTGCATGACCAGCCACGCCGCGTCGCAGGCGTAATCGAAGATCGTAGGCTCGAGCGATGAGTCTTCCACGGCCCGGATGGCCTGCAGGGCGCTGAGCTTCGAGATCTCCCCCCGTGTCTCCACGAAGAACAACACCGGGTAGGCCGCGCCAAACTGGTGGAAGTACGCCTGAATCGCCGGCCTGCTCACATCAGGCTGGGAGATCGGGGGCTCCGAGATCAGGTAGGCCAGACCCGAGATGGTCTCGGTGCGATGGCTCCGCGCCAGACGTTTGACGAGATCCTCGAAGCGCTGCGAAACCACCCGATCGTCCGCAAAGGCGGCTTGAAGCGATTCAATGGAGTCCGCCAGCTGGTGTGACCAGATGCGGGACACTGCGAGCGGCGCGAGTTGGGAACGCGACTCACTCGCGTCGAGCCAGGTATTCCTTCCCCGAGGGCGCCCGCATTCGCTGGGGACCTGGGCATGCGCTGGCGATCCAGCCAACTGAAAGAGAATGGCAGCGGAGAGCGACAGCGAAAGTCCGGCCCTCTGGATTGTTGGCATACCTGTCCTTCGGAAGAGCGGATATCTCGAACCAGGCTCTGTTCGCATCGCCGATCATGGCCCGCGACGATTGGAGAGCGAGACGTTCGTCGCCGATCCTACTATTCGGAATCGGCCTGCTCTGTGGCGGTGAGCCGGATCGGCGCATCCGCAGGGCGCAATCGCAAGATCGGGCCAGCGACCGCAGAGCGATTTGACCTGCCGAGCAACCTGTATGCCTCGAAGAACAGATCGGTGTACCGTTGTGACAACTGACTGATTGCCTCAGGTCGCTGACTGCGCGCAGAGGTCGCGAGGGCCGACAACACCTGAAGGCTCTGGCAGGCATACGCAAGTACTTCTCGCTCGCCGTTTGTCGATAGCGTGCGCCGACGAATCGCCCGCAGCCCGATCACTCGGCGCGACTCCAGGGTGGCTTGGCGCAGAGCAAACAGCATAGGCCCTGATCGTCCGGAGTGGAGTGCGTAGAGGCCGGCGGCCACACTCGCCTCTCCCCCCGAATAGCTGGCATCATCAGCAACAATCGCTGCCAGAGCCCATTCGACAGAACCCGAATCAGCTGCCCAGATGTCAGCAATCCGTGAGCTGTTGATGTTTCCGAGTCGGTCGAATGAAGCAGCTACCCCGTTGCGTAGCCGTCTCGAGACATCAATGAGAACTTCGGCGTGATGAGGTATGTCTTCCGAGTGTACCCACCCAAGCTCCGCATGGCGACACGGGTCTGACGTGTCAGGCTCTTGCGCGACAAGAGCCGTGACGACGGTTAGAGCACTGAATACTCCAAGTAGAATAGTCATGGGCAAAAATCGCATGAAGCAGGCCTCGCCGTTCCGATGGGTCCCCTGCCAAGAACAGCTGCAAGCCAATTGTTTACTGTGCGCTCTTGAAGGTCGCTCGGGGGCAGCGAGTTGATCCCGAGCACGACGTGCGCAAGTTCGTGACCGGCCCACCACGCCGGGTCGTCGAGCGCACCCTTTCCAAGGAAATAGACCCCAGTTAGAGGCCCTGCGCCAGGAAACGAGACTGCGCTGTAGTTTGGGCCGATCTCTTTCTGGAGGGCGGCAACAGCGGATTGGACAACGTCCTCGCTGTACACGATGCGACCAGCCATCAGCGATTGCATCACAGAGCTGGCGAAGCCGATCCCCTCATTGGGCAATCCATGTGCGTACTGATTGTAGACCAATTCGAACGCTCCACACCTCAGCGCGGAGGAGTGCGCCCATGCCCACCGGACGTCCTCGGGCCTCACAGCCTATCCGGATGGCTCCAGCGAATCGAATTCACTGAAGACGTTCGCGATCATGAAGCCGGAGCAGTTTGCAATGATTAATGGAGGAGGACCTTACGCTCCGCTCTCGTTCAAGAACGCCGAGGTTGGATTCATCGTCCAGAATCTCCTGCAACGAGGGAGGATCGGTGTAGGTCCGCTGAGGGGGGGGTGCGGAGGGATGGTCGATCCGGAACGCTCTGTGGAACACGTTCATCATGATCAACGAAAAAGTCTTCACCGATCGGGAGAGGCAGGCAGGATTCGTCGAAGCATGCCTCGTGCACGAGGTCTCTCACGCCTTCTATGGAACATTGGACAGTGGACCAGGCAACGCGTACAGGTATGCATATGCGAACTCGTACGTGCACCAGAGTGGCCCGTGCGCAGGTCCAACCCCCTAGTATCCCCCACTTCGGAGACCACACGAAATGTGCCGAATGCGGAGTGTTGCAACGGTCATCGTCTCGCTTATTAGTGGGTCTAGCAAAGCAAGTGCTCAATTGCCCGCGTCGTGCAGCGAGGCCGCACGTGGCGTCACGTGGAAGGAGATCCAGCCCCGCGATGTCCCGCCGCGCCGCCCGAGCCAGGATTCGGTCACGGCGATCGTGCGCGCCCTCGCTTCGGGCCATCCACCGCTTCCGCGTGAGCGCGCCCTCCTTCGCGCGCGCAAGTTGTGGCAGGCCGACCCCGATGGCGTCGAAAGAGCACTGGGCGCCATGGCCCTCGCCACGGGCACCACTCGGGAGGCCGGAGCCTACGAGGTCGGATGGTTGTACAAGAACATTCCGGGGCGAGCCACGACGATCCTGGACCTGCTGGCGCAGCGCGATTGGCAACGTGCGGGCGATGCCTTCGATGCGGTCGCGTGGCCGGTCGACAGCGCATCACAGCGGAGGATCTTCGTACTTGCCTGCGACGCAGCCTGGCGGATCTTCCAGTGGTCGGGCGATTCCGCATATGGACGCGCGCACGACAGGATCTCCGACGTAAAGGACGGATCAGTCGTGATCAGCCGCGCCTCCGAGCTCCTCTCCGGGGCATACCTCTCGGCGCTGGAATCCATCATCGCACAAGCCTACGACAGATACGGGCTGATCATCGACCGGTGGTCGGGGACGCACGTGCCGCCGTACTAGCCGGTGATTACGTCGGAGGGTGGCCTCGATCTACTGCACGAGCCCGTCGGGCCTCAGTCCGGATTGCTCAATCCTCCGCAGGAGTCTCCGGAATGGCGGGTCCTGGAATCCACCCAGCAGGCGACTCGCCTCTCGGATCGTGATCGCAGCCTGTTCCGGCCATGTGTCGAATCGCACCCGAGCCCAACGGTTGCCAAAGCTGGAATCAGAGAGGAACGGGAGCAGTTGCCAGGCGGCGCTGCACGCGAAGTCGAGGACGGTCGAACGCTCCTCCGGCGAATCCAGCCGCGAGATCGAGCGGAGCCCCAGTGCCCGGCGTGAGACCTCAGGGCTCATCGTGAGAAGCTGAAGCATCGGTTGCACCGGACCACCCAGAATCCTGTAGTACGCGGAGGCCAGCAGGGCGCGCTCAGTCCCATAGCGGCTCGGATCTGCAACCGCCTCGGCCAGCGTGGCCAGTGCACCCGCGGAATCGTCGCCCATCATGGTGTGGATCTGCGGCGGCAGCTCCGCCGCCTCCATCCGGTGAGCTTCCTCCCAGGCAAACGCAGAGTCGAGGATGGCGCGGCTCCGCTCATCCCCACTGAGGCGCTCCCCAGCCACGACCGCCGGCCAGGGCTTCAACGATCTGGTGCATGCCGCGGGCATCGACTGGGCGCTTGTGTTCGAGACTCTCACCGTGCTTAGCGCGATGAAAGTGCAGAACAGGAACATCGTCTGGCCTACCCCCACGAGCGGCCGCTGCACACGACCGAGGTGTTCGGGTGTGTGAATCCAGCCGGCTCTCTGGCGGCGATGTACGTTTGACATTCGCTGTGATTCCCATAGGCTGAATGGACTCATGCGCAAACGTGCCTGCATCGCCCCTTTTCAGCAACGTCCGCTTCAAGGCGAATCACGACCCCGCGCCTTTGCGTGGCCCCTGTTCGTCGCAATAGCGGTGGCGGCCTGCGGGCACATTCCGATCGCCAGTCAATCCGGCGGCCCCCTCCGTGTGATCGCCGACTCGATACTCTCCGGAAAGGGCGCAGGGATTTGTGATACACTCCAAGTTCGAGGGCCGGTGGGTCCGCAGCTGATATCCTGCAATTGGTCGGATAGCGGTCATTTCATCCAGCGGCTGACAGGGGCAACGGGCGTGGTGCAGTTGACCGTGGCCTGGGAAAGCCGGACCGACTCCGTCTTCGGCAGATCCGTGAATGAGCGGCTTCGGGCAACATATGGGGATCCTGACCGCGAGTGCCCAACTGAAGATGGCGGTACCCAGACAAGCTGGTATGAGAAGGAGTACGAAGTTGAGTCTCTTCTCTCCCGGACCGGTTCGGGATCGATACGCTACGCGATAAGCTCCACGGACACCTCAAAGCATCCCTGCGGCAGAGCGCTGCAGAGCCCTCGATAGATTCAATTGCTCTTCTGCCTGGCGCGCAGGATCTGAGCCCACCCTCGGGCCGTCCGTTCCAGAGAGGCACCACGATGCAGCCAAGTCGAATTCCGGCGCTGGGTCTGTTGGCGCTGATCGTGCTCTCGCCGCTCTCAGCCCGCGCCCAAACCGTTCCTCCGGAGTGCACCGCCGCGCTGCGACGGAGCACCTCTGAGTCGTATCCCGTCCCGTCAGTGCTCAAGTCGGCCGAAGACCTCGGCCTCGACACCATTCTACCCAGGCTCCGGGCCGTCATGCGCCACACCGCGCTGAGGATTCCGGATTCGCTGGCGGCGGTCTGGAAGGCTGACTCGGCCGATGTAGAAGCGGGCCTGGCAACGATCATAGTCAATGAACTATGGTATGGCTCGGAGATTGCCCAGGAGGCGGCCGAGATCTACCGGAGCTTCTCCGGAAGATCGGGGCCGATCTTGACGGCTCTTATGCAAGGCTATGATGTGGAAAGACGCGAGTTGGCGCTCAGCGCAATCACCGCCCTGCAGGATGAGCACGACGGAGAAACCGTCCTGAGCCTCGCCTGTGACGCTGCGTGGCAGCTCACTGCCTTCACTGCCGACCCCTCCTATGCGAAGGAGTGGCGCTGGAAACGGGGCGCCTACTGGGCTGCGGAGGCCAAGTGGACGATCAAAGACGCCGTGCGACTCCTGACTGGGAAGAAGCGCGTCGTCGCCGAGGGCCTCCTGCGCCGCCTCAGCGCGAACGTGCCGGACGAATGACTCTTTGGCCGGCACGCGTCCGGCCCCTCAGCCGGCACAACTGGAGCGCGACCCGGACTCCAACGCCCCGCCGTTGCTCCACCATTCTCCCCGTGTAACTTCTTCCATCCCCGACATCGGTTCACCCCACGCGGGCGGACCGGCCGAATAGTTTTTCCGCTGCTGTCGCACGCCGCACCCGCCTGTCCCGGCGCGAGGCCCGCATGGCACCCTCCCGATCCAAACCCGACCCGAAAGCCACTGCCGCCCAGCTCCGCGGCTACTTCGCCGCTCTCCCCCCCGACGCCCGGCGCCAACTCAAGCAGGTGCGCGACGCGATCCGCGCCGCCGTCCCCAGCGCGGAGGACGCCTACAGCTACCACATCCCCGCCTTCAAGCTCGAAGGCCGCATGCTGGTCTGGTACGCCGCCTGGAAGGAGCATGTCGGCATCTACCCGATCTCGATCGCGGTGCAACGCGCCCACGCGAAGCAGCTCGAGGGCTACACCACATCGAAAGGGACGGTCCGCTTCCCCCTGGCAAAGCCGCTCCCGGTGACGCTGGTCAAGAAGCTGGTGAAGGCGCGGCTGCTGCAGCTCCGCAAGGGACGGCTCTAGCGCCGAGGCGACCCATGATCGAACGACTGACCCTGCCGGTGCGTGACGCCGATCTCCGCGGCCTCGCCGAGCTGCTGGTGGACGCCGTCGAATCCGGCGCCGCCGTGACCTTCCTGCCGCCGCTCACGGTCGAGCGCGCACGAGAGTGGTGGCAGAAGACCATCGCCACCGCCAACCCCGGCGCAATCTTCCTCGTCGCACGGGACAACGATGGAATCGTCGGGACCGTCCAGCTTCATCCAGCCTGGGCCCCCAACCAGCCCCATCGCGCCGACATCGCCAAGCTGATGGTGCACCGCCGGGCCCGCGGCGCGGGGGTGGGGAAGCGGCTGATGGAAGCCATCGAAGCCGCCGCCCGCGAGAGCGACCTCACCCTGCTCACCCTCGACACCAAGCGCGGCGATACCGCCGAACGACTCTACGCCGGTCTCGGCTGGAGCAAGGCCGGGATCATCCCCCGCTTCGCGCTCAACCCCGACGGGTCGCTGCACGACACGGTGATCTTCTATAAGGAGCTGGGCGGCGCGACAGGCATCGCGAAGGCCTGATCTTCGGTGCCACCGGCGTGAGCCGTCACCCTGCTCCACACCGGCCCGGATGCCCAGCGGCCTTCCGGGAGTGCTCAGGCAGCCATGGGCGGTGAGCCCGGCGGCTCGTCCTCGGTGGTGATCCGATGCATCAGACTCGCGAACGCCTGCCTGGCATGGCGCTCGGCCCCGGCGTCGCGGAGCAGGTGGACGGACAGGTGGAATGAGAGCATGATGCCGTGGAGTTCCTGCAGCGCCTGAGCGGGATCGGTGCCGGGCCGGACGACGCCCGCGGCAATGGCGGCGCCGAGCTGGGCCCGGAGCAGCGACATCCAGCGCTGGTAGAGCCGGAGCAGCCGGTCCCGCACGGGACCGGGGCGGTCGTCGAACTCCGACGCGGCCGTCACGAAGAGGCAGCCCCCCGGATAAACCCCCTGGCGATCCCAAATGAGCCACTGCTCGAACAGCCGCTCGAGCCGGGCCAGTCCCGCAGGCGCCTCGCAGGCGGGTCCGATCACGTCCCGCACGAACTCCCGGGCGGCGTTCTCCAGCACCGCGATCTGGAGCTGGGTCTTCGCGCCGAAGTGGAAGTACACCGTGCTCTTCGGCCGCTGGAGCTGGTGCGCGAGCTGGCCGATCGTGAGTCCGGTGAGTCCGAGCCGGCTCGCCAGCTCTCCGGCGCGGTCGAGGATGTACCCGCGCGTGTATCTGTAGGTGGACATGTCCTGTCTCCAAGAGCACGGTCGATCAGGGGGATCCAGGGTGCCGCGATGCTGCGCTAATTGTCGGCCGGACTTGTAGTTAGGCCGCCTGTTCCGGGTGGATGCCCGGGGCACACGGTGTCGCGTCGGGGGAATTCGGAGGGCGGAGATGGAAGATTCGGGCCGCGCGGGCGGGTCCCGGGTCTCGAGACCGAGTCCGCCGCGCGTCAGGCCGGCTCCGCGGACCGAACGACCGGGTCCCGCGTGTCCACGACGCGACCAACCCGCACGATCGTGCGGGTCCGCGGCCCAACCGCCTGAATCCGCCGTGTGTTAGGTCCGGTCCGCCGGCCGCGAGCCCGGCTCCGCAGTGTCTCCGGACCGTCCAGCCCGCACGATCGTGCGGGTCCGCCGCCTGCAAGCGCCGATCAGCACTATGTAAGGCCGAGCCCGCCAGCCGCACGGACCGATCCGCACCCCTTCAGCCCCGATCCGCCGCCCTTGAGCATGGATGGTCCCGCCTTGAGCGCCGGTCCGCTCCCTTCGATCGTCGGCCCCTGTGGATGAAGGGCGCCCTGGTGTGGATATCGTGCGGGTTCACCGGGTTACGGCGCCGATAGGTGGCGCTGACGGGGCGGTCCGGAGCCTTTGCGCGGCGGCAGGCGGCGTGCCGAAGCGGCCCTGCTGGCCAGCAGCGCGCATGCGCCTGCCTGACGGATGGATCCGCCGTCGTGCCGCGTTGTTCGCGATGTGCTCCGCGCGCGTCGACGCGCGTGGCACGGGTCTCGCGTTAGGCGCCTGCACGGACGATTCGTCGAGAGATTCGATCCGCACGAATGACTTCGCAGGGCACGGTGCCGCGTCTCGACCGCGGCGACCGGATGCGGGACAACGCAGAGGTGGCATATGGACAGCGGTACGCGGAAACGGCTCGACATGATCCATCGTGTCTGGGCCCTGAGCACGGCGCACCAGGCGACGATCAAGGGATACGTCGAAGCGGTGCAGCGGATGGGAGAGCGGCTTGCCCGGGCGGATGCCCTGGTGCTGCAGGCCGAGGCGGCGGAGCGGGAGGCGGATGCCCTGGTGGCGCGCAAGGATGAACTTCGCCGGGTGATCGTGGAGGACCATCTGGTGCACCTGATGCGGATCGCGCGGGTGTCGCTGCCCGCGGACCCGGAACTCCGGCGCCGGTTCCGGATGCCGAAGAGCGGGGCCAATCAGCAGAAGTTCGTCGCCACTACCCGGGCGATTCTCGCCGAGGCGGCCAGCCGGAAGGAGCTGTTCATCGCCGAGGGGATGGGGGAGAGCTTCGTCGAGGATCTGGAGGCGCTGATCGGGCAGTACATCCAGGCGGTGGATCAGAAGACCCTGGGTTCGGCGCGGAAGGTGGGTGCGGGTGCGGAGCTGAAGGCGATCACCAAGGAGCTGATGGCACTGGTGCGTCGGCTGGACGGGATCAACCGCAAGCGCTGGCAGCAGAACGCCGAGCTGCTCGCAGCGTGGGTGAGTGCCAAGGATGTGAGCTGGCCGCATGCCACGCCGCCGGTGGCGAAGGGCCCGGGGACGGCGGAGGGAGGGAAGGAGACGGCGGCATGAGCAGGGCCGGAGGACGATCCGCAGGTTCCACGGGCTGGGCGATGGTGAGGCCGTGGGATCTGCGGAATCTGCCTCGGGGGCATTCGCCAGGCTGGGGTGCCCTGGCGTGGTGGCGGCGGAGGAAGCGGTGGGCGGGGGCTGGGGGAAGGCGTCCGACTAATGAAGCTGCAGATTCATCCCGGGGCGGGTGACCTTACCCGAAGCTGCGAAGCAGTGGCGAGTTCAAGCGCAAGCAGCTGCCGTTCAGAGTCCTCCGGCGGCCATCCGTCCAGTGTACGGTGCCGGGGAGGGATATCGTCGCGAATGATCACGAGCGGCTCGTGAACGATGTGCGAATCGAAGTCGGCGCGTGCGCGGAGGGTCCGGCCTGAAGGCGCCGCAACCTCGCGAGCTCCGAGGTCCCAAACAGCCGATTCGGGGAGAGCTTGGACGGCAAAGACGGAGACTGTCCCGTCCGCGCCGGGCATGAAGGCGGGAAATTTCACTCGGCCCGTCGTCGGCGCGTAGTGGTTCCGTGCCATCAGGAATCGGGAGAGGAGTTCGTCGGCTACAGATGCCGTCGCCTCAGCGCCGGGCAACGGCCGAAAGAAACCGGTTAAGCGCCGAAAGAAGCGCAAGAGGGATCTCATCGCTGAACACCTCCCTGCCATGCACGCGGCCCGCGCCAAATATTCCTGCGTAAGTAGCGGTGTTCCCGGGTCCCAATGCAATCGAGAAGGCCCAATTCCGCCCCGCGTGCCATTCGATGGTGACGTCACCTCTGGGTGTCACTCCGATGTCGGGTGTCGGCACGGCGGACGGGAGCATCTGCAGCAGGCGCCTTGCCTGCCGGTAGCTCGCGATCGAAATCACCTCCGCCCCGTACCCATCCCAGTTCCGGACCAGTGCCTCCTCCGCGGCGGCATCCAGATTGGCCAGTGCCTGGCCCGCACGGGCGGTCTGGTACTGTGCGTCCGCGACCTGAGCCCACGACTGCGCCAGTCGCCGAGCCTCCTGGCTCTCCCCGCGGTCATTGCTGGCGGGAAAGGCGGACAGGGGCGGGAACCTGAAAGCGATCGTCATGCGTACATATCCGCGGTGGACTCAGTGATGCTTCCGAAGAAGATGTCGTTCTTCAGTTCGCGGAGCATTTCAAACGTCGGCCCGATGTCCTCGATCCTGAACCCCGGCTCACGGTGGGCGTAGGCGTCGATATCGAGCAGAACCTGCACCGAGACATCGTCGGTTCCCGGCTCGAGTTTCTGGGCGATGTGCGCCGCCAGGTTGCGCTCCTGATCCACAATCGTGACTCGCGTCAGGAATTCCGCCATTGCCTGCGGGACGGAGTCCGGCACCGAAGGCGGTGCGGTCAGGTACTGTCGAAAATCTTCGATGGGGAGCGGCAACCGCAGGCGATTGATGAATCGCACCGCGATCCGGGAAACCGCCTCCGGCCTGGCACCCTCGAGGTATATGCGCCACAGGCGCTCTACCTCAGGGAGCAGCTCCTCCCAAGAGGTGTAGGGATAGAGGCGATTGAACGTGAAGCCGTCTCGGCGGAATTGAGCGAGCGTCTGGCCGTCCCTGGTCTTCAGCACGATGGCATCGAGACCAAGGTTCTCGGTTCCGGACGGAGCTGTCTGGCTGCCGTCGAGCCTCAACGTCGCTCGGAATGCGGTGCGTTCCTCGACATCTGGATAACGGTCTACAATGCGAGTCGCCAGTGTGCGCAGCGTGGCCGCGTCAAACGCAGCATGGGGTATCACACGGATATCGAAAATGGCCTCGACGATCGGCGCGCGAGCGAGATGTCGGTGTCTGGCCATCGTGTCCAATCCCGAAAAATCCATGATACGCGCGGGTGCCTTGACTGTGTGGAAGGTACCGAACCGAGGCTCCCGGTCAATCGGGGAGCGCTTCGCCTGCATGGATGATGTGACCAGGTGACACGACGCGTGTACCAAGGCTACGCGGAATGGCGCGGGGTTCTTCCGGAAGCAGTGGGGGGATGCACGCCAAAGGCGAGCGGGCAAGTACTCGAAGGTCGGACGTGGCTGGTACCCCACGAACACCTCCCGGATCTGCTCGGGGTCGCCGAGGTCCGCCGCGGCGTCCGAAATGGCGTGGTACTTGAGCCGGAGGAGCGGGGCGAGCTGCTCCTGCGCCAGCTCTTCCACCCCGACCCTTACGCACTGGGTCAGCACGAAGTTCAGATCCCGGCCGAACCCCTTCTCGGCCAGGCCCTCCGGCAGCCTGCCGAAGGGCATCTCCATGAACTGCTGCGCCGACATCGGCGTTCCGTCGGGATGCCGGAAGGTGGTCACCATCATGTGCTGAATGGTGCGAGCCCTTCCGTCCGCCAGCTTCACTTTGATCTTCTTCTGCCGCGGCCAGGATCAGGTCCGAAGGAGGCGCACCGAAGAACGGAGGCGGGGAACAGGCCTCGTGAGGCCGCGCCCCGACGAGAAGCCCCCCGAGCCCTTCACGGGTGCGGGGGGCTGATCGTTTGCAGCGGCGCCTCGCCGAGCGAATCCACCAGCGCCCGCGCCGCCAGAGTACGGGGATGATCGGCCCCAGCTCCATGCTGGAGCGCGGTGAACGCCTGGGCGAGCGATCGCCGCGCGCCCAGGGTGTCGCCCTGCGCCAGCAGCGCCCGCCCCTCGATCAGGTCCGCCGCGCCCACCAGGGCGCTTTCCCGCGTCGCCTGCGAGTCCACCGCCGCAATCGCCCGCGCCTGACGGGCATAGTCGAGCGCCTCCCCATTCTCTCCCAGCGCGAGCGCAGCCTCTGCCCTCAGCAGCACAACAGAGCGCAGCCGCTTCCGCTCCTTTCCTTCGAAGTAGCCGTTGGCGCGCAGCACGCTGTCGAACAGCGTCTTCGCGACGGCGGCATCCCCCGACGCGAGCGAAATGATCCCGCCGAGCACTCGTGCGTCGGGGATCAGGTCGTCAGTGTCGTGCAGATCGGGGATCAGTGAGTCGATCCGCTCGACCCGCGCACGGGCCCGGCGCGCCTCGGCCAGCCGGCCGAGCAGTACGTCGGCGCGCGCAGCACCGAAGAGGCCCCGCCCTTCCCAATAGGGATGCCGCTCGGTGATCCCCCGTCTGGCCACGAGATCGAAGTACTTGAGCGCCGAGTCGGCGTGGCCCTGGATGAGTGCCGCCTCGGCGTAATGGATCGCCGCATTCCAGTCCACTCGGCCCGAGCGGTCTCTGCGCCCGTATCGCTCCAGTGCCCGGTGCAACAGTCGTTCGGCTTCGGCCGACTCCCCCAGGTTGAGGAGAGTAAGCGCATGGTTGTGCCACATGATCGCAGCGTCGAGCGTTCCGCCCCGGCCGGTGCTGTCCATGGCCGCGATTTCATGGCGTTCGACCGCCTCGGCCTCCCGCGATGCGCCGACGCCGTCGAGCGCGTAGGCAAGGTTGTCGAGCATGTCGAGGTAGTCCTTGCCTCCGGTCGTCCCCAGGCTGTCCCTGATGGCAACGGCGCGGCGGGCCGCAGCCAGCCCTTCCTCGTTGTGATGGGTCTCGACGGCCAGCTGCGCCTTGATGTTGAGGCACTCGGCCTGCACACCCGGATCGCCCGTCGCCACCGCCAGCGACTCCGCGCCGCTCCATGTTTGCCAGGCCTCGGGGTAGCGTCCCTGCTTCCGCAGCAGCGCCACCCGGTCGCAGCGGACCTGGGCGAGCTGCAGGGTATCCCCGCCAGCGAGGGCGAGAGACTCCGCCTGCGCCAGGAGGGTGTCGCGGACCCTGGTGTCCGCGACCTCCTCATAGTTGCCGACCAATTGCAGCAGCAGAGCAGTGCGCAGCTTCGGGTCGCCCGCCGCCTGTTGGTTGAGGAGGATCCTCGCGGTGTCGAGCGCCTGGCGCATCGTGAGGGGCTGGTCGCCGATTTCGGAGAGGAGCAGGTCCTGGAATTCCACCTGCGCGTCGGCTCGCCGGGCCGCGCGAACCGCGGTATCGCGCTGGTGCCGCGCCTCCCGCATCTGGGCCAGCGAGAAGAGCGTGGCGGTCAGGAGACTGAGCGCGAACAGGGCGCCGGCCCCCACCGCGGTCCGGTTCCGCCTGACGAACTTGCCCATCCGGTAGGCCACCGAATCCGGCCGGGCGCTCACCGGTTCCTGCCGCAGGTAGCGGTCGAGATCGTCCCCGAAGGCATCCACGGTCTGATAGCGGTCGGCGGGGAGCTTGCGCAGTGCCTTCGTCAGGATGGTGTCGAGGTCGCCGAGGCCGAGGCGAGCCGGTTCTGCTTCCAGCAATGAGGCCAGCCACTCGGCCGGGGTGTCGCTCTCCTTTGCGGTCGGGTGCCGGCCCGACAGCAGGAGATAGAGCAGCACGCCGAGGGCGTAGACGTCGGTGGCGGTGGTGAGCGGATCGCCGGTCGCCTGTTCGGGGGCGGCGTAGAGCGGGGTGAGCGCGCGGGCGCCATCGGCGGTGAGCGCCGAACGTTCGTCGCCCCCTTCGACATCGAGCAGCTTGGCGATGCCGAAGTCGAGCAGCTTCACCGTCCCGTCGCCGGTGACGAAGATGTTCGATGGCTTGAGGTCGCGGTGGACGACGAGGTTGGCGTGCGCGTGGCCGACGGCGGCGAGCACCTGCAGGAAGAGCCGGAGCAGGGCAGCCCGTGGCAGCTTCCGTTCGCGCACGTAGGCGTCGATCGGCTGGCCGTCCACATACTCGAGCACGAGGTAAGGCTGCCCCGCCTGACTCACGCCGGCGTCGAGCAGCCGCGCGATGCCGGGATGGGTGAGCCGCGCCAGCACCGATCCCTCGCGCCGGAACCGCTCCTGACCCGTCGCGCTCACCAGCGCCAGGTTGAGCAGCTTGACCGCGGCCTGCCCCTCGTAGCGCCCGTCGGCTCGACGGGCGAGCCAGACCGTCCCCATCCCGCCCTGGCCCAGCGGACGCTCCAGCATCCACGGGCCGAGTGCCTTGCCGGAGAGCGAGGTGAGCTGAGGCGGGAGTCCGGGCCGGACCTCGGGGCTCAGGAACCCCTCGGGGTCCAACCGGGCCTCGTGGTGCAGCAACTCCTCCAGCGCCGCCGCGAGTTCCGGGTCAGTCCGCCGCTGCACCTCCAGCCAGGAGCTGCGCTCCGCCTCGGACAGTTCGAGGGCGGCGTCGAACAGCGGGCTGATCGCCTCCCAGCGGTCCCTGCTGATCCGGGTCATGGTCGGCGCCTGAGGGGAAGAGGCCGTTACACTGGTGATTCCTGCAGGGGAGAACGCAATCGGTGCCGCGATCCCGACATCACCCCTCGGTGCTGTCCGCGGATTCGTCGGGGCGGAGCGCCTGGTGCAGCAGCGCCCGCGCCTTGCGCCAGTCGCGCTGCACGGTCCGCTCACTCACGCCGCGGAGCCCAGCGATCTCCACGAAATCGAGTCCGCAGAAGAAGTGCAGGTCCACCAGTTCGGCGAGTCCTGCATCCACCGAGGCGAGCTGATCGAGGGCCTCGCTCAGCTCGCCGAGTTCGGCGGCCTCGTTCCCCGGGGCTTCGGAATCCCCCTCCTCGAGCGGGAGGAGATGGAATTCGCCGCCCCGCTTCGCCGCGGAGCGGCGGCGGGCGTAGTCCACGATCAAACCGCGCATCGCCTTGGAGGCATAACCCAAGAACCGGGCCCGGTCGGGGAAGCGGGCATCGCGGCGGGCGGAGACGTTGAGGTAGGCCTCGTGCAGGAGGGTCGTGGTGCCGAGCGAGAAGCCCTGGTCCTGATGGTGGAGGTGATGGCGCGCGAGGTCGTGCAGCTCCCGGTAGAGCAGCGCAAAGCAATCCTCGGGGGAGCCGAGGGGCGCGGAAGGGTCCGTGGGATTGGAACGAGAATCGGGACCGGCCATCACCGTCACTGGGTGGAGGTGCTCCGAATATGCCGTGAACGGTCCCCGGGAGATAGCACCGCTGTCGGGTTCCGGACCGTGATTCCGATTACCAGATACAGGGTCACTGCAACGGCGCGTGCCGGCTGTCCCTTGCCTTCCCCCCAAACGGAGCCGTCGACCCATGAAGAAGAGACTTCTGGCTGCCTTCGTGGCCGCGAGCGTGGCCGGACTTGCGGCATGCGCCGATTCGTCCAACGCCCCCGATCCCTCCGCCCGGGCCTCGGTAGCGATCCCGGTGTCCGATTCCTTCGTCGCCCTGGTGCGCCAGCTCGCGGCGGGCCGGGGTGTCACGCCGATGCCCAAGCCGCCTGTGGTGCGGCCGGCGCTGGTGCGGCTCGGCCAGGCGCTCGCCTTCGACAAGATCCTGAGCGGCAATCGTGACATCTCCTGCATGACCTGTCACCTGCCGCCGCTCGCGACTGGCGATGCCCGGAGTCTCTCGATCGGGCAGGGAGCAACCGGGCTCGGACCCAATCGGGTACATCCGACGGGTGCATTCATTCCGCGCAACGCGCCCTCGCTCTTCAATCTGACGGCGATGAAGTCGCTGTTCTGGGATGGCCGCGTGACTGTCGATGCCCAGGGGAAGTTCCAGACGCCGGCGGGGGAGCAGATCACGCCAGGCATGGCCCGGGTGATGGAATTCGGGCCGGTCTCCGCGCTGGCGCTCTTCCCGGTGACCTCGCGGGAGGAGATGCGGGCGCAGTCCGGCAACGAGCTTGCCGCGATTCCCGACGCGGACAATCCGGCGATCTGGGCGGCGCTGATGCGCCGGCTGGGCGCGATTCCCGAATATCGCCGGATGTTCGAGCAGGCCTATCCTGGCACCCGGTTCGAGGCGATGACCTTCGCTCATGCCTCGAATGCCATCGGAGGCTTCCTGATCGACAAGTTCTCGTTCGTGAACTCGCCGTGGGACCGGTTCCTCGCAGGCGACAACCATGCGCTGAATGGGGAGCAGCTCGCGGGAGCGCAGGTCTTCATGACCATCAAGTGCTCGCTCTGTCACAACGGGCCGGCGTTCACCGACAACAAGTTCCACGACGTGGCGGTGGCGCAGTTCGGTCCGGGGAAGGGGAACGGACCCGACGGGCACGATGACTTCGGTCGCATGAACGTGACCGGACAGGCGAGCGACCAGTACCTCTTCCGCACCACGCCGCTCCGCAACGTGGTGATGACCGGACCATACGGACATGATGGTGCCATCGCGGACCTGCACGGCTTCATCGAGCACTACAGCGAGTCGGACCTCAAGCTCAGGGCGTTCGACGCCACCACCCTGGAGCCGCTCTTGCAGCCGACCCTGGTCTTCAACTTCGACGGCATCCTGGCCAACCGGGACACCATCATCCGCGGCGTCGTGCTCCCGCCCACAGTGGTGGATGAGCTGACGATCTTCATGGGCGCGCTCACCGACCCGGCGGCGAAGAACCTCAGTCGCACCGTTCCGGCCCGCGTGCCGAGCGGCCTGCCGGTAGACGGACGGTTGTAGCCGGAGGGCAACCGGTTTCGGGTTGTGCGCGGGGGCGACCAGCCGCAGGGCGACCGGCCGGTAGCCCCTACGGCTACGGCATCCCCAGCGCCCTCGCGATCGCCGGCTCCACCAGTTGCGCCATCACCTCGTAGCCCGCGGCATTCGGATGCACGCCATCCTCCGAGTACTCCCGCCGCATGCCCTGCCGCTCGTCCGCCATCGCGGAGTGGAAATCGAGAAAGACCGCGTTGTGCGCCTCGGCATATTCCCGCATCCAGGTATTGAGCGCGACGATCTTCGGCGCCGGCTCCAGGCCGGGGCGCCAGGGATAGTCGTACACCGGGAGCACCGAGCAGAGCACGACCCGGATGCCGTTCGCCTGTGCCATCTCGGTCATCGCGGCAAGGTTGTCCTCGATCATCTCGATGGTGGATGGCCCGGTGTTCCCGGCGATATCATTGGTGCCACCCAGAATGACAACGACCTTCGGCCCGAGCGCAATGACATCCTGATGGAACCGCAGGACCATCTGCGGCGTGGTCTGCCCGCTGATCCCCCGGCCGATGTAGGGCTTGCCCGGAAACTGCGTCGCGAAGAGTGGAGCCCAGGCCTCGGTGATGGAGTTGCCCATGAAGACCACGCGGGCCTCGTCCCGGGCCGCTTCGGGCAGGTCGGCATTGGCCGCTCGATAGCGACCGAGATTCGCCCAGTCGGTCACTTCGGACTGGGCCGCAAGCCGGCTCGCGGCGGCGAGCATGAGTAGCGCGAGGGACGCTGAGGTCATGTCAGAACCGGCGGTGAAGGGAAACAATGTTGTGACGACTGCCGCGGGTGGGAGGTCTCACCTTCACAGGTGCGTGGTATCCGGACCGGCTCAAGACGCAACACTCCGCCCTCTGGAGGCGGTGCATCATGCGGACAACTTCGCTATTGCTGTCCCTGTCGGCACTGATGGCCTGTTCCGATTCGTCCGGAATCAGCCTGAGCGAGTTGCAGGCACAGCAGGCCCGCTGGCGGAGCCACTTCATCCGCGACTACCAGTACCTCTACGAGCAGACCGGATTCAACACCTCGATCAGTAACCGAACCATCCGGGTGATTGTCCTGGGGGATACGGTCCGCGGCGCCAATGATACCCTGACGGGCGACTCGATTCCCGTCGCCTGGGGTGTCATTCCGACCGTGGATGGCCTGTTCGACTCCGCCATCTCCGGACTCGGCAACGGTTCCCTCACCCTGATCAGATTCGACCCCGCACTCGGCTATCCTGTCCAGCTCGATCTCGCCGGGCCGCCTGACGCCGCCGGCAGCATTCTCGCATCCAATCTCCAGCCCCTGTTCACCGACCCGCCATCAGCGCCCACGCACTGACCATAACGAGAGAACCTCCGCGACTCCGCGCGAGGCTCAGCATAGTCTCATCCAGCGCTCTCCCTCTCCGCGTCGACTCAGCCGCCCCCGTCCTCGCGCTGCCGACCTTCCCGCCGAAGCTGCAGGGTCCGGGGGGGGTACGGCAAGCTGCGCCTGCCAATGTCGATTCTGTCCGGGCCTGTTCGTCGTATTCAGGAAGCCGTCAGGATGTCCTCACCCAAGCTACGATCAAGACAGGAGTTACCCTCGAATGCGATACCTGGTGATTCACCACCCCGGCCCCGCCAGCGGGCCGCCAAATCCCGAGCTCATGGCGGAAATGGGGAGGTTCGTGGAGGCGGAGATGAAGTCCGGCCGACTGCTCGCGACGGGCGGATTGCTGCCGGTCGCGCAGGGCGGCGCGCGGGTGAAGTCCGAGCGGGGGAAGTTCACCGTGCTCGACGGGCCATTTACAGAATCAAAGGAGTTGATCGCCGGCTTCGCGCTGATGGAGCTCAAGTCCCGGGACGAGGCGGTGGATGCCAGCCGGCGATTCTACGCGATCGCCGGGGATGGAACCGGCGAGATCTTCCAGGTGATCTAGCCCGAATCCGGCACCGGTGGTGGTGCCGACGCCTGGAACCGATATTCTTGCGCAGGTCACTCAACGACAATGACAGATCGAGAGCGAATGCCATGCGTTTCATGATGCTGATGATCCCGAAGGACTATGCCCAGGCGTCGGTGGACAAGCGCCCCGAGGCCGAAGCCGTCGCCCGCATGATGAAGTACAACCAGTCGCTCATCGATGCCGGTGTGATGCTGACGGGCGAGGGACTGCATCCACCGGCGGCCGGCGCCCGGGTGCACTTCTCCAAAGGCAAGCCGAAGATCGTCGACGGGCCGTTCACGGAAGCGAAGGAAATGGTCGGCGGCTACTGGATGATCCAGGTCCGCTCGAGGGCCGAGGCGGTGGAATGGGCCTCGCGCTGCCCGGCGGATGACGGGGACATCATCGAGGTGCGCCAGGTGTTCGACATGTCCGACTTCCCGCCCGACGTGCAGGCGGCGGCAAGCGTGCTCAAGCCCTAGCATGGCCTCCGGCGACGTCCACGAGACCATCGACGCCGTCTGGCGCATCGAGTCGGCGAGGCTGATCGCCGCGCTCGCGCGGATGACGGGCGACGTGGGCGTCGCCGAGGACCTCGCTCAGGATGCGCTGGTCGCCGCGCTGGAGAAGTGGCCCGTCACCGGCGTGCCGGACAATCCCGGCGCGTGGCTGATGGCGGCGGCGAAGAACCGGGCCATCGACGCCTTCCGCCGTGTGAAGCTGCTCCAGCGGAAACACCAGCTTCTCAGCGTCGATCTCGACGCTCGGCAGGCCTCCATACCGGATCTCGCGGCCAGTCTGGATGACCCGGTGGGCGACGATCTGCTCGGCCTGATGTTCGCCGCCTGCCATCCGGTGCTGTCAGCCGAGGCGCGGACGGCGCTGACCCTCAGGCTCCTCGGCGGCCTGACGACCGACGAGATCGCCCGCGCCTATCTCGTTCCCGAGCCGACCATCGCGCAGCGGATCGTCCGCGCCAAGAAGACCCTGCGTGATGCCGGGGTGACGATCGAAGTCCCCCGCGCTGCCGCGCTCGCCGAGCGGCTCTCCTCGGTGCTCGGCGTGATCTACCTGATCTTCAACGAGGGATACTCCGCGACAGCTGGGGAGGACTGGATGCGCCCCGCGCTCTGCGAGGAGGCGCTGCGACTCGGCCGCATCCTGGCCGCGCTCATGCCGGGCGAGCCGGAGGTGCACGGGCTGGTGGCGCTGATGGAAATCCAGGCCTCGCGCACCGGCGCGAGGACCGACGCCTCGGGTCGTCCGGTGCTGCTCCTCGATCAGGACCGCTCCAGGTGGGACCGGATCCTCATCAGCCGCGGGCTCGCCGCCCTGGAACGGGCGGATGCCTCAGGCGGACTTCCGGGGACCTATACCATTCAGGCGGCCATTGCCGCGTGCCACGCCACCGCTCCGACCAGCAAGGCGACCGATTGGGCGCGCATCGTCTCGCTCTACGATCTCCTGACCGTGATCGCACCCTCGCCTGTCGTGACACTCAACCGCGCCGTGGCGCTCGGCATGCTGAACGGTCCGGGAGAAGGGCTGGAGGCGCTCGAGCCGCTCGAACGAGAGCCCGCCATGGCGCGGTACTACCTCCTCCCGGCGATTCGCGGCGACTTCCTCTTCAAGCTCGGTCGCTTTGACATGGCGCGGAGCGCCTTCGAGCGCGCCGCTTCGCTCACCCGGAATGCCCGCGAGCGCGCGCTGCTTACCGAACGCGCCGCCGCCTGCCCGCGCGACTGATCGCGCGCCCCGGGTCTCCTGAGACTTTGCCTCGGCGCAGGCCGAGGCATAGATTCGCTCCGCGATTCCCCCGGTTCCGGAGCATTGCGCATGTACTTCCAGCGCTTTTACGACGATAGCCTGGCCCAGACCAGCTACCTCATCGGCTGCGCAGCGAATGGGGAAGCGGTGGTGGTAGATCCCAACCGCGACGCCGCGCAGTACATGCAGGCCGCCGAGGCGGAGGGTCTGCGGATCACCCATGTCACGGAGACCCACATCCATGCGGACTTTCTCTCCGGCACTCGGGAGCTGGCGCATCTAACCGGTGCGCGGATGCATCTGTCCGATGAGGGCGGGCCGGGGTGGGAATACGCCTTTGCCAGGCGCGATGGAGCGGTGCTCCTCAAGAACGGAGACCGCTTCATGGTCGGCAACATCCGCTTCGACGTGCTTCACACCCCCGGCCACACCCCCGAGCACCTCTCCTTCGTGGTGACCGATACCGCCGGCGCCAGTGCGCCGATGGGCATTCTTTCCGGAGACTTCGTCTTTGTGGGTGACGTCGGACGACCCGACCTGCTCGAAAAGGCGGCGAAGGTCGCCGGTTCCGCGGATGGGGCCGCGCGGGCGCTCTGGCGGAGTCTCGAGAAGTTTCGCGCGCTGCCCGACCACCTCCAGGTCTGGCCTGGGCATGGGGCTGGCTCTGCGTGCGGCAAGGGGATGAGCGCGGTGCCGCAGAGCACGGTGGGGTACGAGAAGCTCTTCAACTGGGCATTCAGCGCGACGTCCGAGAATCAGTTCGTCACCCAGGTGCTCGCCGATCAGCCCGAGCCCCCGAAATACTTCGCCGAGATGAAGCGGCTCAATCGCGATGGGCCGCCGATCCTCGTGGGAATGCGGCGCCCACCGCGGCTGGAAGCGTACCGGCTCCCTGAACTCCTCGCCGCGGGCGCCGTCGTCGTCGACGCGCGGCCCAGCGACGCCTTCACGGCGCGGCATGTGCCCGGGACCATTCACCTCCCACTCGGTCGTTCCTTCACCACCTGGGCGGGATGGCTTCTGCGCTACGACATACCCTTCTATCTGATCGTCAGTGACGACTCAGCGCGATCACTCGATGAAGCCGTCCGGCACCTGGCCTTCATCGGGCTCGACGGTGCGGCGGGGTGGTTCGGCACGGATGCGGTGGACGCCTGGGGGCGGTCGGGGCGGTCCTACGGGAGCACCGCCGCGCTCACGGCGGCGGAACTCGCGGCCCGGCAGGAGCGCGGCGAAGTCGAGATCCTCGATGTACGCGGCGAGGCCGAATGGAAGGCGGGACATCTTCCCGGCGCGCAGCACATTCCACTCGGCTACCTCGCCGACCGGCTCGAGGAAATTCCCGCCGATCGGCCGGTGGTGCTGCATTGCCAGGGCGGCGGGAGATCGCTGATTGCACTCAGCCTGCTCGCGGCGCGGGGCGTCACGGCGACTTTCAATCTCACAGGTGGTTTCGGCGAGTGGGAGAAGGCCGGGCTGCCCGTCGAGCGCTGATCAGTTCACTTCAGCTCTGGAAAATCCTCTTCCCAGAATTCGGCGGAGTGACGTTCATCTCCGGCCGCGCGCTCCGCTTCCGCCGAGCGGAGCGCCACCCGCCGGATCTTGCCGGAGACGGTCTTTGGCAGCTCGGCGAATTCAATCCGCCGAATCCGCTTGTACGGCGCAAGCCGCTCGCGGAGGAACCTGAAGATCGCCAGCGCGGTGGCACGTGACGGCTCGACCCCCGGTCTCAGCGTGAGAAAGGCCTTGGGTACCGAGAGCCTGATGGCATCGGGACTCGGCACCACGGCCGCCTCGGCGACGGTGAGGAGATTCCGCGCTTCGAGAAATGGGTCTGGTGCCGTCACGCCCTGGCAACGCCGCGCAGCAGGCGGACGGCCCAGACACACATCCCTGCCGCGAGGACGGTCAGGAGGATGTACCAGGGTTCCCTCGCGAGGAGCGACGATTCGACGACCATGCGCCAGATATGCGCCACGGTGACCAGGCCGAAGATGCCGCCGGTGGTGATCAGGTAGGCTTTCATGGGGTCCTCACTCGATGTTCTCCTGCTCGAACCGCGGGTTGGTGTGCACGTCGAGCAGCCGCAGAGTATCCTCACCGATATTGACGAAGCTGTGGATCTCTCCCGCCTTCACCACGAAGATGTCTCCGGCCGTGCCCTCGCGCTCGGTGCCGTTGACCGTCCAGCGCCCATGGCCCGCCTGCACAAAGACGATCTCATCGTACGGGTGGCGATGCGGGGGCGCCCCCCGGCCCGGCGGCGCATCGACCAGATAGACCGAAACCGCGACGTCCCCCTGGTCGGCACCGACGAAGTGCCGGGACATCCCCTTGAAGGGGAGCGCTTCCTTGTTGGTGACGTGCATGCGACGCCTGCTCCCAGTGGAGTGACTCCTGCAACGGAAACCGACCGACTCCCGACGCGCAACTTCGGCGGGCGCCGGGTGCATCCCGTGCCGTTCCCCCTCCCGCTACCTTCCCCCGACGCACACGAAGGAACCGCATGTCTGGGCTGTCGGGAATGATCGGGCGCCTGCCCGAGGGGACGTGGCGTGACGGACTGAGTGCCGCCACGAACCTGCTGTGGCACCGCGGTCCGGACGGGCAGGGCTTCCTGCTCTTTCGTTCGGCAACGGGCTCGGTGGATGTCGCGCCGGAGGCGGATGCGCTCCCCGGCGACGCCGGCCGCGCGGCCGCCGTCTGCTTCGGCCACCGGCTGATGCTGCTTCCCGGACCGGCGACCAGCTCGGCGCAACCCGCCGCGAGCGACGACGGCCGGTATCACCTGATCTTCGACGGCGAGATCTACAACGCCACCGATCTCCGCACCGAATTCGAGGCTGGCGGCCACCGATTCCGCTCGGCGAGCGACACCGAAGTACTGCTGCGCGGCTTCGCCCTGTTCGGCAGTGACCTGCTCCCGCGGCTCCGCGGGATGTTCGCGCTGGCGCTCCTCGATACCCGCGAACGGAGCGTGCTCCTCGCCCGGGACCAGTTTGGCATCCGGCCGCTCTATTACGCTCCGCTCGATGGCGCACTCGCCTTTGCCTCCGAGATCCGGGCCCTCCTCGCCTTTCCGGGCGTGAGCCGCCGGGTGCATCCGGGACGGCTCTATGCCTTCATGGATCATCTCGACACCGACGACGCCGAAGCGACGATGTTCCAGGGCGTGCGTCAATTGTTGCCGGGCACCTTCACGCGGATCGCCCTGGCCGCGTCCGGCCCCGTGAAGCTCGAGCGGTACTGGGCTCCGGCGATCGTGCCTGGGCCCGATGAGTCCTTCGAGCGGTCCGCCGGACGCTTCCGCGCCGCCCTCCTCGACAGCATGCGGCTCCATCTCCGCGGCGACGGTCCGGTCGGCGTGGCACTGTCAGGCGGCATGGACTCCTCCGCGGTGACGGTGGCGACCCGCGCAGTTGCCGGTCCGGGCCGGCCGATCCACACCTTCACCTTCGTTCCGACTGAGGGCGCGGTGAGCGAGGCGCCATACGCGCGCGCCGCCTCGGTGGCGGCCGGCGCCACCTGGCACGGTGTGGAGGTGGATGCTGTTGACATCGCGCGGGAATATCGGGCGCTCATTCTCGATCATGGCGAGCCCTTTCACGGGCCGACGATCTACGCGCAGCGCCGGGTCTTCCAGGCCGCGCGCGATGCCGGGGTGAAGATCCTGCTCGAGGGGCAGGGCTCCGATGAATTCCTCGCCGGCTACGACCGGTACGTCACTTCCCGGACACTCTCCCTCCTCCGCTGCGGGCGCCTGGATTCGGCGGCACGATTCGCGTCGCATCTCGGCCCCTTGCGTGGCGCGCTGCTGATTCGCGCCGCCATCCGCATGGGGCTCCCGGGCGGGCTGCAGACCCGGCTCCGGCACTGGCGCTATGGGCGCCGAGGCGCCGATGGCGCCACGCGGGCGGAGTGGTTCGAGTCGCGGGGAGTCCTGCCGGAGCCGGCGTGGCGACCGGTGGGACGGCATTGCATGCACGAACACTCCATCCACACCCTGATCGGGAATCCGATGCAGGCGTTGCTCCGCTACGGCGACCGCAACGCGATGACCTTCTCCATCGAGAACCGGGTGCCGTTCCTGCATGTCCCGCTCGTCGAGCTCGCGTTCTCCCTGCCGGAGGAGCATCTCCTCCGCATGGACGGCACCCGCAAGGCGGTGCTGCGCCGCGCGCTCGGCGATCTCATTCCCGGCGAAGTGCTCCACCGGACCGACAAGGTGGGCTTCGCGACGCCGGTGGTCGGATGGTTGCGCGCGCTCACGCCATGGGTGGAGCAGCAGCTCGCGCGGGGCGGGGAGCTGCCCTGCTTCGATGGGCTGGCGCTGCGGCGGCACTGGAATGGGCTGCTGGCCGGCCGCCGCGCGGACCCGCTCTCCGTCTGGCGTTGCATCGGTCTGGTGCTGTGGGCCGATGCCTATGGTGTCACTTTCGACTAGGGCGCCTGCCCAAGATCCTTCAGCCGTCCGCGCGCCTCGCCGTTGGTGGAGTCGCGCTGCAGTGCCTCACGGAAGGCTCCCGCTGCCGCGTTCGTGTCGCCCTTCATCAGCAGGATGTTGCCGCGGAAGACCGAGATGCCGCTCGAGCCGGGGAAGAACCCCTCGTTCACCTTGAGCAACTCCAGCGCATCGTCATAGTGCTTCTCGCGCCCCACCTGAAATGCCGACATGCTGAGCGATCGCTCGCCGAAGTCGAAGGCGTCCCGCCCGAAGTACCGCTCCCGGAGCGCACGATAGAGCCGGACCCCCGAATCGGCGCCGGCCGCGATTGTCGCCTCGGCGACTCGGGTGGCGAGCGGCACCGGCCGGCTCACACCGCGGTGACAGGTCATGCAGGTCACCTGCACGCCGGGCGTCGGTCGCTCGGGGATCGTGTCCAGTCGCTTGTTGATCTCCTCCACCATTCGCATCATCTGCCTGGCAACCAGCTTGGTCCGCTTCTTGTCGTCGGGGAAGTTGTAGGTCCCGAGTGGCTTCCCCTCCTCCCCGACATGACAAAAGCTGCAGCGCACTCCGAGCCCGCCGGCGAAGTTGCGCATGGTGCCGATGACCTGCATGACGGGGGTATCGTGAGGAATCACCTTGGTATTGACCAGCGAGTCCGGTGGCCACTTGCCGGGCGCCTGCGCGGAGAGGGTCAGGGGAAGTGCAGCGAGGATGAGCCCCATGAGGGTGGGTCGCATCGAGAAGCCTCGGACGTGAGGAGGGGAGCGGTGGCGGACGCCCGCGGATAGTGCAGACCGGGGCGTGTTCTGGTCAAGGCGCGGGTGCTCTGGCTCAATCTCGGCCCGCGCTCCAGATTGTCCATAGTCGTCCATTCCCACGTTCTCCATCCCGACATCTCCGGCCGCCGAGGTCGAACCTCTCGGCGCAGACCGGTGCAAGCGCGCCGCCGGCAGAGAGGGGACCCGGATGCCATCGAGGCAGGCTCTCGTGTTCGTTGCCGCGGCTGTGCTGGCGCCGCTGGCCGTGCGCATGATCGCGCGCCGGGCCGGCGGACGGCTGGCTGCGCACCTGCACGGCCAGCCGGTGCCGTTCATCACGATCGTGGCACTCGGCGCCTCTCTAGGTGGTCTTTCCGGCCTGGCCGAATCGGCCCCGTTCGTGCTTCGCCATCTCATCGAGGGTAACCTGGCAAGGAGCTTCAGCTGGGACGTTGTCTGGATGGCCCCGGCGTCGGGTGTGCTGAGCTTCAGCCTTCTCGCGACGCTCCTGGCAATCGCCTTCCCGGTCCCCTCGACTGCCCGGGCCAGCGGCAGCGGCGTCGGCCGTCTGGGCGCCGTTGCCCTGACCCCGTCCCTGTTCGTACTGGTGAGTCTCGCCGCCTACAGCGTACTCCAGATACCCTTGTTCGGCCTGTATCGCTGGAGCGCGTGGCTTCTCAGCCTGGGATTGGCGACACTGTCGCTGCGCGCGTTCTCGGGACCCCCGGAGCCGCTGGCGCGCACGATTGGCCGGGCATCCCGATGGACCTTGCCTGCGTACGGCCTGCTCGTGCTGGTCGGACTCTGGTACATGCCGAAACCGCGGGAGGCCCGGGCGCTGGCACGGCTCCCCGGCGCGGATGCCGGCGAGCCCAACGTTCTGCTCCTCGTGCTGGACACGGTGCGCGCTGCGAGCCTTGGGTTATATGGCTATGCACGGCCGACGACCCCGAATCTCGAGAAGCTCGCCGCTCGAGGCGCCGTGTTCGATTGGGCCATCGCGACCGCGCCGTGGACGCTCCCATCACACGCGAGCATGTTCACGGGACTTTATCCGACCGGGCTTGAGGTTGACTACAACATCCCCCTCGCGGAGCACCATCAGACCCTGGCTGAGGCCCTGAGAGCGCGGGGCTACGCCACGGCCGGATTCGTGGCCAACATGGCCTTTACTACCCGGATTTCCGGGTTGGCGCAGGGCTTTGCCCGCTACGAGGACTGGCCCATGACCTGGGGTCGTCTCATCGAGAGCTCATGGCTCCCGCGGACGATCGGCAACAAAGTCCTCTCGCTTGGCAAGCTGCCGTGGCGAGGAGGGGCACGGCGAAAGAACGCCGCGGACAATGTCGACGACTTCCTCGGCTGGCTCGACGCGAGGCGCCAGCCCGATCGTCCCTTCTTCGCATTCCTCAACTTCATCGACGCCCACGATCCCTACTACGCTCCCCAGCGGCTGCGCGACCAGTTTGAACCAGCGGGTGCGCCGATCCTCAGGAAGCGGCCGCATCTCACGGAGGGCGAGCTGGCGAGCACCAGAGCTGCCTACGAAGCCAGCATCGCGATGCTCGACGAGCAACTGGGCCGGCTGGTGGGCGAGCTCGAGCAGCGCAACCTGTTCGAGCACACCCTGATCATTGTGGTATCGGACCATGGCGAACACTTCGGGGAGCACGGGCTGCAGTTTCACGGCAACAGTCTCTACCTGCGGCTGATCCACGTCCCCCTCGTCGTGGTGTACCCCGGGACTGTTCCGGCCGGCGTCCGGGTCCAGAGGCCGGTGAGCCTGCGCGATATCCCGACGACGGTGCTGCATGTGGTGACAGGGTCCGTCGATCATACCTTTCCGGGCCACTCACTCGTGGATAGCACGCGGTGGGGGGATACGGTCCCGCTTGAGCCACTCCTGTCGGTCAGGCAGAAGCCCTACCTGGCCAAGCCGTGGGAGCCCTCGTTCCAGGGTACGATGCGGTCGGTGTTGCAGTTCCCGTATCATTTGATCCGACACGACGGTGGACAGGAGGAACTCTACCGGGTGGATCTCGACCCGGCGGAAGCCCGCGACCGGGTCGCGGCGACGGACCCGCTGCTTCTGCGACGACTGGGGCACACTCTGGACTCGCTCGTCCAGGATGCGCCGTAGCGTCGCTCCGCCTCACTCGGACTGATACCCATGCCAGACGCCCCCAGGAAGAAAGCCACCCGAAAGCGTGCCAAGGCTGCCCCGGAGCCGCGCGGCCTCACGCCGAAGCAGCTCACCTCGACCCAGCTCCCGGTGGCGCTCGAACGGCTGAGCGAGCTGATCGTGGAGGATGGCGGTGTGGTGATCGGTGCCTATCGTGAGCCGCTCGGCTCGCAGTGGCAACTGCTCGCGGGACTGCCGCTCGAAAAGGTGGCGCCCACACCGTACCAGCGGGATCTCTCGGAGCCGCACGTCGCCCGCCTCGCCGATGCGATGACGCGGCTCGGAAGATTCATGGATCCGGTGATCGCCGTACGGAGCGGCGAGGGCCAATACTGGACGCCGAACGGCAACCACCGGCTCGCCGCACTCCGCGCGCTCGGCGCACGCACCGTCGTGGCGCTGGTGGTGCCCGAGCCCGAGGTGGCGCACCGGATCCTGGTGCTCAACTGCGAGAAGGCCCACAATGTCCGCGAGCGTGCCTTCGAGGTGATCCGCCTGGCCGAGGCGCTGGCGGGCCTCGACGATCGCGCGGAGAAGAGCTACGAGACCGAGTTCGAGGAGCCGTCGCTCCTCACCCTGGGCTGCTGCTACCAGAAGAACGGCCGCTTCTCCGGCGGAGCCTATCACCCGGTGCTCAAGCGGTGCGAAGCGTTCCTGGGTTCGAAGCTCTCCACCGCGCTTGCCACGCGAAGGGAGAGGGCGAAGAAGCTGCTGGAACTCGATGCCGCGGTCTCGGAGGCGGTGAAGGGGCTCAAGGAGCGCGGCTTCGAGAGTCCGTACCTCAAGGCTTTCGTGCTGGCACGAATCAACCCGCTCCGCTTCACCCTCAAGCGGGGGCAGAAGGCCGACTTCGACGAAACCATCGGCAAGATGCTGACGGCGGCGAAGAAGTTCGACGCGGGGAAGATCCGCGCCGACCAGGTGGCGCGCGCGGGGGGAGCGCCGGACAGCGCGGAGTAGGGACGGCGCGGTGAGGGGTGCCTCTGGCCCCTGCACTCCTCGCGCTCTATGTTCTAGCCTCGAATCCTTCCACTCCGGGGCCATCCCTGTCCGACCCGTCCGATCGTCTCAAGGCTGCCCTCGCTGACCGCTACACCCTCGAGCGCGAACTCGGCGCCGGAGGCATGGCCACCGTTTATCTCGCCGAGGACGTGAGGCACCACCGCAAGGTCGCGGTGAAGGTGCTCCGCCCCGAACTCGCCGCGACGCTCGGGCCGACCCGCTTCGTCCGCGAGATCGAGATCGCCGCCCAGCTTCAGCACCCCCACATCCTGCCGCTGCTCGACTCGGGGGAGGCCGCCGGCTTCCTCTACTACGTGATGCCGTACATCGATGGCGAATCGCTCCGCGACCGGCTGAGCAAGAAGGGTGAGCTCCCGCTCGCCGAGGCGACGCGGCTGCTGCGGGATGTGGCCGATGCGCTGTCCTACGCCCATGGCCGGGGCGTCGTCCACCGGGACATCAAGCCCGACAACGTCATGCTCTCCGGCCGCCACGCCCTGGTGATGGACTTCGGCGTGGCCAAGGCCGTCAGCGAGGCGACCGGGCGGAACAGCCTCACCTCGGTGGGCATCGCGCTCGGTACCCCGACCTACATGGCGCCGGAGCAGGCCGCCGCCGATCCGAACGTCGATCACCGTGCCGACATCTACGCCCTCGGCGTGATGGGGTACGAGCTGCTCGCCGGCCGGCCGCCATTCGTCGGCATGACACCGCAGCAGGTGCTCGCCGCGCACGTCACCGAGGTCCCGAGGCCGGTCACCGATCTGCGCAACACCTGCCCGCCCACGCTCGCCGAGACGATCATGCGCTGTCTCGCCAAGCGGCCGGCAGACCGGTGGCAGAGCGCAGAGGAAGTGGTGGAACGGCTCGAGGTGCTTGGCACGCCGAGCGGCGGCATGACGCCGACCCAGACCCAGCCGACCCAGGCTGTCCGCATCGAGGACAAGTGGTACAGCCACCCTGGCCGCATGGCGGGGATCTTCCTCGTCGCGGCGGTCGCGCTCCTTGGGGTCGTCTACTTCCTCACCATCCAGCTCGGCCTGCCTGACTGGGTGCCGTGGGTCGGCGCGGCGCTGGCAGGCGCCGGCCTGCCGATCATGATCGTCACCGGACTGATGGAGCGGCGGCGGGACGCGGCGCGCGCCACCGGGATGTGGTCGGCAAGCGGCGAGACCGGGATGCAGCGGCACCTCACCTGGAAGAAGTCGCTGCGCGGCGGCTATCTCGCCTTTGGCGGGCTCGCGGCGGCCGCGATCATCTACACCGCCATGCGGCTGCTCGGCATCGGGCCCGTCGGCACGCTGATGGCCTCGGGCAAGCTGAGCGAAAAGGACCAGCTCATCGTCGCGGATTTCGAGAATCGCACGCCGGACTCCACCCTCGCCGGCTCGGTCACGGAGGCGTTCCGCATCGATCTCGGCCAGTCGCCGACGGTACGCATCCTCTCGACCTCCGCGGTCAGCGACGCGCTGGGGCGGATGCAGAAGCCGCTCGACTCGCCGCTCACCCTCGCACTGGCCCGCGACCTCGCGCAGCGCGAAGGCGCGAAGGCCATCGTGGCCGGGGAGATCAGCGCCGTCGGCCGAAGCTACGTGCTGGTGGCGAGGATCATCAGTGCTCAGGACGGGAGCGAGCTGATCGCCATCCGGGAGACGGCGCCGGACGACGCCGGCATCGTCACCGCCATCGACCGGCTCTCCGGCAAGGTGCGGGAGCGGATCGGCGAGTCGCTCCGAACCATCCGCGGCGGCGAGCCGCTCGAGAAGGTGACGACCAATTCGCTCGAGGCGCTCCGGTTGTACAGCGAGGCCAATCACCTCAGCGATCAGGGTGAGGCCGGCAAGGCCATCCCGATTCTGCAGCAGGCCATAGCGCTCGACAGCGGCTTCGCGATGGCCTGGCGGAAGCTCGCGGTGGCGCTCGCCAATGTCGGCGCCAGCTTCGAGGAGCAGGCCGCCGCGACGATGCGGGCTTATCAGCACCGCGACCGGCTCCCGGAACTCGAGCGCGAGCTGACCACCGCCTACTACTACGACCGGGTGGATTCCCGGCCGGACCTGGAGGAAGCGGCCTACCGCCGGATCCTGGCGGTCGATCCGCTCAACAGCATCGCCCTCAACAATCTCGCGCTGTCGCTGGGCTGGGTCGGCCGGTTCGCCGAGTCGGAATCGCTGGCGACCGTGGCGGTGAACAGTCCCGGTGGTCTCGGCAATACCGTGCTGCAGCTGCTCAACGCCCAGCTTGCGCAGGGGAAGTTCGACGCCGCGCGGCGGACCATCGAGAGCTTTGGCAAGACCAACCCCAGCTCGCCGATCTATCTGCGCGGCCGGACGATGCTCCTCATGGCGACCGGCCCGGTCGACAGCGCCAAGCGGGCTCTGCTCGAGATGGGACTCCAGGTGCACTCCCCCGAATATCAGAACTACACGCGGAGTGGGCTGTCAGGAATCGCCCTGCTGCATGGGCGGCTGACTGAGGCGGACCGGGAACGTGTGGCGAACATCGCCATCTGGGAGCAGCGCGGTTTGCCGGGGCAGGCGCTCTCCGCCGAGGCCAATCGCGCGCGGCAGGCGCTCTTCTTCAATGGGGATTCCGCCGCAGCGCTCAGGATCCTGCAGGACGCGCTCGTGAAGTATCCGCTCAAGTCGATGCCGCCACTCGACCGGCCCTACGGCAACATCGCCACCATCTACGCCATGGCGGGTAGAACTGCGGAGGCGAAGCGCCTGCTGACCGACGCGGAGTCGGCGGTGCCGGAGGGGGCGCGGCGCGGGGATGCGACGTGGTATCAGGCGCGCGGCTGGCTGGCCCTCGGTGAGGGGCGGCCGAAGGATGCGGTGGCCGAGTTCCGGGAGATCGCCCGAAAGGGACAGCGCGCCGAGTGGGGGCATTGGGAGACCGGCCTCGCCTTCGACCGCGCCAACCTCCCCGATTCGGCACTGGCGGAATATCAGATCGCCGGGGATTCCGTCGGCTCCGGCTTCAAGACCCAGGCCGCGCCCTGGGTGCAGGCGCCGAGCCTCAAGCGGCTGGGGGAGATCTACGAGGCGAAGGGCGACAAGACGAAGGCAATCGAGAACTACACCCGCTTCGTCGATCTCTGGAAGGACGCCGACCCCGTGCTGCAGCCCGCCGTGCGGGAAGTGAAGGACCGACTCGCGAAGCTCGCCGGCGAAGCGAAGTAGTTTCGGACCACTCCCCTTGCACTTCTACAGGAGACACCCTACTCTCTTGTAGAAGACGGAGGGGAACCCCATGGCCGACGAACGACTCGAGCTCCCGCAGGGTACGCTCGATCTCCTGATCCTCAAGGCGCTCTCGCTCGGCGCCCAGCATGGCTGGGCGATCTCCGAGCGCCTGCAGCAGGTCTCCCGCAGCAGTCTGCAGGTCCCCCAGGGCTCGCTCTATCCCGCGCTGCACCGGCTGGAACGCCGGGGCTGGATCTCCGCGCGCTGGGACGCCTCCGACAACAACCGAAGAGCCAAGTTCTACGAACTGACCACCGCGGGACGGAGTCAGCTCAGGACCGAGACGGCGGAATGGCGCCGGCTCGCGGCCGTCGTGCAGCTCGTCCTCGATATGCGCTGATGGCGCGCCACGGAGGATTCCATGCTGACTGAACTCCTGAGCGAGATCCGGTTCCGGCTGCGCGCGCTCTTTCGCCGCGATGCGATGGAGCGGGAGCTCGACGAAGAGCTGCAATTCCACCTTCAGCAGGAAGCCGGGAAGCTCACCCGCGAAGGCGTGCCGCCTGACGAGGCGATGCGCCGGGCGCGGATCGCCCTGGGCGGCGTGGAGGTGGTCAAGGAGGCGAGTCGCGACAGCCGAGGCATCACCTGGCTCGCGAACGCGGGTCAGGATCTTCGCTACGCGGTTCGCTCGCTCCGGCGCAATCCGGTCTTTACCGCAGGCGTGATCCTGACACTCGGTCTCGGCATCGGAGTCAACGCCGCGATGTTCGGCATCCTGGACCGGCTGCTCTTCCGCACGCCGGCGTACCTGCCGCATCCGGAGCTGGTGCACCGGGTCTATTTCCGGTACCAGAACCGGGGCGAGGAGCGCGTCACCTCCTATCTCGGCTATACCCGCTTTCTCGACCTGCGGAACGCCACCAGTTCCTTCTCCGCGCTGGCGGCGTACACCACCCGCGACCTGGCGATCGGGACCGGCCGCGACAGCCGGGAGATGCAGGTCGCGACGGTCTCGGCGGCGCTGTTCAGCATCTTCGACGCACAGCCGGCACTGGGCCGGTTCTTCGTGGCCGAGGAAGACACCGTGCCCGCGGGCGCACCGGTCGCGGTGCTCGGGTACACCTTCTGGCAGACCAACTACGGCGGGCGCGCCGACGTGCTGGGCCAGCGGCTCCACATCGGCACCGGCGATTTCACGATCGTCGGCGTCGCGCCGCGCAACTTCGCCGGCATCTCGGGAGACGGACCCGGCTCCCGCTCGGGACAGCCCGCCCTCTTCATCCCCATCACGGCGTACGCCGCGATGAACTGGCCCAACCGCGCGCCCAGCGACTACTACACCCGCTACAGCTGGAACTGGATGGAGATGATCGCGGAGCGGAAGCCGGGCGTGTCGCTCGAGGCCGCGAACGCCGATCTCTCGCATGCCTATCAGCTGAGCTGGAACGACGAGGCCGCCACCGACCCGAGCCAGGCGCCGGCTGCGATCGCGAAGCCTTCCGCTGAGGCCGGCCCGATACAGGCGGAACGCGGACCGCTTCGGAGCACCGTCACCAAGGTGGCGACGTGGGTGAGCGGCGTCGCCTTCATCGTGCTGCTGATCGCCTGCGCCAACGTGGCGAATCTCCTGCTTGCCCGCTCCATTCGGCGGCGCCGGGAGATCGCGGTGCGACTCGCACTTGGGGTCAGCCGTCGCCGGCTGATGCTGCAGCTCCTGACCGAGAGTCTGCTGCTCGCGGGCGCGGGCGGCGTGGCCGGCGTGCTGTTCTCCTCATGGAGCAGCTCGGTCCTGAGTGGACTTTTTCTCTCGGGTGCCGCCGGCGCTACGTCACTCAGCGATCCGCGCACGCTCGCCTTTGCGCTGGCCGCAGCGGTGCTCGCCGGCGGGCTCACCGGGCTCGCGCCGATACTGCAGACGCAACGGCCCGACCTCGCCAACGAGCTGAAGGCGGGGATCCGCGACGGCGGCCAGCGCCGCTCCCGGCTCCGCACCTCGCTGCTGCTGCTCCAGGCGACGCTGTCGGTGGTCCTGCTCGTCGGCGCCGGACTGTTCGTGCGGAGTCTCCACAATGTGCAGGCGACCCGGCTCGGCTTCGATGTCGATCCGGTGCTCTACATCAATCTCAACATGCGGGGCGTGAAGCTCGGCAATGCCGAACACGCCGCGCTGCGCCAACGCCTCGCGGAAGCGGCACGCACGCTGCCCGGTGTCGAGAGCGCCGCGCTCGGACTCACCGTGCCCTTCTGGGATACCTGGAGCGACAACCTCTTCGTCGCCGGCATCGACTCGGTCGAGCGCCTCGGAAGCTTCACACTGCAGGCCGGATCGCCGGAATACTTCCCGACCCTCGGTACGCGGATCCTCGCGGGGCGGGGGATCACCGTCGAGGACGCGACGAACGCCCCGAAAGTGGCGGTCGTGGACCAGGCGATGGCGCGGCTGCTCTGGCCTGGTCAGAATGCGCTGGGACAGTGCATGCGGGTTGGCGCCGACACGATGCCGTGCACCACGGTCGTCGGCATCTCGGAAGATGCGAAGCAGGAGAGCCTGCGCTCTTCGGCAGGCGGGCACTACTACCTGCCGATCACCCAGTACCATCCTGAGGACGCGACGATCTTCGTGCGGATGAAGCGTGCTGCGGCCGGCCAACAGGAGAACATCCGGCGCCAGTTGCAGCCGCTCATGCCTGGCGATGCGTATCTCACGGCCACCCCGCTCGAGGAGATCGTCGGCGAGCAGACCCAGTCGTGGCGCTTCGGGGCCACGATGTTCCTGGCCTTCGGAGGGCTGGCGCTGGTGCTGGCCGCGATCGGTCTCTACAGCGTGATCGCCTACGACGTGGCTCAGCGGACCCACGAACTCGGTGTGCGGATCGCGCTCGGTGCCCGTCTCGGGGACGTGGTGCGGATGGTGGTGCGGGATGGATTGCGCATCGCGCTCACCGGAGTGGTGATCGGCGGGATCATCGCCCTCTGGGCCGGCCGCTGGATCGCGCCGCTGCTGTTCGATCAGTCCCCGCGCGACCCGCTGATCTTCGGGGCCGTCACCGCGGTGCTCATCGGGGTGGCCGTGCTGGCGAGCGCGCTCCCGGCTCTCCGGGCGGCACGGGTGAATCCCAGCGTGGCGCTCAGGGCGGAGTAGCCGGCGGCGGGGATCTGGTCTGTCTCCCCTCGGAGGCCTATACTCCTCCGACCATCCTCGCCGGGGCCGTCCCTGTCCAATTCGTTCGACCGACTCAAGGCCGCACTCGCCGACCGGTACGACCTCGAACGCGAGGTCGGTGCCGGCGGTATGGCCACCGTCTATCTCGCCGAGGACCTGAAGCACCAGCGCAAGGTGGCGGTGAAGGTGCTGCGCCCCGAGCTGGCTGCCTCACTCGGCCCCGACCGCTTCCTGCGCGAGATCAAGATCGCGGCCCAGCTGCAGCATCCCCACATCCTGCCGCTGCTGGATTCGGGTGAGAGCGACGGATTCCTCTATTACGTGATGCCCTTCATCCAGGGCGAATCGCTCCGGGACCGCCTGACGACCAAGGGCGAGCTGCCGGTCGCCGAGGCAACCCGACTCCTGCGGGACGTCGCCGACGCGCTGTCCTATGCGCACGGCCGCGGCGTCGTCCACCGCGATATCAAGCCCGACAACATCATGCTCTCCGGCCGCCACGCGCTGGTGATGGATTTCGGCGTGGCCAAGGCCGTCAGCGAGGCGACCGGCAGGAACAGCCTCACCTCCGTGGGCATCGCGCTCGGCACGCCCACCTACATGTCGCCGGAGCAGGCGGCCGCCGATCCCCACGTCGACCACCGGGCCGACATCTACGCCCTCGGTGCGATGGGCTACGAACTCCTCAGCGGCAAGCCCCCCTTCACGGGCATGACGCCGCAGCAGGTGCTGGCCTCACACGTCACGGAGGCGCCGAAGCCGGTGACCGAGTTGCGGGCCGCCTGCCCGCCCGCGCTCGCCGAGACGATCATGCGCTGCCTCGCCAAGCGGCCCGCTGACCGGTGGCAGAGTGCGGAGGAAGTGGTGGAGCGGCTGGAAGTGCTGGGGACGCCGAGCGGCGGCGTGACACCCACCCAGACCCAGCCCACCACCGCCATGCCGGTGTCCGATCCCTGGTACGGGCATCCCTTCCGCGTCGGCGGGCTCTTTCTCCTCGCCTCGGCGGCGATTCTCGGCGCAGTCTACTTCCTCACCATCCAGCTCGGCCTGCCTGACTGGGTGCCGCTGGCCGCGCTGGCGCTGCTCGCCATCGGCCTGCCCATCATGGTGGTCACGGGGCTCATCGAACGGCGCCGGGCCGCGGTCAAGGCGACCGGAATGTGGTCGGCCAGCGGCGAGACGGGCATGCAGCGGATGCTCACCTGGAAGAAGGCGACCCGTGGTGGTTACCTGGCGTTCGGTGGACTGGCCGCGGCCGCGGTGATCTACACCGCGATGCGACTGCTCGGCATCGGGCCGGTGGGTACCCTGGTGGCGAGCGGCAAGCTCGCGGCGAAGGACAAGCTGCTGGTCGCCGACTTCGTCAACAAGGCTGCCGACACCACGCTGGGCAGCTCGCTGACCGAGGCGTTCCGCATCGATCTGGCGCAGTCACCATTGATCTCCGTGCTGGGTACCAATGCCGTGAGCGCGGCGCTCAGCAGGATGAATCACGACCCCGCCAGGCCGCTCGACGCGGCCACCGCCCAGGAGCTGGCGGTGCGTGAAGGGGTCAAGGCGATTGCGCTCGGGGAGATCAGCCCGGTCGGGAAGGGCTATGTCATCTCGGCCCGGGTGCTCTCGGCCACGGACGGGAGCGAACTGGTGGTGCTCCGGGAGACCGCCGACGATGACTCCCAGATCCTCAAGGCCATCGACCGGCTCTCCAAGGCGGTCCGGGAGCGGATCGGGGAATCGCTGCGGAGCATCCGGTCCAACGATCCGCTCGAGCAGGTCACCACCGGCTCCCTCGAGGCACTCCGACTGTATACCGAGGGCGTCCGGGCGACCAGCTCGGCCGACAATGACCGCGCGATCGCGTTGCTGAGACAGGCGGTGTCGATCGACACCAGCTTTGCGATGGCCTGGCGCAAGCTGGCGGTGGCGCTCAGCAACTCCGGTGGGAGCGGCGCCAGCGCGTTCGATGCCGCCACCAGGGCGTACACCCACCGCGACCGGCTCCCGGAACGGGAGCGCTACCAGACGACGGCGTTCTACTTCTGGAAGGTGGAAAACGATCGCGACAAGGCGATCGCGGCGTACCGCTCGGTGCTCGGCATCGATCCGGAGGATCTCACCGCATTGGTGAATCTCGCCGGGATCTTGAACGACGGGCGTCAGTTCGCCGCGGCGGAGACCCTCGCGGTGCAGGCGGTCCGCGTGAATCCGCAGACGGTGGCCGCCTACGATGTCCTGATGAACTCGCAGCTCGGCCAGGGGAAGGTGAGCGAAGCCCGTGCGACGCTCGGACGGTTCGCCGCCGCCATGCCCAGCAGTCCAGCCCTGGACTATTATCGCACGGGATTCCAGGTCGCGACGGGATCCTTCGACAGCGCCGCCATCATCATGCGCGCCACCCAGCAGCAGAAGTCCGACCTGAGCTTTCAGGCAGGTCGTGCGTTCACGCTCGGCAGCCTGGACCGGCTTCGCGGCCGGATGGCCAGCGCCGAACAGCACTTCCATGAGGCCGCCGCGCTCTCCGAACAGCGGGAGCTCCCGGGACAGGCGCTCGACGCCGCAGGAGCGATCGCCGGGAATCAGGCCATGTTCCTCCGCGATCCTGCCCTCGCCGTGAAGACCCTCGACTCGGCCTTGCGGCGCCACCCCCTCGCCTCGATCCCCGTGATCGATCGGCCCTATGTCACGCTGGCGATCGCCTACGCCATCGCCGGAGAGCCCGCCACTGCGAAGCGGTTCATCGGCGAGTACGACGCCAATACCCCGGAGGTGATCCGCAAGCGGTCGAACGGCCGGAACTGGGCTGAGGGCTACCTCGCGCTCGCGGAGAACCGGGCGCAGGACGCCGTCGCCGCGTTTCAGCGCGCGCGGGACCAGGGGACGTGCAGCAACTGCGCCTTCTTCGAGCTGGGCCAGAGCTACGAGCTGGCGAAGCAGACCGACTCGGCGCTCGCCTTCTACACCCGGTCGATCGAGACCCCCCACGACGCGAACAGCCTGGATGACCGTTCCTGGAACGACGCCCGAAGCTACCGCCGGCTGGGCGAGCTGTACGAGGAGAAGGGGGATCGCGAGAAGGCCCTCACCTACTACGGCAAGCTGGTCGATCTCTGGAAGGACGCCGACGCCGTGCTGCAGCCGCAGGTCAAGGAAGTGAAGGACCGGATGGCCAAGCTGGCGGGCGAGGGGAAGTAGGGCCGCGCGCCCCTCCGGCCCGATTCTTGTAGATTGCCCGGATCTCTCCACACCCATTGGGGCAATCGGATGCGCATTCTGGTCACCGGCGGGGCCGGATTCATCGGCAGCCACACCACGGTCGAACTCCTGAAGGCCGGCCACGACGTCGTGGTGGTCGACAACTTCAGCAACAGCAAGCCCGAGGCCCTTCGGCGGACGGAGGAACTCGGCGGACGGCCGTTCGCGTTCCACCAGGTGGACCTGCTCGATGCGCCCGCGCTCGATGCCGTCTTCCGCCGCCACCCCGTCGACGCCGTCATCCACTTCGCCGCCTTCAAGGCCGTGGGCGAGTCGGTCGCCCTGCCGCTCAAGTACTACCACAACAACATCACCGGCACGCTGATCCTCTGCGAGACGATGCTCGCGCACAAGGTGAAGACGATGGTCTTCAGCTCGTCCGCGACGGTCTACGGCGAGCCCGCATCGGTGCCGGTCTTCGAAAACTTCCCGCTCTCGGCGACCAATCCGTACGGCCATTCGAAGCTGATGATGGAGCAGATCTTCCGCGATCTCTACCGGGCGGACCCGTCGTGGAACATCGCGCTGCTCCGGTACTTCAATCCGGTGGGCGCGCACGAGAGCGGCCGGATCGGCGAGGATCCCAACGGGATACCGAACAATCTCTTTCCGTACATCACCCAGGTGGCGGTCGGCAAGCTGCCGAAGCTCCGGATCTATGGGGGAGACTATCCGACGCCCGATGGCACCGGGGTCCGCGACTTCATCCACGTGGTGGATCTGGCGGTCGGTCACCTCAAGGCGCTGGAGAAGCTCAAGGGGCGGACCGGTTGCACGGCCTACAACCTGGGGACGGGTCAGGGGAACAGCGTGCTCGAGGCGGTGAAGGCGTTCGAGCGAGCAAGCGGCCGGAAGATTCCCTATGATATCGTCGAGCGGCGCCCCGGCGACGCGGCGAGCTGCTACTGCAACCCGTCCCTCGCCGAGCGGGAGCTGGGATGGAAAGCGGTCCGCGACCTCGACGCGATGTGTCGTGATGCGTGGCGGTGGCAGAGCCAGAATCCGGACGGCTTCCCCGCATCGTAGGCCGACCCTCCGTGGTCGGCCGCCTTGCGGGTGCGTCTGATGGGCCGTAACCTAGCCGCCTCCATCTCCACTCACGGGGCGGCTTCTTCATGGCGTACGGTCTTCCGCGCGGGTCCCGTCTCGCCTCCTTCCTGCTGATCGCCTTCCTGAGCTCCTGCTCGGGTGAGCCGCGGGCCGGCACCTTCGTCAGCATGATCGACAATCAGTTCAATGCCGCGGTCACCCGGGTGCCGGTCGGGGCGCGCGTCATCTTCATGAACGTCGGGGCGAATCCGCACAACGCCGTCGCCACCGACTCCTCCTGGACAACCGCCTTCGAGATCAAGGCGGGAACCGAAGAGACCGTCGTTTTCGACCAGGCAGGGGTGTTCAGGTACTACTGCACCTTCCATGGCACCCGGGACGGCCAGGGAATGGCCGGCGTCATCGTGGTGGGCGACGTTGCCTACAGCCCGAGCCCGAAGGGGATCGTGGCTCCGGTGGCGACCGCCACCGGCGTCACCCGCCACGTGCCGAAAGACTATCCGACCATTCAGGCCGCCGTCGACGCCGCCGATCCGGGTGACCTCGTGCTGGTCGAGCCCGGCGTCTACAAGGAAGAGGTCACGGTCACCACGCCGTCGCTGGTGATCCGCGGGACCGACCGCAACGCGGTCATCATCGATGGAGAGTTTGTCCGTGGCAACGGCATCCAGGTGCTGGCCGACGCTGTCGCCATCGAGAACATGACGGCGCGGAACGCGCGCCTCAACGGCTTCTACTGGAGCAGCCTCACCGGCTTCCGCGGCTCCTGGCTCACCGCCTACAACAACGGCGACTACGGGATCTACGCCTTCGGTGCCTATGACGGCGTCTTCGAGGATTCGTACGCCTCCGGATCGCCTGACTCGGGGTTCTACGTGGGGCAGTGCTATCCCTGCCGCATCGTCATCCGCCGGGTGATCGCGGAGCGCAACGCGCTGGGCTACTCGGGCACCAACTCCGGCGGGGACATGTACGTGGTGAGCAGCATCTTCCGGGGGAACCGCTCCGGGCTGGTGCCGGCCTCGCTCGATATCGAGCTGCAGGCGCCCGAGCGGGAGACGGTGATCGCCGCGAACCTGGTGGCTCACAATGGCAATGAGGACGCTCCGGCCTGGGCGCTGCCCGGCATCACGACGGGAATCGGCATCCTCATCGCGGGCGGGCTCCGGAACATCGTGGAGCGCAACGTCGTCGTCGACCAGACTCAGTACGGCATCCTGGTGACGCCGATGCTCGACAAGAACTTCTACCCCGCCCGCGACAACATCATCCGCAACAACACCGTGCTCCGCTCCGGCCGGGCGGACCTGGCCGTCTCCGGGCCGGGGAGCCGCGGCAACTGCTTCAGCGGAAACACCACCAACAGCAGCGCGCCCTTCGTGCTCGGCGCGCTGGCGCGCTGCGCCGGATTCGGGCTGCCGGTCGACTACGACGTGCTGGGATTCACGGCGCTGGTGCTGGTGCGCGGAACGCTGATCCAGTCGGCAACCTTCCCCGACTGGAAGACCCAGCCGGTGCCGCCGCCCCAGCCCTCGATGCCCGATCCGCTCACGGCGCCGGTGCGGCCGGCGCTGCACGTCTTCGACAGCCTGCACTTCGAGCTGCGCGAGGCCAGGCTGCCGGAGGAGGCGAAGTCGGTGCTCACCGCCGCGGGATCGGCGCAGCCGGGGCTCCACATGTGGCTGATGAACAACGCCACCTTCCTGCTGCCGCCGCTGCTGCTGGTGTGGTGGCTCTGGCTTCTCGTCAGGCGGCGGCCGGATGGTGCGCCGAGCCGCTGGGGCCGGCTGGCGCTCTCGGTCGCCGGGGGCGTTCTCGTCTATCTCGCCGTCCTCGGGGCGGTCGCCTATCACTTCGGGAAGGAGTTCTAGGGGTGAGGCTGTCGCGCCGCGACCTGCTGTTCCTGGCGCTCGGAGCGGCCGGCGGTGCGGGGGCGACCTGGCTCGCGCGGTACCGTCCGCGGCGCTTCCGCCCGACGCTCGACCCCGCCTCGCCCCGGATCCTGCAGGACAGCGCCTACGGCGCGATGACCGCGCCGCCCGATGAACTCGGCGCGACGTCGCTCGACGACCGCACCATTCCGCCACCGCGCGCCCGCGGGCGGCAGACGATCGACCTGACAGTGGAGGAGGTGCAGGTCGCCGTCGGACGCGGGCGTGCGATGCCCGCCTGGACCTACAATGGCCGGATCCCCGGCCCGGTCATCCGTGCCACCGAGGGCGATGCACTGCTCCTCCGCGTCAGGAATCTCGGCGCGCGCCCGCACAACATGCATTTCCATGGCGCGCACGCCCTCCGCTCCGATGGCTGGGAACCGGTGCCGCCGGGAGGGCAGGTGGAGTACCGCTTCCGCGCCGGCCCGATGGGGCTGCATCCATATCACTGCGACATGACGCCAGCGCCCGAGCATATCTCGCACGGACTGTACGGCGCGTTCATCGTGGATCCGCCGGGTGGCCGGCCACCCGCCCACGAGCTGGTGCTCGTCGCGGGCGGGTTCGATACCGACGGCGATGGGCGGAGCGATCTCTTCGGCTGGAACGGGGCACCCGGCTATCTACATGAAGTACCCGATCAAGGTGCGCGCGGGAGCGTTGGTGCGGGTCTACCTGGTGAACATGGTGGGCGACGAGCCGCAGCTCTCGTTTCACCTGCACGCGCAGACCTTCGATCTCTACCGGAGCGGCACCAGCCTCAGGCCCGATGAAAAGACGGATGTGGTGACGCTGGCCCAGGCGGAACGCGCCATCCTGGAATTCCGGCTCCCCGACCGCGGACGCTACATGTTCCATCCCCATCAGGCGCGGATGGCGGAACGCGGAGCGATGGGGTGGTTCGCCGCAACGTAGGGGCCGCGATTCATCGCGGCCTCCCACTAATCTGCGGGCCTCCACAAGAACCGCCGCGGATCCGCCGCGACCGCCGCACGGATCGCGGCCCAGAGCCGGGCCCGTTCCGGCCGTCCGAGATCCCGGGCCCGCATCGCGGTACGGAGCGCGAGCGCGAAGGACACGCCGAGGTTGCAGGCGGCGATCGCCAGGATGCCCGCTCCACCCCACGCCACATCTCCCCAGTGAAATGCGGGTGTCCCGTAGAGCGAGGCCGCCGCGAGCGTCAGCGAGGCGGCCTGCAGCGTGACGTGCCGGACTTCGATCGGTATCCCGACGAACTTGGCGAACAGCACCGGCACGAACCCCAGCAGGAGCCCGAGGGCCAGATATCCGACGATGCCGCTGAGGTGCTGCGCGGCGAGCCGCCCGATGCGTGCCGCGGTGGCGGCGCCGACCGCATCGCGGAGCCCGCGATGCGTCGCGAGCGCTTCCGGCAGGCCGCGATACGCGCTCCAGTTCGCGGCGAAGCCGGCGGCGAGACTCGAGAGCCAGAGAAAGACGCCGGTCAGAATCGCGAAGGGGATCGTGAACGAAAACAGCGGGTGGACGGAGTGCACCGAGTGCAGCGCGACATCGGCGGGCAGCGGCGGAACCCCGCCGATCCAGCGGAACAGCACCACGATCAGCACCGAGGCGGGGATGGCGGCGAAGACGTTGCCGATGGTCGCCGCCACCTGCGAGCGGGTGATCGCGGCGACGAGGTCCACCTGGCGGTCGAGATCCGTCTGACCGTCGAGTGCCGACGCGAGGGCGGCGCCGGTCATCGCCGGCTGCTTCGAGGCCAGGGTGAAGTGGGCGAACTGCATCGCGATAAAGCTCGCGCTGTAGTTGAGCGCCGAACTCAGGCCCGAGACCACGGGGGCCAGCGGTGCTGCCGCGACGGCGTACTTGATGAGGGCGGTGAATGCCGTGAGCACGCCACCGCCCGCGGCGGAGCGGCCGGTCGCGTCCCACTCGTGGGCATCCCTCGCGAGGTAATGCTCCCCGGTTTCCGCGGTGTGCTCAGTCACCTTGAGCGCGAGCCGCTTGAGCGTGTTGCGGGCGAGCGAGCGGATGCCACGCTGGCGGTAGCTGCCGCGCACGATTTCGCTGGCCAGTACGCTTCCGTCACTGGCGCCGGTGAGCGTGAGCACCAGGTCGTCGAGCCGGACGAAGAGCGCGTCGAGCAATTCGAGCCGGTAGAGGACGTCGGTGGAGACGCCCCGCTCCTCGAGGCGGCGATGCGCGGTGGCGAGTGCCGCGTCGCAGGCCGTGCGCACCTCGGCCAGCCGTGTGGTGCCGGCCGGATCGGCTGGCTGGCTCACCCGGGCGTCGACCGCGCCCGGTAGCTGCAGGAAGGGCGAGGCGCCGTCGCGCTCCTCCCCGCTCAGCTCGAGGAGGCCGCGGGTGGTGCCCAGTGAGGCGGCACGGACGGCGATCAGTCGCGCGGCATCGGCGAGCGCCGAGTCAGGGAGGGCCAGCAGCGAACGCCACGGCGCCAGCGCACCCTCCGGCAGCGCCTCCACCCAGGCGGCGTCCGCCTGTTCGAGCGGCAGATGCGAGATCATGACCGCGAGATCGTTACTGGCCTCGAGATGGGGGACCAGCCGGTCGGTGATCCGCTCCAGCGACTCCTTGATCAGGGTGCCGTGGGTGGGCAGGCCGGTCTCGGCGAGCATGCGCACCGCCGAGGGGTGGCACCAGACCTCGTGCAGCTTGTGGCGGATCCGGTCGGCTCGCGGATGCGCGTCGAGCATCTCGGCCAGCCGCGTGAGCCGACGGGTCCGCGGGATTTCCAGGCCGGTCGTGACCGGCGTCGCGTCGATCAGCCAGCGGAGCAGCTCCTCGAGCGTGCGGGTGCCGGGGTCGGCCAGCAGCTGATCGAGCAGCCGCGTCGCGGCGAGGTTCGGTGGATCGGAGATCATGAAAGGCAACATAGGCCGCCGGCGCCCGCGGTGTAAGCGTCTCTCACAACGGCTTAACCCGCGATTCAAGCCCCGGATGGTATCCTGGTCCCATCGGGCGAGATCCGCGCCATTCGCTCGAAAGGAGGCTGGCCATGTTCACCTTTCAGCGTCTCCGTTGGCATCATCGCAGTATTGCCGCGCTACTGCTTCTCCTCTGGTTGCCGGCCTGCAGCAGCTGGGAGGTTCCGGGTGTCGCCCCGGCCACCTACATCGAACAGCAACATCCTGACCGAGTCAGGGTGAGCACCGACACGAGCCGGGTCCAGCTTGATCATCCGTGGGTGCGTGCGGATACCATCATGGGGACGCGCTGGATCGCCTCGCATGCGGGACTCATGCGGATGGATACGGTGCAGGTGGCGGTACCGCAGGTGAGCCGCCTGGAAGTTCCCAAGAGTGCCACCGGGAACACACTGATGCTCGTCGGCGGCATTCTCCTCGTCCTGGCGATTGCCGGTGCAATCGCGCTGTCGAACGCGATGAACTGGGACTAGCCGTGACCCGACGGCCTGGAGGTGTTGCCCGCCGCTGAGGCGGCGGGCGGTGTCTCCGGGCTAGCGCCCGCCGGGAGGCAGGTTCTTCACCAGGAAGTTGGTGAGCTGGGTAAACAGGTGCAGTGTGGTGCCCTCGCCCTCGAAGATGCCATGCGAGCGATTGGGGTAGGTCATGAGCTTGAACTGCTTGTTCGCGGCGACCAGCGCGTTGATGAGTCGTTCGGTGCCCTGGTAGTGCACATTGTCGTCCCCCGAACCGTGCACCACGAGCAGATTGCCGCGCAGCCGGTCGGCGTAGGTGAGCGGTGAGCTCGCCTCATAATCCGCTTCATTCTGCTGCGGGAGTCCCATGTAGCGCTCCTGGTAGATCGTGTCGTACAGATGCACGTCCGGCACCGGTGCGACCGACATCCCGGTCTTGTAGACCTCGGGATAGCGGAACATGAGATTCAGCGTCATCGAGCCGCCTCCGCTCCAGCCCCAGACCGCGAAGCGGGTCGAGTCCACCCACGGCCAGCGGCCGATGGTGCGTGCCGCCCCGGCCTGATCCTCACTCGCGTACACCCCGATCTTCCGGTAGATCGACTTGCGCCAGGCGCGGCCCCGGAGCGAGGGCGTGCCGCGGTTGTCCATCGTGATGACGGCATAGCCCATCTCCGTCAGCATCAGGTGCCAGGCGTCGTTGGCATACCAGCTGTCCACGGCGGTCTGTGCCGCCGGCTCGCCGTACACGCTGAAGAGTACCGGGTACTTCTTCGTCGAATCGAAGTCGGCGGGATACATAGCCACGCCGTCGAGCCAGACGCCGTTTCCGGCGTCCACATGGAAGAACCGGGTGGGACCCTTGTTGAGGCGGGCGTAGCGCCGCTTGAGTTCGGCGTTGTCGGCCAGCGTCCGTATCACCTCGCCGGAGGGGAGGTGCACCAGTTCGGTGACCGGCGGTGTGTTGAAGTTGGAAAAGGTGTGCACCGCGTAGCGGGCGCCGGGCGCGACGTTGTACCCGTGCGTCCCGAACTGTCCCTTCGGTGCGAGCCGCTCCGCGGCGGCCGAACCATCGAGACGGGTACGGTACAGGTACCGCTGGGTCGGGTTCTCCGGTGAGGCGGTGAAATAGAGCCATCCGCCGGTGGTGTCCACCGATACCACATCGGCGATGTCGTAGTCTCCCCGGGTGAGGACCTTGCTCTCCTTCCCGTCACGGGACACGGAGTAGGCGTGGCGCCATCCGTCCCGCTCGCTGAACCAGAGCAGCCGCTTCCCGCCATCGAGCCAGGTCCAGTTGTCCACCACATCCACCCAGGCGCTGTCGCGCTCCACGAAGAGCGGCGTGGTGCGGCCGGTCTTCGCGTCGCCGAGCAGCACGGTGAGTGTGTTCTGCAGCCGGTTGAGGTGCTGCATCACGATCTGGCTTGAGTTCGCGGCCCACTCCATCCGCGCGAGATAGATGTTGCGCGGGTCGCCGCCCACCGCCATCCAGCGGGTCGGGCCGCCATCCGCGCTCACCACGCCGATCCGGACTGCCGAATTGGTCTGGCCCGCCTTCGGATACTGCACCGGGATGGTGTAGGAGTAGAGGCTGTCGGTGTCGTTGATCATCAGGAAATCACGGACCCCGGCAGCATCCAGCTGCCAGTACGCGATCCGGGTCCCGTCGGGGCTCCAGCGGAACCCGTCCCGATCGTCGAATTCCTCCTCGTAGACCCAGTCGAAGGTGCCGTTGATGATCGTCCGGGAGCCATCCTTGGTGAGCTGGGTGATCGTCCCGTCCGCCACGCGCTCGACGTACAGGTTGTGCTCCCGCACATAGGCGACCCGGTCCCCGGTCGGCGAGAACTTGGCGAACATCAGTGTCGACGGCTTCGCGTCGGCGCCGCCCAGCTTGCTGCAGCCGCCCCGAATCCAGATCGAGGACCCAGTAGTCGCCCCGGGTGTTCTGCCGCCAGACCCGCGCGGTGTTGGTGTAGATCAGCAGCTTCCGCCCATCGGCGGAAAACCGGAAGTTCGCCATGCGGAGCGGCACCGTGTCGCCGGCGGGAATCAGCTGCTCGCTCCGCACCAGCACGGTCGTGGCGCTGGTGAGCGGGTCCACGCGCACCAGGTCGGGACCCTTGGCGCCCTCGTGGCGGTCATACGAATAGTAGGCCTGGCCGTCGGGCGTCCATCGGATCGGCGGGACATACTGGCCGCTGAAGAAGTCCGAATTGAAGATCCGGTCGAGGGTGACCTTCGAGGAATCCGTGTCCTGGGTGGAATCCTGCGCGCGCAGCCCGGGCGCCGTCAGGATGGCGAGGGCCACGAAGAGGACAAAGCGACGGAGCATGTCAGAGACGCCCGGTAGAGGAGGTAACAACTAAACCGCCCGGCTGGACGTGCGTCCAGACCGGGCGGTTTCAGGCCGAGCCGCATGCACCGACTGTAGGGGCCGCGATTAAGCGCGGCCCTCACGGCCGACTAGTACCGGTAGTGATCCGGCTTGTACGGCCCCTCGACCGGCACGCCGATGTAGTCGGCCTGCTCCTTCGAGAGCCTGGTCAGCTTGACGCCGAGCTTGTCGAGGTGCAGCCGCGCGACCTTCTCGTCCAGCTTCTTCGGCAGCACGTAGACCTTCTTCTCGCTGTACTTCGTGCCGGAGACCGTCGGCTTGCCGAGGGCGTTGAGGTGCAGATCGAGCTGCGCCAGCACCTGGTTGGTGAAGCTCGAGCTCATCACGAAGCTCGGGTGACCCGTCGCGCAGCCGAGGTTGAGCAGTCGTCCCTCGGCGAGGATCAGCACGCTGTGGCCGTCCGGGAAGACGAACTCGTCGTACTGCGGCTTGATGTTGATCCGCTTGAGCCCCTTCACCTTCTTCAGGCCGGCCATGTCGATCTCGTTGTCGAAGTGACCGATATTGCCGACGATCGCCTTGTCCTTCATCCGCGCCATGTGCTCGGCGGTGATGATCTGCTTGTTGCCGGTCGCGGTGATGAAGATGTCGGCGGTCTCCAGCACACTCTCGAGCGTGGTGACCTGGTACCCCTCCATCGCCGCCTGCAGCGCGCAGATCGGATCGATCTCGGTGATGACCACGCGCGCGCCCTGGCCCTTCAGCGCCTGCGCGCAACCCTTGCCCACGTCGCCGTAGCCGAAGATCACCGCAACCTTGCCGGCGAGCATCACGTCGCTCGCGCGCAGGATGCCGTCGGTGAGCGAGTGCCGGCAGCCGTACAGGTTGTCGAACTTGCTCTTGGTCACCGAGTCGTTGACGTTGATCGCCGGGAAGAGCAGCGTCCCCGCGTTCATCATCTCGTAGAGCCGGTGCACGCCGGTGGTGGTCTCCTCGGAGACGCCCTTGATCCCCGCCGCGGCCCTGGTGAAGCGGCCCGGGTGCTTCTGCTGCTCCTGGCGCAGCAGCTCGAGGATGACGCCCCACTCCTCGGACTCGCTCGCGGCGTCGAACGCCGGAACCTTGCCCGCCTTCTCGTACTCGGCACCCTTGTGGATCAGCAGGGTCGCGTCGCCGCCGTCATCCAGCAGCAGGTTCGGGCCCGAGCCATCCGGCCACATCAGCGCCATGTCGGTGCACCACCAGTATTCCGGCAGCGTCTCGCCCTTCCAGGCATAGACCGGGATCCCCTGCGGATCCGCCGCCGTCCCGTTCTTGCCGACGACCACCGCGGCCGCGGCATGATCCTGGGTCGAGAAGATGTTGCAGCTCACCCAACGCACGTCGGCGCCAAGCTCGGCCAGGGTCTCGATCAGCACGGCGGTCTGCACCGTCATATGGAGCGAACCCATGATCTTCGCGCCGGCGAGCGGGTGCTTCCCGGCGTATTCCTTCCGGATCGCCATCAGGCCCGGCATCTCGTACTCGGCGAGGCGGATCTCGTTGCGGCCGAACTCGGCGAGGGAGAGATCCTTCACCTTGAACGGCTCGCGGCCGGCCTCACGGGTGGCCTGGAAGGGGTGCATCGTCATCACGCTGGTTGCCATCGGTTTGTCCTCGGTTTGAGATCGTCGTTGGGGCGACCGCGAGGGGTCGCCACCCATGATTCCCTGTGGGGGCGACCGTCTCCGGTCGCCCAATCGTCATGCATCCCGGTGCACCGTCTCCATCGAGAACGCCGGCAGGCACACCGCCACATACTCGGCGCCGCCCGTTTCCGGCGAACTGTACCGGACCCATTCTCCCGGCGCGGTGATCACGGCCTGGCCCGTGCGGACCTCAAGCGCGCCGGCCGCATGCTCCACCCGCAGCATGCCGCGCAGCACCACCGTCACCTCTTCGAACTCCGGCCGCTGCCCCGGCTCCTGCCATCCCGCCGGCGACACCATCCGGGCCACGCTCACGCCCCCATGCCCGGAGCGGACGCGACCCACGTATTCCTCGATCCGCTTGGGCGGCTCTCCTGCGGCCTGCACCACGGCAGGGGCATCAATCAGTCGCGGCATTCGATTCTCCTCAATGACCGGGCGCGCGGATGCCGGTCGCGGTGAACACCATCGGTCCCTTGGCGCTCGGCTCCGGCGCGATGGCACCATAGCGGCACCCCGCCAGCCCCGAGTCTTTCATCCACCCGAGCACCTCGGCCTCCCCGAAGCCCTGCCACTGGTGGCCCATCGTCTGCCGGTACTCGGCACGGTCGTGCGGCATCAGGTCGGTGACCATCAGCCGGCCTCCCGGCTTGAGTGCGCGGGCGGCTTCCGCCACTGCGCGAGCCGGCTCCGCCAGATAGGGCAGCACCAGCACGAGGAACGCCGCGTCGAGTTCGCCGTCGGTGATCGGGAGATCCTCGAGATCGCCGCGGCGAATCTCGATATTCGCCACGTTGCCGATTCTGGCCCGCGCCGAGCGCAGCATCGCAGCCGACGCATCCACCGCGATCACCCGGCCGACGAACGGCGCCAGCGCCTGGGCGAGATGCCCGGTGCCGCAGCCGAGGTCGCCGACGATCCAGTCGCCACCGAGGAGCCCCAGCAGCGGCAGCAACTCGGTGCGCCCACCGAACAGCTCGGCGCGGAGCCGATCCCACTGTCCCGCGGAAGAGGCGAAGAACTCCTCCGAACGGGCCCGGCGCCCCGCGAGCACCCCGCGCAGCCGCTCGGCATCCCGAGCGGCGGCGGGGCTGTCCGCGATCTGATCCCGCACCACCTGCCAGAGCCGGCGTGCTCCGGGATCGAGGTCGCTGCCGGGCATCCGGTACAGTCGGCTCGCCCCATCCGCACGGGAGACCACCCAGCCATCGTCGGCCAGCACCTTGAGGTGCCGGCTGGTGGTGGACTGGGGCAGCTGCAGCGCATCGCAGAGCTCGGACACAGTGAGCTCATGCTTCTCCAGGAGGAGCAGCAGCCGGTTCCGCGTGGTATCCGCCAGGGCCTGCAGGCGGGTGACGATGGTGGCGCCCAGAATTCCTCCGTAGAGCATCCTGTTATCCGGATAATCAAATATGAAACCGTGCCGCGGTCAAGCCTCCTGGCGGGGGCGCCTAGATTTCGGCCCATGCCGATTCCAGCCCACCACGCCACCGGCGGCGGCTTCCGAAATCCCTGGCCCGGCGCGAACGCCAAGGGGCTGGGTCAGGTCTTCCGGTGGTATCTCGAGCGGAACACGGTGCGGCGTCCGCCGCCTGATCCGCATCCGTCAGCGTTCGGGGTGCGGGCACCGCGCTTCGGACAGGCGGGCTCCCCCGGAGATCTCGCGGTGACCTGGCTCGGGCATGCCAGTGCGGTGATCGAGTTTGCGGGGCTCACCCTGCTCACCGATCCGATCTGGAGCGAGTATCCCGCGCCGGTGCCGATTCCGCGGCTCCGCCGCTGGGTGCGGCCTCCGGTGGCGCTCGAGCAGCTGCCGGCCATCGATCTCGTGCTGATTTCGCACAACCACTACGACCATCTCGATGCGCCGACCGTGCGGGCGCTCGCGCGCCGATACCCGTCGGTGCAATGGATCACGCCGCTCGGTGTGGGCGGGCTGCTCCGGCAGCTCGGGGCGACGCGGGTGCGGGAACTCGACTGGTGGGAGGAAATCGATGCGGCGGGTGCGACGATCGGCTGCACCCCCGCGCAGCACTTCAGCGCGCGCGGCGTGCATGACCGGAATCGCACGCTGTGGAGCGGGTTCAGCGTTCGCAGCGGGGGAAGGGCGATCTACTTCGCGGGCGACACCGGCCTGCACCCCGAGTTTGCCGGGATCGGGCAGCGCTTCGGTCCGTTCGATGTCGTCCTGCTGCCGGTGGGGGCCTATGAGCCGCGCTGGTTCATGCAGCCGATGCACATGAATCCCGAGGATGCGCTGCTGGCGCTCGATGCCCTGGCGAGCGGCATCATGGTGCCGATCCACTGGGGCACCTTCAAACTCACCGACGAACCGATGGACGAACCACCTAGGCGGACCAGAGAACGATGGACGGCTTCAGGCCGCGCCCCAGGCGGGCTGTGGCTGCTCGAACACGGTGAGACCCGGCTGCTCGGTTCGGCGGCCGGGGGCTGACACGAAGCCGCGTCAGCCCAGCAGCGGCTCGAGATCGCGCTCGATCTTCTCCGGCGAGTCGCTAGGCGCGTACCGGTGCAGTACCTCGCCGTCCGGTCCCACCAGGAATTTGGTGAAGTTCCACTTGATGCTCTCGGTCCCGAGCAGCCCAGTCTTCTCCGCGCGCAGGTACCTATAGAGCGGGTGGGCGTTGTCGCCGTTCACCTCGACCTTGGCGAACATCGGAAAGGTGACGTCGTAGGTGGTCGAGCAGAACTGCTTGATCTCCGCCTCGTCCCCTGGCTCCTGGTTGCCGAACTGGTCGCAGGGAAACCCCAGGACCGCGAACTTCTGCTTCTTCCGCCGCCGGTAGAGCGCCTCGAGCCCGGCGTACTGCGGCGTGAAGCCGCACTTGCTCGCGACATTCACGATGAGGAGGACATGCCCGCGATACTGCTCGAGCGTCTGGGTGCGTCCGTCGATGGTGGTGACGGGAATCTTGTAGAAATTCATGGCCGCAGTCTGGGTGTAAGTCGGGTCATCCGGTGAGTCGATCCCCGGTCCACCACCGCCGTCGCTTCGGCTCGGTGAGGGCGCGGAAGGGATTCACGACAAGGGTGTCGTCACCCTGGTCGGGCCGGAACGGCGGAAGCATCAGGAAGCCCAGTCCCAGGAGGGCGACGAGGGCGCCGGCGATCAGCGAGACGCGATCGATCACCGGGGTAACGCCGGGCGGGGCGGGGATGCCGAGCCCGACGGTGGTCACCACGACGGCACCGGCAAAGGTGGCGCCGAGGCCGAGCAGCCGCATCAGCACGTTGAAGGCGCGCCAGTAGAAGGGATCGGCCGTGGTCATGGCGCGAATTGGTCGAGCAGCATGGGGTGCGAATGCGGTGGAGCAATCATGGCAACTCAACGGTGAACGTGGCGGGGACACCGGAAACGGCGCTAGCCCTGGCCCCAGTGCCCCGCCGTCTCGAGAAAGTCCTGGCCCGCCTCCGCCGCAATGGCGATCTCCTCGGCCAGCGGCACGGGGCCCAGGCTGAGCTGGCCGGCGATCCGGAAGAAATAATGCTCCAGACCGGGCGGAGTGATGACCAGGGCGCGGCCGCCGGCGGGTCCCACCTCGTAGCGGTGTGGCACACCCGCCGGAATCACCACGCCATTGCCCGGTCGGGCGATGATCAATTCGTCGCCACGATGAAACGTGTACTCGCCAGCGAGCACGTAGAATGACTCGGGTCCCCGCGGGTGCGCGTGAAGTGCAGGTCCGACGTTGCCCGGATGCTGCATCTCGACCAGGGCGTATGCACCGCCGGTCTCCGCCGTGGTGAGGCGGATGGTCATCCGGGTGCCGTGGAAGGTGAACGAAACGTTCTTCATCCGGGACAATGTACCTTGCGATCTCGCATCCGTGACTCGCCAGGGACCAGGAGGCGCCTCCCGGCTGCTTCGATAAGGCGCTGGTGGAAGATGCCTGAATCTAGCCCGCTCCCCGCCCGGCGCGATGGACGTCGATCCCGCTCCCGCCGCTATTCCAGCGTCTTGTGAAACCGCCGCACGCTCATTGCGACGATCAGCACCGCAAATGCGCACAGCACCACGAACTCCGGCCAGAGCGCACTCATCCCCACGCCCTTGAGCAGGATACCGCGGAGGATCTCGAGGAAGTAGGTCAGCGGCAACGTCAGCCCGATCCATTGGGCCACGAGCGGCATCGCCGCGCGCGGAAACATGAAACCGGAGAGCAGGATGTTCGGCATGATGAACATGAACCCCGCCTGCATCGCCTGCGCCTGGGTCCGGACCAGCGTGGAGAAGAAGAGGCCCAGGCCAAGGCTCGCCACGATGAACGGGAACGCGAGCAGATAGAGCAGTGGAATGCTGCCGCGCAGCGGCACGTCGAAGAGGACCCGCCCGAGCAGGATCACCACCGTCATCTGGATGTAGCCGACCAGCAGGAACGGCACGATCTTGCCGAGCATGAGACTGGTACGATCGATCGGCGTGACGATCAGCTGCTCCAGCGTGCCGCGTTCCCGCTCCCGTACCACGGCCATGGCGTTGATGATGATCATGGTCATCGAGAGCAGCACGCCGATGATGCCTGGCACGATGTAGGTGGAGCTGTCGAGCATCGGGTTGTACCAGGGGCGCACCTTGAGCGTGACCGGCACGCTCGGTGGCACGATGTTGTCCGGATGAAAGGCCAGCCCCGCCTGCGCCGCACCCTGCAGTGCGGCCTGGGAGGCGAGGGGATCGGCTGCGTCGACGATCACCTGCGCCGTCGCGCCGCGATGGCGCTTGAGGTCCCGGGTGAATTCCTGCGGGATGACGACTGCCGCGGCGGCGTCTCCGCTGCCGATCCTTGCCACGATCTCGTCCCGGCCCCGCACCTCCCCCACGATGTCGAAATAGCTCGAGTTGACCAGCGTTGCCACAAGGGCCCGGCTCTCGCTGGTGCGTGCCTCGTCGAGCACCAGCGTGGGCAGGTGCCGGACCTCGGTCTGAATCGCGAAGCCGAACAGGGCGAGCTGGATCGCGGGGATGCCGATCATCATCCCCAGCGTGAGCCGGTCGCGCCGCATCTGGATGAACTCCTTGCGGAGCATCGCCCAGAACGGCCACTGGCGGAAGGTCATGCGGCGTCCTCCGAATCCTTCTCCTGCAGCGCGATGAAGGCATCTTCGAGCGTCGGCTGGCCCAGCTGCGCGGTGATCTCGTGCGGCGCGCCCATCGCGACCAGCCGCCCCCGCCACAGCATGGCGAGCCGCTCGCAGCGCTCGGCCTCGTCCATGTAATGTGTGGTGACGAGGATCGTGGTCCCGCCGCCGGCGAGCGCGCGGATGATCTCCCAGAAGTGGCGCCGCGCGGCGGGATCCACGCCGGCGGTCGGCTCATCGAGAAAGAGCACGTCGGGCCGGTGCGAGGTGGCGCAGGCGAGCGAGAGCCGCTGCTTCCAGCCGCCGGAGAGCGTCCCCGCGAGCTGCCGCCGCCGCGGCGCGAAGTTCAGCTCGGCGATCAGCTCCTCGACCCGCTGCTTCCCTTCGGCGCCGACCAGCCCGTACACGCCGGCGTAGAAGCGCAGGTTCTCCTCGACGGTGAGGTCGTCGTAGAGCCCGTAGCGCTGCGACATGTAGCCGATCCGGCGGCGCACCGCCTCCGGGTCCCTGGTGACATCGATGCCGGCGACCTCCGCGCGGCCGGTGGTGGGCGGCAGGAGTCCGGTGAGCATCCGGATGGTCGTGGTCTTGCCGCTGCCGTTGGCGCCTAACAGTCCGAAGATCTCGCCCTTCCGCACCGAGAGGTCCAGCCGCTCGACGGCGATGAGGTCGCCGAAGCGCTTGTGCAGCGCCTCGGTGAGAATGGCGACCGGGACGGGCGTGCTCACGGCTTCGCCGCCGGCTCGAACCGCACGGTCACCGGAAGGCCCGGCCGCACGGTGGCGGGGGGATGGTCGAGTTCCACCCGGGAAGCGAACAGCAGGTCGGCGCGCTCTTCCTCGGTCAGCGCCGCGCGTGGCGTGAACTCCGCCTTGGCGCTGACCGCGCCGAGCCGCCCGGTGAACCCTTCCGCCGCGGTGCCGCCCGCCCGGATGACGGTCGCGCTGCTGCCGCGCGGCAGCCCCACCACGATCTTCGCCGGCAGATAGACCCGCACCCACGGATGGGCGACCTCGCCGATCGTGACGAGCGGAGTCCCCGCCGCGACGACCTCACCGGGATCGGCGTGCCGCCCGAGCACGACCCCGTCCACCGCCGCGAGTACCGCGAGCTCGCTGACGTCCGCCGTTGCTCCCTTGAACAGCGCCTCGGCACTCCGTACCTCCGCCTCCGCGGCCCGGACCTGGTCGTCCCGCGTCCCCTCGCGCGCAAGCTGCAGCGTCGCCCTGGCGGCGTCGCGTCGCCGCGCCGAAGTCTCCGCGAGGGTTTGCGCGCGATCGAATTCCTGCTGCGGGATCACCCCGTTCTTCACCAGCTGATCGGCACGTGCGAGCTCGCGGGCGGTGCGATCGGCGTCCGCCTCCGCCGCGGCGAGGTCCGCCGCTGCCCGGTCGAGTTCGGCCGAGCGGGAACCGCGCCGGAGATCCTCGAGCCTCGCCCGCGCGGCGGCCAGCCGGGCGCGGCGATCCTCGAGCGTGGCCGGAATCGCGGACTGGGTCAGCACCGCGAGGGTGTCGCCGGTGTGCACGCTGTCGCCCTCGTCGACGCGGACGGAGACGATGCGTCCAGCGACCAGCGGTGCGGCATCCGATTCGTCCACTTCGACCGTGCCGGGGAAGGCGGTGGCGCGATCGTCGTCGCGGCCGCAGCCAGACGCGGCAGCTAGGAGGAGCAGCAGAACGGCGGGGGGTCGGTGTGTCATGGGCGGACTCGCTTGCGCGCAGGCGGCGCGGGGGCGGACTCACCGGCCGGCAGCAGCGCGGCGAGGGAGAAGGTGACGGCGTGGTCGATGTACCGCTCCACCTGCGCCGGCGGAATGGTGCCCTCATGGCCCAGCATCCGGGAGACCGCGGGCTTGGCGACGAAGAACCAGGCCATCTGGGAGACCAGCGAAATCGCGGTGAAGCGCGGATCGAGGTCGGCGCGGATCGCTCCGCTCTTCTGCGCGGCGCGGATCAGGTCGCAGATCCGCCGGAACAGCCCGGCGGCGATCTCACGGATCAGCGGCAGCGCATGCTCCGCCTCATGGTCGGCGAATTCGCGGGCGAGGAGGCGGGGCAGCTGGGGCGCGCTCTGCATCACGCCGGCGTAGCCGCGGAGGATCCGTTCGATCGCCTCGAGGGGCGGGAGCCCGTCCGGCAGGTCGGAGGCCATCCGGCGGGCGAAGCTGCCGAGCCGGCGCTCCAGCACCGCATGATAGAGGCGGCCCTTGTCGGGGAAGTAGTAGTAGAGGAGGGCGGGGTTCACCCCGGCCTCGGCGCCGATCGCCTTGATGGTCGTTGCGGCAAAGCCCTGCCGGGCGAAGAGCGCTTCGGCGGCGTCGAGGAGGGCGATCCGGGTGTCAGGGGTCTCGGGCACGCGAGATAATTAATCAACCAATTAATTCAGGTCAAGCGCCACCCGGTGTCCGGCGGCATCAGCCCGGGATCCGCTGCCGGATCCAGTCGGGCAGCAGCAGGTCATCGGCGATCGCGGCGATCTCTTCCGCCTCCTTCCACGCATGCGCGAGCACGGAGAGGTGGGCGGAGAGAAAGAGGCGCTCCTGCTCCTCGTGGGCGGCCATCTCGAGGGCGAGGCGTTGGTAGGGACGCAGCCTGGCCAGGGGGAAGCTCTGGAGGAAGGGGTCGAGCTCACCGCTGCGTCCCGGGCGCCGTCGCGTCTGCCCTTCGCGATAGGCCGACCGCTCCTCCGCATCACGGGCGACGGAGCTCGGATCGAGCAGGAAGGGATTGCCGTAGACGTCGATCCAGTCGACGGCTTCGCGGATCTCGTCCTTCGAACCATCGGTGCGATTGAGCGATGCCAGTGCGACGGCGGCGAGATGCACCGCGAGGTCACCTTCGAGAGAGGCCGCGGGCGGCAGGTGTCGTCGGGTGTTGTGCGTCACGCCCGTGTCGGCGTTCTGGCCGGGCGCCTCCGGGTGCAGGATCAGTCGCGCGGGTGAAGCGTCCTCCGGCGGCCTCCACTCGAGCCGCCAGAGATCGCCATGCCGTACGACGAGCGGACCGGAGGGCTGCTCGATCCGGTGGACGATGCGCCGGTTCCTGATCCGCTTCCGGATCCCGTTCAGCAGGTTGTACGTCCACCACGCGCCGCCGCCGACACCAAACCCGATGCCGAGCCCCGCCACGGAGGCCACGATGCCGGTCGTGGTCACCGCGCCAACGACGAGCGCGCGCCGCCTCCGCCTGACAATCTGGTCGGTATACCGCCAGGCCGCGAACTCCGGCCGGAGCGGATCGCCGATCCGGACCAGCTCGGTGCCGTCGCGCAACCTTGCCAGTCCGATGTTGTCGGTGGAGACCCGGATCCGGGTCCCGCGGAAGAGTCGCTCGCACTGCTCGATCGCTTCCCAGCGCTCGTCGAGCGGGGCGAGGTTCCACCGGCCGCATGAGGCACAGACGACCCAGAGCCGCCCCTTGGCGGCATCGAACGCGAGTCGCTTGCCGACAGGAAAGGCCTCGACCTGGTCGTTGCCGCCCAGCGCGTGGTGGCAGTAGAGGCAGGTCGCGTACATCGCTACCTCACCGCATGCAGCAGGAGATCGAGGAGGACCAGCAGCACGGCGAGCGTGAGCAGCAGCGTGAGCAGGAGCCCCGCCGCGAGGCCGATGAAGATCCAGCGGCTCGCCGCGCGGGTCGCGGCCGGGCGCTCGTGCCACTGCTCCAGCAGGCGGAGATTGCGGAGGTTGCCCTTGAAGCCGAGATCGAAGAGATCGCCGGCGATGGGAACGGTGCCGATGACCGTCTCGAGGGCGAGATTGAGGAGCATCCGCGCGAGAATCACCAGCGGAGCGCCCAGTCGCCATCCCGCGTAGAGGCCGTAGCCGCCGATGGCGCCCGCGATGCCGTCCCCCAGGCCGGGCAGAAGCCCGATCACCGTATCCCAGCCGAAGCGCAGCGAGGTGCCGGGCAGGCGCCAGCGTGCGTCGAGCGCGGTGGCGATGGCGCGAAATCGCCGGAGCTCGCGCGGATCCGGCTGGCGCATGGGCCTACCGGGAGGAAGTGTGGTGCGCGGCGGCTGCCCTGGCTCGGGCCCAGGGGACGCTCCCGGACCCGGTGCCAGCGGTCATCCGCGCCCGGCTGGAGCCTGCGTCCGGATGTCTCACGGCTTGAACCGCTCCGCCCCTGGAGCGGGGTGCCAGGGATGATTGGGCTCGAAGTGGTGCCAGAGCAGGGCCGAGATCCGGCGGATCAGCACCCAACCTTCGTTAGGCGGATCCCAGGTGGTATCCGTCTGGTCTTTCGTGATGACGCAGAAGACGTAATCGCCGGAGGGCGCGTTCACGAGCGCGACTTCGGACCGCGAATGATCCACCGCCCCGACCTTCGAGGCGACCTGCACCCACGGCGGCAGCTGGGAGAGCGCCTCGCCGGTCCAGTAGCTGCGCGTCAGATGCCGGTACATCTCCTCGCTCGCCGCGGGGCTGACGGCCTTGCCGGCGCGGATGAGTTCCAGCAGCCGCGCCATCTCGCGCGGAGTGGTCTGCCCCCAGCCGTAGCGGGTCCGGTCGAGCTCGCGTCCCGGGGTGCGGCTGTTGACGCGGGTGGCCTCGAAGCCGTGGGACGCGAGCCAGTCATTGATCGTGGTCCCGGTGCCGGCGAGCGCCTGCAGCCAGAGCGAGGCGGTATTGTCGCTCATGGTGATGCTCAGCAGGGTGAGCTTGCTGAGCGCGAAGGTGCTCGAGTCCTTCGCGGCGCCCAGAATGTCATCCCCTTCATAGAGCAGCGAGTCGGTGTAGACCAGCTCCTGCTGAAAGCTGAGTTCGTTGCGCTCGAGGCGGTCGAAGATCCCGATGAGAATCGGCACCTTCACCATGCTGGCGGTGGGAAAGATCGAATCGGCGTTGATCGCGGCGGTCCGCCCGGAGGGAAGGTGGCGGACGTAGATGCCGATGGTTCCGTGGAAGCCCTCGACCAGGCGCTCCAGTTGCCGCTGCAGCGGGCGGTCGACGCGCGGACGGGCCTGCGCGGCGACCGGCGCCGCGGCGAGGATCGCGAGCGCGATCCCGCCGAAGCGCCCGAGGCTCACTCGTTCCCCAGCGGGCGCGGGTCCTCTCCGGTGATCTTGATGAGGGCCTGGCGCGCCATGGCGGCGACGTCATCATTGCGGTCATCAAGGGTCTCGGTGAGGGCCGGCACGGCCTCCTTGGCCGCCGGACCGATCTCGCGCAGCGCGATGCACACCGGGTACCGCACCGCGGCCTCCGGGTCCTTGAGAGCCTCGATCAGCGCCGGCACCGCGGGGCGGGCATCGGCGCCCATGCCGCCGATCGCGTAGGCGGCGCGGTTGCGGGTGTAGGGGGCGAGACCCTTGAGATCGGCCACCCACGAGGAAAGACTCCGGCCCTGGAATTCCGGCTCCTTGTCGCCCTTGCCCTTCTTGCCCTGCGCCTCGGCGCGGACGGCGAAGAGCGCGAGGGCGAGCAGGCTGGCGATGATCGTTCGACGCATGATGTTTCTCCCTGCTACAGTGGTGACGTGAGACGGGAAGCTACACTGCCGGCCGGGCCCTGAACAGGATTTTCTCGAAACCCTGAACAGATCATTACCGTACGCCAGCCGTCCCCCCCGAGACCAGGCACAGGCCCAAGATGATCTTCGCGCTGCTCGCGCTCACGCACCTGGCCGCCGGCGATTCGGCCTCGCGCTTCGATGGTCAGAGGCGCGATCTCATGGTCGCGCCGCCGCGGATCGAGACCGTGATAAGGGTGGACGGTATCCTCGACGAGCCGGTGTGGAGCCAGGCGGCGGTGCTGGACGGGTTCTCCCACTTCCAGCCGATCGATGGCGTGCCGGCGGAGGATTCGACCGAAGTCCTCGTCTGGTACTCCTCGACCGCGATCCACTTCGGCATTCACGCCCGCGAGCCGCATGGGGTCGTGCACGCGACGCTCGCCGACCGGGACCGGATCTTCGCCGATGACTACGTCCAGCTCCTGCTCGGCACCTTCGACGATGGCCGGCAGGCATACATGTTCGCGGTCAATCCGCTGGGCGTGCAGGGTGACGGCTCGCTGGTCGAGAGGGGCCAGGTCGCGGGCGGCGGCTTCATGGGCGGCGCGGCGGCGGCCCGCGAGGAGGCCGACCTGAGCCCGGACTTCGTGTTCGAGTCGAAGGGACGGCTGGTGGACGGCGGGTACGATGTCGAGGTCCGGATCCCCTTCAAGAGCCTGCGCTACCAGTCGAAACAGGTGCAGCGCTGGCAGCTGCACGTGCTGCGGCGGATCCAGCACTCGGGCTTCGAGGACTCGTGGGTGCCCGCGGAGCGGGCCAGCGCTTCCTTTCTGAGCCAGGCGGGGACGCTCACGGGGCTCAGCGGCCTGATCCGGGGCCTGACGCTCGACGTGACTCCCGAAGTGACGGGCCGGTGGAGCGGGGCGCGCACCACGCAGGGCCGCTGGAACTACGACCGCTCGGGCCCGGACATCGGCGGCACGCTGCGCTGGGGGATCACCAACAATCTGTCCCTGAACGGCACCGCGAATCCGGACTTTTCGCAGGTCGAGTCCGACGTCTCCAGCATCCAGTTCGACCCGCGGGACGCGATCTTCTTCCCGGAGAAACGGCCGTTTTTTCTCGATGGTCTGGAACTCTTCCAGACGCCGAACAACCTCGTCTACACCCGGCGCATCGTGCAGCCGGCCGCGTCGGTCAAGCTCACCGGCAAGGCCCTCGGCACCACCGTCGGCCTGATCTCCGCGGTGGACGACCGCGTGGCCTCCCTCACCGGAGATGAGCACCCCCTGATCAACGTGCTCCGGCTGCAGAAGGATGTCGCGGCCCGGTCGCGCGTCGGACTGGTCTACACCGATCGCATCGATGGCAGCGACTGGAACCGGGTGGGGGCGGTCGACGGCCGGATCGTGGTCGGCAGGAGCAACTTCAGCTTCCAGGTCGGCAACGGGTGGACGCACGAAGGCGGCGTCAGCACCTCCGGCCCCATCTGGCGCGCGAACTTCAACACCAACGGCCGCACGTTCGGGGTGCGCTACACCTTCGCGGGGATCGATCCCGACTTCCAGTCGCGGAGCGGCTTCATCCGCCGCCGGGGCGACGTCGATCTCCTGCTGGTGAATCTGCTGACGCTCAACGGCAAACCGGGAAGCTTCATCGAGAGCTTCACCCCGGACATCACCCTCAACGGGACCTGGACCTACGATCGCTTCACCGCCGGCCATGGCGTTCGTGACCAGAAGTTCCACGTCAACCTGAACGCCACCCTCCGGGGCGGCTGGGGCGTCGGCGCCTCGGTGCTGCTGGAGAAATTCGGGTACGATCCGCGGATCTACGGCGGCTACGCGCTCGAGGTGCCCGGACCCGGCGGTGCCGGCCTCGATACCGTCGCCTTCACCGGCGTGCCGAAGATCCCCAACCGCGACTGGGTGGTTTCGCTCTCCACGCCCGAATTCCAGGGCTTCTCGGCGAACGGTTTTCTGATCTGGGGGCAGGACGAGAACTTCTTCGAGTGGGCGTCGGCGAACATCCTGTTCGCCGACTTCGGCGTGAACTGGCGCCCCACGGGACAGTTGCGCATCGAGGGACGATATCAGCACAACCAGTACACGCGGCGCACCGATGGCAGCATCGTGGGCCGCCAGCGGATCCCCCGGCTCAAGATCGAGTATCAGATCGCGCGGCCGCTCTTCGTCCGCCTGGTCGGCGAGTACAACGCCTATCAGCAGGACAGTCTGCGTGACGACACCCGCACCAGCGCGCCGATCCTGATCTACAACAACGCCAGCGGGCACTACGAGCGCTCTCCCGCCTTCAGCGACAATACCTTCCGCGGCGACGTGCTGGTCTCCTTCACGCCGGTGCCTGGCACGGTGCTGTTCGCGGGTTACGGGAGCACGCTCACCGACCCGGGGGCCTTCAAGTTCCGCTCGCTCAGGCGCCAGCAGGACGGATTCTTCCTCAAGGGGAGCTATCTCTTCCGGATCGGGGGGTGAGGGGAAGGTGGCCCCGCGATGCCTCGCGGCCCCGCTCCTGCCATCGCAGCGGGTTCAGCTCGATGTATCGGCGGATGCGTTGAAGCTCGTCGTTGTCGCGAATGACCCGGTCCCAGTACCTCGACTGCCAGCGGAAGTCAGCGAGGGAGTCCCGGCGAATCAGCCGAGTTGATCTCGCCTTCCAGCAGCGGATGATCTTGCCAATCGACGGATCACGGGCCGCCATGAATGAGGCTGGAATGACGGCCTTGGACTGACTCGCCGACTGGCGAGGCACCACTGATTGCCTCGAAGTCTCCAGCATCAGGATTGCATGAACGTGATCGGGCATGATCACGAGGCGGTCCAGAGTGAGTCCGGGGAAGTGCCCGGGGAGAAGACGGGCAGCCGCCAGCACGACACGGCCAGCGCTGGTGAGGTGCACTCTGCCGCCGGAGATGTGGCTGAGCAGTCGCCTCCGCTCGTGGACATTGAAGGTGACGAAATAGCCAGCAGGAGAGGAGTAGTCCCAGTCTGGCAATCGGCGAGGTCGGCTCATGGCGCCGGATAGCGGAGTCTCGGGCTCTGTTGAACAGTTGGTCCCGCGAATCTGCAGAAGCCGGCACAACCGATCATCAATCTTCGGTCGGGGCAGAATCGACGGTGGGGCCGCGATTAATCGCGGCCCCACACTTCAGGAGAGCTCCGCGGAGTCTTCACTATCCAGCTCCATTAATCGCGGCCCCACACTTCAGGAGAGCTCCGCGGAGTCTTCACTATCCAAGTCCATCACTCGGCCCCCCACCCTCACTCCCACGCCGAAAACTGCCCCTCCGCTGCGAGCGCGGTCATCGCCTCACGGAACTCGGTCATGTAGGCGTCGCGGTCGCCCTTCCACGTTACCGGCTCACCCACGAAGACATCCACGAAGAACGGCACCAGGATCGCCTCCCCCTTGGGCAGCGCCTTGCCGAGTCCGTGCATGAACACGGGAACCACCGGCACATCCGGTCTCCGTTCGCTCAGCCGGGCGATGCCGCTCTTGAACTCGGTGAGCTGTTCCGGTTCCCCCCGCGATCCCTCGGGAAAGAAGATGAGGATCTCGCCGCGGTCGAGGGCCTGCACGAGCGGTGCGAGCGGGTCCTCGTCCGGTGAGGAACGCTGCCGGCGGATGGGGAGGATGCCGATGATCTCGGTGGCGAACCAGGCGATCACCCGGTTGCGCAGGAAATAGTCCGCCGCCGCCACCGGCCGCACCCGGTCCAGCAGCGAGAGCGGCATCAGCGTCATCAGCACCATCGTGTCGAGATGGCTGTTGTGATTCGCCGCGAGGACCGCCGGGCCGGTCTTCGGCAGCCGCTGGCGATGCCGGACGTTGAGTCCGAGGACGACCGTGACGACGCCCCGGACGATCACCGCGAAGAAGAAGAGACGGAGCAGTCGGCTCAACGGTGTCCCATGGAGGCGGCCGGACCGGCCACCGCGCGGCTAGAAGTAGTAGAATCGCAGGAAGTGAAAGAAGAGCGGTGCGGTATAGGTGAGGCTGTTGATCCGGTCGAGCACGCCGCCATGACCGGGCAGCATCGTGCCGGCATCCTTCACCCCGATGTCGCGCTTCACCGCGCCGATCGTGATGTCGCCGAGGAAACCGCCCGCCCCGATCATCAGGCCGGCGGCGACGCTGTCGGCGAGGCTGAGCGGCGTGAGGATCGGCGCGAGGAGCATCGAGAGGGCGGTGGTGGTGACCAGGCCGCCGATCAGCCCCTCGACGGTCTTGTTGGGACTCACCGTCGGCACGACCTTGTTGCGCCCCAGCGTCTTCCCCCACACATACTGCGCCACGTCGTTGAGCTGGGTGAGCACGACCAGGTAGAGCACCAGCGCGGCCCCGCCCGTGGGCGAGAGCACCAGCAGGTAGGCCTGATGGCTGATGCTGAACACCATGAGCATCAGCCCCCACTGCAGCGTGCCGATCGCGCGCAGGAAGTCCTTCGTCTCGCCGATCAGCACCATCCTGGCGGAGATCAGCAGCATCACCCACACCGGGATGAACACGATGAACATCCCGTACCAGCCGCGATACACCCAGTAGTACTGGATCGGGATGCTGAGGTAGGCCCAGAAGAGCACCCGGCGGTCGGCGCGCCGGGTCGGGATCAGCGAGAGGTACTCCTTCAGCGCGAGGAAGGAGATGAAGGCGAAGAAGACGATCGACAGCCGCCGGTCGATCGCGATGGCGATCACGAAGACCGCGACCATCACCCACCAGGACTTCACCCGCGCCGCGAGCTCGCCGTACTTCTCCGCGGGCCCCTTCCGCAGCAGGAACCAGGTGACGCCGCTCGCCACGATCAGCAGGCCGAGAATGCCGCCGAGCACCACGCGGACTCCGGGAGTGAGGCCAGTCATCGGCCGCCCTTCGCCAGCGCCCGCCGGCTGCGGTTGAGGATGGTGAGCATCGCCAGCAGCGCGACCACCGTGAGCAGCAGCGCCGACCAGGCGCCCGGGGCGAGGCCCAGCCCGAGCAGGAGCGCCAGCAGTCCGAACACGAAGGCCCGGTCGCTCTTGCCCATCGGGCCGTCGTAGCGCCGCTCGGCACCGATCTGGATGGCCACGACGCCTGCCATCTCGCTCGCGATGGCGAGCACCACGATCATGACGATGACCGGCGCGGGCAGCCCCGGCACGGCGGCGAAGGGCAGGTAGAGCGCGGCATCGGCCAGGACGTCACCGAGTTCGTTGAGGACCGCGCCGAGCCGGGACTTCTGATTGTGCTCGCGCGCGAGCATGCCGTCGATGGCGTTGAGCGCCATGCGGAGGAAGAGCACCGCCGGCACGGCGAAGAGCGCCCAGCGCGAGGTCGGGAAGCGGAGCAGGGCGAGGCCGGCGGCCCCCGAGAGGGCCGCCGCCGCAATCGTCACCTGGTTCGCGGTGACCCCGGCCGCCGCGAGCCTCCGCACCAGCGGACGCAGCAGGGACTGGAACTTCGGTTTCAGATCGTAGATCGATGCCATGCGGTCAGGGCTCGCGGATCCGGCTGGAAAAGTCGGGTGCGTTCAGCGCGGCCGCGGCGCGCTCGTTGATGCGGAACCGGTTTCGCGTCTCGGTCAGGCTCACGGTCGAGTCGATCAGGCCGAGGCGGTAGATCACCTCATCGCTGTACCCGGGGAGCACGATGCGCCAGCTCGACGGGATCCGCCCCGGCACGATCGCGTTGACATGGTGCACCAGATTCAGGGTGCAGTTGTTGGTGATCGTGTTGTACCACTCGGGTTTGCCGTGGAGCTCGTTGGCCCGCTCGAGCATGCCGGTGAACATCGACCGTATCGCCTCGGGTGTCGCACGGATCGGATACAGGAAGACATCGGAGCCGTCGTAGACCGCCCGCCGGCCGATGAGGTCGCGCTCGGTGCCGACCACGTAGATCAGCTCGAATCGCCGAAGCAGTCCCTTCAGCACGCCGTAGACCTCCCCCTCCTCGCGGCGTGCCTCCACCGAAATCGCCACATACTGCCCGTCCGCGAATCCGAAGCTTACGAAAGCATGCGCCGGGCCCCGCCAGCGTTTCGAGAAGGGTACGAGCACGTACCAGGCGGTGCGGATGTCGTCGAGGTTGTAGCGCCGGATGCCCCACTCGGGCCGGAAGTCGGTGGCGCTGGTCCATGCGAAGTCGCGGACGCCCTGCACCACCACCCGCTCGCCCTCGAACTGGGCGAACGGCATGACCGACTGGTCCACCGCCCAGCGGCGGTCTTGGGAGGGACGCAGCGCAGCCCACATGATGGCGAGTACCAGAAGGGGAAGAAGGATGACGGCCGCCAGCAGGGTACGCCGGTTCATCACCAGAGGCGCCCGAAATTGTAGACGCCGCCGGCGTAGATCCCGTCTGGCTGGGGACCGCGAAGCTTGAGGATGCCGCCCACGTCGAGCGTCCACCACGGGTGCAGCGTGAACACCGGGCCGCCGAGCAGCGCCATCGTGCCGGCCGCCCCCGCCGGGCCGGTCGTCCGCGGATAGCCGAAGACCTCCACCGTCACTCCGACGCCGCCCCGCACCGGGGCGCCGGTGGCAACCGCCCAGAGCCAGGCATTCCTGGGAGCCGCGCTGCCATCGCCGCTCCGCCTGGTGTAGCCGATGTTCACGTCCATGCTCGCCGTGCCGAACTGGTGGCTGGAGATCGCGAGGATGCGAGACATCGGTGGTGCCGGTGCCATGCGCGCCGGCGCCGACCGGCAGCTTGATCGCGGGGAGCACCGCGAAGTCGCCGAGCACCGGCAGTCCGTCCGCCAGCCGGAACTTGAGTCCCGCCGCGAGATCGCCGACACCCAGAGCGTCACCTGCCGGACGGGTGAGGCCGCCGAAGAGCGAGAGCTGGACCCGCGGGGCGAGACCGATCTTGATGACGGTCGGGGTGACGATCGACCAGGCCCCCTGACCATGGTCGAACTCCGCGCCGGTCTCGAGCTCGATCCACCCCGGCGCCACGGTTCCCGCATGGGTCGCGACGGTGGGCCGCTCCGGCTGCGCCGCATGCGGGTCGGGCTGCTGGGCGGCGAGCGGGAGCGCCGCGAGCAGGCTGACCAGCGCCAGTGGGAGAGGAGGGCGGATCACGGCCCCCCTTCCTCCGAGGCGAGGCGCCGGAGCATCAGGTCGAAGACCACGAGCACGCCATGGGATTTGTCAGGCACGCGGACCAGGTAGCGCTCGCCCGCCCGCACCACAGCGACGGGGTAGGGCGGATGCAGTCCGGCGGCGCGCGTGGCTTCGAGACAGACCGGGTCCTCCGTCACCAGTTGCGCGGCCTCCGGCGGCATCGCGTCCAGCGCGAGCGCTCGGCGCCGGGCGGCCGTGGCGGAATCGGTCCCCGTGAGAAGAAACTGTACCTGGGTGAGAAAGTATCGGGCGGCGGAGTCGGTGGTGCAGCTCGCCAGATGGGCGGGGGGATCCTGCGCCGCGAGCGGGCTCACGGCCGCGAGGGTGCACAGCGAAAGCACGGCGGCCAGCGGACGGAGCATCACTCGCCGGTCAGGGCAGATGGTCGTCGGCCCAGCGCTTGGCGAAGTAGCCTCCCGCGGCAGTCCCGAGGATACCGAGGAAGAATGCCGTCATCACCCCGATGGGAGCCCCGGCCCACCAGCCGACACTGCCACCAAGCGACGCTCCGATGAAGCCGACGACCTTGCTCATGGGGGCTCCCTGGTGGCCGTTATTGCCCCGGCCCTGCTACCACTCGAGCAGGCCGAGCTCGTCCAGAAAGACTGCGACGGCGGCGAGTTTATCCATGCTCGGCTCCCGCTTGAAGGCCTGGGCCGCCTCACGGAGCGCGGCGGTGCCGGCGTTGCCGGTCCGCTCCCGGTACTGGCGATGGGTATCGCCAAGCTCGCGGAACACCGCGCGCAGCGACTGGGCCAGGTGCGCGGCCTTTTCCTTCTCGAGGTCGGCGCTGGCCGTGGTCCGCTTGGCGCCCTTGGGGCGGACCGACTTGGCGCGGCGCTCCGAGGCAACCACCGCCGCGGCGACCCGCCGGCCGACCCGGTCGCTCATGGTACCGCTGGGCTTCGGGGAGCGCAGTTCGCTGCTCTTGGGCGTCTTCTTGGGCATGCTTACCAGTCTCAAAAGGTATGACAATATAAACCGGTGGCTCCCTCGAAGCCCGCCCCGCGCCTCACGCGGTCGAGGACGGCGCCGGCAGTTCCATCGGCGGCGCGGCGGTCAGGCGGAGGGAGTGGCGGCCGTCGTCTGGATGGCGCGGCGGTAGGTGTCCACGACCTCGTCGGCGCGGTTGACATCGAAGGCGAGCGTCCGCACCAGGCCGTCCTCGAGGCTGTAGATCCAGCCGTGGACGGTGACCTCCTGTGCGCGCCGCCAGGCCTCCTGGATCACCGTGGTCTGGCAGACGTTGAGCGCCTGCTCGAGCACATTCAGTTCACAGAGCCGGTTGGCGCGATCCTGGGCGGGCATCGCGGGGGTGAACTCCCGCTCGTGGCGCGCGGCGACGTCCTGCACGTGCCGGAGCCAGTTGTCGATGAGGCCGAGGGACTGTTGCGTGGCGGCCGCCTGGATACCGCCGCAGCCGTAGTGCCCGCACACGATGATGTCGCGGATCCGGAGCACGTCGACGGCATACTGCAGGACGCTGAGACAGTTGAGGTCGGTATGGACGACCACGTTCGCGACGTTGCGGTGCACGAACATCTCGCCCGGCAGGAGACCCACGATCTCGTTGGCGGGCACCCGGCTGTCGGCGCAGCCGATCCACATGAACCGGGGAGCCTGGACGTCGCGGAGGCGCGAGAAGAAGCCTGGGTCGCGCCGGATCATGCCGGCGGCCCAGGCCCGATTGTTCTCGATCAGTTCGGCGAGTTGCGTCATGGCAGCGGAGCGGAGCGTTCGCGCACTCAGAAGACCGGCGAGACCGGCGGCAGCCGGAACTCGAACTTCTCCTTGCCCACGAGATGGTTCAGCGCGCCCTGCTTGGTCAGCCGGTCCTGCGCGAAGTACAGCACCGCCCGCACCTTGTTGCCGTGGGCGAGAATCTCCTCCTCGCTGCAGCCGGTCGCGGCGATGATCTCGTCCATGAGCTTGCGGTACCGCCGGGCATTCCGGACTGCCAGGTCGGCGCTGGTCACCATGTAGCACATCCGGTCGAACACGCTGTCCCACTGCACCGCCAGCGGTCCCGGAACCGCCGTGGATCCGGCGGCAAGGCCGCCTTCAGCCGGGAAGGAGGCCGCACGCTTCCGCTTCTCGTCCTGGGTGACGCTGGTCATCTCTGCTCCCTTTGCGGTGGGCTCGCCTTGGGGGGAGGAAGCCCACGTTTGGTTATGGTCCCGCCCCGGTCGCCGGGCGGAGTACAAAGATAGCCGGTTGGACCTCGCTCCGGCGTTTGTTCGGGTGGGGAGGCGCCCGGGAGGGGTCTCCCCCCGAATCACCCGATGCCGCGGCGCGCGGCGTCGAGCAGCTTTTCGGCGAACAGGTCCACCTCGGCGACCGTGGTGTAGACGTTCGGCGTGACCCGGACCCCGTCGAACTCGGGGTGCACGATCGGGGTGACGACGATGTGATGCTTCTCCATCATCCACCCCACCAGCTTTCCCGGATCCATGCCGTCCACGTGTACCAGACCGATGCCGGCCCCGTAGGGGCTGTCCAGCGGGGTCAGGATGCGGATCCGGTCGTTCTCGCGCTGCACCCGCTTGGCCCACCGGTCGCGGAGGTAGCGGAGCCGGGCGACCTTCCGCTCGCCGCCGATCGCGTTGTGGAATGCCAGCGCCACGCTGATGGCGTTGTGATTGGCGGCGGGATGGGTGCCGATCTCCTCGTACTTCCGGATGTTGTCGTCCATGCTCGCGGGCGCGGCCATCAGTGGCCACAGCCGCTTCTGCCGGTTCTTGCGGACATACAGAAAGCCGGTCCCGATCGGGGCGAGCAGCCACTTGTGCAGGCTGGTGCCGTAGTAGTCGCAGTCGAGTTCGTCCCGGGTGAACGGGAAATGGGCGTAGGCATGCGCTCCGTCGACGATGACCTCGATCCCCAGCGGCCGCGCGAAGGCCACGAGCTCCCGGACCGGCATGATCTGCCCGGTGAGGTTGGTGATGTGGGTGACCTCGATGACCCTGGTGCGCGGGGTGACGGCGGCCTTGAACTGATCGACGAGATACTGCTGCGATGGCGGCGGGACCTTGAAGGAGATCGGCTTCACCACGATGCCGTCGCGCCGCACCCGCTGGTCCCAGGTGGTCAGCATCCGGCCGTAGTTCTGGTTGGTGACGATGACCTCGTCGCCCGCCTTGAGGTCGAGTCCGAGGATCATCGTCTCGTTGGCCTCGGAGGCGTTGCGGACGATCGCCATCTCCTCGGGGTCGCAGCCGAAGCTCTTCGCCACGTCGCGCCGGACGCTCTCGATGCGGGGCTCCAGCGTCTGCCACATGTTGATGACCGGGAGTTCGTTCGAGAAACGCAGGTCCCGGATCATCTGCTCGAGCACATGGGTCGGCGTCGGACTGCAGCCACCGTTGTTCAGGTTGACCATGGACCGGTCGCAGTCAAACGCCCGCTGGATCTCGGCCCAGTAGTCCTCGTCGTCAGGGCTTCCGGCCGCCGGCCTGACACCCAGCTCGAGTGCGCGACGGATGGCATCTCCGCGCAGCATGGGCAGCCCGGCGGCGCCCGCCATCGCTGCCACGAATCCCCGGCGACTCTGCATCGCTAAACCCCGAAGTTGGAATGAGTTTCCCAATGTACCGGTCCGGCCCCCTACCGCCAGCCCAGCCCTTCCTTTACCTTGTGCGCCGGCAACTCCGGGTGACCAGGGAACAGGGGACGGGGAACGGGATGACCCGGCAGCGGGCACCCGGCCTGTACTCTGTTCCCTCTCTGTTCTTTTCTTTCTAGCGGGTCCAGGATCATGAACATCATCGCCAGCGAAATGCGGAAGGGCATGTGCCTCCTCTATGAGGGCGAGCCGTGCCGGGTTCTCGATTTCCATCACCACACTCCGGGCAACCTCCGCGCGATGGTGCAGGCCAAGCTCCGGAAGCTCCGGACCGGGACCCAGTTCGAGCACCGCTTCCGCTCCACCGACACTGTGGAAGTCGCCGACCTCGAGACCCACACGCTCGAGTTTCTGTACGCCGGTGGCGGCAGCTACCACTTTATGAACGTCGAGAATTTCGATCAGCTGGAGATGAGCGAGGAGGATCTCGGCGACTCGGCCCAGTGGGTCGCGCCCGGGATGAAGATCATCGCCGAGTTCTTCGGCGGCCGCCCGATCGGGATCCAGCTCCCCAATGCGATGGTCTTCGAGGTGGTGGAGACCAACCCGGTGATGAAGACGGCGACCAAGTCGGCCTCGTTCAAGCCGGCCAAGCTCGACAACGGCGCGATGGTGAACGTGCCCGAGTTCATCCAGACAGGCGAGAAGGTCCGGGTGAACCCGACCACCGGCGAGTATATCGACCGCGCGAAGTGACCGCAGCGCGGCTGCGGTCATCCCGAGCGTAGCGAGGGATCGCCAGCTGGACCAGGCGAGGGGCCGCTCCGTCACCGGGCGGTCCCTCGGTCGTTCCCGGTCTTCCGCCTCTTCCGGCCCTCCCGAACCCGTCTTACCTTAGAACGACCTTCCCCCTCCGAGCCGAGTGGCCGACACTTCGACCGTCCCCGCCGAACAGGAACGTGCGGCTCTGCCGCGCGATGTGGCGGTGTTCCTGCCCCTGCTCGGCATCGCCCTGCACAAGTGCACGACCTACCCACCGGGCCATCCGCTCCTCGGGTCGGCCATCGATGCGGTCGCGGGGCATCTCCGGGTCGTGCTGGTCAACCGGCCCTTCCTGCTGCTCGGTGTCGCCCGGAACCAGTTGCTGGTCGAGGGGCTCGCCACCGATCCCGACAACCCGGTGCTCCGGGAACTCGCCGCGAAGCTCCACCGTCACCAGATCGGCGCCATCAAGTTCACGCCCGGGGTTGCTCGCGACGAGCTGATGGAGATGCTGAACGCGCTCAGCACGGATGCGCGGACCAAGCCGGTCGGGGCGGACCTCGCCCAGTTCGACGAGCGCTGGGAGAACATCCGCCTCTTCCCGCCGGCGTATGATCGGCTGGAACTCTCCGATGAACAGCGGCTGGGTGAGCAGGCCCGCGCCGAGGGCGCCGCCAGCCGCCTCTGGATCGGTCTTGCGGCCGTGGCGGTCGCCAAGGAAGGCGCGCCGGAACTCCACAGCGATCCCCGCGCCATCGCCCGCGCGCTCAACGAGCGGCTGCGCGATCCCGATGAAGCCAAGAAGATCATCAACTATCTGCTCGGGCTCTCCCGCGAACTTCGCCTCTCCGCGGGTAATCAGGCGGATGCGCTCAAGGAAAAGCTTGCCTCCCTCCTGAATCACATCACGCCGGAAACGCTCCGCGAACTGGCGGCGGTCGGGGCCGACCTGGCCCAGCGCCGCCGCCTCGTTGTGGACGCGGCGATGGTCCTTCCCGCGGGCGCCACCCTGACGCTGCTGCATGCCGTCTCCGACGCCAGCAACAAGGTCCTGCCGCAGGCGATGCTGCGACTGCTCACCAAGCTGGCCTTCCAGGCGGAGAAGGGCAGCCTGTCGGTGCGCGAAGAGGCGGACCTGGCGCTCCGTGAGGCGGTGCGCCAGCTGGTCGACAAGTGGTCGCTCGACGACCCGAATCCGCTGCCCTATTCCCGGGTGCTGGAGCGGCTCTCGCGCCACCCGACCCACGGGAACCAGCCCCAGGCCGAACAGAAGCTGGAGGCGATCCGCCTGGTGCAGATGTCCCTCGAGACCGACACCGTGGGGGAGACCGTCTGGGCGGCTCTCGAGGAAGTGGTCCGCGAGGGCCAGGCCGGCGCGGTGGTACGCATGGTCGAAGATCCCAACGTGGCGGAGGACATCCAGGAGCTGTTCTGGGCCCGCCTGGCGACGCCGGCCAACATGCGGGTGCTGCTCAACAACGAACCGCGCGACACCGACGTGGTGGAGCTGCTGCTCGCCCGGATGGGGATGTCCGCGGCCGAGCCGATGCTCGAGACGCTCGAAGTGGCCGACAGCCGCACCATGCGCCGCCGGCTGCTGACCCGGCTCGGCCAGCTCGGCCCGTTGATCGGTCCGATGCTGGTGGAGCGGCTGCCGACCTCGCCGTGGTTCGTCCAGCGCAACCTGCTGGCGCTGCTCGGGACGCTGCCGGAGATCCCCGCCGACTTCGATGCCTCACCCTATGTCGACGCCGATGACGCGCGGGTCCGCCGCGAGGCGCTGAAGCTGATGCTCCGGATTCCGGGCCAGCGCTCGGACGCGATCCTTGCCTCACTCGGCGACAGCGACGACGTCAACGTCCGCATGGGGCTCAGCGCAGCGCTCGACGGCTGTCCGACCGCCGCGGTTCCGCGCCTCATGGTGCTGGTCAACGACCGCCGCAACTCGCCCGAGATCCGGGCCATGGCGATCCGGGTGCTCGGCACGATCCGGACCCCCGCGACCCGGGACTGGCTGGTCGATCATGCCCTGACGAAGCAGGGGTGGTTCCGCCGGCGCCGGCTGCAGCCGCGCACCCCGGAGCTGCTCGCCGTCCTGAGCTCGCTCGCCCGCGGCTTCCGTCAGGACCCGAGCGCGCAACTCGTGCTCCGCCTCGCGACGGACAGCAACGACCCGGAGATCCGCCGCGCCGGGAGCGGCGCGGCGGTCGAGGAGACATGAGCGATCCCATCCGCTTCCTCACCGCCATGGGACAGGCGCTCTCCGCGACCGGTCTCTACCGCGCCGGCCATCCCGCGCGGGAACGGGCGGTGGACCAGGCGTGGGAGCACCTGGATGCGCTGCAGCGGCTGGATCCCGCGCCGAGTTTCTCCTTCCTCGGAGACGAGGTGCTGTATCGCCAGCAGGCGCTCCGGGATTTCAAGGCGTGGGACTGGGCCCGCCGGCTGGCCAAGGCGGGGGTGCAGCGGGTGGAATTCGAGCGGGAGGTCTCGCGCGACGAGCTCGCCGACTTCCTCAACGAGGTCCACAAGAAGGTCACCACCGGGGAAGAGGACACGAGCGAGGCGCGCCAGCTCCGCCGCCCGTCGATCCGCTTCGGGGCGGTCAGCCTGCGGGGCGCCAGCGCCGACGTGGTCGTGGAAACGGCCGAGAGCACCACCGTGCCGTACACGCTGGACGACGAGATCGAGACCGTCGGCTGGATCCACGCGGAAGTGCAGGAGACGGAGACGCTGCCGCTCGCCGAGGCCAACGCGGTGGTGCGGTCGCTCTCCCTCGCCATGCATGGCCAGAGCCGCATGCTCATGCCGCTGCTCAGCCTCAAGAACTACGACCAGTACACCACCACCCACGCGACCAACGTGTCGGTGCTGGCGATGGCGCTTGCCGAGTACATCGGTCTCGCCGCCAGGGACATCCGCGAATTCGGCGTCGCCGGACTCCTGCACGACCTGGGCAAGGTCCGGGTGCCGAAGGACATCCTGGTGAAGAAGGGTGCGCTGACCGAACACGAGCTCGCCGTGCTGCGCAAGCACCCGGTGGATGGTGCCCGGCTCATCATGGCCCGCGAGCAGAAGCTGGATCTCGCCGCCACGGTCGCCTACGAGCACCACATCCTGATCAACGGGCACGGCTACCCGCGGATGCGCTACGCGCGGGACACCCACTTCGCCAGCAAGCTGGTGCACGTCTGCGACGTCTTCGACGCCCTGTGCACGGCGCGTCCCTATCGCGAACCCTGGCAGACCGAAGTGGCGCTCGCCTATGTCGAGGAGCGGGCCGGCGTGGACTTCGATCCCCAACTGGCCGAAGCCTTTGCCGGGATGATGCGCCTGTGGACCTACCAGCGGGTGACGATGCCGGGCGTGCCCCAGGGCGGGGCGGCCTCGCCCCTGCCGCCGGCAGCCGCGGCTCCCGCCACGGCTCCGCCGGTCCCGCCACCGGCGCCGCCTCCCGCGTCGTCCGCCTAGCACACGTCCGGTGAGATCTCCTGTTCCGCTGGTCGCCCCCGCCCGCACGCGCCTCGGGTTCGCGCTGCAGAACGCCGCACTCGCGGCGCTGCTGTTCGGTGCGGCGATGCTGGCGACCAGACTCGCCGCGCTGGACGGTGCCAACCCGCCGCTCTGGCCACCCACCGGCCTCGCGCTGGCGGGACTCCTCCTCCTCACCCCACGCGCCTGGCCCGCGATCCTGATCGCCAGCCTCGCCTTCAACGCGACGGAAGGAAGCTCCGCCGTCATCGCGGTGGGCATCACGGTGGCCAATCTCGTCGCCGCGCTCGTGCCGGCGGTGCTCCTCCGGCGCTTCGGGATGCGCACGCCGCTCGACCGTCTCGCCGACGTGCTGCTGCTCTTCGGCGGGATGCTGCTCAGCGCGCTGCTCAATGCCACGCTCGGCCTGGTGGCCGTGTGGCTCGGCGATAGCCAGGCGCAGATCGTCAACCCGGTCCTCTTCGCCTCATGCTTCCTCGGCGGCCTGAGCGGCCTGGCGCTGCTGACGCCGTTCCTCCTGGTCTGGCTGGGGCCGCCGCCCGAGATCGCCCCGAGCGGACGTGGCCTCGAAATCTTCGGGCTCCTGGCGGGGCTGGGGGTCGCGGCGCTCGCGGTCCGCGCGGCGGTGCCCGCCTACGCGCTGATGACCTTTCCGCTGATCGCCTGGGCGGCGCTCCGCTTCGGTCCGCGCGGGGGCGCGACGCTGTCGCTCGGCATCTTCGGTCTGAGTGTGCTCGCGAGCCTGAGCGGGCAGAGCCCGCTTCCCAGCAGCGGCGTGCTCGCGCTCGCCCTCTTCTACACGGCCTTCCACCTCTCGACGTCGGCCACCGCGCTGCTGCTCGCGGCGGCGGCGGGAGACCGCCGCCGCGCGAGGCGCGACGAGCGGACGGTCGACGGTGCCTACCACGCGCTCATCGCCGCGTCACCGCTCGCGATCATCGCCACCGACGCGGAGGCCAGGGTGACGACCTGGAACCGCGCCGCCGAGCAGCTGTTCGGCTGGCGCGAGGATGAGGTGCAGGGAAAGGCGCCGCCGACCATTCCACCGGAGCTGCGCGAAGAGTTCCTGCAGCGGTCCGCGGGGACGACGCTGCCGCCGGTCAACGGACGGGAGACGGTCCGGCTCCGCCGGGACGGGAGCACGGTCGAGGTCGTGCTGAACGAGTGGCCGCTCTTCGATCCGGACGGCCGCTTCTCGGGACGCATGGCCGCCCTGCAGGAGATCACCGAGCGCAAACGCGCCGAGCGGCTGCAGGAAGCCACCTGGCGGATCTCCCAGGCGGCGCTCACCGCCTCCGATCTCCCGCAACTGTACGCCGCGATCCACGCGATCATCGGCGAGCTGATGCCGGCGAAGAACTTCTACATCGCGACCTACGATGCCGCGACCGACACCATCAGCTTCCCCTGGTGGGTGGACGAGCACGACCCGCCGCCCCCACCCCGGCGGGCCCGGAAGGGCCTCACCGAATACGTGCTGCGCTCCGGACAGCCGCTCCGCGACAGGCCCTCGCTCATCGGGTCGCTGGTCGCGCGCGGCGAGGTGGAATCCTTCGGCGAACCGGCCGTCGACTGGCTCGGCGTGCCGCTGATCGTGGCGGGGCGTACCATCGGCGTGCTCGCGGTGCAGAGCTATACCGACGGTGTGCACTACTCCGAACGCGAACAGTCGATCCTGGAATTCGTCTCCAGCCAGGTGGCGATGGCGATCGAGCGGAAGCGGGCCGAAGCGGCAATCCGCGCCTCGGAGGAGGAACTCCGGGCACTCTTCGCGGCGATGCGCGACGTCATCCTGGTGCTCGACCGGGAGGGACGGTACCTCAAGGTCGCCCCCACCCGTTCCGACCTGCTGTTCCTCCCCCCCGGCGAGCTCGTCGGACGGCGGCTGCACGACATCTTCCCTCCCGAGCAGGCGGACTACTTTCTCGAGGCCGTGGGACGGACGCTCGACAGCGGCCAGCCGACGGTGCTCGAGTATTCAATGCAGATCGCAGGCGAGGAGGTATGGTTCAGCGCGACCGCCTCGCCGGTGGACGCCGACACGGTGATCTGGGTGGCCCGCAGCATCCAGGAGCAGCGCGCGGCGGAAGCGGCGCTGCGGCGCAGCGAAGACCAGCTCCGCCAGGCGGCCAAGATGGAGGCGGTCGGACGCCTCGCCGGCGGCGTGGCGCACGATTTCAACAACCTCCTCACCTCCGTCCTCGGCCACGCCGACCTCGCGCTCGGCCGGGTGGATCCGCACGACGAGCTCTACGACGACCTGCTTGAGATCACCTCCGCGGGCGTCCGCGCCGCCGCGCTCACCCAGCAGCTCCTCGCCTTCAGCCGCAAGCAGGTGCTCACGCCGCAGGTGGTGGACCTGAACGCGATCGTGTCAGGCATCGCGCGCATGCTCCGGCGCACCATCGGTGAGGACATCGAGCTGGTCACCCGGCTCGCGCCGCATCTCGGTCCGGTGCGTGCCGACCCGGTGCAGATGGAGCAGGTGCTGCTCAATCTCGCGGTGAACGCGCGCGACGCGATGCCCGCCGGCGGGCGGCTCATCATGGAGACGATGAACGTGGATGGTCCCCTGGGGCCGACGGTCCGGATCCGGGTCGAGGATGAAGGGGTCGGCATCCCCGCGGAGGTCCGCGCCCATCTCTTCGAGCCGTTCTTCACGACCAAGGAAGTGGGCAAGGGCACGGGGCTCGGGCTGGCCACGGCCTATGGCATCGTGCAGCAGAGCGGCGGGACCATCAGCGTGACGAGCGAGGTCGGGCGGGGCAGCTGCTTCCTGGTGGACCTCCCGCGGGTCGCCGGCGAGCCCGCGCCGCCACCGCCGCCGGCCCGCACCGGCGACACCGGCGGGACCGAGACCGTGCTGCTCGTGGAGGATGAAGAATCGGTGCGCAACCTCACCCGGCGGTTGCTCGAACACCACGGCTATGTCGTGCTGTCGGCGCCGGACGGCGATACCGCGCTGCAGCTCGCGCGCCAGCACGCCGGGACCATCGACCTGCTGCTCACCGACGTGGTCATGCCCGGCATGAGCGGCCCGCACCTCGCGGACGTGCTGATTCCGGAGAGCGCGGGCATGCGCTGCATCTTCATGTCCGGGTACGCCGCGACCACGCTGGAGCAGAAGATCCTGCTGCGGCCGGACGCGGCCTTCCTGCAGAAACCGTTCACCGCGACGGAGCTGATGCGGCGGGTGCGGGAGATGCTGGACGCCCGGCCGGTGTAGTCCTCAGGCCGATTCGGGCGGTCGCCCGGCGGCCCTCCGCTCAGTTCTGGTCGGGCACCAGCGACGGCGCCTCGCCCGGGCGCCATTCCACCCGGAACCGGTCGCCATCGCGGATGAGGACCTGGCCCCGGCCCGACACGCTCCCGCCGGGGCTGGTCTGCAGCTCGTCATCGAAGCGGTAGATGTCCATCGTCAGGCGGTAGCTGTGCAGCCCGGCCCCGAAGCGATCCACCTCCACGCGATCGGGGAACCGCAGATTCGAGATGTCGGCCACCCGCAGTCCATCCACCCACAGGACCGCGCTGGTGCCGTACGCGCCCGCATCGAGCGGCGCGGTGCGCACCGCGAAGCTGACCCGCTCCGGCTCGCCGCTGACCGGGCCGGTCTCGACCCCGGTGTCGCCGCGCCCATAGCGGACCGGCTCGCGCGGTTCCGGCAGGCAGAGCAGAATCCGCTCCACCCGCTGCGCGCCGGTCGGGTGCTCCGCATTGAAGCGGAACGGCGCGAGCCGGGTGAAGAAGCGGATGGCCGCCTCGGTGGCCGCGCGGGCTTCCGGTCCCGGCAGGCCGGCCGCATAACAATCGGCCTGCAGGTCCTGCTCGCGATAGATCGAGTCGCGGGTTTCCTTCGGCAGGTCGGCGTACCCGGCCCGGGTGTGGTGACGCACGATATGGCCGTACTCATGCGCCAGAAAGAAGCGGGTGAGCAACGGACCGTAGCGGTTGGTCAACAGCGGATTGTAGTAGATCGCGACAGGGACCTGGTCGAGCGTCGCGAGCGCGACGTCGGCGATGGTGTCGCTCGCGATCTCCTCGATGCCGGGGACGAGATGCAGTCCCTGGGCGTGCGCCGGCACGGCCCCGAGGAGAGCCGCGACCACTCCGATCCCGCTGTACCGCCATCCCGAGCGCATGACTCCCAATGTGGGAGCGTCGGCTAGGGCATGCAAGCGAGGATGCGGGCGGCGCGGGCCGAGCCCGGCGGGTGCTCGTTGTCGAAATGCATGTCGCCCAGGCGGGCGAAGAAGTGCACGGCCGCCATGGACGCCCCCGCACGCTCGTGGCCGAGGCGTTGGGCGGCGAGGCAGTCGGCCTCCAGCTCCTTCGCCTGCAGCAGGCTGTCCCGGCGCCCCGGTTCGGCGCGCAGGGCGCTCGCGCGGGTGTGATGGAGTTCGATGTGCGCCCGCTCGTGGGCCAGGAAGAACGCCTCCATTTCGGGCCCGAACCGCTGCATGAGGCCGGGATTGTAGTAGATCGCGGGGTGCAGGGAGTCGTAGACCGCGACGGCCACGTCCCGGAGCGACGGGTCGGCGATCTCCCGGATGACGGGAGCGGCCGGGGCGGGCGCCTCGGAGGGTGCCACGCTGCCGGTGCTCAGCATCGCCGCCGCACTCGTGATGGCTACATGCAGCAGTCTGGACATCCCTGTCTCCCTTCTTTTCCTGGTCCCTCGGGTGATCCCTAACGCGACGCCCCCGCGTCCGGACTGCGGAACGCGGGGGCGTGGGGAGGGCTACTGGTTGCCTTCAGCCTTGCCGCGTTCGCTCCGGGGTGAGTCCGATCCCCCGGCGGTTGAGCCGGTTGTTCGCCATCGTATTTGTCGCGTTCATCAGGAGCAGCATTCGCGTTCGGTTCTCAGGTGTTCTCGTGAGCTACGCCTTCTCGGCCCCTCTGTTCTCATGATCGGCTCCGGACCCGGGAGCTTGAGGCATCGTTGCGATCCTCACAGGCTTGAACGGATTCCGATCACTGGAAGTTCCCGCCTCGTGGCCGTTCTATAAAGCATCTCTCGTGCCATTGACGCGGCGGGGCTCGGGATTACGATTCCGGTGACCGCCAGGGGTATCCGGTGGGGCGGAACGGCGGGATGGCGGAATGGCGGGAGATCAGGGATCTCCCGTCTTCCCGGCCTCCCGCCCTCCCGCCCTCCAGATTGAGACAGTCCCTTGGAACCTGATCCGGTTCATACCGGCGAAGGGAGCGCGGCACGGTAGCTCCTGTTCGCCTGACACAAGGAGCAGCCATGCCCGCCTCCACCGAACCGCTGTCCGCCGCCTCCTATCAGGAGGCGTTCCCCCATTCCACCAAGGTCTACGTCGAGGGCCCCAACGGCCTCCGCGTTCCCATGCGGGAGATCGCGCTCTCCGGCGGCGAGCCGCCGCACCGGGTCTACGATCCGAGCGGGCCGCAGGGCGTCGATGTGCGGCAGGGACTCCCGGCGCTCCGGCTGCCGTGGCTGCTGGAGCGGGACCTCGAACGAGTCGCCAGTCCGGCCATTTCTGTCGGAACCACCGCGAATTCCGCCAATTCTGTAGCATCCGTGGGAGCCGCCATTAATGGCGGCTCCCACAATGGCGGCCCCCACAATGGCGGCTCCCACGGCGCCGGGACGCTGATCCCCGACTCCCTGCTCCGGCCGGTCTACCGCGGGCGCGGCGCCGTCACCCAGCTCGCCTACGCGCGCCGCGGCGAGATCACGCCGGAGATGGAGTTCATCGCGATTCGCGAGGGGCTGCCGGCGGAGTTCGTGCGCAGCGAGGTGGCGCGGGGCCGCGCCATCATCCCGGCCAACATCAACCATCCCGAGCTCGAGCCGATGATCATCGGCCGCGGCTTCCACGTGAAGATCAACGCCAACATCGGCAACTCCGCGGTGACCAGCTCCATCGAGGAGGAGGTCGACAAGCTGCGCTGGGCCACCCTCTGGGGCGCCGACACGGTGATGGACCTCTCCACCGGCGCCAACATCCACGCGACCCGGCAGTGGATCATCCGGAACAGCGCGGTCCCGATCGGCACCGTCCCGATCTACCAGGCGCTGGAGAAGGTGGGAGGCGTCGCGGAGGACCTGACGTGGGAGATCTACCGCGATACCCTCATCGAGCAGGCGGAGCAGGGGGTGGACTACTTCACGGTCCATGCGGGCGTGCTGCTCGAGTACATTCCGCTCACCGCCAGGCGCCTGACGGGGATCGTCTCCCGCGGCGGCTCGATCATCGCCAAGTGGTGCCTGGCGCATCACCAGCAGAGCTTCCTGTATACCCACTACCGCGAGATCTGCGAGATCATGCGGGCATACGACGTCTCCTTCTCCCTCGGCGACGGGCTCCGCCCCGGTTCCATCGCGGACGCCAACGACGAGCCCCAGTTCGCCGAGCTGAAGACCCAGGGCGAGCTGACGAAGATCGCGTGGGAGTACGACGTGCAGGTCATGAATGAGGGCCCCGGCCACGTCCCCATGCATCTCATCAGGGAGAACATGGAGAAGCAGCTCGAGTGGTGCGGCGAGGCGCCATTCTACACCCTCGGCCCGCTCACCACCGACATCGCGCCGGGCTACGACCACATCACCAGCGCCATCGGCGCCGCGATGATCGGCTGGTACGGCACGGCGATGCTCTGCTACGTCACGCCCAAGGAGCACCTGGGACTCCCCAACCGGGACGACGTGAAGGCCGGGGTGATCGCCTACAAGATCGCCGCGCATGCCGCCGATCTCGCCAAGGGGCATCCCCGCGCCGCCGCGTGGGACAATGCGCTCAGCAAGGCGCGGTTCGAGTTCCGCTGGCAGGACCAGTTCAACCTCGCGCTTGATCCGGTCACCGCGCGCGCCTATCACGACGAGACCCTCCCGGCGGACGGGGCCAAGGTGGCGCACTTCTGCTCGATGTGCGGCCCGAAGTTCTGCTCGATGAAGATCACCCAGGACATCCGCGAGGCCGCCGCCGGCATGGCGGAGAAAGCGGCCGAGTTCCGGCAGCGCGGCGGTGAGATCTACATCAAGGCCTGAACCGCCCGCTCCGCCGATGGGTCTGCCGGCCCTGCCGGCGGGCTCATCGCCAGGCGCGGTGCGCCGGCGTGAAGTGGCGCTGCTCGGCGCCCTCGGCGCCGGCACCATCATCGCCCTGCTCCTGATCGCGAGCCTCGGCTTCGAGACCCTCTCCTCCGCACGGGCGTACGTCGGAGGCGAGGGTCTCTGGTCCAAGGCCCAGAAGGATGCGGTCTACCACCTGCTCCGCTACGTCGACGCCGGCGATTCCCTCGAGTACGCCGCCTTCGAAGCCAGTCTCACGGTCTTTCGCGGCGACCGCGCCGCCCGGCTCGAGCTGCTCTCCCCCGATCCCGACTGGGACACTGTCCGCAAGGGCTTCCTCGCCGGGCGCAACCACCCCGACGATGTGCACGGCATGGGGGTCTTCCTCCGGCGCTACGAGCGGGTGTCCTTCGTCGCCCAGGCGATCGGGATGTGGGCCAGTGCCGACTCGCTGATGTTCCAGCTGGAAGCGCTCGGGCAGAGAGTACGGAACGACGTGCAGGCGGGCACACTGCGCGGCCAGGAGCGGGAGGTGGTGCTCGGCGAGATCGGGAGCCTGAGCCACCAACTGAAGCTCCGGGAGGATGGCTTCTCCGGTGCCATGGGTGGCGGGGCGCGATGGGCCGCCAAATGGCTCCTGGTGGCGCTCAGTCTCGTGGCGCTGCTGCTGTTCGCGTTCGGGGCAGTGACGCTGCGTTCCGCAGCGCGCCGGCTCAAGAAATCGGAGGATGCCCGCCGAGGAGTCGAGGCGCAGCTCCGTCAGGCGCAGAAGATGGAAGCGGTCGGCCAGCTCACCGGCGGGATCGCCCATGACTTCAACAACATGCTCACCGTCATCCTCTCCAACGTGCAGCTCATCGAGGACCGGCTGCCGCGCGGGGACGTGACCACCCACGCCGACCTCGGCGAGCTGAAGGTCGCGGCGCACCGCGGCGCTGAGATGATCCGGAAGCTGCTCGCCTTCAGTCGCGCCGGTCAGTACGCCTTCGAGCCGCAGGCGCTGGAACGGGTGCTGCCGGAGTCGATCCGCATGCTGCGCCGGATGCTCCCGGCCTCGATCACGGTGGACGCGGAACTCGACCCGCTCACCCCTCCGGCGCAGACCGATCCCTCGGCCGTGGAGCAGATGGTGCTCAACCTCGCCACCAACGCCACCGACGCGATGCTCGGCCAGGGGGTGCTGCGGGTGCGACTCGCGCCGGCGGTCATCGACGAGGCGTTCATCCGCAAACATCGCTGGGGCGTCGCGGGCCAGTACGCCGCGGTCAGCGTCAGCGATACGGGAACGGGAATGCCGCCGGAGGTGCTCGAGCGCATCTTCGAGCCGTTCTTCACCACCAAGCCGCCGGGGGAGGGCTCGGGCCTCGGCATGGCGATGGTCTACGGGCTGATGAAGCAGCATGGCGGCTTCGTCGACGTGGAGTCGGCGCCCGGCGCCGGCACCACCGTGACGCTCTACTTCCCCGTCGCGCGCGGCCAGCCCCACACGCCGCCCCGTCCGGCGGCCGCGGAGGCAACTCCCGGAGGGACGATCCTGCTGGTCGAGGATGAAGCGGCGCTCCGCCGTGCGGGGGAGCGACTGCTGGCGCGTCTCGGCTATCGCGTGCTGGTCGCCGTGGATGGGGAGGAGGGGCTGCAGCTCGCGCGCAAACACCGCAGTGACATCGCCCTGGTCTTCTCGGACGTCGTGATGCCGAAACGGAGCGGCTCGGCGATGTACGACGCCCTGATCAAGGAGGGGATCGTGCTGCCCTTCCTGTTCACCAGCGGATACGCCGGCCGGGAGCTGCCCGATGGCGTTCCGCTGCCGCACGGCGTGCCGCTCCTCCCGAAACCGTGGGACGGACAGGAACTCGCCGTCGCGGTGGCCAAGGCGATCCACGCCGGCCCCACGCTCTTCCCTTCCTGAGAAAATCCGACCAGCTTCCCGCCGGACCTTCACCCCTGGGATCGACCCATGCAGAATCTCCGCCTCACTTCGATCGTCTCCCTCGCCTGGATCGCCACCGCCGCGACCGGCTGCAGCTCCGCACAGCAGAAGCCCGCCGCCGACAGCACCGCGCAGCAGCCGGCCGCCCCGCCCGCGCCGGCCCGGATCGGCGAGGCCACCGGCTTCTCGACCCCGGAATCGGTGCTGTGGGATGCCGAGCAGGGCGTCTGGTTCGTGAGCAACATCAACGGCAACCCGAGCCAGAAGGACGACAACGGGTTCATCAGCCGGCTCACCAAGGATGGCGCCATCGACAGCCTGTACTTCATCCAGGCGGGGCGGGGCGGCGTCAAGCTGAATGCGCCGAAGGGGCTGGCGCTGGTGGGAGACACGCTCTGGGTCGCCGACATCGATGCCGTGCGCGGCTTCAACAAGCGCACCGGCGCGCCGATCGCCTCGATCGACGCCGGGAGCAAGGCGCACTTTCTCAACGACGTCGCCACCGGGCCCGACGGCGCGCTCTACATCACCGACACCGGCATCCAGTTCGACGCCAAGGGCGAGGTGACCCATCCCGGCCCCGACCGGATCTACGTCCTCAAGGGCCGGAAGATCAGCGTCGGTGCGGAGGGTGACTGGCTCGAGCGCCCCAACGGCATCACCTGGGACGCCGCGACCTCCCGCTTCATCGTCGTCCCCTTCGGCGGCCCGCACATCCTCGGCTGGAAGCCCGGCGAGACCAGGGCCGACACCCTCGGCACCGGACCCGGCGCCCAGGACGGAGTCGAGATGTGGAATGGCGCGGCGCTCATCACGAGCTGGGCCGACTCGACGATCTTCGTGCTGGAGAACGGGGCGGAGAAGAAGCTGATCACCGGACAGAACGCCCCGGCCGACATCGGCCTCGATCCGGCCCGCGGACTGCTGGCGATTCCCCGGTTCATGGACAACAGGATCGAGTTCTGGTCGCTGCGGTAGGCGCGACCAGAGCGACGCCCTGCGCTCCGTTTGTCATCCCGAGCGCAGCCCGCTCTATTTGTCATCCCGAGCGCAGCCCGTGCTCTGTTTGTCATCCCGAGCGCAGCCCGCTCCGTTTGTCATCCCGAGCGCAGCGAGGGATCCCTTGAGGACTGGCACCGTGCCCCTCCTTGAGGGATCCCTCGGTCGCTTCGCTCCTCGGGATGACATACTCTTCCTCTTCCCTCTTCCCTCTTCCCTCTACTTCTTCCCTCTTCCCTCTTCCCTCAACCTCTTCCCTATGCGCTCCTCCTCCGTCCTCCTCGCCGTCACGCTCGTCCTCGCACCGGCGCTTCAGGCCCAGAGCGCCGAGCGCGGCCCAGTCCGCGCCGGAGACAGCTACGCGGCGTCGCTCGCGCTCCCGCTGCGCGGAACGACCAGCGAACTCCGCGAGACGGTGGAACGCTTCACGCTCGATGAATCGGCGATCGCCCATCGCTATCCGGCCGACTGGTCGCGGGCCCACCGCGACGCGGCGCGCGGGTTCTACCGCGGCTGGCAGGGGCGCCTCGCGGCGCTCGACTTCGCGAAGCTCTCGCAGGATGGGAAGGTGGATTACCTCCTGCTCCGGCAGGCGATCACCCACCGGCTGAGTCTGCTCGATCTCGAGGAGCGGCGGCTCGCGGAGATCGCGCCGCTGCTCCCCTTCGGCGAGACGATCCGCGCGCTCGATGAGTCGATGGAGCGGATCGACTCGGTGGCGCCGGAGCGCGCCGCCGGCCTGCTCACCGGCATCGCGAAGCAGGCGGACTCGGCCCGCAAGGCGATCGAATCCGGCGACAGCGCGAGCCGGCCCAGCCGGATCGTCGCCTACCGCGCGTCGCAGGCCATCGAAACCCACCGGCTGCTGCTGCAGCACTGGAAGCAGCACTACAGCGGCTACGATCCGCTCTTCACCTGGTGGGCGGCGGCACCGTATGCCAGGGCGGACTCCACACTCACCGCCTATCGGAAGACCCTTCGCGAAAAGGTCGTCGGCATCCAGCCCGGCCAGGACGACCCGATCATCGGCGATCCCCTCGGCCGCGACGCGCTGCTGCGGGACATCGCCTACGAGATGATCCCCTACACGCCGGAGGAGCTGATCGCGATCGGGGAGGCCCAGCTCGCGTGGTGTCAGAGCGAAATGAAGAAGGCGGCGCGGGAGATGGGGCTCGGCGACGACTGGCATGCGGCGCTCGAGCGGGTGAAGCAGCAGCATGCGGCCCCCGGCGCGCAGCCGCAGCTCGTCAAGCGGCTTGCCGACGAGGCCACCGACTGGGTCACGGCGCGGAACCTCGTCACCGTGCCGCCGCTCGCGCGGGATGACTGGCGGCTCATCATGCTCACCGCCGACGAGCAGAAGGTGAATCCCTTCTTCCTCGGCGGATCGGATATCTGGATCGCCTATCCCACCGATGCCGTGGCGGACGACGACAAGCAGATGACCATGCGCGGCAACAACGTCCACTTCGCCCGCGCGACGGTCTTCCACGAGCTGATCCCCGGCCATCACCTGCAGGGGTTCTACAACGAGCGCTACAACCCGCACCGGCAGAGCTTCGGGACACCGTTCTCGGTCGAGGGATGGGCGGTCTACTGGGAGATGCTGCTGTACGATGCCGGCTTCCCGCAGTCGCCGGAGGACCGGATCGGAATGCTCTTCTGGCGGATGCATCGCGCGGCGCGGATCATCTTCTCCCTCAAGTTCCACCTGGGGCAGATGACGCCGGAGGAGGCGATCGACTTCCTGGTGACCCAGGTCGGCCACGAGCGCGCCAACGCGACGGCCGAGGTGCGGCGGAGCTTCAATGGGAGTTATCCACCGCTCTATCAGGCGGGGTACATGCTGGGGGCGCTGCAACTCCGGGCCCTGCACCAGGAGATGGTGACGAAGGGCAAGATGAGCGACCGCGACTTCCACGACGCGGTGCTCAAGGCCAACCAGATGCCGATCGAGCTGTTGCGGGCGCTGCTGGAGAATCAGCCGCTGACGCGGGACTATCAGGCGAAGTGGCGGTTTGCGCAGTAGGGCGCAATCGCTGAAGGGGAGAAATGATCAGGGCCGGCGATGGATTGCCGGCCCTGATCAATGTCTGGGGTGCCAAAATCAATCCCGGCTGGAAAAACAAAGGGCCCCCGAAGGGGCCCGGTAGTAACCGTCCCATTTAGACAGCTAGTCGGGGCGGCAAGGAAAATATCGGTCCGCAATACGGATGTGTCAACATCTTGAAGAAGGTGTGATCACGCACGATGAGCGTCCGAGGTGCATCCACCATCACCAATTACGTCGGCGGCGTACCCGGAACGTGCGGGACGTAGTTGCGGACCTCGCCGAAGGCTTGGCTGCGCGGATGAAGAGGTGCGTGACGGAAGCATGTGTGCCAGGCGGCTCGTGGGGAAGTCTCGGGGCGCCTCCCGGAACTGATCAGGGCCGGCACTCCTCTGCCGGCCCTGATCGTTTCCCGGTGCGCCGCCTCATGCCGCGGGGCCGCTACCAGCCTGCTTCTGCTTCCTCGATGCCGCCGTCACCGGGATCGGTCCGTGCGGCTCCCTCGCACTCCGCCACGCCGCCAGCAGCTCGGCGTTGTCCGCGAAGCGCACCCGCTGCAGTGCATCCAGATGACGGAGCACGAGCAGCATTTCGTGCCGCACCTGGTCGATCTCCGCGTTGGCACCCACATGACTCTGGGTGGACACCGCCTTCTTCACTTCCACCGACTCGTACTGTGCCAGCCCCTGCGCGATCCGCTCCGGCAGCGTCTCCGGCATCCCGTAGGTGAGCAGCAGGTCGCGATTCTCCGCGACCAGCGCCAGGATGCTCCGGCAGACGGCCAGGAACTTCTTCTGGTTGACCGTCGTCCCCGGCATGCTGAAGCGGATCGCCTTTTCGGGCTGGCGCTGGGCGGCCACATCCGAGAAACGCTGGAGATCCTCGAGATCGTTGCGGACCTCACGGCGAATCCGGGCCTTTCCCTCCACTGAATGATCCGCGGCGGTGATCCCGGACTGGTACTGCTCCAGCAGCCCGCCCATCCGCCCGGTAAGAGTCTCGAGCGTCGCGACCGCAGTTCCCGAGATCGGGTTCGGGTCGGGATGCTCGTGGCAGAGCGCGATGACGCGTCCCGCCGTGTCATAGGTACGAAGCACTTCCTTGCGCATACAAACCTCGCTTGTGTGAGTACCTCCATACTTCGCGATGACGTTCCGCCCCATGTCGGGTGGTGGCGGTCCTGCGCCGCGGACATTGCCGACACAATTCCGGGCCGAAACTGCCTTATCGCAGACGGCATGCCAGCGCAAAGCGCTCGTCAGGCGGTGTCATGCACACGGTGACGCACGTGCGTGGCGCGCCCGCGATCTATACCGGTCTGCGACGACTCTGCATCGGTTCGCATGGTCTCGATGGCGACCCGAGTGTGCTCGATGCCGGTTTGCGGGCGTCCGATGCGACGCCGAGTGCGCTCGATGCCGGTCCGCAACCCCTCGATGGCACGTCAGATAGGCCCGATGGCGATCCGCTCGACTCCGCTGCCGGGACGATTCCCCTCGATGGCGGTCCATCGGTGGGCGCTGTCCGCGCGCGCGACCTCGATGCCCGCACGAGTGCACGCGATATTCGCCAGCGCGAATGAGAGATCGCGCCGTGTCTACGGCAAATGATCGGGGGCGCCGAGTCAGGCAGGTGTCCTCTCAAGAGGACACGAAGACACTCAAGTGTCCTCCAAAGAGGACACTTCCCATTCGATACTGTCGCTTGACCCTCCCCGCCCCGCACCATATCCTGCGCTCAGGCGTGCAGGGCGCCTCCCGTCCGCGGAAAGGACCGAGTCCACCTGGTGGTGTCGCCGCGGTACCCGACGGCCACGAACCTCCTCTGCCCGAGCAATGCGGACCCCGGGCGCGCCCCAGGAGGCTCGTCATGTCCCGTCGTCGCCTGCCCGTCCGTCCCGACCTCGAACAGCTCCGTCATCAGGCCAGGGATCTGCTCCGCGCCCTCCGCCGCGGGGATGCCGCCGCGCTCGCGGAACTCACCGAGCATCACCCGAAGCCTCCCGAGCCCCAGCGGGCGAAGCTCGCCGATGCCCAACTGGTGCTGGCCCGGAGCTATCAGGCGCCGAGCTGGCCGAGGCTGGTGCTGGCGTGCCGGCTGGTGGAGGCGGTCTGGGCGGATGATCTGGACGCGGTGCTTTCACTTATAAAGGAACGTCCCGCGCTGCTCCACGAGTCGGTGCTGATCCGGGAGAGCAACTGGGGCCCGCCGATGTCCTACGCCGCCAACCTGGGCCGTGACCGGATCATCGAGGCGCTCCACCGCCTGGGGGCCACCGACCACCGCCACGCGATGGACCGGGCGGTGCTGCAGGGGAAGATCGAGACCGCGAAGCGGCTCTACGCGATGATGGGGGCGCCGCCGGTCGACGGCGACATGCTCGGCGGCGCGGCCTATACCCTGAGCCTCTCAGGCACCGCCCTGGTGCTGGAACTCGGGGCCCCGGTGGTAGATGCGGAGGGCAAGCGGCTCGCGCCGGTGGATGTGGTGCTGGAGAGCGACAGCCGCAAACCGGCGGAGAAGCACGCGATCCTCGAACTCTATGTCAGGCATGGCGTTGTCCTCCCCGACACCCCGCCGATGGCGCTGCATCGCGGCCGGATCGATCTGCTCGAAGCGCACCTGCAGCGCGATCCCGCGCTCCTCCGCCGCACCTTCCGCCACGAGGAGATCTATCCCCCCGAACTCGGCTGCCACGACGAAGTGAACGCGACCCACGGCACCCCGCTCAACGGCGCCACGCTGCTCCACATGGCGATCGACTACGACGAGACGGAGATCGTGCGCTGGCTGCTGGACCGGGGGATGGATGTGAATGCGCGGGCGGCGGTGGACGGGGAGGGGTTCGGCGGACACACCCCGCTTTTCAGTACGGTGGTCTCTCAGCCCAACTTCTGGGTGAACTACCAGTCGCGGCCCGACGAGGCACCGTTCACCCGGCTGCTGCTCGGGGCCGGCGCCGATCCGAATGTCCGCGCCTCACTGCGGAAGCAGCTCCACCCCGGCTACGGCGAGCATGTGATGCGCGAATATCGCGACGTCACCCCGTTCACCTGGGGCGAGCGATTCGAGGACCGGCGCTTTGTCAGTGCGGAGGCGATGCGGCTGGTCGCGGAGGCGGGAGGGTCGTGAACCCGGTATGAGCGATATGCCCGGCGCCAGGCCGGCGCTCAGCGGTACAGCCGCTGGAACCGGCGCATGAAGCGCCGATCGATCCGGTCCTTCAACGCCATGGCCCAGCGGCCGGTGAAAGCCAGCCCGCTCCAGGAGGCGATCGCGGCGCCGTCGCCGGTGTTGAGCAGGGCCAGCGCCCGGGTGTCGGGCCGGAAGAACGCCGGTTTGGATGGTCCCGTCCCCAGCGCAACGCCGACGTTGTGCGCGAGCACCGGTCCCTGGCGCACGGCGTTGACGCCGGACTTCGGCAGCCGGGGGCTGTACTGCAGGGAGACGGCATCCCCGGCGCCGTACAGCCCGGTGGCGCCTGGCACGGCGAGAGTATTCTGCACCGTCAGGTAGCCGTGGGCTTCGACCGGGAGTCCCGAGTCGCGCAGCAGCGCCGGTGCCTCGGTGCCCGCGCACCAGATCACCAGGTCGGCCGGAATCACCCGGCCGCCGCTCACCCGCACGTGCGCCGGTCCCACCTCTTCGATGCCGGTCGAGAGCCGCAGGGTGACTTCACCGCGCTTGAGGGCCGCTTCCGCCGCATCGGACGCCGCCTGCCCGGCCTGCCGGAGCAGGATGTTCGAGGAGTCGACGAGAGTGATGATGGCGCGATTGGCGCCGAGCCGGTCGAGCCGGGCACGAAGGGCGAGGGCGATCTCGATCCCGGTGGGCCCGGCGCCGACCACGACGACCTGCAGCGGCTCGGGGCCGGCGTTACTCGCGGCCAGCTCGATGGCGGGGAGGAGGGCTCTGGCCCGGTCGATCGGTTTCACGAACAGGGCATGCGCGGCGACGCCCGGAATCGTCGCGGCGGCTGGGGCACCGCCGATGGCGATCGAGGCCACATCGTACGCGAGCGATTCGCCGCTGGCGAGCGTGACGGTCCTGGCCTGCGCGTCGATCCGGGTGGCGGAATCCTTGAGGAACTTCGCGCCGGCGGCGCGGGCCAGTCCGACGAGATCGAAGGTGAGCTGGTCGAGCTCGTAGCGGCCTTCGATCAGGCCGGGCACCATGCCGGAGTAGAGCTGTGCGCTGTGGGAGGAGACGAGCACGACGTCGTCGGCCACGATCTTCCGGTGCGCCAGGGCCTCGAGCACGAAGAGCTGTGCGTGCCCGCCTCCGATCAGCAGCAGCTTCCGGCCGGGGGCGGTCATGGCGGCAGCGCGGGTGCGGGGAAGGCCCACGTCAGCCATTCGGGGAGGAGCCGCTTCCAGGTCGGGAGATCGTGCTTGCCCTCGACGATCAGGTGGACCATCTCCGGCCCTCGGCGGTAGCCCTTCTTCTCCAGCTCGACGACCAGTTCCTCGGTGTCCTGGATGGCGTCGATGACGCCGTCGTGGTCCCGGTCCGCGCTCTCATCCTGGCGTCCGGTCTCGAACCACATGCGGAGCGCCGGGTGTCCCGGCGTCTCCCGCACCCGGCGGTGCATGATGCGCGAGGTCTGCTTCGTTTCCGGGGTGCTGTCGTTGGTGCGCCACCAGAACGAGCCGGAGAAGACGCCCACCGTGCCGAAGCGATCGGCGTGGCGCCACGCCAGGTCGAAGGCGGAGAGCCCGCCGAGGGACCAGCCCATGATGGCGGTGTTGGCGGGGCCATGGGAGACGCGGTAGCGGGCCTCGATCATGGTCATGAGTTCGGCCAGCAGGAACTGGCCGTAGCGATCGGCGCGGCCGCCGAGTCCCTGGGCGTTGGCGATGTAGGCGGTGCCGTAGTCCTGGACGCGGTCGGTGGCATGGATCGCGACGACGATCACCTCGGCCATCGCCCCGGTGCGTTCCAGCGAGTCGAGGGTGCCGGCGAGGTCCACCGCTTCCATGTCCTGCCCGTCGTTGGCGTAGATGACGGGGTAGGTGGTGGTGCTGTCGCGGGTGTAGTCGCGGGGGAGGTAGACGTCGATCGTGCGGTTCTCGCCGAGCAGCCGCGACTCGAAGGGCGGCAGCCGCTCGACCACCACCTGGTCGCGATGGGCGGCCGCGAGGGTGGGTCCGCCGATGAGGGCGACCAGACCGCGCCGCGCCAACTCCCGCCATCGTGCCATCGCGCCCGCTCCGGGTCGAGTCCTGGTGTGGGGTGAACGGGATAAGTATAGCGCGCCGCTTGACTCCGGAGCGGTTTGGGGGAATCCTGTCGTACCCATGTCGCCATCGACAGGCATGACATCGCGAGCTCCGCTCGGCGTCCTCGCTCCGTTCGAACGCATGGCCGTGCGACTGGTGCGCCGCATGAACCGCGGGCGATGGCAGCGGCTCTGGTTCTGGTGCAGCCGCGAGATCGGGGCGCGCCTGATCGCGCTGCTCACCGGCCCGCTGGTGTCGGTGGAGGGGCTGGAGCATGTGGCCGCCACGTCGCGGGACCGGCCGCTGCTGGTCGTGGCCAATCACCGCTCGTACTTCGACCTGTACGTGGTGATGTGCGTGCTCTTCCGGCGGCTGCCGGGGTGGCGCGCGATCCTGTTCCCGGTCCGCGGACGCTACTTCTATCAGCGGCCGGGCGGGGTGCTGCTGAACGCGGTCGTCGCCTGGTGGTCGATGTATCCGCCGTTCTTTCGGGAGCCGGCCAAGGCGCCGTTCAATCAGTGGGCGATGACGGAGCTGGCGTCGCTGTGCCGCGACGGGGCGGGGCGGCTCATCGGATATCATCCCGAGGGGACGCGGAACCGGAACCCCGATCCCTACACCTTCCTTCCCCCGCACGCCGGCGTCGGACGCCTGATCCTCGAGGCTCGGCCGCAGGTGGTGCCGGTGTTCGTCGCGGGACTGGGCAACAGCGTGCTGGAGATCCTGCGCCGTCGGCTGCGCGGCGGGGAGCGGATCCGGCTTCGCTTCGGGCCCGCGCTGGACGGCGCGGGATGGGCGGCATTGCCGCTGACCTCGGCGGCGAGCCGCACCGTCGCCGAGCAGGTGATGGCGGCGGTGCGGCTGCTGGGTGAGCAGGACCGGCTGGCGATGGCCGCGACGGCGGCGCCCGCTGGCGCCACGCAACAGGCACTGTCAGGTTGAACGGCTTCGATTCCTCCTCTGCCGCAGGACCACCGGCGTGAACAGCACCAGCGATCTGGTCTCCTACATCGGCGTCTGGGTGCAGGTCGGCGGGACCTTTCTCCTGCTGACGCTGTTCTACGTGCTCGCCCGCCACGCCGGCACCAGACCGTATTTCATCCGCTGGAGCTGGGCCTGGCTGGCGATGCTGGTCGGCCTCGCCTCCGTCGGCGCGCGCTACCTTCTTTCCCCGCTGCTGCCGACCGAGCCGAGTCTGCTCACCTTCGTACTGCACAGCAGCTACCTGTTCGCCAAGCTGGTCTTCCTCGGGTTCCTCGTGTCCGGGACCTGGCTCTTCTGCGAAGGGCGGCTGCCGCCGGGGCGGCCGCTGTACTGGCTGCTCGGCGCGGGGGTGCTCTCGGCGGCCGCCTCGGTCGGGACGACCACCATGACGCCGATCATGCTCGCCCAGCAGCCGGTCGCGTTCGGGGCCTACGCGCTGCTCGCGATCATGCTCTTCCGCCTGCCCGTCGAGCGACGGACGATGGGCACCCGGCTCACCGCGTGGGTCATGGCGGCCCAGTCGGCGCTGTGGGTGCTGTACGGCGCCACCTTCTGGACCGAGTACTTCGGGCTGACGCCCGAATTACCGTGGTCCGCGCTGCTCAACACGGCCAATTCCTACTTCGACCTGGCGCTCGGCACCGTGATGGTCATCGGGATGGTCGTCATCCTGCTCGAGGACACCCAGCGTGAGACGGAGCAGGCCCGGGCCGAGCGGCTGGGGGCGGTGGCGGAGTCCGAGGCGCGCCTCAAGGCGGTGATCGAGACGGCCACCGACGGCATCGTCGCGGCCGACGGCGAAGGCAGGATCGTGCTCGCCAATGCCGGCGCGGCGCGGCTCTTCGGGCAGCGGCGCGGCGAGATGGTCGGGCACGATCTGGTGGAGTATTTCCCCGATCAGTCACAGGCCGAGCTGACCAGGCGCCTGACGGAGATGCGGCGGTCGACGCCGGGCGGGCACCTGGTCTTCGAGGTGTCGGGCCTGGCCCCGGACGGCCTGGAGGTTCCCCTCGAGGTGGCGGCGAGCACCCTGGTCCGGCCCGGGAGCGTGCTCGAGATCCTCATCCTCCGCGACCTCACCGACCGGCGGCGGGCGGAGTCGGACCGGGAACAGTTGCAGTCGCGCCTGGCGCAGTCGGTGCGGATGGAGGCGCTGGGCCGGCTGGTGTCAGGCGTGGCCCACGAACTCAACAATCCGCTGGCGGCGATTCTCACCTTCAGCGAGCAGCTCCTGGCCGAGCAGGCGGAGGCGGAGATCGCGGGGCCGATCCGCACCATCCGGGAGCAGGCCCGGCGCGCGCGGGCCATCGTGCGGGACCTGCTCACCTTCGTGCGCCGGCGCGAGGAACGCCGGGAGCCGGCGGAGATCGGGGTGCTGGTGGAACGCACGGTGCGCGCGCTCGAGGCGGACCTGAGCCGCCAGGCGGTGTCGCTCGCGCTGACGACGGAGCCGGGGCTGCCGCTGCTGCACTGCGACCCGACCGCGGTCGAGCAGGTGCTCACCAACCTGCTGGACAACGCGGCGCGCGCCGCGCCGGGCGGCACCGTGTCGCTGACCATCCGGCGGGACCGGGATGGAGTGGCGATCGTGGTCGAGGACAGCGGACCCGGCATCCCGCCGGCGCACCTGACCCGCATCTTCGAGCCGTTCTTCACCACCCGGGGCACGGGGGAGGGCACCGGGCTCGGGCTCTCGGTGTCGCTCGGCATTGTGCAGCAGCATGGCGGGGAGCTCAGGGCCGAGAATCGCGATCCGGGCCCCGGGGCCCGATTCGTCGCGTGGCTGCCGTGTGGCCTGCTCACCGCGGCCGCGAGCCCGGTCAACGCCAGCGGTCCGGTGCAACCGATCAGCGTGCCCGACGGGGAGCGGGGGCAGGTGCTCATCATCGACGATGAGGATGCGGTGCGTGCCAGCATGCGCCGCTATTTCGAGCGCCAGGGCTGGTCGGTCGACGAGGCGAGCGACGGCGCCGTGGGGCTCGCCAAACTGCTGGCCACCCGGGATCACACCAGTTATGACCTCGTCATCTGCGACCTCAAGATGCCGGGGCTCACCGGGCTCGAACTGCACCACTGGGTCAGTGCCTCCCGCCCCGACCTGCTCAACCGGCTGGTCTTCGCCTCCGGGGACACCGCCTCGCCCGAGGCATCGGCATTCCTCAGTTCTTCAGGCTGCCCCGTCCTGGAAAAGCCCTTCGAACTCCGCGAGCTGGCCGCGGTCATCGCCCGGGTCCGGGAGGCGAGGGCGGGCGTGGCGTAGGCGGGAAGGCGGGTAAGGCATGGGCCAGGCACGGAGGCCTGGCCCCACTACTGCTGTCATGGCGACACGCGGTCTGCCGCGCCGCTGTCGTCTTTCGCGCATCCCCCTGTCACCCTGACCGATTTTTCCCGCCGTGGCCCGGCACGCGGGCTGCTTCCTGTGCGGGCGCGACGGCCGGGCGACGAGGCGCCCGGACCGGGCGCTGAACCCATATCGCACATTCGATGGAGGCACCGATGACGCTCACGATCCGCCGGCCGATGGCCCCGCTCTCCGATCTCCGCCGCATCAACAACCTGATCGACGCCACGTTCAACGGCTGGCCGTTCGTCGCCGAGCCGTCGGAGACGGTCACGTCGGCCTGGATTCCGCCGACCGACATCTTCGAGGATGCCGATGGCGTGAAGATCCTCGTGGAGCTGCCCGGGCTCACCCCGGAGGATGTGAAGCTCACGATGGAGAACCACACGCTCACGATCCGGGGCGAGAAGAAGCAGGTGGCGGAGGAGAAGACCACCCGGGTGCACCGGTACGAGCGGAGCTACGGCAGCTTCGAGCGGTCGTTCACCCTGCCCAACTCGGCGGACGAGGACCGGATCGGGGCCAAGTTCGAGCACGGGCGTGCTCACCGTGACGCTGCCGAAGGCCGAGAAGGCCAAGCCGCGGAGCATCGAGGTGAAGGTGGGCTGAAATGAAATCGGGGTGGCACTCGCCACCCCGATTTCGTTTCAGACCATCCCGAGCCCCGCGAGGGATCCCTCGTCGCTCCGCTCCTCGGGATGACGCGTCGCGGCCACCGGCCGCGGCGCGTCAGTACCAGCCGATCGGCGCTTCATCGAGGTTGATGTACACCTGCTTGGTCTCGAGATATTCCTCGACGCCCCAGTGGCCCAGCTCGCGGCCGAAGCCCGACATCTTGTACCCGCCCCATGGCGCCTCGAGCATCGTGGGCTGCATGTGGTTCACCCAGACGATGCCGGCCTCGAGCTGCTTCACCACGCGGAAGGCCTTGAAGATGTCGCGGGTCCAGACCGCGGCCGCGAGACCGTAGGGCGTCGCGTTGGCGATCTCGAGCGCCTGGGCCTCGTCCTTGAACGGGATGACGCTCATCACCGGGCCGAAGATCTCCTCCTGCGCGATGCGGGCGTTGTTGTTCACGTCGTAGAAGATCGTGGGCTCGACATACCAGCCCTTGTCGAACTTCGGCGCGCCGCCGCCGGCGGCGACCTTCGCTTCCTTCTTGCCGATCTCCTGGTACTGCCGCACCCGGTCGCGCTGCTCGGCGCTGACCAGCGGGCCCATCTTGGTCTCGCGCTCGATGCCGGGGCCGAGGCGGATGGTCTTCGCCTTGGCCGCGCAGGCCTCGACGAACTTCTTGTAGATCTCCTGCTGCACCAGCACCCGGCTGCCCGCCGAACAGACCTCGCCCTGATTGATGAAGGTGCCGAACAGGGCGCCGTCCACCGCGGCCTCGAAGTCGGCGTCGGCGAAGAAGATGTTCGGTGACTTGCCGCCGAGCTCGAGGGAGACGCGCTTGAGCTGATCGGCGGCGTTCCGCATGATGAGCTTGCCGACCTCGGCCGAACCGGTGAAGGCGATCTTCCGCACGTCGGGATGCGCCACGATCGGGCCGCCGCACTCGGGGCCCATGCCGGTGACGACGTTGATCACGCCGGGCGGCAGGCCGCAGGCCTCGAAGTCCTCGGCCAGCGCCAGCAGCGAGAGCGGCGTCTGTTCGGCGGGCTTGATCACCACGGTGCAGCCGGCGGCGATGGCGGGGCCGAGCTTCCAGGCCGCCATGGCGAGCGGATAGTTCCAGGGGATGATCTGGCCGGCGACACCCATCGGCTCCTTCACTGCCATGACCACCGCGTTGGTCGGGACCTGGATGACTTCGCCGTTGATCTTGGTCGCAAGGCCGCCGTAGTACTCGAAGCAGACGGCGGAGTCGTCCATGTCGTACTCGGACTCGACGATCGGCTTGCCGGAGTTGAGGGTCTCGATCCGGGCGAGTTCATCCTTGCGGGCGCGGATCCGCTCCGCGATGCGGAAGAGGATGCGGCCGCGGTCCTGGGCGCTGGTCCCCTTCCAACCGCCGTAGAAGGCCTTCTTCGCCGCATCGACGGCGCGGGCCACGTCGGAGGCATCGCCGGCGGGGCAGGTGGCGATGACCCCCTCTGTGGCGGGATCGTAGACGTTGAACGTCTTTCCACTGCCAGCGCTGACGAACTTGCCGTCGATGTACATTTGATAGGCTTTCACGATTGCGGCTCCTGGAGGAAACGAGTTCCGAGTTCGACGTTCCGAGTGCGTCGTGCCGGGTTCCGAGCCCGCAGGTCCTTGAGACGTTGCCACTCGGAACTCTGTATCCGGAACTCGGAAATGCGAGGGCTTGCCCGGCGGCGGCCGGGGCCCCAATGTGGCTTTATTCTACCCATCTCTTTGCGGACGGCAATGCGTCGATTCCTCGTGCCTCGATACCAGCGACTGCGACTCGGGCTTCTGCTCGGGACGCTGCTCGCGGTGGGGTGCAGCGAGGAGGCGACGGGCCCGCGGCCGGTGCCGGCCGCCGTCGTGATGGTGGGCGGGGAGGAGCAGGTGGGCACGGTGGGGCGGCCGCTCGACTCCACGCTGACGGTGCTGGTCACCGACAAGTTCGGGGAGCCGGTGCCGGGCGTGCTGGTCCGCTTCGCGACGAGCGGGAAGGCGGGATCGCTCGCCCCCATCACCCAGACCACGGGGCCGGAGGGACGCGCCTCCGCGCGCTGGACGCTGCCGACCGTCACCGGCGTCCATGCGGCGACGGCCCGGGTCTCCGGCCTGGACTCGCTGGTCTTCCACGCGGTTGCGGCACCGGCGGCGCCGGCGTCGCTGTCGCTCCTCAGCGGCGATCTCCAGACCGCCGCGACCGCCGGCGCGCTGGCGACGGCGGTGGTGGTCCTGATCCGCGACGGCTACGGGAATCCGGTGGGCGGTGCGCCAGTGTCCTTCGTGCCGACGGCGGGGGGCGGGAGCGCGGAGCCTGCCGCCACGCTTTCCGACAGCGTCGGGCACGCGCGGACCAGCTGGACCCTGGGCGAGGAGCCGGGGGAGCACGCGCTGATCGTGCATGTCGATACCCTGCCGGACCTCCGGGTGCGCGCGCACGCGCTGACCCGGCTCATGTCGCCGGGGTATGGCGTGCCGATCTACTACGACGAGGCATCCCTGAGTGACAGTGGCGCGGCAGGGTCTGGCGGCGTCGCCCGGACATCCGGGCGGGCCATCGGATCGATCCCCGCGCTCGAATGCTGGCAGAACGCCCTTGGGTCCGTCTCGCTGGTGCCTGGTCAGCGCACCGGTGAGGATTTGCCCCTGCAGGCGCCGGGCGCCGCCGGCTGCGAGGAGCCGGCGGCGTTCTGAGCCCGTCCCGCCTCACCCGTCCTTCAGGATCTCCCGCGCCGCGTTGTAGCCGCAGGCGCCCATCACGCCGCCGCCCGGATGGGTCGCGGCGCCGCACATATAGAGCCCCTTCACCGGCGTGCGATAGTCGGCGTAGCCCGGGACCGGTCGCATGAAGCTGAGGCTGGAGAGCGCCATCGTGCCCTGCATGATGTTGCCGCCGGTGAGCCCGTAGACCCGCTCGAGGTCCGCGGGCGAGAGCACCTGATAGTTGAGCACCGACTTCCGGAAGTTCGGCGCATACTGCGTCATGATGTCGATGCAGCGTTCGGCGTAGCGCTTCTTGTTCTCCTCCAGGGTTCCCGCGTCCGCCGCCAGCTTGTAGGGGAAATACTGGGTGAACATCGACATTACGTGCCTGCCCGCCGGCGCCACGGTGTTGTCGAGTGACGAGGGGATCGTCGCTTCGATAATCGGATTGTCGGAGATGTAGCCGTACTTCGCCTGGTCGAACGCCTTCTCGATGTAGGCCCGGTCGGGGCAGAGGTGGATCGTGCCGCGGTGCTGCGGGCCGGGGGTGTTGCCGGGGAGGCAGGTGAAGTCGGGCACCTCCGAGAGCGCGAGGTTGATCTTGCAGCTCCCGCTGGCGTAGTCGAGGTTCTTCACCGCGTCGACGAATTCGGCGGGCAGATCCTTTCCGCCCATCAGGCCCAGGAAGGTCACGGTCGCGTCGAGGCAGGAGATCACCTTCTTCGCGGTGTACTCGGTGCCGTCCTTGAGCACCACGCCGGTGGCGCGGCCGTCCTTCACGGTGATCTTCGCGACCCGCGCGCTGACCTTGATCTCCGCGCCCTTCTCCTTCGCGGCGGAGGCGATCGCGTTGGAGAGCCCGCCCATGCCGCCGCGCACGTAGCCCCACACGCCACGCACGCCATTGCACTCGCCCATGACGTGATGGAAGAGGACGTAGGCGGTGCCCGGCATCGACGGCGTCGCAAAGGCGCCGATGATCGCGTCGGTGGCGACGGTGGCCTTCACCTCTTCCGACTCGAACCAGCGGTCGAGGATCGGGTTGGCGGCGCCGGTGAGGATCTCGATCGCCTTCTGCCCGTCGGTACCCAGCTTCCTGAAGCCGAGCCCGAGCTTGAGGAGGCTGAGCAGATTGCCGGGCGCCATCGACCAGGGGTTGGGCGGCGTCTGGACCAGCGTCGGCTCGAGGAAGTCGGCGACCCGTTCGAGCATCGCCTCGTATTTCGGCAGGTTCTCGGCGTCCTTCTTCGAGAACTTGGAGACCTCGCGATGGGTCATCTCCTTGTCCGGCCCCATCAGCAGGTAGCGGCCGTCGGGGAAGGGGGTGAAGCTCGACGGGCTGCGGGGCAGCATCTCGAAGCCGTGGCGCTTGAGATCGAGGTCGCGGATGATCTCGGGGCGGAAGAGGCTGTTGACGTAGCTGGCCGTCGAAACCTTGAAGCCGGGCCAGAGTTCCTCGGTGACGGCGCAGCCGCCGACCAGCTCGCGGCTCTCGAGGACCAGCACCTTGCGGCCGGCGCGGGCGAGATAGGCGGCGGTCACGAGGCCGTTGTGGCCCGCACCGATGATGATCGCGTCGTAGGTGGTCATTGGGCGATTAGGCGGTTAGACGGTTAGACGGTTAGGCGGCTAGGCGGTTAGATGGTTAGGCGCTTGGGTTGAGCCTGGGTTGACGGTCGTACACCAGATTGCACTCATGGGTACGACCCCCCTCTCGCCGTATGATCGTTCGCCGGCCTGGAGCGCATGTTACGCGCTCGCGCTGGCGGTCTATCGTCTGACCCGCACTTGGCCGCGGGAGGAGAAGTACGGCCTCACCTCTCAAATGCGGCGAGCGGCGTTCTCCGCGGCAGCGAATATAGCCGAAGGGATGCCTCGGCGTGGGGAAGGCGAGTTCCGCCGGTTTCTGGACTACTCGCTCGGCTCGATCGCAGAGCTCGATGTGGGGCTTCGACTGGCCCGCGACGTTGGAATACTCGACTCGTCCAAATGGGAGGAGATCGAGGCGTTGCGGCAGACTGCCGGACGTATCACCGGTGGATTGTCCCGCGCTCTCCGCCGCCGGAGGCCAACCCCTAACCGCCCAACCGCCTAACCGCCCAATCGCCTACTCCTCCCGCATCAGCTTCGCCCAGATCACGATGACGATGACCGACAGCGTGAAGATCACCGTCGCGGCGGCGTTGACCTCCGGGGTGATGCCGCGGCGGAGCAGACCCCAGATCTGCAGCGGCAGGGTGTTCTGCCGGCCGATCAGGAAGAACGAGACGGCGATCTCGTCGAGGCTCAGCGTGAAGACCAGCAGCGCGCTGCCCAGCACCGCGGAGCGGATCACCGGCAGCGTCACGTTCCAGAAGGTCTGCCACTGGGTGGCGTAGAGGTCCTGGCTGGCTTCCTCGAGTGCCCGGTCGAAGCGGCGGAGTCGCGCGTACACCTGGGTCACGACCACCGAGGTCAGCGCCGCGCCGTGCCCGAGGACGACGGGCCAGCCGGGGATCCAGGGGAAGCCGCTGGAGAGCGAGAGGCCGATGAAGGTGAAGAAGGTGAGCAGCGCCACGCCGGTGATGACGCCGGGCAGGATGAGGGGGAGCAGGACCAGCCGTTCGAAGGCTGCCTTCCCGGGGAACTGCAGCCGGTCGAGGACGAAGGCGCCGGGGATGCCGACGCCCAGCGCGAGCGCGGTCGCGAGGCACGCCAGCTTGAGGCTCGCGCCCGCCGCGTCGAGGAGGCCGCGATCCTCCGCCAGCGCGCCGAACCACCGGAAGGTGAAGGGGTGGAAGGGCCAGGCGACGATGCTGGCGTCGTGGAAGGCGTACAGGATCACGACGGCGAGCGGCAGGTAGATGAACAGGAAGACCCCGGTGCCCGCGATCCAGAGCAGCTGTGTCAGGCGGTCGGCGGGGCGGGCGCTCATGCGTGCAGCGTCCCGCGGCCGGCGGCCGGCTGGGTGCCGGTGGAGCCGCCGTAGTTCATCCGGTCCTCCACCATGCGGGCGAACGTGAGCAGCGCGATGGTCATGGTCAGCATCACGACCGACACGGCGGCGCCCAGCGGCCAGTTGTAGGCCACGCCGAAGAGACTCACCACCAGGTTCGAGACCATGAGCGCACTGTCGTTGCCGCCCAGCAGCGACGGGGCGATGAAGTCGCCCATGCTGAGCACGAAGGCGAAGGTGCAGCCCGCGACGACCCCCGGCAGCGAGAGCGGCATCACCACATGCCAGAAGGTCTTCCAGCGGCTGGCGTACAGATCGTAGCTCGCCTCCTTGAGCGCCGGCGGAATGGCCTCGAGGATGGCGTAGATCGGCATCAGGGTGAACGGCACGTAGATGTGCACCAGCGCGATCATCACCGCCCACTTGCTGTAGAGCAGGAAGGTGAGCGGCTCGTGGATCACGCCGATCGCGCGGAGGAAGCCGTTGAGGATCCCTTCCTGGCCCAGGATGATCTTCCAGGCGTAGGCCCGCACCAGATAGCTCACCCACAGCGGGATGATGACCGCCATGTAGAGCAGGTTCTTGTGCTTCTTCACCTTGAACGCGAGCAGGTAGGCCAGCGGGTAGGCGAGCAGCAGCGACGCGAAGGTCACCCGCGCGGCGATCCCGGCCGAGAAGAGAATGGTCTGCGGATACAGCCCGGTGCCGAAGAGGCGGCCGTAGTTCTCGAGGGTGAGTTCGTGGGTGATCTGGCCGTTCCGGAGCCGGAAGAACGAGTGCGCGAACAGGAACAGGTAGGGGAGCAGCAGCAGGAGCCCGACCCAGCCGATCGGAATCGCCGCGCCGAGCCAGGCGCCCAGACGGCTCGGCCGCTTCGCGGCGGGAGCCTCAGTCGCCGACACAGATGCCCCGATCGGCGGGCCAGGTGACGGTGAGCGTCCGGCCCGGCTCCGGCTGCGGCTCGCCCGCGGGCCAGTGCAGCACCAGCGACTGGCCGTCGGTGAGGACGGTGTGGACCCGGGTGACGGTGCCGCTGAAGATCGATTCCCTGACGGTGACCTGGAGTTCGGGACCGCCATGAATGGCGGCCCCACCGGAGATTGCAGTGGGGCCGCGATTCATCGCGCCCCGGACAAGCTCGATGTATTCCGGCCGGATGGCCAGCCACTTGTCAGGGGCGACGCCCACCGAAGGACCGGTGAGCAGGTTGGTCTCGCCGATGAAGTCCGCGACGTACCGGGACGATGGCCGCTCGTACATCGCCTGCGGGGTGTCGAGCTGCGCGATCTGCCCGTTCCGCATCAGCACGATCCGGTCGGACATGGTGAGCGCCTCTTCCTGGTCGTGGGTCACGTAGATGAACGTGATGCCGAGCTGCCGGTTGAGGTGCTTGAGCTCGAGCTGCATCTCCTTGCGGAGCTTGAGATCGAGGGCGCCGAGGGGCTCGTCGAGCAGCAGGACGCGGGGGCGGTTGACCAGCGCCCGGGCGAGGGCGACCCGCTGCTGCTGTCCGCCGGAGAGCTGGCGCGGCGCCCGGTCGCCGAGGTGACCGAGCTGCACCATCTCCAGCGCCTGGGTGACCCGCTCGGCGGCCTCCGCCCTGGCCACCCGCCTCATGCGGAGGCCGTAGCCCACGTTCTGCCGCACGCTCATGTGCGGGAAGAGCGCGTACTGCTGGAAGACGGTGTTGAGGTCGCGCTTGAAGGGCGGGAGCCCCGTGACCGGGGTCCCGCCCATGAGGATGTCGCCGCTGGTGGGGTGTTCGAACCCGGCGATCATCCGGAGTGTCGTCGTCTTGCCGGATCCGCTGGCGCCGAGGAGCGTGAGGAATTCGCCCGGCGCCACCGCAAGATCGAGAGAGTCGACCGCCACGAAGTCGCCGAATAGCTTGGTGACGGCGCGGAGTTCGAGAATAGGAGTCGTCATTGCAGGCTGGCTGTCATTCCGAGCGAAGCGAGGAATCCCTGCGGGTTGCAGAGACCCCTCGCGGTGCCCGGGGTGACGGGATCGCGGGGCGATCCCGTCACTTCCCCGCCTTGACCTCGTTCCAGATCTCCTGGTACTTGTCGCGGCGTGGACTCCACTGCCAGAAATTCACCTTGTCGCCGTACTCGGCGATGTCGCGCTGGGTCGCGACCTGCGCGGGCGTCATGTAGCTCTTCGCCGCGGGATTCGCCACGATGTAGTTGGTGACATCGGCGAGCAGCTTCTGCGTGAAGGGCTGCGAGGCGTATTCGAGCCAGGCGTACGCCGCATCCAGATTCTTCGCTCCCGACGTCAGCACCCAGTGGTCGGCCCAGGCGGTGGTGCCTTCCTGCGGAATGGTCTCGCCCGCGGGGAAACCGGCACCCCGCAGCGTCGCCGTCATCAGCGGCCAGCCTTCGCCGGCCACGATCTCGCCACTCTGGAAGAGCTGAGTCATGTCGCCCGCCGTGGACCAGTACTTCCGCACATTCGGCTTCAGCTCCAGCATCTTCGCCTTGACCTTGGCGAGCTCCTCATCGGAGAGATTGTAGATGTGGCTGCGGTCCTTCGGGTCGTCCATGCCGAGGCTCTGGGCCACCATCCAGAGCGTCGCGATGTCGTCCTGCAGGGAGAGCTTGCCCCTGTACTTCTTGTCCCACAACTCGGTCCACGACTTGGGAGCGGTGGTGACCTTCGTGGTGTCGTAGATCAGCGGATTGGGCCCGAAGGCCCAGGGGAGACCGTAGACCGAGGAATCCTTCCTGGCCATCGTCAGGTCGCGGAAGGACGCCATCAGGTCGCCGTAGCTCGGCAGCCGCTTGAGGTCGAGGGCGGAGGCCAGTCCGGCCTGGATGATCTGGGTGATCGCGTCGGACGACGGCGAAACCAGGTCAAAATTCTGGCCGTTGCCCGCCCGCAGCTTGGCGACCAGGTCGTCGCTCGAGCCCATGTAGGTCGCGTTGACCTTCACGCCGCAGGCCTCTTCGAAGGGCTTGGTGAAGAGGGTATCGGTGTAGCCTTCCCACACCATGAAATTGAGCTCGCCTCCGATCGGCTTGGGGCAGAGCTTGGCGAGGTAGGTCTTCGCGTCCGCCCTGGCGTCGCTCGTGGCCTGGATGGAAATCCTGGTGACGGTGGAGCTGGCGGCCGGGGCGGCCTTCTCGCCACCGCAGGCGGTGAGGGCCATGGCTCCGAAAGACAGGAGCGCAGCCGCGCGGACAGTGCTTCGGACGGGGAGCATCTGAGGTCGACCTCGCTGGGGGTGAACGGGGTGGGAGCTACCGCGGAAGAACCTAACGTTTCACCGGGATAGCGCAAATCCGGGGGTGGTCCGGGGATATCGCTCCGGCTGCATCGGGAAACCCTCCCGGCGGGTGAGCGGATCCAGCGCGTCTCGCGGGAGCCCGCGCCCCAGGTGACGCCATCTGCGCCCTCGACTTTTCCCCGCCCGCGCGCTAGGATCGGCGGTCTGCCGTTTCACTCCTGCTGGAGCTCGCCGATGGCCCGCATCATCGATCTCAAGACCCCGATTCCCGGTCCGAAAAGCCAGGCTCTCGGCGCGCGCCGCGCCAAGGCCGTTCCCAGGGGCGTCCCCGCCACCACGCCGATCGCGATCGTGCAGGCGGACAACGCCGTGGTCACCGACGCCGATGGCAACCGGCTGATCGACTTCGGCGGCGGCATCGGCGTCGTCAACGCCGGGCACCGGCATCCCAAGGTGGTGCAGGCGGTGAAGGAGCAGCTCGACCACTTCACCCACGTCTGCTTCCCGGTGTCGATGTACGAGCCGTACATCGAGCTTGCGGAGAAGCTGAACGCGCTGACGCCGGGCAGCCACGAGAAGCGCACTTTCTTCGTGAACAGCGGCGCGGAGGCGGTGGAGAACGCGATCAAGGCGGCGCGGCGGGCGACGGGGCGGCAGGCGGTGATCTGCTTCGAGCACGGCTTTCACGGGCGCACCTATCTCGGCCTCTCGCTCACCTCGAAGGTGAATCCGTACAAGCTCGGCTTCGGGCCCTTCATGCCCGAGATCTACCGGATCCCGTTCCCGTACTGCTATCGCTGTGAGGTGGGCCCGAAGAACGGTGCCTGCTGCATGGCGGACCGCTCCCACCTCGAACGTCTGCTCGCGTCCCACGTGGACCCGAAGAGCGTCGCGGCGGTGATCATGGAGCTCGAGGTCGGTGAAGGGGGCTTCATTCCCGTCCCGGCCGCGTATCTCAGCATGCTGGCGCAGTTCTGCAAGGACAACGGCATCGTCTTCATCGCCGACGAGATCCAGACGGGGTTCGGCCGCACCGGCAAGCTGTTCGCGTGCGAGCACTACGGGCTCGTGCCGGATATCATCACCACGGCCAAGTCGCTCGCCGGCGGGCTGCCGCTGGCCGCCGTGACGGGCCGCGCAGAGATTCTCGATGCGTCGCAGCCCGGGGGGCTCGGAGGCACCTACGGCGGCAATCCGCTAGCCTGTGCCGCCGCGCTCGCGATCATCGACGCGATGCGGGAGGAGAAGCTGGTGGAGAAGGGGGCCCGGGTCGGGGACGCGATCCGCGCCCGCTTCGAGGGCTGGCGCGCCAAGTACCCCGAGGTCGGGGATGTCCGCGGGCTCGGTGCGATGATCGCGATCGAACTGGTGAAGGACCGCACCACCAGGGAACCGGCGAAGGAGCTTACCGGGAAGCTGCAGGCGGAGGCGCTCAAGCGTGGCGTCATCCTGCTTTCGGCCGGGACGCTCGGCAACGTCATCCGGGTGCTGGTGCCGCTCACCGTGGAGGATGCGGTGCTGCAGGAGGGGCTGGACGTGATGGAGGAGGCGTTCAAGGCGGCCCTCGGGCGATCGTAACCGGGTCGGGACCGTCATCGTCGATGCTGTCTTCTCAGGGGAGGTTCCAATGAACGTCTCGCGCGCAGTTGCCACCGGTGTCATCGCCACGGCCTCGATGACGGCCCTGCTCCTCATCGAGCCCGCCATCGGACTGCCCGAGATCGCGATCGGGCAACTGCTGAGCACATCTCTTTCACTGACGACGGCACTCTCGTCGTTCGGGCCTGCGGTGGGATGGCTCGTGCATTTCGGGGTGGGGATCGTGTGGGCGCTGGCGTACGCGGCCTTCATCATGATGCGGCTGCCAGGATCGCCGCTGGTCCGCGGGCTCGTCTACGGCGCCCTCGTCTTCCTGCTGGCGCAGGTCCTCCTGCTCCCGCTGGTCGGTGCCGGCTTCTTTTCCCGTGGGGATCCGTCCATGCTGGCGGGCAGCCTGCTCGGGCATCTCGTCTTCGGCAGCGTCCTCGGCTGGGTGTATGGCGGGGCCGGCGCGGTCCAGCCGACAGCGCAGCCGAAGCTTGCCTGACACGGCTTCGTCCGCCCGGGACTTCACCACGCCGCGCGCTCGCGCGGCGTGTTCGTTTGTCAGGGTGCGCTGTCGGAATGCCGGCACGGTCGAGGCCAACAGGCGACCCCGGCACGCCAGGGGTGTGACGCCCGGGGTCGGGGAGGCTGCGGCAAGAGGTCAGGGAACCGATCGCCCGTTGCTGACCGCCCAGACGTAGTTGGCGACTTGCACCATCTGTCCCGCATCGATCCCGCCCTGGTTGCTCACCATCGGTGTGTGGGGCGAACCCGCACGGACCACCTTCAGGATGTAGGCGAAGCTGGTGTCGGACGGATCCCTGGTGGGCCCGACGAGCGGCGGAGCGACGGGCCCGCCCTGGAGGCGCCCGCCGTGGCAGGCGTAGCAGAGTCCCTGCCCGTGATAGATCTTGCGGCCCTCAACCAGCACATCCTGAAGCGAGACGGTGTCGACCTGGCTTCCGGGAGCGGCCACCGGGGCGGCGGCGACAACGGGCGCCAGTCCAGTTTCCGGCTGGCTCGCTGGAGCGTGACCGCACGCGGACAGGATCGCGGCGCATGCCGCGGCCGCGATGCGGCTGATCGATGATGCGGGTCCCGACATGGCTGCTCCCTTCAGTGCATCCCCGGAGAAGTGCACGCTTCCCGTGAGGAGCGAAAGAGATCGGTGAACGACCGGCGAACTCCGCGCCCACCGTGGACTACCTGAGTCCCCATTCCTCCGTCACGGCTTCGCCATGCCGTGACTCACCGCGTAGACGTAGGTCGCGACCTGCAGCACCTGGGCGTCGCTGATGCCGCCGGGATGCGACACCATGACGGTGCCAGGGACGCCGCCGCGGAGCACGTGCAGAATCATGTCGAACGATCCGTCGCCATTGCGCCACTTGGGTCCGAGCAGCGTCGGTGCGACGGGGCCTCCCTGCAGCTTCCCCCCGTGGCACGCATAGCAGGTCCCCTGCCCGTGAAAGATTTTCCGGCCCTGATCCGTGACCTCATCGGTCACCACGGCCGTGTCCGTGGGCGCCTTGGCCGCATCCTGCGCCGCAGCGATCCGGGTCCCGCCCACGAGCGCAGCGAGAGTCAACAACACGCGAACAAAGAGGGAGGGCTTCGACCACATGGGGCACGGACCTCACGTGAGAGGGGTTGTCACGCCGCCGCGCCGGGGAGGAGAGGGAACTGGCTGCATCGTCGGGCGACGGGCGAAGTCAACGGCATAGTAAGGTTTGCGCTGGGCGAGGACAACCTTCCGGGCAGGACATCTTGTCCCCTTCCCGTTGCGCTGACTGCGAGACTAGTCTCAACGGACATTCATCATCCTTTCATGAGGCCGGCGCTTTCGTAGGCCCCATTCCCGAGCCTTGGAGTCCTTTATGCGATCTGTTCGTTGGCTTGTCCTCCCGCTTCTCGTCGGCATCACATCGCCAGCCCTCGCCAGTGAGAATCTCGGCGATCTGGCGAGGGCATACGTCGCCGCGCATGCGGTCACGGGTGTTGTGGTCCCCAGCTTCGCGCGGCAGACGGGGCTCGCCTGCAGCGCCTGTCACTACCAGTTCCTCCAGCTGACACCGTTCGGGCGGAAGTTCAAACTGAACGGCTACACGATGGGCAATAAGCCCGCCATCACCGAGACCGATTCCACCAACGGCGGCAAGCTGGGGCTCAACCCCTTCTCACTGCTCTCCGCGATGCTGACGGCAGGAATCACCCACACGAAGGATGCGGTGCCCGGCACCCAGAACGACGCCGTGGCGTTCCCGCAGGAACTCAGCGTGTTCCTGGCCGGCCGGATCACGCCAAAGATCGGACTCTTCTCCCAGTTCACCTACGCCGGTGCTGATGGCGGTTTCGGGATCGACAACCTGGATATCCGGTTCGCCGACAAGGGCAACCTGAGCGGGAGCACCGAGGTCGTGTACGGCCTCACGCTGAACAACAATCCGAGCATCCAGGATCTGTGGAACACGACGCCCGGCTGGGGCTTCCCCTTCATCGGCTCCGATGCGGCGCCCGCCCCGGCCGCCGGCACGATGATCGACGGCGGTCTCTCGCAGAATGTCCTGGGTCTTGGCAGCTACGCCCTGTTCGGTGATCTGGTCTACGCCGAGTTCGACGTGTACCGGTCGGCGCCGCAGGGTGCGGCCGCGCCATCGGACGCGACCGGGGCCATCAAGGGTGTTGCTCCCTACTGGCGCCTTGCCCTCCAGAAGGACTGGGACAACCAGTCGGCGATGCTCGGGACCTTCGGGATGCACACCAGTCTCTACCCGGCGACCCTCTCCGGGGCGCGTGATACCTACGCGGATATCGGCATCGACGGCCAGTTCGAGTCGAAGGTCGGCACCGGCAACGCGGTGCTGCGCGGGAGCTGGATCCGCGAGAAGCAGACGCTCGACGCCACCTTCAACGCCGGGGGATCGGCGAACACGAACAACACGCTCAAGACGCTGCGGGTCAACGCCAGTTACTACCCGAAGCAGTGGCTGGGGGTGAGCGGCGGCTACTTCGATACCCGGGGCACCGCCGACGCCGGCCTGTACGGCGGCAAGCCGAACACCGACGGATTCATCGGCGAGCTCGACGTCAATCCGTGGGAGAACACCCGGGTGGGGCTGCAATACACCGGCTACGCCAAGTTCGACGGCACGGGAACGAACGCGTCGGGGAACAACACCCTGTTCGCGTTCGTCTGGCTGGCCTTCTAGCCGGGTGCTCTCTGCGGGAGGATAAAACGGCGGGGCCCGGGTGCATCCCGGGCCCCGTCGCCTGTCTGGGCCGTCGCACATGCGGCCAGTCGCCTCGACAGGCTTCAAGCCGGGGCGTACTTTTCCCCCATCCTATGACGCACATCGACCGGATCCGGCTCGCCTCGCTCCATGCCGAGGAGCAGCGCCGCTTTGAGGCGTCGCACCCGAAATCGCGGGCGCTGTTCGAGCGCGCGAAGGGGTCGCTGCTGCAGGGCGTGCCGATGCACTGGATGGCGAAGTGGGCCGGCGGCTTCCCGCTGTTCGTGGCGGAAGGGCAGGGCGCTCACTTCACCGACGTCGACGGGCACCGCTATCTCGATCTGTGCCTCGGCGACACCGGCGCCATGACGGGCCACGCGCCGGCCGCGACCGTGGCCGCGGTGCAGCGTCAGGCGGAACGGGGCTTCACCTACATGCTGCCCGGCGAGGATCACCTCTGGGTCGCGGAGGAGCTCACCCGGCGTTTCGGGCTCGCCGCCTGGCAGTTCGCGATGACGGCGACGGATGCGAACCGATTCGCGATCCGTCTGGCGCGCATGCTCACCGGCCGCCCGAAGATCCTGGTGCACAACTGGTGCTATCACGGGTCGGTGGACGAGACCTTCGCGACGCTGACCAACGGCGTGGTCGGCCCGCGGCCCGGCAACGTGGGACCGCCGGTGGATCCCGCCCTCACCACCCGGGTGGTGGAATTCAACGACATCTACGAGCTCGAGGCCGCCCTCGCCCACGGGGATGTGGCCTGCGTGCTCGCCGAGCCGGCGATGACCAACATCGGGATCATCCATCCCGATCCCGGCTATCACGCCGCGCTGCGCGAACTGACGCGCAAGTACGGGACCCTGCTGATCATCGACGAGACCCACACCATCTGCGCCGGACCGGGCGGCTACACGGCGGCCCACGGGCTCGCGCCGGATCTGCTGACGATCGGCAAGCCGATCGGCGGCGGGGTGCCGGGCGCGGTGTATGGCTTCTCGGCGGAGGTCGCGGAGCGGCTGCAGGGGCGGATCGCGCTGGCCGATTGCGATACCGGCGGCATCGGTGGGACCCTGGCGGGCAACGCGCTTGCCCTCGCCGCGATGCGCGCGACGCTGGCGCAGGTGCTGACTGCCGAGTCGTACCACCGCACCATTCCGCTCGCGCAGCGGTTCCAGGCGGGTGTCGAGGGTGTGATCGATGAGTTCCGGCTGCCGTGGATCGTGAAGCGACTGGGGTGCCGTGCCGAGTACTGGTTCAGGCCGGTGCCGCCACGCAACGGGAGCGAAGCGGCGGCCGCGGCCGACTTCGAGCTCGACCGTTTCATGCATCTGTTCGCCCTGAACCGGGGCATTCTCCTGACGCCATTCCACAACATGGCGCTGATCGCGCCCGCGACCACCGAAGCGGATATCGACCGGCATACGGCCGTCTTCCGTGAATCGGTGCAGGCACTGGTCGGCTGATGGAGGGGCCGCGATGAATCGCGGCTTCTACTGGCGGCCCCACAATGCGGGGGATACGTTAGCGAAGCGCTCTGCCCACTCGCACGATCCGACTCCTCATTCGCGGCCCACCCCCGTCGCGCTCCGCCAGCAACAGGATCCGCCCCATCGTGGCCACCCCCATCGATTCCGCCCCTGGTCCGGCCGTCGAGTTCACCCGGGTCAGCAAGTCGTTCGGCGAGTTCAAGGCGGTCAGGGAGATCAGCTTCGAGATCCGTCGCGGCGAGTTCTTCTCGCTGCTCGGGCCCTCGGGGTGCGGCAAGACCACCACGCTCCGCCTGCTCGCCGGCTTCGAACAGCCGGATCCGGATGGCGGGACGGTGCGGATCGGCGGGCAGGTGGTCAACGACAAGCGTCCCTACGAGCGGCAGATCGGGATGGTGTTCCAGAACTACGCGATCTTCCCGCATCTCTCCGTCGAGAGGAACGTGGCGTTCGGGCTGGAACAGCATAAGGTGGCGAAGGCGGAGATTCCCGACCGCGTGGTCAAGGCACTGGAGATGGTCCGGCTGGACGTCGGCAAGTTCGCGCGCCGGATGCCGAACCAGCTCTCCGGCGGACAGCGCCAGCGCGTCGCCCTCGCGCGCGCGCTGGTGCTGCGACCGGCCATCCTGCTGCTGGACGAGCCGCTGGGCGCGATCGACCTGAAGCTCCGCAAGGAGATGCAGCTCGAGCTGAAGGCGCTCAACAAGAGCCTCGGCATCACCTTCGTCTACGTCACTCACGACCAGGAGGAGGCGCTCACGATGTCCGACCGCATCGCGGTCATGGACAACGCCCGCGTCGCCCAGCTCGGCTCGCCGGCCGAGATCTACGAGAACCCGCGGACCTCATTCGTCGCCAAGTTCATCGGCGAGTCGAACTTCTTCGACGGCACGGTCGAGCGGAAGGACGGCGCTGCCTGGCGGGTCACCGGCGTTAACTGCACCTTCGTCGTCCCGGATCATCCGAGACTCCAGCCCGGCGCCAGAGTCCGCATCGCGGTCCGCCCCGAGTGGATGGACGTCTGCGCCACCGGCGCGGCTCCTCCCAACGAGAACGCCACCATCGGCACGGTCCGCGACGTGATCTATCTCGGCGAGATGATGCATGTGATCGTGACGCTGCGCGACGGAACCGACTGTACCGTGGCGATGCGGAACGAGGGCCAGCTCATCAAGCCGCTCCCCTGGAGGCGCGGGGACGCGGCGGCGGTGGCGTGGCTTCCGGAAGACTGCCAGATCCTGGAGGATGAGTGATGTCCCGCATCCGGCAGAAGGCGCTCGGCTTCTTCCACTCGCGCCCGACGGCGCGGGCATGGGCGCTGCTCGGGCCCGGCACCTTCTGGCTGGTGCTGTTCTTCACCGTGCCGGTGCTGATCATGTTCGTCTACAGCCTGATGCCGCGCGGGATCTACGGCGGCGTCGTGCCCGGCTTCACCCTGGAGCACTACCAGCGCTTCTTCAACCCGCTCTACCTCGAGATCCTCAACCGCACCTTCCTCTGGTCGCTCGGCGCGACGCTCATCTGCCTGCTGATGGGGTATCCGCTGGCCTACCTGATCGCCCGCAGCGGCACGTGGAAGAATTTCCTGATGTTCCTGGTGGTGCTGCCGTTCTGGACCAGCTTCCTGGTGCGCACCTTCGCCATGATCTTCCTCATGCGCGACACGGGGCTCATCAACAACGTGCTCCTCAAGACCGGTCTCATCCAGCAGCCGATCGAGATGCTGTACACTCCCTTCGCCGTGATGACGGGCCTGGTGTACGGGTTCCTGCCGTTCATGGTGCTGCCGATCTACGCCTCGCTGGAGAAGTTGGACCTCTCGCTGCTGGAGGCCGCCGAGGTGCTCGGGGCGCGTCCCGGCTCGCGGTTCTGGAAGGTCACCTTCCCGCTCTCGGTGCCGGGGGTCGTGGCCGGCTGCCTGCTGGTGTTCATCCCGGCGCTCGGCAGCTTCCTGACCTCGGACCTGCTCGGTGGCGCCAAGCAGGTCATGATCGGCAACCTGATCCAGAACCAGTTCTCCTCCGCCCGCAACTGGCCCTTCGGTTCGGCCGCGTCGTTCATCGTGATGGCGCTGGTACTGGTGGCGGTGCTCGGCTATCTCCGGGTGCGCGACCGCGCGCCGGCCGGGACGGCCTGACATGAGCACCCGGCTGCCACGCTGGCTCGTCGCCTTCTCGGTGCTGGTGTATCTCTTCCTGCATGTGCCGGTTCTGGTGCTGGTGCTGTTCTCGTTCAACGCCTCCAAGTTCTCGGTGGACTGGGTCGGGTTCACCTGGGACTGGTACCTGCGCCTGCTGCAGCGCGACGACATCCTGGACGGGCTCAAGGCGAGCATGATCGTCGGTGTGTCATCGACGATCGTCTCCGCCATCTTCGGGACGCTGATCGCGCTGGCGCTGGCCCGGCACAAGTTCAGGGGACGGACTTCCCTCGAGGCGTTCCTGTATGTGCCGCTGGTGACACCGGAGATCGTGACCGGGATCTCGCTGCTCATTCTCTTCGTGCTGCTTGGCTTCCCGCTCGGGCTGACCACGATCACCATCGCCCACATCGCCTTCTGCATCTCGTTCGTGGTCGTGGTGGTGCTCGCTCGGCTGCAGGGGATGGACCAGAATCTCGAGGAGGCCGCCCTCACCCTCGGCGCCGACGAGATCACGACCTTCTGGAAGATCACGGTGCCGCAGCTCTGGCCCGGGATCATCTCGGGGTCGCTGCTCGCCTTCACCATGTCGTTCGATGACTTCGTGATCACCTCGTTCGTGTCGGGGGTCGGGTCCTCGACGCTGCCGATCGTCGTCTACGGCATGGTCCGGAAAAACATCGAGCCCAGCATCAATGCGATCAGCACCATCATCCTCGTGGTGACGGCGGTGCTGATCTATCTCGCCGACCGCGTCGGCCGCGAGAAGCCACTCAAGGGGTGAGTCTATGAGCAACCGGTCGTATCTCCTGCTCCTTCTGCTCGCCACCCCGACGCGACTCCCGGCGCAGGTCACCAAGTTCGACCGGCAGCGGGCCCACATCATGCTCGAGGTCGTCCGCGACGACATCCGGAAGAACTACTTCGATACCACGTACGGCGGCGTCGATCTCGCCGCAGTGTTCGACACCGCCGGCGCCCGGCTGGACCGTGCCGTCGCGTTAGGGCAGCTCATCGGCGCAATTGCGCAGGCGGCGCTCGAGTTCAATGACTCCCACACCGGCTTCCTCCCCCCGGGTCTGGTGTATCGCGCCGACTACGGCTGGCAGATGCGGTTCGTCGGCGATACCTGCCGCATCTTCCGGGTGAAGGATGGCAGCGACGCGGAGGCGAAGGGGGTGCTGCCGGGTGACGCGGTGCTTTCCATCGAGGGCTACCAGCTCACCCGCGCCAACTTGTGGCAGCTCGATTACCTGCTTGGCGCGATCAACCCGCTCGCGAGGCTGCATGCGACGCTGCGCTCCCCCGACGGCCAGCAGCGCGACCTGGAGATCGCGGCCAAGGTGATCGAACGCCGGCGCGTCGTGGATCCGCGGAACTCCTTCGATCTCGGCGAACTGCTCCGTGAGGAGGATGACGAGTGGACCGAGATGGCACCCCGCTCGACGGAGATCGACGACCGCGTCGTCGTCTGGCGGCTGGGCGGGTTCTACGCCTACGACCAGTGGATCGATGCGATGCTCAGGAGCGCACGCCAGCATCAGGCTGTCGTACTCGATCTGCGGGGGAACCCTGGCGGGGCCGTTCACTCGCTGCTCAGGCTCCTGAGCGGGCTGTATGCCGATCGCATGACGGTGGCGAGCGAGATCACCCGCAGCTCCACGACGCCCATGGTTGCCAAGGGCAGCGGTGAGGACCACGTGCAGGCCGCCTTCTATGTCCTGGTCGACGCCGGTTCCGCGTCCGCGTCGGAACTCTTCGCCAGGACGATGCAGCTGACCAAGCGCGGCATCGTGCTGGGCGATCGCACCTCGGGCGCGGTGCGGGAGTCCAAGGCCTACGTGCACAGCGTCGGCACCGAGACCGTCGCGTTCTATGGCGCCTCGGTCACGGTCGCGGACCTGGTGATGCCCGACGGCGGCCGGCTCGAGCGCAATGGCGTCGTGCCTGACGAGATCGTCCAGCCGACGGGGGACGATCTCCGCGCGAAGCGCGATCCCGCTCTCGCACGGGCGCTCGCGCTCGCCGGGGTCTCGATGACGCCGGAGCAGGCGGGCCGGCTGGTCTGGAACAGTTCCAAGTAGCAGAGGACCGGACGCCGATGCCGCCCTCGCCGGAGTCGAACTGCCTCTGGTGGGCGGCGCCGCGGGCCGAGATCGCGACCGCCTCGGCGCTGCCGGATCGCGCGGATGTCGTTGTCGTCGGGGGCGGCTATACCGGCCTCTCGGCGGCGCGCGCGATCGCGAAGAGCGGGGCCACCGTGGCGGTGCTGGAGCGCGAGACGATCGGCTGGGGTGCCAGCAGCCGGAACGGCGGCATGGTCCTCCCCGGCTACAAGGCCGATCTGCCGGTGCTGGTGCGCCGCCTCGGGCTGGAGCGCACGCGCACCCTGTTTCATGACTCGCTCGAGGCGATTGGTTTCGTTGAGTCGCTGGTCCGCGAGGAGCAGATCGAGTGTGGCTGGGCCCGCACCGGGCACGTGACGCTGGCCGCGAAGCCGTCCCATCTGGCGGGGCTCGGAGCCTCGCAGCGGCTGCTCGAACGGGAGTTCGGCTACGCGAGCGAACTGATCGGACCGGAGCGGATTGCCGGGGAGATCGGCTCCACGCGGTATCACGGCGGGCTCCTGGACCCGCTCGCCGGGGCGGTGCAGCCGGCGGCGTATGTTGCCGGACTCGCCGCGGCGGCGGTGCGTCACGGAGCCATGCTCCTCGAGCGCACCGGCGTTTCCGCGATCCGCCGGGTGGGCGGAGGCTTCCGGCTCCAGACCAGTCGAGGCCCGGTCGACGCCGACGCGGTACTGATCGCGACGAATGGCTATACCGGGCGGCTGCTGCCGTGGCTGGCGCGGCGGGTGGTTCCCGTCGGGAGCTACATCATCGCGACCGAACCGCTTGCGCCTGACGTGGCGCAGGGGCTGATCCCGCGTGGGCGAATGCTGAGTGACACGAAGAACCTGCTCTACTATTTCCGGCTTTCCCCGGATGGGCGGCTGGTGTTCGGCGGGCGGGCGGCGTTCTCACCCACGGCGCAGGCGGCAAGCCGGGAGATCCTGCGCCGCGGCATGGTCGAGGTCTATCCCGAACTCGCGAACGTCCGGGTGGACTTCGCGTGGGGCGGGACGCTCGGCTTCACGCTCGACCAGATGCCGCACGCTGGCCAGCATGCCGGGATCACCTACGCTCTGGGCTATGGCGGGCACGGCGTCGCCTGCGCCAGCTGGCTCGGCGACCGGGTTGGCCGCGCCATGCTTGGACGGGCCGAGTGGCCGGCGCTGAGCGCAATCCCCTTCCGGGCAGTCCCCTTCTACGAGGGGTGGCCGTGGTTTCTGCCGTTCGCGGGGGCATATTACGGCCTGAAGGACAGACTGTCGTAGCGGGCTCGGCGCTCTTGATCCCCTCCCGGGCAATCACCGTCGAACTGGAGTGTCGCGATGTCCAAGCGGAACGAAATCCGGCAACTCGTTGCTGGTCTCGAGTCGGGCGCGCTCAGTCGTCGCGAGTTCGTCGGGCGGGCGACCGTCCTCGGCCTCGGCATGAGCACCATCGGGATGGTGCTCACCGCCTGCGGCAAGCAGGAGAAGCCGGCCGCCGCCGAGGGCGCAAATGCGGATCTCGGCCCGATCGAGAAGGAGCTCGCGATCTACAACTGGTCGGACTACATCGCGGAGGACACCATCACGAATTTCGAGAAGGAATTCGGGGTGAAGGTCACCTACGATACGTACGAGAGCAACGAAGAGATGGTCGCCAAGCTCCAGGCCGGTGCGTCGGGCTACGACATCGTGGTGCCGTCGAACTACATCGTCCCGGTGATGGTCGCGACGGGCCTCGCCGCGGAGCTCAACAGGAAGTACCTGACCAACTTCGTGAACCTGGCGCCGACCTTCCTGAATCCGGTCTTCGACCCGGACAACAAGCACGCCATCCCGTACCAGTGGGGCACCACCGGGTTCGCCTGGCGCACCGACAAGGTGCCTGGTAATCCCGACACCTGGGCCATCTTTCTCGATGCGAAGTACAGGGGGAAGATGACGCAGATGGACGACATGCGGGACGTGATCGGCGCCTGGCTGCGTTACCGCGGCAAGTCGCTCAATTCGGTCGATCCGGGGGAGCTGGCGGGGGCCAAGGCCGACGCGCTGGCGGCGAAGAAGAACCTGAAGGCCTACATCTCGGCGCCGGTGAAGGGCCAGCTCATCTCCGGCGACGTGTGGATCGCGCAGCTTTGGAATGGCGACGCGGCGCAGGCCCGGGCCGAGCAGCCGGCGCTCGGGTATGTGGTGCCGAAGGAGGGGTGCACCATCTGGACCGACTCGATGGTGATCACCAAGTCGGCGCCGCACAAGCGGGCCGCGCATGAATTCATCAACTATGTCCTGCGTCCCGGCGTGGGCGCCGCGATTTCCAATACGACCGGCTATGGTTCGCCGAATCAGGCGGCGCTGGCCGAGATGAAGAGCCCGATTCCCTATCCGACCGCCGAGGAGTTCCAGCGCCTCGAATATCAGAAGGACCTTGGGGCGGCGGGCGCGATGTGGGATCAGATCTGGACCGAGATCAAATCCGGTTGACCTGTGTCCGTTGGCGTGCACGGCCGTGCGCGCCGGCAGAATTTCCCCGTGAAAGGAGCGCCGATTAATTGCGGTTGCCGAATTCTGATGTTCTGAAGCTCAGCCAGCGGTATCTCGACCTCATCGGCGGCCGGCCGATGAGCCTTGGCGAAAAGGAAGCCTTCATCGCCGAGACGGTCGAGGCCTACGAGAAGCATGTCAATCGCGGCTTCCTCACCTACCGGAAGTCGGTCACCCAGGCGGGTCAGTTCGCGGCGCTGGAGTGGTCCGGCGAGGGAGCCATTCTGCGGGACCTCCTCGGTCGCGAGTACATCGACGCCCTTGGTGGTTACGGCATCTTCTCCGCGGGCATCAATCACCCGAAGATCATCAAGGCGGTCCAGGACCAGATGGGGCGCATGGCGCTCAACAGCCAGGAGCTGCTCGAGCCCTGGCGCGCCGGCCTCGCCAGGCTCCTCGCCGCCGTGACCCCGGGCGAGATCGGCTGCTGCTTCTTCATCAACAACGGCACCGATGCCATCGAGGGCGCCATCAAGCTGGCACGCCTCTACACCAAGCGGAACACCTTCATCTCCACGCTCGGTGGCTTTCACGGCAAGTCGATGGGGTCGCTGTCGCTGATGGGGAAGGCGTCGTTCCGGACGCCGTTCGAGGGTGGCCTGCAGGACGTGCGCTTCGTCCCCTACGGCGACGCCGACGCGCTCGATCAGCAGATGTGCATTCTCGAAGCGGTCGGCCAGCTGCCCGCGGCCTTCGTGGTCGAACCGGTGCAGGGCGAGGCCGGCGGCGTGGTACCGCCCGAGGGGTACTTGAAGAAGGTGCGGGAGATCTGCACCCGCCATGGCACGCTGCTCGTCGCGGATGAGATTCAGACGGGCATGGGCCGCACCGGCAAGCTCTGGGGCGTGGACCACTCAGGTGTTGAGCCTGACATCATGTGCATGGGGAAGTCCATCGGCGGCGGAGTAATGCCGCTGTCGGCGTTCATCTCGACGCCGAAGATCTGGGAGGTGCTGATCCCCAACCCGATCATCCACTCCACCACCTTTGGCGGCAACCCGATCGCCTGCGTCGCCGGCATCGCGGCGATCCAGGTGACGCTCGAGGAGGATCTCCCCGGCCAGGCGGCCGTGAAAGGCGATTACATCCTCAAGGAGCTGGCCACCCTCGGCCAGAAGTACCCGCAGGTCCTTACCGACTCCCATGGCGCGGGGCTTCTGATCGGCATGGAGTTCCCCACCGATGAGATCGGATTCAAGTGCGCGGCGGGGCTGTTCAAGCGCGGCGTCCTGGTGGCGGGGACGTACTCCAGGGCCCGGACGATCCGGATCGAGCCGGCACTTGGGATCAGCATGGATCTCGTCAAGGAGATGATGAACCGGCTGGAGGACACCTTCAAGGAGATCGCGAAGGGGCTGTGAGCCGGGAGGGCGGGAGGGCGGTAGGATAGTGAGAACGGGAGAGCCTCGTCACCGAAGCCCTCCCGCTGCTCTTTCTAACCGCCTAACTGCCTAATCCCCTCTAACCGTCCTACTCCTTCGCCTCTTCCTTCGCGCCGAACGCCTTCGACCAGCTGATCGTCACGCCGCCCCAGAGCTTGAAGCCAGTGCTGTTGAAACCGAAGGTGCTGCTGTCCCGCTTTGTCCACTTCGTAAAGCGGTCGTGGCCGATCACGCCATGGATCGAGGGCGTGATGCTCACCGGGCCCGCAGTAAAGCCGACGCTCGCTGAGAGGTCGACGTGGGTCAGGCCCTTATCCTGGAAGTTGGCCAGCTCGCTCGTCTTGCTCGCGTTGATCTCTTGGCCGCCAGTCCAGCCGGCCAGCGCGCCCAGGTTCAGGGTCGCGGCGCCGAGCGGGATGCCGTGAGAGACGCTGCCCTCGACGTAGAGACCCTTCACTTTGTCGACGTCGTACCAGGCGGCCAGCTTCGGGTTGAGCGGCACGCCGAGCGCGACCTTGCCATAGACTTCGACAGTGTTAGAGGTCTTGGTGAAGCCGACGTCGTTGGGGAAGATGTAGCCCGTCGCGCCGCCAGTGATAGTGGCGACGCCGACCGGGACCCCGATCTCACCCCACCAGTCGAACTCGGCCAGATTCAACGCCGAGGTGCCGCCGCTCTCGGAAATGTCCGTGGCGCCAGAATACTTGCCGGCATCGATGTTAGCCCAGCCGCCCGCGGTGATCGAGGCCTTGCCGACCGGCACGGTGAAGTAGAGGTCGGGCTGGATGACCGGCTTGTTGGTATAGGTGATGCCACGCCACACATAGCTGCTGAATCCCGCGACATCCCACCCCACCGTTACCTGTGCCGACGCCGGCGTAGCAGCGGCCAAAGCGGCCAGGGCGCCCGCAAGCACGAATACACGCTTCATGATCTCTCCTCGCTAAGGGGAACTGCGGTGAATGAAAGCCGGAAAAACAGACGGCCCGCTCGTTTCGGAGCGGGCCGATCGCGTGCAACCACCGTGCAGCGCTATCGCTCCGCCCCCCAGTAGGGTCGGTTCACGTTATTGATATTCGAATTGCAGGCAAGCAGCATCGGTACGATCGACCCATGAAATGCTGTACCGCCTCGGCAAGCGGCTTGAGGGTATATACCCCTCGGTTGGAGTGGTGTCAAGCAAGCGCCGGGACGCTATACTGAGAGCTCCATGCCCCCCTTTTCTCCCGATCCTACCGCTCCGCTGACCGACCTGCTGGGGCAGCTCGTGCACCTGCTCCGGACCGTCCCGGGACAGGCGGAGGAGACCGCCGCGCTGCTTGCCGCCGTCACGGCGCGGGTGACGGCCTCGGGGGCGGTGATCGAGGCGGGCATCGAAAACAGCTGGGATGTCGACGGCGATTCCCTCAAGGGCCGGCTGCAGAGCCGCCAGGTCGACGCCATCCGGATCGAGGCCGGCGCCCCGGCCGCCGAGCTGCTCGCCCTCGCCCGGGCGCTGGCATATGATGAAGCCCCCGTGCCGAGCACCTCCGCGGTGCGGGTCAAGCTGCTGCCCGATCCGCTGCCGCTGTCAGGTCAGCGGCCCGCACTGCCAGATCCGGCCACCTCGTTCGTGCCCCGCGCCAGGCAGGGCGATCAGATCGCCGGCATGATCGAGGGCATCCTTCGGGAACTCGACCGGGCGATCCGGCGGCAGCAATGGCACGCCGTGCTCCACGATGCGCAGGCCGCGGTCCGCATGCTCCCCGGGCTGACTGAGGATCCGCGCCGTACGTTCTCCATCGCGCTGAAACGGCTGCTGTCGCGGCCGGTGCTCGAGGCGCTGATCGAGCAGGGATACCGGATCCCGGAAGAGCAGGCCCGCACCGCCGAGGTGCTGCGGGCGGGCGGGTTCCCGGCGGCCGAGCTGATGCTCGAGATTCTCAAACGATACGACACCATCGGGCCGCGCGCGTTTCTGCTCGACTCGCTCGGTGGCATGCCCGACGCAGTCCAGATCGTCTCACCGCTGATGAAGAGCGCCCGGACGGGCGAACTCTCTCTGGGCGCCGAATTGCTGGGCCGGATGGGCGTGGTGGAGTCGGTGCCGTTACTGGTCGCGCATGTGCGTCACCCCGAGGAGCGGGTACGGCACGCCGTGATCAATGCACTGGCCCGTTACCGGGACCGCTCCGTGGTCGAGCCGCTGCGTCAGGCGCTCGGGCATGAAGCGCCGGAGACCCGGGTGCGGGCGGGCCGCGCGCTCGGGGCCCGCGGCTCGGGGGCGATGGCGATGCCGCTCTTCGCGGCCTTCGAGGCGGAGAAGGATCCGCAGGTCTGGCAGGAGCTGCTCGAGGTGCTCGCGAAGCTCGATTCGGGAGAGGCGGCGATGGCGCTGGCGCGGGTGGCGGTGGAGCGGCGCGGGTTTCTGTCGTTCGGGTCCTCCGACGTGAAGCGCCAGCTCAGCGTCGTGCGGGCGCTCGCGGCCGCAAACACCGCCGCCGCGAAGCAGGCGCTGGCCCGGATCGCGGCGGAGGGTGCTGGGGAGGTCCAGAAGAGCGCCAGGCAGGCGCTGGAGCTGTAGCAGCCGCGATTAATCGCGGCTGCTACTTCCTGATTTCGAGCGATTCGAGATGCAGGGAGAGGTTGTGGTTCACACGGAATCCCACAATCCCATCGGTGTCGATGTTCGCCGCGGGCGCGGAATAGATCTCCTGGCCGTTGACCCGGAAGCTCACCTTGTCCTTCCCCACCAGCAGTGACAGGACGTTGGCCACGGGGCCCTCGGCCTTCACCTGCACGATCGCCGGGCTCGGCATCCAATCCCTGGTGATGTCGGTGGCCGAAGCCCCCGCGCGGCGCTTGATCTTGAACTTTCCGTCACCGCGGATCAGGAAGTAGGTGTAGCGCTGCGCCGGGCCGGCGAGGTCCGAGCCGCCGACGAACAGGCCGAACGCTTCCTCATGACCACCCCCGCCGGGGAAGAGGTGGATCTTCGCGGAGACCTCGTAGGCGCCGCGGGCGACATCCTGGGCGCGGTACATGATCCCGGACGCTGCGGTCACCAGGTGCCAGCCGGGAGCCATCACCGCCAGGCTGACTTCGGCGGGTTTGCCGCCCTCGTCGGCGCGGACGCTCCAGCCGGCCGGGAACGCTCCACCGTTCTCGATCTTGAGGGCGGGGCCGTGGTCCCGGTGCTCCTGGGCGGCGAGCAGGGCGGGGGTGGCGAGGGTCAGCAGCAGGGTGGTGAATCGACGCATCGGGTTCCTCACGGCGGTGCCGCGGAAGAGGGAGGGCCCGGCCCCGGCTTGAGCCGGGCCGGGGGATTGGGTAATCTACGTCCGGTTTACGAACCCCTCCATACGGGACCAGGCCATGGAAATCTTCGGGCGGATCTTCGCCGGCATCGGTGCCGGGGGCGTGATCTGCGCACTCGCGTTCGTGTCGATCCTCATCGGCATCCTCATTCACGGCATGGCGATCCTCATGGGCGGGAAGCCGATCGACGACTACTTCAGGAAGAAGGGCGAGCAGGTCTACGAGCCCGGTTCCTCCAAGTAGCCACCGCTGGACAGCCAAGGAGGGGCGCCCCACGGGGACGCCCCTCCTTGGCTGTCCTGGCGCCTGACTGAGCCGCGCGAGCGGGCGCCTACTCCCCGGACTCAGGTTCTTCGGTGGTCGCCTTCTTCATGGCGGCATCGTAGCTGTGCTTCACCGAGGCCAGCAGGTCCCGAAGTCCCCGCACCTTCACCTGCATCCCTCCGCCGCGCCGTCCCATCGAGGCCATGCCGCCCGCCGCATCCGCCAAGGCATTGATGCCGAGCTGGGAGGAGCCTGCCTTGATCTCGTCACACGCCCGGATGAGCTGGCGGATCGAGACATCATCCGCCTGACCGCCCGCCATCTGCTCGATGGTGGCGTTGAGCTTCTGGAGCTTGGGCGGCAGCCGCTCGAGGAAGGTGAGCTGGGCCTGCTGCCTGGCGCTGAGCTTGAGGGACATGCCCAAAGATACCCTTACCGGGCCGCCCCGGCCCGGTTAGGTTGTCCGGCTCCCTTGAAACCCGGGGCCTGCCCATCCGTCATGGGCCGGACTCCTGAAGCATGCCCCGGCTCCCGGTTCCCTTCGCCGTGGAGTCATTCCGGTCTTCCTCGGATGTCCCGATGAAGCTTTCTGACGTTGCCATCCGCCGACCCGTCCTGGCCAGCATGCTGAGCCTGGGGCTCGTGCTGTTCGGGGTCATCGGCTATCTGAAGCTGCCGGTCCGGGACTATCCCGACGTGGACGCACCGATCATCTCGGTCACGACGATCCTCCCGGGCGCCGATCCGCAGGTGGTAGAGTCTGCGGTCACGGACATCCTCGAAGAGGAGCTGAGCACGGTCGCCGGGCTCCGCACGCTCACGAGCTCGAGCGCGGAACAGGTCAGTACGATCACGCTCGAGTTCACGCTCGACCGGAACGTGGACGTCGCCGCCCAGGACGTACGCGATAAGGTGTCGCGGGTCCGCGGCCGCCTGCCGCGGGACATCGAGGAGCCGGTCGTCGCCAAGCAGGAGGCCGACGCCCAGCCGTTCTTCTGGCTTGCGCTGTCCGGTGCGAACTACGACCTGCTGCAGCTTTCCGACATCGCCGACCGCCGGGTCAAGGCCCGGCTGCAGAGTCTGAGCGGCGTGGGCAGCGCCCAGATCTTCGGGGAACGCCGCCTCTCGATGCGGGTCTGGCTGTCCTCGCAGGAACTCGCCGCGCGCGGACTCACCGTGCAGGACGTCGAGTCCGCGATCCAGAACCGCAACGTCGAGATCCCCGCCGGCCGCATCGAATCCTCCCGCCGGGAGTTCTCGGTGCGCTCCCTGGGCGAGCTCAAGACGCCGGGAGAGTTCGAGAACCTCGTCGTCACCAACGCGAACGGGCAGTCCATCCGGCTCCGCGATCTCGGGCGCGTCGAACTCGGCGCCGAGGACGAGCGCAGCTTGCTGCGCTTCAACGGCACGCCTGCGGTGGCGATCGGCATCGTGCGCCAGTCCAAGGCCAACCTGATCCAGGTGGCCAAGGAGATCCGCGACGAGCTGCCCGCGATCCAGGCGGCGCTCCCGCCCGGAGTCGAGATCGCCACGGGGTTCGACGGCTCGGAGTTCGTCACCCGCTCGATTCAGGAGGCGCAGGAGACGCTGATCATCGCCGCCGTGCTGGTCGTGCTCATCATCTTCATCTTCCTGCGGAACCTGCGGGCCACGATCATCCCCGGGCTCGCGATCCCGACATCCATCATCGCGACCTTCGCGGTGATGTACTTCCTGGGGTTCTCGATCAACAACCTTACGCTGCTCGCGCTGACGCTGGCCATCGGGATCGTGGTGGACGACGCGATCATCGTCCTCGAGAATGCCTACCGGCATCAGGAGGAACTGGGGGAGACGCCGGTCGAGGCGGCAACCAACGGCACTCGCGAAATCGCCTTCGCGGTCATCGCGACCACGATCTCGCTGGTCGCGGTGTTCACGCCGCTGGCCTTCCTGCAGGGGAACACCGGCCGGCTCTTCAATGAGTTCGGCATCGCGGTGGCGGGGTCGGTGCTGATCTCGGGCTTCGTGGCGCTGACGCTGACCCCGATGCTCTGCGGCCGCATCCTGAAGGTGCCGCCGCGCCACGGCCCGCTGTATCAGGTGCTGGAGCGCGGCTTCGAGGCGATCACCCGCGGCTATTCGAGTTCCCTGGCCTGGTCGCTCCGGAACCGGGGTGCGGTGCTCGCGGCCGCCGCGCTGACCACCGTGGCCGCCATCGTGCTCTTCAGGAGCCTCAAGCGCGAGTTCATCCCCGCCGACGACCAGGGGTGGTTCCTCACCTTCACCATCGCCCCCGAGGGGTCGTCGCTCGCGTTCACCGACGGCTACCAAAAGCAGGTCGAGACCATCATCGGGAAGACGCCGGAGACCAAGAGCTTCTTCAGCGTGGTGAATTTCGGGGGCGGGCCCACCAACGGCATCGTGTTCACCAAGCTGAAGGACTACTCCGAACGCACGCGTTCCTCCCAGCAGATCGTCGGCGATGTCCAGGGCCAGCTGTTCGGAATCCCCGGCATCTTCGCCTTCGCGAGCAACCCCGCGGCCTTCGGTGGCTTCGGCAATCCGGTGCAGTTCGTGGTGCAGAATCCCGACTTTTCGCTGCTGGGCGGGGTGATGGACACCTTCGTGGCCCGGGCCCGGCAGATCAAGGGGCTGCAGAACATCGACACCGATCTCCGGGTCAACAAGCCGCAGCTGTCGGTGCACTTCGATCGCGACCGCGCCGAGGATCTCGGCGTGCCCGTGGGCGACATCGCCGCGACGATGCAGACCATGCTCGGGGGCCGCAAGGTCAGCACATTCACCCGCGACAACAAGCTGTACAACGTCCTGGTGCAGCTCGACCCGCGGGAACGCGCCACGCCGAGCGATCTGTCGGGGCTCTACGTGCGCGGGCGCGACGGCCAGCTGGTCCAGCTCTCGGCGGTGACCCGGGTGGATGAAGGCATCAGCCCCAAGCAGCTCAATCACTACAACCGGATTGCGGCGTTCACGCTTAGTGCGGGGCTCGCGCCCGGCTTCACCCTCGGCGAGGCGATCGACTCCCTCAACGCGCTGGCGAAGCAAGTCCTCCCCAAGGGGAGCACTACCGCGCTCGCCGGGGAGTCACGGGAGCTGGAGGAGAGCGGCGGGTCGCTCTACTTCGCCTTCGGTCTCGCGCTGCTGGTGGTCTTCATGGTGCTGGCGTCGCAGTTCGAGTCACTGGTGCACCCCTTCACCGTGCTGCTGGCGGTGCCGCTGGCTGTCGCGGGCGCACTGGCCGTGCTCTGGGTGGCTGGCTCCACCCTCAATCTGTACAGCCAGATCGGGATGGTGCTGCTCATCGGCCTGGTCACCAAGAACTCCATTCTCCTGGTGGAATACGCCAATCAGCTTCGCGAGAAGGGAAAGACGGCGTTCGAGGCGATGCAGGAGGCGGGCCGGATCAGGCTCCGCCCGATTCTGATGACCTCCGTCTCGACGATCACCAGCGCACTGCCGGTCGCGCTCGGGCTCGGCGCCGGCTCGATCAGCCGCCGCCCGCTCGGCTATGCCATCGTCGGCGGAGTCTTCGTGTCGACGCTGCTCACCCTCTATCTCGTCCCCGTCGTGTATACGCTGCTCGATCGCGTTGTCGCGCATGAGCATCATGATCTCGAGCTCCCTTCGGCTGCCGCGGAGCCGGCGGTGGAGGCGCGATGATCGCGCTCCTGCTGCAGCTGGCGGTGGTAGCCACTGCTCCCGTTCCCCCGGTCTTCTCCTCCCAGTCCCCCCCATTTCATGGGGGCGGGAGCCAGGGGGTGGGGGTTTCCGACTCGGTGCCGGTCGTGACCCTCGCCGAGGCGCTCGAGCGCTCGGTGCGGCTCGATCCCTCGTACGTGCGCGCCCTGGGATCGGTCGCGGAGGCGGACTGGTCCCGGAAGGCGGCGCGGCTCGCGTTCATTGCACCCTCCATTGGCGTGTCGCTCGACTATACCAAGTACTCGAAGGCGTTCTTCAACATCGGCACCTTCAATCAGTCGAGCACCTCGTCGACCTTCCGGCTCGGTGCGACCTACGAGATCTTCAGCGCCCGGAAGTTCACCGACCTGGCCCGGACCGCCGCGGAACTGGACGCAGCGACATCCACCGAGGCGCAGCAGCGCTATGCCGCGGCGCTGCTCACCGAATCGGCGTATTACGGCGTGCTGTCGGATGCCGAGTTCACCCGGGTGGCGCGGGAGCGTGCGGCACGGGCCGAAGATCAGCTCGCGGTGGCGCGGGCGCGGGTCGCCACCGGTGCAGCGGTGCAGTCGGATTCCCTGACGGTCGTGCTCGAAGTGGTGCGGGCCCGGGTGAATCTGCTGCGTCGCGAGGCGGCGCTCAGGGTGGCGCAGCTCCAGCTTGGCCGGCGGGTTGGGGTCGAGGGACCCGTCGACGCGGCCCTCCTTGACACCATGCCGCCGCCCCCGCTGCCGATCGGGCTCCGCGAGGCCGTGGCACAGGCACTGGAACAGGGGCCGGACTACCGAGTCGTGCGGGCGCGGGAACGGTCTGCCGAGGCCATCCTCCGCGGCAGCCGCGGCGCCTATCTGCCCACGCTGACCCTCGATGCGGCGCACAGCCGTTTCGATATCAAGGTCTTTCCGGGCGCCAGCAACGTCTCATCCCTGACGCTCACGCTGGCGATGCCTATCTGGAACAACGGCCAGCGCGAGCTGTCAGTCCTCCGGGCCCGTGCCGACCGGGACGTCGCTCGCGCGGTGCGGAATGATCTCGAGCTCGGCGCGCTGCGCGACGTCACCGAGGCCTACGAGGCCTACGAGACCGCGCGCGGCGAGTTCGACCTCGATACCCAGGCGCACGCCGCCGCGCACGAGAGTTACCGGGTGCAGGAGGCGCGCTATCGTGCCGGCGCCACCACCGTCCTCGATCTGCTGCAGGCGCAGAACGACCTCAGCGACGCGGAGGCCCAGGTGGTTCAGGCCCGCTACACGGCCCGGCTCGCGCGGGCGCTGCTCGAATCGTTGCTCGGCACCCGTTTCGACAACACCCAGGGAGGCAGTCAGTGACCCTCGCGCGGCTATTTCTGCTCGGTGCCCTAGCCCTCACCGCCTGCGGCAAGTCGGGCGCCCAGCCCGGCGGTGCGGGCGGCCCCGGCGCGCCTGGCGGCCAGATGCCCCCGAGCCCGGCGGAAGTCGCGGTGGCGCGGAAGGACACCGTGGTCGATGCGCTCGACGCGACGGGGCAGATCGAGGCGATCCAGGCCATCGAACTGCGGCCCGACATCGAAGGACGGGTGGTGCAGATCCCGGCGACGGAGGGGACCGAGGTCGCAGCCGGCACAGTGCTGGTGCGCATCGATGATCAGGAGCTGCAGGCGCAGGTGGCGCGCGCCGAGGCGGACCGGGACCTCGCGCGGCAGGCGCTGGCGCGCACGAAGGATCTGCTGGCGCAGCGGGCCTCGTCCACTTCCGATCTGGAGCGGGCCGAGGCGATGGCGCGGAGCAGTCAGGCGGAGCTGGACCTGCTCACGCTTCGGCTGGAGCGCACGACCGTGCGCGCGCCCTTCGCCGGCGTGGTGGGGCAGCGCTTCGTCAGCCTGGGCGACTACGTCACGACCAGCAGCCGCCTGATGACGCTGCAGACCGTCAATCCGCAGCGCGTGGCGTTCACGGTGCCGGAGAAGTTCGCCAGCCAGCTCAAGCGGGGGCAGAAGGTCACCTTCCGCGTGGCCGCCCTCACCGGGCAGGAGTTCGTCGGGACGGTGGACTTCGTGGACCCGGTGGTGCAGTTGCCGGCACGAACGATTCTCGTCAAGGCGCTGGTCGCCAATCCGAAGCGCCAGTTGCAGGCGGGGATGTTCGCGGAGGCGCGGCTCGCCACGGAGGTGCGGCCCGACGCCGTCATCGTGCCGGAGGACGCCCTCGTGCCGATGCAGGGGTCGTTCTTCGTCTGGGCGGTCGTCGACGGCAAGGCGGTCCGGCGCACGGTCGGGATCGGCGTGCGCTCACCGGGGTTCGTCGAGATCAAAAGTGGCGTTGATGCCGGCGAGCAGATCGTCGTCGGTGGACAGGAGCGGCTGTTCGATGGCGCGCCGGTGAACGCGACGGTGGTCGAGCGGACGGTGCCGAAGGTGCGGGCGGAGTAGGCCGGGCAGCGGGTAGGCGGGTAGGGGCGGGGCTTAGGTAGGGGCGGGGCTTACTTAGCCCCGCCCCTACTTCGTCTTCACGTACAGCCACGGATAGTCGGACGCGTCCGGCCAGCGCCGCGTCGGATTCTGGGCGACGTATCGGATCTTCACACGGAAATCTGAGGTTGAGCGGATGATCCGGTCGTGGTACTCGCGTTGCCAAAATGGTGCAACCCTGCCGTAGCGCCGGAGTCGGGCGGCCCCGCACGCCTTCCAAATTCGGACAAGATCTTCCAGCCGATCCTCGCCCATCAGCGAGACAATTAAGTGCACATGGTCGTCCATGACGACCGCAGCATGCAGGATGAATCTCGTTCCATCGGAATGCTCCAGTACTCGGAGGATCTCTCCGCGCTCCTCAGGCGACAGCCCCGCCTGCCCCCGATGCAGCCGCCAGGTCACGAAGTACGTCGCGCCCTCGAGTCGCCAGTGGGGCAGGCGGCGGCGGTAGACACGCGGCCCACGCATCTCCCACCGTAGCCCCTCGCGCCCGAAGTGCCGGACTCATTCGACGCACCCCGAATCCCTCAAACGCCAGCGGGGCCGAGCGACTGCTCGGCCCCGCTGCCGGCATGATGCATTCCGTAGCCGGACCCGCCTGCCCCCTATTGATACTGAATGGTCACCGGTGCTATGGCCTGACTCCGTGAGAAGCCGCCGGTGGGGTCATTCGAGCCTATCATCCTCAGGGTGTATCCTATGCCGTTGCCCGATTGGGCGCGCAGGTACAGTCCACCGGTGCCGAGGCTGGTTTGCAGCTGAGTGCTGTGGATGTCGATGAACCTTCCACCAGTCGCATTGCCCTGGGCGGTCACGTCGATCAGCACCGAAGAGTTCGCGGTCGTCGGGAAGCCCTGGAAGGCGACGTTGTCGAAGACCTGGGTGGACTGCAGCCCGTTCTCGTTGAGGATCATCGGCGCGTTGTCCACCGTGAGCCCCGTGACATTCCAGATCCGGGAAGTGAGCGAGCTTCCGCCACCGATCAGCTTGGCCGCGGTGTTGCCTGAGACGAGCACGCTGTCCACGATGGAGTTCACGGTCAGCGTCGCGCCGCCAACGGCACCGGTGAGGTCCAGCACCTGGAAGTGCGAGCCGCCCGATCCCGCGCCTGGTGACCCGAAGTCGATCGTCTGCGGCGCGGCCGAGGACAGCACGGTCTTGTGGGTCCCGCTCGGCGCGAAGCTGGTCTGGCTGGTGGCAGCGATCTGGGTGAAGTCGCCGGCCAGCTGGAGCGCACCGGCCGTGAGTTTCCCGGACTCGTCGCCGCCGGCGAAGAGCGCCAGACCCCCGACCAGCAGGAGGTCGGCGGAATTGTTCATGGTCACGGTGCCGCTGTTGAGCGTCGAGAAGCCGGCGCTGGTCGACGCCTGATGGCCGTTGAGGGTCAGGCTCCCTGTGGCGCCGGCCACCGAGAGGCTCAGCGCGCCGGTGTTCCCGCTCAGCGTGTAGCTGCCTGGGATGACCACGTCGACGCCGATCGTGCCCTCCATCGTCTTGCCGGTGCCCACCAGGGTCACGCCCGCGGTCCCCTGCAGCCCCGTGATCGAGCCGCCGTTGACGAGGTTGCCGCCGATCACCAGCACGGTGGTGTCGAGGTCGACGGTCACGCCGGCCTGAATGGTGAGGTTGTTGATCGCCGAGTTGACCGAGAGCTTCGGCAGGTTCGGCGTGCCGATCCCGATGGTGGCGTCGTCGACCGCGGTGGGTACCCGGCCCAGGTCCCAGTTGCCGGCGATGGACCAGTCACCGCTGATGGCGCCGGTCCAGTTCAGGCTGCCGACCGGCGGCCAGTTGATGATGGCGCCGTTATTCGCCTGACTGACGCCCGCACCCGAGGCCGGGCTGGCCCCGATCACGTCGATGACCAGCGGATTGGGCGACGCACCATCGAGGTCGTTGGCCTGGATGTGCAGACCACCGGTCGTGAGGATGGTGGTGAAGCTGAGATTCGCGAAGGTGAACGGCGCCGCGGTGCCAGCGTTGTTGACAGTCAGGGCGATCCCGGAGGGGCTCTGATTGCTGAAGGTCACGCCGCTCAGGTTGGTGATCGCGCCGCCCGAGAGCACCATCGGTACGCCGTCCATGGTGAGTGCGGTAACGCCCTGCGGCGCGCCGATGTCGGCACCACCGGCGGTGAGCGTGACCCCCGCGCCGCTCACCACCGGGCCGCTGACAGCGCTCGGCACCGAGATGAGCTGCCCGGCCACCGTGACGTCGCTGATCAGCGTCAGGCTCGACGCCACGCTGGTGACATCCAGCTCCTGGAACCGGCTGTTGGCCGGATTGGCGAAGCTGATGGTGCTCGCCGCGGGACCGCCCAGCACCACCTTGTGATTGCCGCTCGCGAAGAACGACGCCGGATCCTGGCCGCCGGCGCCACCCTGGGTCAGCGTCTGGGCGTGGATCGCCCCGGCGGTGAGGTGGCCGGTGGCATTGGCCCCGCTGAAGTCGAGGGAGCCCGCCTTCACAAGGTCGGCCGCGTTCGTCATGGTGAGCAGCCCCGTGCCCGCCAGGGTGTTGAGATACCCCTGTCCCACATCCAGGGTGTTCCCGGCGAGAATCAGCTCTCCATAGTCCTGGACGTTGCTGTTGACGAGCGTGGTGGCGCCGTTGAGCGTCGTCACGGTGCCGGCCGAGATGACGAGCAGCACATTGTCGAAGTTGCCGCGCAACGTGCCCCCGTTGAGGGTGATCACGTCGCCGCAGCAGCCCACCAGGAGGCCGGAGGCGTCGAGGTTCCCCGTCAGCAGCACGCCGATGTCGTTGGTCGTCAGCGTGGCTCCGGTCTGGATCGTGAGGTTGTGCAACTGCACGCTGGTGTTGAGCGTCGGCTGGTTCGGCGTCCCTGCCGGGATCGTGACGTCACTGGTCGTGATCGGAATCGTCCCGGTGCTCCAGTTGCTGGCCGTGCTCCAGTCGGTGCTGGTGGCGCCGGTCCAGATGAGCGGTGCCGGCCAGTTGATCACCGCCCCGTTGGTGGCGCTCGTGAAGCCGCCATCGGTCGCCGGCGTCGGGTTCACCATGCTGATGACGAGCGCGTTCGGCGTCGGGCCATCGGTGTCGTTGGCCAGCAGGTAGCGGCCGGTCGTCGGCGTGGTCGGGAAGCTCAGGTTGATGAACTGGAACGGCGTCGCCTGGCCCGGATGGTTCACGGTGAGCTGGGTGGCCCCGACCGGAGCGTCGAGGGTCACGTTGTCGAACTGCACGATCGGCCCGCTGCCGATGATGAGCGGCAGGGCGTTGAAGGACAGGCCGCTGACGTCCACGCCCCCGACCGACAGCGTGGCGCCATTCGAGGTGCCGAGGATCGGCGGTGTCGCCGAGGGCTTGGAGATGAGCATGCCCTCGACCACGAGCGTGTTGAGCCGGGTGAAGTCCACGCTCCCGGTCTTGAGGCTCAGGTCGAGGTTGGCGAAGTGGCTCGCCGTGGGACCGCTGCCGACGTTGAAGATGTCCACCTGCTGCGGGTTGGGGCCCGCGAGCCGGGTGGTGTGATTCCCCGAGGCGCTGAAGCTGTTCGCGGGGAAGCCGGTGCCGCTGTTGGTCTGCAGCAGCTTGCCGCGGACCTCGAGCAACCCCTCGGTGAGGAGGCCCGCCGTGGCCCCGCCGGCGAAGGTGGCCTGGTTCGTCACCAGCACGGTGTCCGCCGGGTTCTGCATCACCAGGACGCCCGCCGAGAAGAGCGACAGGTTGTTGCCGATCGACGCCGTGTGACCGGCGATCGTCAGGGTGCCGTGGACGATGATGTCGCTCGCGACCGACAGGTTCCCGTTCAGGCTGTAGGTGCCGACCACATCGATGAGGCCGATGTTGCCGCGGAGGGCACGAGCCGTCCCCGTGGTGCGCACGGCGCCGGAGACCGGGTTGACCAGGATGGTGCCCTGGGCGTCGATGTCACCCGAGACCACGAAGAGGTTGTTGCCGACGTCGAGGGTGGCGCCCGCCGCCACGGTCAGGCTCTGAATGGTGCTGGTGTTGGTGAGCACCGGTGCGTTCGGCGTGCCGGAGGGGATGGTCACGTCCGTGGTGGTGCCCGGGACCTGTCCCGTGCTCCAGTTCGTCCCGACGAACCAGTCGGTGCTGGTGGACCCGGTCCATGAGGCCGCCGGCGAGCTGGCCGGCCAGTTGATGGTCGCGTTGGTGCCTGACGAGAAGCCGCCGTCAGTGGCCGGGGTCGGGTTGCTCAGGTCGACCACCAGCGGAATGCCGTCGCTGGTGTTGTTGTCCGACGCGCTCAGGTAGAGGCCGCCCGTGACGGGCGGGCTGGTGAAGGTGAGGTTCGGCAGCGTCACCGACCCGGCGCTCAGGCCCGGATGCTGGATGGTGAGCTGGGTGATGCTGTTCGGCAGATGCTGGAAGGTCGCGTTGCCGAGACCGATCGGCGTGCCGGCACCGGGCTGCACCACGATCACCCGCACACTGTCGAAGACCAGCGGTCCCGCGGCCGCGATGTCGGCGAATTGCAGGAAGCGGCTGGTGCCGATGTTGCCGATGAAGGTCACGGCGGACGTCGCCGTGGTCGTCAGCGTTCCGGACAGCGCGATGCCGCTGCCCGCGGTGAGCGTCCCGCTGCCGGTCCAGGTGAGGTGCTGGAAGTGGTTCTGGTTGCTGGCGGTGCCCGGCGTCGCGAAGGTCACCACCGGATTGGCCGCGGTCAGCACGGTCAGATGCGAGCCCGTGGCCTGGAACGGCACGCCGCCGAACGGTGAGCCCTGGTTGAAGGTGCCGCCGAGGAGGAAGGTGCCCGCCGTCATGTAGTTCTGGCTGACGGGGACCGCGGCCGAGAAGTCGGCGTTGCCCGCGACGATCAGGCTGTCCAGCGCGTTGACCATGCGGATGTAGCTGCCTCCCAGTCCGTTGGTCAGCAGGCTGCCGCTCACGGCGAGCGTGTGGCCGTTGAGGTCCAGGATCCCCCGGCTGGTGCCGCCGACCTGCAGGCTGCCGGTCACCACCGTGCGACCCACCAGGCTCAGCGTCGGCACGGAGCCACTCGACCCGTCGACGACCAGCGACTGATAGGTGAGTGCGGGGACGGTCAGCGCGGTCACGCCGGTCGCGGGGACGAACGTGGTGGTACCCACCGCGTACGCCCCGCCGACCGTGAGCGGCCCGGCGACCGAGAGACTGGAGAAGGTGAGGGAGCCGGCGGTCGAGAGCCCGCGCTCGCTGACCAGCGCCGTGCCGGAGAGCGGAATCGCGGTATTCACGTCGATCGAGTCCATCCGGACGCCGGACGGGAAGCTCACGCTGCCTGAGGGCTTCCGGACCAGCAGGATGCCGCCCTGCTGGCTGGTCCCCTGGACCCAGCTCTGCGCGCCGGTGCCGTTCAGGACCACGGTGAGGAACACCGGGCCGAGGCCCTGTCCGATGCTCCCGCCCACCACGAGCACGCCACCGCCGCCGATGACCGAGCCGCCGCCGATGACATTGCCGTTGAGGCTGTCACCCACGATCAGCGAGTCGGTCGGGAGGGTGAGGGCAGTGACCCGGTTGAGCACCGCGGCGCCGATGAGATCGCGCGTCACCTGCAGCACGCCGCCGTTGAGTGTCAGGCGGCCGTCCTGGAAGACGCTCGCCACGACCGCCCGCCCGGTGAGGGTCGGGTTGGTCGCGAGACCGTTCGGGATCACCACGCTGTCGAGCCCGGTGGGCACCTGTGCCGGGCTCCAGTTGCCCGACTTGTTCCAGTCGGTGTCCACCGCGCCGGTCCAGGTGACCGTGCTCGGCGACAGCGACGGCCAGTTGACCACCGCACCATTGGTGGCGCTGAACAGGCTGAGCGACGGCGCCGACGGCGTGGCGCCAACCATGTCGATCGTGAGGGCGTTCGGGGTGGCGCCGTCGAGATCATTGGCGGCCAGGTAGAGGCCCGTCGTCGGCGTCACACCGAACGAGAGCCCGTTGAAGGACAGGGGCGCCGCGCTGCCGGCGTTGTTGATCGTCAGCTGGGTGACACCGCTCGCCTGACTGGTGAAGGCGACGTTGTCGAACCGGGTGATCGTGCCGGCGCCGATCGTCATCACGTTCTGGTCGATGCCAAGGGCGCTGACGTCGACACCGGCCGCGGTGAGCACCTTCGGCCCGGCCGCTGTGACGCCGATGACCGGCGTCGCTCCGGTCGGATGCGAGATCAGCTGCCCGTTCACGAAAGTGTTGTTGGAGATCCCGATGCCGCCGCTGGCCCCGTTGATGATGAGGTCGTTGAAGTGCGAGGTTCCCGCGCCAGCGCCCGGTGTCGCGAAGTTGATGACCCGGATCGCGCCCGCGCCCATCTCGGTGCGATGCGTGCCCGAGGCCGCGAAGCTGGCGCCGCTGCTTCCGCCGGTCTGGCCCAGGCTGCCGGCCAGCTTCAGGTAGCCCGCCGTCAGATGGCCCGTCTCATCGCCGCCGGCGAAGGTGGCCGCGCTCAGCACCACGACGGAGTCGAGCGGGTTGGTCATCGTGAACAGGCCGGTCAGCTGCGTCACCAGGCTGCCGCTGATCTGGACGGTGTGGCCGCCGATGATGAGGTCACCGCCGGAGAGGCTCGTGACGTTGCCGGCGGCGAGGGTGTTGCCGGCGACGGTCACCGGGGCGCTCACGACCAGGTTTGCCACGTTGCCGCGAAGCTGTGCGGCGGCGGTGATCAGCAGCGAGCCACTCCCGGTGATGCCGCCGTCGGCGAACACGTTCCCCTTCACCTGGCAGTCGAAGGCCCCCATGCCGAGGGTGGCGCCGGCGTTCACCGTGAGGGTCTTCGCGAAGCAGGTCGCCGCGGCGGTGACCGACGGCTGGTTCGGCGCCCCCGAGGGGATGACCACGTCGCTCGTGCTGTCAGGCACCAGTGCCGGGTTCCAGTTGCCCGCCACGGTCCAGGTGGAGCTGGTGGCGCCGGTCCAGGTGACGGTGCCTGACGTGCTGATGCCGGTCGCGCTGAACGTGACGGCCGCGAGCCCTGCGGCGCTCGCCGTGAAGCTCTGCGGTCCCACGGTGGCGCCGAGCGTGGCGCCGCTCCGCGCGATCCCCTGCGCATCGGTGGTGGCGGTGGCGCTGTCGACGCTGCCGCCGCCGATCCCAGCGGCAAAGCTCACCACGATCCCCGGCACCGGGAGGCCATCGGTGCCGTTGACCTGCACGGCGAGCGGCAGCGCCAGCCGCGTGCCGGCGAGGGCACTCTGTCCGTCGCCGCTCGCCTTCGCCAGCGCGGCGGGCGCGGCGGCGATGATCACGCTGGTGGAGTCGATCACCCCGTTCGGGGTGACGGCCTTCACGTAGAACGTGTCCCGCTGCGACGGCGCCGTCAGCCTCCCCGTGGCGTCGATGGTGGTGCCGGCGGGCGCACCGGGAGTGCTCCAGGAGACGTAGTACTGCGCCACCGGCGCCTGCTGCGCATCGGTGGCATTCACGACATACGGCAGGATGGCGCCGAAGTTGACGGTGGTGTCGCGCGGGGAGATGGCCAGCGTGGTGACCTGCGAGCCCGGCCCCTGATAGGCGACCGGAATGGAATCCGGCGGCGTCGCCGCGCCCTGGCTGACTCGCACTGTCCGGGTGCCGCTGAAGAGCAGGATCTGCCCCGAATACAGCTCGAGGGTGACGAGCAGATCCTCGGTCACCGACTGCAGGAAGACCGGGATGTTGAGCTGGAGCTGATTGCTGTTCGGGTCGAACGGGCGGGGCACCACCGCGAGGGTCTCGGCCGCCGGCCGTACTACGATCACCCGCACCCCGTCCAGGCTGAGCGGTGCCACCCGCGCAAAGGCATCGAACGAGGGGGCGACGCGCAGGCTCCCGATGCCGCGCCGCCCCGGACCGACCGGGCTGTCGCTGCTGCAGGTGACAAGGAGGAAAGCAGCGAGCGCTGCACCCGCGGAGCGAAGCCAACGACGGGCGACGCGGCGCAGGGGGAGCTGGACCGGGGTCTCGGACATGTTTTTTGGAGGCAAAGGGATACCCCAATTGGCAGCGCGGCGGGGCGCCTGTCAATGCCGGGGCAGGAGCTGAGATTCGGCCTGGGGTCCACACCGCTCCAGATGAGAAGAAGGCCGGGTCCAGCGCGTCGCTGTACCCGGCCTCTGACGGCCCAGCCCTTCTCCCGGCTCAGCGCATCACTGCCACAGGATTCTCGCGCCGTTGACCGTCGTGCCGAACGAGGGATTGCTGCGCGACGGGCCGCCGGTCGGATTGTTGGAGCCGTTGATGACCACCGTGACGCCCTGCCCGTTGCTCGAGACCAGCTGGACGTAGGTGTTGCTGCCGCCGAACGGCACGGTCATGGTGTTGAAGGTGACCGTGCGCGGAGCCAGCGCGGTCCCCACCAGCGACAGGCTGAGCAGCGTCGAGGTGGTGTCGTTCTGGAAGGTGACGTTGTCGAACTGCTGCGCCAGCAGCGTGCCCGCTTCATCGATGGTCAGGGGGACCTGGTCGACGAGAAGCCGTGTGACCTGCACCTGGCGTGTGGACAGGGTATTCCCGCCGCCGAACAGGCCCGGCGTGCCCACGGACGGGTTCGAAACAAGCAGGCTGTCCACGACGATCGGACTCAAGAGCGAGAGTCCGCCCGTGGCGCCCGAGACGTCGAGGATGTGGAAGCTGCCGGTCGGTATTCCGCCGAGGCTGGTGATCGTGATGGTCTGCGGCTTGGTTCCGCCCAGCACGGTCTTGTGCGTGCCGCTCGGCGCGTATGCGCCGGCGCTCAGGCAGGTGGCGAAATTGCCGGTGACCTGCACGACGCCCGCCGAAAAGACGCCGCCGCACATGCTGGCGTCGCCCGCCACGAGCAGGGAGTCGAGCCCCGTCGCACTGGTCATCGTGAGACTGCTCAGTCCGTTCACCACCAGGTTGCCGGAGACATCGAGGGTGTTGCCGGCCAGGTCGACGTTGCCGACCACCGAGAGGCCAGCCCCGCCCCCCAGGGCGAGCCGGCCATTCAGGCTCCCAGTGAAGGTGAGCGGGACGTCGACGTTGCCCCGCGCGGTGCCGGAGGCGCTGATCGAACCCTGCAGGGTGCCCGTGATCACCCCGGCCACGTCCAGTCCGCTGCTCACGGTGAGGGAGTTGGAGCCGACATCGAGGGTCGCGCCGGCCTGCACCGTAACGCTCGCCTCATTCGCGCCGAAGCTGAGGAGCTGCGGCGAGAACGGCGTGCCGCTCGGGATCACCACGCTGTTCTGGAACGGAGTGCGGAGCGCGTTCCAGTTGGTGGCGGTGGCCCAGTCGCTGCTGGTGAGACCGGTCCAGACGACCGGGGTCGACGGCCAGAACACCTGGGCACCGCCCGTGACCTGCGTGAAGGCGGGGCCGTTGCCGGACGGATCGAAGTCGACGGTGACGATGAGCGGCGCCGGTGTGATGCCGTCCACATCGGTCGCGGAGATGTAGGCGCCGGTGTTTCCCGCCGCGAGCGGCACGAAGGTCACGCCGCTGATGGCGAACGACGACAGCGCGGAGCCCGGGTTCCGGATCGTCAGCTGCGCGACGGAGGTCGGCAGATTGCTGAACTGGACACCATAGACGCCGCCAGACTGGGTCGCGTTGGGGTCGTCGATGATCAGACGCACGCCGTCGAGCCGCATGCTGCTCGTGCCCGGAATCGTCAGCGCGACGTTGTTGCCGAGCAGCGAGCCGGAGAACCCATCCTGCTGGCTGGTGATGTAGCCGGCCACCGCGACATCGGTCGCGAAGCGGAAGTCGGTGCCCGTGAAGCCCTGCTCGAGAATCGCGAAGTGCGATGTCGTAAGCCCCGGCGTCGCGAAACTGATCACCGGGAGTGCCGCGTCGAGCTCGGTCACATGATTCGAGTCGGCCGAGAAGCTCTGGCTGCTGCTGCCGGCGGCCTGCGTGAATGTCCCGCCGACGGTGAGCCGCCCCGCCGTGAGGCGCCCCGCGGTGCTGCCGCCGTCGAAGCGCGCGTTGCCGCCGACCGAGAGGAGGTCAGTCGGATTGGTCATCGTGAGGGTGCCCGTGCCCGTCGTCGCGAAGGTCCGCGTGACGGCGAGCGTGTCGCCGTTCAGCGCCAGCGTGCCGCCGGTGACGTTCACCGCGCCTGCCACGGCATTCGCCGAGAGCACGGGATCACGGCTCGTCGCCGGAATCACCACGCTATCCGCCGAGCTCGGCAGTTTGCCGCTGTTCCAGTTCCCCGCGGTACTCCACTGCGCATCGACCGCGCCGGTCCAGGTGACCACGCCGGGCTGCACCCGCGGTACGATCGTCACGCTGGTCGAATCCACCACGCCGTTCGGCGTGGCGACCTTGACGTAGAAGAGGTCCGGCGTGCTCGGTGCACGGAGCCGGCCCGTCGCATCGAGCCGCGCATCAGTGGCCGTCACCCCCGAGAGTTTCCACGAGGCGTAGTACAGCGCGACCGGGCTCTGCTGCGAGTCGGCCGCACTCAGCTGGAACGCGAGCGAGTCCCCCGTCTGCAGGATGGTGTCGCGGGGCGACAGGGTGAGCGATGCGACCGAAGAGCCGGGGCCCTGATAGCTCACCGGGATGGAGTTGGGCAGCGTGCCGACGCCCGCCGTGACCCGGATCGTGCTGGTGCCCTCGAAGAGCAGGGTGGCGCCGGCGAACAGCCGCAGCGTGACGTCGAGGTCATCGGTCAGCCCCGACAGCAGCACCGGGACGTCGAGTTGCAGCTGCTGACTGGTGATGCTGAATCCCCTGCTGACCCGCGCCAGCGTGTCTGCGGCCGGCCGCACCACGATCACCTGGACGTTGTCGAGTGTCAGCGGTGCGATGCGCGAATAGGCGTCGAACGCCGGGGCGATCCGCAGCGTGCCGATTCCCGGATGGTCGGGCCCGGCGGGATTGTCGGTGCAGGTGACGAGCAGCAGGGGCAACAGCAGCGCGAGGGCCGCACGAAGCGTGCGGCCCAGCGGTCGGGTCTGGGGCAACAAGGCTGGCATGCGTCCGTGAATTCTCAAAGGTTGCGGAATTGGCGTGCCCGGACCCCTTCGTGTCAATGGCTCACATCAGCCCGGATTTCGCCGCCTGCCACAGCTTGCAGAGCCGGTCGAAGCCGTCCTGCAGGATCTCGACCTGCTGCGGGCTCGGGGAGGCCGCGAGTGCCGTCTCCAGCTCCGCGACAATGCGTCCCATCTCCCGGCGATTCTGCTGCTCGCACTCGGCACGGATTTCGGCCAGCTTCTTCCCAATCTCTCCCCGCACCGTCTGGTCCATTGGAACCTGCCAGAGATATGCGGCACTGTCCCGCCCGCTGGTGCACAACTCGCCCAGCCGGTCGATGAGCGGGAATGAGGGCCGTCGCACGTGACCCAAAGGGCTATCCTGCATATGTTTGCCTCCAGTAGACGGGGGCGCCGCGCCACGCCCGATGCGCGGCTTTCGCCCCTCCCAGCTAGCACGAACCGCGCCCCGCCGCCCCTGGTGTTCGGGATCACCCTCCTGCCGTGTCGGTCCTCCAATGCGTCATGAACTCGCCGCCGCCCTGCTTATCGGTCTCGTCGGCCCGGCCCACGCCCAGCAGACCCGGCCTGAACGTACCGCCGGCGCCGAGACATCGACCTACGCCGATGTCGTCGTCTTCCTCGATTCGCTGGCGACTCGCAGCTCCGCGATCCGGATCGGGACACTCGGCACCAGTCCCGAAGGGCGGCCGCTCCCGTACGTCATCGCGGCACGGCCCATGGTCGACTCCCCCGGGGACGCCGCGCGCACCGGCAAGCCGGTCATCTACATCCAGGGCAACATTCACAGCGGCGAAGTCGAGGGCAAGGAAGCCGCCCAGGCCCTTCTGCGCGACCTCGCCGTGGGACCGCTGCAGTCGCTGCTGGACAGCGTGATTGTGCTGGTGGTCCCCATCTACAACGCGGATGGCAACGAGCGCTTCGGACCGGGGGAGAAGAACCGTCCCGGGCAGAACGGCCCTGCGATCGTGGGTCCCAGCGTCAACGGGCAGGGGCTGAACCTGAATCGGGACTACGTCAAGCTGGAAGCGCCCGAGACCCGGGCTTCCTACGCATTGCTCAACACCTGGGAGCCCGATCTCTTCATCGATCTCCACACCACGAATGGCAGCTACCACGGCTACGCCCTGACCAGGTCTCCGGGACTCAACCCCAACTCCAGTCCCGCGAACGACTACACCCGCGATCACTTTCTCCCCACCGTGCGGGAGCGCCTCCGGAAACGCGACCATCTCGAGACCTTTCCCTACGGAAATTTCCGCAATCAGGAACCCGATTCGCTCGTGCTGGGATGGGAGACCTACGATGCGCGCCCGCGCTTCGGGACCAACGCCATGGGACTCCGCGGCCGCATCGCGATCCTCAGCGAGGGCTACAGCAACGACCCGTTCCCCACGCGCATCCGCTCGACCTACCTGTTCCTGCGGACCATCCTCTCGCTCGCGGCGGAGGAACGGAGCGCCGTGAAGCGGGTGGTGGCGGCCTCCGCGGCGTGGCGCCCCGACTCGATCGCCATCCGCTCGACCTTCGCACCGCCGTCGATGCAGGACGTCATCGCCGAGATTACCCGTGATGATGGCGATGGCAGCCATGGCTTCGCCCGGCGCCGGCGCACCGGCGTCTTCCGCACCATCCGCATGCCGGTCTTCGATCGCTTCGTCGCCGCCGCGCGGGTCGCCCGCCCGGCGGGCTACCTGCTTCCTCCGCAGCATGCCTATATGGTCGGCCTGCTTCGGGCGCAGGGTGTCCTCGTGCAGCGACTCGGCACGGCCTGGCAGGGCGACGCCGAGGCCTTCACCGTCGACAGTCTCGCCGTGGCGCCGTTCATCTTCGAGGGACATCGCACGACGTCCGTCACGGGGCGGTGGTCGGTGCGTCCCGCCGCTGCCGGGCCGGGGTGGTTCTACGTCCCGACCAGCCAGCGTCTCGGCGTCTTCGCCGCCTATCTGCTCGAGCCGGGGTCGGAGGATGGTTTCGCGACCTGGAACTACCTCGACCGCGACCTGCGCCGGGGCGAGGAGGCGCCGATCCTCCGTCTCGCCTCGACGCCAGAGGTGCCCCTGACGCTCGTGGAGTGAGCGGGGAACTCGACCGCCCTTCCGGGGTAGGGGCTGTGCACGGTGCACTGCCCACGGGTGCATAACAGTGCCCGACAGTGCGGTGACTCTCGACCCGGACAGTGCTGCCATGCTCAAGCGCGGTTCCAAGGCGCCAGCCTTCTCCCTTCCTTCCGACGGCGGTGGACGGGTCTCGCTCAAGGACCTCAAGGGGAAGCCCGTGGTGCTGTATTTCTATCCCAGGGACGATACCAGCGGCTGCACCACCGAGGCCTGCGAATTCCGCGACAACTGGAAGGCCGTCAAGGCGACCGGTGGCGTCGTGCTGGGCGTGTCCCCCGACGGCGTTGCCTCACACGACAAGTTCAGGGCCAAGTACAAACTTCCCTTTCCACTGCTCGCGGATGAGGACCACGCCGTCGCCGAGGCCTACGGCGCCTGGGGCGAGAAGAGCATGTATGGCCGGAAGTACATGGGAATCCTGAGAACCACGTTCGTGATCGACGGGGCCGGCAGGATCGTGGAGGTTTTCGAGAAGGTGAAGCCGAAAGGCCACGCGGAGCAGGTGCTCGCCTCACTCCGTGAAGCCGGAATGTGATCAGCTTCACACTCTCGCAGGCCCATCTTCATCCCACGCGGGGCATATTTGGGGCTGCATAACACATGGATTGACCATCGCCGCAAAGCCGACTACAATCGGCGCAGTTCGGTGGCGTGAATACATCTTCGGAGGGTGATATGCGTTTCAAGTCTGTGCTCATCACTGGCGCGCTCGTGCTCGGCACCGCGGTGTCAGGCTACGCCCAGAAGCCCGGCACGGTGGAGTTCGGCGGCTTCGGGCGCTTCACCAAGTTCGACAAGGCGACCCATTTCGATGACCGGGGTGGCATCGGCGCGCGGCTCGGCGTCTTCGTGCTTCCGAACCTCGAGATCGAGGGCGATGCCTCGTACACGGCGACCTATTCGCTGAATCAGGATCTGGTGCGCTACGTCCCGATTCACGCCCGGCTGGTCTACAACCTCCCGGTGGGCGAGCACGGCGCGGTGCTGCTCGGCGGCGGCTACGTCCGCAATCTCTTCCGGAAGAGCTATCGCGAGACCAACAACGGCGTCGGCGGGCTGGTCGGCGTCCGGCTCGGCTTGGGCGGGCTGCTCTCGATCCGGCTCGACGCGACCGGTGACTACATCCCGACGGCCGAGACCAACGCTGTCCCGCCCCAGTTGCCAGGCGTCGAGCACAAGAAGTCCAACTTTCACTACGCCGGCCAGGCGGGGCTGTCACTCCTCTTCGGCGGCAGGCGCGACGGCGACAAGGACAAGGACGGCGTGAAGAATTCGCTGGACCAGTGTCCGGACACGCCGCGGGGCGACGCGGTGGATGCCACGGGCTGCACCCTGCCCAAGGACAGCGACCAGGACGGTGTGACGGATAACCTCGACCGCTGCCCGAACACCCCGGCCGGCGACCGGGTCGACGCCAGCGGCTGCTCGCTGCCGAAGGATGCCGACGGTGACGGCGTGGTGGATGCGAACGACAAGTGCCCGAACACCCCGGCCGGCACGGCGGTGGACGCGACCGGCTGCCCGCGGGACTCGGACGGCGATGGCGTGGTGGATGCGAACGACCGCTGCCCGAACACCCCCGCCGGCACGGTGGTGGATGTGACGGGCTGTGCGCCGGACGGTGACCACGACGGCGTGGCGGATGCGCTGGACAAGTGCCCGAACACCCCGACCGGGGCGAGCGTGGACGCGACGGGCTGTGCGGTCGACCTCGACAACGACGGCGTGATCAACGCGAATGACAAGTGCCCGGATACGCCGGCCGGAACCAAGGTGGATGCGGTGGGCTGCCCGGCGCTGTTCGGCGGCGGGGCGAGCCTGGTCCTGCAGGGCGTGAACTTCGAGACCGGCAAGGCGGTGCTGCTGGCGGAGTCGCAGGTGATCCTGGACCGGGTGGCGACCTCACTGGTGGACAATCCGGAGGTGGCGGTGGAAGTGGGCGGCCACACGGACAACACCGGGCGCCGGGCGACGAATATGCGCCTGAGCCTGGCGCGGGCCAACGCGGTGCGGGACTACCTGATCGGCAAGGGCGTGGACGGCGCGCGGATCACGGCCAATGGGTACGGCCCCGACAAGCCGGTCGGGGATAACACGACGGCCACCGGCCGCGCGGCCAACCGCCGCGTGGAGCTGACCAAGACCAACTGATCGGCCGGGGGCACGGCGTCAGGGCATCCCCTGGCGCCATCACCCCCGTTGTGCAGGGGCCGGGGGCAGGATCGACGCTGGCAGGTCGATTCCGCCCCCGGCCTTTTTCTGTCTCCGCCCGGAGGTGAAGCGCGGTGGGCAAAGGTGACGCCGGACACCGGCCGCCTAACGGGGGTGGCCCCGATCCATCCAACGAGCGATTGTCGCTGGTGTGTCGACCCGATAGTCTCGGAAGGGGAAAAGTCGTTTGCTCATTACAGGGGGCTACATGCGAGTGAGAACTGGTCTACTTACGGGTCTGCTGCTGTCGGTCGCGGCGATGCCGGTGCGTGCTCAACAGGCCGGAGCGGTGGAAATCGGCGGTTTTGGCCGTTACACCAAGTTCGAGAGCAAGCTGAATTTCGATAACCACATCGGCGTGGGTGGACGCCTGGGAATCTTCTTTGCGCGCAATCTCGCAATCGAGGGCGACGCGTCCTACACCAAGACCAAGAGTCAGACCGGTTTCGCGGTGAAATACATCCCGATCCACGCCCGTCTGGTCTATAACGTGCCTGTGGCGGAGCGTTCCGCGATTCTGATCGGTGCCGGTTATGTACGGAATCTGTTCCGGGACAACTATCGCGAAACCAACAACGGCTTCGCCGGGCTGCTCGGTGTCCGGGTTGGGCTGGGAAGCGTCCTCGCACTCCGTCTGGATGGCACCGGCGACTACATCCCGACGGCGGAGAGCGTCAGTCCTCAGCTGCCCGGAGTTCAGGTGAAGAAGTCCAACTTTCACCTCGGTGCCCAGGCGGGCCTGTCGCTCCTTATCGGCGGCCACCGCGATGGCGACAAGGACCACGATGGCGTGAAGAACTCGCTCGATGCCTGCCCCGGAACTCCGGCCGGTGATGCCGTTGACGCCAAGGGCTGCAGTCTGCCGAAGGATGCCGACCGGGATGGCGTGACCGACAACCTGGATCGCTGCCCCAATACCCCGATGGGTGATCGGGTCGATGGCTCCGGCTGCACCGTGCCGAAGGATGCCGATGGCGATGGTGTCATCGACGCCAACGACAAGTGTCCCAACACCCCGGCCGGGACGGCCGTGGACGCGACCGGATGCACCAGGGACGCGGATCACGATGGTGTGGCCGACGCCCTCGACAAGTGCCCGAACACCGCCGCCGGTACACCGGTCGACGCGACCGGCTGTGCCAAGGACACCGACAAGGACGGCGTGCTCGACAGCGCCGACAAGTGCCCGAATACCCCGGCAGGCGCGCCGGTGGATGCCACGGGTTGCCCGGCGGATCACGACGGCGACGGCGTGCTTGACGCGCTCGACAAGTGCCCCAACACCGCGCCCGGCACGGAAGTCGATGCCGTCGGCTGCACGGTGCTCTTCAAGGAGGGCAAGCCGCTGGTGCTGCAGGGCGTGAACTTCCGGACCGGCAAGTCGACGCTGCTCCCCGAGTCGAGCGTGATTCTCGACCGTGTCGCGGAGTCGCTGGTCGCGAATCCTGGAGTGACGATCGAGGTGGGTGGACACACCGACCTCACCGGGAGCAAGATCACCAACGTGCGGCTTTCCCAGGCACGGGCCGTGGCGGTCCGGCAGTATCTCATCAGCAAGGGTGTGGCGCCGAACCGGATCACCGCCCGGGGGTATGCCTCCACCCGTCCGATCGCGGACAACACGAGTGTGGAAGGCCGGGCGGCGAACCGCCGGGTGGAGCTGACCAAGACCAACTAGGGCCAGCAGCCCGGACCGGGGCGGGGGTGGGGTCGGAGCGCCAGGGGATGCCCTGGCGCTCCGACCCCACCCCCGCCCGCCGCGTTTCCCCTCCCTGCCTCCGCGATTATTCTTCCTCCCCTATGCGCATACCCCTCCGTGTTCTCGTCCCGGTGCTCGTCCTCGGTGCCTGCAGCAGGGCGACCGTCACCACCGGCGCCAGTACGACCTTCGTCCCGGCCGAACCGGGCGAACGGCATCTCGCCAACATCCGGCAGCTCACGTTCGGCGGCAACAACGCCGAGTCCTATTTCTCCCGGTCCGGGAGGCAGCTGATCTTTCAGCGGCAGGAGAAGTCGGACAGTGCCTGCGACCAGGAATACGTCATCAACGTGGACGGATCGGGCATGCGCCGGATCTCCAACGGGCTGGGCCGCACCACCTGCGGGTTCTTCTACGCCAACGACTCGCGGGTGCTCTACAGCTCCACCTTCAAGCACGCCCCCGAGTGCCCTCCGGCCCCCGATCGCTCGCACGGCTATGTCTGGCCCATCGGGTTCCTCGAGATCTACACCTCGAAGCCGGATGGCTCGGATCTCCGCCAGCTCACCAACAATGGCGCCTACAACGCCGAGGCGACGCTGTCCTGGGATGGCAAGCGGATCATCTTCACCAGCACCAGGGACGGTGACATCGATCTGTACACGATGAACACCGACGGGACCAACGTCCGGCGCATCACCAACCGCATCGGCTACGATGGCGGCGCCTGGTTTTCGCCGGACGGCAGGCAGATCGTGTGGCGCGCGGCGTATCCGGTGACCGCCGCGGACACGGCGGACTATCTCAATCTTCTGCACAACCACATGGTGCGCCCCTCCCGGGTCGAGGTGTGGGTCGCCAACGCGGATGGCAGCAATCCGCGCCAGGTGACTCACCTCGGCGGCGCCAACTTCGCGCCGGTGTTCACCCCGGACGGCAAGAAGATCATCTTCTCCTCGAACTACGAGAATCCGAGGAGCGGAGCGTTCGACCTCTTTCTCATCAACCCCGATGGGACGGGCCTCGAGAAGGTCACCACCCATCCGGACTTCGATTCCTTCCCCATGTTCAGCTACGACGGGAAGAAGCTGGTTTGGGCGTCCAACCGGAACGGGAAGCGCCCCGGTGACACCAATCTGTTCATTGCGGACTGGGTGAATTGACGACGGCCACGACGCGGAGCGGCCGGCTCCGGGAGTGGGCGAGGAGCCTCGCGGTCGCGCTGCTGGCCTGGCTGCTGCTCCGCACCTTCGTCGTGCAGGCCTTCCACATCACGTCCGAGAGCATGGAGAGCACCCTGCTCGTCGGCGACGTGCTGTTCGTTGCCCGGCCGCTGTATGGAGCGGAGGTCCCGTTCACCCACACGCGGCTGCCCGCGATCCGGGGGCCCCGGCACGGTGACATCGTCATCTTCGAAGGGGTGGAGACGCCGAGGCTCGAGATCGTGAAGCGGGTCATCGGCCTGCCAGGCGACACCCTGGCGATGCGCGGTGGCACGGTCCTGCGCAACGGCGTTGCGGTGGAGGAGCCGTATGCGCAGCATCGCCGGCCCACCGATCCCGATCCCCCCGGTGCGCAGGCCCAGATGCGCGCCTGGCAGGAGCCCCGGCTGATCGGACCGAAGCCCGCCGCCTACCTCCCCAATCGCGACAACTGGGGACCGGTCGTGGTGCCGACCGACTCGCTGTTCGTGATGGGGGACAATCGCGATTCGTCCTACGACGGCCGCTTCTGGGGCTTCCTGCCGCGCTCGCACCTCCATGGCGGCCCGCTCCTGATCTACTACAGCTACGACCCCTCGAGCTGGCGGCTGCTGCCGATCCTTACTGCGGTCCGCTGGGACCGCCTCTTCACGGTGCCTAAGTGACCACTCCGGTGGAATCCGAGTCCGAGCCGACCCTGCGCCAGGCCACGATGGAATGGGCAAAGTCGATCTTCGTCGCCGTGGTCGTCTGGCTCCTGCTTCGCACCTTTCTGGTCGAGGCCTTCCGGATCCCATCGGGCAGCATGGAAAACACGCTGCTCATCGGGGACTTCCTCTTCGTGAACAAGGCGATCTACGGCGCCGAGATCCCGTTCACCGGCAAGCACCTCCCCGCGGTGCGCGAGCCGGTGCGTGGCGATGTCCTGGTCTTCGACTCGGTGGAGGAGGAAGGGCTGAAGGTCGTCAAGCGCCTGATGGGCATGGCGGGCGATACACTGCAGATGAAGGGCGGCGCGATGTATCGCAACGGCCGGCTTCTCGACGAGCCATACGTACGGCACGACAATCCGACCAAGTCGGAGTCGCCGGAATACCGCACCAAGATGCGCGACTGGCAGATCCTGCACCTGGTCGGGGATACGGCGAACTACAATCCCGATCTGCAGGACTGGGGACCGATCGTGGTGCCGCCCGATTCCCTGTTCATGATGGGCGACAACCGGGATCTCTCCTACGATGGCCGGTACTGGGGATTCCTCCCGCGTGACAACGTGCGGGGCACGCCGCTCATCATCTACTACAGCTACGACCCCGACAGCTGGAAGGTCCTGCGCCCCATCACGGCGATCCGCTGGGACCGCCTGTTTTCCCATCCGCATTGAACAGGGTGGAGAGGCTGGCCCCCGCGGCGGCGCCTCCCGCCACCAGGAAGGCCGTGGTCGGTCCGAAACGAGTCGCCACGGTGCCCGCCAGGATCGGTCCGCCGATCCGCGCCATGGCTCCGACGCTCTGCATCAGTCCCAGGGCGCGGCCCTGCTCGTCACTCGGGGCATTGCGGCTGACGTAACTGGATGCGCTCGGGCCGATGAGGGCCGAGCCGAAGGCCAGCGTCAGCAGACTCCCGTACAGCAGCGCACCGTGTCCGCTGGCCTTGAGCGGCCCCAGCGCACCCGCCAGCGAGATCAGTCCCGCCGCGAGCAGCGCTCCGCCCGTGGCGATCAGCGCCCGTTCCCCGAACCGGGGCACCAGCCGCCCGACCAGCCCGCCCTGCACGCCGGCGCTCACCACTCCGATCAGCACGAATAGATAGGCGGTATGATCGCGGTCGTACCCCAGCGCGCGTTGCAGTTGGAGCGGGAAGATCACATACATCACGGTGAACGCCAGCGTCGAGAATGCGGTGGCCGCGAAGGCGAGGGTGAAGCGCGACCAGTGGACCGGTACCTTGTCCCGGGCCTCGGGGGCAGCCCGCAGCGACTCCGGCAGCCAGCGCCAGGCGAGGAAGAGGTTGATCGCCGTGAGCCCCGAAGCGAGAAACCCCGGCGCCGCGGCGCCCCAGTGGCTGCTGATGCCGCCCAGGGCGGGGCCGACGACGAAGCCCAGTCCGAAGGCGGCGCCGATCATCCCCATCGCTTTCGGGCGCTGGTCCGGCGGTGTCATGTCGGCCAGGTAGGCCTGGGCGACATTCACCGTGGCGCCCATCCCGCCCGCCACGAGCCGCGAGAGCAGGAGCACCCAGAAGCTTCCCGCCAGACCGAAGAGCAGATAACTCAGCGAGCTGCCCAGCAAGCCGACGAGCAGCACCGGCCGCCGGCCCACCCGGTCCGAGAGGCGACCCCACCATTGCGCGAGCAGGAACTGCATGGCGGAGAAGCTCGCGACCAGAATGCCGATCGCGGCTTCGTTGACGTGGAAGGAGGCGGCGTAGCTCGGCAGAAGCGGCAGCACGATGCCGAAGCCGATGAGGTCGATGAAGACCGTGACGAATATGAGGAGTGAGGGGGAGGGCATTCCGGAATCTAAGCGCTCACTGCCTCCGCGGGTCCTCGGGGGTACTCATGGTGGTACGTGCGAGGTAGGACGCGACCCGGCCACAGCTCTTGCAGGTCATGGTGACCCGGCCCATCGGCTCTTCGTTGCGTTTGGGGCTTCGCTCGATGGTGGGGGTACTGCAGGTGGGGCACATGAGAGGCTTGTGGTCGCGGTCGGCCGCGATCAGGGCGAGAGCCTCGGCTGCGCGATATTCCTTGATTCCTCGGCGCCCCACGTACCTTCCTTTCTGACGGGGATCACTGGCCTGGCCTCGCCTACCCGCCTTGTCCAATGTACAGGCCACCCACGGAGGGCGCAAACATGTTTGTCGGAATTCTCTCTCGGGTCGGCGTCCTCCTCGCCACGGTCGCACTCCCGGCCGTTGCCCAGGCGCATGTCTCCGTCCGACTGGTCCATCCGGGGCCGGAGCGCTTCGTCTTCGAGCCCGCTCGCGTGACGGTCAAGCCCGGCGACGTCCTCGAGTTCAGGGTCGAAAGCGGTGGACCGTACGTCATCGGGTTCGAGCCGGCAGATTTCGGCCCCAGGGAGCGGGCCCTGATGGACGCCGCGATTCCCGACCGGACCGCCTCACTCAGATCCGCAGTCCTGCCGCGGCCTGGCAGTCGAGTCCAGCTGGTGCTGCCGGCGCTCCCGAGTGGCTCGTATCGCTTCTCCGCGGTGACCCACATCGCATATCGCATGGCCGGAGTGCTGGTCGTCCCCTAGGACCCTCTTCCCGACCCATGGGGGGGCCGGTACATTGGAACCCTACCCCCCGTGCCCCCAGGGACCGTATGCACATGAGAGTCTGGGCCCCGATGCTCGTCGTCGGTGGCGGCTTGTTGGGTGCCTGCGCTGGCCGAGCACCTCAGCCAGCTCCCTCGCCCGAAAACCTGCCGGCCCTCGAAGCCGCGGCGCAGCAGAACCCGCGTGATGCGGGGGTCATCACCCGACTCGGCATCGCGAACTTCGAGGCGAAGCACTACGAGCGCGCCCGCGATGTGCTGCTGAGCGCCCTGACAATCACCGAGCAGAACTACGCCGCCCACATCTACCTCGGCCTCACCTACGAGGAGCTGGCGCGCTTCGACCTGGCGCGGCAGGCGTACACCACTGCGGCGGCCCAGACCCGGGACGCCCGGCAGCGCTCGGAGGTGGAAGACCGACTCGTGCTGCTGACCCGGAAGGAACTCCGCCAGTCGGCCCGCGAGGCGATCGCGCAGGAAGCTGTCCTCTCCACCCAGCCGCCGACGCCGAACACCGTGGCGGTCTTTCCGTTCCGGTATCTCGGCAGCAACGAGGAACTCCGTCCGCTGGGGCGCGGGCTCACCCACCTGATGATCACCGACCTGGCCAAGCTCAACCGCCTCACGCTGCTGGAGCGCGAGCGGGTGCAGGCCCTGGTGGACGAACTCGCGCTCGACCAGTCGGGCCGGGTCGATCCGACCACCGGCGCCCGGTCAGGCAGGATGCTCCGGGCCGCACGGGTGGTGCAGGGCTCGATCCAGGACGTTCCCGGCAACACCAGTCTTCGCTTCGACGCCTCAGTGGTGGACGCCACCGATGCGTCGGTGATCGCGACCGGCACCGGCAGCGATCAGCTGCAGCAGCTGTTCTCGCTGGAAAAGCTGGTCCTCTTCCGCCTCCTCGACCAGATGGGTGTGGCGATCACTCCCGCCGAACGCCGGGCGCTCAGCGAGCGGCCGACCGCCGACCTGCAGGCGTTCCTGGCCTTCAGCCGCGGTCTCGAAGCCGAGGATCGGGGTGACTATGCGGGCGCCGAGGCCGGCTTCAGTGCGGCGCTGGCGCGCGATCCCAACTTCCGTGCGGCGAAGGTCAAGCAGGCCGCAAGCCAGCGGGCCGTCGCGTCGCTGCAGCTCGCGCCGAGCGTACTGGCCGGCATGGGCCCGGGCGGGACATTCGGACCCTCAGGTCCCGAGGGGGCCGCGCCCGGGCCGGCGACCACCACGACAACCGTAAGCACCCGTGGCGCGGTGCTCCGGACCGGAGTGCTGTTCACCATCCCGACGATTGGCTCGACTCTGACGACCAGGGTCGGCGGCTCGAGCGGGCCGGTGTCGCGCCCGCCTGGCGTGCGCCCGCCGCTCCCGGAGGCGCTCGGCGGTGATAACCCGACTCAGACCGGGCTGACCGGCACGATCATCATCATCATCACGCGGCCCTGATGCGCACTCCAACTACCGTACTTATCGCCCTCCTGACCGCGCTCCCAGCAGCGCTCGGAGCGCAACAGAACCTCTTCCCCGAGGCGTCGATCATCGGCGGAGTAGAGGCCCGATCATACTCCTTCGGAAACGGGTTTACGGTCGATCGGATCCGTCAGGTCGCGGTGCCGCTCGGAGTGATTGTTCCCGTCGGGAAGCGCTTTTCCTTTGACATCGGGAGCAGCTACGCTGTCACTTCGGTCAAGGATGCCACCGGGGCCAGCCATTCGTTCTCTGGTCTCACCGATACCCAAATTCGCGGCTCCTACGTCTTCGGGACTGACGCCCTCGTTGCCAGTCTCATGGTTAACATCCCTACCGGCGTGGAAACCACCACGCTCAGCAAGTTCGGAATCACTTCCGCCGCGTCGTCCAACTTCCTGCTGTTCCCGGTCAATTCCTACGGCTCCGGATTCTCTGTCACCCCAGGACTTGCCGCGGCCACGACTGCCGGCAACTGGAACCTGGGGCTCGCAGGTAGCGTGCGGATGAGCGCCAAGTACACGCCGTTCAGCGACGACTCCAACTTCAAGAGCTACAAGCCCGGACTCGAAACCCGGCTGCGCGCCGGAGCCGATCGGCTCCTTGGCTCCAGCCGGTTGTCGGTCGGGTTCACCTTCAGCACGTTCAGCAACGACCAATTCAGCGGCGCGACCGGCAATGGCGTGTACGATCCGGGAAATCGATTTCTGGTGGATGCCAGCCTGCAGGCCGCAGCCGGTTCCGGGACGGTCACGTTTTTCGCCTGGGACTACTTCCGCACCTCGAGCAGTTCCTCGTCAAGCGCAACCAGCAATCGGGAGAATGTCCTGACACTCGGGTCCAGCGGTAGTTTCCCGCTTGGCGGAAAGCTCTCACTCGAGCCGTTGGCGGAGGCCCGGATCTGGTCGCCGAAGACCGGGAGCGGTCTGCTTGTCGGCGGCGGCACCTCACTTCGGATCGAGCTGAGTCCCAAGGTCGCGCTGGTACCCGGCGCGCGGGTGGATTTCGGAACCATCAAGAGCCCCGATGTCACCGCCGCGCTGAAGAGCCACTCCATCACCAGTTGGGACGTCTCGGCGTTGGTCCGCGTCGGGTTCTAGCGCTCGAAATCCCGAGGGTATGGTAGTTTGGAAGGCTACTTACAGGTGATAGGCCGAAACCACGCCCGGTTTCGGCCTTTTTTCGTTCCTAATTCTTGACTGGCCCCCTCGGGGGTGGTACGTTGGCGCCCACACGCTGGGTCGGCGGATGCCGGACGGCCGCAGGTGGCGGATTGGACCAGGAGGGGAAGTTTGGCCTCGGAACTCGGCGCCTCCCAGATTTCGACGCTGCTGGAAGCGCTTCCTGGTATCGCGAATGTTCTGCGCAGCCCGGTTGCTGATGCCCTTCTGAACGTCATCCGCGCGGGTGCGCGGATCGGCGACTTCCAGCTCGCGGATGCTGAGGAATTGATCAAGTACGCGACCCGGCGGGGCCTGGTCGGCAACGACGAGGGTGACCGGGTGCTGGCCGAGGTTCGGGAGGCCGCACTCCGCCGCGCCGAGAAGGCCGCCGAAAAGGAGAAGGACAAGGCGGCCAAGGCGAAGGCCAAACCCAAGGCCGCGAGGCCGAAGGCCGTCGCCAGAAAGTCCGTCGGCAAGAAGAAGAAGTGAGGGCGGACGTCGAGGGAATGCGGGCGGCCCATCGGGCCGCCCTTTTTCATGTCCTGAACCCGCCCACCAGCCTTGTCAGGCGGGTGCTCGCGTCCAGCAGCGAGCTCGCGGAGGCGGCCATGTCCTCGGTCGACGCACTCTGCTCCTCGGCTGCGGCGGACACTTGTTCGCTCGAGGAGGCGTGCTCCTCCGCTGCGCGGGCCACCAGGTTGTGCGCTCGGCCAGCTCCCGCACCACGTCGCGATTTGCCCCAGCCTGCTCGGCCAGTCCGGTGGCGGAGTCCTGCACCTCACCGATGGCGACGGCCGATCGCATCCAGCCCCTGCACGACGGCCTGTGCGACGGTCTCGATGCCGGCCACCTTGGTGGTGCCGAGCTGCATCGTCTCCGCGACCTCACGCACCTGGGTCCGAATGAACTCGACCGACTTGGTGACTTCGGCCGCGGCCTTGGCACTCGAATCGGCCAGTTGGCGTACTTCTTCCGCGACGACCGCGAAGCCGCGTCCGTGCTCGCCGGCGCGCGCCGCCTCGATCGCGGCGTTCAGCGCGAGCAGGTTGGTCTGCGAGGAGATCTGCTTGATCAGGTCGATGAAGTCGTTGATCGATTCGGACTTCTGCACCAGCGCCCGGACCTGCTGGGACGAGGTCTGGACCACGCTGCGGACATCGAGCAGGGTCGTGCGTGCGGTCTCCACGTCGCCGCGGTATCGCAGCGCGGTTCGGCGAATGTCCTCCGCGAGGCGCACCGATCGCTGGGCGGACTCGGCATTGGTCGCGGACGCTTCCCGCAGCCGGACCAGCAATTGATCGGCCTCGTTCATGCCCCGCACCTGGTGCTCGGCGCCGCCGGAAATCTTGAGCATGGCGGCGGAGATCTCTCCGCTCGACGCGGCGATTTCCTCGCTGATCGCGGAGAAGTCTCCCGCGCTGCCCGAGACCTGCTGCGCCTCCTTGACCACCGAGCTCGACGACCTCGCGGAGGCGCGTGGACATGTCGTCCATCGCGCGGGCCAGCCGTGCGAGCTCGTCGGGCATGTGCCCGAGCTGTACCGGGCGCAGGTCACCGGCACCGAAGCGGTCGGCGGCGGAGATCAGCCGTCCGAGCTGCCGGTCCACGACCCGAATCAGCCCGACCCCGGCCGTGATGCCCACGATCAGCGCGAGGAACGCGCAGAGCACCAGCAGCTTCTGGAAGAAGCTGGCCTCTGGACTGCAGCGTCTGGGCGCGGACGAGGGCGTGCTTCGCCTGCTCGTCGTTGAGGCGTGCGCACGATGCCGACCAGGCTGTCGGTGGCGCCACCGGCCCGGGCGGCGATGAGCCGCGCATCGGCATCCTTGCCGATGTCGGCGAGTGCGTGGGCGGTGGCGTAGGCGACTTCGATTTCCGCCTGACTGCTGGCGACCTGGTTGATCATCCGTCGGTCGTTGTTGTCGAGGTGCGGCAGGTCACGCAGCCGGCTCTGAAAGACGTAGGCCGAATCTCCGCTCGCCAGAAAATCGGCCTTCACCGCCGGGCTCGGCGTGAGCAGGTACTGCTCCGCCGAACGGATCTCGCTGAGCACCGCGGAGACCAGCGAGCTGCCGAGTCCGGTGCCCTCCTGCAGCGCCTCGATGTCGCTGGCCGTCTGCCGGGTGACCGTCCGGAGCGCCGTGACGCCGACGACCGCCATGCCGATGATCAGGCCGAGCATGCAGACGATGGCCGCGTAGTTCAGGCGGCGGAGACTGCGGAAATACCTCACAGGCCCTCCACGGCGCGTACCTGGCCACCCTCGACCCGTCCGATGATCACCCGCTGTCGCGGGACATCGCCGTTCTCATCGAACGCGATCTCGCCCGTGACACCCTCGAATGGCGGGGAACCGCGGCCGATCTCGGCGACGGCATCACGCAGCTTGACGCGATCGGTGCCGACGCGATTGATGGTTGCCTTGAGCATGAACAGGATATCGTAGGTCGCGGCCGCGGGCTGGTTGGGCGCGGTGCTGCCCGGGTACTTCCGCGCGTACGCCCGCACGAACTCGCGGTTGATCGGGGTGTCGAAGCTGGCGAGGTATGCGTTGGAGATATACGTCCCCTCCGCCAGCGGCCCGGCCTCCTCCAGTCCCTCGAGCGCGTCTCCGCCGAGGAATGGGACCTTGATGCCGCGGGCGCGCGCGACCCGGAGGGCTTCCGCAGCCTCGTCCCGATTGCCGCCGAGAAAGACGAATTCGCTGGTGTTCCGCCGGGCCAGGCGTTCCAGGTACGGCCCGACCGCCGGCGTGCTGCCGAGATAAGGATCGGTCTCGTCGATGCGCCCGCCGCGGCGGCTGAATTCCCGGGAGAACGTGGCGCGGATGCCCCGCCCATACTCGTCGTTGAGATAGAGAATGGTCCCCCGCTTCAGTCCGAGCCGCTCCGCGGCGAACTGGGCGAGGGCCTCGCCCTGCTGCAGGTCGCTCGGGCAGACCCGGAAGGTGAAGTCGCCAGCCTGGGTGACGAGCGGTGAAGAGGACGACGGGGAGATCTGGAGCAGCCGCGCGGCATTGTAGACCGGCGCGGAGGTGAGCGTGGTGCCTGAATAGACATCGCCGACGACCGCCACGACTCCTGCGGCATCCAGTTCGCTGGCGACATTGACCGCGGAGTCGGGATCGCCGTAGTCGTCGCGGATCACGAGCTCGACCGGCCGCCCGCTGATACCGCCGGTGAGATTGATCTGCTCCACCGCCAGCATTGCGGCTCTCCGCATCGGCGCGCCGACGGAGTCGGAGAAAGGACCGGCGAGGCCGATCCGAATGGGGGCGGAGGCCGGGGCGCAGGCGATGAGGACAGCGAGAGCGACGAGCAGCAATCGTGCGCCGGAGAGGGGCCGGTGCAGGAGACGATTCACGAATGACTCCGAGGGGGGGATGGACGCAGACGATTCAACGCTAGCGGAGCGGCCAGCGGCCTGCAATCCCGGCCGGCTATCTTTTGGCATGATGGAATGGGATCACCGGCCACCTGCGGCCGAATTTGACCTGCATGGCCAGACGGTACTCGAAGCGGCCGCGAACGCCGAGAAGTTCCTGGTGGCCCAGGCGCGCGCACGACGTGGCGCCACGGTACGGTTGATCACCGGCCGCGGACGCGGTGGGGGAGCGGCGCCGGTTCGTACCCGGGTGCGCTCGCTGCTCCGCCGTCTCAAGGAGGCGGGCAAGCTGGTGCACGACTTCGTACTCGAGGACACGGAAGGGAGTTTCCTCGTCCGGTTGAAGGACTGATCCTCAGCGCGGGTCCGAGGGCCCGGGCATGACGGTGGTATCGGAGGTCGCGGGTGCGTCGCGCCGCGCTCCACTGTCGCCGAACGTCCTGCGGCCCCATGCGTCGAGGACCCTGCCGTCCACGAGACTGACCGACGCGACTTTGGCGCCATTCTCGATCCGCCACGTCAGCCGGATCATCCGGCCCTGCCGCACCCACTGCATCATCCATTGCGAGCCCTGGACCTGCGCACCCACGATGCCGTAGTCGGTCTCGAGCGCGGTCTTCCACTCGTCCAGCTGTGTGCCGGTCACTGGTCCCGAGAGGGTCAGGATGCCGGTCGCGCTGTCGATCACCGAGGCCCAGAGCGCGAGTGGACGGCCGGAGCCCGGGGAGCGGACCGACGCGCGACATTCATGGACCGAGTGATCGCGCCGGGAGCGATCGCAGTGCAGCGGCTTGCCGCCGAGCGATGTCACTTCCCGTCCCAGCTCCACGAGCGGCAGTCCGACTTCGATGCCGAGGAACCGCAACGGCGGCAGCAGCGCGCTCTGGGCGCCCGCCCGGGTCGGCGCGGCGGTGATCAGAGCGGCCAGGACGAGGGCACAGAGGCGAGCGACCATGCCGTAAGTATCGCGGCAGGGGCATGCCGAGTGAAGTCGGGCGGCAAACAGCAACCGACCCCGTCACACACCAGTCTGGCTGGCGCGCGGCGGGGTCGTGATTGCGGCGAGGAAGGGTGACCCGTGCGGGGGGTCGGATCAGGCCTTGCGGACGTTCGCGGCCTGGAGCCCCTTCGGGCCCTCCACGATATCAAACTCCACCTGGTCGCCTTCGGCCAGGGAGCGGAACCCGTCCATCGCAATGGCGGTGTGGTGGACGAACACGTCCTTGCCGCCCTCCTGGGCGATGAATCCGAAACCCTTCGCGTCATTGAACCACTTCACGGTACCCTTCGCCATTGCTTCTACCTCGGATAGGGGAGCTCACCGGCTCCGGACTTGCCCCCGGCCGGAATGACCAGGGTAAAACACCATCACCGGCTGGCGGCCGGCGTTAGGAGCGACGCTTTGGAGGGAGGGCGGTGCGGGCTGCAACGCACATGGCGATAAGCTTGAGTACGGACCGGAACTTGTCAAGAAGGCCGACGCAAGAGGAGATTCCGCCCACTCCCTCCATGAGGCCGTCTCATGCTCGTGTTCGCTCTGCTCGGGGCGCTGCAGCAGCCCGTGGCCCCTCCGCCGCCTGCCGCACCCAGACCCGCCGCTTCGCCGATCGCGAAGGCGGTGGTCCAGCCCGCGGAAGCGGCGGTCCTCGTTGGCGACAGCATCCGGCTGAAGGTGCTAGCCTACGATTCGGTCGGCCGCGAGCTGCCCGACGTCGCCGTGAGCTGGTTCGCGACCGGCGGGCACTTCGAGGGTTCTGTGGATTCCACCGGGGTGGTCGTCGGTGGCGCCACCGGGACGATCACCGTGACCGCGCTGGCCCGCATGCGGAGCGGCGGACGCGCGACGACGGCCTTCGGGCGGGTCACGGTGCTGCCGCAGCCGGCGGCCAGGCTGAGCGTCGCACCGGCCCCGACCCGGATGTATGCCGGGCAGTCGCTCGTCCTGCGTGCGACCCCCTACGCCGTCAACGATGACCGCCGCTACGACGAAGTGGTCTGGGCCTCCGACAAGCCGCTGATCCTCGCGGTGACCGCCGATGGCCGGGTCACCGCGAAAACTGCCGGGCAGGCCACGCTCACCGCGACCGCCGGCCGCGCGGTGCGCCGGCTTCCGGTGACGGTGATTCCCAACCCGGTGACAGCGGTGGCGCTCGAGCCGGCCACGGCACAACTGCGGACCGGCGACGTGCTCAGGTTCAGGTTCTCCGCCCGCGCCGCCGGTCGAACCCTCAGCGAGGTGATGCCCGAGTGGGCGCTGAATCCGGGCAGCGGACAGATCGAGGACGACGGGACGTTCGTCGCCGATGTGCCCGGGACCTATCGCGTCCTTGCCAGCTTTGCGGGAAAGGTGGCCGAAGCAGTGGTGACGGTGGGAGTGCGCGATGTGCGCCGGCCCAGCACGCTGGTCGGCAGGTTGCCCATCAAGGGGCAGGCCGCCGAGTTCTGGCTTCACCCCGACGGCAAGCACGGGTACCTCACCACGATCGGTGACCGCGCCTACGCGATCGACCTGTCGGACCCATCGAAGCCGGTGATCACCGACTCGGTCGTCGTCGATGCCCGGGTGATCAATGACCTGATGACGACGGAGGACGGCAAGTTCGGCGTCCTGACGCGCGAAGGCTCCTCGGTCCGGAAGAACGGCATCGTGGTGCTTTCCTTCGAGGATCCGGCGCATCCGAAGCCGATCGCCGATTTCATCGAGACCGTCACGGGGGGCGTGCACTCGACCTACATCTACCGGGGCTACGTCTACCTGACCGACGACGCCACCGGATCGATGCGGGTGATCGACCTCCGGGACCCCTACCACCCGAAGCAGGTCGCGCGGTGGGAGACGCCGCGGCCCGCTGCCGGCCGGACGCTGCACGACATCGACGTCAAGGACGGGCTCGCGTACCTCTCCTACTGGAATGACGGCCTGGTCATCCTCGACGTCGGTAATGGCGTGAAGGGTGGCAGTCCCGAGAATCCGGCCTTCGTCAGCCAGGTGAAGTACGACCTCAACGCGCTCTACCGCGACGTGGAGGCGGTCGGCGGCCCCGGATTCATCCGCGGCACCCACACGGCATGGCGGGAGGGCAGGTATGTCTTCGTCGGCGACGAGGTCTTTTCCGCGAAGCCGCGACCGACCGATGGCGGCGGGGTCGTCGGACTGGGCCGGGCGTTCGGGCGGCTGCACGTGATCGATGTCTCCGATCTCGCGAACCCGAAAGCCGTCGCCTACTACGAGCCGGAGGATGGTGGTACGCACAACGTCTGGGTGGCGGGCGACACGCTCTACCTCGGTGACTATCAGGGCGGGCTGCGGGTGCTGGATATTTCCGGCGAGCTTCGGGGCGACCTGTTGCGTCAGGGACGGGAGATCGCGCACGTGGTCACCGGCGACAAGCAGGGGCAGGTCCCCAACGCGCCGAACGCATGGGGCGCGATCTACCGCGATGGCTACATCTATGTTCCGGACATCAACTCGGGGCTCTGGATCGTCAAGATCGACCCGAAGAGCCAGCTGACGCCGTAACCGCCAGCGCCAATCTGTCCCGCGGAGGGGCGCACCAGCGGTGCGCCCCTCTGTGTATATTCTGGCCCATGACGACCCCTCAAACCCTCACCATCCGGACCTTCACCGACCGGGCCGAGGCGCTGGCGCATTTCATCCTGCGCGCCGGCGAGGCGCCCCGAATTGTCGCGTTCGATGACGCGGTGGGCTGTCCGATGGATATCGCGCTCGCGGCCCTGGAGTGGACCAACGCGGTCGGGGTGCTGCCGGACGACGACATGCTCCACGCCGCCCGGCTGACCAGCGAGACAGCGGCGGCGGTCATCGAGCGGAAGGTGGATGGCCAGCGGCAGTACATCTACCTTGGTCCCCGTCTGGATGCCCCTCCGATGGATGTCTTCGAGGGCAAGGTGCTCTTCGACGAGCCGGGCGTAAAAGCGGTGGAGTTCTCGCAGCGAGCTCACGCCCTGGCTCACTTTCTCCGCGCGACCAGCGGGGCCGGTGCCCTGCTCGCACTGCTCGGCCGTCGGGCCCCCGAAATCCGGCACCTGCGCCGGTGGCTCGGGCCGGTCCTCGCGGAACTTGATGTTCCCCGCGCACTCGTGGGTGGCTGGTTTGCTGCTTCCGCCGCCGGTTGCCTGCTGGTCGCCAGCGACGGAGAACTCACCTATCGCTATATAGAAGTAGGACTCGAATCGTGAAGTCGCGAACCTTCCTGTTTGTTGTGGCGCTGGCCCTCGGCGCCGCCCCGCTCGCCGCACAGCAGGTCATCAAGAAGCCGGTCTTCGATTCGGTGCAGACCTCGCTCAGGCGGACGCTCTACGCCCTGCGGGACAGCCTGCAGCTGGTGGATGCGGCGTCGGCACGACTGGTGCGAGACCGGGCCCACGCCAGTGACGCATTGCTCGGCTCCCGCGCCAGGATCATCGCCGGCCGGTGTGCCGCGTCGAGCCAGATGGCGGTGGTGGCCCGCCAGGCCGTCGTTCAGGCGGGACGTCCCACGCCTGACGAGCATGGCGCCCGCCCAGGGCTGGAACGGGCGCTCACCGAACTGAAATCCCAGCTTGACGGCTGCAGCACCGAGTTCCAGGCACTCGCGACACCGGAGAAGGCGCAGGAACTGCGCGACTACGGCGTCGGCAAGGGGGCCAGGGTGCAGCAGGCTATCCGCCGCTACGAGCCCTCGGTCAGGCTCTACTTCGATATGGCCATCGGGGACCGGTATTTCCCCAATCTGGCCGGTGCCGGGGCTACCCCCTCCCGCGAATAGTTTTCCCACCGTGTGGACGGCTGTGGATTCACAATTCCACATTCTGTGGAGATAGTCTGCAGTGGCCTGCGGCAGTGCGCTTTAGGTATCCACATCCCACCACATTGCTGCGGTGTAACCCGAAGAAACATAGGCGCTTGCGCGCTTTTTCCACGATCCTATCTTTGCCTCACCTCCGCGCGGAACGTGACCGAACCCCCGGTTCTGTTGGCGACCGCCGGTGTGCTTGAACGGGAATTCAGGGGAGACCGCCGACGTCGGCAAGGGCTCAGGTGGTCGGTGATCCTGGTGATCGCCCCGGTTCAAGCAGGTGAGGCCAGTCGCGTGCCTTACCCGCCCCGATATAGCGCCTCGGGATGCTATGCGAAGGAGCGGTCCGCGACCCGTTCCGACTCGCAGCGCTCGCTCTGACATGCCAGGGGGATGGCCATCCGGCCTGGTGATCAACAGCAGTCAGTGTGAGAAGCGGCCGCCGGGCCTCGCGCCCGGCGGCCGCTTCGCCGTTCAGCCCCAGTTGACCACCGAAGTACCACCGGGCTAGGCTCCGATCATGATCAGTCTGGCCATGCTGCTTCTCGTGGGCCTTTCGGCCCCAGCCCCCGCGTCGCCGCCGATCGCGATCGCCGGGGCATCGGCCTGCGTGCCAGGCTTCTGTCCCGCTCCACGCCGCGGAGGCCCGCCGCCCGGGCTGATGTACCTCTCGATTGGACTGATCGGAGCGGGGGTGGCTGGTCTCTGGCCGCCGAGGAAGCGGGACAGTTCCGGCGCGTGATGACGGGCGACCCGAACGGTCGCCCGTACTTGTTTGTGAGGGTTCAGCTATCCTCGGATGGATGGCCCCAGTCACTCTCCCCGCGCCAGGCGCGACGTTTGTCGAGCTGCCAGATGGTGCGGGCGCTGATCTCGGCATCGTCCGGGAAGTTTTCGTCATCGTCGAGCGCGTCCGCCATGCTGGCGGTCTTGGCGCTGGCATTGTCGGCGTAGTGGATGATCTCGGCCTCGAGGGTCATCGGCACCACCGGTGCCCCGAACTCCAGCTTTCCATGATGGGAGAGCAGCAGATGCTCGAGGATCAGCAGTTCCTCCTCGCGGCAGGGCATGGGGGTCTCGGCCCGGACGCGCCGGTCCAGCATGAACCCGCCGAGGACCACGTGTCCGATGACGGAGCCGGGCACCGTCATCTCGAAGACGCCGTCCCAGCGGTAGCTCTCCAGCTTGCCGATGTCGTGCAGGAGGACGCCCGCGAGGATCAGGTCGGGATCGGCGGCAGGATAGAGCCGCCCGATCGCGAGAGCGATGTGCGCGACCTCGCAGGTATGCTTGAGCAGGCCGCCGAGTTCGGCGTGGTGTCCGCTGATGCTGGCCGGGCACGCTTCGTAGCGCTCGCGGAAGGCGGGGTCATCGTAGAAGAGTGCCAGCGTCTGGGCGAGGCGCGGGCCCTGGATGTCTGCCCGCCAGCGGTCGACCGCTTTCCAGTAGCGGCTGACATCTCCTACCGAGGGCATCAACGCATGCCAGTTGACCTGCTCCCGGGGGAGCACGCGCAGTGAATCCACCGCCAGCTGGCGGCGATCGCGATAGCTGCCTACGGTGCCGATGACCTGGACGACATTGCCGCGTACGACGCCGGCCACCTTGTGGCTGTCCGAGGGCCAGAAGGGGGCGGTCTGCATGCGTCCGCTGGCGTTGCCCAGGGTGATGATGGTGTGCGGAGCATCACCGCCGCGTGCCTCGACCTCAAGCACGATGAACGGGTCCTGCACCCGCGCACCAACGGGTAGTTCAGGCAGGATCGGCTGGCTCATGGGTTCTCCTCCGGGTGGCGCCAAACTTAGGTGGGGAGTGTCGTGGTGTCAGCCAGACGGAGGCGGACGTCCCCAGCACTGGGCCGTTGGCCTTCGGGTGGGAGCCCCCTCGCGCGACGGGATTCGTCGCCGCTGCGCTCGCCCGACCATCCTCTCACCACTCTGGACCAGACGGGAGCGATTCCATGAAGCCCTCCCATATTCTGCTACTCGACCCTGACTCGCTGCGGCGGGATGCCCTCGTTCAGATCCTGCGCGGCTCCGGCCACCTGCCAGTCGTCATGGCAGACGCCGCCGAGGCGGCACGCGCGCTCGCGGTACCCGGATTGGACGTCGCCGTGCTGGCCCTCACCACTCCCGGGCTCGACCAGACCCTGCTTCGCGAGGCGATCGCACCGGCGGTGCCCGCGGAGCCGGAGCCGCTGGACGATGTGGAGCGGCGCCATATCGCGCGGACGCTGGCCTATACCCGAGGGAACAAGCGGCGGGCCGCCCACATCCTCGGCATCGCGCGGTCCACCCTCCTCGCGAAGGTGAGGAAGTACGGCCTCGACGGGGCCGAGCCGGAATCCGAGGAAGAGTGAGAGCTGCGCACCTGGGGTTCCTCGTCCTGCTGGCGACGGCGCGGTTATCGTCCGCGCAGCAGGGCCCGATCCCCAGCGGCATCGTGCGCGAGGGCAGTCTGAGTTTCGATGGGCACGCCACCCTGGGCGACTTCACCGGGACAACCACGACGGTGACGGGCGAGTTTGAAGGCGCGCCCGACCTGACCGGCGTGCGCGGCTGGGTGAGCGCTCCAGTGCAGACCCTGGTCACGGGCAACGGAAAGCGCGACCGCGATCTCAACAAGTCGATGGAGTCGGCAACGTATCCCGCCCTCCGGTTCGAGCTCGACAGCGCCTCCTCGGTCTCGGGCGCCCCCGACAGTCTGCCGGTCACCCTGCACGGTCACCTGCTTCTCCATGGCGTCAGCCGGGAGGTGTCGCTCCCCGGCATTCTCACCCGCGGCGCCGACCAGCTCAGGATCCGCAGCACCTTCCCCCTGAATCTCAAGGACTACCACATCGGCGGGCTGACCAAGATGCTCGGCATGCTCAAGATGCACGAGGACATCACGGTCCACGTCGATGTGACCTTCGGAAACCGGTAGTCCGGAGTCCCCGGCTTCGTGGTGCGCACGCGAAGACTGAGCCTCCTACTGCATCCGCACTCTCCCATAGCGTGAGACGATCACCTGTTTGCGGGCCGAACCGCGGGTGAGCGTGTAGGTGGCATTGGCGAAACCCATCGTCACCCCGCTGGGCGCGAACGCGACCCGCCGCGGCATGCCCGCCACCGCAACGTCGCGATCCGCCGGCCCGTCGCCGCGCCACCGTTCGATCGTGTCGACCGGAGACTCGACCGCGGAGAGCAGTAGCGAGTCCGCCGTCAGGGTGAGGATCATTTCGCGCTGCTCGGCCAGCGCAGCGATGCGGGCGCGGGTGTGCGCCGCCGCGACGGCCCGCGCGGCGGCATCCACGGCCAGACGATCGTGCAGCCCCGTGATACCGGGCAGGGCGATCGTCGCCAGGACACCGGCGATGACGATGACAATCAGCAGCTCCACGAGCGTGATGCCGTTGCGCATGGCCCGAGAATAGGCCGGGCCAGCGCGAGCCCATGGCACATGACAACGCGGTGTGGTGCGACGAAATGCAGGCGGACTTGCCCTCGTCCGCGCGCCGGGCCATACTAGCGGCTCCTTCACGCCTCTGAGCCCAGTGACTCTCGCCGTGTCCGTACCCGCCGCCCCCAGCGATGCGCTTTCGACGCTTCGGCAGTATGCCGCGCTGGCACCCTGGAGCCTGCGCGATCTCTCGGCGCTCGCAGGCGCGATCCTCGAGGCCTCGTCAGTCTATCCGGTCAATGCGGCCTCGACGGCCTACCCGAGCGAGCGCACGATCCGCTTCTACGTGACCCGCAAGCTGGTGAGCCGCCCGGAAGGGCGGGGCACCGCCGCGACCTACGGGTACCGGCACCTGCTGCAGGTGCTCGCGATCAAGCTGCAGCAGATGGAAGGGGCCACGCTCGACACGCTGGTAAAGGAACTGGCGGGACTGCCGGGTGACGTCACGGAGCGACGCGTGGCCTCGGCGCTGGGCTCGCGCCTCCCGGCGCCCGATCAGCTCCCGCTGACCGTGCCGGAGGGAAGCCCCCGCGGCAAGGTGGGCCGCGCCCTCCAGGCCTGGGCGGCGGCAGAGGGCGTGGCGCCTGCCCGGCGCGGCCGAGGCCAGCTTTGCCGCCGCGTCGCGATGGGACCCGGGGCGGAACTGCTCATCGACGAGCGGCACCCGCTCTATACCACGCTCGAGGACGAGACGATCGTCGAGGCACTGCGCCAGGCGCTGGACGGGCTGGGAGACCGGCCGTAGCCCCTGCCCGCTGGCCGCTTTACACTTCCGGATATCCCCCTCCGCAAGGAACGCCCATGGGCATCGTGATGCTCGTCGTGGTCGTCGTGGTCGCGCTCTGGGTCATGAGCGCGTACAACCGACTGATCGCCCTCAAGAACCAGGTGGCCAACGCCTGGAAGCAGATCGACGTCCAGCTCAAGCGGCGGCACGACCTGATCCCGAACCTCGTCAACGCGGTGAAGGGCGCGATGGACTTTGAGAAGTCCACGCTCGAGGCCGTGATCTCGGCCCGCAACAAGGCGGTCAGCGTCTCGGGTGGGGGCGTGGCCCAGGTGGCCAAGGCGGAAGGCGAACTCACCCAGGCGCTCGGCCGGATGTTCGCGCTGTCGGAGAATTATCCGCAGCTCAAGGCGACCGCGAATATCCAGCAGCTGCAGGAGGAACTGACCAGCACCGAGAACAAGGTCGGCTTCGCGCGGCAGCTCTACAACGACACCGCGACGTCCTACAACACGGCGCAGCAGCAGTTCCCCACCAACCTGGTGGCCGGCCTGGCCAAGGCCGCACCGGCAGAGCTGTGGGCGATCGAGGATTCGGCCGAGCGGGCGGTGCCGAACGTCGACCTGAAGATGAATTGAGTACCGGGTCCCGGGGTCCCGGTGCAGAGGCCGTCACCGGCACTCGGTACCGGGAACCCGGGACGCCCTCGCCATGACCGCTCCCGCGAATCTGTTCGAACAGCAGGCCTCCAACCGCCGGCGGTCCTTCTGGCTGGTGACCGGGTTCGTACTGTTCTTCGCCTGGGTGGGCTTCGGCGGTGACATCGCCTGGTACCTGATGTCCACCGGGCCCGGCATGGAGACCCGCTCCGCGCACACCATTCCGTGGATCGGCATCGTCGCGACGCTGGTCGCCGGTGCCGTCTGCTGGTATTCGTGGAAGAAGGGCGCCGAGCGGGTGCTGTGGGCGACGGGCGCGAAAGAGATTCTCGAACCACAGACGGACGGTGAGCGCCGGCTGGTGAATGTGGTCGAGGAGATGGCGATTGCGTCCGGACTTCCGAAGCCCAGGATCTTCGTGGTCCCCGATGCCGATCCGAATGCGTTCGCGACGGGGATCGAGCCGACCAGGGCCTGCATCGCGGTGACCGAGGGGTTGCTCGCCGCGCTGAGCCGCGAGGAGCTGCAGGGCGTCGTCGCTCACGAAATGGCGCACGTGCAGAACTTCGATACCCGGCTGATGACGCTGCTGGCCGCGATGGTCGGCGCGATCGCGCTGATGTCGGATGGCATGGGCCGGATGATCCGGTTCGGCGGCTTCGGCGGGCGGAGGAGTGGCAGCGGTCGCGGGAGCAACGACAAGGGCGGCAACCCCCTGGCGCTGGTGATCCTGGTGCTCTGGGTCATCACCCTGATTCTGGCGCCGATCATCTCCCGGTTTCTCGCCATGGCCGTCAGCCGCAAGCGCGAGTATCTCGCCGACGCCACCGGGGCGCAGTTCACCCGCAATCCGCTGGCGCTCGCCTCCGCCCTGGAGAAGCTGGACGCCGCAGTCGAACCCACCCACGCCATCACCAAGGGTGCCGCCCATCTCTGCATCGTGGACCCGTCCACGAGCCAGCTCTCCCAGAAGGAGGGCTTGGTGGGTGACGTCTTCTCGAGCCACCCGCCGATCCGCATGCGGATCGCCCGCCTCAAGGGCATGGCGTATCAGCAGGTGAAGCTGGAATCGGCAGGGTGAGTGGCCGCGGCTGGGTCCTCGCGCTTGGCCTCTTCCTGTTTGCCGCCATCACCAGCGTCGGCGTCCTGCTGGGCACGCGCGCCGTGCTGCGGCGCCGGCTGCGGCGCTGGGCTCGGACCGCGCTCTGGCAGTTCCGGGCCCGTACCGACCGCTACAAGCTGGTCGAACGGGACCGCATCCGCGAAGCGCTGCTGCAGGACCCGCAGGTGGAGGCCGCGATCGCGCGCTATGCGGCGGAGAACGGCACCGCGGAATCGCAGGTGCGGATCCGGGTCAACCAGTACGTCGATGAGATCGTCCCCTTCTTCAACGTGCTCTCCTACTACAAGCTTGGCTACAATCTCTCCCGCCTGCTGATCAACCTGCTGTACAAATCCTCGATCGACTACCGCGACCACGACGCGCTGGACCGGATTCCACGGCGCGACGTGGTGGTCTATCTCATGAATCACCGCAGCAACGCCGACTACGTCGTGGTGGCGTACGTGCTGGCGCGGGTGGTCAGCATCAGCTACGCGGTGGGGGAATGGGCGCGGACCTGGCCGCTCGAGTTCGTGTTCAAGAGCTTCGGGAGCTACTTCATCCGGCGCCAGTTTCGCGAGCCACTCTATCACACGGTGCTGGAGCGGTACGTCCAGCTTATCACCCGGAACGGGGTGACGCAGGGGATATTTCCCGAAGGCGGCCTCACCCGCGACGGCGCGCTCCGGCCGGTGAAGATCGGGCTGCTGGACTACATCATCCGCACCATCGACGATCCGGCGTTCGACCGGGACATCTGGCTGGTGCCGGTCGGCATCAACTACGACCGGGTCCTGGAGGACCGGTCGCTGATCCGGGAGCGGATCGTGGGCGGGGAGCGTCCATCGCGCCTGACACAGCTCGGCAGCGTGCTGAGCTATCTCGGCTGGAACACGGTGCGGCTGTCCACGGGCCAGCTCAAGCGCTACGGCCGGGTGGCGATCGCCTTCGGCGCGCCGATTTCGGTGCGGGGCTGGCTCGCGGAGCAGCCCGCCGGCATCCTCGCGCTCCCGAAGGAGGAGCGCCTGCCGCACATCCAGCGGCTCGCCGAGCAGGCGCTGGAACGCATCGGGTCGGTCATCCCGGTGACGCCGGTGCCGCTGGCCTCCGCGGCGCTCCTCTCCTTCGGCGCCAGCGTGGTGACGCGTCCGCGGCTGCTGGAGCGCCTCGACGAAATGCGCGACCGGCTCGGCGACTTCAACGCCCGGATGGTGCGGACCGAACTGCCCGTCGCCGAGGTGTGGGACCGCGCCTGGCTGATGTTCTCGATGCGGCGGCTGGTCGTAGCCCATGGCGATGACCTCGTGATCCTGCCGTCGGCCCGCCCGCTGCTCGAGTACTATGCCAACTCCATTCGGCATCTGCTGCCGGCGGAGATGGCCGTCTCCTTCTCACCGGCGAGCGAGGGGGACAGTTCACTGCCCCGACTGGCGACGCGGGCGGAAATGGACATCATGACGAAGGAACTGCCGGTGATCCCCCGGAAGCCGAAGTAGCCCGCCGCCCCGACCCCAGCCCTGAGACCATGTCCCATCTCCTGTTGCTCTCCAACTCGCGGAACCCCGGGGATGAATACCTGGCGCACGCGCTGCCGGCGATCACCCGTCTGCTCGGACCGGCTCCGCGGCGGCTGGCGTTCATCCCCTACGCCGCCGTGACCATGTCCTACGACGACTACACGGCCAGGGTGCGCGCGGCGTTCACGCCCCTGGGGCACGCGGTCGAGTCGGTGCATGAGGACGATCCGGTCGGAGTGCTCCGTCAGGCAGACGCATTCGTGGTGGGCGGCGGGAACACCTTCCGGCTGCTGGAGCGACTCGCCTCCCTCGCGCTGCTCGACCGGCTCCGCGCCCGGGTGCGCGACGGGGTGCCCTACATCGGCTGGAGCGCGGGCGCGAATCTCGCCTCGCCGACGATCCGCACGACCAATGACATGCCGATCATCCAGCCGCCGTCGTTCGCCGCGCTCGGGCTGGTGCCCTTCCAGATCAATCCGCATTACACCGACCTGACGGTGCCGAATCACGGCGGCGAGACCCGCGCCGACCGCATCATGGAGTTCCTGGCGCTCAATCCGGGCGTGCGGGTGGTGGGACTCCGCGAGGGGAGCTGGCTGCGGCGTGACGGGGCGGTCCTCACCCTGCAGGGGCCGCATCGGATGGCGCTCTTCGAGGCGGGGCGGGAGCGCCGGGAGGTGGAGCCGGGGAGCGACCTCGAGTTCCTGGGGGAGCCGCCGCAGGGATGACTCCGCGGCGGCGCGGCGGAGCTAGCGCATGACCGCCAGCAGGTCGTTCACGAAGGTGCCGGGGTCGAACGGGAGCCTCACGGTGTGGTCGGCGCCGGCCACGCGGGCCCTCGCGCCATCCCCCTGAACCAGGGCCACGAGCGTATACCCCCGGCCCCCCGCCGGCACGAATCCCGACAGCGGGTCCACCCCCGCGGCATCGCAGCCCATGATCACAACCATCGTCACCCCTGGGCCGCGCGCACGGCTGGAGAGCGTGGCGAGGTCGGGCACCCGCTCCACCGCGAAACCCCCGTGACGCAGCAGCGAGGCGACGACCCGCGCGAGGTCCTCGTCAGGCAGCCAGAGCACCGCCTCACCCGCGTGCGCCGGCATCGGCCGGGTGCGGCGGGAGAGGTCGATCATGGGGATGCCCGCGAGGTACTCCGTGGTCTGGTCGTGCCGGAGGCTGCTGACCCGCTGGAGGATGTCACTGATCCGCTGCAGCGCATGCTTCACCGATTCGAGCGCGGTGCGCTGGTCCTCGTACAGCCGCGGGTCCTGCAGCAGCATCTCGGTTTCCGCGAAGGCCGCCATCAGCGGGTTGTTGATGTTGTGCCGGAGGGTGACGTTGAGCTGCCCGATCGCCGCGAGCCGCTCGGCGTGCACCAGGTCGCGCTCGGCGGCGGCGAGCGCCTCCGCGAGCGCCCGGTGCCGGCGCACCCGCTCGATCACCTCGGGCAGCAGCCGCGGCAGCGAGCCGTCCTTGATCAGGTAGTCGTCGGCGCCGGCGCGGAGCGCCCGTGCGGCCAGCGCCTCATCGCCATGGGCGGTGACCAGGATGATCGCGGGCTGGCTGGGAAGCGACCGCAGCGCCGCGAGCAGGTCGAGGCCGGTGCTGTCCGGCAACTGGTAGTCGAGGAGGATCAGGTCCGCATCCGCTGCCGCGACCAGCGCCTCCGCGCCGGTGGCGGCGATGGCGGCGGTCCCGTAGCCCGAATCCGTCACGACCGCGCTCACCAGCCGGGCATAGGCGCGGTCATCGTCGACAACGAGGATGTGGAGCCGGGATGACTCAGGCAGCACGGACCGGCTCCGGATGCTTCTGGAATCCCTGCCGCGCGAACTTCTCCCAGCCGCTCTTCCCCCGCCAGGCATCCCACAGGCCGCGCAGGCGCCAGTACAGCGTCAGCGGCCGCCAGAAGAAGTTCTCCAGCACCGCGTAGCCCAGCAGGATGAGCACGTCCCGCTTTCGGTTGAACGGCAGGAGGCCGCGCTGCAGCCGGTCGGCGAGGCCGTACCGGAAGCGCCAGGCACCCACCAGGACCGCGAACACGTTGACGAGTGTGCCCCAGCCGAGTGAGGCGAGGAGGAAGGCCACGGCGTACTGCTTGTTCAGGATCTGGATCCCGAAGATCCAGTCCATGACGAGGAAGACCACGACGAAGAGGTAGCCGGTGAGCTCGAGCATCGGGCCGTAGTACTCGAACAGCCAGAAGGTCGGCAGCGCGAACCATCCGATCCGGCCGTACTTGCGGCGGAAGAGCATGTCGCGGTGATAGAACAGCGACTCGCGAAGCCCCCGCTGCCAGCGGCCGCGCTGTTTGCGGAGCGATTCGAGCTTCTCCGGCACCTCCGTCCAGGCCACCGGATGCGGCAGGAAGGCGATACGCCGGTGGCGCAGCTTGTCACGCACGAAGCGATGCAGCCGGACGATGATTTCCATGTCTTCGCACACCGTGCCGGCCCGGACCCCGACGTACTCCCCGACCAGCTTGTGCTGCACCAGCGGCGTGAGATACCCGCCGGCCCGGATCACGGTCTCTTTTTCGAAGACCGCGAACACGCCGGAGAGAATGAGAATCGAGTCGAGCCGGTCGAGCCCGGTGCGGCCCGTCGTGAAGGAGCGCAGGTACTCGACCATCTGGAAGCGGGACCAGGGATGCGACGGCAGGCCCACGCTGACCACCCGGCCCCCGCGGATGGTGCAGCCGTTGGCGATGGCGACCTGTCCGCCCACCGCGACGATGCGGGGGTCCTCCTGTACCATGCGCATCAGCTCCTTGAGCGCGCGCTGGTCCAGGATGCTGTCGGCGTCGAGGCTGACGAAGTACGGGGAGGTGGAGGTGTTGATCCCGGCGTTGAGCGCATCGGCCTTGCCGGCGTTTTCCTTGTCGATGACGATGAGCTGCGACACGTTCTTCGGCAGCGGGATGGTGGCCTCGTACATGGCCCGTACCCGCGCGGTGCCGATCGCATCGCGGTAGGGCAGGTCGGTGCGCCGGAGCCGGAAGGCCTGCCGGAGGACGTTGAGCGTCTCGTCGCTCGAGCCGTCGTTCACCACCACCACCTCGAACCGCGGATAGTCGCAGTGGATGAGGTTGGTGACGCTGTCGACGATGGTCACCTCCTCGTTGAACGCGGGGACGATCATCGTGAGCGGCTTGGTGTAGTCGCTGTCGTCGATGAGGTCGAGATCCTCGATGAAATGCCCCGCCACCCGCCGCCGGACCTGCCCGGCGGAGAGCGCGATCAGGAGCAGCATGTAGCCGTTGTAGAGCAGGAAGTACCCCAGGAACAGCGGCTGCAGGATCAGCCCGATCGTGGACGCGATCACGGTGAGGTTCTCGCCCGTCATGGCGACAACCGGGTGTCGGGCGACTCGCGCCAGCCCGCCAGCATCCGCCCCACCCGGTCGCGCACCGACCAGACGGGGTCGGTACGCATCACCGCGTAGGCCGCCTCGTCGCCGAGGACGGCCAGGGCCAGCGCCGCCGGCAGCCGGCGGTCGGGATCCTGCTCGTCCCGCGCCACATCGCGGAGCATCTCGACCGGCGCGGCGTAGCGAACGGCTGTGGCCGCCGCGGCGCGGGAGATGCCGAAGGCCGCGGGAGGTTCGTTCCATTCGCCGCGCAGGAGCCGGGTGACGAAGAGCGCGGACCGGACCATCTCGTCGGGGTCCAGGAAGAGCGGTTCGAGCGCGGCCGTGTCAGGCGCTCCGAGGAAGGCCCGCGCGATGTCCTGCCGCACCCCCGGATCGGGGTCGCCGAGCATCGAGGCCAGCCGGCCGAAGTGTTTCGCCGCCCCCCATGCCGCGACCGCGGCGCGCCGGACGGCGGTCGAGGGATCCACCGACATCGACTCGAGGCCGGCCTCGTCCATAAGGTCGGGCCGCGCGGCCCACAGCGTCGCGACTGCCTCACGCACCGGCGCCGCGGTGCTCCGGCCGACCGCGCTCAGGACCCGCTTGAGTTCGGGGTGATGCATGTACCGCGCGACGCGGCAGAGCAGGATCGCCTCCGGCCCGCCGGTATCCAGCCCGAGCGCCAGGTCGAGAAACGAGGGGAAGGCCGCCTCCGCCTGCTGCGCAACCATCTGGAGCACGAGCGGGTCCTCATCGGACCGCAACAGCCGCATCAGCCCGGGCAGTCCCTTCTCGGGAGCCACCTTCTGGAACAGCGCGACCGCGGCGTGCCGCACCAGCCGGTTCGGATCGGTGAGCGCGCGGCTCGCGGTGAGATGCAGCTCGGTGGCATCCAGCATCCCGCCGACAGCGGTGAGCGCCGCCGCGCGCACCTCGGGGCTCGGATCGCTCCGCACCACCGACAGGAGGGCGCTGCGGCTCCGCTCCCCCTGGAAGGCGCGGAGACCGGCCACCAGCCTCACCCGCTGGTCCGGTGACAGGACGCCCCGCATGCCCTCGGCGAGGGTCTGCTCCATCTGCTCGCGGCTGGTGCTGCCGAGGGCCCGGAGCTCGATGTGCTGTGCCTCGCGCAGCCGGAGCCCGAGCAGCCGGAACTCCGCGTCGGACTTGAGCCGCTCCCGCAGCACCTCCCGCAGCGCCGCCTCATCGGCCATCTCGATTATGCGGGCGACGAGGCTCTCCTGGTCGTAGACGCCCAGGGCGAGCGTCGCCGCCGCGCGGACCACGACCGACTGCTCCTGGTGACAGGTCTCGAGCAGCAGGACCTCGCCGCCTGACGGGCGGAAGAGCCCGGTGGCCAGCGCGGCACGTTCCCGCACCAGCGGGGATGGGTCCTCGCGGAGCAGCACCATGATCCGCGGGCCTTCCCGATCGCCGCCCACCCGCACCAGCGCGTCCACGACCGCCGCGCGCACCTTGTCGTCCGGATCCGCGAGGCCGCCCTCGAGAAGCTCGAGCGCGCGGTCCCCCGCCACCCGGCCGAGGACCTCCGCCGTGGCGGTCCGCACCTCGGCCGACGAGTCGCGGAAGAGCGAGGCAAGCAGCTGAATCGGATGCGGGGCCTTGAGTCCACCGATCGTCCGCACCAGCCGGGCGCGGCTCGGCGCGTCGCCGCGCTCCAGCAGCACGTCGATGATCTCACTCAGCGCGTTCCGGTTGAGCTGCGCCACCGAGCCGGTGATCGCGTCGGCAAAGGCGGGCGTCGCGTCCCGGAAGGCGCGGATCAGCGGCGCGACCGCGGACTCCACCCCCAGCTGGCCCAGCGCGCGCGCAACCGACACCCGCACCGGCTCATTGGCATCGCCGAGCAGTTCGAGCAGCAGCGGCACCGCGCCCTTCCACCCCGCCTCGGCCGCGCCCTCGGCGGCCGCCGCCCGGACCTGCGCATCGGGATCGCGGAGCAGCCGGGAGAATTCCTTCTCCGCGCCGACGGCATGCACCAGTCCGAGCGCCCGCGCGGCCGCAGCGCGGACCAGAGGTTCCTTGTCGGTCGAGCGCGGCTGGATGACGCTGGCGAGTTCCCGGCCTCCCAGATCACCGATCAGCCCGGTGGCGGCGGCACGCACCCGCTCGTCGGCATCGCCGAGGGCATCGAGTGCCGCGGGCACCGCGTCGCGCGCGCCCAGCGCATGCAGCGCCGCGAGCGCCTCGGCGCGCACCGCGGACTCGGGATCCTGGCGCGTCCGGTCGATCAGCTCGGGCGAAAGGTCCTTCCGCTCGGCACGGCGGATCGCGCCGATCATGGCGAGGCGTACCGCGTCGGAGCCGTGGTGCAGATGCTCCGCCAGCAGCTCCCGGGCGCCGGCCACGCCGAACTTGGTCAGCATCGCGTCCGTCTCCGGCGTGCCCTCGCCCCGCTCGATCTCCGACACGATGCGCGCGGGCACGCCCAGCCGTTCGAGCCCGACCGCGGCGCGGATCCGGATCTCGGGGTCAGGATCATCGAGCGCGACCAGCAGAGGCCCCTCCGCCGTCGGGCCGATCTGCTCCAGGGCTTCGACGCTGCGCATGCGGACCCACCAGGCCGGGTCGCCCAGGGCGCGCACCAGCCGGTCGATCACTTCGCTGTCGGCGAACTGCCCGAGCGCGCCGGCAATGCGTGCCCGCACGAAGGGGGCTGGGTCGGAGAGCAGGTGCTCGAGCAGGTAGGTCACCGCACGGCGGTCGCCGAGCTTGCCGAGCGCCCCCGCCGACTTGGCGCGCACTTCGTCATCGAGATCCTTGAGCGTGATCACCAGCACCGGAAAGGCACGCTCGGCCTTGAGTTCGCCGAGGATGTTGGCGGCCCAGGCGCGCGCGGGATGCCGCGTCGTCTCCTGCAGGAAGCGAAGCATCGGTTCCACCACCGCATCGCCATGGCGGACCAGGATGTCGGCGATGCGGGGCGCCAGCCAGTTCTCCGCCTGCTTGAGCGCCTCGACCAGCGGCTCGACGGCGCGGGGATCCCCGATCCGCGCCAGCGCGCGCAGCGCGATCTCGCGCACGTCGGCATCCTCGGAGCGCGTCGCCTGGATGGTCTCGATGAGCGCGGGGACCGCCTTCGCGTTGCCGACTCGTCCCAGCAGTTCGGCGGCGAAGGCGCGCTCGCGCCAGCGCTTGGCGGTACGCAGCCGTTCGACGTACTTGTCGACCAGCCCGAGACGATCGTACGCGTCGATGAGCCAGCCGGGACGTTCGGTCAGGCCGCGCGCCTGCTCCTCGAGCAGTGCCTCGAGCGCCTCGAAGTCGCGCAGGGTGCGGAGATTGTGGAGTTCGGGTTCCAGCAGGGCCTGGTCGCGCTTGGCCATCCCCGCGACGACATCGCGATAGAGTCCCTTGCGATGGGCGAGGCGGCGCTCCACCCGCGAGAGCCACGCGGCATAGACCAGCCAGATGATCACGGCCAGGAAGCCGAGACCCACCACGACGGCGGCGAAGATCAGGATGACGCGAAGCAGGGTCACGCGCCCTCCGTCAGCCGATCGAGCAGCTCCACCAGGTCGCGGATGTCGAACGGCTTCGCGAGGAAAGCGTCCGCGCCGACCTCCTTCGCCCAGAACTCATCCGCGGGCTGGTCCTTCGTGGTCACGATGATCACCGGGATCGCGCTCGTGGCCGGGTCCGCCTTGAGCCGGCGGCAGGTCTGATAGCCGTTGAGTCTCGGCATCATGATGTCGAGGACGATCGCGTCGGGGCGGTGCTCCGCGGCGGCCAGCAGGCCGGTGTCGCCATCGGCGGCGGCGACGACCCGCCAGCCGCTGCCGACGAGCATGCGCTCGAGGAAGCGGCGCTGATCGGGATCATCCTCGATGACGAGGGCGAGGCGGCTCATGACGCTCGCTCGCTCCTTGGAGCGACATCTTCCACATCACAAAAACGGCAAAAGGCCGCTTCGGGCGCGGCCTTCGTTGCGTCGGTCGGGGGCCCGGGACGTCGCTCAGGTCCGGGCATCGTCCAGGAACACCAGGGCCTGGCGCCGGCGCACCGCCGCCTCGAGGGCGCGATAGACGTCGGGGTCCAGCACCGATCCGGAGAGGTCCCGCATGCGCTCGACCGCGACGTCGGGCGGCATCTTCTCCTGGTACGGGCGCGCGGTGGTGAGGGCGTCGAAGATCTCGGCGGCGCCGAGCACCCGGGCGCCCAGCGGGATCACCTCGCCCCGGAGCTGGTCCGGGTAGCCCTGTCCGTCCCAGCGCTCGTGATGGCTGCGGACGAACGCGATGATGTCGCCGAGGTGGCTGAGCGGCGCGAGGATCTGGGAGCCGATGACGACATGCTGCTTCACCTGCTCGTACTCGTCGGTGGTCAGCGGGCCCTGCTTGGCGAGGATCTCCTCGCGGATGCCGATCTTGCCGATGTCGTGCAGCCGGCCCGCCATGCGCACCTGCTCCACCTGTTCATCCGACTGGCCCAGCTCGGAGGCGATCATCGCGGCGAGATCGGCCACCCGCGCCGAGTGCCCGCGGATGAACGGGTCCTTCGCCTCGAGCGCGTTGACCAGCGCCTCGAGCGTCGCGACCGAGAGCCGCTCCAGCTTGGCCCGTTCCCGCCGCAGCTCGGCGGTGCGAACGGCGACCTCTTCCTTGAGCCACTGATTGAGATTGGCCTGCTCGATCTGACTGTCGCGACGGCGGATGGCGCGCAGGATCGCGCGGGCGAGATCGGAGAGGTCGATCGGCTTGGTGAGATAGTCCATCGCGCCGCGCTGCATGCACAGCGCCGCGGTCGTCGCATCGTTGACCGCGGTGAGCATGAGGATCGCGATGCTCGGCTCGAGTTCCAGCACCTGCGGCACCAGGTCGATGCCGCTGCGTCCCGGCATCCGGACGTCGAGCAGCACGACACTGACCTTCTGGCGCTGCAGGACGCGCAGGGCCTCGTCACCCGATGGGGCGGTGACGACGTCGTAGCCCTGCTGCGTCAGGAACTTCTTGAGCGCATTCCGGATCGGTTCTTCGTCATCAACGACGAGGACGCTGATCGGGACGTCGGCCAGCGGCACCGGGGCTCCGGGGAGGAAGTGGGGCCAGAAGTGCTAACCTGTTGCGCTGGAAGATTATACTCGGGTGAGGCAGGAAGCCAGTGGGAAAGGGCAGGGACTGGAGGGGGGAGCGCCGGGGCGCCACCCCCATGCGGGGCTGCCTAGCCGACAAACTCCACGTCGACCGGGTGGGGAATGATGCCGGCCGCGTGGCCGCGCTTCAGGAGCTCGCGGACTGCCTCCCGGCCGCGGTTGCTGTAGTCCACGGTCCACTGATTCACGTACATCCCCACGAACCGGTCGGTCTTCTCGTCGCCGATCCCGCGGTTGTACTGCTTGGCGTGCTCCAGCGCCGGGGCGCGGTGGTCCAGCGCATAGACGATGCTGGCCTTGAGGTCGCGGGCGACCTGTTCGACCACCGCCGGCCCGAGGTCGCGGCGCACCACGTTGCCGCCGAGCGGCAGCGGAAGCCCGGTTTCTGCGAACCACCACTCGCCCATGTCGGCCCAGAGGAAGAAGCCGTCGTCCTGATAGGTGAGCTGCCCCTCGTGGATGAGCAGGCCGAGATCGACCTCGCCCCGCTGTACCGCCGCCTCGATCTGGTCGAACGGGGTCACCACCTCGATGAAATCGGGCTGGAAGAGCTTCAGCGCGAGGTAGGCGGTCGTGAGCTTGCCGGGGACCGCGATCCGCTTGCCGCGGGCGGCGGCGCGCGGATCAGCCGGGGGCGGGGTGAGCCCGACCAGGCGCGGGCCGTAGCGATCGCCCATCGAGGAGCCGCTGTTGAGCAGCGCGTAGCGGTCGGCGAGATAGGCATACGCGTGGATCGAGACCGCCGTCACCTCGAGGTCGGCCGAGAGCGCCCGACGGTTCAGCGATTCGATATCGGAGAGTTCGTGGACGTAGCGGAGATCGCCGGTATCGATCTTCCCCTCGGCGAGCGCGTAGAACATGAACGCGTCGTCGGAGTCGGGGGAGTGCGCGACGTGAATCGTACGGGGCATGACAGGATCCGGAAATTGGACTATTGAGGGGTCGCCTGGGCCTTGAAGCTCTCGAGCATGGCCTTGTGCTCCAGATACTCGGGGCGCTTCTCGGCCAGCTCCGCATCGTAGTGCGCCAGGAAGTGCTGGCGGATCCGGACGAACTGCGCGTTGTCGCCCCTGGCCTGCGCGACCTCGGCCCTGATCAGATCCGCGAACAGATGGTTCTTCGCCGCGGCCTGGATCGTGTCCGCGAGGGCGAGCGCCTCGGGGTACTGCCCGAGCCGGAGGTGGATGGCGGCGGCGTGGAACCGCAGATCGGTGTCGATCGTGTCCAGCATGCTGTACGCCGTGAGCGCCATCGGCGAGAACCGGGTGACGGTCGCGGTGTCGCCCTGGCTGGCGGCGTTCATGATCCGGTCGTGCAGCCGGAGGAAACGGTCCTTCGGCGTCATCTGGCTGATGTCCGGGGGCGTCCCGCCCGTGCCCCCTGGGGCGCCGCTGCTGGCGCCAGAATTCGCCATGTCGGGTCCGGCCTGTTCGGTCGGCTTGTGAGTGACGAAGTAGACGATGCCGGCGAGGCAGATGGCCACCACCGTCCAGGCGATCAGCCAGGGGGTGCGTTCGGCGCTGCCGCCGGCCGTCACGGCCCGGCCGCAGCGGTGACAATACCCGGCGTCGGTCGCCAGGGGAGCGTAGCAGGCGGGGCAGGCGGCTGAGTTGGTCATGGGGCGGGGAATCTATGCGGGAAGGTGGTCGGACGGTAAGGCGGGTAGGGGGTTAGGGGGTTAGGGGGTTAGGGGGTTAGGCGGTTGGGCGGTTAGACGGTTGGCCTAACCGCCCAACCGTCTAACCGTCTAACCACCCTACCGCCATCCTACGCCATTCGTTAGTCTCTACTCAACCCGGAGGATGCATGGCCCAGCCGCAGCAGCCACCGCCGGTCCCCCTTCCCGAAGCGCCGTCGGCCCGCCATCTGGGCGATCTTGCCCGGAGCCAGACCCGCTGGAGCGTGTACCTGGAGACACGGACCGCCGGTGCGCTGGCGCAGGGCCGGCTGCATTTCGTCGATGGATCACGCCAGAAGAGCACCGGCTGGATCTTTCGCGAGTGGACCGAACGGGAAATCATGGATCGCTTCAGCGAGTTCAGTCCCATCGAACTCTGGAAGATCCTCGAGAGCCTGTCCTAGACGATCCGTCCCGGGTGCCCGGGGCCTGGTGCCGAGATCGCACGTTCGCGACTCGCGGCGACCGGGAACCGGGCGCTGCGTCCCTGCAGGAGTTCCCGCATGGCTGTCCGTCCTCCCATCAGCGGCTTTCCGCGTCACCTCTCCGGCGCGCGCAAACCCGAGATCCTCGCGCTCGCCGACGAGTTCCAGGCGGACTTCCTCAGGCTGCAGTTCACCGACATTCTGGGCATCAACAAGAACGTCGAGGTACCGCGCAGCCAGTTCGAGAAGGCGCTCGACGGCGAGATCATGTTCGACGGCTCCTCGATCGAGGGGTTCATGCGGATCGAGGAGAGCGACATGCTCCTCGTGCCCGATCTCGACACCTTCCGGCTGCTCCCCATCGAGGATGAGGGCGGCCGGGTGGCGCGCCTCCTCTGTGACATCTATACCCCCGACCACAAGCCCTTCGCCGGCTGTCCGCGCCTGACCCTGAAGCGGCAGATCGCCTACGCCAGGACGATGGGCTTCACCATGATGGCCGGCTGCGAGGTGGAGTTCTTCCTCTTCGAGAAGGACGCGCACGGAAATCCCTCGACCGCCACGCACGATGCGGGGAGCTACTTCGACCTCACGCCGGTGGACAAGGGCGAGGAACTGCGCCGGCTGATCGTGAAGGACCTCGAGCTGATGGGATTCGAGGTCGAGGCGGCCCACCACGAGGTGGCGCCGGGCCAGCACGAGGTGGACTTCCGCTACGCCGACGCCCTGACGACCGCCGACAACATCGCGACCTTCAAGTTCGTGGTGCGCAGCGTCGCCAACCGGCACGGCTTCGCGGCGTCGTTCATGCCGAAGCCGATCCAGGGCCAGGCCGGCAGCGGCATGCACACCCACCAGAGCCTCTTCCGGGGCAAGGACAACGCCTTCTTCGATCCCAAGACGGAGACCCAGCTCTCCGCCACCGCGATGTCCTACGTGGAAGGCCTGCTGCAGCACGCGCGCGGCTTCTGCGCGATCACCAATCCGCTCATCAACAGCTACAAGCGGCTGGTCCCCGGCTTCGAGGCGCCGGTGAACGTCACCTGGAGTGCCCGGAACCGCTCACCGCTCGTGCGGATCCCCGAGCGCCGCGAGGACGGTTCCCGCTGCGAACTCCGCATGCCCGATCCGTCGGCCAACCCCTATCTCTCCCTCGCGGTGCAGCTCGCCGCCGGGCTCGACGGCGTGGCGCAGAAGCTCGAGTGCCGCGAGCCGGTGAACCGCAACATCTTCCGGATGAGCTACCGGGACCGCCGCAAGTACCAGATCGACGACCTGCCGCGCGATCTGCACGAGGCGCTCGACCGGTTCGAGAAGGATGACGTGATCAAGGCGGCGCTCGGCGAGCACCTGACGGAGCGCTTCCTGGAGGCCAAGCGGGAGGAGGTGGACCGCTTCAATCTCGAAGTGACGGAGTGGGAGACGCGGAACTACCTGGGGCGGTACTGACGCCGGCGGGGGCGCCGCGTCAGCCGGCCGATTCCCGAAGCCGTTTGAGCAGCTGGATCTGCCCCGTGTGATAGACGTCGTGCGCCAGCACGCCGATGATGAGCTCCCCGTAGGTGAACTTCCGCTTTCGCGACGGCCGGCGGCCCAGCTTCGCCGAATCGAATTTCCGTAGCGCCTCCAGGAACAGCCGATGCTCGAGAGCGAGCAGCGCCCGGTCCGCCCGCCAGGCGGACTCGTCAGGCGCTGACGGCAGGGCCGGCCAGTTGGCGGGGCTCCGTGGGAAGCTGCCGCGGGCCACCGGTTCCAGATGCCTGCGCACCGCGTACTTCCAGTAGGCGATGTGCAGCGTGAGGGCCCAGATGCTGTGGCGCTTGGGCGCGGGCACCCAGCGCGCCTCCGCCGCGGTCACCCCGCGCACCGCGCCCAGGGGCGTCGGTCCCCCGTGCCAGGCGCGTCCGTGGGGTGGTTCCAGGGTGCGGGCGATCAGGTCGATGGGGTCGCGGCTCATCGGTGCTTCTCGTGGACCAGGGCCAGAATTTCGCGGACGATGACGTCCGGCTGCTCCTCGTGAATGTGCAGGCCCGCGCCCAGCACCGTCAGCATGCTGAACGAGTGCACATGATCTTCCAGCGCGCGCAGCCGGCTCGCCGAGATGCCGCTCTTGTGCGCCGCACCGCCCACCAGCAGGCGAACCGGGATCTGCAGCTCGCCGAGTCGCGGCGTGAGCGAGTCCGGCTCGGTCGAGTTCTGCATGCCCTTCAGTGCGCGCAGCACCGCGCCGATATCCCCCGCCGGCCCCCGGGTGTACCCGTCGATGACGTCGTCGGTCACCCAGGTCGTGTCGCCGGAGCTGGCGATGAGCCCCTTGCGGAGCTCCTTCTTGATCCGCCCACGGCCGGCGAAGATCCGGATGAAGAAGGCGAACTTGAGCGCGTTCTTCACGCCCGGGACCGCGGCGCTCTCCACCGGACCCTCCTCGACCAGCAGCAGCCGGTGCACCAGCTCCGGACGCGCGAGGGCGAGCCGGAGTGCGATCGGTGCGCCGACCGCGTGGCCCATCGTGACGGCCTGCGTCAGGTGGAGCGAGTCCATCACCGCCGCGATGCGATGCGCCTGCGCGGTATGGGAGTAGTCGGCGTTGGCCGGCCGCGACGACCACCCGACTCCCAGCGGCTCGACGACCACCGCGTGGACCCCCGCCGCCGCCAGCGGCGGCAGCACGTGCCGGAAGGCGTACGCGGGACTGACCAGCCCCGGAATGATCACGACCGCCGGTCCCTGCTCCGGACCGACCATGGTGACGTGGAGCGATTCGTCCGGCGCCACCACGATCATCCGGTCCACCGAGTCGGCGGCCTGGAGGGGACCGGGTGCAGCGGTCGCGAGTGCCGCCGAGAGCCATAGAAACATCATGGGCCGGAATGTGGCCGGAGGAGGCGCGCCCGGCAATCGGAGGCGGGCACTCGCTGGACGTGGCGATTCGCGACGTCTATTGTTTTCCTTGTTCCGCACCGTCCGACTCGCGCTCCTGATCGGAGCCCCGCCTGCCCGCCGCGACTGCGTCCATGCCACTGCCGCGACGCCCTTCCCTCCGCCAGTTCGGGCTCTGGATCTGCCTCCTGGTCGTGGTGACGCGACTGCCCGCCGTGCTCCATCGGCGCGCCAACAACGATGAGGCCTACTACGCCCTCGTCGCCCAGGAAATGCTCCACGGGGGCCTCCCCTATCAGGATGCGGTAGACCGGAAGCCCCCGCTGCTCTACTCGGTGTACTGGGCGGTCTTCCGCGTGGCTGGCTTTCCCAACTGGATCGCGCTGCACGCCGTCGCCGTCGGCTGGACGCTGGCGACCATGGGGCTCCTCTATCTGCTGGCGTCCACTCTCTTCACGCCATGGGCTGGCGTCATCGCTGCGGGACTGTACGGGGCGTTTCAGCCGCTGCTCCGCTTCAGCAACCTGGCCTTCAACGGGGAGCTGATCATGAACCTCCCCGCCTGCGCCGCCATCCTGCTCGCCATCCGTCCCGGTGGGCGGAGGAAGCCGCTGGAGCTCGCGGCGGCGGGAGGACTCGTCGCCATCGCCTTCCTGTGCAAGCAGCCGTCGGGCATCGTGCTGCTTCCGCTCCTCGTCTACTGCCTGCACCCCGACTACCGGCGTTCCCGCGGGATTGGCGCCATGGCGGCGTGGTGGCACTCGGCACTCGTGCTGGCGGGCTTCGGCGTGGTCATGGGGATGACGGCGCTGGCGCTCCACGCCGACGGGATTCTCGGCCCCGCCTGGTACTGGACCGTGCGGGACCACGATCTCACGCACGGTCCGCTCGATCCCGTCTTCTGGGAGATCGTGGCCCGGTCCGGCTGGCAGTTTCTCGCGGCCGCGGGTCCGCTCCTCCTCGGGGCGTGGTGGTCGCTCCGAAACGATGCGGGTGTCTGGCGCGACCGCCGCGCGGAGCGGGATGCGCTGATCGCCTGGCTGCTGGCGTCGCTGATCGGCGTCGCCGCGAGCGGCCGGTTCTTCGGGCACTATTTCATCCAGCTCCTGCCCCCGCTCGCGGTGCTCGCCGCACCGGTGTTCGCCCGATGCTGGGCCGAGCCGGACGGACAGCCTCCGCTGTCGCATCGACGCAGGCGGCTGCTGCTGGGGTGGTCGGCGCTCAGCATCCTCTTCAGCTTCGGAGCGGCGGTCTACGACGGTGTGCTGCTGCGTCAGGCAATGCCTCCGGCCACCGCCTGGCTGCGCGCCCGCGCCCGGCCCGATGACCGGCTCTTCGTCTGGGGCCAGGATCCGCACATCTACCTCGACAGCGGCCTCCGGCCCGCCTCACGGTACATCGCCTACTTCCCGCTGACCGGTTACGTGTTCGGACTCCCCGAAAGCTGGGATCCGTCATTCGACACCTCCAACCGCATCGCCCCGGGTTCGTGGGATCACCTCGCTGAGGATTTCGAGCGACACCCGCCCCAGTACATCCTTGACATGGACGCCGTGCGGACGACTCCCCGCTACCGCATGTCCGATTACCCCTACCTGTCCCGGCTGGTCGAGCGTGACTACGTCCTCGACTTCCGGGGCCCCGACGCCCTGGTCTATTCCCGGAGGCACTGAATTGACACGCAACGGAATGACACGGGAGCCCCCCTCCAGGGCCGGAACTGCAGGGTGAGCGAGCCCCCCTGGGTCCGGCGGTAGCCAAACACACAAGTTGTTGTGGTGCAGCTTCTTATGTCGTTTCAGCTCCCCTTCGCCGTCGGGTCATTTCTGAGCCAGGAAACCGGTCCGAGCTTCGGCCTGCTAGTTGCCAAATCCGGGCGTGAGTTCGCACTCGCTTTCACTTCGCCAGCGGATAGCAGAGCATGCCAGATCGGCTTCTCGGTACGCGTCAGACGGTGATCCTCGCGGCGGGCAATGGCTCGCGGCTGAGCGCCACGCGCGGCGGGCTTCCCAAGCCGCTGGTGCGCGTCGCCGGCCAGACGCTCATCGAGCATGCGCTCGACCAGGCGGTCGCCGCCGGCGTCGAGGAGGCCGTCATCGTCACCGGGAACGCCGCGGACCAGATGCGGGCGCACCTCGAGACGGTCGACACGCCGCTGAAGCTGACCGTCGTGTACAACGAGCGCTATCACGAGCCCAACGGCGTCTCGCTGCTCTGCGCCGAGCCGTACATCACCGGCGGCTTCTACCTGCAGATGGCCGATCACGTCTTCGCGCATCCGGTGCTGCACGTCCTCGATCGCGTGGACGCGGCGCCGGGACACTGCGCCCGCCTCCTGGTGGATTTCCATCCGGTGAATCTGGACGAAGACGATGCCACGAAGGTGCGCGTCGCCGGCAGCCACATCACCGCGATCGGCAAGGACGTCTACCCGTACGACGCCGTGGACACCGGCTGTTTCCGGCTCGACCGGCGGATTTTCGATGCGCTGCATGACGTGCAGCGCACCGAGCCGGCCTCGGTGACCCTCGGCATGCGCCGGCTGATCGGCCGTGGCGAATTCGCCGCCGTGTCGCTGACCGGAGTCCGCTGGACCGACGTGGACACCCCCGAGGATTACGCCAAGGCCGAGCTGCTGCTGAGCGCGCATCGCCGCCGCAGCGGCGTCCGCGAGGCCGCGGTGGCCTGAGCCACCCCTCGCAGGCAAAACAGACGGGCGACCCCACGAGGGGTCGCCCGTCTGCGTTTCAGGATACCGGTTCCCGTCAGGTGCTGGGGGCCGGCCGGGGTCCGCCCAGCAGGAGCCATTGCAGCGAACTGGCGAGTCCGTACAGGATGAAGATGAGACCGCAGAGCATCACCGCGAGTTCCGGCAATCCGGCGATGGCGGCGGGCAGGTAGAAGAAGGTGAAGAAATCCCGCCGCCCCGCCATCTCCAGGCTCTCCTTGATCAGACGGAGGATGCCGCCGGGGGCCAGCTCGGGCTTCGGGGCGTGCGGATCGAGCTGGCCGGGCCAGCGGATGCTCGCGACGCTCCCGCTCCCGCCGCCCCGAGTGATCAGCGCGACGTACAGCGCCACCTGGTAGACGACGTGCATGACCGTTCCCGCGACGGTCAGCGGCAGCATGAATCCCTCTCCACTCCGGTACAGGGCCCACCCCGCCACTGCGAAAAAGCCCACGTTGACCAGGTCATCCAGGATCTGATCGAGCCACTCGCCCAGCCGGGAGCGGATGTATTTCAGGCGGGAGATCTCGCCGTCGCATCCGTCGAGGATCGACTGGATCTGCAGCAGCAGGGCGCCCGGGACCAGCCAGGCGGCGCCACCCCATCCAACGATGCCGACCGCCGCGACACCGAAGACGGCCGCGATCAGGGTCATCTGATTGGGCGTGAGGGAGGTGTCGAGCAGCAGCCGGGTGACGCGCAGCGAGATCCTGCGGTTGATCGAGCGCGAGATCAGCCCGTCGGTCGCCTTGAGGAGCGACTGGAGCAGCCGGTCCTCCGCGATCCGGCGGCTGGCGGCGTCGGCGGCGGCGATGACGAACTCGTCGCCCTCGAGCGCCGCGGATTCGATGTCTCCCTGGTAGCCCGCCCCCGCGAGCCGCCTGGGAAGCATCCGCTGCCACACCAGCCCGATCCGGGCGGTCCATGTCGCGCCCGACCGCTCCGGCGCCGGCGCGGCAACGCTTCGGACCTGCATTGTCAGGCGGGCATCGGACGGCAATTGCCCGGCCGGGATCCCCTCGACCACCACCTCGCCGATGCCCGCATCCTGCAGCGAGAGCAGCTGGCGCAGGAGCACGGTCATGCCCGCCACCCTGGCGAACGGATCACCGGCGGCCGGGGCCGTCAGCACGGCGCGTCTCATCATCCCGCGGCCGTCCGTGCCTCGGCCGCCATCATCGAGACCAGAAAGAGATTGAGGATCGTGGTACAGAAGACGAAATAGGCCGCCAGGGCGGGCGCCCACCACCACGACAGCACGCAGGCCAGGTAGCCCAGCGCGAAGTGGGTGCCGATGCCCAGGATGGTCCAGGCGCGCATCCGGCCGGCGGTGGCGTTGCGGTAGGCGATGGGGTCGCGGGCCGGTGCGATCGCCAGGCTGGCGTGCTGGGCGCGGGAATAGCCCTCGTAGACCCAGAACAGGAGCGCATCCCCATAGCGGCCCGCCGCCCAGGCCGCGGCGCGGTCCCTCGCGACCCGGTCCACGTCCTCCTCCCGCTCGCAGTAGCCGCCGCCGACGCGCGCGATGTAGCGGGTCTTGGCGTGATCGAACATCGCCGACTGCACGGCGGAACTCACGATCCCCACCAGGCCGAGCAGCCAGTACCACGGGCTCCCGAGCGCGTGCACGAGGTAGTGCGATGCGCCGACGCCGAAGGTGAAGCCGACCGCATAGTCGGCGAGGCCGTCGAGAATCGCGCCGGTGGTCGAGGAAACCTGTCTGGCGCGGGCGAGCTGGCCATCGCTGCAGTCGAGGACCACCGAGATGAACAGCAGGATGCCGGCGACGAGCAGCCACCTCGGGTGCTCGGCCCCGCCGAACAGCGCGATCCCTCCCGCGACGCCGACGGCGCCGGAGAGCAGGGTGACCTGATTGGGGGTGATGGGGGTGTGCACCAGCACGGCGACGACGCGGCGCGCCAGCGGACGGTGGATCTTCTCGTCCACCCATTCCTCCACTTCGCCCGGCTTCGAGGCGGGGGTGGAGTGGCCGCTCGGCGGCGGGGCGTCAACGGCGGAACCGGGCGCGGGCGTCCTCGAGGTCGGCGAGGTCATCGATCTCCGTCCATTCATGATGGCCGATCGGAACGGTTCGGAAACTAACGCCCGCATGAATCATCCGCTGGAACGCGTCCTCGTAGTACCCCTGGGTGTCGCCGGCCTCGCGCATTGCGTCCAGCGTGGCCCAGAAGATCGGCAGCGCCAGGCCGCCCACCTTCTGGATGCCGATGGACTCGCCGGCGCAGGCGGCGGGCTCCAGGGCCTTCGAGAGCCGGCGCACGTTCCCCTGTGCATCCAGCAGAGCCTTCATCTCTTCCTGGGCGAGCATGGTCTCGGTGTCGAGCAGCAGCGCGGAGTGCGCCGCCTCCGCCACCAGCCGCTCGAGCGCGTTCCCGGTGAGCACCACGTCGCCGTCGCAGATCACGATGCCGGTGCCCCGCACCTGCGACCGCGCCGCGAGCACGCTCATGCAGTTGCCGGTAGTCGCGTAATCGGGATTGGGCGCGAGCGCGACCTCGATCGGCGGGCGGTTCGCGCGCAGGTGGGTCTCGACGTCCTCCGCGCGGTAGCCGGTGACCACGACCGCACGGCGGATGCCCGCCGCGGCGATGCGCTCGAGCTGGCGGGCGAGAATCGTCTGCCCCCCGACATCCAGCAGGCATTTGGGCGTGGTGTCCGTCAGCGGCCGGAGCCGGGAGCCGAGGCCGGCGGCGAGGATGATGGCGGTGAGATCCATGGGAGGGCGAATGATAACGGTGTCAAAAGGGCGGCCCAATGGGCCGCCCTTTGACGAATTGCCCGCTCGCCCGCCTAGATCGCCGGCACGCCGGTGATGTCGGCGACGGTCTCGAGGAACCGGTCGATCGTGCCGATGTCCACGTGGCCCATATTGCCCACGAGGAAGGAATCGTGACTCACCGGTCCCTTGCCGCGATAGACCAGGAAGCCGCGAGCCCGGAGATCGTTGTAGAAGGTGTCGAAGCTCAGTCCCGGCGGCAGCTGGGCCACCGTGAGTGAACAGGCGCTGCCGGGGCCATCATAGCGGATCCGGAGCCCGAGGCCGATCAGGCCGGCGCGGAGCCGGTTGTTGAGCGCCTGGTACTTGGCGCGGCGGACCGGCGCGCCGCCCTCTTCTTCCAGCTCCTGCAGCGCGGCTTCCAGCGCGGCCACCGCCGGCACGGCCGGCGTGAACGGGGTCTGGCCCGTCTCGCGGAGCGCGGCGCGGTAGCGGCGGAGGTCGAGGAACATCGAGCGCGTCCGCACATGCTCCGTCTCCTCCCACACCTCGCGTCGGGTGATGACGAATGCGGTGCCGGCGACGCCATGGAGACACTTGTTCGCGCTGCCGATCACCACCGAGGCCCGGCTGCGCACCATGTCGAAGTCCTCGGCGCCGAGGCTCGACACCACATCGACGAAGTAGCGGATGTGACGCGGGGCGAGCAGACGGCCCAGCTCGTTGACCGGATTGACCCGGGCGACGCTGGTCTCGTGGTGGACCATCGCGACCGCCTTGATCCGCGCGTCGCCCTCGAGCATTCCCTGGATCTGTTCCAGCACCACCGGCTCGCCCCAGTCGTAGCGCAGGTGGCTCATCGGGAGGCCCAGGTTCTGGGCCATCTCCGCGATGCGCTCGCCGAACGCGCCGTTGGAAACCACCAGCAGCCGCTCGTCAGGCGACACGAAGGTGGCAAGCGCCGCCTCCGTCGCCGCGGTGGCACCGCCGCCGATCACCAGCACGTCGTGCTCGGAGGTGGCGCCTGCCACCCGGCGGAGCCGCACGATCAGCCGCGACAGCACGTCCACGAACGCCCGGTCCCGGTGGGCGATGTCGGCCTGCGCCAGTGCCTGCTTCACCCGGGGTGAGGTCGTCACCGGTCCGGGGCACAGCAGGGTCAGCTCAGCCTCGGCTTCGACCGGACGGGACGAAATGGCCCGGACAGTTTCGACTTCCGGGCGCCGATGGCGTGTCATGCTGTCCAGCGCGGCGTGTGATTTCATCACGCTCTCGGGTAAGAGGTAGTGTGACAATGACGCAGGGCAACACTCATCCGCAAATCACTATCAAATAGCGACTTGCGGTCCCAGGCCTCGTCAGAGTCCAGCCGTGGCGTTCCAGCTCACTCACGGGTGCGCCGCTCTTGCAGCAGGTTCTGCGCCCGCTTCCTCCCGAGCAGCCAGTTCACCGATTCATGAAGCCAGGCCCCGACACTCCAGGGTCCGCTGGGGAGCGGAGACGGTGCTGCGGCGAGTCGGCGCCGCAGAAAATCGTCGAGTCGAGCGGCCCGTGCGTCCCAGGTCAACGACTTGGCGGTGGCGAACGCGCCGGCGGCCAGGCCCTCCGCGCGTGCGGGGCTCGCGGCGAGGTCGCGCAGCGCGGTGATCATCCCGGCAACGTCGCCGGCCGAGACCAGGACGGCGTTCTGCCCGTCGTGGAGCAGCTCCGCGGTGTCCGGCGCGCGCGGTGCCAGCAGCACCCGGCCCGCGGCGAGATAGAGAAACAGCTTGATCGGCAGGACCGTGTTTCCGTGCCGCTCCAGCGGCTCAAGGCTCGGCGGAATGACGAGGACATCCGCGGCGTACAGCCAGGGTGCGAGATCGCGGAAGCGCTGCCAGGGGACGATTCGCACGTTGGCGAGCGCACGGGCTTCGGTCTCGACGGGGCCTTCTCCCTCCGAGCCCACCAGCACGAACGTGATCTCGGGCGCCCCGCGCGCGGCGGCAAGGATGATGTCGAGTCCTTTCCGCGCGTTCATCCGCCCGGAGTACACGACGGTGAAGCGGCCGGCCTCGAGGCCCAGCCGCGTACGCGCCTCGGTACGGGACAGCCGCGGCTCCATGCGGCCGGGATCCCAGCCGTTGTGCGCCACCAGCATCCGCTCGTCAGGAACACCGAGACGGCGGTAGCTTGCAAGCGCATGTTCGGAATGAAAGACGGCGCCGATCAGATTCGGATGCCGCAGGATGTGACGCAGGAACGGCTGTAACGGCGGATACTGGTCGCCCCAGGGGCGGAAGTGCTCGTAGACCACCCGCCGGCCCGCACGCAGGAAACTCCAGGCACCGGGAAGGTTCCGGGTATAGATCAGGTCCGCCGCCGCCACCGCCGGGTGGGTCGGCGCCCGGAGTGCGTGCGACCACTTCTCCAGCGCGCGGAGACCGTGACAGCGCCAGCGCAGCAGATGCACCGTGAAGTCGCCGGTGACCTGGTAGTACTCCCGGAGCGCGGCCGCGTCGCCGGGACCGGTGACGCCGCCTGGCAAGAGCAGGTCCATCGCGATGCCGCGGCGCGCCAGAGCGGCGACGTTGTTGACCACCTGCTCGGTGTCGGCGCCGGTATCGGGTATCGGAGTGTCGTAGCTGTAGAGAATGCGCACGGCGAAGCAAGCTACCGATGCTTCCGGCGTGCCGCCAGCGAACGGGACGGAGGGTAGGCGGTGACCGAGCGGCAGATCGACGCGAAACACGAAATGAAGCGCGGACTCTGGTGGTCCGGTGCGTCGACCGTGGCCATGCGCGTCCTCGATGTCGGGGGGAGCCTGCTGGTGCTGCAGTTCCTCTCCCGCGCGGAGGTGGGGCTCGCGGCGCTGGCCTGGAGCGTCTCGGTGCTGCTCGAAAGCTTCAACGGACTGGGCGTCAGCTACGTCATCGTCCGCCAGCGCGACCTCACCCACGAGCAGCTCTCCGGGCTCTTCTGGTTCTGCACCCTCTTCGGCGTCGCGATGGTGGCGATCGTCGCGGCGACCGCTCCCTTCCTCGCGATCTTCTACGCCGACTACCGCCTCTACCCGATGATGCTGGTCGCCGCCGCCAAGCTGATCTTCGTCGGCGCGGCGGTGGTCCCCCTCGGCGTCCTCACCCGCGATCTCCAGTTCAAGACCAACGGCGCCGTGCAGACGCTCGCCACCCTGGGTGAGGCGCTGACCAAGGTGATCCTCGTCGCGCTCGGCTTCGGGGCGTGGGGGCTCGTCATCTCGAATCTCGCGCGCGGCGTCTTCCTCTGTCTGGCACTCTGGCGGCTGGCACCGTTCCGGCCGGCGTGGCGGGCCGCGGATGCGGCGGTGCGCAAGGCGATCCGCTTCGGGCTCCGGGTCTCCGCCTCCGGCACGCTCTACCAGGCCTATCGCAACATGGACAACCTGCTCATCGGGAAGTTCCTCGGCGCGAGCGTCCTCGGCATCTACCAGACCGCCTTTCAGCTCGGCATGACGCCGCTCGAGATCGTGCTGCAGCTCGTCAACCGGGTGCAGTTTCCGATCTACTCCGCGCTGCGGGAGAAGCCGGCCGAACTGGCTCAGGCGTTCAACCGGAGCGCGCGCACACTCTTCCTCTTCCTCGGCCCGATCGCCGTCTTCCTCTGCTTCGCGAGCACCGACATCCTCTCGCTGATCGGCGGGGGGAAATGGCTGCCCGCCGTGCCGCTGATCCAAGTGCTCGCGTGGGCGAGCCTCCTCCGCGGCATGTCGCAGCTCTTCCCGCAGCTCTACATCGCGACCGGCCATCCGAAGTACGCCGTGGTGGACTCGGCGGTCACCGGCGGAACGCTGGTCGCGGGCTTTGCGACCGCGCTGGCGATCGCGCCGCCCGGTAAGGGCGCGCTCTGGGTCGCCTGGGTCTGGCTCTTCAGCTACCCGGTGCCGCTCATCGCGCACTACGTGATGGTACGTCGCTCCGCCCCGATCAAGGCGGGAGAGTTCCTGCACACCCTCCTCAAGCCGGCCATCGGCATCGCGGGCCTCACCCTGCTGCTCGGCCTCGCCTCGATGCTCCGCGCCTCGCTCGGTTCGCCGGTGCTCATGCTCGCGCTGCTGGCCGTGCTGGCGCTCGGCGGGCACGCGCTCTACCTGCGCTACGTGATGCACCTCCGGATGGGGGACATCCTGCCGAAGAAGCCGCAGCCGCAATAGCCTGCGCGCTGCTTGCGCCCCCCATACCCGGGGACTACACTCACCCGAATATGAGACTGCTGCTCGTCACGAAGGATTTTCCGCCTGACGTCGGAGGGATCCAGACGTACTGCGCGGAGATCGCGCAGCGTTTCGCCGGCCGGTGCGAGTCGTTCGCCGTCGTGGCTCCGCGCATCCCCGGATGCGAGACGGTGGATCCCGCGCTGCCGTTCGAGGTGATCCGCGTCCCGGGCTCGCGCAGCAGCTTCGCTCCCGCCGTCCTCGCCCACCTTCCCCGTCTCAAGGCCCGGTACCGGTTCAACGTCGTGCTCGGCGCGCAGTGGCAGTCGGCGTGGGCCGCGGTCGCGGGTCGGCGGGCCCTCGGGCCCTACAAGGTCTGCGCCGCCGTGCACGGACGCGAAGTGCTGACGATGCACTATGCGGGCTGGGGTGCCGCCGGCCTCTACGACCGCGCGCGCCGCTACACGATGGGCGCGGTGGACCGGCTCTTTCCCGGCTCGAACTACGCGCTGAAGCTGGTGCACGAGAAAGGCATCGCCTATCGCTCGGCCGAAGTCGTGCACTACGGCTGCAACATCGAGCGCTTCACGCCCCATGGCGGGGAGGAGAAGCGGCGCGAACTGGGACTCGAGGGCAAGCGGGTGATGGTCACCCTGAGCCGGCTGGTGCCTCGCAAGGGCATCGACACCACGCTGGAGGCATTGCCGGCCATCGTCCGCGAAGTTCCCGACCTGCAGTATGTGATTGCCGGCAGCGGCCCCGATCGCGCCCGCCTCGAGGCGCTCGCCAGCCGGCTCGGTGTGCTGCCCTGGGTCCGGTTTCTCGGCAAGGTGCCGGACGCGGACGTGCCACCCCTCCTCCACATGGCGGATCTGTTCGTCATGCCGGCTCGCGAGGAGCGCCCCGACGTCGAGGGCTTCGGCCTGGTCTTCCTCGAGGCCAACGCCTGCGGCACCGCCGTGATCGGTTCCACCAGCGGCGGCATTTCAGACGCGGTGCTCGATGGCGTCACCGGGCTGCTGGTTCCGCCGGAGGCCCCAGGGCCGCTCGCCGAGGCGGCGATCCGGCTCCTCAACGACGCCGAGCTGCGTCACCGGCTCGGTGAGGCCGGCCGGGCGCGGGTGCTACGGGAATTCACCTGGGAGCGCATGGCGGACCAGCTCTCCGCCTCGATGTCCGGTCTGATCGCCACGACGTCCGCCAAGTCCGGCTCCGCCGTTCCATGACACCGGCGGCGAAGGGCCTTCCCCGCGAGGGCACGCCGGCCGCGATCCCGCCGCTCGCGCACTTCATCTGGTTCGGGCGGGAGTTCCTCTGGGTGCACCTGCTCGCGCTCCGCTCGGCCGTGCAGCGGGGGGAATTCAGCCGGGTCGTGCTGCACCACGCCGATGAGCTGCACGACTCCCCGTGGTGGAACGAAGTCCAGGCGCTGCCCCGCTTCGAGGCGCGACGACTCGACCCTACGGCCCTGCTCGAGCAGGCGCGCGGCGCGGCGCTGGTCGACGTGTTTCGGGATCTCGATCAGATGGCGGCGAAGGCCAACGTCGTCCGCGCGGCGCTCCTCCTGGTCGAGGGCGGCACCTATCTCGACGCGGACACCGTGACGGTGAAGTCGTTCGCGCCGCTGCTGGAACCGGGTGGTGCGTTCTGCGGGCGGGAGCACATCGTCAAGCCGTTCGGCGAACTGTCGAACCCCACGTTCCGGACCCGGGCCGCGATGCTAGTCCGGCGGATGGCCCGCTCGGCGTGCCGGGAGCTGCCGGGCGGCTGGCGCACCTTCCGGCGGATCGAGGGACGATATCCGGCGGAAGTGAACAATGCCGTGCTCGGCAGCGAGCCCCATCACCCATTCATCGCGCAGCTTGTCGAAAGCATGATCGCGCTCCCCCGCGATCGCCGGCAGGTACGTTACTCCCTTGGCACCCACCTGCTTCAGCAGCGGGTGGACCGCTATAGCGGCGACGACCTGAGGCTGCTCCCTCCTCACGTCTTCTATCCGCTCGGCCCCGAGATCTCGCTGCACTGGTTTCGCCGAGTGAGGCGCCCATCCCTCGCCGAGGTGCTCCGCCCCGAGACCCGGCTGGTGCACTGGTACGCCTCGGTGCGCACCCGGGAGATCGCGAAGCGCATCACTCCGGATTACGTGCGCGCCCACGCGGATAGCCAGCTCTTCAGCGCGCTCGCGCTTCCGTTCATCGAGCCCTGATCCGCTCAGGGTGACCGCGCGGCGTACAGCGCGCGAGCCTCGTCGTAGCGTTCCTCGAGCGCCTGCACCCGGGCCCGGTTGTCGTACTCGCGGCGCATCTTCTCACGGGCGTTGGCACCCAGCCGGTCGCGCAGCGCCGGGTCGCGCACCAGCAGCCGGAGCCGGTCGGCGATTGCCCCGCTGTCCCGCTCCGGCACGAGATAGCCGGTCTCGCCGCTATCGATGATCTCCGGAATACCCCCGTGCATCGTGCCGATCGGCACGGTGCCGCAGGCGCTCGCCTCCTTCACCACGATGAGCCCCGACTCCCGGTTGCCGTCGCGGTCCACCACGCTCGGCGCGAGCAGGACGTGGCTCGAGGCGAGCAGTTCCGCGACTCGATCGGGCGGCAGGGGACCGGTGAACGTCACCCGGTCCGCCACCCCCAGTGCGCTGGCGAGCCGGTGCAGCGCGGCGCCCCGCTCGCCGTCACCTACCAGCGTGAGATGCATGGACGAGCCTTCCCGCGCGACCTCCGCGAACGCGGCGAGGCCGTACTCGAAGCCCTTCTTCTCGACGAAGCGCCCGATCATCACCACCTGGCAGCGGTCCTCCCGCCGCTCGCCCGGGACGAAATGGCTCAGGTCGATGCCGAGCCGATGCAGCCGCAGCCGTTCTGGGGGGACCCCGAGCGCCTCGAGCATCGCCTTGAGTTCCGTTGAGGCACAGAGGCCGAGCGTCATCTCCCGGAGGACGCGGGGCCCCTGAATTGCGTAGCGGAGATGCTGGGGGAACCAGCGGTGGGGGCTCGAGAGGAGCGGGACGTCGTAGCCGTGGAAAGTGACGACCAGCGGCAGCCGGTGGCGCCGCGCGAAGGGAAGGGCGTAGACGGCGCCCAGCCCGAAATGCGCGTGGATCAGCGCGAAGCTGGCGGCACGGAAGCGGGCGTCGAAGGCGGCGGAGCGGCAGGTGATTCCGTAGAGCGGTCCGCCAACGTGGACCGGCGAGAAGGGGAAGCGGTCGGCCAGTTCGCGGCGCCTGCAGAACACCTCGACCTGATACCGCGCGTGCTGCCGGATCTCCTCGTAGACGAAGGTCTGCGAGTAGGGGAGGAAGTTGGTATTGAAGAGCGCGACGGTCGGCGACATCGGGAGGAAACTAATGGCGGTGGCGCGGTGGGACTCGGGTGACCGCCTCAAGGTCATGGGGATTCTAATGGAGCGCGGCCGGGCTTATGATTCCCGCCGACCCCGACCGGAGCTGGTTCTGCGCAGCTGGTTCCTCTTCCTTGCCCTCCTGCCGTTCGCTGCACCGCTCGCTGCGCAGGACAGCATTCCCGCCGTCGATACGACCCAGCTTGCCGCGCCCCGGGATTCCGCGGGCCAGGGACCGTTCCGCTATCTCGCCGAAACCGATTCCCTCGGCCGGCCGATCATCAAGTACATCGAGATCCGGCAGTCGGACGTGTTCGACTCCGCGGAGGCACGGCACTGGGTGCCCCGGGTGGTCAACGCCCTGCACATCGTCACCGCCCGCGGCGTGGTCACGCGGGAGCTGCTGGTGCAGCCGGGTGAGGGGTACGACTCCGCCCGGGTGGCGGAGACGGCCCGGCATCTGCGCGCCCTCGGCGTCTTCAGCAAGGTCGTCCTCGATACGGTCACCACCGACACGGGCTTCGTCCTCAAGGTCTTTGCGCAGGACGGCTGGTCGACGCAGACTGATTTCCGGTTCCGCAGCGCCGGCAAGCAGACCGACTGGCAGGCGGCACTGCTCGAACGCAACCTGCTGGGGACCGCGAGCTTCTTCGCCATCCGCTACCGCCACACCCCGGACCGGAACTCGATCGGCTTCCAGTTCGTGCAGCCCCGGCTCATCGCGCGGACCGTGTCGCTCGGGCTTCGCTACGAGTCCCGCACCGACGGCAAACGCGCGCTGATCAATCTGGACCGGCCGTTCTTCTCGCTCTCGGACCGGTTCGGCGTCTCCACCGCGTTCGATGTGCGCAACGAGCGGGTGATCCAGTTCCGCGACGGCGTGAGCACGCCGAGCGACTCGCTCCGCCGGAAGTATCTCTACGCGCGCGCCGAGGTGACCAAGGCGCTCGTCGCCGGCAGTGGCGGCTATCTGCGGGTCGGACTCAACGGAGCCATCCGGCGCGAGGACTATTCCATCTGGCCGGTGAAGACCACGTCCAAGTCGGTCACCGGCCTCTTCGGCGCATTCATGGAGTGGCAGCGCGCCAAGTATGTCGTGACCCGCGGCTTCGCCCGGCTCGGCCGCGACGAGGACGTGGACATCAGCCGGCTGGGGCGGATTGGCGTCTACGCGGCGCCCACCGCCTTCGGTTACGATAAGGGCGGCGTCGGCCTGCTGGCGCAGGGGCGCATCGGCACCGGTGTGCGGAAGGGCTTTGCCTGGCTCGATGCCCGCGCAAACGGCCTCTACAACTCGGCCGGCCTCGACTCGGGATCGGTGACCCTCGGCGGCACCGCGGTCTACATTCCCGAACCGCACCACCTGCTCATCGCCCACGCCGACGTCGGCTGGATCAAGAATCCGCTTCCGGCGACCGAGTTCGATCTCGGCTTCTCGGTCGGTCCACGCGGCTTCCCGATCCACGCCTTTACCGGCGACCGGACCTACTTCGCCACCGCCGAGTATCGCTACATCTTCGGCGAGGACGTCTTCAAGTCGCTGAACATCGGCGTGGCGGGATTCATCGATCACGGCGGCGCCTGGTATCACAACGAGAAGCGCCGCACCGGCACCAACATCGGCTTCGGGTTGCGGCTGTCGCCATCGCGCGCCGCGGATTCCAACCCGACACGCCTCGACCTGGCCTATCGCTTCAAGAATGACCAGCAGAAGGCGGGGTGGGTGTTCGTGGTCGCCTCGGGCCTGGTCTTCAACACCATCCCCCGGCAATAGGGGCTTTGCGGGGGCCGCGATTAATCGCGGCCCCCACACCCCTACTGCCGCTGAATCGCGACGGCTAGATTGTAGTCCCATGACGGCCCCCGACACCCCCATGCCCGCCCCGAAACACCGCCTCCCCTGGCGGCGGGTGCTGGTGCTCGCACTCCTGATCCCGCTGCTGCTCTTCTCGCTGTACACCTGGGTGACCCTGCACTGGGACTATTCCAACGGGTATCGCAGCGGCACGCTGCAGAAGTTCTCCCAGAAGGGCTGGATCTCGAAGACCTACGAAGGCGAGCTGTGGCAGTCGGTGGTGGCCAACATGGCGCCGCAGAGGTGGGAGTTCTCGGTGCGTGACAAGCGGGTCGTCCGCCAGCTCGACTCACTGGTCGGCAAGCCGGTGCGCCTGCATTACACCGAGCATCGCGGCATTCCGACGACCCTCTTTGGCGACACCCGGTACTTCGTCGACAGCGTGGCATCGGTCGGGCCGTAGCAGGGAAACCGGGGTATCGTCGTTACCCCCTAACCGCCCAACCGCCCAACCGCCCAACCGCCCAACCGCCCAACCGCCTAACCGCCTAACCCCCTAACCCCTAACCGCCCTACCACATCACCACCGTCTTCTCCACCCGCATCACCGGCAGATCTGCGTCCTGGATCACTTCGCCCGTCAGCTCCACCCGCCGCCCGACGAACTCCGCATAGAACGCGCTTGCCGAGCGGCCAGCGGCATCGGTGAGCAGGTAGTGCGACAGCCTGCCTGACGAATCCTCGGTCATCAGCAGCGGCGGGATCCCGCCGCTCACGCAGCGGGTGGCACAGCCGCGATGCACGCCGCCGGTCGAGGGCTTCATCACGCCGAGCCAGCACTTGCTGTCCACGATTTCGCCCCGGAGCGTCATGCGCCCGAGCGAGACCGGCGCCGGCATCGGAATGCCCAGCCTGACGTCAGGCGCCGGCGGCGTAACGGTGACGCCGGCCTCCGCGACCTCAAGCATCTGCCGGTCGCCGCGCGCGATCCGGGTCCCCCGCAGATCGACCCACTGGCCGTCGAGCCCGTCGCTGAGGGCCTGGGCCCCATGCTTCCCCTCCGCGACCAGCAGGTACCGGGTGTAGGCGGCCCCCCGGTCGGTGGGCCCGCTCCCCGGCACGACGAGCGACGGATAGGGGAACTCGCGGATCTGGCCGTGGAGCGTCCGGAGGTGTCCGTACTCGAATACGCCGGGATCGGCGCGGTCCTGGGTGGCGGCGAGCGTGGCGCCGCTTGCGAGCGCCAGGCCGATCAGGCCGATCGCGGCTGTACGGACCCCGCGGGCGATCGCGGCCGGCGCGGCCGGATGGTATCCGACGTAGAAGGGGTCGTCCTGTAAGCGCGCACGGCCGTGTGCGCCAGCGGGATCCCCGATCCGCGCCGGCTCGACCCGCGTCCCCGGCGGATTGGCGCGCGGATCCACGCAGACCCGCCCCGCCCGGACCTGGACGTTGTAGGTCGCGATCTTCTCGGTGAAGGGCGGCGGGGACTGGCCATTGTCAGGCAGGTACTGATAGCCGTGCCAGGGGCAGGTGATGCAGCCGTCCACGATCTTCCCCTCGCCGAGCGGCCCGTTCTGGTGCCGGCAGACGCTGGAGACGCAGGACACCTTGCCGTCGTAGCGGAACACCGCGATCCGTTCCCCGCCGACCGTGGCCATCGTCGCGCGAAGTTCCCGCAGCTCCTCCACGCCGCAGACGTCGACCCAGCCGTCGCCCGATATCCCGCGTTCCGCCCGGTCGAGTCCGCGTTCGCGCCATCCCGCCGCGATCTGGAGCCCGAACACCAGGGCGGCGCTGCCCACGAGCAGCGCCGCCGGCATGGGACTCGACGCGGCCTGCAGGCTGCCCAGCGCGACATGCGCGACCAGCAGGCCATAGGCGACATAGACCAGCATGTGCAGCGCCTTCCATACCTCCGGATCGAGGGTCGCCAGCCAGAAGTCGTGGCTGGTCGCGGCCATCAGGATGATGATGCCGAGGGCTGCGAGGCCGAGCAGCTCGAAGGGGAAGGTGCCGGCGTGGCGGACATCCGCCGAGCCGGTGAGCAGACTGACGAACGGATTCAGATTGCCCAGTGCATGGAACTGGATCACGCTGAATCCCGCATGCGCGAGCGCCAGCAGGCACATGGTGACGCCGAGGTGGCGCCGGTTGTAGAGGATCGGGAGGAAGCGGCGATCGAACCGGGCCAGCGGACCGATGGCGAGGATGATGGTGAGCAGCACGAAAGCTGCCGTGCCGAGCCCGCGGATCAGCGCGGTCTCCAGCGTCGCGTTGCCGTCGCGGAGCAAGGTGACGCCGGTGAACATCGCCAGGTACAGCACGACCGAGCCGGCGAGCAGGCCGTCGTAGATGTATTTCTGCCGGTTCCAGTTGACCGCCTTGTAGAAGGCACTCATCGGAGCGCCCACCCCACGACGAGGGCGGTGATCAGAGCGATCAGCGGTACCAGCCAGCGGTGCCGGTCACGAAGCCGGCGGATCATGCGGCGCGGCTCCGGAGCAGCCGGAGAAGCAGCAGCGGCCAGAGCAGCGCGGCGCCCGGCACGACCAGCCCGCGGAAGCCGGACGTGCCGTGGGCCGCCACCTCATCGAGACGGTTCACCCACCGCACCGCGAAGGGCACGGCGAAGCAGATCCCGGTGAGGAGATACGCGCCGGCGGCGCGCACGAGCCAGGTGGCGACGAGGATCGAGAGCATGGTTCCGCACGGTGAACGAAAGACCGGCCCGCAAGGTTCCCCTCTTCGGGTTCCGACCGAAGAGTGCAGCGCAAAACTATGTGCAGGCCCTCATAAGATTCCAGTGGCGCCTGCCGATACCAGTCATATCAGCGCAGGCGCTTCGACAGTCAGGGCGTCTCTCATCATCTCTCAATCCAGCAGGAGGGCCACAATGGGACGCCGGGAAGTAAAGCCGAGTGGAGTGGAACGGTTTTTCGATGAAGACGAAATCATTGTCAGCAAGACCGACCCGAATGGCCTGATCACCTACACCAACGACGTTTTCATTCGGGTTTCGGGTTATACCGAAACCGAACTCATCGGGTCTCCGCACAGCATGATCCGCCACCCCGACATGCCCCGGGCGATTTTCAAGCTGCTCTGGGACACCGTCCAGAAGCGCCAGGAGCTCTTCGCCTATGTCTTCAATCTGTGCCGGAACGGGGAGCACTACTGGGTGCTCGCGCACGTCACGCCGACCTTCGGCCCCTCCGGTGAGATCGTCGGGTTCCACTCCAATCGCCGGGTCCCGGGCCGGGGGGCGGTGGCCAGGGTGAAGCCGGTCTACGACCGGCTGCTCGCCGAGGAGCGGAGGCACTCGGGCAAGCTGGATGGACTGGCCGCCTCCGACTCGGCTCCTGGGCGAGATTCTGCGCGACGTCGGCATGCCGTACGATGAGTGGGTCTGGTCCATCGAGAGCACGGCAGGTGCCGCATGCTGACCGATTCTGTGACCGTAGGTTCCACTCAGGAGGCGGAACTGGCCTCCCTCCGGGATGAGCTGAGCCGCTATCGCGAGGGTCTCTCCCAGATCGTGACCGTGTGCCGAGCCGCGGCCAAGGGTGATCTCGAACCGCGCATCCGCGATCTCGGTGCCGGCGGTGAGGTGGACGATGCCCGGCGCGCCATCAATCATCTGCTGGACCTGACCGACGCTTTCGTCCGCGAGGCCGGTGCCTCGCTCACCTACGCGAGCGAAGGCAAGTACTACCGCCGGGTGCTGGTGCGCGGCATGCTCGGTGCCTTCCGCGACGGCGCGGCGACGATCAATCGAGCCACGGGCGAGATGCAGAAGGGCGCCGAGCGGCTCAGCAAGGCTGGCGAAGAACGATTGCGTCTCGCCGATGCCTTCGAGGCGGCGATCAAGTCGGTCTCGCTGCAGGTGGCCGGTGCCTCGACCGAGATGCGGAGCACCGCCGAGGTGCTGGCCCGGTCCGCGGATCACACGGCGAACCAGTCAGCGGTCGTCGCGCAGGCGTCGGCCCAGGCGTCGGCCAGCGTGACGTCGATTGCCTCGGCGCAGGAGGAATTGACCAGCACCGTCGCCGAGATCGAGCGGCAGGTGTCGGCCACCAGCACGGCCGCGCGCGACGCGGTGGGGGAGACGGAACGCGCCACCCAGACCGTGCACGGCCTCGATGCCGCCTCTCGCCAGATCGGGCAGGTCATCACCGTCATCACCCACGTTGCCAACCAGACGCGATTGCTGGCCCTGAACGCCACCATCGAGGCGGCGCGCGCCGGATCCGCGGGCAAGGGATTCGCGGTGGTGGCGTCGGAGGTGAAGAACCTGGCGAGCCAGACCGCGGAGGCGACCGAGAAGATCGGCCAGCAGGTCTCCGCGATTCAGCACGCGACCACCAATGCGGTACAGGCGATGGGTGCGATCGGCGGCAGCATCCGCAGGGTGGACGAGATCGCGGCGACGATCACGCACGCCGTCGGCGAGCAGCGGCTGGCCACGAACGACATCAGCGTGAGTATCCATCAGACCGCGTCGGCGACCGGCGAGGTATCCGACAGCATCCAGAAAGTCACCCGGGCGACCAGGGAGACCAGCGAAGCGGCTGGCCAGATGGAGACGGCCGGGGGGGAGCTGTCCAGGCTGGGCGAGCAGTTGAACGGAGAGGTCGAGCGGTTCCTGCGGGAGATTCGCGGGCGGTAGGCCCGGCTTCCGGGGCCCACCCGAGAAACGGGCGGCCCCGGAGCACCGGTTTATTGTCGCGCCGGGCCGGCGCCGGACATCCGCTGTCCCATGGTTCCCATCATCTCCTGCTCGTGGGCATCGAGAATGCGGGCCTGCTCCGGGGTGAGCAGCGCCCGCATCTTGTTATGGAAATCGAGTCGCGCCGGCATCATCCCCATCATGGTGGTCCGCATCCTGTCGCGGAGCACGGTGAGCGAGTCGGCGCTGACTCCCGCGCGCCGTGCCGCCCGGAAATCGGTCCGCATCCGGGTTGCCTCGTCCCGCTGAGTGCGGGTCTGGATGAGGAGCGAGTCGCGGAGCGGTGTGATTCTGGCTGCCTGATCGCTGGTGAGGGAGAGCAGCGTGGTGAGCTTGGCGATGGTCGGGCGGAAGCTGGCATCGTCGAGCGGGGGCATCCCGCCACCCCGCATACCGCCCTGGGCCTCCGCCTGGGTGGCGGCGGCGAGGGCGAGCACGAGCAGCAGACTGATCTTCTTCATGGTACACCTCTATAAGGAGTGGCCTGCACCATGGAGACACCGTATCGGCGCGATCGTTAACGGGAGCGGGCGCATCCCCGATGCCGGGGCCGGCCGGCCCGGCGGGAAGGGGCTCGGCTTCCCGTTCGGCCGCTCGCCCGCTAGGTTTTGCCACCCCGGCGCCGTAGCCAAGTGGTAAGGCAGAGGTCTGCAAAACCTCCATCACCGGTTCGACTCCGGTCGGCGCCTCTGATCGGTCCGCATCACCCGAAGCCGCAAGCAATTGCGGCTTCGTGCTTTCCGGGTGGCGAGCCCTTCCCTTCAGGGGCTCATGAGGCCGTGATCGAGCTGACCGCGCTAGCCGAAATGGAGTTCCAGATCCGGACTCTCGGGATCGTTGGGCGCGTCCAGGCCCTTCACCGGGTTGATCCGATGAATGGGCGGCAAATCGGCGCTAGCCGTGGTGGTGGCTGCTATCGGAGGAGTCAGCGAGACGCACTCCACGTTCCGGTAAATCGATAGCTGGTGCCTGAAATGGCCTGGGTGCAATCCACAGTGCCCTTCATCTTGTTGGCTGGGGAGCCGTACGCGACGCCGGTGTACGCGCAACCTGCGTCGTCAAGAAAGCTGAGGAACTTCCCGGTGATGCTGCCTCCAGTCAGGCTGCCCCAGGCCGGAGCGTTGACGAAGCCGCCCGGATGGCGGCACGTGACACCATCGGAGTAGTGTCCCGCGAAGTGAGAGGTGTCCTGAGCAATCACCACGGTTCCAGACGCTTCACATGTCGTCTGAGGCTCGAGTTGCTGGTCGTTGACGCGAACGTCCACGTGCCTGCGATGTCGACCGGAAGGCTGGGTGAGGTGCTGTCGCACGCCGCGAGGGAGCCGGCGAGCAGGATCAATGCGAGAAGCGATGTGCGCATTCAGGGCTCCTGCCGCCTGAGCGAATCGGCGTGCGCGAGGAACGCCCGCGTCACCCTGAGCATCGCCGTCGGGTTGTCCCAGGTCGTCAGGTGTGCCGCGCCGGGGATGACCTCGACCTGGGCGCCCGGCGTGAGTGAGGCGAACCGCTGCACGGTGGCGGTGTCGGCCTCGTCGAATTCGCCCACCGTGTACAGCGTCGGCACCCGGACCTGGGGCAGGAATGGCGTCGCGTCGTAGTGCTTGAGCGTCCCGACGATCGTGAACTCGCTGGGGCCCTGCATGTAGTTGTAGATCTGCTCGTTCACCGTCTTGAGGGTGCTGTCGAGCTCGGCCTCAACCGGGTGGCGCCAGACGTAGTGTTCGTAGAAGGCACCGAGTGCCGCCTGGTAGGCGGGCGCGGTGAAGTCACCGCTCTTCTCGGCCTGACGGATGGCGCGTTGGGATGAGTCAGGCAGGGTGGTGACGAGCTCCCTGGCGTGGCGCTCCCAGGCGGGGATGTCGAGCGCGGCACTGCCGAGGATCAGTCCGGCCACATGCTCGGGGTGGGCGCGATAGTACTCGAGGGCGAGGATGGTGCCCCAGGAGTGGCCGAGCAGGTACACCCGGTCGGTCGCGAGGGCTCGGCGCACCGAGTCGAGTTCCGCGACGAAGTGCGGGATGGTGAAGAGCAGGGTGTCGGTGATGCGGGTCGACTTGCCGCCGCCGAGCTGATCGTAGCGGATCGTCGGGCGATCGAAGCCGAGGGAGTCGAGCAGCCGGAGGTAGAAGCTCGAGTAACCGGGACCGCCATGGAGAAGGATGACCGGTGTCGCCGTGCCTCCGCCCGAGACGCGGTACCAGAGCCGCCCGCCGGGCACATCGAGGAAGCCTTCTCTCGCGGTGAGACTCGTGGCGCTGGGGGTTGCTGCGACGGGTGGTGCCTTGGGGCGCTCGGCGCAGGCGGCGAGGAGGGTCAGGGCGGCGAAGAGGGAGGCTCGCGACATGGCCAGGCTCGGATAGGTGAGGGGCGAGGTATGCAGGATGCTTCGGCTCAAGCTGCGAAGCGCGGCTCACGGGCGCTAGTAGTTACCTGGGGGCTGGCTGCGCTTCGACAGCTTCATGCGCCGGTGAGCCGGCAACGCCGAGCCTGGGTCAGTCCATTCCTCCGGTGATAGCGAGGTTCAGGAGGAACAGAAGAACCACTGTCCGGCTTGGAATTCGCCGCCGAGCTGGGACGTGATGCCACTGCGACGCTACAGCGCGTCCAGGTCGGGATGTCGTCCGTGCCAACTCGTCGCCTGCTCGTATGTGTTGGCGATACGGCAGAGCATTGGTTCACTCAACTGGCGGCCGGCAAGTTGAATGCTGTAGGGCAGGCCGTCCGGCGAGAACCCGGACGGTAGACAGATCGTCGGTGTCCCCGCCAGGTCCATCGGCGCGGTAAAATCCATCGCGCGCGGCGCGGCCGCGCCCCAGGCTTGGTGAAGCTCGGCGGCCGGGCCTGTCTGGATCGCTCGCGTCACGCGCCATGCGGGAGCGCCGCCGGCCGGACATGCCATCGCGTCAACAGAGTCGAGCATCGCGGCGAACTGCGCGCTGAGTTGTGAACCCTTCGTCCTAGCCTGAGCGAGGTGCTCGGGCGTCACCCGCGCTCCATCCGCGAGAAAGTCGCGCATGTAGGGACCATACTCGGACGCATGCGATGGATATGTCGCCGCCTGTGATTGCGCCATCTCGGCGGTCGCGATCGTCCGCCAGGTATCGAGCAACGCCGACAGGTCGGGCATGCGGACATCGACGATCTGCGCGCCATGGGACGCGAGCACGCGGAGCGCTTCCTCGAGCGCGGTCGCGTCGCCGGCGTCGACACCATCCAGCGCGTACTTCCGATCGATGCCGATCCGGACGCCGCGTGTGTTCTGTGTAAGATCTCTAAACGCGGTCGGCGGCGGCGCGTCCAGTGATGTCGGATCGTTGGGATCGCGTCCCGCGATCGCGTCAAACAAGATGGCGACGTCACCGACCGTGCGCGCCATCGGCCCCACATGATCGAGCGACTCGGCGAACGGCAGCACGCCGTATCGGCTGACGCGACCATACGTCGGCTTGAGTCCGACGACGCCGTTTGCCGCGGATGGAAACCGAATTGATCCACCCGTATCGGTGCCGAGCGACCCGAAGCACAGCCCCGCGGCAGTCGCGACGCCCGACCCGCTCGATGAGAGACCGGGCCAATAGTCGATATTCCACGGATTGCGTGGCACACCGAAGGTTGGACTGTACCCCGCCGACGCGGCTTCCGTCAGATTCAGCTTCCCGAGCATCACGGCGCCGGCGGAACGCAGCTTCGAACCGACCGTCGCATCGAAGCTCGGCACGAAGTCTTTGTGTACCAACGATCCGCCCATGGTGCGGACACCCTTCGTAAAGATGAGATCCTTCAGCGCGAGCGGCACGCCGTGGAGCGGTCCACGGTATCTGCCGGAGGCGATTTCGCGTTCCGCGGCGCGTGCATCGGCCAGCGCTTGAGCGTGCATGATCGTCGCGTAGCTCTTGAGGATCGGATCGTACTTCGCGATGCGATCGAGGATGTGTTGAGTGAGCTCCACCGGCGAGAGTTCGCGTGTCGCAATGAGCCGTGCGACTTCACGGAGACTTAGGTAGTGAAGCGAGTCAGCAGCGCTACTTGTGTCCGGCCGAACAAACGACCAGCGACCGACGGGAGTGAGCGCGCCGGCGGCCAGGAGTCCGAGTGCCTGGCGGCGAGACATCGCCGTTGCAGGACGTGGTAGAAATCCGTTGTCCGCCATGGTCATGTGTCCCCGGGGCTTGGCAGTTGTGAGCATTCGGACGTGCGCGGCGAGTTCGATTGCGATCTAACGCCCCGCAGAAGTTGCAGGGCCGCGGCGCGTCTCACTGCAGTATGGGGGACACCGGCAGGTGGTGCTATACCCCCACACAATCCGTTGGCCGCGCCCTGTCAACTTCATGCGGTTGTTAGACGGCTGATTCACGTTGCTAAGGCCCTCTACCGGTTCTCCCAGTCACCCCCGTCGCCCCGAGCCACGCCTCCACCAGCTCCGGCCATGCCGTGATGGGCGATTCGGTACGACGTAACCCGAACGCATGCCCCCCCTTCACATACACATGCAGTTCTGCCGGAACTCCCGCCTTCCTGAGAGCCGAGTAGTAGACGAGTGAGTTCTCCACCGGATCGACGGGATCGTCCTCCGCATGCAGCAGGAAGGTCGGCGGTGTCTGGCTGGTCACCCGAATATCCGGGTTCAGCGCGAAACCCCGCTCTGGGATGGCCAGATGGCCGGGATAAAGCGCCACGGCGAAATCGGGGCGGCAGCTCAGGCTGTCGGCCGAGTCCACGGCCGGATAGAGCCGCTTGGCAAAATGGGTGCTCAATGCGGCCACCATATGGCCCCCGGCCGAAAAACCCAGCACTCCAACCTTGCGGGGATCGATATGCCATTCCTGGGCGTGGAGGCGTACCAGCCCCAAGGTTCGTTGAGCGTCTTGCAGCGCCGCCAGACACTCCCGATAGGGACCGGTCTTTACGCACGGGACCCGGTACTTCAATAGCACGCAGGTGATTCCCTCGGACGTTAGCCAGTCACACGCCTCGGTGCCCTCGAGATCGATGGCCAGCACGTTGTAACCCCCGCCCGGAAACACGACCACTGCGGCGCCGGAGTTGCTTCCCCGAGGCGAGTAGACCGTCAGCGTCGGCCGAGAGACCCGGTCGACGTAGACCCAGGGCTTGCCGGCGACCGGCCTCGGGCGACCCGCAGAGTCGACCACGGTACCGGCAATTTCGGGTTTCTCGAGGGGGCGAGCGTGAGGGGCAGTTCCGGGCCATATCGGCATCTCGGTAAGCCCCGGTCCTGGCTGCCAGGCGGCCTGCGCCGCGCAGGGAGCGGCAAGCGAAAGCAGTAGTGGGAGGACCACGACCCATGAGTGAGGCTGCAGCTCGCTTTTCATACTCAGAGCGGCAGCGCGATGACCAGGGCGGGGCAGGTTGCGAGCATCTCGCCAGCCTCCTGAAGCTTGTCTATGAAGCCGTCTAACGTAACCGGCCGCGCAAGCGTCACCACTATCAGACCCCGGAGGCTCGCTATGCGACGCTTACGTGAACGCCCCGACAAGCACTATCGGGGCGAACGTTGCACTTCACGCTTGAATTCACACCGCGTGAACCGGCCTTACGCGCGGGGGATCAAGTGTGCTTGCACCCAACCGATCAGATCGTCCTTCGTCCACGAGCCCGCCGCCGTTGCCAGGATGGCTTGTTCACCCTCCTCGACGGCAGCGGACAGCTCGAAGCTATTGAGCCACAGAAACGTTTCCATGGCGGCGTGGCCGATGCGCTTGTTGCCATCGGTGAACGGGTGATTCTGGATGAGCGCAAAGCCGAGGATGCCGGCCTTCTCTGCCAGGGAGGGGTACAAGTCGGCCCCGCCGAATGCTTGACGGGGCAAGGCAAGGGCCGATTCAAGGGCGGGAAGGCGGGCCAGCGTCGCTTGTCCACCGGAGAGTGCCATGAGCCGGCCGTGGAGCTCCAGCACCTCACCGAGCGTCAGGTACCGCACTAGGCGAGGCGGCGATACAGCTCGGTGTTCTTCTCGAGGACCCGCTTGGCGGCCGCGTCAAAATCGCCCGACTGGGCAACGAGATCTCGAACGGCGGCCGCGGCCAAATCCTCCGGGCGCACCTGAAGCCGCTGGGCGGCCTCGGCCAGGGCCCGGCTCTGCGGATCGGAGAGATCGACGGAGATCTTCATGCCCATAAGATACTGCGAAGGCTCAGCTTAGGGCAACAACATGTAGCGCGCTAACGATCGCGCATCACCTGCGGGGCCGCGGCACGTTCAGAGTACTGTGCCGTCCGCCGCTCGGTCGTGCCAGCTCTGAGACAATGGATGGCCGCGCCCCGGCTGGTCCATGCGGTGGTTAGGCCGCGGTCTGTCGAACCTGCAATACGTTGCCCTCAGGATCGTGCCCATCGCAGGCTCGAAAGCCGCGCCCCTCCCATTCGTCCGCCGGTGGCCGGATCGCCCCGCCAAGCTTGGCCGCCGTCGTTCGCGCTGCGGCGATGCTTTCAACCGGAAGACATACCTTGATGTACGTGTCCTCCCGAACGTGCGGGTGGCCAACGGGCGCAGCCGCCGCGTCCGGTGCCCCCTTGAGCGAGTGAATCACAAGCTGGAAACCTTCAAGTTCGAGAACGGCGTGCAGGTCGTCTTCGTGGAGTAGAACCATGGACGCCAGCGTCTGGTAGAACTGCGTCATTCGCGGCACGTTGGCAACGAACACAACGGCGCTTGGCTTGGGCAAATGTGACAATGAGTCTCCATGGACTATCGCGAGTCGATGCGCCAATTCCTGCGGCCTAACAAGTGCGCTTAACCTGCGAGGCGGCGTACTGGCCGCGCCGGTGCGTTGTTCGTGGGTAACCTACCGCAAGTGCGCCGGCGCGGCCAGCCGCCTCGACAGGGTCAAGCGCTAGTTAGGTGCCAGCCTCACCACGCCTGGCCACCTACAGTCGCCAGGCATCACGCCTCGGGCCATGGCTGGACCGCCGGCTCGAAGAAGACGGGCTGCCCTACCGCGATCCGCCCGCGCCGAGTTACGGTACCATAGGCGCCGGCCTTGTTGTTTCTCACCCGCACGATTGCCTTCAGCATTTCGGCCGAAGGATGGGCGGAGTCGGGGTCGAAGTTGACCATGGCGCAGCGTTCGTCGCGATTCGTGACGCCGACGGCAGCGACTGCCCCGGCATCACCAAACCAGAGCACGCCTCCTACCCACTCGTCCTCTTCGAACGCGACGGACCGCAGCGATCTAATGAGGATGTTCGGTCGAAATCTGCGAACATCTGCACGCTGCCCTGCAAGGCTGCTGATTTCGCTGACTGTGGTCGAAGTGATTACCGAAATGCTTGCTTCGTCAAAGATGCCGCGATTGAGGTGGGTCATCTCGACCTGTGAGCCAAGACGACGACTGACGTCTGCCGCCAGCTCTTGGCCAAAGAGAGCCAATTCCTCTCCCTCAGGCGTTCGAACATGCGTCGGTAGATCTCCGCTGGCGCCGGGGCCTCGCCTCTGCGGGGAATAGAGAATCAGCCCCGGGAGCTTGGTGGCGGTCAGCCAGGGGAATCCTCCGCGATCATCAAGCCGACGAAACGCCAGGCGCCGGTCACCGTCGAAGCCGTGCCAGCCTGCGTCTGCCATCTCCAGTGCCTCGCCGCTCATCGACTTCACGGGATAGCGGAAGAGTGCCGATACTTCGCCGACTCTGATCGCCATGCTGGATGTCGAGTGTCCTCAGTGAGCGTGCATCCACGTCGACCGCCTGCCGCGCCGGGCTGGCACCTAACGACCGCGCATCACCTGCGGGGCGGCGGCTAGGTTGGAGAACCTACCCGGCGGCGCGCGGCCGTGCCAGCCCGGCACATACCGACGGCCGTGCCCCGACTGGTGCATGCGCTGGTTAGAGCGCATGGTTGCACGGGTCTAGGGCGATGTCGTACTCAGCGCCGATGCCCGCAATCTGGTGATCAGGGCTGCCATTGCGTCCAGCCAGTCGCGGAACTCGAGTGGGAAGTGGCGTGCGATCTTTCGCCCCGTACTGGCAGCGGTTAAGAACACCTTCTGGTGATTCTCACCGCCGAGGTGGAAGGAGCGGCTGACGCCTGTTTGGTGGGTTGAATGGTCGCGCATGTCCTTTGCCTGTGAGTACCAAGAGGTCGAGTCGCGCTCGAGGGCGTAAAGCTCCGCCAACTCCGGACTCGTCTTTCCTTGCGCGGTCAGCGCCTGTCGAAGTGACCCAGGACTCAGGGATTCAACTGCTACGCCGGCCGAGTAATAGAGGTTCAATTCAGCGAGAAAGGGGTCCCGGACACCTAGTAGGTGGTAGAGGAATGATTCCTGGTGAGCCCGGTCGAAGTCACTTCCGCCAAGCGGTTCAGAGCCCGTCAATTCGTCAAGGTGGACCCGGGCATACCGAAGCTTGGCCTCTGTGCGATCTTGGAGCGGCACTACGTGCTCAGGTGTCATATGCTTCTTGTGTGGTGAAGCCGGCGCCGCCTCCAGGCGCTATAACGACCCCGCATAGTTGGGATGAAGCGACGACTGGCCATCCGCCGCACGTGGTGGCAGAATCGCCCCACCACCTTCACACGCGCTCAGAGGCGCCAAACGGGGAGGGCCTGCCGCCATGGATACTATAGGACTCGATTTGCACAAACGCGAGAGTCAGCTCTGCATCCTCACCGCGGAGGGGGGGGCTGGTCGAACAGCGGATCGTCACCAGCCGGGACCGGTTCACGGCCGTCCTGGGGAGCCGCGCCCCGGCGCGGGTGCTGCTGGAGGCGTCGACCGAGAGCGAATGGGTGGCGCGGCACCTGGAACACCTGGGGCACGAAGTGGTGGTGGCCGACCCGAATTTCGCGCCGATGTACGCCACCCGGAGCCGCCGCGTGAAAACCGACCGGCGCGCCCATCGCGCCTCCGACCCGCAGCGGCAGGCCCGCGCGGAGCTGGCCGTGCGCGACGTCCTGCTCCGGACCCGCACGCGCTGCGTCGCGGTCACCAAGGCGCTGCTGCGGGGCGACGGCCTCCGGCTGCCGAGCGGCAATGCCGAACACACCGAGCGCAAGCTGGCGGCGCTGACGCTGTCGGATGACCTCACGCAGTCGCTCGCCCCGCTGCGCGCGATCTGGGCGCCGCTGGCGGCGGAGATCACGGCGGCGGATGCCCGCCTGGCCGAGCGGGCGCAGCAAGACCCGGTGGTCGCGCGCTTGATGACCGCCCCCAGCATCGGCCCGGTGACCGCCATGGCCTTCGTGGCGACCCTGGATGACGTCACCCGCTTCCGCAGCGCCCACCAGGTGGAGGCCTATCTCGGCCTGACGCCGCGCGAGTATAGCTCGGGCGAACAGCAGCGGCGCGGACGGATCAGCAAGACCGGCAATCCCCGCATGCGCTGGCTACTGGTCGAGGCCGGCTGGCGGATTCTGCGCACGCCGGATCCCGCGGCCGCCGCGCTCAAGGCGTGGGCCGAAGGCATTGCCCTCCGGCGCGGGCGCAGCATTGCGGCGGTGGCACTCGCGCGGCGGCTCGCCGGCATCCTCTACGCGATGTGGCGCGACGGGCAGGCCTACCGCGCGGCGCGGCCCCGCGAAGGAGGGAGCGCGATGGCGTAGATCGGGGCCGGTCGCCCACGGGTGTGACCGACAAGGGGGGTGAGCGCGTCGCAGCTTTGGACCGCCGCCGAGGTCGTCGCATAGTTGGCGCCACCTACCCGTCGCATCCCCACGTGCGCCGACGAGTTTGCTCGTCATCGAGAGCGCGGACAGAAGGCTGAGCGGCACCTCGCGGGCACCGGCCGCACCGGGCCGTACCCGGCCTGACCACTGCAACGACACAGCCCGGCCAGGGGGCCGGGCTTGACGGGGCGCGTCGCTTCATAGAAAGCTGCGAAGCGCGGCTCATTAGCGCCAGTAGTCCCGAGGAAGCCCGCCGCGCTTCGACAGCTTCATGCGCCGGTTAGACGGCGGCGGCGCACAGGATCCCACTCTAGGTGGATGGCGCTCGCCGAAGGGAGTCTAGGAAGGGCGGATCGGGTAGCTGTTCCACCCAATCCGGGGCCACCACTCCGACCGGCGCAGACTGCAGACCCCGCGTTCCAAGGTTGCCGAGGAGGGAATCCCAACGGGCTTGGGTGAAACACAATTGAGGGGATGCACTTCTACCTATTGTGAAGCAGGAGGGGAGCGGTGTCGGGAGATCGACGGTTGAAAGCCAGGTGAACGGTCCCTGAGGGAAGAAGGACATCGCCCGTTGGATGTGATCACACGTACGGCAGCGCCAATCCTTGTGCCTCTTCGGTACTCCTCGCACGCCGCCGACCGCGCCGACCTGCACGCGTGAGCCGATGAGTTCGTAAAACACTCTGCGCGCGCGTCGCTCAGTGCGCATGATGGGTTGCCATGTCAATTGGCTCTGTTCTTCCGGTGTGAGGAGGGCGAGAAACTCCTCAGAGAACAGGGAAGCCCATGGACTGCGGCGACCACGAAGCAAATGAAGCGGTACGGCCGCGAGCGCGCCATTTCCTTGGCCTTCGATACGTTTTACGGCGAGCGGCGTCTGGTTGCGTGGGCCGAGCGGGCTCTGACACTCCGGGCACAGCCCGCCAACGAAGTAGGGTGCGAACGTGGTAACATCGGCCCTCGAAGCGCCGCTAACGCAGACCAGCCAGGCACGACGGTACCACTGTTGCTCGGGGTCGGGTGGAGCGGGTGGGCTGAATTCAGTGACAGCCTCGCCGTCCCCCAGGTTGAGACAGATTACTTCTCTGAGCAGTTCTTGGGCTTCACCGAACGAAGCGCCGCTACCACTCAGGTGCGGCCGGTTCTTGACCCGAAGACGAAACTGGTCGCCGTCCTTCGCCCAGGTACAGAGGTAGTCTCGGCCTTCCACTCGCATGCCTCGTCGGTCGGAGAACCTGCGCGGTACGGGAACGCACCGCCGTCTAACGACCCCGCATAAGCTGCGGCCCGAGGCGCGGTCGCGCAGGCGACCGTGGCGACGGCCGGGGGTGCCGGCCCTGAGAAAACCGACGGCCGAGGCCGTCACGCTTCATGCGGTAGTCAGACGGCATGAGGTGCGGTCGCGTGTGGTGCAAGGTCGTTGCGCATAGCGTCAGTGAGTCAAGTGTTCCGCCCGCCATCGCATCGCCGCTAAGATCCGCTTCCGGGGGCTTGGGTGAGAAAAGAACAGCGCTTCCTCGAGCGGGGAAGGATCGAGCTCTCCTGCGTCCGCATCACGAATCATGAACTCGGCCAAGCCTAAGGGCTCCTGGGAGGCATTGAGGCCATAGAGGTCCGCTTCTCTCTCCTGTTCCCGGGCAATGGTGTTGGACACGGGCAATGAAAGGAAGCCCCAAAGCAGGAAAAGGCCCCAGAACAGCGGAAGCCCACCGATATCGTCAGTTGTGCCGACGCCCCAGTGGGCTCCCCTCCACACGAGAAGCCGGTGTAGCCCCGATGCGACCATGAGGAAGCCGATCCCGATGACGAGTGTGTCGAAGACGATACCCGTCTGGACGTGCCAGAGTACGTAGTGGCCAATCTCATGCGCCATGACTAGAGCGACTTCGCGGTCTGGCGTACCTGCGACCGTGTTATCGTCCAAGACGATTTGGGCTGTTGCGCCGAACCCGACCACGTGAGCGTTGAGTAGGGCACTCTGCCGTGAGGCGTCCTGAACGTAGACATTGCCGGCAGGGACCCCATTCGCACGCGCCAGTTCCAGGATCCGCTCCTTCTTCGGCCCCTCTGGCATTGGGGTAATCCGATTGAACAGCGGATCAATGTATTGAGGCTCAATCAGGACAAAGGCGGCAGCCAGAATCCCGTAGACGCCGGTCGCCCACAGGCTCCACGACGCTGGCCGACGGCGGATAAGGCCATAGACCGCGACGATGCCTAGGATGTAGAAGGTGCTGTCAATCAGCCAATGCAGTGTGGTCTCGCCGAGCCACTGCCTGTAGGACATGCTGGCAAAGCCGGCTGTCCGAAACCGGATGAAGTCTGCGTAGGTCTCAAGCGGCAGGCTAAGCAGAAAGAAGGTGGCAAGGACCTGGAACGCGACGAGCGCATCCTGCAGGGGCAAGGCGGGGGATAGGCGGCGCGCCAGATCGCGCATGGCGCTCGCTGCACCGGAGAACATGAGAAACGCGGCCGTCGCAATTACAACGATGAGCCGAAGGGGAACTACAACAAGCCGAGTCGCGGCGAACGCGTCACCGCGTGCCCGCACGCTGGCGGGAACCCGATCTAGGTAAGCCGCGGTCGCTGCTGTTGGATCGGCCGGTAGGGACGCGTACCACGCAGAGTCGACCTCGACTTTCTTATAAGCCGATCTCGCTGGTACTGGCTGGCGGCTAGCTGCAACACCTGCAACGAGAGCCGTAAGCACGGCCAGGACAACGAGGGAGATGCAGGCTTTCAAGGTTACCCCGTTGGGTCCCCGGACTATGTTTGCGAACGGCCACGCGGTTGCCGTCTAACGTCTGCGCATAAGCTGCGAAGCGCGGCTCACTGGCGCCAGTAGTCCCGATGAAGCCCGCCGCGCTTCGACAGCTTCATGCGCCGGTTAGACGGCTGACGGCACGACTACTGTGCGCAGATGCCGACAGTGTAGAACGACCGCAATTGTGCGAGCAAAGCGTTCGATAGAACAAACGGAGTCTGCCCGAGGGAGCCAGACACAGTCGCTGCCCGGACGAGCTTGCCGAGTTGAGGCCACGCTACTCCGACCGAAACGAACTCCGCCACTCCGTGGCTCACGCCCACGATGCTGGGCACGGTCTTGCCCGTACCAAGGTCCACGCGCACGCTGTCGTCGAGTGCGAGCACGATCTGGCGTTCGGAGGCGCTTCTCGGGCGACCGCTCAAGGCTAGAATGGTCAGTTGGGCGAACGGCGCGCCGCTGTCTGTCGAGAGCGGGATCGTGGCGCTGGCGTTGACATCGTGGATGCCGTGCGCCGTCGGCGCGTAATCCTCCCAATGTGCTTTCGCGAGCAGGTGTATGCTCGAGCTCGTTCGGCTCTCAAGAATGGGGCCAAGCTGGCCCGACATCGTATCCAATGCCGCGTGTGCTGCGTCGCAAACAGGGGGCACTACCGGGGTCGCCTGGGCGGCGAGGCCAGACCAAGAGCTAAGCAAGATCAATAGCAGCAGCGGCGAAGCACGACGTCGCACTATGAGATCCTAGATTGGAAGCCGCCTAACAAGTGCGGTTAACTTGCGAGCCGGCGCCTTGGCCGCGCTGGCCCTACGGACAAGGTACAGAGCCTGATGGGTCAGGCGCCAGCGCGGCCAGCCGGCTCGACAGGGTCAACCGCTAGTTAGGTGGCGCGTAGATGATACTCGGCGCCAATGATGACGAGTTTGTCGCTGGCAAGGTTCATGGCGCTGAGCCATCCAGGCGCACTGTGTAGATGTCGCAGCCCCGTGCAAGAGCCGCGTTCCGACACACAGGGAAGATGACTTGCGTTCCGTCCCGTAACCACTGCGGGGCGGTTGCGCGCCCGTCGGTGTTCGCCACCAGGCGCACGTCGCTTCCGTCGCTGTTCATGATAAAGATCTGGTAGTTGCCGTTGCGATTCGACCCGAAGGCGATTCGCGTTCCGTCCGGGGACCACGCTGGCCAACCGTCGAAGGCGGGGTGGTTCGAGAGGTTGCGGACGCCGGAACCGTCGGCATTGGCGAGGAATACTTCCGAGTTCGTGTCCGCGAGAATGCGGCGAAAGGCAAGATGCCTGCCATCGGGCGACCACGCCGGATACGTGTTGACTCCGCCCGATATCAGCGTCACCACGTGCAGCGTGGCAAGGTCCAGTGCAAAGATGTCTGTCGGGTTCTTTCTTGGCGGGACCAGATCGTCGTCGGCGCAAAAGGCCAACATCCGGCCGTCGGGGGACCAATTCGGATGTATGGCGCGCATCGTGGGCGGAGACACGCGCTGCAGCCCCGAGCCATCGGGGTTGACTAGGGCGATCACCTCACTTTCGGCAGTGACCAGCACAAACGCGATCCTGTGCCCGTCGGGCGACCATGCGGGATCCTCATGGTTTGCATCATCGGTCGTGATTTGTCGCGCATCGCCACCATCCACGTTCATCGTGAACAACTGCTCGCGTCCTGCGACCACCGTAATGTAGACAAGACGGGTTCCGTCGGGCGATGGCGATGGGTCTATCGTAACAGAGTGTGTAAGCTGATGGGCCTGCCCCACCGGCCGCACCTGCGCCCGAAGCACAGTGGGCGCCCAAGACGCGATCAGCCCAACCCCGACTGCCACGACTCTGTACAGTACCTGCATACCCCTCCCTACGTGCGCCGCCTAACGTCTGTGCATAAGCTGCGAAGCGCGGCTCATTGCCGCCAGTAGCCCCGAGGAAACCGGCCGCGCTTCGACAGCTTCATGCGCCGGTTAGCCAACGAACGCCCATCACGGGGCCTTGAACGTAATGGGCTGGAAGCCTAGCACGGAGACAGGGCGCCCCGCCTTCCGCGCCGGCGCGAACCGAATATCGCGAAGGCCTCGCAGTACTTCTTTCTCGAAACCGGGGCCGTCCGACAGCAGGAATTGTACGGACCCGAGATCCACGTGCCCGGTCGCATCGATGACATACTGAGCCCACACATGGCTTTCCCGGAATGGGCGCACGTCGGGATAGCGCAGCGACGGGCGCTTGGTCATCAGGGGTGGGTCGTCGACTTCGCAAGCCAGAAGTGCGCGGGCCGGCCTCCCGGAATCCGCAATGGCAAGGAGGCGGCTACTAGCCAAGGCTTCTGCTAAGGCCGAAATAAAGGTGTGCGCACTAGAGTCGGGGAGGCTCGCGCTCCATGATTGTTTAGAAGCCCCATCCTCGAACACCATGAGGAACCGCTGCTGGAGACTCTCCATGGGGTTGTAGGCAAGTGTGATGCTGGAACGTCCCTGATCCGCGGGTAACCGAACTCCGGCGGCGTGACCAGATGTGACATCGACAATGTATGGCGCTGAGTCTGCTAGCCGGCGCCCCGCTGGGAGCCAGGCGGCCAGTTCTGACTCAGCGATGGCGAAGCGATTGACGATGGTGCGCTGATGCCCGCTGACGCTAGCGAGCCCCGGGGACGCGAGCACCTCGACCCCATAAAGGGAGTCCGCCACGACAACTACATCGAAGAGCGGGGCCAGCACGCGGGTGAGCCGCGGAGGTGTCTGCGCAGACGCCGCAGAGGCCAGGGCGACAATTGCGCTGGCTAGTAACAAGCGCATCGGGGGTCCCTTCGTTGGCTAACGTCTGCGCATAAGCTGCGAAGCGCGGTTCGGCCCTGTCACCGGGAAGCCGGCCGCGCTTCGACAGCTTCATGCGCCGGTTAGGTGGCACGCAAGCGGTCCCAAAACGCCCGGGGCGTCAGTATGGGAATCGGGGACTGCGCGGCCACCTCGAGGAGGTCAGCGTCTCCGGTGACGAGCAGGTCGGCGCCGCCAGCGACCGCGGAGGCGAGCACCCATACATCGTCCGGATCACGAATGGCGAGTGCGAGAGGAGTATTTGGGCGCTCGATGATGGTCTGACTCTCCAGGACCTGCTTCGCGAGTGCCCACCCACTGGGCGGGAGCAAGAACTTGTCCCGCAAGACGCGTTCGACTTCCAGGAGCACCACCGTGGGAACGATCAGTTCATGCTCCGCGAGCACGACCCGCAACACATCGGCCGCCAGCCCCCGGGTGGCGAAGGCGCTCACCAGGACGTTGCTGTCGAGACAGACTCTCACGAGACGTCGCGGTAGACATCCTCATCGGTGAGGTAGCCCCGGGCCTCGGCGAATGGCATGATCTGACGACGGGCCTGCTCGAATTGCAGGAGGGCGAGCTGCCTGCGCAGGGAATCCCGGATTACGTCGCTTCGAGAGCGCCCGAGTTGCTTGCAGACCCGATCCAGGCGGCGCTGGAGGTCGCGGTCAAGGCGGATTGTCACGGCGTCTTTCATGTATGACAATGTAAGACGCTGGAAGCTGACCCGCAAGCCTGCCGTGCCACCTAACGTCTGCGCATAAGCTGCGAAGCGCGGCTCACGGGCGCCAGTAGTCCCGGGGAAGCTCGCCGCGCTTCGACAGCTTCATGCGCCTGTTAGACGGCGCGGATTCATAAACTAAGTGCAACACACGTAGGGAAGAGGACGGTGACCTGTCAGTCGGGTATCCTTCTGATCTCCTCCAAGAGAACGAAGGCCCCCATGTACTCACAGATCACCGCGGACGAAAGATATACCCTCGGCCTCCTGCGGCGGCTCGGGCTCCGCCCGGCGGACATCGCCCGGGCGCTGGGCCGCCACCGCAGCACCATCGGCCGGGAACTCGCCCGCAACAGCCGCCTCGATGGGAGCTATCGTCCCGCCGTGGCCCAGGCCAACGCTGGCGCCCGGCGGTGGCGCAGCCGCCGGGGCGAGCGGTTCACCCCGGCCGAGTTTGCCCTCGTGACGGCGCGGCTCGCGCTCAAGTGGAGCCCCGAGCAAATCGCCGGGGAGCTCCGGCGGACCGGCCGGCTGGCGATCAGCCACGAGACGATCTATCGCTACATCTGGGCGGACAAACGCCGCGGGGGCCAGCTGCACACCCATCTTCGCGGGGCGCCGAAGCTCCGTCGCAAGCGCTATGGGAGTTACGAGCGACGGGGCCGTGTGACGGGGAAACGCCCCATCAGCGCCCGGCCGGCCTCGGTCGAGACGCGCCGCCAGGGCGGGCACTGGGAGGTGGATACCGTGCTGGGCACCGGGGATCGGCACTGCGTGCTGAGCCTGGTCGAGCGGACGTCGGGCTACCTCGTCCTCGGCAAGCTCAGCGCGCGCACCACCGCCGCCGTCACCCAGCGGGCGATTCAGCTCATTCGCCAGGAGCGCCAGCCGGTGCGCACCATCACCGCCGACAACGGCACCGAGTTCCACGACTATGCGCGGATCGAGGCCGCCACGGGGACCACGTTCTACTTCGCGACCCCGCATCATGCCTGGGAGCGCGGCACCAACGAGAACACCAATGGCCTGCTGCGCCAGTATCTCCCGAAGGGCCACAGCATGGCGCGCCTCACGCAACGCGACTGCACCCAGATCGCCCGCGCCCTCAACACCCGGCCGCGCAAGCGTCACCACTATCAGACCCCGGAGGCTCGCTATGCGACGCTTACGTGAACGCCCCGACAAGCACTATCGGGGCGAACGTTGCACTTCACGCTTGAATTCACACCGCGCACTACCGTCCCGGCAACAACAGGTGCGCCAGGCGGAATACTAAGTGAACTAGCCAATCGATGACGGGAGAAAGCACTCCGTAGAAGCGGTCAAATGCCCTTGGCCACAGGGCGACCGCACCCATGATGCCAAGGAGGAAGATATAGCTCGCGAGGTTGGCTTGTATGACCCACCGTTTAACGATGTGTCTATCGAGACTGGGCAATACACGGCGAATCACAATGTACTCAGACCCGACCGACATGAAATAGAAGGGAATCGTCAGCACTGCTACTGCGGCTGGGACCATCCAATAGAACTCGCTCTCGTACGGAACTAGCCATGGCGCCTGCAGTGTCACAGCGAAGGTACGATGCCAAAGTGAATCGAGGCCGGCCGCAGACCCCCACAGGGTGACGTCGAGAAGGGCAAGAACTACCCATGTGATTGGAAGGCCAAGCAATGTTGAAAGGCAATTGGCGATACCAGCAGCGAGCAGCGCCTGTTTTGGACCTACCTTGAAGCGCCAAACGCCGATGGCTGCTTCGATACCGATGATCGGGAGAAGTGCGAGCCAAGCCGGCGGCAAGTAGACCGCCACCATTGGTAGGCCGACGTCCGCGAACGCGGGACGCGGCACGAGAAGTAGTAGGAGCAATAGCAGAAGCGCTCTCAGGTCATGCCTCACTTGTACGCGGTCTAACGTCTGCGCATAAGCTGCGAAGCGCGGCTCATGGGCGCCAGTAGTCCCACGGAAGCTGGCCGCGCTTCGACAGCTTCATGCGCCCGTTAGGCTGCCCAGCAGCACGCCATGGGCCCACGAGTGATCTGATCGGCCGTGGTGCCCAGCCGCGCAGTTTACTCAGAGTCACGTGAAACTGGAGCCGGTCCCATGCAGTCTGTGCCTCGGAGGGTTGGCTTCTGCGTAATCCAATCGAAGAATTGTCCATCGCTCGGGCGCCGCACCGCACCCCGGCGGATTGAGGCAAGCCAAGCGTCATACTTGGGGCCCAGATCGTCGTCGCCCAAACAGTATTGCTCGGTCTTGATCGCGATGGCGCCGTACAGCCACTCCCACTTCATCGCCTGAGGGAGATCGGATCGTGTGAAAAGCAGCGGGAGTGCATCCATGATATCCCACATGGTGACATCCTTGTCGCCCAGTCGGCCCGGCAGCGGGGCTGGCACGGCGCTCTCCATCGCGCGACGGAGTGACGCCGCCTCGGCTCCCCGGTCAGTGACGTCATAGAGGGCCGTCAGCGCCAAGGCCACAGTCTTGGTTAGGAAGATTCCCATGACCATCTCGGGAGTGGTGGGCGCCTCGTCCATGAGCAGAATGCTGCCCTCCAGTGCCTCCTTCAGAATCCGTTCTGCCTCAGAAGGATGCCCAGCATGGAGCTGCAGTGCGGCACGGCCGCACCAGATGCGGACCGCGCCTCTGAAGGGGGAAGAGTGTGGAATGGGGAGCTTGTAGAAGAAGAGGGGGTCGTCCCCGGGTGTCTTGTAGGTCCATCGGTTACCGAGAATGTCTGCTCCTGGCGCGCGCGCGAACGTCCGAAATAGGGTGTCTCGCGGTTGTTCAACGGTGAGACGGCGGAGCGTCACGACCTCGGCGGGCGAAAGCCCGTGGGCGGCCCGCGACACCAAGTCGCTGCACCATGTCGCCGGCGGCAGCGACCCCAGGCTGTCGACCCCCTCCGCCTGGTACCACTCGCTCGTAGCGCTATCCGGTCCGGGCACCAGGAAGTCCGTACCCGACGGATTGCGCCACCAAACAAGATGGTGGTACGCCCGGCCTGCGGCGGCTGGTGTGATCGTCGCATCCGGGGCTAACGCATAGCCTCGCACCGCGCTGGCGATAGCCGCCCTTTGGAGCACGGCGGAAAACCGGGGCTTGCCGATAGCGGCCACGATGCGGATCACACTCTTCCGGATGATCAATGGGAGAATGGCTCTGGCCCCAATGCCGAGCACAGCTAGAGCAACAACGGAGATAAGTGCCCACTTCAGCAACCGCCGCGTTCCGGGTGAACGCGCAACCTCGGAACCCACGGTTCTATCTGTCATGGAAGACTGGCAGGCCAGAGGTGGTCGCAAGGCACATGAGTACGCCATTGGCTACGAGAGATGCCACGTCGACGCTCACGACTCGACAACGTGGCAGCCTAACGTCTGCGCATAAGCTGCGAAGCGCGGCTCACAGTGTTAGAAGATAAGGCCATGCTGGCCGCGCTTCGACAGCTTCATGCGCTGGTTAGGCGGCTGGCCCAGCAGGTCGTAGCGTGTTTCGTCATGTGCATCGGCCTCGGCGCGTCACTGCTGCCTGCGGTCGCGGACTACAGTCACCTCTGCCCAGGGCGCATAGGGCTCGACACAGTTAACGCAAACGACGTCCGTGAATACCTTGACGATGCCATGCAGGGTGCTAGGGATCTTGGGTGAAGGCGGCAGCGGAAGGAACAGTTGGACGCCGGAGAGCCCCCAACTCCAGAACACCTGCAATGTGTCGTGTCCCCAGGAACCGGAGATGTCCCAACCAGGTGGAAGGTACTCGTTGCCAATCGACCCCGGTGGCGACGTGACTGTCAGTGACCCTTCCCATTCCGGGTTGGGGGTGTCCGTGAGGCAGAACGACCCCGGTGGAGTGTAGCGAAGGGAGTCGCCGGGGAACTCGGAAGCCAGATGCCAGGGGCGGCGCACAACGTGATAACAACCGGCGAGCCCCGGATGTGGAGCGACGTTGCGGGTTGGAGCCGGGGTGGGTCGCCCGCACGCGGCGACTAGCACGCACAGCGCGACTCGGTTTAGTAGGTACAAGCGAAGCCTGCCCGACGAAGGTGATGGTAACCAGCCGCCTAACGACCGCGCATCACCTGCGGGGCCGCGGCGAGTGTGGAGAACTTACCCGGCGCCGTCCGGCCGGGCTAGGCCTGAGCAAAGCGACGGCCGCGCCCCGACTGGTGCATGCGCTGGTTAGACCGCAGTCGGGATGCGCCGTCTATCTACGAGTGGGATGACCCGGCCACCGCGCTCAGTGCCAACCTCAAGAAAGTGTTTGAACTGGGGCTGCCCAATTGATTTAGACGGTAGTCTCAGTATCTTAGCGTCATGGACAAGCTCTACAAGGCGCTGGCGGACCCGACAAGACGGCAGATTCTATCGCTTCTGAGGGAGAAGGACCGCACCGCGGGCGACATTGCCGCGGAGTTCCCGATGGCATGGGCGTCCGTCTCGCACCACCTGGGCACCCTCAAGGAGGCCGGATTGGTCCTGGCGGTCCGCGAGGGGCAGTTCATCCGGTATTCCCTCAATACCACGGTGTTCCAGGAGCTGATCCAGCAACTGATCGGTTTGACTCAACGCAAGAACGGGCGAAAGCAGAAGGAGACAGATCATGCGTAAGTTGATTCCGGGACTGGTGGTGTTGGCCGCGGCGGCCGGATTCTCGATATGGGCCTACCCGCAGCTTCCGGCCCAGGTGGCGACCCATTTCGATCTCGATGGCGACCCGAATGGCTGGTCATCGCGCCTGGTGGCCTCGATTCTGGCCCCGGCCCTCGGGCTCGTGCTGGTGAGTGTTTTCGCCGTGCTGCCGCGCATCGATCCGCGACGGGCGAACTACCCCCTGTTCAGTCCGACCTATTGGACCATCGTCAACGCGGTGCTGGTGCTCCTGGCCGGCGTCCACGTCGTCGTACTCGGCAAGTCGCTGGGGTGGGTGGTGGACATGGGCAAGGTAGCCGGTCTTGGGATCGGCGGGCTCTTCATCCTGCTGGGCAATCTGATGACTCGGATCCGGCCGAACTGGTTCATGGGAATTCGTACTCCCTGGACGCTCAGCAGCGATACCGTCTGGCGGAAGACCCATCGCTTCGGCGGAGTGTCGTTTGCGATCGCCGGGGTCTGCATGACCGCGACGGCACTAGTCGCCTCACCCTGGCTGCGGGCTGGCGCCATCGGCATGGCGGGCGCGGCGGCGCTCGGCTCGGTGGTCTATTCATACGTGATCTGGAAGCGGGAGCAGAACGGGGCTGCCGCGAATGGGATGCACGCGAAGTCTTAGGAGATTCGGCGGGGGACGAAGCGGGGGCTTGGAGGACTAGCAACAACGGGAACGGATGCGGTCTAACGTCTGCGCATAAGCTGCGAAGCGCGGCTCACGGGCGCTAGTAGTCCCATGGAAGCTGGCCGCGCTTCGGCAGCTTCATGCGCCGGTTAGGCTGCTCAGGGTGCAAACATCTCGCCGAGCGTTCGTAGCAGCGCAGCTTGCGTCGGCTTGTCAAGGAGACCTAGTCGGCGGACGAACCGGGTCGTGTCGACTGTCCGAAGCTGGTCCAGGACCACTTGTCCGGGCTTTCCGCGGAACCGGCAGGTGATCCGGGTCGGGTAGGCGCGCCCCTTGGTCGTCATGGGCGCCACAATCACCGTCCGCAGGTGCCGATTCATTTCGTCCGGGGAGACAATGACGCAGGGGCGAGTCTTTTGAATCTCCGATCCCACCGTGGGGTCCAGCCTCACCAGGTAGACCTCGAACCGACCTACCGCCATTCCCAGTCCGTCCGATCGAAGGTGGTGAGAGCCGGGGCATCGAGGAGTTGGTCGTCTCCGGCGGCGGCCATCGCCCGAAAGGCAGCCTCCCAGCCAGTCCGTGGGTGGTCCGGAGAACTGATGACGAGACGATTGTCCAACACCTCGAGCTCCACCTCTTCGCGGAGGCGCGCTTGTTCGAGGAGGGGCTTGGGAATCCGGATACCACGGGAGTTCCCGATGCGGACGATGCGCGTCTTCATGTCACGGGCAGGGTTAGAGTGTGCCCACAATGTAGGCCCAGAGCAAGCGGAGCGCAACAAGGAGGATTGGGGCGACCCGGTAGGGAGCAGCCTAACGACCGCGCATCACCTGCGGGGCCGCGGCGCGTGTGCGGAACCTACCGGGCGACGATGGCCGTGCCAGCCTTGCGAAACCCGACGGCCGCGCCCCGACTGGTGCATGCGCTGGTTAGGCCGCAACGAGAGTGAGGTCGGCCTTCGAATGGCGCAGCACGGAGGCTGGGACGGGTGTGGCATCCGGGTGGCGACGATGCGCGCTCACAGCTTAGACCAGTGGACTGAAGAAGATCAGCCACGACATCGCCAAGGCGAGCAGCCCGGCCAGGCCGGCACAGAGTAATGCCCAAAGCCGATGCAGCTTTAGTGGGCGCTGTTCGAGATGAACGCTCCATACTGCACCAGAGACGCTGCTTACCCCTGCGAGCATGATGGCAGTCCCCACAATCGCAGCCGTGCCGTGGGCCATCACCACGTCCGCCCCATCCGATAGGAATCCCAGCAATGCGGCGATGACAGCCACGATTGCGAGAGGCACCCAAGCCAGGGTATTGGCGGTTCGCCGAGAGCGCGCGATCACTGGACCTTTCCTCGAGGAAGTGGCTGGGAGTGTTGGTGACAAGATTGCGGCCTAACGTCTGCGCATAAGCTGCGAAGCGCGGCTCATGGGCGCCAGTAGTCCCGGCAAAGCCGGCCGCGCTTCGACAGCTTCATGCGGCTGTTAGCCCGCGCGGATTCATAAACTAAGTGCAACACACGTAGGGAAGAGGACGGTGACCTGTCAGTCGGGTATCCTTCTGATCTCCTCCAAGAGAACGAAGGCCCCCATGTACTCACAGATCACCGCGGACGAAAGATATACCCTCGGCCTCCTGCGGCGGCTCGGGCTCCGCCCGGCGGACATCGCCCGGGCGCTGGGCCGCCACCGCAGCACCATCGGCCGGGAACTCGCCCGCAACAGCCGCCTCGATGGGAGCTATCGTCCCGCCGTGGCCCAGGCCAACGCTGGCGCCCGGCGGTGGCGCAGCCGCCGGGGCGAGCGGTTCACCCCGGCCGAGTTTGCCCTCGTGACGGCGCGGCTCGCGCTCAAGTGGAGCCCCGAGCAAATCGCCGGGGAGCTCCGGCGGACCGGCCGGCTGGCGATCAGCCACGAGACGATCTATCGCTACATCTGGGCGGACAAACGCCGCGGGGGCCAGCTGCACACCCATCTTCGCGGGGCGCCGAAGCTCCGTCGCAAGCGCTATGGGAGTTACGAGCGACGGGGCCGTGTGACGGGGAAACGCCCCATCAGCGCCCGGCCGGCCTCGGTCGAGACGCGCCGCCAGGGCGGGCACTGGGAGGTGGATACCGTGCTGGGCACCGGGGATCGGCACTGCGTGCTGAGCCTGGTCGAGCGGACGTCGGGCTACCTCGTCCTCGGCAAGCTCAGCGCGCGCACCACCGCCGCCGTCACCCAGCGGGCGATTCAGCTCATTCGCCAGGAGCGCCAGCCGGTGCGCACCATCACCGCCGACAACGGCACCGAGTTCCACGACTATGCGCGGATCGAGGCCGCCACGGGGACCACGTTCTACTTCGCGACCCCGCATCATGCCTGGGAGCGCGGCACCAACGAGAACACCAATGGCCTGCTGCGCCAGTATCTCCCGAAGGGCCACAGCATGGCGCGCCTCACGCAACGCGACTGCACCCAGATCGCCCGCGCCCTCAACACCCGGCCGCGCAAGCGTCACCACTATCAGACCCCGGAGGCTCGCTATGCGACGCTTACGTGAACGCCCCGACAAGCACTATCGGGGCGAACGTTGCACTTCACGCTTGAATTCACATGGCAACTTAGAAGCCGTAAGCGAGCCCCAGGCGCGCCGCTACCAACAGGACAAGGCCAGCATAGAACAACCCGTTGCGCCACTTGTATGCCCTCTGGGAGCGCTTGATAACAGCATCGATCGGCTCCTTCATTGCATCAGCTGCGAGTTTGTGCTGTTGCGCTTTTGCCAGCGCCTCGCCGCGCGAAATGAATTTCCCTGTCCCTATGCTGAGAAGTGCATCGGACCCCCGCGCCATCTCGGCCAACGCGCCTGCGGAGTCACTGTGTTCAAGTCGTGTGTGCATGGCCCCGATCGCAGCCACGTTCCATTCTATTCTGGTAATACCGGCAACGATGGACAAGCCGAACGCAACGATAGCGGTTACTTCAAGTGTCGAAGCATTTAGGCCAAGAGGCAAGGGACGGAGCTGTTGGCCGAGGTAGCCAGTAAGAGCAGCCGAGAGCCCGACCATGAAGTAGTCGAGCTTCTCGGACGCCTGTTGGTGAGTATCCCAGGCCTTGTCGCTTCGTTCGTGAGACATCCGCACTTGCCATGATGGGGCAGGTCAGTGTTGCCATCTAACGTCTGCGCATAAGCTGCGAAGCGCGGCTCACGGGCGCCAGTACTGCCGGGGAAGCCGGCCGCGCTTCGGCAGCTTCATGCGCCGGTTAGGCATCAGCGCCGCGACTGCCATCGCCTTGGGTCGCGCCTGTCGTGCATGACGGCGATCACGACCGTGGCGTCCGGCAGTGCCACATAGAAGACCGAATACGGAAAACGGCGGAGTCGGGTGCGCCGGATGTCGTCGAGGACTTCTGGGAACTGGCGTGGCTCGCGGGTCAGGGGGGACAACGCGGCCCGCAAGGCGCGGAGGAACTCGAAGCCCAGGCCGGTGCTCCGCTCCTCATACCAGGTGAACGCTTCTCGGGCATCCGCTTTGGCGTCTGGCCGAAGAAACAAGCGCGGCGTCATCCGCCGCGCTCGATATCGCTGAGGGCATCCTCCCAGTCCTGTCCGGGGTGGGGGTCGGCTTGGAGCGCCGCTCGCCGCTTCTGAAGTTCTGCCGTCTGGGCACCGGTGAGGGGCAAGGCCTCAGCGGGGAGGCTATCCCATAAGTCCTCGGCCAGCTGGATCCGCTCGGCCGGGGTGAGATGGCTGAAGTCTATGGCGGACTTTGACATGGGACCAATTTGGGGCCGGGTTAACGAAATGGCAAGATTCGCTGATGCCTAACGTCTGCGCATAAGCTGCGAAGCGCGGCTCATCGGCGCCAGTAGTCATAGGGACGCTGGCCGCGCTTCGGCAGCTTCATGCGCCGGTTAGACGGCAAAGTCACTGAGCAACTAGCGTGAAGTCACGCGACGCCGGGCGCCACTGATAGATCTCCCTGAGCGGAGCACCTTGGGCGCGATGACAATCCCCGTCCTGGGAACAGAGAACCTGAAACCGGAGGCCTATACGCGCCAGGCGGCCTCCGCCGAGGACCTTGATGGCCACGCTGTCCACCGTGGCGCCCTTGGTAGCAACACCGTCCATATCCTCATCGGTGACGACGTTCAGGGCCGTGGTCAGGTCATTGGGGCCGACGAGGACAACGGAGGCCGCATGCTGGAGCCAACCCGTGCCCACGCCGCTCCGGTAGAAGAGTATCAGGTCTGGATGGCCTTCTCCGGTGGCGTCAACTGTCTGAAGCGAATCAATCCCGCCAAAGGCGTCCGTCACTGCGAGTTGCCTGCCGTCGCAGTCGAAGAGGACGAGGACACTGCGATTGGGGCCGTACGCGGTCACCGCCGCTAGCAGGCGCTCGCTGGAGTCCGCTCCAAAGGTGAGCCATTGGATGGTCGAGTCAGGCAGCCAAGTGCCTGCAAAGCGGTCACGGGCGTAGTCGAAGGCCCGCGAGGCCATGGAAGCGTTCGGGGTGCAGGCAGCAAGGAGGAGGACGACCTGGAGAAGCATGGAGCCCGCTGGCAGTTCTTGCCGTCTAACGTCTGCGCATAAGCTGCGAAGCGCGGCTCAGGGGCGCTAGTAGTGCCTCGGAAGCTTGCCGCGCTTCGGCAGCTTCATGCGCCGGTTAGGCGTCAGCCCCATCCAGCGTCCTGACGGCAAACGGTGCCCACTCCGTAGGCGGGTCGATGCAGCGCTTCCCCGTGACCAGGTCATCGGACACCTCGTCGAGCTCAATGCCATCAAACGCGAGATCGCGCTGCCAGCGCTTGACTGTGCTGGTATCGAATGCAGAAAGACATCCCAAGTCGGCCACAATCAACTGGCGGTGACTCGGGGTCAGGCGCCACCGTGTAACGCTCTGCGGCCCCACTGAGTAGCTGGCCGGGTCCTCTAAGCTGACGAAGTAAATGGCGCCACCAGCGACAACGATCAATGTGCCAGCCTCCTCCCAGACCTGAGCCCCAGAAGCCCAGGAGACGATCCCGGGCTGGAAATTGCCAATGGTGGGCGATCCGCTGGAGGTACGAAAACGGAGGACGCTCCCTTCGGTCCAGGGGGTTGGGTGCCCCCGATGAAAGTGTAAGGGGGCGGGACCACCGGTGGGTAAGCCCGCGAGAAACTCTGGCAGTTGGAACTCCCTGTGCTGACGCCTAACGTCTGCGCATAAGCTGCGAAGCGCGGCTCACTTACGCCAGTAGTCACGGGGAAGCTGGCCGCGCTTCGACAGCTTCATGCGCCGGTTAGGTGGCACCGCGACTCCGAGAGGCCCCTAAGTGCAGTAGGAGGCCACGAATCCCTCCCAACTGAGCTGCCGAAAACGACGTCCGCAGCTGTCCAACCTGCAAAATGCCCTCGGCGCAGGCCGCGAAAGCGGCCAGGCGCGGTGTGGGAATAATGTACGTGAGGAAATGCGACTGTGTGTTGCCCGTCGGCGCGATATGGGACGCCGCCGCGACACCGACAGTATCAACGCGCTGCGGACAGCTGAGGACGAGTGTCGTCCCGGTGACGGCCTCGGGCTCGAGTGTACGGAACACGAGACCGATCTGCTCGGGTGGCCGGGTCGGCGGCGCTTTCCCCGAGGTGAGCGCGAAGAAGGTTAGCTGAGGCCTTGAGACCCAGCCTGCATACGCCCCGGGGTGGGTGGTCACATAGTGGCGGGAGTACCCCGAGGGCGGATCATACTCAACGTGAACGCCCGGTGCGCCGTTCGGCGGGCTGGAGACAGGGTCCAGCCCCATTGCGGTGGTGCTCCCCCAGTCGTGTCCCGGCACGATCGGAGGCAGCACAAGCCGGGGGGAGGCGCACCCGAGGACCGAGGAAGCGAGGAGAAGCAGGAGACGCATGAGGCGTCCAGTGTGGGAGGGTGCCACCTAACGTCTGCGCATAAGCTGCAAAGCGCGGCCGCGCCGCGCCAGCACTGTGGGTGATCTCGGGCCGCGCTTTGTCAGCTTCATGCGCCTGTTAGCGGGCGGTTCCCGACGCGATGCAGCCAGGGGTTCGCGATGCGGCTCAATCCGCTCGCGGACGCAGACCCCGGACGGCGTGGTGGCCTACGCGAATAGTGGCGGCGACAGCTCACGGTATTGCGGCGCCCGGCCTGCCCCGCCGTGAAGGGAAGCCCTGCACGCGCCGGGCGCACACACCGTCCGGTGGTGCTGGCCATTCGGAACAGAAGGGCGAGCGCGGCGCGCGAACGCCATCCATTCATCACACCACTCAGCCGTACACCCCATCATCCTTGTTGCCCTGCACCGCACGCCGCGCCGCACGCTAACGTCTGCGCATAAGCTGCGAAGCGCCGCTCATCGGCGCCAGTGGTTCCGGGATGTGCGCGGCGGTTCGACGGCTTCATGCGCCTGTTAGGCGGCCACGAGGGGCACGGAGCGATCAGAAGGGGAGCTCGTCGTCCTTGGAGTCGGAAGTCGTCCTTGGGAACGATGGTGACGGAGTGTTCGAAGGCGCGTTGCTCTGGGGAGCATCACGCGTGACTTTGTCGAGGAGGGCATCGATTGCAGGGTCCGGGACTTCCGCGCTCAATTGGTCTAGAGCGGACTCAACAGTCATTCCTCGAAATCGCACATCGAAAGTTCCGTCAAGTACCATCCCTGTGGCGGCTCGCACGGCCGGTTCACCAAACAGCTCTGTCATCATCCGGAAGTGGCTTGGTGCTTGGCCTGGATTGATACCGGCACGGTGTGCAAGCGCGATGGCACCCTGCAAATCATCATACGTATCGAGGCCAGAGAGCTTGGCTACGACGTCCGCGGAGGCCCTACGACGATTGTGCAGGAGCAAACGGGCCACGGTGATAACAGCAGCGATGCTAGCGATCAGGATGAGCAGGGTACCCACAGCGTTAGCCCTCTGGAACTAGTGGATGGTCTGCAGCTTGAAGCCAGCGACAGCGGGCACGCATGTAGGCCTCGCGAGCGGTAGATCGGTCAGCATGGAGGGCATTGGCATCCTCCTCGTTGTAGGGGACCGCGATGCGTACTGCGCTCTCCCTTCCTGACGAGCCATCCTCAAGTGTCAGATGCAGATACATCAGTTGCGAGTTTGCGGGTCCTGAAAGTCTCGAAGCGATCACCCTACCGGCCTCTGGACTGAGTGGTTGCCTACGATACAAGCGGGTCATCCACACGGCAAGGCGAGGGGGTCACCTGCCACGTGGAAGCCTGCGGCCGCCTAACGTCTGCGCATAAGCTGCGAAGCGCGGCTCATTAGCGCCAGTAGTCCCGGAAACGCTGGCCGCGGTTCGGCAGCTTCATGCGCCGGTTAGGCGGCAAGTGGCGCACTCGTCATGGACACTCCCAAAGTCCTCCCGAACACCCAAGAACGAAGAAGAATTGCGCCATGAACAGATTGGCGGCAGCCCAGCCCAATGCGATCGCGAGTAGCCGGGGAATCGACAAGCCACTGCGACCGAACCCGAGTAGCGTGAGCCCACCCAGGGAGAGGGGAGGGAGGTAGATCGCCAGCGGAGCGCCGAACCGCTGAACTGGATCACTGTCCGGCTCCCAGCCATGCCCCCAGTAGGCAACCCCGCAGACGGCTGCTAGGCCGAGGACCGTCCACATCCAAGGCCAGCCCCGGCGCGTCGCAGCAAGTCCGCCGAGAAACAAGCCCAGGGCGACCGGAATGGTTGCTGCCAGAGCCAAGCGAAGCATGGGCGATGCCCGGGGAGCGAGGGGCGCGGAGGTGGCTAACAGCCAGAGATGGGGTCGGGCACGCGTTTGCCGCCTAACGTCTGCGCTTCTGCTGCAGGGATCTGCCGCCCCTGCCGCGGCTGCCAGCTCAAAGGTACTCGCGGCAGGCCCTGACAGCAGCAAGCGCTGGTTAGGCCGCCGAACCTCAGTGTGCCGGCGATGACTCACGCGACGTCTGTGCAACGCGTGTCGCATGAATCGTCAACACCCGCTTCAACGTGCCACCCGCTTCGCCCACGTCGCCCGTCTCCGTGTAGGAGGTTGCAGCGATGTCGGACCAGACTCCGTGCCACCGCATCTTTCTCCTGCCTTCAGGGAACGGAAAGTCGAGCACGAAGGTCTTGCCATCCCATGACAACGTCGCATTGGCGTACGAGGTCACATCACATGCCTCGACACCCGAGTTGCTACACAGCATACCCCGGATACGGTGCGTGCTATCGTCCCACCATAGGATCAGGAGTAGAAACTGGTCGCCGGATACCCTCGACACGCGCTCCTTCTCGAGGAGCGTGAACCCACCCGGCCCGGGTTCCCAGGTCACTTCCCCGCGCGCGGTGCTGTCGGTGGCAGGCGCCTCAGGAATGAAAGTGTACGTGGTCGACCATGTTCCCGCGAGTGCCTTGGTGAGGCTCACCATTTCGCGTGCGGGTCGGGGCGACTGACCCAGACAAATGGTCGCCGTAACGGTCAGCGCCGTGATTGAAGTGCTGATGGCGCGAATCATGGTCGCGGCCTCCAGGGCGTCTGTCTCATTCGCAAAACTGCGAGGCGATGTCGAAACCGCCACGATACGTGTGCGGTGTCCACGGATGTGGCCTTGTCACCGAGATGACGTTCACGCGGCGGCCTAACGTCTGCGCATAAGCTGCGAAGCGCGGCTCATTGGCCCCAGTAGTGACAGGGAAGCTGGCCGCGCTTCGACAGCTTCATGCGCCGGTTAGACCGCTGCGCCCCTGGTCGTCGTGTTGCCCGCGTCGGCCGACCGAAGGGCAATTTGCTGCTCGGCGGATAGACGCGCTACCTGGCCCGGGGTGAGGTAATAGCGCTCCAATGCGTCGGTCGGAGCGAACAAGTCTTGCCCGACGACCCAACCCATGATCATGGAATAGACGCCGACAAAGGCCAAGAAGACCGGCGCCCGAGACGGTAACGGGGGGAAGGGGCCCGGTAGAACGGCCAACAATCCGAGCACCCCAGCGATGAATGCGGAGACACAGAATACGCCGGCGCCCCAGCGTGTCACAGCGGTACGCCGCGCGTACCTAGTATCGACAAGGGCGTACGCCACGCCAGCAAGGCTGCCACTCAGCACGGAAATCAGGACGGCTTCGCCAGCCATGACGAAGGCGAAGCGCGGGGCCAGAATGACGGCAGCCGGGAAGAAGACGAGGAGCCGCACGAGACACAGCGCCAAGCCACCGATGGCGCCGAAAAGGGCCGCCATTCTTGGGGGCGTTCGACGGCGAGTCCGGAGGTAGAAGGGCATAGTCAGCGGTCTAACGTCTGCGCATAAGCTGCGAAGCGCAGCTCACAAGCGCCAGTAGTTCCGTTGAAGCCGGCTGCGCTTCGACAGCTTCATGCGCCTGTTAGGTCGGCGCCGTTGAACTATCCCTGAAGTGGCCGCGGCCGCAGGGAGGGTCCCAATCGGCCCGGGCGGAGGATGCCGACGACCGGGCCGGACCTTCCGCGAGCGAGCGTCTCACCCGGGCAACCAGGCCACCCAAAAGCCTTACCGCGACCCTTCCCTACACGGCTGGTGAGCGCCACCTAACGTCCGCGCATCACCTGCGGGGTCGCGGCGCGTGTGGAAAACCTACCCGGCGTCGGCGGGCCGTGCCAGCCCGAAAGAAACCGACGGCCGCGCCCCGACTGGTGCATGCGCTGGTTAGGCCTCATCTGGGCATATACTCGTAGGACACGGCGATACCCTCCACGAGCGTGTCGCGCCGAAAGGAGCGCGCCAAGGAATCGTACCTGATGAGAAGATGGTCTTCGCTGACCCACGTCACGGACACATAGGGGCCACCCCAATTCTCGGCAGGGGCTTGTCCGTGGTTGGTGTCTAAGACCATGACATTGCCGGGCCCGTCGGGCAGGCTGGAAGGGGCCGTTACGATAGAGACTTGGGTACTCGGTCCGACGGTGGCGCCGCACCCACGTTCAAAGACGATGGCACGATAACCGCTGAGAGGTGAGGAGACACTGGAAAGCTCGTGATTGTCGCAATCTCCCGCGACATGAACGCAGCCGGAGGCCCAGGCGGCAGAGCCGCAAACGATAAGCAAGGCGGAGAAGGGCAAGCGCATCGGGAAGCCGAGTAGATGAGGCCTAACGTCTGCGCATAAGCTGCGAAGCGCGGCGCACCTGCGCTAGAAGCCCTTGGGAAGCTGGCCGCGCTTCGGCAGCTTCATGCGCCGGTTAGATGGCAGCCACCCGGGGCTATCGCACCGCGACGAACACCAGCGTTGCTGAGAAAGCGCCCGCATTGGTGACCCGATAGCGCGTGCCCGTAGGCAGATAGGCCCACGCGGCAGGGCCATCGAGGAGCGTGGTGGTACCCGAATCGCGTTGAACCTCAACCCGGCCCTCGCCGGGCTGGACGACGACCAGAGGCGCCGATGCGCGGAGCCACGGGCTGTCAGTGCCGGGTGGAACTGGCAGTCGCGAGGCCTGGAACCACCGCGAGTCGCGCTCCAGGGTGCCCGGGAGTTCCGAGGATGTTCGCAATTCCGGGGAAACTCCCGGTCCCGCGTTCGTGATTCCGATGAGGTGAAACGGGGTGGTGCCCACATTGGCCACCCGATGGGTCACAGGCTGGAGCGCGTAGCTGGTGTCGGAGTCAATTGCTCCAGGATAGAAATGGGAGTGGTCCTTGGGCCCAACCCCTCCCCATGCCGCGCCGAGGATCTGGGCATCGACCGGGGACACGGCAATACGAACGGAGAGAAAGGGGGTGTCGTGGACGTGGAAAAGTGTGGTGTCCCCGGGTGCGATCTGGACGTCGAGCACACGGACTGGACCGTCTTCCAAGACAAGGCGATGTCGAGGCTCCCGATAGACGGGCAGCGGTGTCTGCGCGGCGAGCGCGGGTGCGGCAAGGAGGACAGCCAGGGCACCCGTAAAAGCTCGGCATCGCACAGGGACTAGCCTTTCGTCGTAGTTCTGCCATCTAACGTCTGCGCATAAGCTGCGAAGCGCGGCTTACTTGCGCCAGTAGTCCCGATGAAGCCGGCCGCGCTTCGACAGCTTCATGCGCCGGTTAGGCGCCATCGCAGCGCCCACCCGATACAGTAGAATACGGTGTGTCATAGGGGCTGTAATCAACATAGACCCAACCGGTTCCATGCAGGGAGTCAGCGTGGACGGAAAGGCGCACCCGAATCCCCGTGCTCCACCAAACGGGGAGCCAGACCTCCAGTGAATCCCGCTTGAGCGGTCTCCAGAAGGCACGCAGGGAGTCTAACGTCTTTGCAAATAGGTCGGGTGGAACATTAGGACGCCGCGCGGCCCGTCGGTACACGGAATCAAAGCGCTGGGGCGAGAGGCGAATCGTATCTGGAAGGGGGCTGTACAGCAGCGAATCACCGCCGAGGGAAGGGCGCCATGGGGAAAAGGACAGGTGCCAGCATCCAACCGCGGTCACGGCCGCCTGAGCCGTGGCCGGTGAATGCGAGCAGAGCATGACAGACGCCGACAGCAAGAAGGCCTTCTGAAGCATCTGAACTCCAGGTCGGATGGCGCCTAACGTCTGCGCATAAGCTGCGAAGCGCGGCTCACCGGCGCTAGTAGTCCCGGGGAAGCTGGCCGCGCTTCGGCAGCTTCATGCGCCGGTTAGGCGTCACCGCTGAGGGAGGGCGGCAGGCACCGGCCACGCCAACCCGCAAGGGTATCCACGGTTACCGGGTGGAGAATATCACAAGTCATCCGAAGAGGCGACCCGAGGTTGGAGTAGCCGTCCCAAAGCATCTGCCATCGTGCGGAGTCGCCGGGTTGTGCTGCGAAGACGCACAGGCGCCAGTGACGGCGCCATTCTGGGGATTCGCCGAGCAAGGATACCCACACCTCCCAATGCCGCTGAGCATGTACGGCGAACGAGCCAGAGAGATCGGTCCTAACCACCTCAGCCGCGTGACCGCAGGCCACCGGCGGGGCTGAGAACTGGACCGGCATGGGCTCGACCGTCAATTGCACCCCGGGTAGAGGCAGATCTCCTGAAACAAGTGTGCCATGTAAGTCGGGCGTGTCGCGAACACGATTGGGTATCGGTAGGCAAGCAGCCGTGAGAAGAGCGAGGATGGAAGCCGGGAGAACACAGCGAGATGGCATAGCGTTGAGGGCTCCCGCATGGGTGACGCCTAACGTCTGCGCATAAGCTGCGAAGCGCGGCTCACCGGCGCCAGTAGTCGCGATGAAGCCGGCCGCGCTTCGACAGCTTCATGCGCCGGTTAGGCAGCCGCGCCTCAGTGGTGGTCTAGGGCCGAGGTGGTGATGCGCCCGATCTCATTCAGAGCGGTAATCCTGTGCGATGGGACAAACACCCAATGCTCCGTTGGGCGCTCAGAGTCCCTGGAGAGCGTCACGAGTCGAGGGTGTCATGTAACCCAATGAACCTTGACCTCGATAGGGGTCAACGGGTGCGAGTGATGACCTAGGACGTTCGAAACGTCACGTAATTGTGCAACAAGAGTGTCGCCACCTGCAAGTGGGTCACCATTCAGCATGACAGTCGATGCTCTCCCGGTAGATGCGAAAGAAAGGCGACCACTTCGCGGCGCGCGGCCGAAACCGCGTCTCCCGCAGATACGAGGCCACAAGCAAGGGTAACGCGAAGAACGCTGTGCTCGTGGTTGGAAAGGGGCGGCGGTGTGCGGTAAAGGACTCGGCCGAGCGGGCCTGGAATACCGAACCATGTTGATCGCAAAGAATGGCAGTGCCACGACGGCAATCAGCGCCGCAGCGTAGAAGGTGATGTCCAAGATGGCAAAAAGGGTCATTGGCTGCCTAACGTCTGCGCATAAGCTGCGAAGCGCGGCTCATGGTTCTCAGAAGATACGGTGATGGCCGCCGCGCTTCGACAGCTTCATGCGCCGGTTAGGCCCCACGGCATGCCGGGCGCTAACGAAGCATAAAGAACATTATCTGCCGCACCTGGTCAGGCAGTGCGTCGCGACACGCTGAAGCAGAATCGAGGGCCTCGAGCCAACTAGGCGCCAAGTGGCGAATAGTCCCATAGTGATGCAAGGCGCCGCGGAGATCTTGGTTTGCTGGCCCGATCGCGTCCTCAGCCAAAGCGAAGACTGTTGCGAGGTCGGGGGCGCGGCGGCCGAAGTCCTGTTCGAACTCCTCTTGCCCTTCATCTGTGCGCTTGGCCGCCACGGCGCCGAGTAGCGCCTGAATCCGTGTGAGTAGATACAGTGCCTGCTCGCGGGAGGCACCGAGGCGCGTTGCGAAGGCCCCGGAGGGTATGGCAACGCCATTGCAAACCTCGTTCAAGGCGTTGTTAATGAGCAGCAGGTCGGCTTCCGAGAGCTGGGCGAGCATGAGATCTGTCGTTGAAGGGCTGGGTAAGAGACCACCTTCGGCCGTGTGGGCCTAACGTCTGCGCATAAGCTGCGAAGCGCGACTCACGGGCGCCAGTGGTTACTGGGAAGCTGGCGGCGCTTCGACAGCTTCATGCGCCGGTTAGGTGGCGCCAAGAGGGCAGGCCTAGGCATGGGCAAGGGGCCGGATAACAACCTTGAGCTGGTCCGCAAAGTGCTGCCGCCCGAATGTTACTCCCAGGCGATAGACCGCGCACAGCACGGCGCTGGCGGAAATCACGAGGGCCCAAGCGGCTGGGGTGGTTGGGAAGTTGTGGGTGTCGAGCCGCAACCAACCATAAAGGGGGAGAATGGTCAGAACTCCACCTTGGAAGCGAGAGAACCATGATTCGCGAATGCGAAAGGAGACTTGTGAGCCAGGAGCGTGGGTCAGGTCACTGACGCTCCCTTCTGCGTGGAAATAGGATACTGGAAACGGAGTGAGGTATAGAACAAAACTGCTCGGCCGTAGTTCGATACGGCACGCCTTTACACCAGCCGCCAGCGCCTCAGGCGGTAGCTTCGACGAACGCCAGTCACGACCGAAGGCAACGATCCGGTCTTGAAGCGACTGAGCAGAGAGGTCAGAAACTATCGTGAGCGGCTCCGGCATGGGATCTAGGTAAGGGGGCGCCACCTAACGTCTGCGCATAAGCTGCAAAGCGCGGCTCGACCGCGCCAGTCGTTGAACCGATCGGTGGCCGCGCTTTGACAGCTTCATGCGCCAGTTAGGTTGCACCGATGATCTGAAGCTGGGCAACTCCGCCCCGAAGTGCGTCGAAAAGGATTACCCGGTCAAACTCGGAAACAAATGAATGCGCTGCGACGGTATCGGGCAACGCGAAGGCAGCGGAGAGCTGCCCGCTATCTGAGACCAGAAGCAGCCAGAGTGTGCGCGCCTTCGCGCGGTACGTTTGCACAAGCGCGTTCTTCCTGTCGATCGCCGCTTGGAGGAGGGCAATACTCAGATCCTGCCTCCAGCCGAACTCCGGGCACGCCCAGAACGTCTCGCCCGTATCCTGGAAGTAGTAGACCCGAAGTTCATGGACTGGCTTGGCGCTTTCCTCCTCGAGCAGTCCGATTCCGCCTGCTAGAACCTGGCTATCGCCGACGGTGAGATGAAGAGAGGAGACCGTCTGGGCCAGGAAGCGGGCGAGTTTGTCGATCGCTCCGGGCCCGGGGTGCCAATTGGGGTCAATGGAGAGCGAGATCGCAAGAGGCCGTGGATCAAGCCTAGAGAACAGGCTTTCGGCGCTTCGCAGTAGTGCTTGACGAGCCTTTGATAGAGCGATCGGCGCAGGACCCTCGCTGTCGTGCGGGTGGAAGAGCTGCGTCACTTCTATGCCTAGATAGCCATCGCTCGTGCGGATGCGAAAATCAGGTGCCTCAATGTGCTCTATCTCTCCAATCGGAAAGCTCCGATAGACACGGCGAAACCGCTCTAGCTGGCGCCGCTCAGCTTCTCGATCGGGCATGCGTCACGCTTTCATTGCGCGTGCAACCTAACGTCTGCGCATAAGCTGCGAAGCGCGGCTCACGGGCGCCAGTAGTCGCGAGAAAGCTGGCCGCGCTTCGGCAGCTTCATGCGCCTGTTAGCCGGCGCTGTCATACGTCGCGCAGGTAGTTGGAAAGCGTAGAGGGCAGCACGTCACTGACGGAGAACAGCATGGACAAGCCGAAACCAGCTGCATACCCGAGGCCGCCTGCAATCGCACGGAAGATGGCACTGGGCGGCGATGCGCGGCGGGCCAGAACAATCGCGATTCCGCCTGCAGTGAAGATAGGCAAGATGAAGCTGAGCGCGAAGTAGTTGTAGAACGCGACCCCAAAAACGGGGGCGTCGGGTCCGAGGTCGCCGAGTAGAAGATCTCCTACCAGCCAGAACGGTAGAAGCACCGCCATCAGGAGGCCTACAAGCAGGACGATGAGCCGCCCTCGCAAGTGGATCGGTAACGCGGCAAGGCCGACGAGCGCGATAAAGAACATGAGGTGGAGACCGAGGATAATGCTAGTGGGGAGTTCGAGGCCCACATTCTCGGGCATCTGGGATTCTCCTTCCGAGCAAGCCGGCTAACGACCGCGCATCACCTGCGGGGCCGCGGCGAGTGTGGAGAACTTACCCGGCGCCGTCCGGCCGGGCTAGGCCTGAGCAAAGCGACGGCCGCGCCCCGACTGGTGCATGCGCTGGTTAGACCGCAGTCGGGATGCGCCGTCTATCTACGAGTGGGATGACCCGGCCACCGCGCTCAGTGCCAACCTCAAGAAAGTGTTTGAACTGGGGCTGCCCAATTGATTTAGACGGTAGTCTCAGTATCTTAGCGTCATGGACAAGCTCTACAAGGCGCTGGCGGACCCGACAAGACGGCAGATTCTATCGCTTCTGAGGGAGAAGGACCGCACCGCGGGCGACATTGCCGCGGAGTTCCCGATGGCATGGGCGTCCGTCTCGCACCACCTGGGCACCCTCAAGGAGGCCGGATTGGTCCTGGCGGTCCGCGAGGGGCAGTTCATCCGGTATTCCCTCAATACCACGGTGTTCCAGGAGCTGATCCAGCAACTGATCGGTTTGACTCAACGCAAGAACGGGCGAAAGCAGAAGGAGACAGATCATGCGTAAGTTGATTCCGGGACTGGTGGTGTTGGCCGCGGCGGCCGGATTCTCGATATGGGCCTACCCGCAGCTTCCGGCCCAGGTGGCGACCCATTTCGATCTCGATGGCGACCCGAATGGCTGGTCATCGCGCCTGGTGGCCTCGATTCTGGCCCCGGCCCTCGGGCTCGTGCTGGTGAGTGTTTTCGCCGTGCTGCCGCGCATCGATCCGCGACGGGCGAACTACCCCCTGTTCAGTCCGACCTATTGGACCATCGTCAACGCGGTGCTGGTGCTCCTGGCCGGCGTCCACGTCGTCGTACTCGGCAAGTCGCTGGGGTGGGTGGTGGACATGGGCAAGGTAGCCGGTCTTGGGATCGGCGGGCTCTTCATCCTGCTGGGCAATCTGATGACTCGGATCCGGCCGAACTGGTTCATGGGAATTCGTACTCCCTGGACGCTCAGCAGCGATACCGTCTGGCGGAAGACCCATCGCTTCGGCGGAGTGTCGTTTGCGATCGCCGGGGTCTGCATGACCGCGACGGCACTAGTCGCCTCACCCTGGCTGCGGGCTGGCGCCATCGGCATGGCGGGCGCGGCGGCGCTCGGCTCGGTGGTCTATTCATACGTGATCTGGAAGCGGGAGCAGAACGGGGCTGCCGCGAATGGGATGCACGCGAAGTCTTAGGAGATTCGGCGGGGGACGAAGCGGGGGCTTGGAGGACTAGCAACAACGGGAACGGATGCGGTCTAACGTCTGCGCATAAGCTGCAAAGCGCGGTTCACTTTCGCCAGTTGTTACGATGGAGCCGGCCGCGCTTTGGCAGCTTCATGCGCCGGTTAGGAGGCGCCGCTGCCGGCTCTCGCCCGGAATGGCCGGCGGGCGCAGGGAGGGTCCCCAACGGCCCGGGCGGAGGATGCCGACGACCGGGCCGGACCTTCCGCGGGCGAGCGTCCTGCCCGATCGACCAAGCCACCCCAAAGCCTTATCGCGATCTCCCCCAAACGGCTTCTGAGCGCCGCCTAACGTCTGCGCATAAGCTGCGAAGCGCGGCTCATCTTCGCCAGTAGCTACGGTGAAGCTGGCCGCGCTTCGGCAGCTTCATGCGCCTGTTAGACAGCACCGTGAGAGTGGTCGCGGGTGATGGGTGGCAGAACGATCCGCCAAATCACGAAGGCGGACACCGGAAGCCAGGCGACGAAGTAAAGCCACACGGGCCAATTGTGGTGCTCAAAGAAAACGCTCACCACGGAGTAGGTAGGCAGTCTGCGCGCCTCGAGGTTGGCAACGTCGGCCCAGAGACTGATTCCGAGGAGCACAACAGGCCACGCGAGCCCCGCGAGGAGAACTTTCCTGAGTGACCAGGCAAGCGGGAAGCGCATCGAAAGCCTCCAGTGCTGTCTAACGTCTGCGCATAAGCTGCGAAGCGCGGCTCACGTGCGCCAGTAGTCTCGGGGAAGCCGGCCGCGCTTCGACAGCTTCATGCGCCGGTTAGCTGGCTGCCAGGTGACGGCGTCGAGACATCAGGTACTTCACCGCCCGCGGATGGAGGTAGCCCATCCTATGCCTGAGTACAAGTGGGCCATACCCGGCGAGGATGATGAGCGCATCGGTGAGGTGCTCGTCCCCGCCGGGCAGCCCGTCGCGGTATAGGACACAGTGGGCCAATTCGTGGGCGACGACAACGGCTACGGGTTCATCTCGATTCTGAAGGGAGCGCAGGACTCGAATGCGCCAAACACCATCACCGGAAGATACATGACGCACCGTCCCTTGCTCGCCAACGAGTTCCAATTGCCATCTGTCGGTCCCCGCCCTCGCATCACCTCCGGCAAACCCAAGTTCCTCCCGCGAGGCATAAGTGAGAACGGTAGTGTCGGGGATGGTCACCTGGAGTCGCTCAGCGGCGAGAGCGAGGGTCTTGCGCAGGAGGGCCTCGCGGTCTCGCTCCACGAAGGGTAGGCGGACAAGCTCAGGGGCCTGGAACGAATCGCTCCCGAAGTTGGCGATGAGCAACTTGAGGCAGCGATCCATGTCCATCTCGGCCCGAGTGGCGTCGTATAGACCCCAGCGGAACCGTTCGAAGCGGCGACGACGCTGCGCATGGAGACTCACATGCGCTATGGCAACAATGGAAACGAGGAGGAGAAAGGATGCCACGTGTCTGAATAAAAAGGGATCGGTTGCAGCCAGCTAACGTCTGTGCATAAGCTGCGAAGCGCGGCTCATTGCCGCCAGTAGCCCCGAGGAAACCGGCCGCGCTTCGACAGCTTCATGCGCCGGTTAGCCAACGAACGCCCATCACGGGGCCTTGAACGTAATGGGCTGGAAGCCTAGCACGGAGACAGGGCGCCCCGCCTTCCGCGCCGGCGCGAACCGAATATCGCGAAGGCCTCGCAGTACTTCTTTCTCGAAACCGGGGCCGTCCGACAGCAGGAATTGTACGGACCCGAGATCCACGTGCCCGGTCGCATCGATGACATACTGAGCCCACACATGGCTTTCCCGGAATGGGCGCACGTCGGGATAGCGCAGCGACGGGCGCTTGGTCATCAGGGGTGGGTCGTCGACTTCGCAAGCCAGAAGTGCGCGGGCCGGCCTCCCGGAATCCGCAATGGCAAGGAGGCGGCTACTAGCCAAGGCTTCTGCTAAGGCCGAAATAAAGGTGTGCGCACTAGAGTCGGGGAGGCTCGCGCTCCATGATTGTTTAGAAGCCCCATCCTCGAACACCATGAGGAACCGCTGCTGGAGACTCTCCATGGGGTTGTAGGCAAGTGTGATGCTGGAACGTCCCTGATCCGCGGGTAACCGAACTCCGGCGGCGTGACCAGATGTGACATCGACAATGTATGGCGCTGAGTCTGCTAGCCGGCGCCCCGCTGGGAGCCAGGCGGCCAGTTCTGACTCAGCGATGGCGAAGCGATTGACGATGGTGCGCTGATGCCCGCTGACGCTAGCGAGCCCCGGGGACGCGAGCACCTCGACCCCATAAAGGGAGTCCGCCACGACAACTACATCGAAGAGCGGGGCCAGCACGCGGGTGAGCCGTGGAGGTGTCTGCGCAGACGCCGCAGAGGCCAGGGCGACAATTGCGCTGGCTAGTAACAAGCGCATCGGGGGT
>CAWFNY010000004.1:0-167458 GCA_963817435.1 uncultured Gemmatimonadales bacterium
TCCATCCGAGGCTGCAGCAGGACGCGGACGCGCTCCAGCTCGGCCGCCAGGGCGACAACCAGCCCCGCAGCGCCTGACAGGTCACCGGCGCGGCTCTGCTTCTCGAGTTGCGAGCAGATTGCCGCGGCGCGCACCGCGCCCAGGTTCCCGGCCCCGCCTTTCATCGCGTGGGCCGCGCGTGTGACGCGCTCGGGGTCATGTTCCGCGACGCCCTGGCGGAGATGGTCGAGCCGCGCCGGCACTTCGCCGAAGAAGAGTTCGATGAGGTCGTGGACCAGGTCATGGCCGGCCGCGCCCGCGAACTCCAGCACTTCGTCCAGAATCGAGTTGTCGACACAGGCCTCACCCGCGCCCGCCTCCGGGCCCGCCTGCGCCAGATCGGATGACGGGGTGTCACCCTCCACGCCTTCCCAGCCGATCCATCGCCCCAGGACCGCGTAGAGTTCCTTCACCCGGATCGGTTTGCTGACATAGTCATCCATGCCGATCGCGAGACAGCGCTCCCGGTCGCTGGACATCGCGTTCGCGGTCATCGCCACGATCGGGGTGTGACGCGCGGCGCCCTCCAGCCGCCTGATTTCCGTCGTCGCGGCGTAGCCGTCCATTTCCGGCATCTGACAGTCCATCAGGATGATGTCATACGGCAGCCGCCGCGCGGCGTCCACCGCCTCCAGGCCATTGCCGGCGAGGTCCACCAGATGGCCGAGATTCTCCAGCATCCGCACGGCCACTTTCTGATTCACGGGATTGTCCTCGGCGAGCAGCACGCGGGCGCGGGCGCGCGGGCGCGCGTCTGGCGCCGGCAGGCCGTGGGGCATGGTGTCGCGGTGGCGCGCGGACACGCCGAGATCGAGCGCCTGATAGACGGCGTCGTGCAGCGCCTGGTGCCGGACCGGTTTCGTGATTACGGCGGCGACCCCGGCGTCGCGGGCGGTGGCGGCGAGCTCCCGCTCCATGAGACCGGCCAGCATGATGACACGCGTCCCCGTGAACTCGTCGAGTTCGGCGAGCGCGCGGGCCAGTTCGAGCCCGTCCGTCTCTGGCCGATGCACATCCAGGATGACGAGGCGGAACGGCCTCGCATCCCGCGCCGCCTCACCCAGCAGGATGAACGCATCCGCCGCGTCCGCGCTGACCGTCACGTCGAGTCCCCACGCCTCGAGCTGGTCGGTCACCGCGGCGCATACGGTCGGCTGCGACTCGACGACCAGGGCGCGGACGCGGGCGAGGGCGTCATCGGGGTCCAGCGGCCCGGCGGTCCGCTGGGAGCCCGGCTCCAGTGGCAGGGTGAACCAGAAGGTGCTGCCGATTCCGGGCGAGCTCTCGACCCCGATGTCACCACCCATCAGATCCACCAGTTGCCGGCAGATCGCCAGCCCGAGGCCGGTACCACCGTACTTTCGGGTGGTGGACGAATCCGCCTGACTGAACGCCTGGAAGAGGCGGTCCCGCTCTTCCGGTGTCAGCCCGATCCCGGTGTCCCGCACTTCCCACCGAATCATCGGGTCTCCCGCCGCCGCGGGGTCGGCATGCACATGGACCGTGACCGAGCCCTGCTCGGTGAACTTCAGCGCGTTGGCCACGAGATTGGTCAGGATCTGCCGCACGCGGGCGGGGTCGCCGCGCACGCAGTCAGGCACGCTGCGCGGAACGAAGGCCGCCAGCTCGATCCGTCGGGTGTTGGCCCGCTCGGAGAGGAGGTCGAGCGTGTCATCGACGATCTCGCGGAGCGAGTAATCGACTGTCTCCAGGCTCAGCCGCCCCGCCTCGATCTTGGAGAAGTCGAGAATGTCATTGATGATGCTGAGGAGTGCCTCGCCGGAGGCCCGCACCGTTTCCACGAAGCCGCGCTGCTCCGGATTGAGCGGAGTATCGAGCAGCAGCCCGGTCATGCCAATCACACCGTTCATCGGGGTGCGGATCTCATGGCTCATCATCGCGAAGAACGCCGACTTCACCCGTACCGACTCCAGCGCCTGATCGCGCGCGCGGGCCAGCTCCTCGGCCTGCTCGGCGAGCAACGACGCCTGCTCCTCGACCCGGGCACGCGAGTCCTCGACATCGAGTGAATAGCGGTAGAGGTCGTCCTCCTGCCGCTTCCGATCGGAGATGTCGGTCAGGGTCCCGACATAGGCCGTCGTACGGCCGCGGTCGTCGACCACGGCCCGGGCGCTGGCGCCGAGCCAGCGCGTCGCGCCATCCGGCTGCCGGATGCGGAACTCCGCGACGAAGTCGCGCTGTTCCATGGCTGCCGTCTGCCACTCGGCACGCACCGCCAGCTGGTCCGCCGGGTCGATCGCGCCCATCCACCCGGCGCCGAGCGCCTGGGCCTCGGACAGCCCGGTCAGTTCGGTCCAGCGAGAGTTCACGTAGCGGCAGCGACCCGCCTCGTCGGTCTCGAAGATCCCGATGGGCGCGCAATGGGTGATCCGCGCAAAGCGAGCGGCCTCTTCGTTGGAGGGGTCGTCCGACGCGGCTGCGGGGGCGGGGATGGGGCCGAGCGGAGTCATGACGCGCTCACACCGTGGTCGCGCCGCGGCGCATCGCGAGGAAGACGGCGGTGCGTTCGGCCTCGGTCTCGAGGTCCGCCCCCCGCGTGGCGGCGGCCAGCAGGTCGCCGGCGCGCGCCGCCATCTCCACTTCCTTGCACAGCCGGGCGAGTTCGGCGGCGCCGATATAGGCGGCGCTGCTCTTGAGCGCGTGGGCGGTGGCCCGCACCCGTTCGGCGTCCCCATCGCTCAGTGCCAGGCGAATCGCCTTGCGGCGCGCCGGAAGGTCGCCGAGGAAGAGGTCGATGAATTCGACGACGACATCCGGCTGGCCTTCCTCCTGCAGCTGGCGGAAGTTTTCGAGCACGGCGGTGTCCACCGGCGGAGCGGGGCAGGCGGGGGCGGTATCGGCAGGCGCCCAGCGGTACACCGCATCCTGCAACTGGTCCTGCCTGACTGGCTTGCTGAGATAGTCGTCCATGCCCGCGGCGAGGCAGTGTTCCCGGTCGCCCTGCATCGCGTTGGCAGTCATCGCGACGATCGGCGTGCGGGCCACAGGACCGGGCAGGGCCCGGATCGCGGCGGTCGCCTCGTACCCGTCCATCTCCGGCATCATGCAGTCCATGAAGACCACGGCGTAGGGCAGCTTCCGCACCATATCCACCGCTTCCAGCCCGTTGGCGGCGACGTCTACCCGGCACCCGATCCGCCCCAGCATCCGCGCGGCCACTTTCTGATTGACGCTGTTGTCGTCGACGACCAGGACTCTGGGCCCGGACCCCTGCTCGGGGGCCGCGACGGCCGCGTGCCGGACCGCAGGCTGGAGAGGGTTGCCGGCGATCCCGGCCCCGGGGGCGCCGTTCTGGCCGAACACCAGATTGAGTGTGGCGGCCAGATCCGCGATCCGTACGGGCTTCTTCAGGAAGGTGATCACGCCCAGTTCACGGAGCCACTCCTCGCGCGGCCGATTCAGCATGCCGCTGACGAGCACCAGCCGGGTCCCCGTGAGCAGCGGGTCCTCGCTGATCGCGCGGGCCACCGCATCACCATCCATCCCGGGCATCATGAAGTCGAGCAGGACGGCATCATAGGTTTGCCCGGCGGCCGCGGCCGCGCGCAATCGGGCGAGTGCCGCGGCACCGCCATCGACAGCGTCGACGGACGGGCCGAGGTGTTCGACCTGCTCCGTCAGGATGCGGCGCGCGAGTTCCACGTCGTCCACCACCAGCACCCGGCGGCTGGCGGGGAATGGTCCGAGATGCCGCGGCTCATCGCTGACGAGCTCCGGCAGTGGCAGCGTGAACCAGAAGCTGCTGCCCTGATCTCGCTTGCTCGTGACACCGATCGTGCCTCCCATCAGGCGGACCAGCTGGCGCGAGATCGCCAGGCCGAGGCCGGTGCCCCCGAAGCGGCGAGTGGTGGAGGAGTCGGCCTGCATGAACTTCTCGAATACCTGGTTGAGCTTGTCGTCGGGAATCCCGATGCCGGTGTCGCGTACTTCGAACCGGAGCTGCGCCGTTCCCTGGGCGGTCGGTTCGCAGGTCACCTCGACCAGCACATGTCCCCGCTCGGTGAACTTCACGGCGTTGCCAACCAGGTTGGTCAGGATCTGCCGGATGCGTCCCTGATCCCCGACGACGTGCCGCGGCACGCCGGGGCCGTAGCGCAGGGCGAGTTCCAGTCGCTTGTCCTGGACCTTGGGCATCAGCAGGTCACCAACATCCTCCACCACCCGGTGCACATCGAACGGGACCGGCTCGATCACCAGCTTGTCGGCCTCGATCTTGGAGAAGTCGAGGATGTCGTTGATGATGGTGAGCAGGGACTCCGAGGATGCGCGGATGGTCTCCGCGCACTCTCGCTGTTCCTTGCTGAGCGGGGTGTCGAGCAGCAGACCGGTCATGCCGATCACCCCGTTCATCGGGGTGCGGATCTCGTGGCTCATGCGGGCGAGGAAATCCGTCTTGAGGCGGGCGGACTCGATCGCTTCCTGCCGGGCACGCACGAGATCGGTCACGACGTCCGTGACCATGACCATGCCGCCGATCGTGCCGCTGGAATGGCGCCAGGGGTGAATCGCCCACCGAAGGTAGACCGGCTCTCCGTTCGGCGGCTCGTAGCAGTCTTCCGGATCGGACAAGGCCTCTCCGGCGAGCGCGCGCGCATGAAGGGCTCTCCAGCGATCGGGTATTCCCGGAAAGACCTCGTAGTGGGAGCGGCCGATCAGATCCTGCCCGATCAGCCCGTAGTCCTCCAGCCATTTCCGGCTGTAGGCGAGGTAGCGCATCTCGGTGTCGAGCATCGCCATCGCGATGGGTGCGTTCTCGATGCTCTCGGTGAGCATGAAGTGCTCGCGTTCGAGGACCTCCTTCGCCCGGCGTGCGGTGATGTCCACGGCGGTCCCGATAAGGCCGGTGATCTCTCCGTCCGTCCCGCGCCGGGGGACCGAGCGGCACTCGACCCACCGTGATCGGCCGTCGTGGCGGAGGTATCGATATTCGCTGCCGAACTCGCGAGACGCTTCGACGGCCTCGGCCCATTCCTGCGCCACACGCGTGCGGTCGTCGGGGTGTATCGCGCGCAGCCAGCCCATGCCCCTCGCGGCGGTTTCGCTGACGCCGGTGAGTTCGCTCCAGCGTGAGTTGACTGCGGTGCACCAGCCGCGGGTGTCACACTCGAAGACCGCGGCGGGAAGGTCGGCCATCAGGGAACGCAGGCTGGTCTCCGCCTGCCTTTGACGGTCGTGTGAGGCATCGCGTTCCAGGATCATTCGCCGCAACTCCAACTGCGCGCCCGCCTGCCGGGTGAGCCGCACCAGCGCGGCCCGCTGGATTTCGTTGAGTTGCCGCGGGCGGGTGTCGAGCAGGCAGAGCGTGCCGAGCGCGAGTCCTTCTGCGGTGCGGACGGGCATGCCCGCGTAGAACCGGAGGTGGGGGGAACCGACCACGAGGGGGTGCTTCGCGAATCGCGGATCATGGTGTGCATCCGGCACCTGGAACAGGTCATCACCGAGAATCGTGTGGGCGCAGAAGGCCTGATCCCGCCCAGTCTCGCAGAGATCGAGGCCGAGGCGGGCCTTGAACCACAGCCGATCCTGGTCGACCAGACCCACCAGCGCGATGGGTGCGTCGCAGGTCTGGGCGGCCAGATGAACCAGATCCTCGAACGCCTGTTCCGGCGGAGAGTCGAGGATGCGGAGCCGCCGGAGCGCTTCCAGACGCTCCGGCTCGTTGGACGGCAGTCGGGCGGAAGTCACGGTGTCGGGATCCGAAGGTGAGCGGTCATCCCACGGTCATCGGCAGCCGGGGCCATTCCCTCAAGTGTTTTGGTGGGAACAGGTTGAGCGCCTCGCCGTTCGATGGGCCTGATGACCAGGTCGTGCACGGGCGGCTCCAGGGATGGGAATGGCCAGGACGCGCCAGTCCCCTGAGGGGCGGGCGCGTTTCCTTATATTCGGTTGCCCACTGGGGCGGCTTGAGCCGAATGGTCCCCATTCCAGACCGCCCCCGGCTTCCAACCATCCGCGGCCGTCGCAGTGTCCAACTCGCTGCATGACCGCCACTTCAGCCCGGACCGAAGCTCTGCGCACCTTCGACGCTGTCGCCGCCGATACCGACGCCGTGGACGCCGCGCTCGCTGCGAGCGGGGACGCGCATGCATTCGAGCGGCTGTATCGCCGGCACGTCAACCGCATCAGCACGCTGGTCCGGCGGATGATGGGCGAGGATGTGGACGAGATCACGCAGGAGATCCTCGTCCGGGCGTGGCAGAAGCTGCACACCTTCCGCGGCGAGGCGGCGTTCGGGACCTGGCTTCATCGCATGGCGGTGAACGTGGTGCTCAACCGCCGGTCGGAGCGGGGGCGGTGGCGCAAGCGGTTCGTCGAGGAGCCCGAGGAGGGGATCGAGTATCCGGACCGGCCGATCTCACCCGCGCATGGAGTGGATTTCGAGGGCGCGATCGCCGCGCTTCCTCCCGGGGCTCGCAGGGTGTTCGTGCTGCATGACGTCGACGGCTACCGGCACGAGGAGATCGCCGGTCTGCTGGGCATCTCACCCGGCACCTCCAAGTCGCAGTTGCACTACGCCCGCATGGCACTCAGAAAGGCGCTGGGGTAATCGCATGCTGCATCCAGCCGGGGAACGGCTCTCCGAACTGCTTGACGACGCGCTGCCCGACAGCGAGCGGGAGGTGCTGCAGGCCCACCTGGACAGCTGCGCGGAGTGCGCGGCGCTGCTCGACGACCTGCGACGGGTCGTGAGCCGAGCGGGCGCGCTGGAAGACCGGCCCCCCCGGCACGATCTGTGGCCCGGTGTCGCGGCGGCGATCGGGGCATCGCCGCCGGGCCGCCGCCGGTTCGCCTTCTCGATGCCGCAGCTGCTGGCTGCGGGCATCGTGCTGATGGTGATGTCAGGCGGCGGCGTGGCGCTGGCGCTGCGGGCGCGGGCGGCGCGCACGGCGACGGCGGAAGGGACGGTTGCCGTCATGCCGACATCAGGGGAACTCCCTGCGGCGTCGGCCACGCGTGCAGAACACGGCTACGACGCTGCCGTGCGTGAACTGGCGGAGGAGCTTGCCTCGGGGCATGGGCGGCTGGACAGCACCACGGTGCGGGTCGTGCAGCAGAAGCTGCAGCTCATCGATCGCGCGATCGCCGAGGCCGAGCGGGCCCTCGCCGCCGACCCGGGCAACACCTATCTCCACGGGCATCTCACCCAGACGCGGATGCGGAAGCTCGAGCTGCTGCGGCGCGCCGCACGACTCGCCCGCAGTTGAACTGAGCCGGAAAGGATTGTCATGCTGCTGCTGATTGCCACGCTCGCGGCGCTGTCGCCGCAGAGCACCGATACCACCGTCACGGTCCGTCCCGGGTCCCGCCTGGAGCTCTCGAGCCAGGAAGGCGGCATCTCCGTCGCCACCTGGAGCCGGAATGCCATCCGGATCGAGGCGGACAACGATGACGATACGCGCATCGATGTCGACCAGAGCGGCGGGGTCGTCACCTTGCGCGCCCATCACCGGTATGGCCCTTCCGAGGTGACCTGGAAGCTCACCGTGCCCGCCGACATGGCGCTGGAGCTGTCGAGCCAGAGCGGCGACGTCGGCGTCGATGGCACGAAGGGCGAGGTGAACGTGTCCACGGTCGAGGGGAAGATCACAGTGCGGGGCGGAGCCGGATTCGTCACCCTGCAGTCCGTGGAAGGGGACATCGACCTGCGTGACGCGAGCGGCCGGATCGGACTGACCACGGTGGACGGGTCGGTCACGGCGCGCGGCGTGCGGGGCGATCTCAAGGTCTCCGCGGTGGACGGCGAGATTCGGCTGGACGACGTGGAGTCCTCGAATGTCGAGGCCAACACCGTCGATGGCGAGATCCGGTTCTCGGGCGCGATCCGCGACGGAGGCCGCTACCGGCTGAGCTCCCACGACGGCGACGTGACAGTCACGGCGCCGGTGATCAACGCGAGCGTCTCCGTGTCGACCTTCAGCGGCGATTTCGATTCCGACTTTCCCGTGACACTCAGCGGGACTTCCTCCCGTAAGCGAATGAGCTTCACCCTCGGCAGCGGAGGCGCCCGCCTCGAACTCGAATCGTTCGATGGCACGGTTGCCCTTCGCAAGGGAACGGGCCGGCCGTAGGCCCCCGACCACGACTCAACTCCCGGAGCTGATATGAAAGTGTCGCTGCTGCTTCCATTCGGGCTGATCGCCATGGCCGCCCCGCTCGCCGCCCAGGATTTCCGCTGGCACGGGGCCATCGCCTCGGGCAAGAGCCTGGAGATTCGCGGCATCAACGGCGCGGTCCACGCCACCCGCGCCTCGGGAGGCGAGGCCGAGGTGACCGCGAGCAAGCGGGCCCGTCGCAGCAATCCCGAAGACGTCGAGATCAAGATGGTCGAGGACGCGGAGGGGGTGCTGATCTGCGCCGTCTATCCGTCCCGCCGCTCGTCGCGGCCCAACGACTGCCGCCGCAACGGCACCCAGAACGACACCGGCGACAACGACGTCGAAGTGACCTTCGAGGTCAAGGTGCCCGCGGGGGTGGCGTTCGACGCCGCCACCGTGAACGGTGATGTCACCGCGCGCGACCTGCCGGCGGATGCCGAACTGACGACGGTGAACGGGGATGTCGATGTCGAGGCGGGCGGGGTGGCCCACGCGACCACCGTCAACGGGTCCATCAAGGCCCGTCTCGGCCGCGCCGACTGGAAAGACAGAGTCGATTTCACCACCGTCAACGGGAGCATCACGGTGAGTCTGCCCGCAACCGTGAGCGCCGATCTCGAAGCCAGCACGGTGAACGGGTCGATTGACAGCGACTTCCCGATTACAATGCGTGGCCGCATGAACCCGCAATCGCTCCGCGGGCGGATCGGTGATGGCGGGCGCGACCTCAAGCTGACGACGGTCAATGGTGGAATCACGCTGCGCAAGACGAGCTGACGCTCCGTGCACGCCGGCGCCTCACGGGCCGGCGTGAAGTTCCCTCTCGTGATGATGATGCTGAGCCTGGTCGCGGCGAACGCCGCGGGCCAGGCTCAGACGTTGGGGCCATCCTCCAAGACGGCGACTGCCCGCCGCCTGCGTGGCGAGGCGCCCCGGGTCGATGGGCGCCTCGACGATCCCGCCTGGGCCGACGCGGTGTGGCTGCACGACTTCCTTCAGAAGGACCCGGTCGAGGGCGCGGAGCCGGAAGAGCGGACCGAGGTCGCATTCCTCTATGATGGTGAGGCGCTGTACGTCGGTGCCCGGCTCTGGGGCGTGACGCCCTGGGATGTGCGGGCGCCGGTGACCCGCCGGGACCAGACCGGAAACGGGGAACACCTGATCGTCATCCTCGACACCTACCTCGACCACCGCACCGGCTACGCCTTTCTGGTCAGCAGCGGCGGCGTCCGTGCCGACTACTACCACCCGTCCGACAGTGAGGGCCAGCGCGACTCCGGGTTCGATCCCGTCTGGCAGGCCGGGGTGACACGCGACTCGGCCGGCTGGTACGCGGAGATGCGGATCCCATTCTCCCAGCTTCGGTTCAGCCACGGCGGAGTGCAGCGCTGGGGGCTCAACATCAATCGCTGGATGCCGTCGCGGAATCAGGATGTCTACTGGGTCGTGGTACCGAAGAGCGAAACCGGATTCATCTCCCGCTTCGGCACGCTCGAGGGGATCGAGGGGATCGAGCCCTCCCGCCGCCTCGAACTGATGCCGTACGTCGCCGGGGATGCCCGGTTCACCAGCGGAGTCGATCCCCGTGATCCGTTCCGCGACGGCAGCGCATGGCGCGGCCGCGGTGGCCTGGATCTGAAGATGGGACTCGGTCCCAACCTGACCCTGGATGCGACCGCCAATCCGGATTTCGGCCAGGTCGAGGCGGATCCCGCGGAAGTGAATCTTTCCGCCTTCGAGACCTTCTTCGCCGAGCGCCGCCCGTTCTTCATCGAGGGCTCTTCCCTGCTGCGGGGCAATGGCCCCGGGTACTTCTATTCACGCCGGATCGGAGCCTCGCCGCGCGGCGACGCGACCGGCGACTTCGTCGATCGGCCGGACAACAGCACGATTCTCGGTGCGGCAAAGGTGACCGGACGGCTCGGCTCGGGGCTCTCGATCGGCGGGCTCGCCGCCGTAACCGACGCGGAGGAGGCCCGGGTCGAGGATCTCGCCGGGGGTGGAGTGCGCCGGATCGCGGTCGCGCCGCTCAGCGGCTATCTCGTGACAAGGGCCCAGCAGGAATTCGGCGCCTCGACCTCCACGGTCGGACTGATGCTCACGGGTGTCGAGCGTGATATGGCGCCGGGAAGCGCGCTCGCGGCGGCATACAGCCGGCGCGCCTACAGCGGCGGCGTGGACTGGACGCTCCGATTCCAGGGCGGGACCTACGAACTCGGCGGCTTCGCGGGGTTCAGTTACGTCGCGGGGGATTCGGCGCGCCTGATCGGGCTGCAGACGGCCAGCCAGAGGTACTACCAGCGGCCGGACCAGCACTACCTCCGTGTCGATCCCCGGCGCCGGTCGATGACGGGCTACAGCGCTGCGACGTACTTCGCGCGGAACGGCGGGCGCCACTGGCTCTACAGCGCGCAGGCGAGCGTCGAGTCGCCGGGATTCGAGCTGAACGACGCGGGCCGGCTCAGCGGATCGGACGATATCGATCTCTTCGGCGGTCTTACCTACCGGGAGACGGCCCCGGGTGGACTGTTCCACCGCTGGTCGGCCCGCCTGAGCGGCAGCGCCAACTACGACTACGGCGGCGAGCGCCAGTTCACCCAATTCTCGATGGCGTTCAATCAGACCTGGAAGGGATTTCAGAACTCCAACATCTCGATCTTCTACCGTCCCGCCTACCAGAGCGACATCCTCACCCGCGGCGGACCGCTGATGGGCGCTCCCCGCGGATGGGGCGGTGACTGGCGTTTTTCGAGCGGCGAAGCGGGTGCCATCCAGTACACGACGGCCGGCGCGCTGGAACGGGATGCCTTCGGCGGATGGAATGCGGTGGTGAGCGCGGGGGTGTCCGCCCGCCCGACGTCCCGCTTGCAGCTCTCGCTCTTCCCCGCCTTCCAGCGGGGCGTGAACACCCGGCAGTACCTCGTGTCGGCTTCCGGGGGCAGTCCCGCGACGTACGGCACCCGCTACCTCTTCGCCACCATCGAGCAGGCGACACTCTCGGCGCAGCTCCGGCTCAACTACGCCCTGAGTCCCGAGCTCACGGTCGAGGGCTACGTGGAGCCATTCGCGGCGAGCGGCGTGTACCACGGCCTGGGAGAGCTGCCGGCGCCACGCAGTACCCGCCTGCGCCGCTACGGCACCGATGGCACGACCCTCGTGCGTCAGCCGGACGGGAGCTACCTCGTCACCGACCGGGGCGGAGCCGATTCGCTGACCGTGACCAATCCCGACTTCAACGTGCTCTCGTTCCGCAGCAACCTGGTGCTTCGCTGGGAGTGGCGTGCCGGGAGCACGCTATTTCTTGTCTGGCAGCAGAATCGCGGCGTCAGCAGCCAGCGGGGCTCGCGTGCGGTCCCCGGCGATCTCTGGGATGCGCTGCGGGCTCGGGGGGAGCAGTTCCTGGCGGTGAAGCTGAGCTACTGGATCGGGGTCGGCTGAACTCCCACGTCGCCGGGGTCTCGCGGACCCGGCGGGCCAGCCACAGGGGAGTGAACGGCTCCCGCCGCCGCGCCTTGTCAGGCAGCGGTCCGGCGGCCCCGCCAGTAGTGGAACACCGGCACGCCGAGCAGCAGGATTGCACATCCGAGCAGGGCGTTTCTGGGATTTGAGCTGATCGAGCCCGCCACCACGTACAGCGCCGCGGCGATGAAGAGCAGCGGGGTGACCGGCCATCCCGGCACCCGGAACGCGCCCGGCGGCTCGCCGATGCCATTCGCCGCATCCTTCCGTCGCAGCACGAACAGCGAAACAACGGCCAGCCCGAAGAAGATCCAGTCGCAGAAGACGACATAGTCGAGCAGCTGGCCGTACTGTCCCGTCAGCAGGAGCACGACCGCCCACGTCCCCTGCACGATGATCGCCACGCCCGGCGTGCGGAAGCCGGGATGCAGCCGGGCGAAGGCCGGGAAGAAGAGCCCGTCGGCCGCCATCGTCTGGTAGACGCGCGGCGAGACCATGATGACGAGGTTGAGGAACCCGAAGGTCGAGGCGGTGATGCCCGCGCCGATCAGCGTGGCGCCCGCGGCACCCAGCCGGAGCCGCAGCGCGTCGGCCGCCGGCGCAGTACTCGCGGCGAGGCCCGCCGGGCCGAGCATCCGGAGGTAGGTCACGTTCGCCAGCAGATACACCACCACCACGATGAGCACGCCCAGCACGAGCGCTCTCGGCAGGTTGCGTTGCGGCTCGATGATCTCTTCGGCGATGAAGTTGGTCTGCTGCCAGCCGCCATAGGCGAACAGGACCGGCACCAGCGCCGCCGCAACGGCGAGAAAGGGCGAGCCGCTCACCGGAACGCCGGGACCGCTCGTGGCCGCGGTGACAGACGTCGGGCCGAGCCCGACGACGATCAGGAAGACCAGCGCGGCCAGCTTAAGGAGGGTGAAGATGTTGGTAGTGATCGCCCCGGGCCGGATGCCGATGTAGTTGATCGCGGAGAGCAGCACGATCGCGGCACCGGCGAGCCAGCGCCCATCGGTGCCCGCCATGCCGGCGAGGCTCAGGGCGTAATTCGCGAAGGTCACCGCCACCGCGGCGATCGCGCCGGTGGCCATGACCAGCAGCAGGGCCCAGGCATAGAGGAAGGCCGGCAGCGGGCCGAGTGCCTCGCGAAGATAGACGTAGCTGCCGCCTGCCTGTGGCCGGCGCTGACCCAGCTCGCCGAAGCAGAAGGCGCCGATCAGTGCCACTGCACCGCCGAGCACCCACACGCCAAGGGTGAGGCCGGCGGTGCCGACCCGCTGCGCGACAATCGCCGGATTGTTGAAGATGCCCGAACCGATGATGCCGCCGACGACGGCCATGGTGCCCGAGAAGAGGCCCAGGGTCCTGCGGTAGGTGACGGGAGAGGTCATCGGGCTAAGCTAGCGTCCAGCGGGGTAAGCGGTAAGGCGATGGGAGGAGTTCCGGCTTCGCGGCGGTCGAGCGGGATTCTGCCCCTCAGTTCGCGACGGGTATCCCTGCGACCGAGGGGCGGCGGAGCAGCCGGCGCACCCGGGCCGTCACTTCGCGCATGGAGAAGGGCTTGAGGACATAGTCGTCCGCGCCGAGTTCGAAAGCGCGCACGATGTAATTCTCGTCGCCCATCGCGGTCAGCATCATGACGGGGATGTGCCGTAGCTCCGGGTGTTCCCGGAGTGCGCGGAGGAAGCCGAGTCCGTCGAGATTGGGCATCTCGATGTCGCTGATGATCAGCGCCGCGCCAGAAGTCGCCGCATTCGCCAGTGCCTGCTCGCCGTCGGGATAGACCACGACGTCGAAACCTTCGTGCCTGAGGTGGCGACTCACCAGCTTCGCCATGCTGGGGTCGTCCTCGGCGAGCAGAATCCGGCGCGAGGGCACCGCCTGGTGGGTGCCGGCGGTGACCACCCGGTTGCGGCCCGACGCCTTGGCGACGTAGCGCAGCCGGTCGCCTTCCGCGATCGCATCCTCGACGTCCTGTCCTTCCTCGATATCGACCACGCCCGCGGAGAAGGTGACCGTCAGTGGGGCGTCCTGGCCGGGCCGGAAGTCCACGCGCCGCAGCACCGCGAGCGCCTGGTCCAGCGCGGCGCCCGCCTCGACGGCGCTGCGCCTGGCGAAGAGGGCGATGAACTCGGCTCCGTCCCAACGCGCGAAGACGGCGGCCTGCCGCAGTGCCATGGCGAGGCGCACGCCGGCCCGGCGCAGCACATTGTCCCCGAACTGCCGGCCCCAGGTCTCCTCGATCCAGCGGAAGTGGTCGAGGTCGAGCACCGCGAGGGAGAAGCTGGTGCCGGCGGGTGAAGTCTCCCGCAGCCGCGTCACCGCTTCGAGGAACGCGGCACGATTGGGGAGGCCGGTGACGGGATCGCGCCGGGCCGTGAGCGTCTGATCGGCGTGGCGTTCGAGCCTGGCGCCGACGGCCACGGTGAAGGCCTCGATATCGAGCGGCTTGTCGAAATACGCATCCGCGCCGAGGGCGAAGCACTCCGCCTTGGTCTGGGTGCCCAGACGCGCGGAGACGACGAAGACGGGGAGCGCCGCCGTACGCGGATCCGACCGGAGATCGAGGAGGATGCTCCGGCCATCCCCATCGGGCAGAATGAGATCGAGGATCAGCAGGCTGATCTGCTCCATCCCGATCCGTTGCCTGGCCTCGGCCGCCGTGGGACTGATCAGCACCCGGCATCCCGCGGCCGAGAGGGCGGACTCGATGCGCCTGGCGAAGAGGGGGTCGTCCTCGATCACGAGGACGGTGTCATTGGCCCTGGACGTCTGCGCCCGGGCGGCTCGGGCCAGCATCGCCATGAAGTCGCCGAGACCGGCCGCGAGACCGGTGGCGGGCTCTTCGATCAACCGCTGGGCGGTGGCGAGCAATTCCGGCCTGGACTCGAGGGCGCCACCATCGGTCAGGGAGCGGAGAATCCGGCGTGCCGAGTCGAGCGCCTCCTCCATCAGGACGGGGTCGCTGAGACTGCGGAGGACCGACTCGAGCGCGGCGAGGGCGCCCGCGACGCCGGTGCGCCGGGCACCGGGCAGCCGTGGCGGCTGGGATTCTGGGGGAGTGGTCGAGGCGGTCATCGTTCTGTAGTATCGGCCGGATCGGGCCCGGGATGAGGCCCGTCATATGGTCGCCCGCGCTGATTGCGGCCAGAATAATCTTCTGCTTATCTTATACTTGACCGAATAAACGTGGCCCCGAAGAGGGATCGCCCGATGCTCGACGCCACCGACCGCATCATTCTGGATCTGCTGCAGACCAACGCCCGCATCAGCAATGCCGACGTTGCCCGGCGGCTCGGCATGGCGCCGTCGGCAATCCTCGACCGGATCCGCAAACTCGAGCAGCGCGGCGTCATCCAGGGCTACATGGCACGGATCAATCCCGTGGCCGTCGGCCTCGGACTCACCGCGTTCATCAATGTCAGCACCGAGGAGCGGATCGGCTCGGGCGCCATCGGGCTGGCGCTGTCCCGGCAGCCCGAGGTGCTCGAGGTGCACCACGTGGCGGGGGAGGACTGCTACCTGGTCAAGGTGCGGGTGCCTGACACAGAAGCGCTCAGCCGGCTGCTCCGGGAGCGGTTCGGCCGGCTCAAGGGCGTCCGGAGCACCCGCACCACCATCGTGCTCGCGACGGTGAAGGAATCGGCCGGACTCCCATTGGCGCCGGCAGAGGGCGCGGGTCATGACGCCTGAGGCCGTTCGGCGGAGCCGGTTCCGGCTGATCGCGGCGTTTGCCACGGTCTACATCGTCTGGGGCTCCACCTATCTCGCGATCGCCTTTGCGATCCAGTCCATTCCGCCGCTGCTCATGGCGGGCGGCCGCTTCGTGGTGGCCGGGAGCCTGATGTACGGCTGGGCCCGGTGGCGCGGGGCGGCGGCACCGCGCCCCGGCCAGTGGGGCTGGGCCTTCCTGCTCGGCGCGCTCTTCTTCCTGGTCGGCAACGGCGCGGTGGTGTGGGTGGAGCAGCACCTCTCTTCCGGACTCACCGCGCTCATCATCGCGATGGTCTCGGTCTGGACCGCGCTGCTGGAATGGCTCCGTCCCGCCGGCGTGCGCCCCCCGGGGGCGGTGCTCCTCGGCGTTGCGCTGGGATTCGTCGGCGTGGCCCTGCTGGTCCTTCCGGGAGGGACGGGGGGCGAGCACGCCGACGCGTCCGGCGTGCTGCTGCTCATGTTCGCCGCCTTCACCTGGGCGCTGGCCTCGGTGCTGAGCCGGAATGCGGACCTCCCGCACAACACGCAACAGGTTTCGGGGATGGAGATGCTGGCCGGCGGCGTGCTGCTCCTGGCCGCGAGCGGGCTGTCGGGAGACTGGAGGCAGCTGGACCTGTCCGGGATCACGGCCAAGTCGGTCCTGGCGCTGCTGTACCTGGTGGTGTTCGGCTCCCTGGTCACCTTCACGGCCTACGCCTGGCTGCTGCGGGTCAGCACGCCGAACAAGATCGCCACGGCGGGCTACGTGAATCCGATGGTCGCCGTTGTGCTGGGCTGGGCATTCCGCGGCGAGGTGCTTGGCAGCCGGTCGCTGGTGGCGTCGCTCGTCATTGTCGCCTCGGTGGTGCTGATCATCACGGGACGGAACATCGGCCGGCCACGGCTCTCTCCCCGGGCCGATCCGATCGGAGAAGGACCGGCCGGCTCGCCGGCCACCGTCAAGTGATAGGCGTCATCAATGGTTGCCGGCCCGTTACGCGGGGCGCGTTGACGTTTGTCCCCGCCGGGCCTATGGTTGTCCATATGATGATTCACGCCGCTACCCGTCGCACCAATAATTCCCGCTGCTGGAATAATCGGTTCCGCTGACCCGGAGCGCGGCCCGCGCGTAGTTGCATTGTTCGTCCTGGGCCCGCTCCAATCGAGCGGGCCCTTTTGTTTTTCAGACCTCGTGAGGATCCGATGGAGACCGCCTCCGCCATTCGCCAGCACCTGCCCGCCGGGCCTGTGGACGCTTCGCCGCTCGCGGAACTGGGGACGCTCTATGACATCAGTGAAGCGCTGGCCAGCGCCAGGACCCTCCACGAGGGCCTGGGCGTCGCGATGCATCTGCTGCGCCGCTATCCGGGGGCGCTCCGCGGTTCGCTGACCCTGCTGGATGAGGGGACCAGCGAGCTGTACATCGAGGCGGCCCTCGATCTGCCGGAGTCGGGGAGGCTGGCCCGCTACCGGCTGGGCGAAGGCATCACGGGGGCGGTGGTCGCCTCGGGAAAGCCGATGGTCGTGCCGGATGTCGAGCGCGAGCCTCGCTTCCTCCACCGGACCTTCCGGCGATCGGGCGGGCCGGAGGGAGCGGTGAGCTTCGTCTGCGTGCCGATCGTCCTCGACCATCGTCCCGTGGGCGCCATCTCCGTCGATCTGCCCTCGCGGGCGGGCCGGGACAGCGCGCATCTCCTCAAGTTCCTGCACGTCGTGAGTGCGCTCGTGGCGCTCGCACTCCGCACCCAGCGGCCGCTGGAGGAGGAGAACCGGAACCTCCGGCGGGAGCTGCAGGAGCGCTACGACTTCTCCCACCTGATCGGGACCAGCGGCCCGATGCGCGACGTCATGCGGCAGGTGTCCCAGGTCGCCGGCACCGGTACGACGGTCCTGATCCGGGGAGAATCGGGGACGGGCAAGGAACTCATCGCCCACGCCATTCACTACAACAGCCCCTGCGCCGGCGGGCCCTTCGTGAAGGTGAACTGCGCCGCCCTCCCCGAGACGCTCATGGAATCGGAGCTGTTCGGGCACGAGCGCGGCGCCTTCACCGGTGCGCTGGCGCGCAAGAAGGGGCGGTTCGAGCTCGCGCACGGCGGCACGATCTTTCTGGACGAGATCGGCGAACTCTCGCCCGCCACCCAGGCCAAGCTGCTCCGGGTGCTGCAGGAGCGGGAGTTCGAGCGGGTGGGTGGCGCCGAATCGGTGCGGGTGGACGTGCGGGTCATCGCGGCGACGAACCGCGATCTGGAGGTAGCGATCACCGAGCGGGGCTTTCGCGAAGACCTCTACTACCGGCTCAACGTCTTCCCGATCTTCCTGCCGCCGCTGCGCGACCGGAAGACCGACATCCTGCTGCTGGCGGATCATTTCGTCGAGAAGTACGCCCGGGCCGCGCGCAAGCATGTGCTCCGGCTGACGACCCCCGCGATCGACATGCTGCTCCGGTATCATTGGCCCGGCAACGTGCGTGAGCTCGAGAACGTGATCGAGCGGGCGGTGGTCGTGTGCGACGGGCCGGCCATCCACGGCCGTCACCTGCCCCCCACGCTGCAGACGCCGGAGGAGTCGGGCGATACCGGCGGCCCGCTCAAGTCGGCGGTGGAGCGGCTCGAAAGCGACATGCTGCAGGACGCGCTGAAGACCACCCGGGGTTCGGTCACCGATGCGACCCGGCTGCTGGCCAGCACGGAGCGGATCGTCCGGTACAAGCTCAAGAAGTACGGCATCGACCCGGCCCGCTTCGCCTGACATTAGTGTCGGGCGAAGCGCCGGCAGGAACATTCGTGTGGTGACTGATGGGCGGAGCGACCCGATTCGCCCAGCATGCCCTGACCGCCCAACTCGCGCACTGGATGCGAGTTGGGCGGTTTGCGCTGGTGCCATCGGCCGCCGCCGGAATCCCGGCACGGGACTTGTCTAGAGGAGGGGTGACTCTAGCCGGGAGACTCAATGCGCCGCACCTCGATTCTGCTCTTCAGCGTTCTCCGCCTTGCCCTCGTGCCAGCGCTCTCCGCTCAGGCCACCGCGGAGCTGGCGATCGGCTCACCGAGCGCAAACCCGGAGATGCTTGAGCATCGGGCCGGTCCCGGCCTGGGCACCGCGCTCGCCTCTTCCTACACCCTGAGCCTGGTCAGCGACTGGCCGCAGCTCTCGGTCGGAGGCGCGTGCTTCAACGGCGGGCAGGAGGCGCTCAACGGGACGCTCACCCGGACGGCCGGTGGTGGCTATGCCGGCCGGCTCGAGCGGCGGGCCACGATCCTGTTCTGCGGCGTTCATGGAGGAGCGGAGAGCGCCTGCGCCCTGAGCCTCACCAGCCGGGGCCCGGTCGAGGCCCGGGGTGAACTCCTCCCGGATGCGGCCGAAGGTGCCGCTCCCGTGGTCGAACTCAGATGGGCGGCGTCGGAGGGGGCCAGCGAAGTGGTGATCCGGGGTGACTGCGCGCCGGGCTTCAACGAATCGCTGCGCCGGATGTATCTCGGCGTCACCCACGCGCTTGAATTCTCCCTCCCTCTGGCCGGGGAAGGACCGCGCACCGTGCGGCTGGAGGACTTCGGCTGGATCGTGGAGGTGCGATGAGGGAAGTGGGCGGGGAGCCGCTCGTGCGATAGTCGGGCCCATACTCAGGGCTACACCGTGTGCAGGTGCGCGCGCCGGCGCCGGCGTGCTGGCGCCCTCCTGCCGCGGTCGCCCCGGGGACCTGGGTCCGGCGATGGATCCGCGGTTCGCCCCGCGGCCGCGGCAGCAAACGCCGCTGATGCTCAACAAGTGAGAATATTGCTGCCGCGCAGCGATTGACCGGCTCCGGAGGCTCGACGATCTTCCCTCTGATCGTCCCTCCAGGAGCCGTTCCCCATGCTGTCAGTCCGGGTACTCGCCGTGGTCGCCGCCGCGGTGGTCGCTGCCGAACCCCCAGCGGTTCTGCAGGTGCTCGCCGCGTCCCCCACCGGTGATGCCCCGCTCAGCGCCCCGATCCAGGTCATCTTCGACCGGCCCGTCGCCGGCTCGCTCGATCGCAGCGTGGACCCGGCCCCGCTCTTCCGCATCGAGCCCGCCGTGCCCGGCCGCGCCGAATGGCGTGACCCCGTCACTCTCCGCTATCTGCCGGCCGCCCCGCTCGAGCCCGGCAAGACGTACACCGTCACCATCGCAAACAGCTTCGAAGCGATGGACGGCAGCCGACTCAAGGAGCCGTACAGCTACAGCTTCTCGGTGCTGGGCCCGCAGGTCCTCGCCGGCCTGCCGGTCAGCAGCGAGGAGCACCCGAAGTTCCTCGGCCCGGATGCGACGTTCGAACTCGTGGTCAGCGCGCCGCTGGACCGTAACAGCCTGCGCGGCCTCGCCTATCTCGACTTCGACCAGAAGTGCCGGACGCCGGGGATCATCAAGCTCATCGCCACCGAGCAGCGGGCCATCAGGGAGGGAGACCCGTGGCAGTATCAGGAGGCTGGCGGCTGGGAGCGCGACCGGACGGCCGATCCGCTGCGCCGGGTGCTGGAGCTCACGCCGGAGCGGAAGCTGCCGCTGGACTGTGCCGGTGACCTGGTCGTTCCCACCATCATCGATCCCGAGGGCACCAGGCCATTCGCCAAGTGGGGATTCTCCACCTACGGTGGCTTCACGCTCACGGGCGCGGAGTGTTCGGGCGGGGAGAGCTGTCCCACCGGCGGCATCAAGGTGTCGTTCTCCACGCCGGTCAAGGGCGCCGAGGTACAGCGGCACCTCACGCTGCTGCCGGCCGCGGAGTTCAGCGTCGCCGATACGTCCGAAGAATCGGAGAGCTGGTATCTGGAGACCGTGCTGACACCCAAGACGGCCTACGCGGTGGTCGCGGACAGCAATCTGCGCGACATCTTCGGGCAGCGACTGGCGGGGAACCCCGCCGCCGGATTCCGCACCACCGGATTCGCCCCGCTGGTGGAGCACGCCTACGGAAACATGACGATCGAGCGTGCGTCCTTCCGGACCCTCGCGGTGAAGCATGTGAACGTGGACACCCTCACGGTGACCATCGCCCCGGTACCGGCCGCGCTCATCCCGGCGATGCTGCAATACAGCCGCTGGAACCGGGACGACAGCGCGCTGGCCAAAGTACTCAAGGGTGCGGTGTCCACCCGGGTGGCGGTCACGGGACCGGCCGACAAAGTTCGCATCTTCGGCGTGAAGCTGCCGCTGTACAACATGCAGCGTGCGAGCGCCCCGCTCCTGCAACTGGTTCGGGTGACGAGCCCGTCGCTTCCGGCGGCCTGGCAGGAGAATCAGCCCTTCGCCGTGGCCCAGGTGACCGATCTTGCGGTGCACGCGAGGATCGGGCTCTCGAGCGGCGCCGTCTGGGTGACGGGTGCCAGCGATGGCAGGCCGCGTGGCGGAGCGCTGATCACGCTCTACGACACCCGGGGGAAGCCGCGTGCCTCCGCCCGCACCGGTGCCGATGGTGTAGCCCTGCTCGGCAATTACACCGTCGACAGCGCGGCGGCGCAGGGCTCCGGCTTCGAGGGTTACGTCGTCGCCAGCGTCGGAAACGACAAGGCGCTCACCAGCATCAGCAGCTATGACCCCGATCTGAGTCCGTGGCAGTTCAACGTGCACTCCGCCTACGGCACCGACCGGTATCCGCTGGCGGCCGCGGTCTTCACCGAGCGCGGCATCTACCGTCCCGGCGAGCCACTCTACGCCAAGGCCATCGTGCGCGCCGGCAATCTCGGCAAGCTGGTCGTGCCACCCAGAAGCGACAGCGTGCGCTGGGTCTTCCACGACCGCGAGGGTGGAACCCTCAAGACCGTGACAGTCGCGCCATCGGCGTTCGGCACCAGCGACCAGAGCATCACCCTGCCGAACGACCTGGCCCTGGGGAACTACTCGGTCGAAGTCCAGCAGCGCCGGGCCGGGGAGTGGCTCGGTCTCGCGAGCGCCCAGTTCCGCGTGGCCGAGTACCGCCCGCCGGAATTCCTGGTGGATGCGACGACGGACAGCAGCCCCCGTTTTCCGGGCGATTCCGCGGTCGCAACCATCGAGGCGCGCTACCTCTTCGGTGCCCCGATGGCGCGGGCGGCGATGACGTGGACCGCGCGGCAGACACCGATCGATTTCTGGCAGCTCGAGATTCCCAACACCGACGGCTTCTACTTCGGCGAGAATGGCTGGTGGTGGGAGGAGAACACCGACGATCGCGCGACCGAGACGATCGGGCAGGGGACGGACACGCTGGACGCGGCGGGCCGCCAGGTGGTGCGGGTGGCGCTCGGTCCGGCCACCAAGGGGCGTCCGGCGCGCGCGACGATCGAGGCCTCGGTGACCGACGTGAACCGGCAGTCGGTGGCGGCGCAGGCGACCGTGATGGTGCACGCCTCTTCCTTCTATATAGGGGCCAGGCCGCTGGGGCAGTCCTATTTCTGGACCGCGGGACAGCCGCAGGCCGTGGGGCTCATCGCCGCTCGGCCCGACGGTCGCCGGGTGGCGGGCGTGAAGATGCGTGGGACGATCGTGCGGCAGGAGTGGCATCGGGTGCATCGCACCCGAGGTGGGTACAGTGAGGTATACGGCGAGTGGGTCTCGGACACCGTGGCGCACTGTCAGGCAACGACGACTCCCTCCGCGCCGGCCGAGTGCCGCTTCACCCCGCCGTCCGGCGGGACGTACATCCTCACGTTCGAGGCGGAGGATGAGGCTCACCGGCCGGTGACGACCAGCCTCTACCGGTGGGCGACCGGAAAGGACTTCGTCCCGTGGAACGACGAGAGCCAGTTCAAGATGGACCTGGTGCCCGACAAGACCCGTTACAGCGTCGGGGACACGGCGACCGTGCTCTTCGCCTCGCCATTCACCGATGCGGAGGCGTGGGTCACCATCGAACGGGAGGGCCTGATCGAGCAGCGGCGGCTCACGCTTACGTCCGGGTCGACCACGATCAAGTTTCCGGTGACGGAAGCCTGGGCGCCGAACGCATTCGTCTCGGTGCTGGTCGCGCGCGGCCGGAGCGCGCCGCCCGGTCCGCTCGACGATCCGGGCCGGCCGACGATCCGGGTCGGCTACGTGGAGCTGCGAGTCACGCCGGAGGTCAAGCGGCTCAGCGTCACGGTTGCGCCGCAGCTCAAGGAGTATCGCCCCGGCGATACCGCCCGGGTGAGCCTCAGCGTGAAGGATCGCGACGGCAAGGGGCAGCGGACCGAGGTGACGCTCTGGGCGGTCGACGAGGGGGTGCTGTCGCTGACCGGCTACAAGACTCCCGATCCGATCGACCTGTTGTACGCCGCCCGGGGACTCGGCCTGCGGCTCGCGAGCAACATGACCACTGTGGCGCCGCAGGTTCCCGAGGGAGAAAAGGGCGGCCGCGCGCCAGGGGGCGGCGGCGGCCGGGGGGAGAGCGACATCCTGCGCTCCCGCTTCAAGACGACGGCGTTCTTCCTCGGCAGCGTGGTCACCGACTCGGCTGGCGTGGCGACGGCGGCCGCAAAGCTGCCTGACAACCTGACCACCTTCCGCCTCATGGCCGTCGCGGTGACGGCAGGAGACCGGTACGGCAAGGGACAGTCGCCACTGCTCGTGACCCGCCCTCTGCTGGCGCGTCCCGCCCTGCCGCGATTCCTCCGCGAGGGCGACAGGTTCATGGCGGGCGTCGTCGTGAATCAGCGTGCCGGAGGGACACCCACCGTCACCGTGACCGCCGAGTCGAAGGGCACGCAGCTCGCCGGTGAAGGCACGCGGACGACGACGCTGGAGGCCGGACGCGGGCGCGAGGTGCGCTTCGATTTCCGGCAGCCGGGCGCCGGTCCGTTCGGCAGCGCCGACAGCGCCACCTTCAAGTTCAAGGTCACCGGCGCCGGCGATGCCGACGCGGTGCAGCAGCGGCTGGCGATCAAGCCGGCGTTCCGGCCCCGCGCCTGGACGGTTGCCGGCGTGCTGGTGGACACCGCCACCGCGGAGTTCGCACTGCCGAATGACATCGATGCGGACCGGTCACGCCTGCAGCTCACGCTCGGCAGCTCCCCGCTGAGCGTCATCAAGGGGCTGACCTATCAGCTACGAGTCTACCCCTACTACTGCACCGAACAGGCATCGAGCGCGGCACAGCCCCTGATCGCGCTCTACCGTGCGCAGAAGGGTCTCAAGAGTGTCAGGCTGCTCACGGGAGACCCGAAGGGCGACATCCAGCTTGCCGTGAGCCTGCTGAGCCGTCGGCAGCGGCCTGATGGCGGCATCGGCTACTGGAGCAGTGAGGACTGGACCACCCCGTGGCTCTCGGCATACGCGGGCATGACGCTGATCGAGGCGCGTGCCGCGGGGATCGCGGTTGACGACAGCGTCCTCGCGCGGCTGGGCCGGTATCTGCGCACCTCACTCGACGATCCGCAACCGGTTCGGGCGCCGGTCATCGGGTGGTACGACCGGATGCAGGCGAGCCTGAGTGACAAGGTCGCGGCGGCCGATTTCCTCAGCCGGCTGGGCCAGCCGCATGTCGCCGCGGAGAACGAACTGCTGCGGAACGCCGCGCAGCTCGCGTGGGAAGACCGGGTGCGCCTTGCGGAGGTGCTGGCGCGACGGAAGGCGTTCCGCGCGGCGCGGGCTCTGCTGCAGCCGGTATGGAATACGGTGAAGGTCGAGGGTCGCCGCGCCACGATGCCTGAGCAGGCGTACAGCTTCGACCACTACTTCACCTCGAGGGTGCGCCCCGTCGGCCGGCTGCTCACGGCCACCCTCGCCGTCGATTCCGTCAACCCGCTCCTCGGCCCGCTGGTGGAGACGCTGGTGCAGCAGTCCCGCGCGGGGGCGCTGTCGCCGTGGAATACCCAGGACTATGCCGCCGTCGTGTCCGCGCTCGCGGCCTTCGACCGGAAGATGCGAGCCGGCGCGGCGCGGCCGTTCACGGTCCGGGGTGGTGGCAGGGTGCTCTTCGCCTCCGCGGGGATGACGGCAGCCACCTCGCGCCTGGCCATTGGCGATTCCGCCGTGGCGCTGACCGGGATGCTCGGGACCGGGGCGCAGGGCAAGAGCGCGCTGCGCCTTTCGCTCGCGGCCCAGGGGGCAGGCTCGCCGATCTACTACTACCTCACCGTCAACGAGGTGCCGAAGCAGCGGCCGGTGAATCCGGAGGATCAGGGCGTCCGGGTCGAGCGGTGGTACGAGAAGTACGATGCGAAGCAACCCATCATGAGCATCGCGGAGGGAGAACTGGTCCGGGTCCGATTGCGGATCACGGTGCCCGCGGACCGCCAGTTCCTGATCGTCGACGACGCATTGCCTGCCGGTCTCGAAGCGATCGACCTGAGCCTCCGGACGGCGAGCCTGACACCGGGTCCCGGTCTCGACGAGAAGAACCGGTACCTCGCTCCGGAGGAAGCGGAGGGACAGGGAGAGGAAGGCGCTCGGCAGGCGAGCCAGTGGTACTACGGCAGCTGGGACAGCGGCTGGTGGTCCCCCTTCGACCACAAGGAAATACGTGACGACCGGGTGCTCTACTCGGCGACGGTGCTCTGGAAGGGTACCTACACGATGACCTATCTGGCGCGCGCGACGACTCCCGGCACTTTCATCCGTCCGCCGGCTCACGCAGAGGAGATGTACAACCCGGCGGTCTATGGCCGCAGTGACGGTGGCATCTTCACGGTGACGCCCAAATGAAGCCGGGCGGTGCGGCGGTCCGCAGGCTCGGCCTCGCGCTGGCGACTGGCGCACTCACGCTGGGGGCGTGGGTCGCCTGGCCGCTGCCTGACGCGCTGCTCGCGCCGAACCGGGCCCAGAGTTTCACCATCCAGGATCGGCATGGGGTCACCCTCCGTGCCACCCGCGCCGGGGACGGCTCGCTCGCCCGCTGGGTACCGCTGACCGCGATGGACCCCGACCTTCCCCGCGCCTTCGTGGCGGTGGAGGACAAGCGGTTCTACTCGCACCACGGGATCGACCCCCGGGCGACAGTGCGCGCGCTCCGTGATGACATCGCGAGCGGTCGCGTCGTCTCCGGCGCTTCCACCATCACCATGCAGCTCGCCCGTCTGCTCCGGCCGATGGGCCGCGGGTTCGGTGACAAGCTGGTGCAGTCGCTCTGGGCGCTCCGCCTCGAGGCTCATCTCACCAAGCAGCAGATTCTCGAGCAATATCTCAACCGTGTCCCGCTCGGCCAGGGGGCCATCGGGGTCGCCGCCGCCACCCGGCTCTACTTCGGTGCCGCGCCGGAGCAGGTGAGTCTCGGGCAGGCGGCGATGCTCGCCGCACTCGCGCACGCGCCCTCAAGCCAGAACCCGCTGGTGGCGCCGAGTCGCGCGGCCCACCGGCGTGAACTGGGGCTCGCCGCGCTCCGTGAGGCGGGCTATGCCACGGCAGATGAGATCGCCCGCGCATTGCGTGAGCCGCTGGTCAATTCCGCGGGGACTCCCCCGTTTCTCGCGCCCCACTTCACGAGCCGGATTCTTCTCTGGGGGGAGAGGGAGCACCGTGAGCTGGCGGGCATCTGGCGCACCTCGCTCGACCTGGCGCTGCAGGAGCAACTGGAGAGCGAGGTACGCCACACCGTCGACCAGTTGCGGGATCGCGGAGCCAGTCAGGCGGCCGCCGTCGTGCTCGACAACCGGAGCGGTGAGATCCTCGCCTGGGTCGGTTCGCCGGACTTCTGGGCGGATACCGCGGGACAGGTGGACATGGTCGTGAGTCCCCGGCAGCCGGGCTCAGCGCTCAAGGCGTTCCTGTATGCGATGGCGTTCGATCGTGGTGTCACGGCCGCGACCGTGCTCGCCGACATCTCGACGACTTATCAGACGCCCTCGGGTCCGTACCACCCGCGGAACTACGATCGGCAGTATCACGGCCCCGTCCGGGCCCGCGAGGCGCTGGCCAGTTCATACAATGTCCCCGCCGTCGGGCTCGCCGACCGGATCGGCTACGCCACGCTGCTGCACGGCCTGCAGCGGGCGGGGTTCGCCTCACTGGATCGTTCGCCGGAGCACTATGGCCTCGGCCTCGCGCTGGGCAACGGCGACGTGACGCTGCTCGAGCTCGCCAACGGCTACCGGGCGCTCGCCAATCAGGGGGAATGGACCCCGGCACGGTGGCAGGCGAGTCTCGACGGCAGCGGCGCTCCGGACGGCAGGCGAACCCGGGTCGTCTCGGCGCGAGCCGCCGCACTCGTCCTCGACGTGCTGGCGGATCCGGAGGCACGCGTACCCGGCTTCGGTCTGTCCACGCCATTCGACTGGCCCTTCCGGGTCGCGGTGAAGACCGGAACCAGCCGGCACTTCACCGACAACTGGGCGGTGGCGGTGACGGGTGGGTTCACCGTCGCGGTGTGGGTCGGCAACTTCAGCGGCCGTCCGATGGAGGGCGTGAGCGGCGTGACCGGCGCGGGGCCGCTGCTGCACCGCGCCGTGCTGGTGACGGCGAGCGCGCTACCCGGCCGGCAGTCTGGTTACCGCGCAGGACCTGGGGCTCGAGTCGCACACCATCTGCCGTGTGTCAGGCATGCTCGCATCACCTGAATGTCCCACCGCGACGGAGTATTTCATTCCCGGTACTGCGCCGACGCAGCACTGCGACTGGCATGCGGAGGGAACGGTGCACTTCCCCCAGGAATTCGCCGAGTGGGCCGCCACCGATGCCGGCACGATTGCCGCGCGGCTCGACGCAGCCGCCCTCAGGCGGACGGCAGCCGGTGTTGCCTCTCCGCATGCGGTGGCCATCGTGCCACACGCGGGGTTTACCATCACGTCGCCGGAGAACGGGGACCATTACCGGATTCCGCCGGGGGTCGACGCGCGGTACGCGACGATCGCCCTGCGGGCGACCGGCGCTCCGTCAGGCCACCCCTTGCGGTGGTTCGTCGATGGCCACGCGATCGCCGGGACCCGCTGGGCGATCCAGCCGGGGCGGCATCGGGTCCGGGCGCAGGCGGGCGCGCTGAGCGACGAAGTCGAGGTGCAGGTTGAATAGCTGCGCCTTCGGTGCCTTTGCCCAGCAGCGCCGGTCCGTCCCCTCGACATGATGACCAAGCAGGCGTTCACCTCGAACTCATGACCATGCCCACGCTCCCCACCCGTTCACTTGGCAGCACCGGACTCTCGATTACGACCGTCGGCTTCGGCGCCTGGGCGATCGGCGGCGGTGACTGGGCATATGGCTGGGGCCCCCAGGACGATGCCGCTTCGCTCGGCGCGATGCGACGCGCCCTCGACCTCGGCGTCAACTGGATTGATACCGCGGCGGTCTACGGACTCGGCCACTCGGAAGAGATTGTCGGTCGGCTGCTGCGGGAGCTGGGGCAGGCGCGGCGGCCACTGGTGTTCACCAAGGGCGGTCTCCCGTGGGATGAGACGGACCGGATGCGGGAGCCGGTGCAGAATCTTCAGCCCGCATCGATTCGGCGGGAGTGCGAGGCCTCGCTGCGCCGGCTCGGCGTGGAACGGATCGATCTCTATCAGTTCCACTGGCCCGACATGACCGGCGTGGCGGTGGACGAGTCGTGGGCCGAGATGGGACGGCTGGTCGACGAGGGGAAGGTCCGGTTCGGGGGGGTGTCGAACTTCTCCGTCGAGCTGCTCGAGCGATGCGAGCGTCTGCGGCATGTCGCATCCCTGCAGCCGCCCTTCTCGATGATTCGCCGTAGCGCGGCCGCCGACGTCATTCCCTGGTGCGCCAGGCACGGCACCGGCGTGCTCGTCTACAGCCCGATGCAGACCGGGATCCTGACCGACAGCTTCAGCATGGACCGGATCGCGCGGATGGCGCCGGATGACTGGCGCCGAAAGGGGCAGGAGTTCCAGTCCCCGCGCATCGAGCAGAGTCTCGCGCTTCGGGACGCCCTGCGCCCGATCGCCGCCCGGCATGGCGAGACGGTCGCGGCCATCGCCGTCGCATGGACGCTCGCGTGGCCAGGCGTCACCGGCGCGATCGTCGGCGCGCGGCTGCCCGCACAGGTGGATGGCTGGATCGGCGGGGCGTCATTGACGCTCACGCCGCAGGATCTCGATGAGATCGCTGCGGCGATCACGCGGACGGGCGCGGGGAAGGGGCCGGCGAGGCCCTAGGTGGCCGGGGGCGGTGCGCTCACGCGCACGATCGCCCCGGTGGCGGGCGCATTGGTCAGCGCCGAGAGCATATCGGCATACGCCCCGACCTGTCGCAGGTATTCCGGAGCGGTGGTCACTCCCGCTCCACCCGTCTTCCAGTCGACGACCCGCCACGCCGGCCCGTCCAGCGACGCGGCATCGATCACGCCCTCCTGCACTTCGAGGCCGGCTTCGCCTCTGATCGCCCGCGCGATGGGGAACTCGAATCGTGCGGTCCGCCCATCGGCGAGCGCACGCCAGCTGTCCGAGGCGAGCACCTCCGTTGCGATGCGCTCGAGCACCGCGGCACGGTCCGCTGGCAACTGCTCGTCCCGCACGACGGCCGTGATGAACGCGGTCAGCCGGGCATCGCGGCGCCCCCGCCCCAGCGCCTCGATGATGCGGTGAACGGCCCTCCCCCACGCTCGATTGCTTCGCTCCTCGACAGGCGAGGCGGCCGCGTAGTGCCGCTCGTCATCCTTCTCTGCGCGGGCAGACTCAGTCACGATCGTTCTGCGCCACGCCGCCGAAGCGGCCTGCCGCCGCCATGCTTCGGCCGCGGACCGGGCGGTCGTGATGCTCGCAGGATCCTCGAACGTCCTGCGGCCTTCGGCGATCGTTGCCGGGACCAGAAGCTCCGGCGCCCCTGCGATCGCGCCGCGAAGCGGACTCCAGGCGGAGTCGTCCTCGCCAGGGTCGGCGGGTGCGGCCGTCCCGCCGTACTGCCCGACGATCAGCTCAGTCCTTGCGCGAGTCACCGCGACATAGAGCAGCCGGTCCCGTTCGGCCGCGAGGAAGCGCGCTTCCGCTGCAGCGTGCATGGCCCACCCGGGGGGCTGGGCCACGGTCTCCCTGTCGCCGTCCTCGATGACCATCCACGCTTCAGCGTAGCCATCGCCGTTCCGCGTCACATGGAATGTGGGCGCGTGCACCGCTGGCTTCGTGGGCGCGGCGAGGATGACGACCTTCGCTTCGAGCCCCTTGGCCTTGTGCAGGTTCATCACCTGGACCGCGTCGCCGCGCCCGGGGCGGAGTGGCGCATCCTCGGTGTCACGCCGTTCGAGCAGCGCTTCGAGCCTGGTGACGGCACTCGCGAGATCGTGCACGCCATCCGCGGAACCGGCGCGGAGCTCGTCCCCCAGCCGCAACAGGGCGCCCGCGCGGGCTTCGCCAAGTGCCTGACTTGCGGCCCAGGGGAGAAGGCCGGTCTCATCGAGCAGGCGGCTGAGCAGGACATCCGGTGCCAACACCCGCGCATCGAGCCACCAGCGGTGCAACGTTGCGAGCGCGGAGGTCACCTTCCCCGTGCCGGCCGGTGGAGCACTGAGGCGGCAGGCGATCCCCTGATCGAGAGCTGCCACCAGCTCTGCGGGGACGAGGCCGAAGAACAGCCCTTCCAGCGCGGCGACGACTTTCACCGGGTCGTCAGGCGCGGCCAGCGCCCGCAGCAGCGTGATCAGCTCCCGAAGCTCCGTCTCCTGCGGGATCGGCGCGCCCGCCGTCTGGACCGGGACATTGCGCTCGCTCAGCGCGCGGGCGATCGCGTCGATGCCTGCCCGGTGCCAGGTAAGCACCATGAAATCGCCGGGGCTGTCACCGCCTGCAGCGTGCACGCGAGTGGCGATCCAGGCTGCGATCTGGGCAGCGCTCTCCGCCTGGATGGCCGGAGCGTTCCGGGGTGCGCAGGTGCACAGACGGCTGATGCCCTGACCGGCGGGAACGACGGTCTGGCTCTCGAGCGGGCTGAAGGCTGCCTGGACGTCGGTCGCGGTCTCGGGGAAGACAGCGCCAAAGTGGGAGTTCACCACCTCCGCGATCGCCGTGGTCGAGCGGAAGTTCCTGGTGAGCGTCAGGACTTCGCCGCCACGCGCCGCGATCTGCCGCTTGACCATGTCGTAGGTCTGAATGTCCGCACGGCGAAAGCGATAGATGCTCTGCTTGGGGTCGCCGACGACGAAGAGCGCCCCTGGGCGGGGCGTGACCTGTCGCCAGTCCAGTCCCGCCGCGGCGTCGGACGCGAGCAGGAAACAGACCTCGGCCTGGATCGGGTCGGTGTCCTGGAACTCATCGACGAGCAGATGCCGATACCGGAGTCCGAGGGCGGTGCGCGCTGGCGCCGAGCTGCGGAGCAGGTGGGCACAGCGCTCGAGCAGGTCCTCGAAGCCGAGGTGCCCGGTGCGCCGGCGCCAGCCGGCGAACTCCCGGGCGCCGCGCTGCAGGAAGCCGATCACGGGCCCGTAGCGGTATTCTCGCCAGCTCTGGAGCAGTCGCGCGGCGGCGCCCTCGATATAGGCCAGGAACTCCTCGCCGAGTTGCCTGGCCCGGAGCTTCCCCGCCTTGTCGTCGCTCCAGCTCTTCTGGGTGACTTTGCAGCTCGCCTTTGTGAGGAGCGTAAGTGCCTCACAGAAGCTGGCGGTGTCCTCCCAGCCGATCGCATGCCGGCGGTAGCGGAGCTGGCGCACCGTCTTCTGCAGGCGATCCCAGCCGCCTTCCGGCTCCTCCCCGGGCAGCAGCGATTCCGCGTCGTCGAGCAGGGACTCGAGCATGTTTCGCGAAGCGCGGGTGTCGGGTTCCTCACGTGGCGGCGCCGGGAACGTGGCGTCCGGATGCCCCACGACACGCGCGAAGGCCCCGAGCAGCGAGTCCGGATCGAGGCCGAGCTGGATCAGCCGGAGGAAGTCCGGGTCCTGCGCGAGGCGGCACTCGTCCAGCCAGCGGGTCCAGAAGGCTTCGACGAGAATGGGCCAGCCATGCTCGTCCTCCTCGGTAAACGCCGGATCGAGGCCCGCTTCGAGCGCGTGTTCCCGGAGCAGGCGGCCGCAGAAGGCGTGGATGGTGCCGACGAAGGCGCGATCCAGGTCGGCCAGCGCGGCCGTGAGCCGGTCCCGCTCCTCCGGCGGCGCTGGCAGGGCCAGCGCGGCTTCCAACCCGAGCTGGAACTTCTCGCGCAGTTCGTTCGCGGCTTTTCGGGTGAAGGTGACCGCGGCCAGCGACTCGACGGTGGTGCCCCGGCGCACATGGGTGAGGAGCCGGCCGACGAGTGCCGTGGTCTTTCCCGATCCGGCACCGGCCTCGACCAGGAAGTTGGTGTCGAGGTCGTTCAGGATCCGTTCGCGGGCGCGGCGATCGCTCATGCGTCCTCTCCCCGGCGGTGGCGCATCCGGTCGTACTCCGGGAGGAGTTCGCCATGCTCGGCTGCCCACGCCGCCCGGGGCGAGCCCAGCTTTCCGTACTCCAGCCGGCGGACCCGGCAGATGCCCTGAAAATCGCAGAAACGGCAGTCGTTGCTGTCGGTGGTCGGAAGGAAGTGACCCGCCCTCACGTCTTCCAGCAGGTCGGAGACGACCGCAGGCATCCGGGCCAGCTCGGCGGCCTCGAACGCGACCACGCGGTGCTCGCCCTTCTCCGTCGGGAACCGGTACTCGAACCGCGTGACGGGCCTGCCTAACAGCACGCCGACCGCGTGCGCGTAGAGGCCGGCCTGCAGATGGCGGCCGCCGCCGAAGGGGCCCCGCGTGGGGTCGGGGTCGAACCCGCGCGAGGAGCCCGTCTTGTAGTCCACGACGACAAGGCCATCGTCAGGGAGCAGGTCCACCCGGTCCACCCGCCCGAACAGGGTGAGGCGGGTGCTGTCAGGAAGCGCGAGGTTGACGGCGCGCTCCGTTCCACCGAAGCCGAGTTCGAATGCATGCCACCGGCGGCCGGCGGGGAGCTCCCGCTCCATCAGGAGAAAGCCCCGCAGCACCCGCCGGATGTCTTCCTGCTCGCGCTCGAAGACCGCCTCACTCGGCGGCGGTACCGCCACCCGCCACTCCGCGATCACCCGCTGGCCGTTCGCGAGCAGCGCCGCGAGTGTCTCCGCGTGATCCAGCGCGTCGCGACGCTCGGCGTATTCCCGGCCGAAGCGCTCGAAGATCGTGTGCAGGAGCGAACCCCGCTCCGCGGGGTCGAGCCAGCGGTCCCGGTCGAATACCGGTTCGTCCGACGGCGCGATCCGGAGCACGTAGCGATAGAACCAGGCCCGCGGGCACCGGGCGAGCGTCTCGAGTGAGCTGGCCGACACCGCGACTCCGCTGCGGGCCCGCGGGTCAAAGCGACCCGCGTCAGGCACGAGACCGTGCTGCGGAAGCAGCGCCGCTCCGTGCCAGGCGGTGGCCGCCTGCAGTCCGGCCGACAGCCCCGGAAACGTCGCCAGCACCGCGGGCGAGCCATCGAGGAGGAGCGCGCCGGCCGTCAGCCCCTTGAACCAGGCGTCGCGGCCATCGATGGGAACAGCCGTTGGCTCCGGCACCGGGGAGGCGGGGGGGCCGAGGAGCTGGCGCAGCTCCTCGTACGGCAGCGTGGGCTGCGCGAAGATCTGACGACAGGCGGCGAGCAGGATCGGCGCCGGTGAGGCTTCGCGGCCACCATCGCTCTCGATGGCGTAGGAGAGCGTCACTCGGCCGTCGAGAGCCGCGAAGGTGCGCGCGAGCAGCTCGCGCCGATCCTCCCGCCGGACGGCGGTGGTCGTGAGCGCACCGCCAAGGCGGGTGCGAAGCTCATCCGGCAGGAAGGGGTCCTGCAGCCGCGGACCGGCGGTGCGGTCCGAGTCGAGGCCGAGCACGAAGGTCCGTGCCCGGCCGCTCGCACCGGCGTGCGCAAGATCGGTGAGGTGCATTCTCCCGCCACTCGACAGCCACGGCTTCCCGGCGGGCCCGAGTTCCGACCACACCCGGAAATCGGCAAGGGCGCTGCGCAGCTCCGCCATCGCGACCACGAACGGCACAGGCTCGCGACGCACCGCGGCCAGATCATCGAGCCGGGGGCGCAGCCGCGCGAGAGCGTGCTCGTGTGCCTCCGTGCCGTGCTCCAGGAGCGCGATAAACTCGAGCGCGCAGGCAGCGAGTGTTCCGGCAGAGACCGGAGGCGACTCGGTGCCGCCGGGCTCGGGTACGTCGGGCGTCGCGTCGAGCAGCGCCTCCAGAAACTCGGCCGTTCGGCCGCACGCGCCGGCCCAGAGGTCAGCCGAGACCGGCGCTTCGTGCTCAGCGGCCCGGGGCCGCCTGGGAAGCTCACCCGCCAGCAGCCGCGCGAGCGCGGCGGTGTAGCGTCCGCGGCCCCAGCCGATGCCGAGCGCGCGGAAGACGTGAGGAAGCAGCGGGTCGGTGACGGCGAGATCCCCGGCATCGAGCGCCGCGCTGATGCGCTCCGACGGGAGCCCCGACTCCAGCCAGTCGAACCACCGCTGGAGCGCGCGACCCAGCCGGCTCCGCTCGAAGGGAACACCGGGGAGCACCGTGACCGGGAGCTCGAGCTGTGCCGCAAGGGCATCGAGCTCGATGGCGTAGCTGTCGGGGTCGGTGGCGACCAGCTCGACTTCATCCCAGCGGCGGCGCTCGGCACACAGCCGGCGCACGACTTCCCTCAGCTCATCCGCCGGCGACGCTGCGCGGAAGGCGTCCACCTCTGCCCGTGCCGCGTCGAATGATGCCTGGCCGGGGGCCGGAGGCGCCGACAGGCGGGTGACGCCGCGCTCTTCGAGGCATCCCAGCAGCGCGGCGGAGAGGCCGCGCGGGGTGAGTCCAGGCGCAAGCACGACGCACCCGGGAAGAACGAAGGGGGACTCCTGCTCGAATTGCTCGAGCGCGATCCTCAGAATCCCACCGGCATCGATGAGCTGACCCCGCGCAAGACGCGACTCGTAGGATTCCAGCACGGAGGCGAGATCGCGGGCGGGCGAATCGGGTGGGGCGACGGCGGCGAGCTGCGCCGGCATGATCCCCGCCACCCGGAGCTCGAGCAGCGCATCGCGCACCGCGCCGCGGAAACCGACGCTGCCGGTCAGCCCGGCGAAGCGATGCTCGGCGCCGCCAGCCGCGGCTATGTCCATGAGTGCCGTATCGGCTACGGCGGCGATCTCGAGGTCGCTCGCGCTGCGGAGTCCCGCCCGCCCGAGGGCGGTGAACGCCAGCTCGCGGGCGATGGCGCCGATGGTCGTCGGCTCCCAGCCCATCCAGCCCCCGGTGCGCCTGGCCAGCGAAAGCAGCAGCTCCCGGCCGTAGTTGACGTCCGCGGACAAAAGCAGTTTGTGCTCAGTGGGGTACAGCAGGTTGAGTTCGGCCAGCTGATCGAGGACGGTCGCCATGGTGGGAGTCTACGCCTGCCCTGTGACACCCGCCAGCACGCAATGCTGGCGCGTTTCCGGCGCGCGAGTGACTATTGTCGGCATGATCCACTCCTCGGTTGTCTCGCCCGCCCGGCGGCAGCTCGGCCTGATGATCCTCACGGCGGCACTCGCGGCCGCACCGGTCGGGGCCCAGGCGCCGGCGCTCGATGCGCTCGCCACCCGACTCTCCGCCGTGACGGCTGTCTCCGGATTCGAAGGGGCCCTGGCCGACTCGCTGCTCGCACTGCTGCCAGGCGCCGCGCGCGATCGCGCGGGTAACGTCGTGCTCACCCTGGGCAGCGGCGAGCCGAAGTCGCTCATCGCCTGCCCGATCGACGAGCCCGGCTTCGTGGTCGGCGGCATCCGTCCCGACGGCTACCTCACCCTGCGGCGCGCCGGTCCCACCCCGGGGCCGCTCGCCGACCAGCAGCTCGAGGGACAGCGGGTGACACTCTTCGGACGGCGCGGGCCCGTGCAGGGTGTGGTCGGGGTCCGCTCCACGCACCTCGCCCGCGGCCGGAATCCTGTCGAGGCACCCTTCACGTTCGATGATGCCTTCGTCGATGTCGGCGCCGACTCCGCCAGTCAGGTCGCTGCGCTCGGACTCGAGGTGCTCACACCGGTGGCGCGTGCCAAGGCGCCGCAGCGCTACGGTGCAGGCCTTCTGGCCGCGCCGGTCGCCGGCCGCCGGGCGGCGTGTGCCGCACTCCTCGGCGCGGCAGAAAGCGTTCGGCCGTCGCGCGGCAGCGTGACCATCGCCTTCGTGGTCGAGCAGTCGTTCACCCGACGGGGATTGCTCACACTCGCACAAACCCAGGGCCCGTTCGCCGCGACGGTGCTGCTCGAGGCGCAGTCCGCTCTGCCTGCGACGAGCCCGCGGTCGCCCGACCCGGAAAACCTTCAGGGCTACGAGGTCTGGGGCCTGACAGTCCGCTACGCCGGAACACCGGTGGAAACGGTATCACTGACCGATGCCGCCGCGCTCGAGCGCCGGATCGCGGCCCGGATCGGAGGTCCAGAGTGAGCACGCGCGCCCTGGGGGCCCTCCTGCTGTCGCTGGCCACAAGCCGTGCCGCCGTCGCACAGCGCCCCATCACCGTCCGCGACGCCGAACGGGTGCTCGCTCCGCTCGTCGAGGCATATGGCGTCTCCGGCGCGGAAGCTCCGGTCCGCGAACTCGTGCGGCGCCAGCTCCCGGCCTGGGCCCGCGCGGAAACCGATACCGCCGGCAATCTCTGGGTGACGGCGGGCCGCGGAGAGCCGCTGGTCGTCTTCGTGGCGCACCTCGACGAGATCGGCTTCCGGGTGAGGGGAATTCGTGACGACGGGCAATTGCTGCTGGACACGAAGGGCGGGTTCTTCGCTTCGCTCTATGAGGCGGAGCCGGCGCTGGTGCACACGCCGGCCGGGATCGTACCCGGCGTCTTTCCGCCTCGGGACTCGGCGATCGTGCGGCGGAACCCGGGTGAACTCAGGGTCGACGTCGGGACCGCGGATCGCGCGGGCACCGAGGCCCTGGGCATCGCGCCCGGTGCCACGGTGACCAGCCCCAAGCGCTACGTCAGGCTCGCGAATACCAGGGCCACCGGGCGCTCCTTCGACGATCGGGTCGGCTGCGCCGCGCTGCTGCTGGCGCTGCAGCGGCTGGACCCGGCGCGGCTCCACCACGCGGTGACGTTCGTGTTCAGCGTGCGGGAGGAAATCGGGCTGGAGGGAGCCGCGGCGGTCGCGAACGCGCTCGGCCTCAGGCCCGCGCGGGTCCACGCGATCGACACCTTCGTCTCGTCCGATGCGCCGCTCGAGCCGAAGGCATACGCCTTCGCCGTGCTCGGTCAGGGGCCGGTGATCCGTGCGCTCGACAACAGCGCGGCTGCGCCGCCCCCGCTGGTGGACTCATTGCGAGCGCTCGCGAGGGGCCGGCGGATTCCGCTCCAGTACGGCACCACCAGCGGCGGCAACGACGGATCCACCTTCCTGCCGTGGGGTGTTCCCGATGTCGCCATCGGCTGGCCGCTCCGCTACTCCCACTCTCCCGTGGAAACGCTCGACCTCCGCGACGTGGCCCATCTCGCGGAGGTCGTGGAGCTGATCGCGGAGCGCTGGTAGCGGGCGACTACTGCACCTCGAAGTCCTTCGAGCCCGCCGCCGAACCGTTGAACGTCACCTCGATCCGGTACTTCCCCTTCGGCCAGGGCGAGGCCTTGCTGATGTGGAACTCGGTCGAGGCCGGCCCCGATGTGGTGATGGTCTGGGACGACTCATTCACCGGGATCAGGGTGCCGTTCACCTTCACGAAGCTCCACTTCGCACCGAGTGTCGCGTTGCTGCCGATCCCGGTCGTGCTCACCGAGGCATAGATCGTGTCCTTCACGCCGAAGGTCGTCGTGCCTCCGGTGACCATCTTCATGGCGTCCACGCCCTTGCCGAGGTCGATGGAGGCGACGGCCAGTGGCGCGGGCGGTGGGGCGGGCTGGGCGGCGGCCGGCGACTCGGCGGGTTTGGCCGCTTCCTTTTTGCCGCAGCCGGTGGAGGCGAGGATGAGGGCCGCGAGCAGGCACGAGGCGGAACTGCGGATGCGGTATGTCATGGGTGGACTCGCTCGGCTCAGGCGTCGGGGATCTTGATGACCTGGCCGGGAAAGATCAGGTCGGGGTTCTTGATGATGTCCTTGTTGGCTTCATGAATCTTCCTCCACTGCTTTGCGTCGCCGTAGAACTGCCTGGCGATCTTCGAGAGGCTGTCGCCCTTGGCGATCGTGTAGGTGCGGCCGCCCTTGGCATCGGCGGTCGAGGAACTGCCACCGCTCACATCGGAGAAATCGGGATCATCGGGGGCCATTGGGTCGCTCCCGGCCGGGACGGTCCGGCCACGCAGGGGTGTGACACGATGCCGGGTGCGGCCTCCTGCCGCGCCGGCTCGTGGAAGGCAAGACTACCCGTGACGGCGGGCCAGCGGCAACCGCGGGGCGCACTTGCGCCTGAAATTGCATAATGCATATTTACCCGCCATGAAGACTCTCGTTCTTGCCTTCTCGGGCGGCCTCGATACCTCCTTCTGCGTCCCGCACCTCGCGGAGCAGGGCTGGTCGGTCCACACCGTCTACGTGGACACGGGCGGCGCCACCGCCGCGGAACTCACCGCCATCGCCAGGCAGGCGAAGGCCGTCGGCGCCGTCGAGCACCACACCATCGATGCGCGGCAGGCGGTGTTCGATCGCTTCGTCCGCTATCTCATCCAGGGCAACGTCCTCCGCGGTGGGGTCTATCCGCTCTCTGTCTCCGCCGAGCGGACCCAGCAGGCGCTCTCGGTGATCGAGGCGGCCCGCGCCATCGGCGCCACCGCCGTCGCCCACGGCTCCACCGGCGCCGGCAACGATCAGGTGCGCTTCGATATTGCCTTCCGCGTGCTCGCACCGGAGCTGCTGATCGTCACGCCGATCCGTGATGAGGGGATCACCCGCGAGCAGTCGATGGCCTTCCTCGAGGCGCGCAAGCTTCCGGTGCCGCCCAAGGCGGGGTCGTACTCGATCAATCGCGGTCTGTGGGGCACCACCTGGGGTGGCGGCTGGACCCACGATACCTGGGCCGGCCCTCCGCCGGAGCTGCTCGATCCGCCCGCCGAAGCTCCCGCGCCGCGGGAGATCGTGATCGGCTGGACACGGGGTGTGCCGGTCTCGGTCGACGGGGTGGCGCAGAGCGGCCCCGACCTGATCCGGCTTCTCGGTGATCTCGCCGAGGCCTACGGCTTCGGCCGCAACATCCACGTCGGTGAGACGGCGCTGGGCATCAAGGGACGGATCGGCTTCGAGGCCGGCGCGGCCCTGCTCCTGATCGCGGCCCATCGCGAGCTCGAGAAGCTGGTGCTCACCAAGTGGCAGGCGTTCTGGAAGGACCAGCTCGGCACCTTCTACGGCGACCGGCTGCATGAGGGGCATTACTTCGATCCTGCGCTGCGGGACATCGAGGCCTTTCTGGCCAGCAGCCAGCAGCGCGTGACCGGCGACACCCGCGTGCTGCTCGCGCCGGGGCGCTTCCAGGTGGTCGGGACGCGGAGTCCCTTCTCGATGATGGACCGGAGTGTCGCCACGTACGGCGAGGAGAACCGGCTCTGGACCGGTGAGGAGGCGCGGGCGTTCAGCCGCGTCTCGGCGATTCCCGAACTGCTCGCGGCCAAGGTCGCCGCCAAGTCCAAGTAAGGAGCACCAATGGTCAAGACCACGCGCATTCGTCTGGATCGTATTTCGTCGTCGACCCGAAACGCCCACCTCGCGGCGGAGGTGATCGTCGGCGACGAGATCATCGCCGCCGAGGGATACGTCCTCGCGGTGCGGGTCCTGCACGACAAGTCGAGCTACAACACCGTCGAGGACCTGAGCGGACGCATGGTCTCGCTGCGCGCCGGCGACGTGCTCGCCGGCACGCTCGGCCACCGGCGGGCGCTGCGCGGCTACGCGGGCGTCGTGCCGAGCACCATTGCGGTCGGCGACACGATCGAGGTGCTCAACCTGGGAGGCATCCTGGGCAAGTGCACCTCCGCGACGCCCGAGAACGGCGCGCCGTTCAAGGCCGAGGTGCTGGGGGCGATCCTGTCGTTCCCGGCGCTGGGAGACCGGATCGGCCGGCCGGCCCATATCAAGGATCACTCGGTGCCGCTCGCCGACCACCTCGAGGGCAGCGTGCCCGTGGTCTACGTCGCCGGCACCTGCATGAACGCGGGCAAGACGGTGGCTGCGACCGAGCTGGTGCGGGGACTCACGCGGTCGGGCCTCCGGGTGGCGGCCTGCAAGCTCACCGGTGTGTCGCTCATGCGGGACTCGCTCTCGATGCTCGACGCCGGCGCCGTCGCCTCGCTGACCTTCAACGACACCGGCATCGCGACCACCCGTGCCGGTCTCACCGTCACCGCGGCCAAGGGCATCTTCAACCGCCTGAATGCCTCCAAGCCCGACGTGATCGTCGCCGAGCTGGGCGACGGTATCCTCGGCGAGTACGGCGTGCAGGACATCCTGCGCGATCCCGAACTCACCGACGTCGGCGCGGCGTACGTGATGGCCGCGCCCGATCCCGTCGGCTGCTGGGGCTCGGTGACGCTCATGCGCGACCTCTTCGGCCTTCCGGTGACCGTGCTGACCGGCCCCGCGACGGACAATGAAGTGGGCCGCGACTACATCAAGGCGGAGCTGCAGATCCCGGCGCACAACGCGCTGCGCGACGCGCAGGGGCTGATCGACGTCGTCCGGGTCGCGCTGGAGAGCCGGCAACCCGAGGTCGCTACCGTCTGATGCCGCTTCGGGTCACGGTGATCGGCGCCGCCGGCTATGCCGGCGGCGAACTGCTTCGGCTGCTGCTCCAGCACCCCGACGTGGGTGATGTCGTGGCCACCAGTCGCAGCCAGGCCGGGGTGCCCGTCGGCGACGTGCATCCCGCGCTCGCGCCGCTCACCGACGTGCGCTTCTCGGGCGCGTCGCCCGCCGAAGCATCGCGCGGGGCCGATGTCGTCTTCCTCGCGCTCGAGCATGGCGAGAGCTCGAAGGTGGCGGAGGAAATCTTCGCGGCGAATCCGGGGCTGGTCATCGACCTCGCCGCGGACTTCCGGGTGAGCGACCTCGAGCTGTACGCGCGGTACTACGGGCAGCATCCCGCCCCGCACCTGGTGCCGAAGTTCACCTACGCCTTGGCCGATGTGCTGGGCACCAGCCTCCATGGAAAGACGGCGCTCGCCGCCCCCGGCTGCTTCGCGACCGCGGCGCAGCTTGCGCTCTACCCGCTGGCGAAGAGCGGCCTCTCGACGATTCCCGCGCTCTTCGCCGTGACCGGCTCGAGCGGCAGCGGGGTGCATCCCAAGCCCACGACCCACCACCCGGCGAGGGCCCACAATCTCTTCGCCTATTCGGTCCTGAATCACCGCCACGAGGCGGAGATCCTCCACAACTGGCGCGCCTGGCGCGGCGATCCAGGGGCCCGGGCCCGCCTGATGACCCACTCGGGACCGTTCGTGCGCGGGATTCACCTGACCCTGCACGTGGACCTCGGCACGGGCGTCGATGGCCGCACCCAGAGCACCGATGTGGCCGCGCTCTTCAGGAACGCCTACCGCGACCGGCCCTTCGTCCGCCTGGTGGATCAGGCGCCGGAGCTGACCCATGTGGTCGGCACCAACTACGCCATCATCCAGGCGGCGCAGTCGCCGGACGGGCGCGAGGCGCAGGTGATGGTCGTGATCGACAACCTGGTCAAGGGTGCCGGTGGCCAGGCGCTTCAGGCGATGAACCTCTCTCTCGGCCTCCCGGAAACGGCGGGGCTCCGCTTCGCCGGGATGTTCCCATGCTGAAGTCCGACAGCGCACTGCTTCCGGTCTACGCGCAGTTCCCGGTCCGCCCCGTCTCCGGGCGCGGGTCGTGGCTCATCGACGCCGATGGCAACGAGTGGCTCGATGCCTATGGCGGCCACGCCGTCTCCTCGACCGGACACAGCCATCCTGCGGTCGTCCGCGCGATCGCGGAGCAGGCGGAGAAGCTGCTGTTCTATTCGACCGCTGTCCCGCACCCGAATCGCGAGCTGCTCGCCGAGCGGCTGGCGGGGCTCTGTCCCGCGCCGCTGGGCAAGGTCTTCTTCTGCAACTCGGGCGCTGAAGCGAACGAGAACGCGCTGCATCTCGCGCGGAAAGTCACCGGGCGGAAGGCGATCGTGTCCCTGGAGGGTGGCTGGCACGGACGCACCGTCGCCTGTCTCGCGGTGACCGATGGCGCCAAGTACGAGGAAGGCGCGCTCCGCGCCGGGATGCCGCTCTCGCGGAAGATCCCCTTCAATCAACTCGTCGGCCTCGAGCGCGCGATCAATCCCACGGTCGCCGCCGTGATCCTTGAGCCGGTGCAGGGGATGTCCGGTGCCCGGGCCTGCGACACCGCCTTCCTGCGGCGGGTGCGCGAACTCTGCACCGAACATGGCGTGCTGCTCATTTTCGACGAAGTGCAGTGCGGCGTCGGCCGCTGCGGAGCCTTCACCGCGGCGGAAGCGTTCGGCGTCGTCCCCGACATCCTGACCATGGCGAAGGGCCTCGGCTCGGGTCTCCCGATCGGCGCGGTCGTGACGACCGACGCGGTCTCCGCCACCATACGGACCGGAGACCTTGGCAGCACCTTCGGGGGCGGCCCCGTCCCCTGCGCCGCCGCACTCGCGACGCTCGATGTGATCGAGGACGAGGGGCTCATCGCCAACGCCCGCGAGATCGGGGAGTACCTCCGCGCGGAGGCGCGTCGCCTTTGCGGCCAGGCCATCACCGGCGTCGAGGGACGCGGGCTCCTGATCGGGCTGCGGCTCAACCGGCCGGCGGCGGATGTCCAGAAGGCGCTGTTCGCAAAGCGGATCCTCACCGGCACGGCGAGCGATCCCGCGATCCTGCGCCTCATTCCTCCGCTCGGCTTCGCCCGCGCCGAAGCGGACCTGCTGCTGACGGCCCTCCAGGAGGTGCTGGCATGAGCAAGCGCGATTTCCTCACCGTCGAGGACTGGACCGGGGAAGAGATCGACGCGCTGCTCGCGCTCGCTGCGAAGATCAAGCGGGGCGAGGTGCTCGGCGGGCTGGAGCGGAAGGTCATGGCCATGGTCTTCATGGATCCCAGTCTCCGCACCCGCACCAGCTTCGAGACCGCGATGTTCCTGCATGGCGGGCACGCCGTCGTCCTCGAGCCCGGCAAGAGCAGCTGGAGCCTGGAGACCGAACCGGGCGCCGTCATGGATGGCACGACGGTCGAGCACATCAAGGATGCGGCGCGGGTCCTCGGCCGCTACGCGGATGTCGTCGGGGTGCGCTCGTTCCCGCGGGGGACCGACTGGAACACGGTACGGGAGGACCGGATCGTGCGCGACTTCGCACGGTACTGCGAGAAGCCCGTCATCAATATGGAATCCTCGCGCCGGCATCCGTGCCAGCAGCTCGCGGACGCCATGACGCTCCGGGAGAAGCTGGGCGACCCCCGCGGCAAGCGCTTCGTGCTGTTATGGGGATGGCATCCCAAGTCCCTGCCGACGGCGGTGCCCGCGAGTGCGGCGCTCGCCGCGGCGCACCAGGGAATGGAGATCGTCATCGGGCGCCCGGACGGCTACGAACTCGACGCGGAGGACACCGCCCTGATCCGGAAGATCGCGCAGGCGCGCGGCGGCGAGTTCGTGCACATCATGAACGACCCGGATGAGGCGGTCGTCGGCGCGGACGTGGTCTACGTGAAGTCCTGGGGTGCGGTGAAGCACTTCGGGCAGCCCGAGGAAGAGGCCGCCTTCCGCGCCGGGCTGCGCGACTGGAGGCTCACGGCGCAGCGGCTCAAGTCCACCCGCGGCGGCCAGGCGACGGTGATGCACTGTCTTCCGGTGCGCCGCAATGTGGAGATCGACGACGCCGTACTCGACGGACCGACCTCCGCGGTGGTGGACGAGGCGGAGAACCGGCTGCATGTGCAGCGCGCGCTGCTGCTGACGCTGCTTGGCAAGACCTGAACCCACGACGGACCCATGACCATCGATCCATCCAAGGGCATTACCGGCCTCAAGGGCGCGCTGCGCTACGTGCGCGCCTATCGCGACAACGTCTTCGTCGTCAAGCTGGGCGGCGACGTCCTCGCGGACACCGAGGCGCTCGACCGGGTGGCGCAGCAGCTCGGGCTGCTCTCGTCGCTGAGCATCCGCATCGTCGTGGTCCACGGGGGCGGGCCCCAGGCCACGGCGCTCTCGCGCCGGCTCGGGCAGGAGCCGACCATCGTCGCCGGGCGCCGGGTCACCGACGAGTCCGCGCTCGAAGTGGCGAAGATGGTGTATGCCGGCTCGCTCAACGTGAACCTGCTCGCCTCGCTCCGCGCCCATGAGGTGCAGGCGGTCGGCCTCTCGGGGGTCGATGCCGATCTCATCAGCGCGCGCCGCCGCCCGCCGGTGAAAGTCGTGGACGACGCCGGGGTCTCCCGCGAGGTGGACTACGGCCACGTCGGCGATGTCGACCGGGTGGATCCCCGGGTGCTGGAGACCCTGCTCTCGACGCGGTTCATGCCGGTGGTCGCGAGTCTCGCCGGCGACAGCGACGGCAACGTCTTCAACGTCAACGCCGATACCGTGGCGGAGTCGCTGGCGACCGCGCTCAAGGCGCAGAAGCTCATCTTCCTCACCGGCGCCCCGGGCGTGCTGCGCGATCGCAACGATCCCTCGAGTCTCGTGACCTTCGCGGACCCGGACGATCTCGCCAACCTCATGTCGAGCGGCTCGATCGCGGGCGGCATGCGCCCGAAGGTGGAGGCCTGCATCCGTGCCGCCACGGGCGGCGTGGAGCGTACCCATATCATTGATGGCCGGTTGCCGGATTCCATCCTGCTCGAGGTGTTCACCGGCGCGGGATGCGGAACGATGATCGTCGGCCGCAAGGAAAAGGCGACCTATCTTGGCGTGGACCTCGCGACCTGAGATTGCCCTCCTCCGCGACCTCGTCGCGATCCGCTCGGTCAGCGGGACCGAGGAGACGATCGCCCGGTGGGTGGAGGAGTGGGCGCGCGCGGCCGGGCTGCAGGTAAGCCGGGACGACGCATCGGTGGCCATCACCGTTCCCGGCCGGGCCCCCGGCCGGACGCTGGCGTTTGTCTCGCATCTCGACACCGTGCCGGCGGGTGAGGGGTGGACCCGGCCCGCGTTCGAGCCGACCATCGACGGCGACCGGATGTACGGCCGCGGCTCGGGCGACGCCAAGGCGTCGGTCGCCGCCATGCTGATGGCCGCCCGCGACCTGGCCGAGTCAGGCGGGCCGATGGCGGGCAGGCTGCTGGTCGTGCTCGGCTACGAGGAGGAGACCAAGCTCACCACGATGGGCACCGCGGTGGCGCGGCTCGGACCGATCGACGCCGCCATCGTCGGTGAGCCGACCAATCTGGAGTTCGCGATCGCGCAGCGCGGGCTCATGATGGTGGACCTCGTCGCCCGCGGGGTGCAGCGGCACGCCGGATACGCGGCCGACAACCCCGACTTCACCAACGCCATCGTCGAACTCGGCCGGAATGTCGCGAAGCTGCCGTCGCTCTTCCGCGACCGCGTTCACCCGATCCTGGGGATCGCCACGGCCACGCCGACCATGCTGGAGGGCGGCATCAGCCGGAATGTGACGCCGCCGGTCGCCCGCGCCGTCCTCGACGTGCGGAGTACACCGAGCTGGAGTCACGCCGAACTGGCCAGGGCGCTCACCGAGGCGCTCGATGTCGAGGTGATCGTGACCTCCGACCGGCTGGTGCCATGCGAGACGCCGCCCGGCTCCCGGCTGCTCGACCTCGCGCGCCAGGCCCGCCCCGAAGGAAGGCCGTTCGGTTCACCTACCTGTTCCGACTGGGTATTTTTGCGCGACCGGGATGCCATCAAGTGCGGGCCCGGGACCAGCCGCCGCTCGCACACCCCTGACGAGTACGTCGACCTGCCGGAAGTCTCGGAGGCGCGGCTCTTCTATCGCCAATTAGCCCAGGCCTACCTCGCATGAGCCGCAAGAAACCCGGAGCCCGCGCCACGACACCGCCGCCGCCGATCCCGCCGGTGATGACCACCCTGTGGGCGTCGAGCAATTCGCTCGACCGCCAGATGCTCGACTACACCGCCGCCGAAGACCGGCTGTGGGACGGACGGCTGATCGCGTGGGACATTCTCGGGAGCCTGGGACACATCGAGGGTCTCCGCGCCTCGAAGCTCCTGAGCCAGACCGAGTACCAGCGGCTCCGCGCGGGCCTCCGCGCGGCATTGCGGGAGGTCGAGGCGGGCCGCCTCGAAGTGACGCCGGAACATGAGGACGTGCATACCGCGGTCGAGGACTGGCTGGTCCAGCACGTCGGTCCCGTCGGGGAGCGGCTGCACACCGGGCGCTCGCGCAACGACCAGGTCGCCTGCGACCTCCGGCTCTACCTCAAGGACCGGCTGCTGCTCCTGAGCGGCGAGGCGCTCGACCTCGCCGAGAGCCTCCTGATCTTCGCGCAGAAGTATCAGCGGGTCCTGTGGCCCGGCTACACCCACACCCGGCGGGCCATGCCTTCCTCGGCCGGGCTGTGGGCCGCCGCCTTTGCGGAGGGCATCCTGGATACCGTGGAGGCCGCGCCGGCCGTCTGGGCGAAGGTGGACCGGTCGCCGTTAGGCAGCGCCGCCGGCTACGGGGTGCCGCTGCCGCTCAAGCGCGAGGCGACGGCCAGGGCGCTGGGCTTCGGCAGCGTGGAGCACAACGTCGGCCTGGTGCAGAACAGCCGGGGCAAGCTCGAGGCCCTCGTGCTGTTCTGGTGCGTGCAGCTCGGCCACGAGCTCTCCAAACTCAGCACCGACGTCATCGTGTTCTCGTCGGATGAGTTCGGCTTCCTGGTGCTGCCGCCCGACCTCGCGACCGGCTCCAGCATCATGCCTCACAAGCGGAACCCCGATCTGTTCGAGCTGACCCGCAGCCGCGCCGCGGCGCTCGAGGGCGACCTCTTCACCGTCTTCCAGATCAAGGGGAAGCTCGGCAGCGGCTACCACCGTGACTTCCAGCTCATCAAGGAGCCGGTCATGCGCGGCGTGGACCGGCTCGAGGGGATGCTCTCCATGCTCGCCGTCGCGGTGCCGCGCCTCGGCGTCGACGCGGCCGTGGGCCGCGACATCCTGAGCGGCGGCCCGCTCGCGACCGACGAGGTGATGCGCCGGGTGGAGAGCGGCCGGGCCTTCCGCTCCGCCTATCGGGAAGTCGCGGCCGCGATCAAGGAAGGCGACTGGTGGCGGGAGCCGGCCACCGAGGAGATCATCGGCCGGCGGCGCAGCACCGGCGGGCTGGGCAATCTCGGACTGCCGGCCGTGCGTGCCGCGGCTCCGCGCCTGCCGGGCATGGGCCGCGCGGGAGCAGCGCAAGTTCGAAGGCGCGATCGACCGGCTGGCCGGCCGGGGCGGTTCGCGCGGTGGCCCATGAGCGGCGACCGTCGGAAGCGCCACCTCAAGATCCTCGAGCTGATCAGCACCCGGCCGATTCACACGCAGGAGGAGCTGGCCGACGCCCTGTCGGCGGAGGGATGGAAGGTCACCCAGAGCTCCGTCAGCCGCGACATCACCGCGCTCGAAGCTGGTGAAGGTGGACGGCGCCTATCGGCGTCCCGCACGGATCACCGCCGAGCCCGAGCACCCTGACGAACGGCGCATCGTCGAAGGGGTGCTCACCGCCGAGGCCGCGGGCGATGCCCTCTGCGTGCTGCACACGCCCGCCGGCGAAGCCAATCGCGTCGCCGTGGCCATCGACCGGCTGGCATGGGGTGACGTCATCGGCACCATCGCCGGGGACGACACCATCTTCCTCGCCGTGCGAAACGGGCAGGCGCAGCAGCGCGTCTTGCGACAGCTCAAGCGCCTGGCTGAGGCACGGTAGGTCTCGACCCGTTCGGGACGAGACCCCGCGAGACCCTCCGTGGACGCCCTCGAACACTTCCTCCGCGACCTCGCCGTCGTCCTCGTCAGCGCCGGGGCGACGGCGCTGCTGTTCCAGCGGCTTCGCTGGCCCGTCGTCGCCGGCTACCTCGTGGCCGGCGTCATTATCGGTCCCAGCGTCCCGCCGTCGTGGGTGAGTGACGAGCACATCATCCACCTGCTCTCCGAACTTGGCGTCATCCTCCTGATGTTCAGCATCGGCCTCGAGTTCCGGCTCGACCGATTGCTCAAGACCGGCCCGGCCGCCGGACTCGCCGCGCTGGTGGAGATCGGGCTCATGCTGGCGCTCGGCTTCGGCGCCGGGCGCGCCTTCGGCTGGAGCCCGCTGGCCAGCGCCTTCCTCGCCGGCGCCGTGGCGGTCTCCAGCACCATGATCCTCACCAAGGTGCTCGAGGCCCACCCGCTTGGCCCGGAACTCCGGCCGACGGTGTTCAGCCTCACGCTGTTCGAGGACGTGGGCGCGATGATCATCATCGCGCTGCTCACCGCCGCTGCGTCGGGGGAGGGGTTGTCAGGTACGGCACTGGCAGGCGTGGTGGGCCGGCTGATCGGCGTGCTGGCGCTGTTCATGGTGCTCGGGCTCGCGGCCGTGCCCCGTGCCGCGCGCTGGGTGATCGGCCTCCGCAAACCCGAGACGATGCTCATCAGCATGGTGGGGTTCGCCTTCGGGTTGTCGTTCCTCGCCGGGGCCGCCGGGTTCTCGGTGGCGCTGGGCGCGTTTCTCGCCGGGCTGCTCGTGGCGGAATCGGGCGGGGGGAAGATCGTGGCGGGAGAGGTGCGCCCGCTGCGCGACGTCTTCGCCGCGATCTTCTTCGTCGCCACCGGCATGCAGCTCGACCTCCGGCTGCTCGCCGCCGAGTGGCCGCTGGCCCTCGGCGTCCTCACGGTCGTCCTCATCGGCAAGCCGGTCGCCGTGACGCTCGGCGTCTTTCTCTCGGGCCAGAGTCTCCGCTCGGCGATCCGCGCGGCGCTCAGCGTCGCGCAGATCGGCGAGTTCTCGTTCATCCTGGCCGGGGTCGGTGCAACGCTCGGGGTGGTGCCGCGCGCCTTCGTTGCCGCCGCGGTCGCGGTTTCGATCGTGACGGCGTTCCTCTCCACCTGGCTCGCGGGGGTGGCGGACGCCGTGGCCGAGCGGGTGGACCGGGCGCTGCCGCACCGGGTGCAGATGGTGGCGTCGTTGTACGGCGCCTGGGTCGAGGCGCTCCGCACCGCTCCGCGCGAGCGCTCGCCCTGGATGCGGGTGCGCAGCGCCGCGCGATGGCTCGCGGCGGATGCCCTGGCGATCGCCGGTCTCGTCTTCGCCGGGTCGTATCTCAGGAACAAGCTGGTGGGACTGGTCGAGGGCTACGGCATCAGCCCGGAGCTGGCCTCGTGGATGGTGGCACTGCTGACCCTCGCCGCCGTGACACCGTTCCTGATCGGGATCCTGCGTGTCACCCGCGCGCTGGGGGATCAACTGGGAGCGATCGTCGTCCCCATGCCGGCAGCGGGAAAGGTGGACAACGGGCGTTCTCCTCGCCGGGTGCTGAGTGTCGCCGTGCAGGTGGCGGCGATCCTGGCGACGGGAGGACCGCTGGTCGTGGTGACGCAGCCATTCCTGCCTCCGCTCAGCGGACTCGCGGTGCTGGGGCTGGTGCTTCTGCTCTTCGGCATCGTATTCTGGCGACGGGCGACCGATCTCTTCGGTCACTTCCGTGCCGGTGCGGAGCTGATCGTGGCCACGCTCGCCAAGCAGTCGCAGGCGGAGACGCTGGAGTTCGCGCCGGTGCGGCGCATGCTGCCGGGACTGGGCGACTTCGCGCCTCTCAGGGTGGGGGAGCGGTCGGAGGGGGATGGCCGGTCGCTCGGGGAACTCAATCTGCGCGGCCGCACCGGCGCCTCGGTGGTCGCGCTGCTGCGCGGTGATCAGCGGATCGCCTTTCCGGAAGCGGGCGAACGGCTGGCCGCGGGCGACCTGGTGGCGCTGACCGGAAGCCACGACGCCATCGCCGCGGCTGCCGCCATTCTTGGTGCACATGAAGCCGCGGGGTCCTAGCCTCCCCGCGCCCGGTACTCCACTCCTCACTAGGCATGGCCCCATGCGCCTCTCCCTGACACTCGCGATCCTGGCGATCTGCGCTGCCTGCCACCGGACCACCAGCACGCTGCCCCCGGATCTCGCCAGCCGGTTCGAGGCGGAATCGATCGTGCACCAGGCCAACGACGAGGTATTCCGCTACACCTACTACTCCCGGAGCACCCGTGGCACTCGTTGGGAGGATCGCGACGCGTCGATCATCGTCACGAAGTCGAGTGTCTTCATCCACAAGAACGAGAAGGTGGGTCTCGACCTCACCGCCGCGACCCGCAAGGCGACCGATGTCCGCCGCGAGGGCGACCGGGTGATCATCAGCGCCGGCAGCGGACAGTCGAGGGTCTCGTGGTCGTTCCGGCCGCCGGAGGATGCGGAGGGGTGGGCGAGGGATATCCGGGCGGTGATCGAGACGTCCTCGCCCTGATAGAATCGATGAGCTCGTCGCTGAAGCGACGGGAGAGGGAAAAGCTGGCGAACGAGATCAGCTCAGGGATGAGCTTCTCCTTGAGGCATCGGTGCGGGCGTGCGAAAAACGGGAGAGAGCCCGCGCAAAATGCTGTGCAGGGCGACGCAGAAACGACAGGGAGTACCGAGTGCGAGTGCCGTCAGACACTACCTTGCCGGGCGATGCTCGCGTCCTGGATTCCTCCGCATGACATCGCATCCAGGTGGCTCCACACCTTCTCCGCGGGCGAACTGGCCGGTGCGGATCTTCTCGCAAGGACAGGAGCCGGGCGACGATCTCTCGGCGAGCACCACGGCCGAGGAGCGCATCGAGATGGTCTGGGAACTGTCCCGGCGCATGTGGGGCCTCACCGGGCGGACCTCGCCGCTCCTCCCCCGCAAGGACCTCCCAGTCCGCGTCATCCGCTCGGCGTGAACGACGACTGGTTCGACGTGCTGCGCGCGCTGCTCCAGTCCGACGCGCGATTCCTCATCACGCGCGCCGACTTCGATCACCCCGGACCGATCATTCAGTTCGGTCTCCCTCCCAACCGGATCGACCTGCTCACCGCGATCAGCGGGCTCCCCGATTTCACCGCGGCCTGGACGGGCCGGTGCGTCCACGAGGTACGGGGACACCCGGTGCCGTTCCTGGGACGGACCGAGTTGATCGTGAACAAGCGGGCGGCGGAAGGATCTCGCCGACCTCGAAGCGGTACGTGAGCTGCCTCCCTGGCCGTGAAGAGAAGGCGGGAGGGCGGCGACCGAGCGCCCCGGAGACCATCATGCCACGGCTTCCTGAACCGGATCGGATACTGCCGCTCCTCGCGGCGTAAACTGACCTTCGACCTGGACCAAACGAAGCAGGCCGGTCAGCGGTGCTCGGCGCGTTGCCGCTCGACCAGGACGCGTCGCTGCGCGGTCTCGAGATGACGCCCGATATCCGGGGACGAGGATGACCCTTCGGCCGAACTAGTACCCCGCCGTCAACCCGAAATCGAGCGGGATCGCCGCACCCGTGAGCCCGGCCATGCGGGGAGACGCGATCGTGAGGATGGCATCCGCGACCTCCTCGGCACGCAGGAATCTCGCGCCGGCCCGCTGCGGATACCGGTTGAGCAGTGCTTCGCGGTAGCCCTGAGGGTTGCCGCCGCCATACCGCTCCGCCTGGCTGGCCAGCATTGGGGTGTCGACATCGGCCGGGCAGATCGCATTCACCCGGATGCCGCGCGGCGCGAGTTCGAGGGCGAGCGCCCTGGTCAGCAGCACCACTCCGCCCTTCGACGCCGAATAGATCGCCGCGCCCGCATTGCCCACCAGTCCCGCATCGGACGCCACATTCACGATCACCCCGCCGGTCAGCGCCAGCGCGGGAATCGCGTGGCTGCAGGCGAAGAATGTGCCTTTGAGGTTCACGTCCAGGACCCGGTCCCAGTCCGCTTCGGTCATCGCCTCGCTCGGGCCTTCCACCCAGACCCCAGCCGAGTTGATCAGCGCGTCGAGCCGGCCAAACCGGTCGAGGGTGATGCTCACCATCCGGGCGCAGTCGGCGACACGGCTCACATCGGTCGGCGTGATCGCGACGGCTCCCCGTGAGGCCAGCGCGCCTGCGGTGGCCTCGAGGCGCGCCTGATCGTGATCGGCGAGCATTACCGATGCACCGGCGTCAAGATACTTCTCCGCCACCGCCCGCCCGATCCCGCTCGCGCCCCCCGTGATGAGCGCAACCCGGTCAGCCCACTCGGCCATCAGTACCAGCCCTCCGGCGGTCCCTTGTACTCCTGGATGGTGTTGCCGCCATCGACGACCAGCATCTGCCCCGTGACATAACTCGCCTCGCGCGAGGCGAGAAAGCCGATCATGGCGGCGACTTCATTCGGCGTGCCGGGGCGCCCGGCTGGCGTGTTGGTGCCCGCCGCGAGTTCCTGATCGGAGGAGGACGCGGTGGCGATCCACCCCGGTGCCACGGCGTTGACGGTGACACCCTTGCGCGCGGTCTCGATCGCCAGCGCTCGCGTCAGGCCGATCATCGCCGCCTTGGCCGCGGCATACGGAGAGGAGCGGGGATTGGCGACCAGCGGACCGGTGACCGAGGAGACGTTGATGATCCGCCCGAACCCTTCGTCCAGCATGTCCGGCAGCAGCGCCCGGGTGAGTCCGATCGCCGTGAACAGATTCCGTTCGAGCGTGAGCTCCCAGTCGCTGTCGGTGAGCGTCACGAACTCGCCGTGAATCTCGGGGCTGCCTACCTGCGCCATGCCGGCGTTGTTCACCAGGATGTCCACCGGCCCGAGGGCGGCGTGCACGCCTTCCACCAGGTGACGCTGATCGGCGGTGTCGGTGAGGTCGGCGATGAGGCCGCAGGTCTTCCCGCCCAGGTCGGCGAGTTCGGCGACGCGCTCGTGGATCCGCGACGTGGTCGAGGTGATGGCCACCGAGGCACCGGACCTGGCCAGCAGCTTTGCCGTGGCGAAGCCGATGCCCGCCGGGCTGCCGGCACCGGTGACGAGCGCGACGAGTCCCTCAAGCGAGAACATGATGCTGCGCCTCTCTGGTCACCGAGCTGACCGCTGAGATCGGTTCATCCAACGCGGACTACCTGCTGCCCTGGGCGGCGCCGGATCCCTTGACCACCCGGCCCGCCGTCGCTCCCGTGTGCTCGCCGTCCCGCACGACCTGCACCCCGTTGACGAACACCTGCCGCATGCCGGTCGCATACTGGTGTGGCTGCTCGAACGTGGCGTGGTCGCGGATCTCGTCGGGATCGAATACCGTCACATCCGCATAATAGCCCGGAGTGAGCACCCCGCGCCGGGTGAGGCGCAGGTTGGCGGCGGGCAGACCCGAGAGGCGGTGGACCGCCTCCGGGAGCGTGAGGATCTTTTCATCCCTCGTGTACTTGCCGAGCACCCGCACAAAGGTGCCATAGGCGCGCGGGTGCGGGTTCGACTTGAGGAACACTCCCTCCGGCGCGAGTGACGATGCATCGGACGCGAAGCTGACCCACGGGAGCGCGATCTGCTTTCTGAGGTTGTCCTCGGACATCGTGAAGTAGATGCACTCGATCCGGCTCCGGTCGGCGATGATCAGGTCCATCGCGGCATCCTCGGCGCTCGTCCCGCGGAGCGCGGCGACTTCGGACAGCCGCTTGCCGGTATAGTGCTTGAGCGAGTCCTGCTTGAAGCCAGCCAGCAGCACGCCTTCCGGTCCCCCGGGTCCCGCAAACGCTCCGCCGCGCGCGCGCCACTCCGCCTTGAGGCGCCGCCGCACCGCGGGGTCCTGCAGCCGGGAGCGCCAGGCGTCGAACCCGCCGGCCCGCACCCAGCCAGGCATCACCCCATCGAGCCCCGTCGCGCTGGCGGGATAGGTGTACATGTCGGCCGTGATGGCGAGCCCTGCCGCGCGCGCCGCCTCGACCCGGCGAATGACCTCGTCCAGCTTGCCCCAGTTGGGCCCGCCCGCCGCCTTGAGGTGATAGATCTCCGCGCGGGCGCCGGAGTTCCGCGCGATCGTGAGAAACTCGTCCACCGCGTCCAGCAGCGAGTCGTTCTCGTTCCTGATGTGCGAGATGTACATCCCGCCTTCGGCCGCGGCCGCCCGCGCGAGCCCGGTGAGCTCCTCGGTCGTCGCGAACATGCCCGGCTCGTAGATCAGCGAGGAGCCGACGCCGAGCGCGCCGTCCTTCATGGCCCCGGTAACCAGGCCCTCCATGCGCCGCAGCTCTTCGGCGGTGGGCGCGCGTGGGTCATGACCCAGGACGTACTGCCGGACCGTCGCCGCGCCGACGAAGCTGGCGACATTGGTCGAGATTCCCCTGGCGACAAGGGTGTCGAGGTACTGCGCGAGCGTGGTCCAGGTGATGTCGTACTTGATGTCGCCCTGGCTGGCCCGTGCCTCCTGCTTCATGCTGTCGCTGAGCGGCCCCATCGACTCGCCCTCGCCGAAGACCTCGAGCGTCACCCCCTGGCGGATGTCGCTCTCGGAGCGGCCATCGACCAGCAGCGCCTCGTTCGCCCAGCTCAGCATGTTGATGAAGCCGGGTGCGACCGCGAGACCCTTCGCCTCGATTTCACTGCGGCCCTGTGCCGCGGACAGATCGCCAATCGCGGCGATGCTGTCGCCCTGGATCGCGACATCCGCGGCGATTCCCGGCCCGCCGCGGCCGTCGTAGACGGTGCCGTGGCGGATCACCACGTCGTAGGTGGGCCCGCCGCAGGCCACGAGGCCGAGGAGGCCGAGCATCAGAGGAAGGCGCATGGGTCGGTCACTGGGGGTACAGGTGGTGGCGCGGCCGAGATGGCCATGCCCGTCGAATGCTCTGTCAGGCACTTCCCGGGGCGGGCAGCCTCACGGCGCAAAGAATCGGTAGTAGGCCATCCCGGAGAATGTGGCGCGCAGCGCCTGCCCATCCGCGATGTCGTCGAACCGGAGCGTTTCCGGCGAGCCCGGCTCGCCAACCCGGAAGCTGCCCGCTCCGGTCGGAGTCAGCGGTTCCTCGTTTCCCTCGGGTCCGATCCACCAGAGACGGCCTTTGCGGACCACGACCCGGAAATTCGGCTCCCACGGCTGCATGATCCGGTAATGGCCGATGTACGCCTGCCACTCCTTCGGCACGGTGAAACGCCGCGGCCCTCGGTAGCTCTCCCCGGCAAACCAGTCGCCACCATACCAGGCCTCCGTCACGCCTTTCGGCCCGCGGCCGAACCGGATGGGATAGATCGAGAAGTCCGGCGATGGGCCGAGGAAGCTGTCCGTGCCATGGCGAAGAAGCGGCTCTCGACGATCGCCCCGTACCAGCAGCAGGGAGTCACCGCTCGCCACGAACTCCAGCGAGTCGCCGTCCGGCGATACGAATCGGCCCGCATACGCGGTCGGGTCAGTGACCTGCCAGGGCGGTCGTACCTCTGGCAGCTCGGGAAGGGAATCGCCGCGCGATGCGGCGGCGAGCGTCCGGAGCGCGAAGCGCGCGATGTCGCCGGGTTCGCCCGGCCCATTCACGAACGCCACCGCACCGATGCCGAGTGAAGGCACGCCGATCAGGTAGCTGGTGTAACCGATCATGCCGCCGCTGTGCCGGAAGACCGGCAGGCTGTCGAGCGTGCCGAGGAACATCCCGTATCCGTAGTGATCGTCGCCGCGCGCGGTGAGCGCGTATGGCGTCATCAGTGCGGTGTAACCAGCTTCGGAGAGCACTCGCCCGCGCGGGCCCTGGCCCCTGTTGAGCAGCATCGTGAGGTAGGCACCGAGCTCGGTCGAACTCGCGACGATGGAACCGTCGCCGGAGCCGTACTCGATCCAGGTGCCCTCGACCAGCGGATCGCCGGGACGCGCCGGACGATCGTCATAGAGTGGGAGATACCCCACTGCCAGTCGGGGCCGGGTCGCATTGGTGAACTCGGCCTCGGTTCCGGTCATGCCAAGCGGTTCGAGAATCCGGGTGCGGATGATCTCCGGATACGGCCGGCGCTCCAGTCGTTCGAGCACGGCCCCCATCACCTGGAAGCCGATGTTCGAGTAGGCCCAGCGCTTCCCCGGTGCCGAGCCGAGGGTGCGCTCGCGCGCGACGTAGGCCTGGGCGCGCGAGGAGGGGATGTCGTCGCGGTCGGCCGGGAGTCCGGCAGTGTGGGTGAGGAGGTCGTGCCCGGTCACCGGCCGCCACCTGGACGCGGGCGTGAACCAGGGGAGATAGCGCCGGATCGGCTGCGACGGGTCGAAGCGCCCCTCATCGCGGAGCTGCATGAGCGCGATCGTGGTGAAGGACTTGGAGATCGAGCCGATCTCGAATCGGGTGGCCGGCGTGACAGGGGCTCTCCGCGCGACGTCCGCGTAGCCGTAGCTCCGGACCGTGATGACACCCTGCTTGTCGACGAGGGCCAGCGAGAGCCCTGGGGTCCCCTCGCTCTGCATCACCTGCTCGGCGTACCGATCGATGAGGCGGAATGCGGGGCGGAGGCTCAGCGTGTCATGCTGCGCGGCCGCTGGAGTGGCGGAGGCGGCGAGCAGGGTGCCCAGCAGGAGCGCACGTGTCCGTTTCGGAAGCATCACGGTATCCGGCGAATGTGAGGAACGTCGAGAATTCGGAGCCCCGCCACCGGCTCCTCGACTGCGTGCAGCAGCGCGCGGATCATCTGGCCGATGGTGACGAGGCCAAGCCGGCGGGCCGTCTCGCGTGGGCCGGGCAGGAACTCTGCCGCCCAGTAGGCCGGCAGCAGTATCGCCGGCCACCAATGGCCCGGACCGAGGACATACCAGGGCCGCAGTATCGTTGCCGGCAGGCCGCTTTCCCGGAGCAGGCGTTCTCCCTGCATCCGCGCCGCGACGTACGCATGCATGGCCGGCGCAGGATGCGCGACACTCACATAGACGAAGTGCCGCACGCCCGCCGTGCTCGCGGCAGCGACCGCGGCCTCCATGGAGGCGAGATCGACGCGGAGGAACTCGCGGGCCTTGCGGGGGCTCGGGTGCGAGACGCCGACGAGATGCACGAAGGTGTCCACGGGAGCGACCTGCGCGGCATAGGAGAGGCCATGCAGCGCATCCCCGCGCACCGGGTGAGCCTCTGGCGGGAGCTTCGACTCCGACCCCTGCCTGACGAGGGCGCGCACCACGTGGGTGCGTTCAGTCAGGGCCCGGATCAGGCGCCGGCCGAGATAGCCGGTGCCACCGGTAACAAAGACCTGGCGTGCCGGGTGGCTGGACCCTGTCACGCGGGAGTCAGGGTGCGTCCACTGCCGCCGTAGCGCGCCATCGTCATCTCGGCCATGATGGCGAGTGCGGTCTCCGCCGGCGAGCGGCCTCCCAGATCGAGACCGATCGGGCCGTGCAGGCGGGCAAGGTCGGCATCGGTGAAACCCTGCTTCCGCAGCCGCTCGCGCCGGGAGGCCTGGGTCTTCTTCGAACCGATCGCACCGATATACCGCGCCGGCGAGCGGAGCGCGATATCGAGCGCGGGCTCGTCGAACTTGGGGTCGTGGGAGAGCACGCAGACGAAGGTCGCGCTGTCGAGGCCGGCCTGTTTGAACGCCTCTTCCGGCCAGGCGAGCAGGAGCTCATCGGCATCGGGGAAGCGTTCCCGGGTCAGAAATGACTGGCGACCGTCGGCGACCACTGTCCGGTAACCCAGCGACCTGGCGAGAGGCACCAGTGCCATCGCGATATGAACCCCGCCGAAGATCACCAGCCGCGGGCGCCGCGGGTACACCTCCAGAAACACCGACGCTACTCCGCCATGAGGACCAGCGACCTGCACCACGGTGCTGGCCTCCTTGCGGAGCGCGGCACGCGCTGCGTCTCCCGCCGCTTTTGCGATCCACTCAGTCTCCGGAGTCGTCTGGGTGCCACCATCTTCACGGAGCAGGGCAGAGGCGCCGAGCCACTCGGCCGGATCGGCTTCGATCACGGTGGCCACGACCACCCCACCCTCACTGCGCGCCGCCTCGAGTACCGTCCTGGAGACCGCCGGCTCGACGAACACCTTGATCGTTCCGCCACAAGCGAGGCCGACCTCCCACGCCTTCTCATGGGTCACGCCGTAGGTCACCAGCTTCGATGCACCAGTCGTGATGGCCGCGGCAATCTCCTGGGCCGTGGCGCTCTCCACGCAGCCGCCGGACACCGAACCGGCGAGCGCACCATCCGCGGTAGCGAGCATGCAGGCGCCCTCGGCCCGGGGGGCCGAGCCCCAGACGCTGGTGACGACGGCGCGGCCTACCGGCCGCCCGGGGGCGTGAAGCCGGTCGTATTCCTGGAGGAGGTCCCGCATGGAGGGTCCTGTGCTGCTGGCTCAGACTGAGGTGGTGGACTCCCAACGATAGTTCAGCCTTCGTACGGTCGTAAGCCCGCCGCTCGGGCGTGGCCTTGGCACGACCGGCACGACGCCACCACATTTCGGCTCCGCGTTTCCCACCCGAAATCTCGAGGCCCGCGTGTCACCCTTCCGCGCCGCGCTGCTGGTCGCGTTCCCTTCGTTGCTGGCTGCCTGTTCCCCGTCGCCCGAGCAGTTGCGGGCCACGCTCAAGCAGCACCCGGAGATACTGGCCGAGGTGATTCGCGAGCATCCAGCCGAAATCATGGAAGCGCTGCAGGCGGCCGCGGATTCCTATCAGCACCTCGCCCAGGCGAAGGCGGATAGCGCGGAGGACGAGCGCATCGGGCGGGAACTCTCGGCGCCGCGCCACCCCGTGATCGGCGCCGGCCGGGCCGTTCGAGGCGCGCCGGACGCGGCGGTCACGATCGTGGAATACTCCGACTTCCAGTGCCCCTATTGCCGCCGGGATGTCCCGGTGCTGAAAGCGGTGCTTGAGAAGTACCCCGGGCAGGTGCGGCTGGTCTTGAAGCAGACACCGCTCCCGATCCATGCCCATGCGCACGAGGCGGCGCTGATGTTCGAGGCCGTGCTCCGGCAGGGTCAGGACAAGGCGTGGCGGTACTACGATCTCCTGTTCGCGAATCAGGAGCGACTCACTGCCGAGGGCGGTGCGTATCTCGATGCCGCGGCCCACCAGGCGGGGGCCGATGTGGCGCGTGCACGCCGCGATGCCCGGAGTCCCGAAGTGGGTGCGATCATCGATGCGGACCTGGCCGAGTTCCAGCAGTTCGGGTTCTCAGGGACACCGGGATTCATCGTGCATGGGGTGATGCTCGACGGCTCCAAGCCCATTGAGGCGTTCGATCATGTCATTATGCGAGTCCTGGCGGGACAGGCGCCGCCGCCTGCTCTCGCCCGCCCCGGCCGTGGCGGCGACACCACACCATAGGGGTGGTGATTCACCCCACGTCCCGAAGTCGCTCTTGCGCCAGCGAGAGAATTTCACATTTTGAAACGGGGCCTTGGCCGAGGCCCCAACGAGCACCTCAGAACAGTTGCAGGTCTTTCCGGGCACTCCCCGCCCGGCCCCCTCGCGCAGCTCGCCCGCACCCGCGGCGCGTTCTGGACGGTGCGTGCTGATTCCCTCTACCTCAGGAGTCCCTCCCTATGCTGCGTCCAGGTTTCTTCCGCAGGGCCTTGTGTATGGCCGGTCTCGGCGTGCTCGCCGCATGCTCGGACCAGATGTCGCCCGCCAACACCACAGCCGGTGGTGTTTCGACGGATGGAGTGAAGGCCGGCCAGCCCATCGGAGCGGTCCTGCATCAGGGGAGCACCAACGTCACCACCAACGCCGGATCGGTGCAGCTGCTGATCTACCACAAGGGTCCGGTCATCAAGGCCAGCAAGATCCAGGCGATCTTCTGGGGACCCCAGTTCACCAACGGCTCGTTCCCGTCGGACGTCGTGACAGGGATCGATCAGTTCTACAACGGGTGGAGTGGCAGCCGCTACAACGGCCTGAACACCGAGTACGGTGACGCGACCAGCAAGATCACCTCGACCTCCACCTACCTCGGCCACGTCTTCGACGGCACCTCGGCGCCGGGCGGTGCCCTCAGCACCACTCAGGCGGTCGCCGAGGCCTGCGCCATCTCGGGACAGAATCCTGATCCGAACGCGCTGTACGTGATCTACACGCCGACCTATCCGTCCGGCGTCAACTACTGCGCGTGGCACACCTGGGGCAACTGCTCCAATGGCAAGCCGGTGCAGGCGGCCTACGAGCCGAACCCGTCCGGCGTTGCCGGCTGCGATCCGACCGACACCCAGACCGGTCACTCCCAGATGCTCGCGTCGCTCGTGAACACCTCGGCGCACGAACTTGCCGAGACCGAGACCGATCCGCGTGGCTCGGCCTGGTACGACCGCCGCGGCTACGAGAACGCCGACAAGTGCGCCTGGCAGTTCGGCAGCCTGGTGGTCCTCGCCAACGGCAGCAGCTGGAAGATCCAGAAGAACTGGTCCAACGCCGCGAAGGGCTGCCTCACCGGGTCCTGATGGCCTCGCACTGAGCCATGAGTGAGGGGCACCGCCACGGCGGTGCCCTTCTTTTTTCTTCACGGCCACCGTGATTAGCTTTCGCCGCCACTGCCTTCCCGCCGCTCGGCGTGACCGTCACCATCCCGAAATGAGGTTGCAGGCGTGCCCCAGGAACCTGCGAGTGAACTGGTAGGCCGGATCGGCCAGGCGGTCGAGGCGGCCCGTGACGCGACGATCCGCCTGCATCAGTCGTTTGTCCGCGCAGCATCGGTGACGGGCGCGGAAGGCCCCATGAGCGCGGTCGCCGCGGACGCGTTCCGGGCTCGGGGATTGGACGTGGAGACCTGGGCCGCGACCGCCGACGAAATGCGCGGGTACCTGGAGCATGTGGGCGAGCAGCCCGGTTACGAGGGTCGGCTGAACGTCGTCGGCAAGCGGAAGGGCACCGGTGGCGGCCGCTCCATCCTGCTCAACGCCCACATCGACACCGTCCCTGAGGGCGATCATGGCCTCTGGAGCCAGCCCCCATACGCCGCGAAGCTCGTGGATGGCCGGGTCTACGGCCGCGGGAGCTGCGACATGAAGGGCGGGCTCACCACCCACCTCGCCGCCCTCGCGGCCCTCGATGCCTGCGGTGTCCGCCTCAAGGGCGATGTCACCATCGCCGCGACGGTCGGTGAAGAAGACGGGGGGATCGGTGCACTCTCGACCGTGCTGCGAGGCTACCGGGCGGACGCGGCGCTGGTCACCGAACCGACCGAACTGGCCCTGGTGACCGCCTGCGAGGGCTCGCTGGTCTTCCGGCTCACGATCACCGGCCGCTCCGCCCACGCCGCTACCCGTGACGAAGGCGTGTCGGCGCTCGAGAAGTTCCTGCCCATCTACGACGAACTCATGGCCTTCGAGCAGGAACGGAACGCGACGCTCCGGCACCCGCTCTACGACTTTTTCGCCAACAAGGTCCCGGTCAATGTGGGCGTGGTGCGGGCCGGCAACTGGGCCTCGACGGTGCCCGAACTCCTGGATGCTGAAATTCGGGTGGGCTTCCTTCCCGGAGAAGAGCTGGAGTCGTTCAAGCGGCTCGTCGCCGACCGGATCATGGCGGTGGCGTCACGGGATCCGTGGCTTCGCGAGCATCCGCCCGTCATCACCTATTTCGGCGGCCAGTTCATCCCGGCCGAGACGGCGTCCGACTCCCCGATCTGCGATGTCCTTCGGCGCGCCCACACCGGTGTCACCGGCCGGCACCTCACCACGGAGGCTGCGACCTACGGCGCCGACATGCGGCACTTCATCGCGTTCGGAGGCATGCCGTGCGTGATGTATGGTGCCGGCGACATCAAGCTGGCCCACGCGCCTGACGAATACATCGAAGTCGAGGAACTGCTGACCGCGGTGAAGGTGATCGCGGTGGCGCTGGCCGAGTGGTGCGGAGTGACGGGGTAGGGGCGGAGCACCAGCTCCACCGCGTCGCTTACCGGTGCGGATCGAGGCAGAGCAGCCGTGCCTCCACGTCGGCCAATGCACTGGCGAGCTGGAGTTCGGCGTCGGAGGCACGCTCCCTTGCATGCCGCTCGTACCCGGTGCGCGGCGAGATATATGGTGGCCCGTACCAGGCGTTCCACGTCGTCCGGATCGCCTCATTCCCCATATTACGGGTGATCGAGCCCTGGTCCATCGGCACGTTGCCGGCGAACCAGCGCGGCGGGCTAGGCGACGGCGCAGCGATGGCCGAGGCGGTCCGCAGGAAGAGCTCGGTGCTGTTGCGGTCCCGGGCGCGCACGATGCCGTTTCGCATCGCGATCAGGGAATCGGTGAGTCGCGCCAGCCCCACGGAGTCCTGCGGCCGGCCGGCCTGAAGGAGTGCGGTGCACGCCCCCGCCAGCGCGCTGGCCTGGGCCGGCTCCACCCCGGCGAGGCGATCGTACATCGCGTAACTGAGCACGGCTTCCGGGATCTGTCCCAGGCACTCGTGCGCCCGCGCCTTCACCAGCGGGATGCGCGGATCCATCCGATCGGGGTGCCGCATTTCCCGATCGAAGGCGGCATTGGCCTGGAGCAGTGCGGCCCCACAATCGTGCCGCTGGTACAGGGAGATCTCCGCCTTGTCCCGCATCTCCTGGGACCAGGTGCGTGGCGCCGGCCTGGCCTTCACCGGCACCTGCTGGGCGGTGGCGGAGATGGCTGCGGTCGTCGAGAGGAGCAGGAAGAAGAGCACCGGCGTCGTGGCTCGCATGGGGTCCTCCGGAGTGGCGTGCCTGACGCTCCTATCTTGCGGCTGTTGTCAGGCGATGTCAACCTGGCTGAAATCCGGCCGGGGGGTCCGACCGGCGTCCCGGACTCGGGCTCGCAAACCAGACGCGGCGCCCCGCTCGAGTGGCGGGACGCCGCGCAGTGGCCAGCGGTGACCGATGCCGGTCAGAAGATCGTGTAGATGAACGGGGCCAGTACCGATCCCTTGGCGAAGACCAGCAGCGTGCCGACCAGCAGCATCAGCAGGATGAGTGGCATCAGCCACCACTTCTTGCGGGCCTTCATGAACGACCACAGCTCTCGTACCAGACTCGGTTGCGACACGGAACCTCCTGGGGCGGCGCTCGACGGCGTCGTCAGAACTGCCGGGTGAGCGAGTTGGCCTGGTCCGGGTCGGGCTTGCGCACGATCCAGTATCCGGCCGCCTCGGGGCGATGGACCATCGGGTTGCGGCCGAAGAGGCGCATGACCAGCCCCATCGGCGTGATCACCAGAAAGTACACCAGGCCCATGAACAGCGGGGTCGTGACTTTCGACAGCAGGTGTGAGAGCCCCATCCACGCCCGGTGCACCCCGCTGAGATAGCCCGGGAGCAGCAGGCCGCCGGCGGTCAGCAGGCCACCCAGCGTCCAGAGCACGAGCGGGGCGATCTCGTGCCCGCGCCAGTGGGAGATGCCCCCCAGCACCAGAAAGGCGATGCCCACGGTGAGGCCGAACTTGCGGCCCTCCCGCGGGGTCAGTCGAGCTGGAATTCGGTCCGCCAATCGCCGCTCTCCTTCCATTCGGGCTGGCCGTCCTTGTGCAGCAGGAACGGGTAGAGCACCAGCGCGTCGATGTGGGTCCGCATGAAGCAGCGGTAGGCATCGGCCGGGCTGCAGACGATCGGCTCGCCGCGCACGTTGAACGAGGTATTCACCACCACGGCGCATCCGGTCTGCCGCTCGAACTCCCGGATCAGGTCGTAGTAGTTGGGGCTCGTCTCCGCGGTCACCGTCTGGATGCGGGCCGAGTAGTCGATATGGGTCACCGCCGGAATATCCGAACGCACCACGTTCAACTGATCGATGCCCCACAGCTTCCGCTGCTGTTCGGTCATCGGAATCTGCCGTGATTTCTTCACCGGTGCGACCAGCAGCATGTAGGGCGAGTCGCCGTCGAGTTCGAAATACTCGCCGACCCGTTCCCGGAGCACGCTCGGCGCGAACGGCCGGAACCCCTCCCGGAACTTGATCTTGATGTTCATGTCCGCCTGCATCTTCGGGCTGCGGGGATCGCCGAGGATGCTGCGGCCGCCCAGCGCCCGCGGACCGAACTCCATCCGGCCGTCGAACCAGCCCACGATCTTTTCGCTGGCCAGCAGCCCCGCGGTCTTCTCGAGCAGCGTCGGGCGGTCGAGACGCTCGTAGGGCGCGCCGATGCTCGTGAGATACTGCTCGATCTGCTCGGGCGTGTAGGAGGGGCCGAGATAGGCGCCGTGCATGCTGTCACGGCCGGACACGACCGTGCGCGGCTGCTTGAGCTGCCGGTGCCATGCCATCTGGGCGACGCCCAGCGCGCCGCCCGCATCGCCGGCCGCCGGCTGGATCCAGAGGTGCTTGAACGGTCCCTCGCGAAGCAGCCGGCCATTGCCCACGCAGTTGAGGGCGACGCCACCGGCGAGACAGAGATTGGGCAGGCCGGTCTCCCGGTGCGCCGTCCGTGCCATGCGGAGCATGATCTCCTCGCACACCACCTGGACGGAGCGGGCGAGATCCATCTCCTTCTGGGTGAGCTTGGATTCGGGTTCGCGGGGAGGGCCGCCGAACAGCTCGTGAAAGTGCGGGCTCGTCATGGTGAGCCCGGACAGATAATTGAAGCAGCGCTGATTGAGCCGGAACGAGCCGTCGTCACGCAGATCGAGCAGCTCGCGATAGATCAGGTCCACATAGGTCGGCTCGCCGTAGGGAGCCAGGCCCATCACCTTGTACTCGCCCGAATTCACCTTGAACCCGGTGTAGTAGGTGAAGGCGGAGTAGAGCAGGCCGAGGGAGTCCGGCCAGTGCAGTTCCCGGAGCAGGGTGATGTCGTTGCCCCGGCCGACGCCGATCGAAGCGGTCGCCCATTCGCCCACGCCATCCATCGTGAGCACCGCCGCTTCCTCGAAGGGCGAGGGGAAGAAGGCGCTGGCGGCGTGGGACTCGTGATGCTCCGCGTACAGCAGGGGGCCATCGTAGGCGAGCGCCTCACGAATCTCGCGATCCATGTACAGCTTGTCCTTGATCCACAGCGGCCCCGCCAGCAGGAACGACCTGAACCCGCGTGGCGCGACCCCGAGGTAAGTCTCGAGAATACGCTCGAACTTGAGCAGCGGCTTATCGTAGAAGCCGACGGCCGTGAGATCCTTGGTGGTGATGCCCGCCGTGGCCAGGCAGTAATCCACGGCCAGCTTCGGGAAGGCGGAGTCCCCCTTGACCCGGCTGAGGCGCTCCTCGCTGACGGCCGCAACTATGTCGCCGTCGCGCAACAGGCAGGCGGCGCTGTCGTGGTAAAAGGCGGAGATGCCGAGTATGTAGGCCGGACGGGTGCCGGGCATCAGGGATTCCTTGGATTTCCTGGGTAGAGGGTGCACGTTTTGGCAAGAAGCAGGCCAATTTCGGCCTGTCCCGATGGATCTGGCCCTCCTCTTGCCATTGGTCGGCGCGGGCGTGGGTCAGTAACCTAGTCCGTTCGCGTCCGCTCCACCCCTTTTCGATGGAAACCCCATGAAGTTCGGATCCGCTCTGGCCAGGCTGGGAAGCGCCGTTCGCGACGGCTGGCTGATGCTTGGGCTTACCCTGGTCTTCTTTCTTGCGCTGGAATTTGGATACCGCGGTATCCACGGACTGCGCGGGCTGGCCGCCGATTCCACCGCCACCGCGGCAGATTCCACCCTGCACCCCTACGCGCACGCCCCCTGGTGGGGGCCTTTTCAGGGCCGGGAGGGGCTCATGGCCCGGAAGAATCGCTACGATCCCTACCGCGCCTTCTGGGCTTACCCGACTACGTCCAGGTATGTCAACGTCGATACTGCAGGGCGACGGATCACCCCCCAGCCGCCTGTCACTGGCAGCAGACATCGCCAGCTCTTCATGCTCGGGGGCTCGACCATGTGGGGCTTTACCGCGCGGGATTCCTTCACCATTCCCGCCCTGACCGCCGTTGCCCTGCGCGAGCGTGGCATCAGCGACGTGGAAGTCGTGAATCTCGCGCAGCAGGCCTTCAATACCACCCAGGAAGCTGCGACGCTGGTGATAGAACTCGCACGCGGGCATGTGCCAGACGCAGCGGTCTTTCTCGACGGCTACAACGATATCGCCACCGGGGTCAAGTACGGCACGCCGGGCCACACCTACGGCGAGGAGGCTACTCAGCAGGATATCGAACTGGGGGTGCGCGGCTTCTGGGCGGAGCTGATCGGGCTCGGGCGCCACTCAGAACTCATCCAGCGGCTGCAACGGGCCGTGGGAATCTCACGCCCGCCACCGCCGGTGCGGGGTGGGCCCGAGCGGGTGTGCGGGCGGGTGGCGGGCTATTACCGCAATGTCGCGCTCTCCGTGGAGGCCCTGGGAAAGCAGTGGGGGTTCCCAGCGCTCTATCTGCAGCAGCCGATCCACGCGACCACCCACAAGCGCCTGACTCCATGGGAGCACACCCTGTATCAGGGACGCTCCCTCGCGCCTTGCGCCGCATCGCTCGACTCGGCCATGGCCGATCAGGCGGGGCATACCTACTTCTCACTCGCGGGACTGTTCGACGCGGATACGGTGTCGGTCTACGTGGATGAGCACGCACACATCACCGAGGACGCCAACCGGAAGGTGGCGGAGCGGATCGCTGACCTGGTGGCGCCGCTGCTGCAGCGCCCGGCTACGGCCAGCCTGCCCGCAGTTCGTTGAGCAGCGTGGCCGCTCCGGACGGCCTCGCGCAACTCGGTGGCCAGTTGCTCCCCGCCGCCGTGAGTCGGTCATTCTGCCGGCCCGCAGTCTAGCGACTCTCCCGCCCTTTTCCGACTCTCCGCTTCACTGGACCTCGTCCGTGGTGCGGGAGTAGAGGGCCTGGATGGCCTCCTGGTACCGCTGCTCCACCATCCGGCGCTTCACCTTGAATGTCGGAGTCAGCAGCCCCGTTTCGACCGAGAGTTCCTCCCCCAGGATCGCGATCCGCTTGGGCCGCTCGAACTGGGCGAGGTCGTTCAGCCGGCCCAGCGACTCCGCCTCGAGCAGCTCGCGCACCAGCTTCTCGTGATAGAGCTGGGTGCGATCGTTGGCCGTGATGCCGTGCTCGATCGCCCATTGCCGGAGCCGCTCGAAGTCGGGCACGATCAGCATCGCCGGGTAGGGCCGCCGATCCCCGATCATCACCGCCTGCGCGATGAACGGAGACAGCTGGGTGCGCCCCTCGATCGGTTGCGGGGCCACCTTCTTGCCGCCGGCCGTGACGATCAGGTCCTTGATCCGGTCGGTGACGTGCAGGTAGCCGTCGTCGTCGAATGTGCCCACGTCTCCGGTGTGGAACCACCCGTCGGCGTCGATCGCCGCTTTCGTTGCCTCAGGCTGGTTCCAATACCCCTGCATGACCGAGGGGCCCCTCGCCTGAATCTCGCCCTCGTCGCCAATCCGCAACTCGACGCCCGGATAGGGGAGCCCGACACTGCCCAGCCGCCAATTCTCAGGGCGGTTCGCGGCCAGCACCGGTGCGGTCTCCGTCAATCCGTACCCTTCGTACAGCGGGATCCCGGCCCCGAGGAAGAACCGGCCCACCACGGGGGAGAGGGGCGCTCCGCCACAAATCATGGTGGAGAGACGCCCGCCGAGGCCGTGGCGGATCTTCCGGAAGACCACGAGGTCCGCCAGTCGGTACTTGAACCTCAGACCCAGGCTCGGGGACTTCCGCGCGGCCCAGCAGTCGACCATCGCTCCGCCCACCTCGGCGGCCCAGTGCACCAGCTTCCCCTTGAGGCCGCCCGCCGCCATCACCTTGCCGTAGACTTTGTCGAACAGGCGGGGGACCGCGATCATGATCTGCGGCCGCACCTCCAGCAGGTTCGCCGGTACCTGCGCGACCGATTCGGCGTAGGCGATCGTGACCCCATTGTCCCAGTAGTAGAAGTCGCCGATGCGCTCGAGCACGTGGGAGAGCGGCAGCAGCGAGAGCGCGACCGAACCGGCGCTCGTGGCGAGCGAACCGTGCTGCTTCGAGGCGGCGATCATCGCCGCGAGGTTGTAATGGGTCAGGACCGCGCCTTTGGGCGTGCCCGTCGTCCCTGACGTATAGATGATGGTCGCGATGCTCGACTCGGAGAGGCTCAGCGCGCGCTTGCGAAGCTCCCGGCTCCAGATAGCCTGGCTCTCCGGGTTCTCATCCAGCTCCTTGGCGAGCGACTGCTCCGTGGATCCTGGCGGGGCTGGGTCGAACATCATTACATGGGCCAGCATCGGGCACTGCTCGCGGATGCCGGCCAGCCGGGTGATCTGGGCCGCAGTGGAGATGAAGAGTGCCTGAGCGCCGCAGTCCCGGAGGATGTAGGCGACCTGATCGGGAGGGAGCGTCGGGTAGATCGGAACCACGATGAGGCCGAGCGCGAGCGCGGCATAGTCCACCATCGCCCACTCGGGGCGATTCTCCGAGAGCAGCGCCACCCGGTCGCCGGACTTCAATCCCCACGCGTTGAGGAGCGCGGCCACCTGGGCGACGCGGAGCTCGACATCCCGGTAACTCAGGCTCAGCCACTGGCCATCCCGCTTGAAGCGGAGCGCATCCTGCGGGCCGAAGCGGTCGATCGCCTCGTAGAAGATGTGGTTGAGCGTGGTGCGCGAAAACGGTTGCAGTGGAGTGACTGGGGCCGTGAAATGGGGTGCGATCGTGGTCATCGGGGCCTGCCTTGGGCGGCGCGCGTGGCCTGAACTGGCTCCGTCCGGAGCCCGCCGGGAGCCGCCCCGGAGGAGGGCGGGGTAGGCGGAGTCAGTCTTGTACAGTTATGGATAGCAGGGAGGGCTTGAAGATCCCGTGAAGGCAGGCTGTGACTCAGCCTGCCTTTGCCGCCGGGACGCGACTCATGGCATACTCGGCGAGCGCGGTGATCGTCAGACTGGGATTGACCCCGGGGTTGGCGGGCATGATCGAGCCGTCGATCACGTACAGCCCCGGGTAGCCGTGCACCTGGCAGTCAGCATCGATCACACCCTCCCCGGCGTTCCGCCCCATCGGACAGCCACCCAGAATGTGCGCCGTGATCGGGATGTCGAACAGCCCCTCATTGACAGACCCCATCGCGATGCCGTTGGTCCGTTCGGCGAACGTCCGGGTCACCTGGTGCCCGATCGCGATCTTGGTCGGAATGGTCGCCTCGTTGTCCGGCTGGGAGACGAGATCCCTCCTGAATCCGGTGAAGAGGCTGCGGCCAGGGCGCAGGCGGATGCGGTTGTCCTCCCACTGCATTGCCAGCATGATCGTGGTCCGCTCCGCCCAGCCCGGCAGCAGGTGCGTCCGCATGAACTCGCCCGGGTGCCGCACAAGGTGCAGCGCCGACTGACCGAGGCGCGATGCCAGGCTGCCGGATTCGATCATCGGCCCGCCGAGCAGGCGCATGGCCGAGGAACCTGCGGGGTAACGCACCGGCTCGATCGTCGTCACCGCATCGGCCCGGAAGATCGAGGTGATCGCGATGCCCTTCGAGTAGTCGATGTCGGCGCTCCGGGCGACGCTGCCGAGCAGCGCTTCGTTGTTGGTGCGGACCATGTCACCGAGCCGCGGTGAAAGCCCGCGGAGCGAACCGGTGACCTCCCGGCAGCGGAAGAGCAGGCGCAGCGACCCCAGGGTCCCCGCGGAGACGATGACGTGGCGCGCGCGAATCGGCGCCATGTGGCGGTGCAGCAGGCCCGTCGTGCGCCTGGCGTGCACCTCGTACCGCGCTCCGTCCTGCTGCGGTCCCGCCAGTGGCCGGATGTCGCGGACGGTCGCCTCCGCGATGATCGTGGCGCCCCACTTCTCGGCGAAGTGCAGATAGTTCTTGGGCAGCGTGTTCTTCGAGTTAAGCTGGCATCCCACCATGCAGCCGCCGCAGTGAGTACAGGCCCGCCGCGCCGGTCCTTCACCACCGAAGTAGGGATCGGGAACCTCCACACCCTCCTGCCCCGGCGCGCCGAAGAAGGTCCCGACCGGCACCGGCCGGAAGCTCTCTCCGCGTCCGAGTTCCTCGGCGATCCTGCGCAGTTGCTGATCGGCGGGCCACAGCCTCGGATTCTCGGCGACGCCCAGCATGCGCTTCGCCGTGGCGTAGTGCGGTTGCAGCTCGCGCTTCCACTCGATCGGTCGCTGCCACGCCGGCGAGTTGAAGGCCTCGTCGCCCGGCTCCATGAGCACGTTAGCATAGCCGAGGCTCCCGCCACCGACGCCCGCGCCATGCAGCACGAACACGTTCTTGAACGGGCTGATCTGCAGGATGCCGTAACAGCCGACCGAGGGCGCCCACAGATACCGCGGCAGGTCCCACGTGCTGCGCGCGAAGTCCTGATCGCGGAATCGCCGGCCGCGCTCCAGCACCAGCACCCGATAGCCCTTCTCCGCCAGCCGCATCGCGGAGACGCTGCCACCGAAGCCGGAGCCGATGATGATGTAGTCGAATGTCTCGGTCACGACGAACGCTATCCACCTCATGCGAGTGGCCGCAAGCTCAAACGCAAAGCTTGAACGGCGAGGCCGGCGCGTTCACCTTCAGGCAGCACGTTGACGGTGCCACTCACTGGAAATCTTCATGAAGCTGCTGGAAGAGCTCGCGCGACGACAGCTCGTGGTCGTCACTGGCAAGGGCGGCGTCGGCAAGACGACGCTCGCTGCCGCGATCGGGCGTCTGCTTGCCGCGAGTGGCCGCCGGACGCTTCTCCTCGAGGTCGATCCCCGCGAGAGTCTCCATCAGCTTCTCGGTACGGAGCCGTCCGGCGGCCAGGTGGTGAAGGCCGGAACTCGCCTTGCCTCACAGAATCTGCAGGCCCGCGCGGTCGTGGATGGGCTGGTCCGTGAGAAGCTTCCCATCGCTGCCCTCGCGAGCAAGGTCATCGCCAGCTCCGTCTTCCAGCATTTCGCGGAGGGAGCACCCGGGCTCAAGGAGATGGCGGTCCTCGGGTATGCCCTCCGCACCGTCGAGGGTCACAACCGTCACAAGGCGGACGTCGTGGTCCTCGACGCGCCCGCGACCGGGCACAGTGCGTCGATGCTCGCGGCTCCCCTGGTGCTCTCCGACGCCATCGGCGGCGGCCAGCTCGGCGAGATGGCCAGGGAACTCGCCGGGTTCATCGCCGATCCCAAACGCTGCGGCGTGGTGCTGACGGCCATCGCCGAAGAGATGCCGGTCCAGGAAGCACTCGAACTGATCGCACTGCTCAGGGAGAAGATCGGCCGTCCGCCCGAGCTGCTCATCGCGAACGCCCTCTATCCGCCATTCCCGTCAGGCATCCCGGCCGGCCGCGCCTCCAGTGGCGACACGACGGCGGTTCTCGATCTCTGGCGCCAGCGGCGGGCCGTGAACGAACGGGAACTCAAGCGCCTCCGGGCCGGCTGGGCGGGGCCGATCGCCGAGATCCCGCTCCTCCCGGTCGACCGCGGTCCCGGCCTGCTCGCCGGGGTCGAATCGGCGCTCGCCGTGGCATTGCGATGAGCCTCGGACCACTGGATCAGCGATTGCTGGTGGTGGTCGGCGCGGGAGGCGTCGGCAAGACCACGCTTGCCGCCGCCCTCGGACTCCAGTCCGCCCGGGCCGGCAAGCACACGCTCGTCATGACCTTCGACCCATCCCTTCGGCTCAAGGACGCCCTCGGCGTCGGAGACGAGGCGAGAGAACGGGCGGTGCGGGTGAAGTCGGGTACCAAAGGCCGCCTCGATGTCGCCCTGCTCGATGCACGCACCACGTTCGACCGGCTGATTCGCCGGTACGCTCCCGATGATGCCGCCGCCGAGCGGATCTTCAGCAACCGTTTCTATCGGGATCTCGCCGGGAACCTCGCCGGCATCCTCGAGTATATGGCCGTCGAGCGCCTCTTCGAAGTGGCCGCGGACGGCAGCTACGATCGCATCATCCTCGACACCCCACCGACGCGGCAGGCGCTCGACTTCCTCGAGGCGCCGGACCGGATCGTGAACTTTCTCGACAGCGGGGCGGTGCGCCTCGCATTGAAGCCGTGGTGGGAGAAGGGCGGCGGACTCAAGCGGATGCCGATGCGGATCGCGGCCAGGGGCGTCGAGCAGATCGTGGACCGGGTGATCGGCGTCCGGCTGCTGCAGGACATGCTCGAATTCTTCCGCGCCTTCGGTCCACTCTATGATGGATTTCGCGGGCGAGCGAGCGACGTACGGGCGCTGCTGCGCGCCCCCGATTCGCTGTTTCTCCTGGTCAGCGGGCCCGGCGTGGATCGCATCCCCGATACGCTGTTCTTCGCCCGAAAGCTCAAGGAGGCGGGGCACCGGGTCGGCCCGATCGTGGTGAACCAGGTCCATCCCGCGGCGCCGTTGGCGAAGGGCGTCTCGCCGGACCTGGCCGAGGGGCTTTCACTGTTCCATTACCTGGGAGAGCGGGATCGGCACGGCCTGGAGCGGTTGCGCCAGCTGCTTTCCCGCGGCGAGCCGCTGCTGGCGATTCCGCTGCAGGCATCACCTCCGACCGACCTGGCGGAGTTGGAGGCGCTGGGTCGGGTCATCCGGGCGCAACTCGATCACTGAGCCGGCCTCTTGCGGGCCGCGCTGCCAAGGCCGACACCTCCCCCGCGAGGTGTCGGCCTTCTTCATGGTCCCGCCGCCGTGGATATCCCACGTGCGGGTGGGGGTTGCCGCAATGCGACATTCTGGGGGTTGCTTTTTTGCCGCAATGCGGTAAGTTGGTTTCGTCCACATCGGAGGCGCATCATGATCCGGCTCATCAAGCGGTATGGCGGCGGCAGCCGAAAGCTCTACGACACGGAAGAGAGCCGCTATGTCTCGCTCGACGAGATCGCGGTATGGATCCGGGACGGTCAGGAGTTGCAGGTGGTGGACAGCGCGACCGGGGAGGATGTGACCGGTCAGACTCTGGCGCAAATCATCTATGAAGATCACAAGCGCGGCTATTCATTCCTGCCGAGTGAATTCCTTCACGACCTGATTCGGCGTGGAGGGCGCGTGATCGCCGATGGTGTCGAACAGCTTCAGACCGGCGTGGATCGCATCGTGAAGGCTTCCGTCGACAAGATCAGCCCGGTGGGCGGCATGCAGGATGAACTGGACCTGTTGCGTGAGCGGCTGGCGGAGCTGGAGCAATCGCTGGTGCAGCTTGAGGAGGCGCCGAAGGCCCGGAAGCCGAGACGCAAGAAAGTCAGGACTTAGGAATTCGCCCCACGTTTGTTGCACGTGTCACTCATAGCAGCGTCCGGCCCCCGATGGCCGGCAACCCCGGAGGAAACCATGGCGGCCAAGAAGAATTCCAAGAAGACCCAGGCGCTCCCGATGCTGAAGGAGTCGGCCCACGAGATCTGGCTGGCTGGTCTGGGCGCGTTCGCGCTCGCCGGCGAAGAGGGCGGCAAGCTCTTCGGTCAGCTCGTGAAGAAGGGTGAAGGCATGGAGAAGATGAACAAGGCGCGGATCAGCAACCTCGTGAGCCGTGCGGGTGATCTGCAGGGTGATGCGAAGCATGCCGTCGCCCGGCTCACCACGCCGATCGAGGCGGGTATGACCAATGCGATGCATCGCCTCGGCGTCCCGACCCGCAAGGAGATCGCGACCCTGACCAAGCGGGTCGAGGAACTGACCCGGGTGGTTGCCAAGAAGACCAATGGGCGGAAGGCGACCCGTCGTGTTCCGAAGGTTGCTCACGCCCGCGCCTGAGTGAGGTCCATATGACCACCGCGCGCCGAGGGCGGCGGGGTAGCCGGCTGGGGCTTGCCCTGGCCGGCGGGGGTCCGGCGGGTGCCGTCTATGAGATTGGCGCCCTCCGGGCCCTCGAGGAAGCGATCGAGGGCCTCGATCTGAACCAATGCGAGGTCTACGTCGGCGTCAGCGCGGGCGCATTCGTTGCCGCCTCGATGGCCAATGGGCAGACTTCCGAGCAGCTGGTTCGCGGTCTCGTGACCGATGAGCCGGGCGAACACCCCTTTGATCCAACCAGTTTCTTCAAGCCGGCCTACGGGGAGTGGATCCGCCGCGGGATGCAGCTCCCGGGGCTCATCGCCCATGCGGTGTGGCAAGTCTCCAACGCGCCACACGAAGAAACGCTGATGAAGTCGCTGGTCCGTGTCTCCCGGGCCCTTCCGCTCGGTCTGTTTGACAACGAACCGATCCGGCGGCACCTCGAACGGACCTTCGCGATCCGGGGTCGCACCAACGACTTCCGGAAGCTCAAACGGAAGCTCCGCGTGGTCTCGGCGGACCTGGAGGCGGGCACCCCGATCGTCTTCGGGTCCGAGGGATGGGACCATGTCCCGATCTCCCGTGCCGTTCAGGCGAGCACCGCGGTGCCCGGGCTCTATCCACCGGTCGAGATCGATGACCGCCTGTGCGTGGATGGCGTGCTGCTCAAGACGCTGCACGCTTCGGTGGCCCTCGAGGCCGGGGCAGACCTCCTGCTTTGCGTGAATCCTCTGGTGCCGGTGAATCTGTCGGCTGGAGAGATCCGGGGTGAACTTCCGCGTGGCGCCCTGATGCGGCGCGGAATCCCGGCGATCCTCTCTCAGACCTTCCGCACCATGATCCACTCGCGGATGGTGGTTGGGATGGCTGGCTATCGCAATCGGTATCCCGGTGCGGATGTGGTGCTATTCGAGCCGGAGCGCAGCGAGTACGGTCTCTTCTTCAGCAATATCTTCAGCTTCGCCTCTCGCAGGGAAATCTGTCAGATCGGCTATTCCGCCACCCGCCGGGACCTGTGGCGCCGGCGCGCGGAGCTGGAGCCGATGCTCAAGCGGCATGGCTTCCGGCTGAAGACCGAACTGCTCGAAAATCCGGAGCAGGATATCTGGAAGGCAGTCGGGATTACCAGGAAGGGATACTCCGCGCCGGTGACAGACCGGCTTTCGACGGTGCTCGAACGTCTGGAGGCCCGGAGCCGTCCCCGCCGTCGTCCTGCACGACGCACCGCGTAGACGCGCCCGCCGGGCGCGTCTACAGCGTGCGGAGGGCCTCGAGTTCTTCCTCGAACGCGCGCATGAGTACGCGGGCATCCGGCACCAGGACGGTATCCGCCAGGATGCCCACCTGGACGTGCCCCGCGAAACTCAGGATTGAAATTCCCACGCCGATATCGGCGCGCTGCGGTACCCAGAACATCAGGCCCCGCACCCGTCGTCCCGCCAGGATCAGCTCCCGCTGCGGCCCGGGCACGTTGGTCACCACGGCCGTGCACTTGTTGGCGAGGAAGTCGATGAGTCCGCGACTGACCCCCTGCGGCAGCAGGGTCAGCATCGCGTGCTGGATGCCGTACACCACGATCGGCACCACCGACTGCTTGAGGGCATCCATCTGGACCTTCACCGCCCGGACCCGATCGCCGATATGCTCGATGCCGGCCGGCAACTCGAGTGGCACCGCCGCGAACCGATTCTCGAGCCGCAGCGGCTCTTCCGCCGACCGGATATTGACCGGCATCGAGATATGCAGTTTGCGGATCGTCTGGCCGGCCTGGGTGGCGAGGTAGCGGCTGAACGCACCCGATACGACCGCCATCAGCACGTCGTTGACCGTGGCATCCAGTCGCTGACGTGCCTGCTTCACGACGGCCAGGTCGAAGGGCGCGGTCCAGGCGACCTGCTTCCGGCCGGAAACCTTCGCGCCGTGCAGTGCATGGCGGTCCGGCTGCCAGAGCAGCCGCCTGAGGAGGATTCCCGGTGCAGCCAGCGGTACGCGGATCGCCCTCAGGAATCCCTTGCCCAATGCGCCAGCCGCGGGGCGGATCCGGTCTTTCGCCGGTACCGTCTCATGCTCCGAGGTCATCTCTTCCATCAGTGCGAAGATGACCGCGATCAGCGCGATCCCGTCGCCAATGCTGTGGTGAATCCGCGCGAGGATCACGCTCGATTCGGTCCCGTAACTCTCGATCACCTGGAACTGCCAGGGCGGGCGATCGGCCGGCAGCGGCGTCGAGGCTTCCTCGCCTAGATACCGCTGCAGTTCTTCGATGGTGGCGAGCTCGTTCTCCCGGGCGGGGATCACGTGCCGCCTGATATCGAATTCGGGGTCTCGCTCCCAGTACGGCGCTCCGCGGACATGGATGACCCGATCGCGAAAGCGCGCGTACTGCGTCCCGCCACCGGCGTCGATCACCCGGCTCTGGAAGGTCTCACGGAAGGTGGCCAGGTCGATCTGGTCGGTGATGAAGACCCCGTTGATCACCATCAGATTCGTGGCGGTATCCTGCAGCCACACCGCATCGTGTCCCGAGACTCGTTCGCGCATCGACTCAGCTCCGGCGGATGGCGAGAAAGAAGGCGATGACGAACAGCCCGCTCCAGACCGGCCATGGGGCGGCGAAGCCCATCGCGATGGCCCCCGCCACGAGACAGGAGCCTGCGATCAGCGTCCCCCGCAAACCCTTGAGGGGATTCTCCGTTGGCTGATGGGCGACTCGCTCGAGCACCCTGAGTCCGTCGGTGACCAGGAGCGGCATCTTGGCCATGGCGTCGACCATGTCCGGCGCGCCCCGCATGCCCTCGGTCAACAGCCGAAGCGGGCTGAACTGCTGGATGAACAGGGCGCGGATATGCTTCTTCGACACCTCGGCGACGTCGAAGCCGGGGAGCAGGACATGGCCGACGCCCTCGAAGGTCACCAGTGCCTTGACCATCAGCACCAGTTCGACGGGGAAGTACATCCCATGCTGCGCGCCGCGGCTCAGCGAGTCGAGGATGAGCTGTCCCAGCGAATATCCCTCGAAGGTCGAGGTGCGCTTCCAGCGGTTGGCGATCTCGGCGACCTCACGCCGGAAGGCCGCCGGATTGGCATCCGGGCCCGGCTTGGCGATGGCCGAGAGATAGCGCGCGGAATTGTCGGCGTCCCCCATGACCAGCGCGAAGTAGTAGTAGAGCAGCGCCCGCCGCAGATCCTCGTCGAGGCGCCCCACCATGCCGAGATCGATGAAGCCGATCTGCGGGCCGGGAAGGATCATCAGGTTGCCCGGGTGCAGGTCGGCGTGGAAGAAGCCGTCGCGGTAGAGCATCCTGATGATCGACTCGGCGCCGCGGTCGGTCAGGTGCCGGCGCTCTTCCTCTGGGAGGGCCTGGGCCTCCTCGGAATCGGGGCGGATTCCGTCGAAGAACTCCATGGTGAGCACGCTGCGGCCCGAGAGGTCGCGGTAGATCGCGGGGAAGACCACGTCGGGGGTGTCGGCGAAATTAGCCGCAAAGGTCTCCGCGTTGTCAGCCTCCCGGCGCAGGTCGACCTCGCGCAGGGTGTAATCGGAGAACTCGGTGACCAGCTGCTTGGGCTGATAGCGGGGGATGATCAGTTCTGCCAGGCTGCCTAGGAGACCGAGGAGCTTCGCGTCGCGCTGCAGCGTCTCCCGGATGCCCGGCTTGACCACCTTGATGACGACCGGGTCGCCATCGTTGGTCGTGGCCCGGTGGGTCTGGCCGATCGAGGCGGATCCGAGCGGGATCGGATCGATCTGCAGGAAGAGCTCCGCGACCGGGCGGTGCAGGTCCCTCTCGATAATGGAAGTCAGCACCGGCAGTGGCACCACCGGCAGCTGATTGAGAAGCGACCTGAGTTCGGTGGTGATGCTCTTCGGGAGCAGGTCTTCCCGGAGACTCAGGATCTGTCCCAGCTTGATGTAGGTGGGCCCGAGCCGCTCGAGCCGGCGGCGGAACTGCACCGCGAACGGCTGGGCGCGCAGCTCGCGATCCACGAAGGGCGCGGAGACCGCCGCCACCAGCCGGATCAGCAGGAACTTGAAGCCGCGGCCGGTGCCCTCCTCCCGTTCGTGCCGGACGTAGGCGGCCAGGCCCCCGAAGAGCAGACCGAGGAAGTGCCGGTAGGTCGCCGCGAAGCGGGTGAGCAGGCCCGGTGGCCGCGTCACCCGCATGATCTCGAAGCCGTGGGCGCGGAGCAGGTCCTCGTTCGACGGGTCAGCGATTGCGGCCATACTCCTCGTGCGACGAGACCCATTCCAGCGATGAGATCGCGGCTGCCAGCGAAATCTCGCCCGCCAGCACCACGCCGGCCACGATCTCGGCGAACTTGTTCACCTTTCCCTTGCCGACGCAGCCGAGCACCCCAAGGCATTCCCGCTGAGTGGGGAGATGGGTGCCGCCGCCGTGGGTTGCGACGATGAGTGATGGAATGGTGATCGACAGATACAGATCCTTCTCCGCGGTGAGCTCGGTGTAGACGATGCCCGCCGAACCTTCCGCGACGTTGGCGACGTCCTGTCCGGTCGCGATGAACATCGCCGTGATCGCATTGGGCGAATGGAGGCCGTTGTTGTTGGCGCCCGACAGGATTGCCCCGATATTGGCGACCCCCCAATGGTAATGGAGGCTCTCCGGCTCCACCCGCATCACCTCCAGCAGGACATCCCGCTTGATCACGCATTCCGCCGTCACCCGCTTGCCGCGGGTGCGCATGAGGTTCACCTGGGAGGCCTTCTTGTCCGTGGCGAGGTTGGACTCCAGGTAGAACCGCCGGATGGACTTGTTGTTCTCCAGGATCCAGCTGCTGGCGGCGTAGGTGGCGCGCCCCACCATGTTCTGGCCCGCCGCGTCGCCGGTGAAATAGTTGAAGCGCAGGAACGCGAACTTGCTCGCCAGATAGGTGTCGATGTACTGCAGCTTGCCGACACGGGTAGTGGCCTCCGCCTCGCGACGGATATCGTCCATGTGGGCGTCCACCCAGTCCCGGAAGGCGCGGGCCTCCCGCGCCGTATCGAACACGAAGACCGGCGCCCGCTGCATGTGATCTCCCTGGATGGTGCAGACCGCGCCACCGCAGAGGTTGAGCACCTTCATGCCCCGGTTGTAGCTCGCGACGAGTGTGCCCTCTGTCGTGGCCAGCGGGATGACATATTCGCCGGTGGCGTACTCGCCATTGATCTTGAGCGGACCCGCGAAGCCCAGCGGAACCTGGGCGACGCCGGTGAAGTTCTCGATGTTGCCCCTGGTCTCAAGGGGGTCGAAGGACTGCTTGTCGACGTGATCGAGCTTGGTGCCGCTGAACTCCTCCACCCAGCGCTGGCGCTTCGAAACGACCTCCCGGGAGTAGTTGTCCTCCTTGGAGTACGGCACCGCCTTGGGACGGGCCAGCGGGGCGGCGACGTGGTCCTTCACCTTGACGGTGAGCGCGCCGACGCCCTTGACCTCGATCCCGATCTCGATGTCGACCGTGCCGTCCGGCAGCGTGCGGCCCGGGACGCGCAGGTGGGCCACTCGGCGGAGCGGGAATTCCTCCGGTCGTTCCGGTGTCACCTCAGTGGCCGGGCGCCAGTGACCGTCGCCCAGGTCTACCTGCAGGTCCTTCGCCAGGATTTCGAGTTCATTGAGTCGCAGGCGCGCGATCCCGATCAGCGTGACGTCGCTCAGGCGGTTCTTGAGGCTGAGGCGGCAGCCGTCCGGATCGTTGACGAGCGAGCCGAACGTGTACATCTGGCGCAGGAGCAACTGGGGGATCTTCATGGATTGGTCCGGAAGATGTGGTCCGAGGCTCTAATGTGTCATACGATGCGACCCACCGCCAACTCAGCCCTCCCAGGGCAGGGTGCCGGTCTCGAGTCCGCGCAGCAGCGCGGCGACTTCCAAGGGCCGCTCGGTCGGCACGGCGTGGCCCACGCCGGGATAGGAAATCAGCCGTGAGTGGGGCAGCCGGCGGTGCATCGCCAGCGACCACCGGGGCCGCAGCACCTTGTCGGCCGAGCCGGAGATGATCAGCGTCGGTGTCTGCAGTTCCCCCAGCTGCTCGAGCAGCGAGGGGCGCCGGGCGACCGCCCGCAGCGCCTGTACCAGCGCCGGGGCGCGCATGGCGCGGACCACGCTTTCCCAGCGGGTGACCTCGCCTGGATTCCGCTTCCGGAAGGCCGGGCTGAAGGCGCTGCGCGAGGCCTCGTGAGCGAGGAATTTCGGCGCGCCGGCGATTTCGATGATTTTCGCGAGCGCCTTGATCTCCGCGACCCGCACCAGTTCCTCCGCCGCGGCGCTGGTGCCGATCAGCGCGAGTCCGCGCAGCCGGTCACGGTGCCGCAGCGCGAAATCCGCAGCCGCCATGCCGCCCATGCTGAAGCCCGCGAGGATGAGCTTCGGGAGGCTGAGTTGCTGCACGATCGCGAACAGGTCGTCGGCGAGGTCGGCGATCGTCCAGGGCGTGGCCGGAACGTCGCTGCGCCCGTGCCCGCGGAGGTCAGGCACCACCACCCGGTGGTCGCGCGCCAGTTCGTCGCGGAGCTTCGCGAACATGCCGGCATCGCACCACATGCCGTGCGCGAGAAGCACCACCGGCCCCGTGCCGACGTCGTCGACGCAGAGCCGGAGATCTCCGCGCGTGATCCAGCGCTCGGTCACGCGGACGGCGCCGTCGGGGCGCCCACTTCGGGGGCGCCAATGAAGCTGAGTCGCATCAGCGGCTGTCCTCAAGGGAATGGAGATCGTCCGGCGTGTCCACGTCGGGATTGGCGCCGGGCACATCAACGGTCGTGATCGCCTCGGGGCGGTCACGGACGACCGGACCGAGTCCCGTGTCTCCACGTAGCGAGTCCGCCAGCGGCCAGAGCGAACGGTCGAGAAGGACCGGATGTCCCGGCGCGTCGCGGTGCAGGGCATACCGCGGCCGCACGCTCAGCCCCGTCTCCCGCCATCGCGCGACGAGCGTGCTGATGGTGCTGGTACGGAGCAGCGGCTGGTCCGCCAGCACGATCAGCGCGGCATCCGCCCGGGGCTCCACCCCGGAGAGTGCGGCCAGACCACGCCTAAGAGAGGTGGCGAGGCCGGCGCCGGCGTCCGGATTCTCGACGATCTGGAGTCCTGCCATTTCCAGCGCCCACACGAGCGCAGTTGAGTGTGGCGGCACGACCGCGACTCCTCCCGCGAGCACGCCACCGAAGATGGCCTCCGCCACCGTGGTCGCGACGTGGGAGATCAGCGCTCGCCCCTGGAATGGCGCGAGCAGCTTGTCGCCGCCGAAGCGGGAACCGGCCCCTGCGGCCAGGACGACGGCGTACGGAGCCGGCTGGGTCATCATCCCGTGCTCAGCCGCGGTGGACGCTGCCGCGCCTCCGCTGTCCTGTCAGGCGCCCGCACGCGCGTCCGCGGTCTCGACGAGTGCGCGAGGCTCCGCGAGCACGGTACGAGGCTGGCCGTTGGTGTGCAGGGTGACGCGGCGTGGCATGCGTCGGCATCCTCAGGCGGCAGGTTCGACTCGGCGTCGCGGCATGACGCGTGACGGCGGGATGGACGGTGAGAAGCGTGGCGCGCGCGGGGTGGCTCCCGGGCCGCGTAGGCTACCGCTGGCTGGAAGGGCGGTCAAGGCAGCCGGGACGATTTTGTAAGCCTCCTTCACCCGCGGGAAACTGCCCGGAAATTCTGCGGGATGCCCCCCTTGACCGGAAACTGAGGACCCGGTAGGATATGCGTCCCTATGTATACGCGCCTGAATAGCAATCGCAATCGAAACTCGAACCGCTTCCTCGGGGAGACGGGTCGGGCGTAGGCGATTTGCGGATCGCGCTGTGACGCCAGGGACCCGTCGCTCGAGCGGCGGGTCTTCTTGTTTGTCCGGTCGGTCGCAGGGCCGGATCGGCAGTTCAGGGAGTGCCAGGGTCGGCCGATACTCAGGCCGGACTGATGGATGCCCCTTGGGGTGTAGCTCAACTGGCAGAGCGCCCGGCTGTTAACCGGGAGGTTGCAGGTTCGACCCCTGCCGCCCCAGTACCGACCGAAGGGACCACGGCCTGCCGCGTGGTCCCTTCGACGTTTCACCCCAGCTGCTCGTACGCCGGCAGCGTGAGGAAGTCTTCCGGCGCCGCTCCGAGTACCAGGTGATCCATCAGCGCGGCGGAACTGGCCAGCCGTTCCGTCGATCCAGGCACGGCCGCAAGCTTGGCGGTCTCCTCCGCCCGGAGCTGCCGATAGAGCTCTGCGGTACAGCGCCGGCCGTCCGCCAGCGTGACGCCCTGACTCACCCACTGCCTGAGCTGGGTGCGGGAGATTTCGGCGGTGGCGGAGTCCTCCATCAGATTGGCGATCCCCACCGCGCCCCGCCCGTCCAGCCAGTTCTCGATGTACTCGAGCGCGACCCGGATGTTCGTCCGGAGCCCCGATTCACTCACCTGACCGCCGGCAATCCGCACGTTGAGCAGCTGGTCGCGTGTGGTGTGCACCTCTTCCCGCAGCCGGTCCTTCTGGTTCGGCCGGGTACCGAGCCTGGCGTTGAAGACCTCGAGCACTGCGCCTACCAGGTCGGGATGGGCCACCCAGGAGCCATCGAAGCCGTCCGCCGCCTCACGCGTCTTGTCTTCGCCGACCCGCATCATCGCCGTGGCGTTGACCTCCGCATCCTTCCGCGAGGGGATGAACGCCGCCATGCCGCCGATGGCGTGGGCGCCACGGCGATGGCAGGTACGGACCAGCAGCTCGGTGTAGGCCCGCATGAACGGCACCGTCATGGTGACCTGGCTTCGGTCGGGCAGGACGAATTCGGGCCGGTGGCCGAAGTTCTTCAGGATCGAGAAGATGTAGTCCCACCGGCCGGCGTTGAGTCCGCTGGCATGGTCGCGGATCTCGTAGAGGATCTCCTCCATCTCGAAGGCGGCGAGAATGGTCTCGATGAGCACCGTCGCCCGGATGGTGCCCTGGGGAATCCCCAGGGCCGACTGGGCGTGCACGAAGACGTCGTTCCACAGCCTGGCCTCGAGATGGCTCTCCAGCTTGGGAAGGTAGAAGTAGGGTCCGCTGCCCCGGCGGAGCAGTTCGGCGGCGTTATGGAAAAAGTAGAGCCCGAAATCGAAGAGACTGCCCGACACCGGCGCGCCATCGAGGAGGACATGCTTCTCGTTCAGGTGCCAGCCCCGCGGCCGGACGACCAGCGTGGCAATCGTCTCGGCCAGCCGGTATTCCCTCCCGTCCGGCGCCCGGAAGGTGATGGTCCGTCGTACCGCGTCCTGGCAGTTCCCCTGTCCCGCAATCACGTTCTCCCACGTCGGGGATAGCGCGTCCTCGAAGTCGCCCATGAAGACCTTTGCCCCCGAATTGAAGGCGTTGATCATCATCTTGCGCTCGACCGGCCCGGTGATCTCCACCCGGCGGTCATCCAGGTCGGCCGGTGCCGGTGCCACCCGCCAGGGGCCCTCCCGGACGCTGATCGTGTCGCGGAGGAAATCGGGGAGGGCGCCGGCCTGAAAGGTCTGGCGCCGTTCACGCCGTGTCTGCAGCAGGGCCTGGCGTCTCGGCTCGAAGCGCTGGAAGAGATCGGTGATGAAGCCGAGGGCGTCCGGGGTGAGGACGCGATCGCTGTCTGAGAGTGCCGGGCCGATGATCTTGAGTGGAGCGCGGTTCATGACGTCGAACTCGTGACGGGAGGCAGGGGGCGTGGAGTGGGATCTGGCCCTGAATTGTAGCCACCCGCGCCGCGAACGCTGGGTGGCTCGCCTATTCGGCGGGCCCTACCCGCGGCGGGCAGGCGTCCAGCCAGACCTGTTCCGCGGGGTCGAAGACACGCGATCGGGTCAGGAAGCGGACGCCGAGCGGCGCCTCGAGGGAGAAGCCGCCGCCGCGGCCCGGCACCACGTCGATCAGGAGCTGGGTGTGGCGCCAGAGGTCGTACTGCTGCCCGCCGATGTAGACCGGCACGCCCGCGACGTCGCCAAGGTGCACGTCCCGCGCGCCCACCCGGAATTCCCGCGCCGGGTAGCACATCGGCGAGCTGCCGTCGCAGCAGCCGCCGGACTGGTGAAAGAGCAGCGGACCGTGCTCAGCCACCAGCTGGCTGAGCACGGCCCGCGCCTCAGGGGTGATGTCGACCCGCTGTACGGTCACCGGCTCAGAAGAAGCCGAGCTTCTTCGGGCTGTAGCTCACCAGCATGTTCTTGGTCTGCTGGTAGTGGTTCATCATCATCTTGTGGTTCTCGCGCCCGATGCCCGACTGCTTGTACCCGCCGAAGGCTGCGTGCGCGGGGTAGGCGTGATAGCAGTTGGTCCACACCCGTCCTGCCTTGATCGCCCGCCCCATGCGGTAGCAGGTGTTCGCGTCGCGGCTCCAGACGCCCGCCCCGAGTCCGTAGAGGGAGTCGTTGGCGATGGCGAGCGCGTCATCCTGGGTCTTGAACTTCGTCACCGACACCACCGGGCCGAAGATCTCCTCCTGGAAGATCCGCATCTTGTTGTTGCCTTCGAAGATCGTCGGCTGGATGTAGTAGCCGTCCTTGAGCTCGCCCGGATGCACCCGGCGGGCGCCGCCGGTCAGGATCTTCGCGCCTTCCTTCTTCCCGATATCGACGTAGCTCAGGATCTTTTCCATCTGGTCATTGGAGGACTGGGCGCCGATCATGGTGGCCGGGTCGAGCGGACTGCCCTCGATGATCGCCTTGGTGCGCGCCACGGCCCGCTCCATGAACTTGTCGTAGATCGACTCCTGCACCAGCGCGCGCGAGGGACAGGTGCAGACCTCGCCCTGGTTGAGCGCGAACATCGTGAAGCCCTCGAGCGCCTTGTCGAAGAAGTCGTCGTCGGCCTCCATCACGTCGGCGAAGAAGATGTTCGGCGACTTGCCACCGAGCTCGAGGGTGACCGGGATCAGGTTCTCGGACGCATACTGCATGATCAGCCGGCCGGTCGTGGTCTCGCCGGTGAAGGCGATCTTGGCGATCCGGGGGCTGGACGCCAGCGGCTTGCCCGCCTCGACGCCGAAGCCGTTCACCACATTGACCACGCCGCTCGGCAGGATGTCGGCCAGCAGCTCCATCAGCACCAAGATGGACATCGGGGTCTGCTCGGCCGGCTTGAGCACGACGCAGTTTCCGGCCGCGAGCGCCGGTGCCAGCTTCCAGGTCGCCATCAGCAGCGGGAAATTCCACGGAATGATCTGGCCCACCACGCCGAGTGGCTCGTGGAAGTGATAGGCGACGGTGTCGTGGTCGATCTCGCCGATGCTCCCCTCCTGCGCCCGCAGCACGCCGGCGAAATAGCGGAAGTGGTCGACCGCCAGCGGGAGGTCGGCGGCCCGCGTCTCCCGGATCGGCTTGCCGTTGTCGAGCGTCTCGACGAAGGCCAGCGTCTCGAGGTGCTGCTCCATCCGGTCGGCGATCTTGTTCAGGATGATTGCCCGGAAGGTCGCGGAGGTCTGATTCCAGCTCAGCGCCGCGGCATGGGCGGCATCGAGCGCGCGGTCCACATCCTCATGCGTGGAACGGGCGACCTCGCACAGCGGCTGCCCCGTCACCGGGGTGATGTTGGTGAAGTACTGCCCCTTTACCGGGGCGCGATACTCGCCGCCGATCCAGTTGTCGTAGCGGGCGCGAATCGGGATCGAAGTCTTGAAGCCGGCGGCGGCTGATGGCAGCGTGGCGCTGGGGTTTTGCGTGCTGGCAGTGCCCATGGAGTCCTCCAGGCGGTGATGAAAGGATGAGACTGGTCGAGCGCTGGCGGGCGACTCGGATCGCTCGGGCGGCGCCGACAACTGGACCCGACGCTAGGAGCCGGCTTCGGGGGGGTCAAGCCCAGCGCGACAAATGTCCCGCCACTTCTGTCGCCCTTCCCGCATCCGGGAGGTATGTTCCGGGACAGGATTGTCGCCTATCGTTCTGCGTCTCTGACCCCGTCGCAGGGGAGCCGCCAGATGGAGCCCTCCGAGACCATCCCGTTCCAGCCTGAAGCCCAGCGTGAGCTGGAGCGGCACTGGAGTGCGCTCGTCGGGGGACACCGCCATGGCGCGGCGGTGATGCAGGCAAAGGGGATCCGCGGGCTGGTCCGGGAGTCGTGGCACCGGAGTTCCGATGCCGAGGTCCGGCCGGACCTCGGCAGCGCCCCGGTGGTGCTCGACGACAATCAGGTCCAGGTCGCCGCCGAGCAGTCCGACTGGCTCGATGTCGCCATGCGCGCCGTCGCGCGGCAGCAGCGGTCCTTCGGCGGCGTCGGCCATATCCTGTCGATTTTCGATCATGAAGCCCGGATGCTCTCCTCCGAGGGCGATCCCGCCGCGCTCGAGGGTCTGGCCGAAATCAACTTCCGGCCCGGCGGCCTGTGGACGGAGGAGGCGGTCGGCACCAACGGCCCCGGCACGGCGCTGGTCACCGGGGCGGCGACCCACATCGTCGGGGCCGAGCACTTCTGCGAGCGCTGGCACCGCTGGCACTGCGCCGCCGTCCCGATTCGCGATCCCGCCACCGACCGGATCGCCGGCGTCCTCGACATCAGCGGTTTCCGCGAATACGCCCACCCGCACACCCTGAGCCTCGCCCTCGCGCTGGTGGTCGCCATCGAGCAGACCCTGGCCGCGCGCGAGGTCGAGCGCCGCTACCTCACCCTCCAGAGCTTCACCGATCTCACCACCCGCTATCCCGGCGATGCCGTGCTCGCGCTGGATCGCGGCGGACGCATGGTTGGCGCGACACCGTCGCTCTCGCCGGCCCTCACGGACTCGCTGTCGTCGATGATGCGTCACGCCGCGGAAGGACTCCCCAGCGAGACCGCTTCGCCGGTGGTGATCAACGACCGGTGCACGGCGCTCTGGTTCCCGGTGCTGCAGGGTCGGATAGTCGTGGGTGGATGTCTTGTGCTGGAGGGTGGAGCCTCGCGGACGGGCAGCGAAGGGATTCCCTTCCGCCCGGGGGACGTGCCCGTGTATGCCCGGCGCTTCTTCGAGGCCGGCGCCCGCGACCTCGGCCGCCTCGCCGTGGCGGTGGACCCGGAAGTGTACGACGCGCTGCAGGCCTATCACTGGCCGGGCAACGTGCGTGAACTCAAGAACGTGATCCGCCGGGTGCTGCTGGCGACCGGGCGCCAGGTCCGCCTCACCGATCTTCCCCAGTTCATTCGCGAGGCCCACGCCGGCGGCCGCGCCCTGGCAACTTCGGCCATCGACCGGGAGGATGCCGAGCTCAAGCGGGTGGTGCAGGAGTCCCGGACCATGGCCGAGGCCGCCGCCCGGCTCGGGGTGACCCGCAGCACCCTCTATCGGCGCATGGAGCGATTCGGGCTGAAGCCGAAGCGGGTCCTGGGGCGGGAATAACTCCACCCTACAGGGCGGGGTTACTTTCCGCGCGTGACCGAGTCCCCCTCCGAACGGCACGATCCCTACGCGGCGCTTCGGGTCGCCGACTTCCGCCGCTTCATCGCCTGCCTGATGGCGCAGACCTTCGGCACGATGATCCAGGCGGTCGTGGTGGGGTGGCAGCTCTATCAGGTCACGCACGATCCGCTCTCCCTGGGGCTCGTCGGCCTTGCGGAGGCGCTGCCCTTCATCGCGTTCGCGCTGCCCGCCGGCCAGCTCGCGGACCGGGTCGACCGCCGCCGCGTCTGTCTCGCCGCCCTGCTGGTGCTGTTCGGTTGCGCGGCGGCGCTGTTCGGGTTGACGGTGGCCGGTGCGCTGCGCCCCGACACGGTGTGGGCGGTGTACGCGGTGATCTTCGTGAGCGGCATCGCGCGGAGCTTTCTGCAGCCGACCCGCACCGCGCTCTCCGCCGACCTCATCCCGCGGGAGATCTACCTCAACGCCATCACCTGGCGGAGCTCCACCTGGCAGTTCGCCGCAGTGGCCGGTCCCGCCGCCGGCGGGCTGTTGCTCGGCTTCGGCGGCGCCGGCGTGGCCTACGGTGCGACGGCGCTGCTGCTGCTGGTCTCCTGGCTCGCGCTCTTCCGGGTGGCGGCCCGCCCGCGGCCCGCGGCGACCGAGAACGTCAGCGGGCTGCAGGGCCTGCTCGAAGGCATCCGCTTCACCCGCAGCCAGCCGGTGCTGCTCGGCGCCATCACCCTCGATCTCTTCTCGGTGCTGTTCGCCGGAGCCGAGGCACTGCTGCCGGTGTTCGCGGTGGACATCCTCCACGTCGGCGCCGAGGGACTCGGCATCCTGCGCGCCGCGCCGGCCGCGGGGTCGGTGCTGATGTCGATCTATCTCTCCCACCGGCCCTTCAAGGCAAAGGCCGGCTGGACCATGATGATCTCGGTGGCGCTGTACGGGATCTGCATCAGCGGATTCGGCCTGTCGAGGAGTTTCCCGCTCTCGATCCTGCTGCTGGGGCTCTCGGGCATGTTCGACAACGTGAGTGTCGTCATGCGATCGACGCTGCTGCAGACACTGACCCCGCGGCACCTGCTGGGCCGGGTCGCGGCGGTGAATGCGGTGTTCATCGGGTCATCGAACGAGATCGGCGCCTTCGAGTCGGGTGTCGCGGCGCGGCTCTTCGGTGCGGTGCCGGCGGTGGTCTTCGGCGGTGTCGTGCCGATCCTGGTCGTTGCCCTCATCGCGTGGCGGGTACCTCCCCTCAGGCGACTGGAGCGACTCGCATAGTGGAGCAGATATCCTCAGGCCGCCGGTGACTGGAGCCGACCCCATGACCACGATCGCCTTTCTCGGACTCGGCGCCATGGGCGCCCCGATGGCCACGAACCTCGTCGCCGCCGGATTCACGGTCCGCGTCTGGAACCGCTCGGCCCAGCGCGCCGCGTCGCTCGCCGGCGCCGTCCCCTGCCGTACCCCGTGTGAGGCGGCGACGGGTGCCGAGTTCGTAGTCACGATGCTCGCGGACGATGCCGCGGTGGAGGGAGTCACGTACGGTGTGGACGGCCTGCTGGCCGGTCTTGCACCCGACGGCATCCATCTCGGGATGAGCACCATCTCCGTCGCATGTACCCGGCGTCTCGTCGGCGCGCATGAGGCGGCGGGACGGGCGTACATCGCCGCGCCGGTGTTCGGGCGGCCGGACGCCGCACGAGCGAAGCTGCTCTGGATCGTGCCCGGCGGGGACGCCGCGCTGCTCGAACGGGCGGCACCGCTGTTCGCGGCGCTGGGGCAGGGGACCTGGCCGCTCCCGGCGGCGGACCAGGCGGCGCTGCTCAAGCTGGTTGGCAACTTCATGATCAGCGCCACCATCGAGACCCTCGGTGAGGCGCTGGTGCTGGCGGAGAAGGGTGGCCTCGATCCCGAACAGGCGCTCACCATGCTCACCGGCACGCTGTTCAATGCGCCAATCTACCGCAGCTACGGTCCGCGGATCGCGCGCACCGAATTCACTCCGCCCGGTTTCGCGCTCGCGCTCGGGCTCAAGGATGTCCGCCTGGTGCTCGAGGCGGCGCGGGATGCCGGTACGCCCATGCCGCTGGCCGAACTGGTCCGCGACCGCATGAGTGAGGCGCTGCGCCTCGGACGTGACGACCACGATATCGCCGGTTTCGCGACTGTCATCCGCGAAGACGCGGGACTCCCCCCTCGGCGCTAGCGGAGGAACTTGTGCCTCGCGCCATATCCGGCTAGCGTGTCCGCATGCGGATCGCGCTCTTCTCCGAAGTCTACTGGCCCATGGTCAGCGGGGTGGGTGTCACGCTCGACCGGCTCAAGGATGGGCTGGAGTCGCGCGGTCACACCGTCCGCGTCTACACCGCCACCTATCCGCTGCCGCCGGGCACCACCGATCGCCAGGAAGTGCACCGCTCCCCCAGCATTCCGCTCTTCCTCTATCCCGACGTGCAGTGGGCCTTCCCGCGGCAGCGGGAGATCACCGCCGACCTCGCGCTCTTCCGGCCCGACGTCGTGCACGTGGCCACCGAATTCGCGCTCGGCCTCGCCGGGGTGAAGGCCGCGGGACAACTTGGCATCCCGGTCATCGCGTCGGCCCACACCGACTATCAGAAGTACGCCCGGCGTTACGGCGTCGGGTTCGTGCTGCGCATGGGGTGGATGTACCTGCGCTGGTTCTACCGGCACGCCGATCAGGTGCTGGTCCCGTCGCGAGTGTACGAGCGGGCGCTGAACGGTCTCGGTGTGACCCACACCGGGCTCTGGACCCGGGGCGTGGACCAGGCGCACTTCCATCCCCGGTTCCGCAGTGCCGAGTGGCGCGCGCGTTTCGGCGTCGGCGCCGAGGATCTGCTGGTGACGTATATCGGCCGGCTGGCGCGGGAGAAGGATCTGATGCGGCTCATCGCCGGCTGGCAGGCGCTCCGCGACCGCAGGGGGAACGCGCAACTGGTGCTGGTGGGACGGGGACCGCTGGAAGACGAACTGCGCCGCGCCGCGCTGCCGGGCGTGCACGTCACCGGCCTGCTCGGAGGACGGGAGCTCTCCCAGGCCTACGCGAGCGCCGATCTCTTTGCCTTTCCGTCACCCACGGAGACGTTCGGCAATTCGCTGCTCGAGGCGATGGCGTCGGGACTGCCCTCGCTCGCCGTGAACGCGGGCGGGGTGGTGGAGTTCGCCGAGCACGACGTCAACGCCTGGCTGGCGCGTCCGCACGATACCGGCGCGCTCACCGAAGGGCTCGACCGCCTGATGCACGATCGCGCGCTCCGCGCCCGTCTTGCCGCGGGGGGGCGCGCCACCGCGGACGGCAGGCCGTGGGACCGCATCCATGATCGATTGATCGAGGATTACCGCAGGGCCGCCGCCACCCGCCTCAGGACCCGCGCGGCGTAGGGGCGACGACAGGAGGGGCGACCGGCTGGCCGCCCTAACGCAGGATCAGATACGACAGCCCCGCCATCGCGCCGGCCATCGGAATCGTCAGGATCCAGGCCCACACGATCCGCCCGGCCACGCCCCACCGCACCGCCGAAATCCGCTGCGCCGCGCCGACGCCGACAATCGCGCCGGTGATCGTGTGGGTCGTACTCACCGGAATGCCGAACGCCGACGCCATCAGCAGCGTGAGGCCGCCCGCCGTCTCGGCACAGAAGCCGCCGAAGGGCCGGAGCCGGGTGATGCGTGCCCCCATGGTCTTCACGATCCGCCACCCGCCGAGCATCGTGCCGAGCGAGATCGCGCTGTAGGCGATGAACTCCACCCAGAAGGGGATCCCGTCGGCGTTCTGCAGGTAGAGGTGCGACATCATCCCCGTCTGGGACTGGAACAGTTCCTTCCGGGAGACCAGCAGGCCGACGATGATGCCCATCGTCTTCTGCGCATCGTTGGCGCCGTGGCCGATCGAATAGAGCGCGGCCGAGACGAGTTGCAGCCGCCGGAAGACCCGGTCGATCGGACCGGGTGCCCCTTTGCGCAGCGCCCACGAGAGCAGGACCGTCAGGGCGAGCGCCAGTGCCATCCCGATCAGCGGCGAGAGGAAGATCCACAGGATCGGCTTGATCCACCCGCCGGCGATCAGCGCGCTGGCGCCCGCCTTCGCCAGCGCCGCGCCGCCCAGCCCGCCCATCAGCGCGTGCGACGACGAACTCGGCAGGCCGAGCCACCAGGTGATCAGGTTCCAGATGATGGCGCCCAGGAGCGCGGCGAGGATCAGGTCGGGATCGAGGATCGAGGGGTCGACGAGGCCCTTGCCGATCGTCTTGGCGACGGCGGTACCGACCAGGAAGGCGGCCACGAAGTTGAAGAACGCGGCCCAGACGACGGCCGCGGCGGGGGACAGCACTCGCGTCGCCACGATGGTGGCGATGGAGTTGGCGCTGTCATGGAACCCGTTGATGAAGTCGAACGCCAGGGCGACGAGGATGATCGCCAGGATGTAGCCAACGGCCGGATCCATGGTCAGCCGTGCTTGATCGAGATGGACTCGAGGACGTTCGCGGCGTCCTCACAGTAGTCGAGGGTCTTCTCGAGGTTGTCGTAGACTTCCTTCCACTTGATCAGCGCGACCGGATCGGGGTTGCCCTCGAACATCCGGCCGAGCCACTCGTGGTAGAGCGAATCGCCCTCTTCCTCCAGGCGCTTCACCGCGATGCAGGCGGGGAGCACCGCGCCGGCGTTCTTCGCCAGGCCACGCACCGCGACCAGCAGCTCCTCGCACGCCCGCTTCACCACGTCGGCCAGCAGGATCGCGCCTTCGGGCGACTTGCCGACGTGGAAGATCTGGGTCCGCCGGGCCAGCCCGTCGATCAGGTCGATCACATCGTCGAGGCCCGAGGCAAGCTCGTGAATGTCCTCGCGGTCGAGCGGCGTGATGAACGTGCGGTCCAGCCGGGCGATCACCTCATGGGTCAGCTGGTCGCACTCATGTTCCAGCCGCTTGATCGATTCCACGATGAAGGTCCGGCGCTCCGGATCGGCCTTGAGCAGATCCTCCAGCAGGCCGGCGGCCTCGACGCTCCGCTCGGACACCGAGATGAACAGGTCGAAGAAAGTCTCGTCGCGGGGCAGCAGGCGCACGTCCGGCTCCGGGGCAGATTGTCACGGGGAAGTAACGACGGGCGGGAATGTAGCGGCGAGAAGGGTTCGGGCAAGAGTTCCGGGCTCAGGGTGACAGGCTCCGGGTCGCCCAGGGGCACCCGAACGACGCTCGGCCACCGGTTCGGTGAACCCGGAACTATTGTAGCAGCAATCGCTTGAGGTCCTCGGGCGTCTCCAGCCAGAAATCCGGCTCGGCCGCTTCCAGCTCCTCCCGGCGGAACGGACCCCAGAGCACGGCGCCGGTGAGGACCCCGGCACCACGGCCGCTGTGGAGGTCGTGGATGCTGTCACCGACGAAGATCGTGGTCGCGGGGTCGGCACCGAGCTGCTGCACGGCGCGCTCCACCGGCTCCGGATGCGGCTTGGGCCGCTCCACATCGTCGGCGCAGACCAGCACTTCGATGAACTCCTCGAGCCCGAAGAGCCGGAGGCCGCGCTTCGTGCCCTCGCGATTCTTGCTGGTGACGACACCGGTGCGGAGCCCCGCCGCCCGGACGCCCAGGAGCAGCTCCGCGATGCCCGGAAAAGGCAGGATCATCTGGTCGTGGTTGGCCAGATTGTACTCGCGATACGTGGCGACCAGCGCCAGCAATTCGTCGGGGGAAGCCGCCCACTGTCCCAGCTGGACTCGCAGCGGGGTCCCGACGCCGCGCATCCACTCGGAGTCAGGTACCGCCGGAAGGCCGTGGGCGGCGAGGGTGTGACGATAGCTGGCGAGGATCAGGTCAATCGAATCGATCAGCGTGCCGTCGAGGTCGAAGAGCGCGGTGCGGATGGCTGGCATGCGGGGAAGGTAGTCACCCGCACAATCCCGGTGAGCCGCGGGAAGGCCGCGCCCGGGGTCCGCGGGCGGGCCATCAGCCTGGGCAGTTCGCGCAGAATCCGCTGATCCGGCTTCGAGGCGAGCGCGTGGGCGAGTTCCAGTTCCCCTGCCGTGAGCCCACCCATCAGCCATTCGAGCGCGCGTCCCGCGAGGGCGAGCCGGGCGCGGTCCCGGTCCTGCGCGGCACGGGCAGCGATGCCTCTGAGCCGCCTGGTGAGCCGGTGGCGTTCGTCCGCGGCCTGGACCCGCCACTGGTCCCCGTGTGCCGCGCGAAGTCTCGCGCGCACCAGGGGTGCGAGCAGCTGCACCGCCAGAACCCGGTCCGCCGCACTGGGCGGGACGCCGTCCAGGCCGCGGACGGCCTCGAGTCGCGCGGCGCAGAGCGATGGCTCCTCCCACACCGCGCCCGCGCTATCGATCCACAGGAGCGTCGCCGGCGCGCGTTGCATGTCTCCGTCGCGAAGCACCAGGTCGATCGCGAGGCCCACCAGCCATCCCGGCTCGTCACCCTGCACCACCGCCATGCCGCGGATGGCCTCACTCCCGCCGGCGTCGGCCGCAAGGTCGCTCCGCCAGCGATACAGCCAGTGCCCGTTCTGATCGAGCCCGGCGAGCGCGCCGAGTTTCCGCTTCGCCGCCAGGCGTGGCAACTGGCCGAGGCGCGTATCGAGTTCCGCCGCCGGGGCGAATTCCAGGATCTCGACCGTATCCCGCACCGCGCCGAGCCGCAGCGCGCGCCCGGCCCGCTGATCGAGGCGGACGCTGGTCCACGGCAGATCGTAATGCACGATCCGCTCGGCCCGCTGCAGGTCGAGTCCCTCCGCCGCCACATCGGTGGCCAGCAGCAGACTTGGACCGTTGTAGGAGCCGTGATTCTTCTGACCGTGGGAGCCGCCATTCATGGCGGCTCCCACTTGAGCTCCAGCGGCGACCGGCTGGAAATGGCCGAGCACCATGCTTCGCGCCATGCGCGCGGAGCCGATGCCCGAGCCATCCCCGGTGACCCACGCCGGCTTGAGATCGGCGAGCCGGCCGCGCAGCCATCCCAGCGTGTCCCGGCTGGTCGTGAAGACCACCGTCGGCGTGCCGTCGGCGAGCACCGCGCGGAGCACCGCGGATCTCGCGTCAATCATGTCCGCGTGCCGCCGCGCATCGGTTTCGAGGGCGAGCAGTGGCTCGGCATCCTCCGGGCAGAGGTCCGCCGATCCCATGACATCCGGGAGCAGGGCCCAGAGGAGCAACTGCTCGGGATCGGCGCCCGTGAAGCGATGGATCGCCGCCCGGCTGACCGGCCGATCGGCGGTGCCCGCGTGATGCAGGAGGCGGCGGTATCGCTGCAGCGCAGCGGCGAACGCTCCCGGGCTCGAGGCGAGCGCGCGCCAGAAGACCATCCGGATCAGCGCCGCGAGGCCGGTTTCGCTCGAGAGCCGGAGCGCGTCGAGACCGTCCAGCAGCGCCCGCTCGGCACGGGTGAGCGGCAGCGTGACGCGACGGGTCAGTGCGGTCGGCCTGTTCGCCGGCGCCGCCCGGCACAGCACCAGTTCGCCGAGGGCCGCTGGCGCCTTGCCCTCGCGCATCGCGCGGAGCAGGCTCGGACAGCCGCGGGCGACCAGCGCATCGTCGCGAATCGTGAGCAGGAGCTGGTGGGCGAGATCCTCGAGCCGGTTCACCACCGGTGTCGCGGTGAGCAGCAGCGCCCGCCTCCCCACCAGCCACCGCGCGAGCGCCGGATAGCGCCGGGTCGCGGGATTCCGGAAACGATGGGCCTCATCGACCAGCACGATCTGGCTCCGGCTGTCAGGCAGCCTGCCCCGGCTCACCGCCTCGTGGGAGACCGCCGTGAGCGACATCCCGACCCGCCGGGCGGTGGCCTCCCATTGCGCGACGAGCGATGCCGGCACGATGGCGACGGCATTGCTCGCGGCCCCGGCGCTTCGGGCCACGGCGAGCCCGACCCAGGTCTTGCCGCTCCCCACCGGATCCGCGAGCAGCGCGCCGCCATGGCGATCGAGCGCGGCGAGCGCGCGGCGGTACGGCTGCACCTGCTCCGGGAGGAGCCAGTCAGGCGCCTCGGCCTCATGCTCCGCCGGTGCGAGCGCCTGCGCCATGGCTCGGCAGACGGCGCTTGCCGGCGCCGCGGGACCCGGGACCAGCACGGTCTCGAGCGGATCAGGAACGGCGGCGAGCGATTCCGCCACGATCCTGGGCGGCGGCGAGTACGGCGCGAACCCCGGCCTCGAGCGAGAGATGCTCCGCGACGACCGCATCGAGTTCCTCCTGAATGGTGTCGCCCCGGGTTGCGCGCAACGCGAGGTCGGCGAGTGTGGCATCGTCCAGCGCCTTCGATGGCAGCGGCAGCTCCGCCACCACCCGCGCGTTGAACCGGGCGAAGCCGCTGGCCGCCGGGTCCGCGGTTGCGCGGGCCGCGACCCGGATCCAGGTGCTGTTGAGCCAGGCGCACAGCGCGAGCGCCGAGCGGTGGTCTGGAAGTGCGATCAGATAGCAGCTGTTGAGCGGAATGGTCTCGTTGCTGCCCGCGCCGCTCAGCATGGTGGCCGAGAGCTGGCGGGCGAGGTCGGACCAGGCGACGCGGTGCGGCGCGACCGCCGCGCGCACCCGGAAGAGCGCCCACGGCGGGCCATCCTGATGATCCACGCGGGCGCGGAGCGCGGCGTCGTGTGCCGCGACATAGCCGGCGGCGAACGCGGGGAGCCGCTGGTAGACGGCGCCGCTCGGGTCGTGCGGGAAGAACAGCCGCAGCGTCGGCCGCGACTGGAAGGGGCGCACGTCGCGGCCCCGGAGCGCCAGCCGGATCAGCGTCGGCTCGATCTCCGGAGGTGGATCGAGGAAGAGCGCGTTCGCACCCGTCTTCACACCGAGCTGCGGTGTCAGCCGATCACCGAGCCTCGGGTGCTCGCCGCGGACCCGCTCGAGCGCCTCCAGCAGTGCGGGGGCCGCCAGCACCCACGGACCGCCGCCGGCGAGCCGGTGCTGCGGGATGCCCGCTGCCGCGGCGCCGAGCCCGGGCTGCACCAGGTGGCCCGGCGAGGGTGGGTGCTTCGTGGCGATCAGCGCGGCGGGGTAGATCGTCGCTTCGAAGACCGCCGTGGGGTCGTCGCTGAGATCCGCGACCGCGTGCAGCGTGCACCGCTCGGCGAGCTGGGCCCTCAGTGTACGCGCGTAACTCGCGGTCGTGAGCTTGGCAGGGAGCAGCAGCGCGAGCGCGCCGCCGGGCGCGAGCAGCTCGAGGCTCCGTTCCACGAACGCCAGCGACAAGTCCGGCTGATGCGCGAAGCTGCGGCCGCTGCCGCGCCACCAGCGATAGCGCCGGCCGAGCTGCTCCCGCATCCTCGGAGGCAGCGATTCCGCCCGCACCCACGGTGGGTTGCCCGCGATCAGATCGAATCCGCCCCGCGCCAGGACGTCGCCGAAGTGACACTCGTAGGAGAACCAGCCGACCTCTCCCTCCTGGCGCATGCGCCGATGGAGCCGGCGCGCCTCGGCCATGCGGCTGCGCAGGTCCCGCAGCCGCCGGCGCAACTCCAGATCGAGCCCGCGGCGCCCGCCGAAGAGCGTCGGCGCCCGCGCCGCGAGCAGGCACTCGGTGACTTCCCGCTCGAGCTGGACCTGCGCCTGCTCCAGGCATTCCTCGAAGGCGCGCAGTTCCGTGCGCCGAAGCGCGCGCAGCAGGTCGCGCTTTCCCGGACCGCTGGTGCCGATGAAGGTGCGGCGGAGTGCGCGCAGCTCGGCGGCGGAGCCGGTCGGCCGCCCGCCGAAACGCGCGAGGGAAGCGGCCGGGTCGAGCAGGCTGTCGCCCTGACGGACGACGCCATCGAGGTTCGGGAGCGGCTGCACCTCTTCCGGGCTCGAGACCCGTTCCTCCGCGATCACGGCGAGCCAGAGCCTGAGTTCGGCGAGGCGTACCGCCATCGGATTCTGGTCCACGCCGAAGAGATTGTGTGCGAGAATGCGGCGTCGGAGTTCGCCGGGAGGAGCTTCGGCGTGGCGGAGATCGGCGAGGCGCTCGAGCGCCGCGAGCAGAAAGGCGCCCGAACCGACCGCCGGGTCGAGGATGGTGATATCGTGCAGGGGCCGCGTCAGGCGCGGATCCCGGCCATCGAGGAGATCGTGGGCCTCCGCTGGCGGGACGCCGAGTCGTTCGCTCAGCAGCGCGATGATGCCGGCGTCCACCAGCCGGGACACCAACGCGGCCGGAGTGTAGAACGCCCCGCTCGTGCGCCGGGCCTCGGGAGCCATCAATCCCTCGAACACCCGGCCGAGCATGTCGGGTGCGATGCGACCGGTGTCGCCCCCTTCCTCCACGGTGAAGTGGAAGCGTTCGAACAGCAGGTCGAAGGCATCGCGCCAGCAGCGGTCCGGGATTTCCCCGCGCCACGCCCGCTCCAGCGGATGCGGCTCGAACAGCCCACCGTTGAGGAATGGAATCCGCCCGAAGTGCCGGGCGCGTCCCCGTTCCGCGGGGCGGCGATTGAGGGTGCCGAAGAAGAGCGGGCGGAAGAGATCGCGATGCAGCCGGCGCCGGGCGGCGAGCGTGTCGTCCACCGCGCGGCGGAGAAAGTCGGGGCGGCCATCGAGCCAGCCCTTCGCCTGCACGAAGTAGAGAAAGAGCACCCGGGTCAGCTGAATCAGGGCGAGGGAGCGCCGGTCGGTGCTCCTCGCCGGGCCGGTGAGCCCATCGGTCATTGCTTCGAGCGTGGTACGGAAGGCGTGGAAGAAGCGCCGGCCCGCATCCTCGCTGGCCAGGATCTCGAGCGCGTGAAAGGCGAACGCGGCGCCGCTGAGCGGCGGCGATCCGCCCAGCCGCCTCAGCCGTTCGAGGTCGCAGGGCCGCGGCGCGGGGCAGGAGATGACGGTGCTGGCGGTATGGTCGACGGTGACCGCGATGCAGAGCGTCCCGGCGGCGGGATCGAGCCCGAGAATCCCGCAGAGCCGGCCGCGCGCGGCCAGGGAGACCGACAGCCGCCTCGCGCTGGCCGGCCCCGCCAGCACCCCGAGCCATTCGAAGCTCCCCATCGCTCCGACCACCGCCGCGGCGGTGACCGGGACGGGCAGCGCCTCAGGGGGTAGCTCCTCCCACCTGGGCGTGTGGCCCAGCGCCCGGACCAGGAGACGGAGGTCGGGGAGGCTGGCGAGCTGGCGGAGCAGGCTGATGGTATCCATGGTCCCCCTGGGGTTCGGGGGTCCATGCTAGGGTCGCGGCCGGTATAACTTGGTAGCGATCCTGAGGCGGCCCGGCGCCAAACAACCCGCGCACCGGGGCCTGGTCTCCGGATGCAGCACGAGGAGACGAGATGATTCGGTCGTACGCCATCGCGGTTGCCTGCCTCCTTTCGCCCATGTCACTCGCGGCACAGGAGACCGGCCGGTTCGCGGTGCTCCACGGGGCTGATACCGTCGCCATCGAGAGCTTCACGCGCCAGGATGTGGAGCTCAAGGGCCGCCTGCTCCGTGGTGCCGGTCCACAGGGACGGGAGCGGGTGCAGTATCGCGCGACGCTGGTCGACGATGGCAGCGCACCGCTGGTGGAGCTGACCGCCTGGCGCGCCGATGATCCCGAAGACGCCCCGGCGCGGCAGACGGCGCGGGTGATCTTCAAGGACGACAGCGTCGCCGTCGATGACGCCTCGCGCGCCTCGGGCGTCATGACGCGCATCTTCCCCACGCAGCGCTCGGCGATTCCCTACCTCAACCTCTCCACCGCCTGGCTGGAGCAGGCCACCCGCCGCCTGCTGGCGTCATCGGGTGACACGCTCTCGGTGCCCTTCTTCAATCTGGGTGGCGGCCAGACCGTGACCGGCGTGGCCCGCCGCTTCGCCGCCGACTCGGCCTCGGTACAGCTCGGCTCCGTCGAGTTCCGCTTCCGGGTCGACCCGCAGGGCAGGATCCTCGGCGGCGCGGTCCCGGCCCAGGGGCTCCTCATCCTGCGCGCGCCGGCCAGCTGAGACCGTAACCGCCCATGCGGCTTCCGCAGCTCACCCGTCGGCAGATCCCGATCGCGATCGCGCTGCTCTACGCGGTCCTCGGCTCGTTCTGGATCTGGTACTCCGACAGTGTGCTGCTGCACATCACCTCCCTGCCGAAGGAGGAGATGGCGCGGTACGGCACCTACAAGGGACTCTTTTACGTCATCGCCACCGCGGTGCTCACCTGGTGGCTGGTGCGCCGCGCGCTCTCCGCGGTGGGCGCCGCCGAAGCCGCGCGCTTCGAGAGCGAGGCCCGCTACCAGCAGATCTTCGCGAAGACCACCTCCGTCTGCCTGCTCGTCGATGTCGAGTCGCTCCGCCTGGTCGATGTGAATCCCGCCGCCGTGCTCTTCTACGGCTGGACCCGGGACGAGCTCATCGGCAAGCTGCTGACCGAGATCAACGTCCAGACGGAAGCGGAGATCCGCGACATGGTGCTCGCGGCCGAGAGCGAACGGCGCAACTTCTTCGTCTTCCGCAACCGGCTCCGCTCCGCCGCGCTGCGCGATGTCGAGGTGCATTCCAGCCCGATCGTCCTCAACGGCCGCCGGACGCTCTTCTCGATCGTCCACGACATCACCGATCGCGTCCGGGCCGAGCGGCAGCTCGTCGAGTCGGAGGCGAACTACCGCCGCGCGCTGGAGCAGGCCTCCGATGCGATCGTGGTGAGTGACCGCCATGGCGTGATTCTCGACGTGAATGCCCGCGGCGAGGAACTCCTCGGCTACAGCCGCGGCGAGGCGATCGGCCGCCCCATCGAGGACTTCAGCCTGCCCGAGGACCGCGAGCGCATGCCGCTGCGCATGCGGGATCTTCTCGGCGGCCGGTCGGTGCTTTCCGAGCGCCGGCTGCTGCGCAAGAACGGCACTGTCGCCGAGGTGGAGATCAGCGCCCGCGACCTCGGTGACGGGCGCTTCCAGTCCATCATCCGCGATATCTCCGAACGGCGCCGGCTCGAGGAACAGCTCCGTCAGGCGCAGAAGATGGAGGCGGTGGGCCAGCTCACCGGCGGGATCGCGCACGACCTCAACAACCTGCTGACCGTCGTCCTCGCCAACAGCGAGATGATGGCCGGCGCGCTGCCGCCGGGGCGTGAGGACCTGGAGGGGGACCTCGGTGAGCTGCAGGCCGCGGCGCGCCGCGGCGCCCAGATGATCCGCAAGCTGCTCTCCTTCAGCCGGCACGCCCCACTCACCTACCAGGTGCTGGACCTCGGCCGGGTGGTCGAGGAGGTGCGCGGCACCCTCCGCCGGCTCCTCCCGGCGCATATCGACGTGCAGTTCACCAGGGAGCCGGCACCGGTCAAGGTCCTCGCCGATGCCGGGGCGATCGAGCAGATCCTGCTCAACCTCTCCACCAATGCGCGTGATGCCATGCCCCGCGGCGGGATCCTGCACCTCTCCGCGCGCCGCGTCGACGTCGCCCGCCCCCCGGCGGGATCGCTGCCCGGGTCCTACGCCTGCCTCACCGTGCGCGACAACGGTGCCGGCATGGATGTGCGGGTGAAGGCGCGCGTGTTCGAACCCTTCTTCACCACCAAGCCCCCCGGCGAAGGAAGCGGACTCGGCATGGCGATGATCTACGGGCTGACCCAGCAGCACGGCGGGTTCATCGAACTCGACAGCCAGACCGGGACCGGGACCGAAGTGCGGGTCTACTTCCCTCTCGCCCGCGAGGACCAGCCTCTCACCGAACTCGCGCCGCCGCCGACCGGGCTGCGTGGCGGGGAGGAGTGCATCCTGCTGGTCGAGGACGAGGACGGCCTCCGCCGCGTGGCGCAGCGCGCGCTGGAGAAGGTGGGCTACCGCGTGATCACGGCCGCGGACGGCGTCGAGGCGCTGGAGCTCTATCGCGCCCGCGCGGCGGAGATCGACCTCGTCATCACCGACGTGGTCATGCCGAAGCTCGGTGGCATCGCGCTCTACCGCAGCCTGCGCCAGGAGGGATTCGCGGTGCGCTTCCTCTTCACCAGCGGCTACGCCGCGCACGAGATCATGCACGGCGACATGCCGGACAACGAACTCGCGCTGCTCCAGAAGCCGTGGACTCTTGCCGACCTCACCCACCGGGTGCGTGAGGTCATCGACCGGGTTCCCAGGTAACCGATGTCCCGCCTGCTCGCCCTGGCGCTCTTCGCCGGCAGCCTGCTGCTCATCGTCTGCGCGGCGCTCCATCCCGTCCTTCCCCTCACGGCGGAGGGGGATCTCCAGCTCATCGCCGCCACGCCGCACTGGTACTGGATGCACCTCGGCCTCCTGCACGCCACCGGGCTGATCGTCGCCGGCATCTGGGCGCGCTGGCTCCGCGCGCATGCCGACGAGCGGCGTGGACTCGGGCTGGCCTTCGCGGTGTTCGGAATCGGGCAGGCGCTCAACGGCGTGAACATCGCCTTCATGGCGGGGACGGGGACCCGCTTCGCCGCGATGTATGCAGCGGGTGCCGACGTCCTGAATGTCTATCAGGCGCTGCACGGCTTCGCGGTGATGTGCGGGCGACTGTCGGGATTCCTCGTGGCCATCGCGGCGGGCATCATCGCGGCCACCACCGCCGCCCGCGCGCGCGAACCCCGGGCCCTGGTGGCGCTCGCCTGGTTCGCCTGCGTCGCGGGGCTGGCCGGCGACTTCTTCGCCCCGCCCGGTCACCCGCTGATGCTGACGGCGGTCGGGCTGATGGCGGTCTGGCAGGTGGTGACGGCGGTCAGACTCTTGCGGGGAGCATCCTCATAGAGGGGTCAGCCTGCCGGGCGCAGCGAGGGATCCCTTCAGGCTCCCCACCGCCTTCATTCCCGATTCACCCCGGCGCCGTACGTTCTTCCCTTCCACTCGACCCGGGTCCGCCCGCGCAGTGTCGAGCGCAGGATGATGCAGAGCGACATGAGCGCGCCCACCGGATAGCCGAAGCCGAACCACATCGGGATCCGCATCCCGAACGAGATCAGTGACCAGAAACCGAGCGAGGCGATCACGGCGATCCTCGCGGCCGGCACCAGCACGGCGGGGCATTGCAGTGCCAGCACCGCCGGCGGCAGCAGCCAGTAGAGCATCGCGACGCTGAGCGTCACCGGCACCAGCGCCCGCAGGATCGGCTCATCCGGGTAGGAGCGGCGTCCTCCGAGGTAGATGTTCTTCGACCAGCCCTCGATGATCTCGCCGAGATTGGTGTACATCCGGGTCGTCATCAGGGTCTCCGCAAAGGCGAACCGGATCACCTTGCCCGCCCGCCAGAATGCCTGCGCCAGCGCGAGATCTTCCGCGACCTCCATGCGCACCGCCTCGTGGGTGCCGACGGCTTCGTAGGCTTCGCGGCGAACCATGATGAACTGGCCGTTGGCGATGACGTCGCGGGCGCGGCGGGCGCGATTCACGGTGTCGGGATGGTAGCGGAGCCCGAGCAGCAGCCAGATCTGCGGCATGATCAGGCGCTCCCAGAACGAGCCGCACTCCTGGTGCGGCGCGACCGTCACTAGATCGGCGTTCGCCGCCGCCCCGGCGCCGACGGCGCGGGCGATCAGCTCCGGCTCATGCCTGGTGTCGGCGTCGGTGAAGAGCAGAATCTCGCCCGTCGCGGCGCGATACCCCTGGTAGCAGGCCCACGGCTTTCCGTACCATCCTTCCGGCAACGCACCGCCCTGGATGACCTTCAGTCTGGGATCGGTGGCGGCGATCCGCTCGGCGATCGCCGCGGTGTCATCCGTGGAACGGTCGTCCACCACGAACAGCTCGAGCGTCGGATAGGTCGAAGCGAGGATGGAGCGGACGACGCCCTCGAGCGCGGCGGCCTCGTTCCGGGCGGGGATGATGACGCTGACCCCGGGGCCGATGACGGGAGTCGCGCGGCGGAGATTCGGCTCTCTGCGTGCGAGCCGGATGAGGGCCAGGTATGGCAGCAGCCAGGGGAGGGCGTAGAGCAGCACGGTCGCGGAAGGTCAGGGATGAGGCGGGAGGAAGGGGGAAGAGGGAAGGGGGAAGTGGGAAGGGGGAAGAGGGAAGAGGGAAGAGGGAAGAGGGAAGAGGGAAGAGGAAGCATGAATACTTGAGATCTCTTCCCTCTTCCCCCTTCCCTCTCACTCGATCACCGGTGCCGGACCACGGCGTGGAGCTCCGCTTCGATCTGCTCGAGCTGCCGTTCGATGTCGTGGGTGTCGAGCGCGCTGTCGGGGGCGGGGACCCCGTTCTGGGTGAACAGCGTGGCGACCAGCGCGTCGGTGTAGCCGACCACCGCGACGGCGATCCCCTTGTCTAGAGTCGAATTCAGGCGGAGAATGATGGCCATGGCCTGACGCTGGCGAAGCCCGGTGAGGACCGGGCCGATTCGGCGGGTGATCAGCTCCCGCAGGTACTGGAGCTCCTCCACGATCTCCCCGGCGGCAAGTCCCCGCGCCGCGCCGAAGCGGCCGTAGTGCTCGCAGGCGTGGTGCCAGACCTCGTTGACCGCACGGCGCATCGGTCCGACGCCCTCGATCATGATGTCGAAGAGCAGGCGGAGTTCCCGCTCCAGGGTCTTGGAAGGGATGGCGGAGGCGGTCGCCACGCGGGCGGTCAGCCACGCCGCCCACTCCTTGATCATGGCATCGCGATGGTCGGCCATGGCCCGGCCAACGGTGAGCAGCGTCGGTTGCGATGCGCGCAATCGTGACACTCCAGGGCGGGGGAAGCCGGAGATCCGATCGGGAGAGGACTGTCGGGTCGAATGAATTCGGGCCAGAACTGGCGGCCAGGGCAACCGGACTGGCCAGCCACGCGACATCCGTCCCGTCGGGGCGAAAATCTACACCGGGAGAGCTGATGGGGTCAAAGACGATGGTCCGCCCGCCGCGGCTGGCACGCGGGTCGCGCGTCGCGCTGGTGGCGCCCGCGGGTCCGCTCGGCGAGCGGGATGACGTCCAGCGCGGCGTGGAGCTGTGTCAGGCACTCGGCTACGAGGCGGTGCCCGGCGCGCACGTGCTCGACCGCTACGGCTATCTCGCCGGCACCGACCAGGCGCGGCTCGCCGATCTCAACCTGGCGCTCCGCGATCCCGCCATCGACGCGGTCTGGTGCCTGCGCGGCGGCTACGGCATGACCCGGATCCTCCCCTACGTGGATCTCGAGGCGCTCTCCCGCCACCCCAAGGCCGTCATCGGCTTCTCGGACATCACCGCACTCCTGCTTGCGATCTACCGCGCAACCGGCGTGGTGACCTTTCACGGTCCGATGAGCCGGGCGCCGCTCACCGCCTTCAGCCGTACCCACTTCGAAGCGGCACTCGCGACTCCCGAGCCCGCCGGCCGGCTCGGCCGGCTCACGCCCTCCCGGTGGCGTGCTCGTGCCCCGGAGCCCCAGGATCCGCGCCATCCGCGTCGGCGTCGCCGAGGGCCCGCTCATCGGGGGGAACCTCAGCCTGCTGACCGCCCTCGCGGGGACCCGCCACTTCCCCCCGCTCGACGGCGCGATCCTCTTCCTCGAGGACATCGGCGAGGACCTGTATCGCGTGGACCGGATGTTCTCCCAGCTCCGGATGATCGGGGCCTTCGACCGCATCGCGGGAGTCATGTTCGGCCAGTTCACCGACATGAAGCGCGGCGCCGGTGACGGCGGAGCCCTCGGCTTCGACGAGGTGCTCACCACCTACTTCGCGCCACTCGGCGTCCCGGTGGCATACGGCTTCCCCTTCGGTCACGTCGACGATCAGTGGACGCTGCCGATCGGCGCCCGCGCCCGGCTCGATGCCGGGGCCGGCGAACTCGACATCCTCGACGCGGCCGTGACCTGATGGCGACGCCGAGCCTCACGCGTCACTCCCTGCCCGGAGTCCTCGGTCCCATCGCCGTGGACATCCGCACCAGCGAGCGCCAGGGGGCGCGGCCGGCGGTGCTGATCCTGCCCGGGTTCAAGGGATTCAAGGAGTGGGGGATGTTCCCGGCACTCGCCGAACGGATCGCTCGCGCTGGCTTCAGCGCGGTCTCGGTCAATGTGAGCGGCGCCGGCCTCGACGACCACGGGCGCTTCGTCTTCCCCGAGCGATTCGGTCACAACACCTTCTCGGCGGAACTGGAAGACGTTCGGCGCGTGCTCGATGCGCTGGAGCACGGCCAGCTCGGCATGGTGCCGACATCGCGCATCGGGCTGGTGGGACACTCCCGTGGCGGCGGCATGGCTATCCTCACCGCCGGCCGCGACCCGCGGGTGCAGGCCCTCGTCACCTGGGCCGCCATCTCGACGGTCGATCGCTGGCCGGACAAAGAGGAAGAGTGGCGCGCCGCCGGAAAGCTCGACATCACCAACGCCCGCACCGGCGACATCCTGCCGCTCTACGTCGACGTGCTCGACGATGTCTTCGCCAATCGCGAGCGGCTCGACATCACCGCGGCGGCCGGCCGGCTGACGATCCCCTGGCTGCTGCTCCACGGCTCCGCCGATCCCTCGGTGCCGCTCGCCGAGGCCCGCGTGCTCAGCGCCGCGGCATCACCCTCCAATCCGCCACGGCTGATCATTATTGATGGGGCAGGGCACACCCTCGGCGCAGTGCACCCGTTCGCCGGGATGACCCCCGACCTGGCCCTGGCGCTCGACGAGACCCTGAAATGGCTGGGACGGTACCTGTGATGCCGGTGTGGTGGCGGTCGGGGCGACCGGCCGGTCGCCCCTACTTATATTCATCCCATGCCCATCTACGAATACCACTGCCCCTCCTGCAACGCGGACTTCGAGCTCTTCGTCCGCGGTGAGACCAGGATCGCCTGCCCTTCCTGCGAGAGCCGGAAGATCGAGCGGCGCATGTCCCTCCCGGCGCGCCCTGCCGGCGGTACCGGCTTCGCCGACTACACCAACCTCGGCCCGCCCAAGAGTGGTGGTGGGGGCTGCGGCGGAGGTGGATGCGGCTGCCACTGAGCTCGCTGCAGGCCATCCTGGCGGAGCGCCTCGGCGCGCGCCCGCCGGCCGAGATCGAGCCGCAACCGGATGACGAGGGAGTCCCACCCCAACTGGCGGCGGTCGCCGTCATCCTTGCTCCTGACCCCGACAGCGTCCTCCTGATCCGCCGGGCCGAGCGGGAAGGCGATCCATGGTCCGGCCATGTCGGTCTCCCCGGCGGCCGCCTGGACCCCACCGACGCCGATCTCTGCATCACCGCGATGCGGGAAACCGTCGAAGAAGTCGGCTGCACCCTCTCCCGCGATAACCTCCTCGGCGCGCTCGATGACGTCTGGCCCCGGACGCCCGGACCACGGCTCATCGTCGTTCGCCCCTTCGTCTTCGGCATCCCGGAGCGGCCCCCGCTCCTTCCCAACCGCGAAGTCGCCGACGCCTTCTGGGTTCCTCTCGGCGAACTCCGCGACCCCTCCATCTATCGCGAGACGCCGCTCCAGGTCCGGGGCGAGGAGCGCCTCTTCCCGGCCTACCATCTCGGCCCCCGCGATCTGGTCTGGGGGCTGACCGAACGGATCCTGACCCCCCTCCTCGACCTCGCCCGCTAGCCGCACCGAAGCGCCAGCAGTCCGACAGTATCCAGACTTTGCGCCCCGAAGTCCCACTTCGGCCGCCCTTCCATGCCGAGCCATCGCGAAACCGGCACTGCAGGTCCTCCCGCCGTCCAAGACCGGATGGACGCTTGTGTTTAGAGCATGGTCAACCGATAATTAGTCGAGACTAAACCCCTGATTCGCAAGAAAGAACCATGTGCCCTAATGTCGCGCACGAGCCTCTGACCCAGTCGGTCGAGGACTACCTCAAGGCCATCTACCGGCTCTCCCTGAACGGGCAGCCGGCGGCGACGAGCGAGATCGCGCAGCACCTCGCCCTCGCGGCGCCTTCGGTGAGCGGCATGATCAAACGCCTCTCCGAGCAGGGGCTGCTCGAACATGAGCCATACAAGGGCGTGCAGCTCACCGCCGACGGCCGTCGGCTGGCGCTCCGCATGGTGCGCAGGCACCGGATTCTCGAGGCTTACCTGGTCGGCTTCCTCGGTTATGGCTGGGAGGTGGTTCACGAGGAGGCGGAGCGGCTGGAGCACGCGGTGAGTGATGCCCTGATCGAGCGCATGGCGAACGCGCTCGGCGACCCCCATTTCGATCCCCACGGCGACCCGATTCCCGCGGCCGACGGCACGATCGCGGAGCTGGTCTACACGCCGCTCTCCGAGATTGCTCCCGGCGAGACCGTCGTGGTGCGCCGGGCCGACACCAACCACGCGGACCGGCTGCGCTACATCGCGAGCTTCGGGCTCACGCCCGGTGCCCGCGCCACCGTGATCGACCGCCAGCCCTTCCACGGGCCGGTGACGATCGTGGTCGACGGCATCCGGCATGTCCTGGGCGACGAAATCGCGCGGCTCCTTCTCTGTGCGCGGCCCGAGGTCTCGGCATGACCACCATTACCCAGCCGAGACCATCGGCTCCGGCCTGGCGCCTGCCGCGCCGGACGCCGAGCCTGCCGGAGGCCTATCAGTCGGTCACGATTCCGGCGGGTGCCGGCGTGTGGCGGAAGATGCTGGCCTTTGCCGGCCCCGGGTACATGGTCGCGGTGGGTTACATGGATCCGGGCAACTGGGCCACCGATCTCGCCGGCGGCGCCCGCTTCGGCTACACCCTGCTCAGCGTCATCCTCATCTCGAACCTGATGGCGATCCTGCTGCAGGGGCTCGCGGTCAAGCTCGGGCTGGTGACCGGCCGCGACCTCGCGCAGGCCTGTCGCGATCACTACTCGCGCCCGGTGAGCTTCGTGCTCTGGGTGCTGTGCGAGATCGCGATTGCGGCCTGTGACCTCGCGGAGGTGATCGGTTCGGCCATCGCGCTGAACCTGCTCTTCGGGATTCCGCTGCTCTGGGGGGTCTGCCTCACGGCGGTGGACGTGCTGCTCATCCTCCTGCTGCAGCACAAGGGATTCCGCTACCTCGAGGCCATCGTCATCGTGCTGGTCGCGACGATCGCGGTCTGCTTCGGCGTGGAGCTGCTGCTGGCGCGGCCGGACATGGCGCAGATCGCGGCCGGGCTGGTGCCGAGCGCGCAGATCGTCACCAACCCGGCGATGCTCTACATCGCGATCGGCATCCTCGGCGCGACGGTGATGCCGCACAACCTCTATCTCCACTCGGCGATCGTGCAGACCCGGCGGGTGGCGCCGGGCAGCGCGAGTGTCCGCGAGGCGATCCGCTACGCCACCCTCGACTCGACCCTCGCGCTGATCTTCGCCTTTCTGATCAACGCGGCGATCCTGATCCTCGCCGCCGCGACCTTCCACGGTTCCGGCCACGAGAACGTGGCCGACATCCACGACGCCCACACGCTGCTCGCGCCGCTCCTCGGCACCGGGCTCGCGAGCACGCTCTTCGCGCTCGCCCTGCTCGCCTCGGGACAGAACTCCACCATCACCGGCACGCTCGCGGGACAGATCGTGATGGAAGGATTCCTCGACATCCGGCTGCCGGCCTGGCTGCGGCGGCTCATCACCCGGCTCATCGCGATCGTGCCCGCGGTGATCGTGACGGCGCTCTACGGGGAACGGGGCGTGGGGAGCCTGCTCATCCTGAGCCAGGTGATCCTCAGCCTGCAGCTCTCGTTCGCGGTGGTGCCGCTGGTGCTGTTCACCAGCCACAAGGGGAAGATGGGGGAGTTCGTGAACAGCCGGCCGCTGATGCTCGCGGCGTGGGCGGTGACGGTGGCGATTGTGGGGCTGAACGGCTGGCTGCTGCTTACTACGGTGAGGAGTTGGGTGGGCTGAGAGACGGTGCGTAGTGCGTGGGTGAATCACGCCGCCTTTGTCGTCCCGAGGGAGCGAAGCGAACCGAGGGATCTCCAGGGGGTGGGGGCATGGAGCCCACCTTGAGAGATCCCTCGCCGCGTTCGGGATGCCAAATCTGAGACTCCACGAACCAGGCGCCCGGCACTACGCACTAATCCCTAAGCACCAGGCACTCTTTCTACTCCCGCATCGCCTCCAGCAACCGCACGAGTCGCTGGTCGCGGGCCTCGCGCAGTTCCGGGAGATGCGGGGTGTAGGCCTTGTCGATCAGCCGGATGAACCGCTTGCGGTCCTCGATGTCGAGGGTGCTCCAGTCCGCGAGCGACTTCCAGAGCGCTTCGTAGGTACTCAAGAGCTGCGAGAGGTAGACGTCCACGCCCCACGCCCCCGCCGCCAGGTGATGATCCAGATGCGGGCCTGAACTCACCCAGGCGAGCCCCGGTCCCACCGACATCGCTCGGTCGACGTCCTCCACATCCAGGACCCCGTCCACCACCAGCTGAATGCACTCCCGCCAGACGGCCGCGTTGAGCCGGGCCGCGATGTTGCCCGGGACTTCCTTCTTGAAGACGATCGGCGAGCGGCCCAGCATGCCGAGCCAGAAGCGGATGTCCTCGATGCACTCGGGATCTGTCTTGGGGGAGGGGACGACTTCGACCAGCGGGATCAGCTCGACGGGATTGAGCGGGTGAGTGACGAGGAATCGCTCGGGGCGGTCGAGCCGCCCGCACAGCGCCGAGGGGCCGAAGCCGCTCGCGCAACTGGTGATGATCGCGGCGCGGCGCGCCACCTGTTCGATCAGCCCCAGCGCCTTCAGCTTGACGGGCAGATCCTCGGGGACCGCCTCGATGATCCAGTCGGCGTCCTCCACCGCCTGCAGCAGGCTCCGCCCGACCCGCATCTGGTTCAGCGCATCCTCCGCCACCTGCGCCTCGGCCCGCTTGAGCCGCACCAGCGACACCACCCGGTCGCCGATGGCCTCCGCCGCGGGCGACAGGATTTCGGCGTCCGCGTCGTAGATCGTGACCGGCCAGCCAGCGGCGACGGCAAGCGCGGCCCAGCCCCGGCCGATCTCCCCAGCTCCGACAATGGCGACGCGAGGCGTCTCGAATCGTGTCATGGTGTGCTCCTACGATAACGTTGAACGGGCGAGGAGCCAAGCGTGAGTAGATTGCGGCGCATCCACACGGCGCCACCGCCATGAGGCGATGGCCCTCGACCGGACACCATGACCCTCGGACTGCTGCTTCCGCTGCTGCTCGCCGGCTCCGCCGATTCGGCCCGCGCCCCTGCGCCACCGGCCCCGTCGGTGCTGGCCTCCGTCGCGCTGGAGCGCCGCCTGGCCGAGCGGCTCGGCGCGACGGTGGGGGACACGATCTCGATCGGTCTCGACGCCGGAGGTTCGGGGCGCAGCGTCATCGTCGCGGCCGTGTACGAGCCCGCCGCCGACCCCTCCGCGATCACCAAGCGGGAATACTATCTCCGGCTCCACCTGCCGGATCTCGCCGCGCTGCTCGGCACTCCCGACCGCGTAGACCGGTTCGGAGTCGGGCTTCTCCCTGGCGTCCGGCCGGCCGCGGCCACCGAGGCGCTCAACCAGGTGGCCTTCGGCTTCCGCGCCTATCCATCCGCCGAGATCGCCAGTGAATCGTCCCAGACCTTCCGGGTCGTGAGCCGCTTCCACCAAGCCATCGCGGTGATCTCGGTCGTGGCCAGCGCCATCTTCCTCCTCTGCATCATGCTGCTCAAGGTGGAGGAGCGCCGGCGCGATGCCGCGGTCATGCGCTTCACCGGCATCAGCCGCCGGACCATCTTCAGCGCGCTGCTCCTGGAGGCGATCCTCGTCGCCGCGCTGGGCTCCGTCATCGGAGTCGGCCTCGCCGTCGCGGCCAGCGCCGTGACCAACCTCTACTACCAGCACTTCTTCGATACCACGCTGGTCTTCTCGATCGTCACCCCGGCGATCATCCGCTTCAGCGTGCTGCTCTCCCTCGTACTGGGCGTGCTGGCGGGTTCGCTTGCGGCGTGGCGCCTGATCCGCACCAACCCGATGATCCTGTGGGGCCGCGGGTGACCGATTGTTCCCTATCGGTGTCGCGCACGGCGTTGGCGCGCACGGCCGTGCGCGCCCACTCGCCGGTGCGCGCCCGCGAGGCCCGGCCGTGAACCCCGTCCGCAACCTGTTCCGCCACCCGATCCGCACCGGGCTCGCGATCGCCGGGATCATGGTGACGACCGCCATGCTGCTCGACATGGTGCTGCTGTCGGGCGGCATCGAACGCTCCTTCGAGCGACTGCTGCTTGGACGCGGCTTCCAGGTGCGGGTCTCGCCGAAGGGCACGCTTCCATTCGATACCGAGGCGACAATCCCGGGAGCCGCCGGCGTTCGCGCGACGATTCTCTCCGACACGGCGGTCGCCGCGGTGGGCCCGCTGCTGGGCGCGGCGCTCTACGCCCGCCGGTCCGATTCCCTGGTGACGCTCTTCGGCTACGGTGTCGATCCCTCCGCACAGGCGAACTACCAGCTCGACGACGGCCGCGACCTGGGTCCGGCCGACAGCACCGGGATCCTGCTGAGCCCGCCCTCGAGCGCGCTGCTCGGCGCCGGCGTGGGCGACACCGTGACCCTCGTGGCGCGACTCGACCCGCAGGCCGCGGCCGCCGCCGTCGAGCGGCGTCTCATCGTCCGCGGGATCGTCCACTTCCTCTACGACTACAAGGGCCAGCCCTCGGTCGCCGCCTGGCTGCCGGTCATGCAGGACCTCGCCCGCCGCCGCGCCGAGGACCGGGTCTCCGCCTTCGTCGTGAAAGTCCGGGACGACGCGGCGCTCGCCGCCACCACCGATCGGCTCCGCGCCGCGCTGCCGGCCCTCGAGATCAACAGCGTCGGCGACATGCTGGTGCACTTCCGCGAACGCCTCGTCTATTTCCGCCAGCTCTCCTACATCCTCGGCACCATCAGCCTCGGCGTGACGGTGCTGCTGGTCACCACCCTCATGACCATCACGGTGAACGAGCGCCTCGGCGAGATCGCGACGCTCCGCGCCATCGGCGTCAGCCAGGGGAGCATCGTGCGCGGCGTGATGCTCGAGGGGGGCACCCTCACCCTGATCGGCGGCAGCCTCGGCGTGCTGCTCGGCGTGCTCACCGCGGAATACCTCGACCGCATCCTCACCGCCTTCCCCGGGCTTCCGGCTGCGATCTCGTTCTTCGTCCCCGAACCGCGAAGTCTCGCGGTCGCCGCACTGGTACTGGTGCTGACCGGCATTCTCGCCGGCGCCTATCCCGCGCTGCTCGCCGCGCGGGCGCCGATCGCCGCGACCCTCCGGAGCGACGCCACATGACCCGACCCCGATCACCCGCCGCCGCGTGCGTACCGATCCCGGAGGCGTTTCCCAGATGAGCAGGCAAAACCAGCTCCCCGGTGCTCCCCCGATCCTGGTCGCACGCGAGCTCTGCAAGGACTACCCGATGAACGGGGAGACGGTACACGCGCTCCGCGGAGTCTCGCTCGACGTGCGGTCCGGCGAATACGTCGCGATCGTCGGCCCCTCCGGCTGCGGCAAGTCCACGCTGCTGCAGCTCCTGGGCGGCATCGACACGCCGACCAGCGGCAGCGTCACCCTGAACGGTGCCGCGCTCGAGCGGCTCAGCGACCGCGAACTCACCCGGCTCCGCCTCACCAAGCTCGGCTTCGTCTTCCAGCGCTTTCATCTCCTGCCGGTGCTGAGCGCGGCGGAGAATGTCGAGCTGCCGATGGCGGAGGCCGGGATGGACCGCGCGCCGCGGCGGGCGCGCGCCGCCGAACTGCTGGGCTACGTCGGGCTCGCGGGGCGGAGCGACCATCGCGCCACCCAGCTCTCGGGTGGCGAGATGCAGCGGGTCGCTCTGGCCCGCGCACTCGCCAACCATCCCTCCGTGATCCTGGCCGATGAGCCCACCGGCGAACTCGACGCTGCCACGGGGCGGGGGATCCTCGATCTCTTCCGCCGCCTGTCGCTCGATGGCGTCACCCTGGTCGTGGTCACCCACGACGAGCGCCTCGCCGCGGAGGCGGGGCGGGTGATTCACATGCTCGACGGCCACATCGTGAGCGATACTCAGGAAGTCCGCTGAGCTTCCTCTTCCCTCTTCCCTCTTCCCCTTCCCTCACCCCATGCTCCTGACCCTCGCCTTCCGCCACCTGCTCGTGAAGAAGGGCCGCTCCCTCTTCCTGCTGCTGGGGTACGGCCTCGGCGTGGGCGTGATGATCGTGCTGCTCTCGGTCGGCGCGGCCATGCTGGACCAGTCGCGCGATGTGTCGCTCGTCGGTGGCGGCGAGGTGACCGTGCTGCCGCAGGGGATCGATGTCGAGGCGATGCGGACCGGCGGGGTGAGTGGGATGTTCTTCGGGATCGACCGGGCGCGTTTCCTGACCCGCCAGCTGCTCGGCGGCGAGCGTCACGCCGACCTGGTGCGCAGCGTGTCACCCGCGATCGAGAACAAGGTCGTGTATCTGAGCCACCGTGGTGAGGTCGTCGCCGCGCGCGCCGGCGGAGAGATCCCCAGCCGCGCCGCCGCCCTCGGCGCAGGCCTCAGGGTGCTCGACGGCGAATGGCACGATGCCCCCGCCGACTCCGCCTGGATCGCGCCGGCCGCGGGGGCGCTCTACGACGAGCTGGACCATTTCCACCTCCCGCCCGTCGCCGACTCGAGCTGGGGGGAGTGGCACTACTTCAACATCGCCGCGGGCCCGGCGGAGTGGTGGTACATCACCTACCTGGTTGGCGGCGAGGTGCCGCACGGGCGCTGGGGCGGGCAACTGCTGGTATCACACCGGAAGCCTGACGGCCGTTACGACCACTTCACCGCCGCCGTGCCGTCGGATTCCGTCGTCTTCGACACCGCACGCGCCGACCTCACGCTCGGCGGTAACACCGTGCGGCAGCGCGATGGCCGCTACACGCTCGTCGCCGCCGCGAAGGGCGCGGCCGGAGTATTCACGGTCGAGCTCGCGGTCACCCCCGAGCGCAATCGCTACTTCCCGCCCGTCGATCTGCGCGAGGGCGAGTTCATCTCCGGCTACGTCGTCCCCGCACTCTCCGCCACCGCAAGCGGACGCGTCTGCGTCGGCCGGCGCTGCGCCACCCTCGACCGGGTGCCCGCCTACCACGATCACAACTGGGGCGTCTGGCGCAACGTCACCTGGGACTGGGGCGCGGCGCGCGGCAAGAGCTTCAGCCTGCTGTACGGCGGCGTCTACGCCCCCGACGATTCCGCCGCGCTCCGTAACACCGGCACCGCGCGGCTGCTCGTGGCACTGGTCGATTCGCTCGGCGTGCGACAGATCCTCCGCGCGAACGAGGTGACCTACGCCGGGCGGCATCCCCTGAGCGCGCCCTCCGGCGTGCAGGCGCCAGCGTCATTCAGCTTCATCGCGACCCGCGAAGCAGACACCCTGCGCGTCACCGCGCAAATCGCCGACTTCCAGGCGACCAGCCGGACCTCGGCGGGCATGGGTGTGAACTTCCTGCAGATGCGCGGCGCGTTCCATCTCGAGGGGAGAGTCGGTGGCGTCGCGGTGACGGACGACGGGACGGGGTTCTTCGAGACCTACGTGAAGTAGCAGCCGCATCCCGGGAGTCTCGGGCTACTGCTTGCCGCGGATCTTGAACGCCATGCCGTTGCGGCGAGGATGCCTGCTGCTGCGCTACAACCCCAGCCGCAGGGTGAGCGCCGCCGTGTAGTACCGGAACGCGCCCGTGGTGCTGCTCACCGCGCTGTTGGAGAACCCGCCGGAGAGCGCGACCTCGTTGATCGTCGCCCAACGCCGCGCGAGCCGCGCCTCGGCGTGCCACTCCGACTGCGCCCGGCCATTCTTCGTCACCTGCTGGGCTCCAAGTCCACCCGAGAGCTTCGCCTCCCACCGCTGGACGCCGTAGGTGTAGGAGCCCCGTGCCTCACCCACAAGAAAACGATCCGGGGAGAAATAGCCGACCCTCTTCGTGTCGTACCCGAGCGCCCTGCCGTACACGCCGACCGTGAAGCGCTGCGCCAGCCGCTGGGTGAGGGCAACGACCAGCGACCTGCGCTGATTGTTGTCGGAGATCCACCCGATTCCCCCTCCCACTCCAAGCGAGAGCGTCGGGGTGAGTTCGGCATCTCCATCCACCGAGATCTCGTCGATGTCGATCCGGTTCCCGACCAGGAACGCCGTCTCGTCGAAGCTGTAGTGCGCGTAGCCGAGCCCGACGCCGGCACCCGGGCTCAGCCGATAGCTCGCGCTGGCGCGCCACGTGCCGAGGGAGCGATCGGTGCCGAACTCGTTGCTCAGTCTCCGCGCGCCGAGCGCGCCGGTGAGGCTGAGGTCTCCGGTGCCGTAAGTCGCGCCCGCTTCTCCCGAGAGCCGGGTGCCATGCTGGACCGGGTCGCTCACTTCCATCAGGCCGACGCTGCCGAAGGCACGGAGCCCCTGCGCCACGAGGAAGGAGGTGCCGACACTCTGCCACCAGGCGTTGTTGCGGTCCGAGTCGTGGCCGAAGCCCAGCGTGACGTCGAGCCTCGGCCGGCGGATGGCGCGGATCTGCTGCTGCATGTCGCGCGCGGTCCGGTCTTCCGGCGCCACCGCCAGTGCCAGCGTCGCGTAATGCTCGGCTTCGTCGGTGCGGCCCTGCCAATGCTTGAGCTGCGCCAGCGCGACCAGCGCCTCGGCATCGCTGGGGTCCGCGTCGATCAGCGAGCGGAACTCCCGGTCGGCCTCCTGATACCGTCCCGACCAGGCGCGCGCCTGCGCCCGCCCGAATCGGGCATCCCGATTGTCAGGCCGCTCGGCGAGCAGGGAGTCATACCGGATGACCGAGGCGCGGTAGTCGCCCTTCCAGGCGTACATTCTCGCCTCGTAGAGCCGCACGTCGGGGTCCGCCGGCTCCACCTCTCGCGCATCCCGGAGGAGTGCGAGGGCCGAATCGACCTTGCCATCCCACGAGGCCAGTACCGCGAGCCGATAGAGCGCACGCACGCTGCCGGGATCGTCATGCAATGCCAGTTCGTAGGCGTGCTTCGCGCCGGCGAAGTTGCCCGCGAGCCAGAGCGAATCGCCGGCGGCAAGCTGGGCGGCGAGTGGGGAGGCGAGGAGCAGGGCCAGCGCGGTTGTCATCCCGCGGAAGCGGAGCGACCGAGGGATCCCTTTCGGTGCACACCGAGAGGGATCCCTCGCTGCGCTCGGGATGACAACGCTCGTGATTCGCCACCGCATCATTTCGCCCACACCGCCTTCAGAGAGTCATACACCGGCTTCAGGCGCTGATGATAGCGGGGGACGGTCCACACGGGCCACTCCCAGGTGCGGAAACTCTTTGCGTTCCAGGTGTGGTCGGGCCCCGGCTCGGGGAGGGCGGCGATCAGCGTCGAGTCCCGGTCCACCACGGCGATGCCGAGCCGGAATCCATCGGAATGCACCGTTCCGATCTGGTCCCCGATGTCCTTCTCATACAGCAGCGTGCCGGTGGACGGGTCGCTCACGTTCAGCAGGTTCCACGGCAGCCGCACCTCGAGGACGCCCGCCGCGGTATCCCAGTACCAGTCCGAGAGCGTCGACTGCTGCTCCGTGCCATACCGGAGCCGGCCGCGGTTGATGCCCTGGGCGGGAATGAACTCTCCAGTACGGGTGATCCGGGTCCGGTTGGTGATCACAAACATCGAATCGAACTGCCCATCCGCGCCCCACGCGATCGTGATCGGCCGCCGCGCGAAGAGGCCCCGGTCGTCGCCGTCGATGATCTGGCCGGCGCCGACGTAGGGGTTGTACTCCGGCGTGATCAGGAGCTGCGCGTCGCTGCTGTCACGGAAGCTCGCAAGGAACTCGAATCCGATATTGCCGTGCAGCACATCGCCCGGCAGCCGCTGCTGTCCCAGGTCCGCACGATAGGTGTCGAGTGCGATCAGCACCCGGCGCCGTCCCCATGGAAACCCGGTGCCCGCGAGCGACGGGAATTCGGCGGCGATGTAGACATACGACTCGTCGGCGCCCACCCTGAGCGCCGCCGGCTGACCCGGCGTCATCGGGTTGTCGGGCGCCGCGACGGGGGTGAGTCCCCGCCACAGCCGGAGGTCGCCGCCGAGTGCGGGGGTGGTCGCGGAATCGCCGGCGTACATGCCGAGGATGCCATAGTTCTGTTCGGCGTCCATCACGTTGTGCCACTGCCGGGTGTTCTCCAGCGGGATCTCGTAGTCGATCACGATCCAGTTCTTCTTGAACCACTCGTCGATCCACGCGAAGATGATCCCGCCGGCGGCGCCGCTCTCCCGGATTTCCCGGGTGAGCCGCGCATCGATGCGCGCCATGGCGACTTCGTCGTGACCGCCGTGATTCCACCCCTGCGGCTGCAGGTGCGCGAGTCCCCGGCTCGAGGGTACGCCGTACTCCGAGAGCAGCAGCGGCACGCCGGCATGATGCCGCTTGAGATCCCGCAGGTACCCGAAGTAGTTCGACCGCCCCTCCCTGGAGCTGGCCTTCCCGTACCCGGGATCGTACAGCAGGAAGTCGGGATAGTACGGATAGGCGTGGTAGCTCGCGAACCACCCCGCCGGGTTCGCCGGGGTGGCGCGCACCAGCATCGCGTCGAGACCGATGGCGTCGTTCTCGTATTCATTCGAAGCCCGCGGGGCGGGACGGTTAAGCCGGATGCGCCACTCGGCTTCCTCGTCGGCGTTCGCCTCGGTGATGTGCCGGAGCGGATCGAGCGTCGGCCAGTTGGTGTAGGCGACCGGCCGGATGGTGTTGTAGCGCTCGACCTCGTAGCCCACCAGGTAGTCACACGCTTCCGCCATCCAGCCGTCCATCGCCGGCACGGCGCCGCGGGTCGAGAGGTACCGGCCGCTGAACGGCTTCGCCGGATGCTTCGCGTCGAAGTCCTTCACCGCGTACGGCTCCCACTCCCGCCCGAGGATGTAGCCGAGCGTCCACGGCGAGACGTCCGCGTCGTAGCGGCCCCCCGCATGGCCCGGCCGCACCGGGATCGCCGCGCGGCCATGGAGCAGGTCCACCACTCGGCGCATCTCCTGCCGGAACTCCCCCTTCCATTCCGGGTCGTCGAAGTCGTGCTCCGGCGGCAGCTCCGTCCACACCCCATGGATGAGCCACAGCGCCCGGTCCCGGTGCGCCACGTTCCACGCCCGGAGCGCCCGATAGAAGCTCGGCGGCAGGATGGTGTACAGCCGGAGCGTGTTCGCATGCATCCCGGCGATCAGCCGGAACCACCCGGCGTAGGTCGCCGAGTCAGGCGGGAACTCCGAGGGGAACTTGCCCGGCAGCGCCACGCCCATGTTGACACCGTTCACGTAGAACCGGCGCCAGCTCCCCCTGGCGGCGGGGATCTCGAAGAAGTCCCCGCGCACCCGGGCATCGACCCGCAGGGTGGCACGGCGCGCTGGCGGCTGCAGGGCGGGGCGGTCCCAGTCGGGATCGATCTGGGCGAGGACGCCGCGGGTGGCGTCGTTCTTCGGATGCAGCGCCAGAGCGCGTCGGCCTGCCGCGAGCGCGCCCGCGCGGTCCCCCTGGCGCCAGCGGGTCAGCGTGAGCCCGTCCCACGCGTCGCCGTTGCTGCTGTCCGCGCGGGTCACCATCAGGAACAGCGAGTCGGCATCGGCCACTTTGTCCTGCCGGAGCCAGACGTAACCCAGTCCCACCTTCGCGTCGAGGTTGTTGTCGCAGAGCCGGTCGGCCCGCGCGAAGCGCTCCCCGGCGAGCGCGATCGCCTCCGCGCGGTAGGCGGTCCAGGCCGAGTCGACCAGCGCGGCGGCCTCCGGCGGACAGGGGCCCGCGCAGGCGAGGGCGAGGAGAATTAGATTCGTCGCCATGGTAGGTGCCGAATCTTAGCGACGGAGAGATGACATCGCATGACAGAGACGACGGAGCAATCGATCCGCACGCTGGGTCGGACCCTGGTGGACGAGTTCGGCCGCGGCTGGTCGCGCGGCAAGGTGGAGGTGATGATGAGCGTCTTCGCCCCCGAAGCCGCCTTCATCGCCGGGCCCTTCGAGGAGCCGCTGCGAGGCATCGAAGCGGTCCGCGGCTACTGGGCGGACGTGCCGCTCTACCAGTCGGAGATCACCTTCACGGCGGGGGAGGTCTTCACGGTGGGGCCGTGGTTCGCGACGGAGTTCAAGTGCACCTTCCGCCGCCGCCGCACCGGCGAGTGGGTCGATGCCCGGGGCTCGATCTTCTGCGAGACCAACGGCGTGCTGATCACCGAGATGCGCATGTACTGGGAGCGGCGGTAAGGCGAACGGGCGGACGGGCGGACCGGCGGTAAGACGGTAGAACGGGATCCGTTGGACCCCGTTGTCATCCCGAGCGCAGCGAGGGATCTCTCAAGGACGGCACCACTGGCCGCCTCAAGAGATCCCTCGTCGCTTCGCCCCCCGGGATGACAACGCTGCGGTCCGGACTCGTCCTACTGGTTCCGCCGCACGTACTCCAGTGCCCACTTGAGCAGTTCGGGGCTCCGGAGCCCCACCCGGGTCGCGATCCCGATCGCATCCTCCTCGTCCATGCCCTCGTCGAGCATCAGGAACGGAATCAGCGCGCCCCCGACCCGGTTGGCGCTGGCGCAGTGGAAGAAGATGGTGCGGTCCCGGTTGGCCTTCAGGATGTCGCGGATCCGGGTGAGCGTCTGATCATTGAGGTCGGCGGCAGTTACCGGTACGTTGAGATACTCCATGCCGAGCGCCGCGACCGCCCGAGCCTCGTCGACGGGATGCGGTTCGGTGACTCCCCGGATGTTGAGGATCACCGAGGTGCCCGCCGCCTTCAGCGACTCGAGGTGTGACTGGGCCGGCTGACCTCCGGTGATCACATTGGGCAGGGCCTGGCAGGCGTTCACGACGCCGCGGATCGCTTCGATGGGTTTCGGCATTTCGGGAAACTAAAGGATCGCCACATGATCTGGTACATCGCCATCGGCAGCGCCCTCGGCGGCGTGCTTCGCTACCTCGTCGGTGGGCTCATCCAGCGGGCGACACCCGGCACCTTTCCCATCGGCACCCTGGTCATCAACATCACCGGTTCGTTCCTGCTGGGGCTGCTCTACCGTTATTCCGCCGATTCCGCCGCGATCACCCCGGAGATCCGCGCGATGCTCACCATCGGCCTCTGCGGCGGCTACACCACTTTCTCTACCTTCAGCTACGAGACCGTGCGGCTGCTCGAGGATGGCGAGATCGGCCGCGCCCTGGCCTACATCGGCCTGAGTGTCGGCATTTCCGTCGCTGCAACGATGCTCGGTATCATGGCCGGGCGGGAACTGCTCGCTCTCCGGCGGGCCTGAAGAAGCGGGAGGACCACGATGCATGGCATGACGGGCGAGCGGATCCTGATGCGGATCCACCTTGGAGAGCGTGACCGCTACGACGGCAAACCGCTGTACACCGCGATCGTCAATCTGCTCCGGGAGCGGCAGTTCGCCGGCGCCACCGTCACCCGCGCGATCATGGGCTTCGGTGCCACCGCCCGGCTGCATACCGACAAGGTGCTGCGGCTCTCCGTCGACCTGCCGATCATCGTGGAGTGCGTCGACAGCGAGGAGAAGATCAATGCCATCCTCCCCGAACTCGATGCGATGATCGGCGGCGGCCTGATCACGCTGGAGAAGGTGCGGGTGATCATGTATCGCGCGGAGAACCCGTAGGGGCTCAGCCGATGACAGCGGTGTTGCCGTGTAAACGGAGTCGCGTCGAGGTAGATTGACCGCATGTTCCAAATCGCCATCGCCCAGTTCCGCCCGGACAAGGGCGCGTACGCCGCGAATCTGGTGCGCGCCGGTGAGGTGTTCCGTCAGGTGGCGGGATGGCCCGTGCCTCCGGTGCTGGTGGCCTTCCCCGAGGCCGCGCTGACCGGATACTTCCTCGAAGGCGGGGTACAGGAACTCGCCCTCCCCGCGGAACAGCTCTACCAGGATCTCGCCCGGGTTCACAAGGAAAGCGGCGCGCCGCCGCTCGACGTGTCGATCGGCTTCTACGAGGTCTGGCGCAATCATCTCCACAACTCCGCCCTCTACGCGAGCCTCGGCGGCACCGATGCCGGCATCCGCCACGTGCATCGCAAGGTCTTCCTGCCGACCTACGGCGTCTTCGACGAGGAGCGCTTCGTCGAGCCGGGCCGCAGCGTGCAGGCTTTCGACACCCGCTGGGGCCGTTGCGCCATGCTGGTCTGCGAGGATGCCTGGCACTCGCTGATGCCGACCCTCGCCGCGCTCGATGGCGCGCAGGTCATCCTGATCCCCAGCGCCACGCCGGCGCGCGGGCTCTCTCCCAGGATCGGCCAGTCGCGGCCCGCCAACCTCGATCGCTGGGACCGGCTCGCGCAGGGCATCGCGGAGGAGCACGGCGTCTACGTCGCACTGTCGCATCTCGTCGGCTTCGAGGGCGGCAAGGGCTTCGCGGGCGGATCGATGGCGGCCGGCCCCCGCGGTGACATTCTGCTGCAGGCGCCGCTCTTCGAGCCGGCCACGCTGCCGGTCACGGTGGACTTCGAGGAGATCACTCGCGCCCGCGCCGAGGCGCCGCTGCTCTCCGATCTGCAGAGCCGGCTGCCGGGATTGCTTGGGAGCCTGGCTGAGGCGCAGGAAGGCGGGAAGGCGGGAGCGCGGGAAGCCGAGCTGCCGCCTGTCCGCCCGTCGGACCTTCCGCCTGTCCGCCCGTCCGCCCTTTCGCCGGATCCGCTCGCCATCGACCCCGAACTCACCCGCACCTGGCTGGTGGCGTTCATTCGTGACGAACTGCTCCGGCGCAGGAAGTTCGGCAAGGCGGTGATCGGCCTTTCCGGTGGTGTGGACAGCGCGCTCGTCGCCTTCCTGGCAGCCGAGGCGCTCGGGCCGGAGAATGTGACGGCCGTGCGCATGCCGTACCGGACCTCGAGCCCGGACAGTCTCGAGCACGCGCAGCTCGTCATCGACAAGCTCGGCATCAAGAGCCGCACGGTGGATATCAGCGCGGGGGTGGACGGGATCGTCGCCGGCGTAGGCGGCGAGACCACGCCGGCCAGGAAGGGGAACGTGATGGCGCGGATGCGCATGATCACGCTCTTCGATCTCTCCGAGGAACTCCGCGCCCTGCCGCTCGGCACCGGCAACAAGACCGAGCGCCTCTTCGGTTACTTCACCTGGCACGCGGATGATTCGCCGCCGGTCAATCCGATCGGCGACCTCTTCAAGTGCCAGGTCTGGGCGCTCGCGCAGCATGTCGGCGTGCCCGGCGTCATCGTCACCAAGCCGGCCAGCGCGGATCTCATCAAGGGCCAGACCGACGAAGGCGACTTCGGCATCTCGTACCCCAAGGCCGATCACATCCTCCACTGGCTGCTGCAGGGCTATCGTCCCGAGCAGGTCGTGGCGCAGGGCTTCACCGCGCAGGAGGTGGAGCTGGTCCGCAAGCGGCTCGAATCCACCCACTGGAAGCGGCGTCTCCCCACCGTGGCGATGGTGAGCCAGACGGCGATCGGCGAGTACTATCTCCGGCCGGTGGATTACTGAACTGAAGGGAAGAGGGAAGAGGGAAACAACAGGGAAGAGGGAAGAGGGAAGAGGGAACGGCACGGGCCCCGGTTTGTCATCCCGAGGGAGCGAAGCGACCGAGGGATCCCTTGAAGCTCCGCTCGGAGCTCGAAGGGATCCCTCGCTGCGCTCGGGATGACATGGTGGGCAGGGAGTCCCTCTTCCCTCTTCCCTCTTCCCTTTCCCCTCTTCCCTTTTCCTCCCCCCTCGTATCTTCCGAGCATGTCAGCCACCCCCGACTCCCGCCCCATGTCGTATTCGCGTGCCGAGCTCACCACGCTCGTCATGCCGAACATGCTGAATGTCCTCAGCGACCTCTTCGGCGGGCATCTGCTGTCGATGGTGGACCAGGCGGCGGCGGTCGCGGCGATCCGCCACGCCGGCGGGCCGGCGGTCACGGCGAGCTTCGACCGGGTGGACTTCCGCGACCGGATCGGGGTGGGGGCGCTCGTCACCTGCATGGCGACGGTGGACTTCGTCGGCAACACCTCGATGGATGTCTCGGTCGAGGTCTATGCCGAGCATGTGGCGACCGGCGAGCGGCGGCACACTCATTCGGCACACGTCGTCTTCGTCGCGATCGACGCGACCGGCAAGCCGACCCGGGTGCCGCGACTCATCCCGGAGTCTCCGGAAGAGCACGCGCGCTACGAGCGGGCGCGAAAGTACCGCGAGGAACGCAAACGGTGATCGTCGCCGTCTTCGGCGGCGGCGGCGCCAAGGCCGCGGCGCACATCGGCGCCTTCCGCGCGCTCGAGGAGGCGAACCTCGTCCCCGGGCACATCGTCGGCACCTCGATGGGCGCGGTCTTCTCCGCGCTCTTCGCTTCCGGGCTCGATGCGCGCGACGCCCTCGAGCGGGTGGCGATGATCGGCGAGAAGGACGTTGTCCGCGCCGAGCCGTTCGCCTTCCTCAAGGGGCTCTGGGCGAAGGCGCTGCTGCAGCCCGACCCCTTCCGCCGCTCGCTCGAGCGGATGCTCGGCACCCGGCGCTTCCAGGATCTCAAGATCCCGCTCACCGTCACCGCGACCGCGCTCGATACCGGCGAGCTCACTCTCTTCGGCGCGGGCGGGCGCGACGTGCCGCTGATCGAGGCGCTCTACGCCACCTGCGCGCTGCCGCTGTTCTACCCGCCGGCGATCATCGACGGCCGCCGCTACGCCGATGGCGGGCTCCGCGCGGTGGTGCCGCTGGAGCCGGCGAGTTTGATTCCGGCGAGTCTGGTGGTGGCGGTGGATGTGGGGCCGGGGTTCGACGAGGCGCCCGGCGGGCCCTCGGGACTTCCGCCGATCGTCGAGATGCACAACGAGGCGACCGGCATCCTGATGGCGGGTCAGACGGCACAGGCGCTCGCGCTCTGGCGCGCCAACCCCGCCCGGCCGCCCCTCATCTACGTCCGGCCCCCGGTGGAAAAGGGCGCCACCTTCCGCGTCGATCAGGTGCGCCGGTTTGTCGAGGAAGGCTATACCGCGACCCGGGTGGCGCTCGCGGGCTTGAATTCGCCGCCGCAATAGGCAAATTGGCTGGACAGTTCACCCGCACGGGAAATAATGAAAGCCTCTGAAGTGATGGTCCCCAATCCCTTCGTCGCGGTCGCCAACGCCTCCGCGAGCGAAGTGGCGATCATGTTCCGCACCCGCAATATCTCGGTCGTGCCCGTGGTCGATGACCATCGCACCCGCCGGTTCCTCGGCGTGCTCAGCGACCGCGACCTCGTGACCCGCTGCCTCGCCCTCGGCAACGACCCGTCGCAGACCCGGGCCGACGGCATCATGCGCACCGACAGCCCCGTGGTCGGCGGCGATACCGAGCTCGACGGCTTCGCCGTCTACATGAACCAGGACCCCGACGAGTCGCACCTCCGCGCCACGATCACCGTGGTGGATTCGGAGCACCGCGTCATCGGGTTCATCAGTCACCCCGAACTCATCACCGGCATCAAGCTCATCTGGCGCTGACCATGCCCTCGCCCCGCATCTATACCGTCCGCGAAGCCGAGGCCACGCTGCCGCTGGTGAGGGGCATCGTCGCCGACATCCTCGCCACCCACCGCCGCTGGACCGAACTGGTGGCGCGCTACGAGCTGCTCACCGGCCAGGTCCGTGCCGACGACGGTGAACCGCAGGACCTCATCGAGCTTCGGGACACCGCGGCCCGCGAAGCCGAGCGGATCAACGCCTGCCTGGTGGAACTGGAGCAGCTCGGCGGGGTGTTCAAGGGGTTCGATCTCGGGCTGGTCGACTTTTACGCCCTCAAGGACGACCGGCTCGTCTTTCTCTGCTGGCAGCCCGGGGAAGACAGCATCACCCACTGGCACGAGGTCGACGCCGGGTTCGCCGGCCGTCAACCGATCGATGCCCACATGCTCGCTGAAACGGTAATTGGATGACCATCTGGTTCCTCGCCCACATCATCGGCTTCACCCTCTGGCTCGGCGGCGGGCTCGCCTGCATGTTCATCGGGATTCGCGGCCGCTCCGAGGATCGCCCCACCCAGGCGGTCATCGTCCGGATGCTCGGTGGCGTACACCGCACCCTGATGTTCCCCGGCATCGTGCTCACCGTGCTCTCCGGCGGCTACCTCTCCATCCCCGCCGCCGCGGGCGGCATGCCCAGCTCCTGGCTGATGGTGATGCAGCTCGCCGGCGTGCTCGCCGCGATCCTCGTCCTCTTCGTCTCGCTCCCGACACTCGGCCGTCTCAACCGCATCGCTCCCACCGGGGAGACCGCCCCGCTCTTCGACGCCCTCCGCAAGCGGCAGTCGATGGCGGGGATGATCGCCGGGAACCTGGGGCTCATCGCGCTGATCGCGGGAGTGTTGCTGAAACACTGAACTGCAGGGAAGGGGGAAAGGGGAAGAGGGAAGAGGGAAGAGGGAAGAGGGAAGAGGGAAGAGGGAAGAGGGAACGGCACGGGCCCCGGTTTGTCATCCCGAGGGAGCGAAGCGACCGAGGGATCTCTCAAGGTGAGCGCCGCTCTCACCCGAAGGGATCCCTCGCTGCGCTCGGGATGACATGGTGGGCAGGGAGCCCCCCTTCCCTCTTCCCTCTTCCCTGCGGTTTCCCTCTTCCCTACGTCCGCTTCCCCGTCTTGCACACCGGCTTCACCGGACACTTCGAGCAGTGGGCGACCCGCGCCGTACAGACGAGCGCGCCGAGTTCCATGATCGCCTGATTGAAGGTCCATGCCGCGTTTCCCGCCCGCGGCTGCAATCGCAATCCCATCGCCCAGAGCTTCTTGTCTCCCGCGCTTCCCTTGGCTTTCGGGTGGAACGCCCGCCGGATCACCCGGCCCACGTTGGTGTCCACCGCGGGCGTCGCCTGCTCGTACGCGAAGGTTGCCACCGCGCCTGCCGTGTAGCGCCCGACTCCGGGGAGGTCCCGCAGTTCGTCGATGTCTTCCGGCAGCAGTCCCGCCCGTTCCGCGACCACCACCTGCGCCAGCCGGTGCAGGTGGGCCGCGCGCCGGTAGTAGCCGAGCCCCTGCCACACCTCCCGCACGTGGTCCGGTTCCGCCGCGGCGAGGTCGTGGATGGTCGGGTAGCGCGCGAGGAAGCGCGGGTAGTACTCCTCGACCCGCGACACCTGCGTCTGCTGCAGCATGAACTCCGACACCAGCACCTGATACGGATCGCGGGTGCGCCGCCATGGCAGGTCGCGCCCCTGGCGACGGAACCAGGCCGTCAGTCGGCGCCGGAAGGCCAGTATCTCAGGGGTGGACTTGGGAGGCATGTGGGGCGAAGATAAGAACGCCTTATGTCCGCCACCACCCTCGACATCCGACGCCCTATCGGCCGAATCCTGCTCAACGCGCTCGCGCACGTTGGGCGGCTGAGCCTCATGGTGGCCGAGATGGGGCGCGGGCTCAGCGAGTGGCGGGTGTGGCTGCCGCTCACCGTGACCGAGGCGTGGAACATCGGCGTCGGCAGCCTGCCGATCATCCTGCTGGTGGCCGGCTTCGCGGGCGCGGTCACCGCGCTCCAGACCGGCTACCAGTTCACCGGCAACATTCCCTACTACGTGGCGGGCTCGCTTATCACCGAGTCGGTCGTCCTGGAGCTGGGGCCCGTGCTCACCGGCCTCATTCTCGCCGGGCGCATCGGGGCGCGCTACGCCGCCGAACTCGGCACCATGCGCGTCACCGAGCAGATCGATGCGCTGGAGACCCTGGGCCGCTCGCCGTCGAGCCACCTCATCATCCCGCGGGTGCTCGCCGGCATCGTGATGATTCCGGTCCTCACGATCGTCGCCGATGCCACCGGCGTCCTCTCCGGCTGGTACTTCGTGAAGCAGGTGCTGCCGGTGACGAACCACGATTTCGAGTACGGCGCCCGGATCTTCTGGCATCCCTTCGATGCCACCTATTCGGTGATCAAGGGCTTCTCATTCGCCGTATGCATCACGGTGATCTCCTGCTACTTCGGCTTCAGCACCGAGCAGGGCGCCTCCGGCGTGGGCAAGTCGACCACCGGCGCGGTGGTGGCGAGCTGCGTGATGATCCTGCTGCTGGACACCCTGCTGGCGAAACTGCTGCTGAAATGACGGCCGACATCAAGGCGGACCGGCGATGATCGAGCTTCATGACGTGCACAAGCGCTTCGGCACCCAGGTCGTGCTCGACGGGGTCAACTTCACCGTCCAGGACGGCGAGACGCTCGCCCTCCTCGGCCCCTCGGGGACCGGGAAGAGCGTGCTGCTCAAGCACATCGTCGGGCTGATCCATCAGGACTCGGGGACGGTGCTGGTCGACGGCAAGGATGTCGCGAAGCTCAGGCGCGAGGAACTCCGGCAGCTCCGCTCCACCATCGGCTATGTCTTCCAGAACGGCGCGCTCTTCGACTCGATGAGCGTCTTCGAGAACGTCCGCCTCGGCATCACCGATGGCGAGCAGTACCGCGACATGGACTACTGCCGCGAGCGGGTCGCGAAGTGCCTGGAGCTGGTGAACCTCGCGCCCGACACCGCGGTCAAGTTCCCCGCCCAGCTCTCCGGCGGCATGCGCAAGCGGGTCGGGATCTCCCGCGCCATCGCCGGCCAGCCCAAGTACCTGCTCTACGACGAGCCGACCTCCGGTCTCGATCCGGTGAATTCGGACATCATCGACGACCTCGTCAAGCGGCTCTCGAACGAGCTCGGGGTGACCAGCGTGATGGTGACCCACGATGTGCGTGGCGCATTCAAGGTGGCCAACCGCCTGGCACTGCTGACCGGCGGCAAGATCGTGCAGCAGGGTACGCCGGAAGAGTTCATGAAGTCGACCGTTCCGGAGGTGCGCGAATTCCTCGAGCGCGACTTCGGCAACCTCAACTACGCCGCCTGAGCCATGGATCTCCACTACCAGAAGGAAGTCGCGGTCGGCACGCTGGTGCTCGTGGGGGCCGCCCTCTTCGTGGGCGGCACCATGTGGCTCAAGGGGGCCAGCTTCCACCGCGCCGGACGCACCGCCGTGGTGCAGTTTGCCGACCTCAACGGGCTGCAGCAGGACAACGCCGTCACCGTCTCCGGCTACCAGGTGGGGAAGGTCGCCGAGGTCGAGTTCAAGGAGCCGGGCAAGGTGCTCGTCACCATCACGCTGCCCGAGGAGCTCGCGCTCAAGGCCGACGCCTCCGCGGAGGTCATCACCAGTCTCTTCGCGAGCGGCTCCAAGCTGGCGCTCAAGCCCGGCACGCCGGGCGCCCCGCCGCTGCCCGACGGCAAGATCATCATGGGCGAGCAGGGCAGCGATCTCTTCGCCAAGGGATCGCTTCTCGCCGACCGCGCCGACTCGGCGCTCATCGGCGTCCAGGCGATCGCCAATCAGAAGACCGCCGATGAGCTGGTGAAGACGCTGCAGGCGATGCAGCGCGCGCTCAACACGATCAACCAGCGGGTCCCCTCGACCACAGCCGAGGCGGAGCGCACCATGGTCGCGCTGCGGAAGCTGTCGGAGCGGCTCGACAGCACCGTCGCCACCATGCCGGTCGGTAACGCCATCGAGCGCGCCGACACCCTGGCGCGGAATCTCTCGACCATGTCCACCCAGCTCTCCGCGACCGGCGCCCGGCTGGACACCCTGCTGCAGCGGGTCAACTCGGGGCAGGGCACCATCGGCAAGTTTGCCACCGATTCCGGCCTCTACACCGACAGCCGGGCCGCGCTGCAGTCGCTCAAGGTGCTGATCGACGAACTCAACAAGCACCCCGGAAAGCTCAGCGTGCAGGTGAAACTCTTCTGACCGGCGGGGAACAGAAGGGAAGGGGGAAGAGGGAAGAGGGAAGAGGGTGGCACTACGGTTTGTCATCCCGAGGGAGCAAAGCGACCGAGGGATCCCTCGAGGCTAGCGACGGCGCCAACCTTGAGAGATCCCTCGCTTCGCTCGGGATGACATGCATGGCCTCTTCCCTCTTCCCCTTCCCCCTTCCCTCTTCCCCCTTCCCCCTTCCCTCTTCCCTCTTCCCTCAATCACCACCCCTCCCCCAATATTGGTGCCATGCGCGAACACGGCACCTCCCTCACTCTAAGCCCCAAGTTCACCGAGGCGTTGCTCTACGCCGGTGACCTCCACGGCCGGCAGCGGCGGAAGGGCAGTGGCATCCCCTTCATGGCCCACTTGCTCGGCGTGACCGCGATCGTCATGGAGGATGGCGGGGACGAGGAAGAGGGCATCGGGGCGCTGCTGCACGACGCGGTGGAGGATCATCCCCGCGCTGGCCGCACCGAGAAGGAGATTCTCGAGCGCTTCGGCCGCCGGGTGCACACCATCGTGATGGGATGTACCGAGCCCGACCCGCACGCCCTCGAGGACGGGACCAAGGGCCCCTGGGAGCAGCGCAAGCGCAACTACATCGAGCATCTCCGCCACGCCGCCAACGCCGACGTGCTCCGGGTCTCCACCGCCGACAAGCTCTATAACGCCCGCTCCATCATCAACGACATGCGCCTCGTCGGCGAGGACGTCTGGCACCGCTTCAGCGTCCCCAAGGAGAAGACCCTCTGGTACTATCGAGAGGTCACCAACGCCCTGATGAGCGCCACCCCGCCCGAGCGTACCCGGCTGGTCCGCGAGCTGAGCGGCATCGTCACCGCGCTGCAGCGCGGGGTGCAGCGGCTGTAAGTCCGCACCACCCTTGTCATCCCGAGCGCAGCGAGGGATCTCTCCGAGTTCCGAGCGCAATTCCAGGAGATCCCTCGGTCGCTGCGCTCTCTCGGGATGACAACCGGTCGCTCCGCTCCCTCGGGATGACAGAGTGTCCTCCCCGGCCTACATTCTCCCCCCATGCTGAAGCTCACCTTTCTCGGCACCGGCGCCGCCTGCCCGACGCTCGACCGCAACGTCACCTCTCTCGCGCTCGCCCGCGAGGGGGAGACGATGCTGTTCGACTGCGGCGAAGGCACTCAGCGCCAGATGATGCGCTACGGCGTGAGCTTCACCTTTCGCGACATCTTCTTCACCCACTTCCACTCCGACCACCTGCTCGGCGTCACCGGACTGCTCCGCACGCTCGGGCTCCTCAACATCTTCGGCGAGGAAGTCCGCCGCGAGCCGCTGACACTGTACGGCCCCCGGGGCGCGCAGCGCATCCTCACCCAGGCGATGGAGCTGGGGATCGAGCGGGTGAAGTTTCCGGTCGAGATCGTCGAGCTCAAGCCCGGCGACCGGATCCGGCGCGACCACTACGACATCACCACCTTTCCCACCGAGCACCGCGCCGACACCATCGGCTACACTCTCACCGAACACACCAGGCTCGGCCGCTTCGATCCCGAGAAGGCCAGGGAACTCGGCATCCCCGAGGGGCCGCTCTGGGGCAGAATCCACAAGGGAGAGGCGGTCGAGCTGCCGGGTGGCCGAGTCGTCACGCCCGCGGAACTGGTCGGCGCGCCGCGCGCGGGGCGTACCGTGGTGATCTCGGGTGACACTCGGCCCGTCGACTCGCTCCGTGAGGCAGCCCGCGGCGCCGATCTGCTGATCCACGAAGCCACCTTCAGCCAGACCGATGTCGCCCGCGCCATCGAGACCGGCCACTCCACCGCGCGGGAGGCCGCGGAGATCGCCGCGGCCGCCGGAGTGCGCCGGCTGGTGCTCACCCACATCAGCGCCCGCTACAGCAGGGAAGCACCGGAGCTGCTCGCCGAGGCCCGGAGTGTGTTCGAGGAGACGCTGATCGCGAGGGACGGGATGGAGCTGGAAGTGAAGTTTCAGGGGGAGTGAGGGGGAGGGGGAAGAGGGAAGGGGGAAGAGGGAAGGGGGAAGAGGGAAGAGGGAAGGGGTGCGCCGCGACTTTGTCATCCCGAGCGCAGCGAGGGATCTCTCAGAATTCGTCGAGGACCTCCCCCGTCCTGTCAGCGAACCCCGGATTTTGAGTCGCGATCAGCTCGAGCTTCTTGCGCCTGGACCACCCCTTGATCTGCTTCTCCCGCGCAATGGCGTTCAGGATGAACGGCGTCGCCTCGTAATACAGCAGACGGACGATGCAGTATTTCGCCGTGAACCCGGAGTGTTCCCGGTTGCGATGTTCGAGGACGCGGCGGGCCAGATCATTCGTGACGCCGACGTAGAGTCGAAGCGAACGGCTCCCCAGGATGTAGACGTAGAACTGCCGCATGGCGTCCTCTTTCAGAGATCCCTCGCTGCGCTCGGGATGACATAAGCGGGGCACCCTCAACGCCGGCTCAACTCATCGGATATCCATGCGCCCCTTGCTCCTCCTCCTCGTCCTCGCCGTCCTGGTCTGGTCCGGCATCGCGCCGCACGACCGCTTCACCTGGTTCCTCGAAGTGGCGCCGGTGCTCATCGGGCTTCCGGTCGTCATCCTCACCGCGAAGCGGTTCCCGCTGACCCCGCTCGCCTGCACCCTGCTCGCGATCCACGCCTGCATCCTCATGGTCGGCGGCAAGTACACCTACGCCGAAGTGCCGCTCGGCTACTGGGTCAACACCATCACCGGCTGGACCCGCAACAACTACGACCGCCTCGGCCACCTCGCGCAGGGCTTCGTCCCCGCCATCGTCGGCCGCGAGATCCTGCTCCGCACCTCGCCGCTCAAGCGGGGGAAGTGGCTCACCTTCATCTGCATCTGCATCTGTCTCGCGATCAGCGCCACCTATGAGCTGGTCGAGTGGCGCACCGCCGTCGCCACCGGCGGCGCCGCCGACGCCTTCCTCGGCACCCAGGGCGACCCCTGGGACACCCAGGAAGACATGGCCATGGCCGGCATCGGCGCGATCCTCGCGCTGACGACCCTCTCCGGGCTGCACACCCTGCAGCTCAAGCGACTCGGCATCAGGACTTAGGCTCGCGGTAGGGAAGAGGGAAGAGGGAAGAGGGAAGAGGCGCAACTATGTCATCCCGAGCGCAGCGAGGGATCCCTTAGGGTGAGAGACGGCGCTCACCTTGAGAGATCCCTCGGTCGCTTCGCTCCCTCGGGATGACAAAGTGGGTCCTCGTGTTGAAGGGGGCTCCTCTTCCCTCTTCCCTCTTCCCTGTTGTTCCCCTCTTCCCTCTTCCCTCTTCCCTCCTGAAACCCGCCCGCGGATCATCCCGTACGTTTGACCAGATCGCCATTCTGGTCAAATAGACGGGAACCATGCCCAGGGCCTTACCGCCAGAGATCCGCGACCGCCTCCTCGATGCCGCCGACCGGCTCCTCGCCGATGGCGGCTACGGGTGCATGACCATCGAGTCGCTCGCGCGCGAGGTCGGCATCGGCAAGGGGTCGGTGTATCTGCTCTTTCCAAGCAAGCAGGAAGTCGCCCTCGCCGCCATCGACCGCAACGCCGACCGGGTGTTCGCCTCCCTGACCCGGATCGCGGCGGGCTCCGGTCCCGCGCCCAGGCGCCTCCACGCCATGCTCCGGGCACGGATCCTCGAGCGCTTCGACTACGCTCACGGTCACTCCGGCAGTCTCGACGATCTCCTCGCCGCGTTCCGCTCCGAGCTGCTCACCCGGCGCACGCGGCAGTTCTCCCGGGAGGCCACTCTCTTCGCGCGCGTCCTCGCGGAGGGAGCCGCCGCGCGGGAGATCGCACGGATTCCGCCCCGCGCCGCGGCCGAAGCGCTGATCACCGCCACCAACGCGCTGCTCCCCTTCTCCCTCAGCACCCTCGAACTCGGCCGCCGCCGCACCGTCGCGGCGAGAGCCGAGCGGCTGATCCGACTCCTGCTCGCCGGCGTCGCGCCGGCCGGCCCCTCAACCCGGAGATAGCACCATGCGCACCACCTCGCTCCTGAGCCTGTTCGCGCTCCTCGGCACGGCGCCGCTCGCGGCCCAGTCGGCACCGGCGGCGGACACACCCCTGGACGCCACCCTCCGCCGCCAGGTGGTCGAGTCGCTCGCGAAGAACCTGGAACAGAAGTACGTCTTCCCCGAAGTCGGCAATCAGATGGCCGCCGACCTCCGGGCCCGCCTGGGGCGCGGGGAGTATGACACGCTCACCAGCGGCGAGGGCTTCGCCAGGACGCTCACCGGCCAGCTCCGCGAAATCGGGCACGACAAGCACCTGAACGTGGACTACTTCGAGCGGGAGGCGAATCCCGTCATCGACGAGCGCCCCTCGCCCGCGGAGCAGGCTCGGCGTGACGACTTCATGCGCCGCATCAACTACGGCTTCGAGCGTGCCGAGCGGCTGCGCGGCAACGTCGGCTACCTCGACCTCCGCGGCTTCGTCGATCTGAAGCACGGCCGGGCCACCGCGCTCGCCGCGCTCCGGTTTCTCTCGGGCAGCGATGCGCTCATCATCGATCTGCGGAAGAACGGCGGCGGGGAACCGGCGATGGTCGCGCTCATCAGCAGCATCCTCTTCCCCAGGGGACAGAAGGTGCACCTGAACGATTTGGTCTGGAGGAAGGGGAATCGGGTCGAACAGTACTGGACCGAGCCGAACCTCGACCTCCCCCGCATCACCGGCGAGGTATACGTCCTCACCAGCAGCCACACCTTCTCGGCGGCGGAGGAGTTCACCTACAACCTCAAGCAGCTCAGGCGGGCCACGCAGGTGGGGGAGACGACGGGCGGCGGCGCGAATCCCGGCGAAGGCATCATCCTCGCGCCCCACTTCGGCGTCTTCATGCCGACCGGACACGCGCGGAACCCGATCACCCATGACAACTGGGAAGGGAAGGGCGTCGTGCCGGAAATCGCCGTGCCGGCGGATCAGGCCCTCAAGACCGCCTACGTGAAGGCGCTGCAGACTCTGGTGGACAGGGAGAAGGACCCACAGATGCAGGGTGCGCTGAAGGATGCGCTCGCCGCGGCACAGGCGGGATCATAGCGTTGGCATCCCGAGGGAGCGGAGCGACCGGGGGGTCTCTCAAGGTGAGCGCCGTCTCTCACCCGTAGGGATCCCTCGCTGCGCTCGGGATGACATGGTTGTGGCGCTTCCCTCTTCCCTCACGACCTCGCGTATCTGCGACAGTACGCCGGCACGTCGAACTTCCCGGCCGCCGCCTTGAGGGACTGATAGCGCACATTCCCATAGATCGGCCGGGGATAGAACGGCCGGTCGAACTTGCCGAAGATCCACATGATCCCGCCGTACGAATTGGGATCCCGGCCGTCCAGCGAATACTTGTTGTTCAGGTGCTCCAGCACCCGCAGCGCCTCGGCGGCGTTCGGCGTCCACTGGAGCACCGCCTTCCCCCAGAGCATCCGCATGTAGTTGTGCATGAAGCCGTCGCGCAGGTAGGAGCGCTGCGCGGCGTTCCACAGCTCGTCGTGGGTCTCCGCCCGCTCCATCTGTTCCAGGGAGTAGAGATGGGGCCGCGGATCGGCCTCGTGATTGGAGAGCTGGGTTGCGGCCCACGCCGGAATCGCGGCGGTGGTGCGGTGCTTCGGATTGAAGTGGCAGAAGTTGTGGGCGACCTCGCGCCAGACGAGCGCCTCGTCGAGGAACTTGGCGTACTGGTCGGCGGGCCCCGCCTCTCGTGCGGCGAGCAGCACCTCGTGGATCGACAGGTTGCCGAAGTGCAGCCAGGGCGAGAGCCGGCTCACCGCGTCGGGCTGATTGGGATCGTTGCGGTCGTCGGCGTAGCGGCGGAGTCCGGTGCGGAGGAACTCCGCGAGCCGAGCCCGTCCGGCAACCGTCCCGCCCCGGAACAGCGGCGACGGCGGCACCGTGTGGTCCACGTCGCAGCGTGCCACCAGCGACGCAATGCCGTTGTCATCCCGAGAGCGCGGAGCGACCGGGGGATCTCTTTCGGTTCGGTTCGGAGCCCGTAGGGATCCCTCGCTTCGCTCGGGATGACAAACTGCTTCGGCACCCGGGATGACCGGCTCAAAGGGCAGCTCGATCCTCCGCCTGACTCGCGGCTCCGGATTCTCCACCGGGTAGAGGAAGTGCGGCAGTGCATCCATCAGGACCGGCCGGATGCCGCGGGCGGTGCTGTGCTCCTTCTGGTGGAATGCCATCGGCACCAGCGTCGCGGAATCGACCGCGATCACCGGCGTCGTGGTCTTCTCCCGGAGCCCGCGGATCTGCCTCGGCACGATGAAGGTGGGGAAGTAGTCGGTCACCACCAGCGCGGCGCGGTTGGCGAGAGAGACCAGGGGCGACCATGAGCCAGGTGCGTCTGCTTTGTCATTCCGAGGGAGCGCAGCGACCGAGGAATCTCTGGAAGCAGCCGCCTGAGCTCCCCCGAAGGGATCCCTCGCTGCGCTCGGGATGACATATGCCCGCCGCCCCGCCGGCCACTGCGTGAACTCCCCCGTCGCCCCATCCAGCCAGAAGGCGTAGTGGATCCCCTTCGCCGCGAAGCCGGCGTAGAGATCCATTACGCTCTCGAGGATCCAGGTGTGGAAGCGGTCGTTCGCCCACGGGTAGTCGTGCCGGAGCCCGTGATAGACCTGCAGCGGGAGGCCGAGGTCGTTGGCTCGCTCGATCGCGAAGTTGAGCGCGAAGTTGTCGTGCGCCCGGTGTGTCGTCTGCATCCAGTACAGCACGAACTCGCCGCCGGGTCTTGGCTTCGAGTCGGCGGGTGCGTGGATCCTGTGATCAGCGAATGGATCGGTCATCAAGCCCTGTCATTGTCCAACGCCTCATGCACCCGCGGAAAGCAGAATGGCCACCGGCAGAATGTAGCCGATGGCCATCCGGGCGATCAGAATCGGTAGCGAAACATTCGACAGGCTGAGGGCGCCACCACTGGCCCCGGCGCTCACCCACAGGGATCCCTCGGTCGCTGCGCTCCCTCGGGATGACAAACCTGCTTTTGTCATCCCGAGCGCAGCTTTTGTCATCCCGAGCGGAGCGAGGGATCTCTTCGAGCTCCGAGCCGAACCTGAAGGGATCCCTCGGTCGCTCTGCTCCCTCGGGATGACAACCGGCCTCTTCCCTCTTCCCTCTTCCCTCTCCCCCTACGGCCCGTTCCTCACCGGCACCCCGCGCGCGGGCCGAGTCCCCCAGCCGGTGCAGTACACGGCGCCATTCGTGTCGATGCCGCATGCGGCGAATGGAGTCGGCTGCCCGTCCATGTCGGCGAACTGAAGCGTGGCGTCCATCAGGAGCGGTGTGTTCTGTGAGACATCGCAGCACGCCGGGCTTCCCCAGGTGTAGGCCAGCCCATCGGAACCCAGCGCGAAGATCTGCTCGAAGTTCCCGTTCGACAGCGACTGGAAGGAGTGACCTCCCGCGACCAGCAGCGGATCGGGGGCGAGCGTCGTCGTGTCACCATGGCCCAGCCCGCCGAACCAGTTGAGTCCCCAGCAATAGGCCTGATGGGCGGTCGTGAGTCCGCAGGTGAGATCGTTGCCGAAGGCCACGTCGATGAACTGGTAGCCGGGCGCGACCGGGATGGGCGTGGGATAGATCCCGTGGGGTCTGGCGCCGAACGCGCCGGTGTCGCCGTACTGCTCGCCCCAGCAGAACAGCGCGCCGGTTCCGTTGATCGCGCAGCTGTGGAAGAAGCCCACCTTCACTGACGCGAACGCCTCGGTCGTCTGGACCCGTACCGGCGCGAGCGAGTAGTCCTGGGAGCCGTTCGGCAGGGTCGAGTCACCGAGCTGGCCGGATCGGTTACTGCCCCAGCACCAGACCTCGCCCTGGGCGGTCAGGCCGCAGCTCTTCACATAGGCGTAGTAGTCGCCATTGATCGAGATCCGGGTGAAGCGGAGCGCGGTCGCCACCGCGGTCGGCACCAGCATGCTGTCGCCCACGGTGCCGCTCCCCATCTGCCCGCCGGCGTTATTGCCCCAGCAGTACGCGGCGCCACCCATGTCGAGGCCGCAGACGGAGCCGGACTTGGCGGCGCTGAGCGCGCTGAAGGAGATGTTGCCGCTTACCTCGACCGCGGTGTCAATTGCCACGTATGACGAGAAGCCGCGGCCCAGTGTTCCGAAGTAGTTCGTCCCCCAGCACCAGGCCTTCTGTGAGGCATCGATGGCGCAGTTGAAGCCATCGCCGCTGGTCAGGGAGACGGCATGCAGCGTTGTGGACGTCGCCTGCACCGTCACCGCCGGCGCGCGCCCCGACCCGATGGTGAGCACCCGGGTTCCCTCGGGGAGTCCCAGTTGCCAGAGGGCGGCGATCTGTCCGGCGGAATCGGTCTCGGTGGCAAGCGGCGTCACCGAGTCGCCGGGAGCGGACCAGGTGATCGCGGCGCCGGGGAGCGGCTGCCCCGCCTTGTCGAGCGCCCGCACGACGACGGTGTCCACCAGCCACCCCGGCGTCCCGCTGAGCTGAGGCGCCGAGACGAGCAGCAGCGATGCCGCCGTCACCGACGGCGGCGGCGAGTCGGTCGCGCAGGCCACGAGCGCACCACCGGCCACGAGTAGCCAACCCTGACGCAACCTCGGCATCACCCCTCCTTTTGCCTGTCCCGGACCAACGTACGGCCGATCCAGTCCGTTGTCATCCCGAGCGCCGCTTTGTCATCCCGATCACCGCTTTGTCATCCCGAGCGCAGCGAGGGATCTCTGGCCACAGGCACCGGCGCTCCCCCGCAGGGATCCCTCGGTCGCTGTGCTCCCTCGGGATGACAAACTGGGCCCGGTGCCGGAACCCCAAGTCCCGATTTAGGTTGACCCAGCCCCACCCGATAACTAGCTTACCGTCCCTTCCAAGGGGCTGTAGCTCAGCTGGGAGAGCGCTGCAATCGCACTGCAGAGGTCAGGGGTTCGATCCCCCTCAGCTCCATACCACAGGACAGCAGGACAGCAGGGAAGAGGGAAGAGGGAAGGGGAACAGCCCCTCCCGCTTCCCTCTTTCGTTTCCCTCCCGTCCCCCCGTCCACCTGTCCTCTCGTCCTCCCGTCCCCACCGTCCTCCCACTCCTGTTTCCTCTTCCCTCTTCCCTCTTCCTTTCTCTTCCCCCCGGCCCCCTCGTTTGTCATCCCGAGGGAGCGGAGCGACCGAGGGATCCCTTCCGGCCAGCACCGGTGCTCACCGGTAGAGATCCCTCGCTCCGCTCGGGATGACATGAGTCGGGCCCGGCCCTCTTTTTGCCTTCCTAATGGCCGTGACCGCGATTTTCAACGACTTAGCCCCGGTCGCCGGCCCGCAGTCCGGCACTTTGCCTCGGCCCGTCGTCCAGGCGGGGGCCGACACGGCCGTAGTCCGCCTGTCCGAAGTCGTCTCGGCACTCTCCTACGCCCTGGACATCACCGAGGGGCAGCCGGCTGGCCACGCCGTCCGGACCTGTGTCATCGGGATGCGACTGGCCGACCTGGTCCACCTCTCTCCCGACGAGAAGTCCTCCCTCTACTACGCCCTGCTCCTCAAGGACCTCGGCTGCTCCAGCAACGCCGCCCGGCTCGCCCGGCTCTTCAAGGCGGACGATCTGGCGCTCAAGCGGGCCCACAAGGTCACCGACTGGACCAGGGGCGCGGAATCGGCCAGCTACGCCTTTCATCACTCCCGTCCCGCCCAGGGGCCACTGGCCCGGGCGTGGCACACCCTGATGATGGGAATGACGGAGCAGGGCAGCGGCCGAGAGATGACGGAGACCCGCTGCGAGCGGGGCGCCGACATCGCCGGCATGCTGGGCCTCGACCGCGCCACGCAGGACGCGATCCGGGCGCTCGACGAGCATTGGGACGGGCGGGGGATGCCCTACTACCGCAAGGGAGACCAGATCCCGCTGCTGGGGCGGATCGCGGGGCTGGCGCAGACCGTCGAGGTGTTCGCGAGCGCGTTCGGGGTCGGGACGGCATTCGACGTCGCCCGGGCACGCAGCGGCACCTGGTTCGATCCGGCGCTGGTCGAGGTCCTGCTGGAGCTCGAACACGAGCACGCCTTCTGGGGCACCCTCGTCGCCACCGATCAGCTCGAGTACGTCGCCGACCTGGAGCCGGCCGACCGCGTGCTGTTCGCCGACGAGGCTCGCCTCGACCAGGTCGCGGAGGCCTTCGCCAAGGTCATCGACGCCAAGTCTCCCTATACCGCGCTCCACTCGGTCGGGGTTGCCTCGGTCGCCGTCGCGATCGGCCGGGGGCTCGGCTGCTCGGAGACCGATCTCACCACCCTCAGGCGTGCCGGCCTGCTGCACGACATCGGCAAGCTCGGGGTCTCGAACCAGATCCTGGACAAGCCGGGGCGGCTCACGCCGGAGGAGATCCTGGCGGTGCAGCAGCATCCGCGGCACACGCTGGAGATCCTGGTGCGGGTGCGGCGCTTCGCGGAGTTCGCGGAGATGGCGGCGGCGCACCATGAGAAGCTGGATGGCAGTGGCTATCACCTGGGGATCTGGGGGATGCAGCTCTCGCCGATGGCGCGGATCCTGGCGGTGGCGGACATCTGCGAGGCGCTGAGCGCGGAGCGCCCCTACCGGAAGGCACTGCCCCGGGACGAGGTGCTGAAGATCATGCAGAAGCAGGTCGGCACCGGCCTCTGCCCGATGGCGTTCGAGGTGCTGGAGAGCCTGCCGGATCTGGGGCTGCCCCGGACGGTGACGGAGTAGGGGGAACTGAAGGGAAGAGGGAAGGGGGAAGGGGGAAGGGGGAAGGGCCGTTTGTCATCCCGAGGGAGCGCAGCGACCGAGGGATCCCTCCGGGTGGGCGCCGGTGCCCATGGCTAGAGATCCCTCGCTCCGCTCGGGATGACAACACGAAGGGCGAAGCCTCTTCCCTCGTCCCTCTTCCCTCTTCCCCCTTCCCTCTTCCCTCAACACCCGGCTCCCCCAATCGCCCGAGCCCGGGCCCCGGCCCCCGGCCTTCCCAGACCCCCCTCTCCCCGCTAGTTTATTGCCCTCCTGATGCCCCTTGGTGTAACTGGCAACACGCCTGACTCTGGATCAGGAGAGTCCTGGTTCGAGCCCAGGAGGGGCAATGCCCACCGTGAAAACGGTGGGCCTTTGTTTTGGGTTCGGCCTGCGGCTCGAGCCCAGGAGGGGCAACTGACGAGGCCGCTTTCGAGGCGGCCTCGTTGCTTTCCCTACCCCGCGGCCTTGTCATCCCGAGCGGAGCGAGGGATCCCTCAAACTCCGATCCGGACTGCGCCGGCCGTGTTTGTCTGGGGGTGCGCCCTGCGGCTCGAGCTGGCCCCTCAGGCCTTCGAGCACTCTCGCTGGACCGCGCCGACGCACGTCCAGGCCTGGCGGGCGGGCCCATCGCGACGCGAACGGCGACCGTCGGCGGCCCCCCGATCTCGTGCCGGCTCGCTCCGATCTGGCGGCAGCCAATCCCGCCCCATAACTTGAAACCCGCATGGAGTCCCCCGAATTCCCCCTCACAATCGACAGGCGGCACCATGGCAAAGAAACCCGGCGCCAGATCGAGCAAGACCAAGCTCAAGCGGAAGACGCTCAAGACTCTCCAGCCCAGAGCCGTGCGGAACACTCAGCAGGGCAAGGTCGTCGGTGGCAAGATGGCCGCCGCGAGTCACGCCCTTAACTGCCCGGGCTAGAAGCGCGGCCAACCACAGAGCGCCAGGCGGCGCGGTCAGCCCTCGTGGCCCGGCAGGCGCGGGGGCTGAAATGGTGATATGCAACTTCCTGACCTTCCGCAGTTCATCGAACGCCACTGGCGAACGGCACCCCTCTACCTTCCCGGACATCAGGTCGCCCGCCCGCTGCGGGAGGCGCAGATCTTCCAGATTCTGCTGGCGGCGAGCGAGAGTTACCAGCGCGACGGCTCGGCCGGCTTCCGCTGCTACACGCCTCGGGAAGCAAACCCCCGTCCCTATCTGACGTGCCGAGAGGATGCATCGCTCGGCCAGTACCTGCGCCGCATCGTGCGCCAGGTGGACGGCTCGGACTTCACCCTGATCCTGAACCGATGCCAGGCATTCGATTTCGAGTTGTGGGACAGGCTGCGCGCATTCCTGGCGCCACTCTTCGCCGCGAGCGGTGTCTGTCTGGATAGCGATGCAGCGTTGTTCCTGAGCCGGGCCGACACCACGGTGTTCGGCATCCACCAGGAGCCCTTCGACAACTTCTTCTTTCAGCTCGAGGGTCGTAAACAGTTCCATCTCTGGCCACCGGACCACGATCTCCCGATGAAGTGGCACCGGGCCACTGAGTACCAGGAGCTGCTCGGCGACGCGATCAGCGTGACGCTGGCGCCCGGCGATGTCCTGTACATGCCCTCCGGCTACTTCCATGTCGCCGACACCGAGCCCCACGAAGTCTCGCTGTATCTCGGCGTGAGTCTGCGCACCAGCGAGGACCTGGTCCTGCACCTGGTTCGGGACGAAGCGGTGCGAATGGCTAGGGGCCGGCTCGGGCTGCGCAGCACCACCCCGTTCATCAAGCCGCGAAGCAAGCGCCCCGACCGCATCACCCTTCCCCCGGAGATTGCCAGGACCGCTCGCGCGTTCAGCTCGATGGATCCGACCTGGCCGGTCACCATGAGATGGCTGCAAGCCCTCAGCAGTTCGGGTTTCGCGGACATCGCCGGCTGCCCCGGCTTCGGACTCACCGAGGACGATGCTGTCGTCGCGCTCCGGCCGGACGCAATCCTCTGCGCCAGCCACGGGGAGGATGCCGCGTGTGCCGTTAACGGTACGCTCATCGAGTTCCCCACAAGCCAGGCACTCTTCGGCCTCATCCGTCGGCTGAATCGTGGCAGGCCCGAGCCAGTGCGGGCGTTGCTCGACCGGTTCGCCGGCGACTGGGACGATCTGCGGGTGGAGCGTCAGGCCCTGCTCGATCTCCTGGTTCGGATCGGGCAGGCACACGGATTGAAGAAGTCTTGAAGTTCCACCCCTCCGGGTTCTTCGGGCTCCGGACGCCCCTCCTGACGAGTGACTGTTTCCTGCCCACACCTCGCAGAGCGGCTGGTGCATCTGCACTGCAACCGGATGCTCAGCGGGGAGGCGCGTGCCCAGGAGGGGCAACTGGCGAGGCCGCTTTCGAGGCGGCCTAGTTGCTTTCCCTACCCCGCGGCCTTGTCATCCCGAGCGGAGCGAGGGATCCCTCAAACTCCGATCCGGATTGTGCCGGCCGCGTTTGTTTGGGGGGCTCGCCCTGCGGGCCGATCCCCGGAGGGGCAATTCGAAGGGCGACCGTCGCTTAGCGACGGTCGCCCTTCTCCTGTTTGCTGGTGGTGAGTAAAGCACTGCATGAATTACTCATCCACTGTCAGGGCACCCAGCCCCCGGACCGGAGGGACGCAGACTATGGATAGCAGATCCCCGCGTTCCCGGGATCCTGGCTCGACGAGGCGACCGGCGCGACACCCAGACTGCCAACCGGCGTGTACAACAGCCGGCCGTCATGCCAGAGGAACCCGCTCTTGTAGGCGCAGAGCCGTGCCGGGCCCGGCGACACCTGGGTGACTGCCACCTGGATCAGGCCGGATAGATGGAGGGTGCAGGCGTCGTGCAGGTCCGGGTCGTTGCAGTCGATCACAAGATCGGCAGATACGTCACTCGTGGCCTGGGGACTGCCCACCGGCACCCAGGCGTCGCCGTAACGGATGTATGCCTGCCAACGGTACGGCAGCTCAGCGGAGATGGAGTAGCCCGGTGGAGTTGTGGGATTCACGGAGGCAACGAACTCCGCCGGCTCGAGCGCCGGGACCCCACCACCCCCACCGCCTCCACCACCACCTGCTCCCCCGCTGCCGAAGGAGTCGTTGTTCGAGCAGGCGAGCAGGAGAAATCCGGCGGACAACGGACCAGATAGGCAGGAACGCCAGGCCATGGCCACCTCCAGGGCTCTGTCGGCCACAAACATGAAGTCCGGCACCATGGGTCGCAAGTCATCGCGACTTCACTGCCTTCGTCATCCCGAGTGCAGTCTTTGTCATCCCGAGCGCAGCGAGGGATCCCTCCGAACTCCGAGCCGAACCCCAAGAGATCCCTCGGTCGCTTCGCTCTCTCGGGATGACAAACCTGCCTTTGTCATCCCGAGCGCAGCGAGGGATCCCTCCGAACTTCGAGCCGAACCTCAAGAGATCCCTCGGTCGCTCCGCTCTCTCGGGATGACAAACCTGGCTTTGTCATCCCGAGCGCAGCGAGGGATCCCTCCGAGCTCCGAGCCGAACCTCAAGAGATCCCTCGGTCGCTCCGCTCCCTCGGGATGACAAACCTGGCTTTGTCATCCCGAGCGCAGCGAGGGATCCCTCCGAGCTCCGAGCCGAACCTCAAGAGATCCCTCGGTCGCTCCGCTCTCTCGGGATGACAAACCTGCCTTTGTCATCCCGAGCGCAGCGAGGGATCCCTCCGAACTCCGAGCCGCACCCCAAGAGCTCTCTCGGGATGACAAGCGTCGGGAGTCGCCCTCACTGCCCGCCCAGAAACGCCCCCACGTCCTCCTTCATCTGCCTGAGCGACTCCTCGTTCACGTACATCATGTGCCCCGCGTCGTAGTACTTCGTGGTGATGCGCTGGCTCGCCTCCGGCGGCAGGCCGAGATGGGAGAGGGTGTACTCCGTGGCGAGGAACGGGGTCGCGAGGTCGAACCGGCCGGAGAGCACCAGCACCCGGAGCTTGGGATTGAACTGCAGCGCATGCGCGAGGTCGGGCGCGGTGTTGACGAAGCCCTGCTGTCCGCCGGGGGCGCGGTGCTTGAAGTCCCACGCCTGGTACAGCTCCCCCGGGCCCGAGATCCGGTAGTCCCGGTCGGTCGGGAAGTTGAGCTCGCGGTGGTAGTAGTCGAGAAAGGCCGCGGTGTACGCCGCCTCGATGCTGGCCGACTGCGGATCGTACTCGGCGTTCTGGGTGAGCGGGTCGAAGGTCCCGCCGGTGAAGCGGCTGTCGAGCCGGCCGATGGTGATGCGGTGGTCCCGGAGCAGTTCGGCGGTGTACTCCCCCTCGGTCACCCGCAGGTTCGCCTTCAGGATGTAGTCCACCGACAGCCCCGTGAACTGGTGCATCTGTTCGGCGATGCTGTCCCGCTCGGCAGGGCTCAGCCGGTCGCCTTTCATCAGCGCGGTGGTGTAGGGTCCGAGCGCAAAGGCGCGGGCCCGGTCGAGGAAGGGCCCGAGCTGGGCCGGCCGGTTGGGGAGCGCCTTGTGGTACCAGCTCGTCGCCGCGAAGGTCGGCAGGAAGAGCGGGAAAGGTCCGCTCGTTGCCGGGCCAGTCGAACAGCGCCTCGACGTCCAGCGCCACCGAGACCAGCACCACCCCGTTGAACGACATGCCGAGCTGGGTCTGCAGGTAGTCCACCATCCCGGCGGAGCGGGTGGTGCCGTAGCTCTCGCCGAACAGGTAGCGGGGCGAGTTCCAGCGGCCGGTCTCGGTCACGTACTGGTGGATGAACCGGCTCATCTCCTCGATGTCGGCATCCACGCCCCAGAAGTCCTTGTCCTTCTTCTTGCCGACCGCCTTGCTGACACCGGTGCCGACGGGGTCGATCATCACGATGTCGGTCTTGTCGAGCGGGCTGTACTCGTTGTCGACCACGCGGTAGGGCGGGGGCGGGGTGGGGCCGGCGTCGGTGACCACGATGCGCCGGGGGCCGAGTGCGCCCATGTGGAGCCAGATGGAGGCGGAGCCGGGGCCGCCGTTGTAGGCGAAGGTGATGGGGCGGGTGGCCGGGTCCTTCACGTCCTGCTTGATGTAGGCGACGTAGCCGATGGCGGCGCTGGGTTCGCCGTCCTTGTCGCGGAGGATCAGGGTGCCGGCGGTGGCGGTGTAGGCGATCGGCCGGCCGCCGATGGTGATGCTGTGGCGGGTGACGTACTGCTCCGCCTTGGGCGGCGCCTTGGCGGTGGTGTCTTTCGTTTCCGCCTGCGCGAGGAGCGGCTGGGCCGGGAGGATCGCGAGGGCGAGCAGGGCGAGGGTGCGGCTGAGCATGGCGGAGAGCGGGCTTGGTTAGAGGATGGGGAGAATGTACCGGCCGGGGCGGGGCGGGGTAGACCCGGTTTGTCATCCCGAGCCTGTCTTTGTCATCCCGAGCCAGCCTTTGTCATCCCGAGCGCAGCGAGGGATCCCTTCGAGCTCCGAGCCGAACCCCAAGGGATCCCTCGGTCGTTGCACTCCCTCGGGATGACAAACCTGCCGTTGTCTTCCCGAGCCGGCCTTTGTCATCCCGAGCGCAGCGAGGGATCACTCAGGTGCCCAGCCGCTCGAACGGGCCGCTCCTGAAGATGCCGAAGCCGCCGGCGAGATCCATCGCCCGGTCCGCAATCCGGAACGCCCCCTCCACCGCGCGATGCTTGGCGGCGACGATCTTGATGATCCACGCCGCGCCATGGTCCACGCCGCGCGACCACTCGTCCGCCACCTGGTTGAGGTGCGGCTCGATCGCCTCGAGGTCCAGCACCATCTCCGCCACCGCATGCTGCACCTCGGCGTGATACGCCATCGGGCGCGACAGCCCGATCGAGGTCTTCTTCCGCACGGTCTCGATGGTGAGATCGAGCGCCCGGCGCGCGAGGCCGGCGTAGATGTTCCCGAAGCCGAGCAGCCCCCAGGCGAAGACGCCGAGCACGAAGCCGTCCACCCCCGCCGCCCCCGGCCTCACCTTGCGGGCGATGTACTTGTCGGGGACGAAGGCGCCGTCGAGGATGGTGTCGTCGCTGCGCGTCGCGCGCATGCCGAGCACATCCCAGGTCTCCACGATCCGGAAGCCGGTGCCGTCGCGCGGCAGGAAGCCGTGCACCACCACCGGGTTCGCCGGATCGCTCATGTCCATGCCGTGGATCCCCATGAAGTCCCAGACCGGCGTGAGGCTGCCGAAATGCTTGTGGCCGTAGAAGCGGTAGCCGCCCTCGACGCGCTCGGCGCGGGTGGTGGACAGGAGCAGCGGCACGTCGTTGCCTGACTCGGCGTGGCCGGCGGCGAAGATAACGCCGTCGGCGGCCGCCTTGAGCAGCCACTCGAGCGAGCGGTCCCCCGCGCGCCAGAGGTCGGCCACCAGGCCGGTCCAGTAGATATGCATGTTGACGGCGAGCGCATCGGCCGGCGCGTAGTAGCCGAGCCGCCGCTGCTCCCGGCACACCTCGGCCAGGGTCATGCCGAGTCCACCGAGCTCCCTGGGGATTGCCATGCGGAGGTAGCCGGAGTCGCGCAGCTCCTCGAAGTCCTCGGTGAAGAAGCGGTTGTCGCGATCGTAGCCGGGAGCGCGCTGCTGGAAGCGGACCAGCATCTCGTGGGTGAGGGGCGCGGATTGAGGGATGCGGGGCAGCGCCGCCCTGGCGGGCGGGGCGGATGAGGTGCGGGTCGTCATGCCGATCCTCCTGAGGGGAAGGAAGTGAGAGGGGGACACCCCCTGCTCAGTAGGAGGCGCGAATGGGGGCCGGATCGGCTCATGGGGGGCGCTTTGTCATCCCAGGCGTAGCGAGCGGCCTCTCAAGACTCGCTTCCGCCTTGCACGCGAGCGAGTATTACCGGATATTACTCGCATGAAACGCCCGAAGATCGCCCGGATTTCCATCACCCTTCCCGCCGACCTGCTGCGGCAGGCCGACCAGGAGGCGAAGCGGCAGGGCCGCCCCCGTAGCTGGGTGATCGCCGAGGCGCTTCGGCGCATGCAGGCCGGCATCGGGGCGGTTCCGGGGCTGGTACGGGAGGCGACCGGTGCTTCCCCATACGCGGCGGTTCAGGAGGAGATGGAGGTCGCCCGCGATCGGCGGCTCCGGGCCGCCCTGGCGCTGAGTCCCGGCCGAGCGACTGCGTCAGGCGAACGAACTGCTGCGTCTGGCCCGTGCCGTGCGGCCTGCGCGGCATCGCACGCAGGTCATCGCCTTTGACACCTTCGAGGATTTCTGGCTATGGAAGCGAGCCCACCGGGCCGCGGGAGCCGTCCGGAGCTGACCGCCGCCGAGCTCGGTGGGGCGCTCAACCGCGAAGGCGCCCGGTACCTCATCATCGGCGGCATCGCCTGCATCCTGCACGGCCACGTCCGCGCCACGACCGACATGGATATCCTGATCGCCCGGACCCGGGAGAACGCCGAGCGGGTCCTGGAGGCTCTGGCCCAGGTCGGCTACGGCTTCGCGCGGGAGTGGCTACCGGAGGAGATTCTGCGGAAGCCGGTCACCATCATCGGCGATAATCCGGCCGTGGACATCTTCACCCTCGCGTGGAGCGTCAACTACGAGGACGCCGTGACCCACTCCAGTACGGTGGAGGTGGACGAGGGATCCCTCGGTCGTTGCACTCCCTCGGGATGACAAACCTGCCGTTGTCTTCCCGAGCCGGCCTTTGTCATCCCGAGCGCAGCGAGGGATCCCTCAAGGTGAGCGCCGGTGCCCGCCTGTAGGGATCCCTCGGTCGTTGCACTCCCTCGGGATGCCTGCCTGCCGTTTGTCATCCCGAGCGCAGCGAGGGATCTCTCAAGGGGAGCGCCAGTGCCCGCCTGTGGAGATCCCCCCGTCGTTTCACTCCCTCGGAATGACAAACCACCTGGCTTACTCCAATCCGGATCCCGCGGCTTCTCGCGCTAAAGGAGCTTCCGAAACTCCTCCACGGTGAGCCCGGCATCACGCACGATCCCGCCCATCGTGAAGGCGTTGACTGGGTTGTGGCGTGGTATGGTCAGGATGCGAACGCCGTCGGTCATTACGATGTGTTTCCCCTGCGAACGACACCGAACCCGGCCTTCTCCAGGGCCCTGACAGCGTCCAGATGATTGATGCCAGGAAGTTTCGGCACGCTCTCAGACCGCGACGTCGACTTCCCGCATCTCCGTTCCGGCCAGCTCCTCGGCGACGGAGAGGTACTCGACGATGGCGTCTCGGATGTTCTCGACGGCCTCCTGCTCCGTCGCACCCTGGGACCAGCAGCCGGGGAGTCCGGGTACCGAGACGCTGTAGCCCTCTTCCGAGCGGTGCAGCGCGACCTTGTACTTCATCGGAATTCTCCAGAGGATGGTTGCACAACGGTAATCTATAGCGACAACCGGGCGGCAAGGATGACCCGAATCAAATCGACGCAGGCACTGCAGGGCTGGCGACGGGGTAGGGGCGGGGCTCAGCCCCGCCCCTACACGGAACCACCCCGTTCGCCGCTCGCCAGCGCATCGCGCTCTTCTTCGTTGTCATCCCGAGCGCAGCGAGGGATCCCTCAAGGTGAGCGCTGGCGCCCGCCTATAGGGATCCCTCGGTCGTTGCGCTCCCTCGGGATGACAAACCTGCCTTTTGTCATCCCGAGCGCAGTCTTTGTCATCCCGAGCGCAGCGAGGGATCCCTCAAGGTGAGCGCCGGTGCCCGCCTGTAGGGATCCCTCGGTCGTTGCACTCCCTCGGGATGACAAACCCGCCCTTGTCATCCCGAGCATGTCTTTGTCATCCCGAGCGCAGCGAGGGATCCCTCAAGGTGAGCGCTGGCGCCCGCCTATAGGGATCCCTCGGTCGTTTCACTCCCTCGGGATGACAAACCTGCCTGTTGTCATCCCGAGCGCAGCGAGGGATCCCTCAAGGTGAGCGCCGGTGCCCGCCTGTAGGGATCCCTCGGTCGTTGCACTCCCTCGGGATGACAAACCTGTCTTTGTCATCCCGAGCGCAGCGAGGGATCCCTCAAGGTGAGCGCCGGTGCCCGCCTGTAGGGATCCCTCGGTCGCTTCGCTCCCTCGGGATGACAAACCTGCCTTTTGTCATCCCGAGCGCAGCGAGGGATCTCTTCGAGCTCCGAGCCGAGCCCCAAGAAATCCCTTTCTGGAGACAGGCGGCGCGACACTCGGCGTTCGGGTGTCACTTCCCGGCGCTGGCTGCACACTCCTGCCGACGCACCCCGTAAAATTCGAGGGGCGATGCACGGCATCTGGCTCGGAGTGCACAGCATTTGGCGGCGGCTGCACAGTACTTGGCTCCCGATGCACAGCATCTGGCGGCGGATGCACACTCCTTTTGCCGGAGTGCACAGCCCCCTTGTCGCGCTGCACATCGTTTGAGCCTTGGTGCACACCCTTCGGCTCGGCCTGCACATCATTTGGCGCGGGGTGCACGGCATTTGGCTCTGCCCGCACCTCGTCTGGGCCGGTCTGCACAGTCTTTGGCTCGGGCGCTCCGCTCTCTGGGAGGGACTGCACTCCCCTTCGGTCGGTCGGCACATCCCTGGGTTCCGGCTGCACACTCTTTGGCTCGACCTCTCCATCATTTGGCTCGCTCCCGCGCGCACTGCCTAACGCAGGTGCTGCGTTCTGGCATGCCGCCTGCGTAACCTGCCACCGACCGGGCTCGGTTCGGGCCGATCCCGGTCGCCACGCTGCCGCTCCCCGAAGAGCGCGGCACCATTTCTCAACGTGGTTCTCCGGACCACACACATGGAGGGTTGCATGGACACAAACATTCGCCTCAAGCTGGGCATGGCCGACGGCGCTCTCGGCTTCTGTCGAGATCACGCCGAAGGTGATCCCGCCATCGCCCCGGTCGCCGACCGGCTCGGTATCCTCGTCGGCCGGTCGAAAGCGCTGCTGGAGCAGCATCGCCGAGGCATCATCGCCGGCGTGACGGTCGTGGACGACAAGGTCAATCTGCGCGTCGCCATCGAAGAAGGCATGGCTGCACTCGGCGGCATCGCTCGGACTGCGTCGAAGTCGGTTCCCGGCATCACGATTCATCGTCGGATTCCTCGTCCGCATGCCAGCGAACTGACGCTGGTGACCAACGCACGAGTCTCCGTCGCCGAAGCCACCGCGAACAAGGAGAAGCTGGTCCCTTTCGGGCTCGATGACGCCATGCTGCAGTCACTGTCGGCCGATGTCGAGGCCTACAGCGCGGCGATGGTCCGGCAACGGAAGGTGCGTGCCGATCAGGTCGGGGCCGCGAAGGATCTCAAGGCGATCAGTTCGGAGATCATTGGCGTGGTGAAGAACCTGGATGCGATCTATCGGGTCCGGTTCAGGAAGAACCCGGAGCTTCGGGCGGCCTGGAAGAGCGCCCGCAACGTTCCGTGGGTGACGGCGACGAAGGAGGTGCCCGATCCCGTCCCGACGCCCACTCCGCCACCCACGCCGCCAACGGCTGATGGAGCCCATGCAGCGTGAGTAGGGTGGCAGGGCGGTGGTTGAAGGACCCGATCCCCTGAGCTCGCAGGCTGGAGTTCAGGGGATCGGTGTGTTTGGGCGGTTGGGCGGTTAGACGGTTGGGCGGTTAGGCGGTTGGGCGGTTAGACGGTTGGGCGGATAGGCTGGTCACCCGGGGGGTGACACTCGAGACAGTCGGTTGGGCGACGAGGCTGCTAACCGCCTAACCGCCTAATCGCCTTCCTGCCAGCCTAACACCCGTCCGCACAATCACTTCCGCGCTCTTTGTGTGCTGGCGCACATTCGGGCACAGTCTTCGCATCTCCGCCCCCAGTCTCACCCGATCGCGACACATACGACTGGAGCCTGACACCCGACCGCCAGCAGGCGGTCCCGCTTTCCCCGGCATCGAAAGGACTCGATCGCATGCGATGGTTCATCCGGCCGAAGGTCATCGGCGCTCGGCAGGTCCTGGCGTTCCAGGCCCTGCATCCCGATTCCAGTTCCGCGGCGGTCGCCTCGGTCGCCCGGCTCCGCCAGCTGGTCGAGGTACTCGCCGCGCTGCTGGTCGAGCAGGAGCGGCAGCAGGAGGCGGCGCGGGAGGCGATGGCGGAGCGGAACCGGGTCGAGCGGCTGCTCCGGGGTCTCGTCGCCCAGCTCGCGCTGCTGTTCCGGGTGCTGGCGCGGCACGAGGGGGTAGTTCCGCCGCCGGTGGTGGCGCGCACACGGGGGGCTCCCGCCTTTGTGCGGGGTGTCGCCGCGGTGATCGCGGCGGCGGTCGAGCATCGGGAGCGGCTGCTCGGGTACGGGATGACGGCGGGACTGCTCCCCGAGCTCCAGGAGCGGCTGGCCGAGTATGAGGGGATCGAGGCGCGGCGGGAGGGGAGTCTCCAGGCGGCGCTGCTGACGTCACCGGCGATGGAGCAGGCGGGGGCGGAGGCCTCGAAGGTTGTCTTTCATCTGGATGCTCTCAACCGGATCCGGTTCTCGGCCGACCCGGTGCGGCTCGCGGAGTGGCGAACGGTCAGGGCCGCCACCTATCTGACTGGCGCCGGCGCGGCGGCCGGGTCGGCGCGCCGTCCTGCGGAGAGCGCCGATCTCGACGCTCACCCTGCCTCACGCCAGTAGGTGACATCATGCCACGAGTGATTCGCGGTCACAGCCGGTCGGCGGCGAAGCTCCACGACCTGCCTCTCGATGGGGAGGAGCAGCAGTTCCTGGACGACTTCCTGCGTCAGGGAGTCGGGGACCTCGAGAGCTTCATGGAGCTGGACGGGTTCATCACGGCGCTGGTGGTGGTGCCCGGTCCGCAGATGCCGGCCAGTTGGCATGGGGTCATCTTCGGCGGGATGGACGACGAGGATGTGCTCACCCGGCTGTTCGCGGCGGAGGCGCGGGGGATCCTGGCGCTGGTGCTCCGGCACTGGCGCACGGTGCGGCGGCGGGCGTTCGCGACGGGGCGGTGGACGCTGCCGGAGGACGACGAGGACACCTGCATCCGCGAGTCCGACTGGGCCGAGGGGTTCCTGGACGGGATCTCCCGAACCGAGGAGGAGTGGGGCGCGGTGCTCACCCGCGATCGGTGCGACGCGCTGCTCGTGCCGGTGCGGCGAGTGGCGGAGCTGCCGCTCAGCGGGCGAGGGTTGCCGGCGCTTTCCGGGGAGCAGCATGCCGCACTGGAGCTGGAGCTGGTGCTCGCGACGGGGGCGTTGTATCTGGGGGTGAGGGGGAGGTAGGGCAGGGGCGGAGCTCCTGCTCCGCTCCTCCTAACGTCTGCGCAGCTTCGACAGCTTCATGCGCCGGTCAGGTGGCAGCGGGCCAGGGCGCGGCGACCTTGATGGGGGCGACCCGTGCGATGAGCCGGAAGTCCGCCAGATTGTTGGTCACGATGGTCGCGCCGAGTTCCCGGGCGGTCGCAGCCAGCAGGAGATCGTTGGCGAAGCTCCGCAGCCGCAGGCTTCCGGCGTAGCCGCCAAGTCCACGCAGGTCCCGATCGAGCTGGGCGGCGAGCTGCCACGTCGTGAGCGTCGGGACGTGGATTCTGCCGCGGACGCGGAAGGGCTCGACGAGGCCCAGAATCTGGCGGTGATGGCCGGGGCTCTGGGCGCCAGCAAGAAGCTCGTGGATCACGACGGCACTGAGCACGAGCTGAGGCAAGGTGGCTCGATGGAATGCCCGGAACGCGGAAGGATCCGCGTCCCGGGTAAACGCCTGAATGTAGAGCTTACTGTCGAGGAGGAACACCGCCTAGTGTGTGGCGGAGAAGTGATCCACAAACCCACCCTTGCCGACCAGCCCGTCCAGGCTGGCGTCGACCTCGGCGCGGAACTGGGCGAGGTCGTTGACGGCATCCAGGGCGCGGGTGATCGCCTCGGTTTCGGTGGCCGCTCCCAGCACTTTCTTGGCTCGATCGATCTTGACCTGATCGAGGATCAGGTTCTTGCGCCTGAGCGCGGTCTTCTTGGGACGGGTCGCCATAGGAGGCCTCCTTGTCATCTGTATCGTAGCGCATGTGATCTGTACGGGCAAGGCTGCCACAGGTGACTTCATGCCGAGGAGGAGGGCCTCCTTCTGAGGGGGAGGGGGAGTGCGAAGGGCTCATCCTCTGGCCCCGGCTGTCGTGGCCCGCGGCCCAGGTTCCTCACCCCCTGGCCCCCTCTCCATTTGGTGGAGATTTGGATTCCGAGCGCAGCGAGGGATCTTCGGAGGCCGGCCCGTCCTCGGTCGTTTCCTCCCGCGGAGAACCGCCTTTTGTCATCCCGAGCGCAGCGAGGGATCTCTCAAGGTGAGCGCCGGTGCCCGCCTGTAGGGATCCCTCGGTCGTTTCACTCCCGCGGAATGACAAACCTGCCTTTTGTCATCCCGAGCGCAGCGAGGGATCTCTCAAGGTGAGCGCCGGTGCCCGACCATAGAGATCCCTCTATTCGATCCCCGGCAATGGAATACCGTGGGCGAGGGCGTACAGCACGTCCGGGCAGAGATCGATGTCGCCGGGCCAGGCGATCGTGCCGGAGCCGGGCTCAAGCTGCACCTTGGCGAATTCGGCGGGATCGCGGAGGCTGGCGAACATGCCGGCCGGCTCGGAAGTGAGCCAGCGCGCGCCGTCGATCAGGCCGCTCGTGCCGTCCTGGAAGGTAAGGTGCAGCAGATAGGGGCCGACCACCTCGACGGCGGCAACCCGCGGGAACGGCATCCTGGGTGGCAGCGTGGTTTCCATGGGATCACTCCAGCGGCGGGATGGGGACCGCCGGTTGCCCGAGCTGCAACCGGTCCCAGTTGGCCTCGAGCTCCACCCGGTGCTCCTCGGCCCAGTCGACGATAAGGGCCAGCACGCGCGGTGACAAGCGCCCCTCGAGAAGCGCCACGGGTCGAATCCCGAGGAGGGCCTCACTCCCGCTGTAGAGCGCATGGAAGTGGGGCGGGAGGTGATCACGGGGGTACATCTGGATCACGATACCGAAGAACCGGGAGATCTCGGGCACACGGCCAACCTGCCGCGGCGCCTGGAACTGGAATAACTGTTTCGCCCGTCTGGCGGACCGCCGGAACGCGGGGCGAGACAGGGGAGCCTGGTGTTGGGGCCGCGATGAATCGCGGCCCCACGCGATTTGTCATCCCGAGCGCAGCGAGGGATCCTCCAAGTGCTCCGCGCTCCGGCCGCGGGTCCCTCCGTGCGCTGCAGTTCGCGCTCAGGGCTGACTGCTCAGAACGCGACCGCTCACTGACGCGCCTCCGGGACTCCGCGGCTCGTCGCGCACCAGGCGACTAAGCACCCGGAACCCGGAACCCTCCCTCCTACCTTCGCAGCATCACACATTCCGCCAGCTTCGCCTTCGAGGCCATCGCCTGCCGGTCCGTCAGGCACGCCGCCGGCCCACTCTGGGTTACCCGCGACGGGGCCGCGCCGCAACGACCGCTGCCCCGCCCGAACTCAGCGCCGTCGCGGGCGTCCCGTCGGACAGCTTCCAGAGCAGTGCGCGGAGGTCGCCGGCACCACTCATTCCCCATCCCGCGATCAGACCCCCGTCATTGATCGCCGTGGCAATGGCCCACTGCAGCCCAGCCGTGTTGAGCCGGACCAGGGTACTGGGCGTGGGCCAGGCGACGGGCGTGAACCCGTCGTCGTCGCCGTCGACACTCCCGCCAACCACCACTCCCCGGTTGTTGATCGCGAATCCTACGCTATTGGGGAATTCGGGCCGGAGATCTGGCAGGAGGGTATAGCCCATCCCCTTCCGCCAGATGGCGGCGTTGGGGTAGACGTTGCCGTGCGGGTCGAGCCAGCCGGCGACCGTGCCGGCGTTGTTGATGGAGTACGAGGCGCCATTGGCGTTGCTGACGTCCTCGCCTACTCCCAGGTCGACATACGTATCTCCCAATCGCCAGGTGAACGGATGCAGCCAGCCAACACAGTAGGTGCCGGCCACCAGGCCGCTGGCGTTGATGGCGGCGGCATAGTTTTCCAGGCAGCTCGGGATCTCGTTGCGGAGGTCGATGGTGCCGGTCCGCCGGGACCAGTACCAGCCGTGCTCGAAGTCGCCCACGGCACCACCCACCACCTCGCCCCGCTCATTGAAGTCGGTCGGGTCCATGCTGAAGACCTCGGGTATCGGCACGATGCCGAGGGCCTGGATCTGCCCGCGCGCGCTCCAGGTCACGGGAATCCGCTTGCCGGCTTCGGTCTCGCTCCAGCCGAGGATCCTGCCGGAGTTGAGGATGCGGATGGCGCCGCTCTGGGTGCCGCCGGGGAGGGTGCCGAGGTCGGTCATGCCGGTGGCGGCGGTCCAGCGGAAGGCGTGGGTGGTGCCGGAGGCGGTCTCCGAGTAGCCGACCACCACCCCGCGGTTGTTGATATCCATCGCGAAGCTGGTGCTGCCACCGAGGGTGCCGAGGTCGGTGGCGGGGGGCGCGGCGGAAGCGAAGGCGGCGTGTCGCACCGGCGCCTCGGCGACGGGTTCGGCGGCCTGACCGCAGGCGCTGGCGAGGAGCACCGAGACTGAGAGTGGGAGCAGACGGTTCATGGGGTCCTCCGAATGGGCGCGTCGGTGCAAGAGGTCAGGTGGACGGCGCTTGGCCCATGGGGGGCAGTGGTCCGGCGCCTCTGTCCAGGAACGCTATGGGATGGGTGTGACAGGCGAACGGTGCTGGCCCGGGCTACGTGTGGTGACAACTTGTCGCATGGTACGGGGTCGGAAGCTCGGGATCATCCTGCACTGCGCCGGGGGGAGAATTGCGTATGGGGCAATCGAATCTCATTTGGTCACAATAAGATAGAGGCCACATGGCTCAACGGGCCTCCGACTGTCACACCCCTCCCACAGTTTGAATTCCAGTAGCCTCCCCCTAACGGAACAGCCCATGAGCCGTACATTCAGTCTCTGGTGTGCCGTCGAGGCGCAGCAGACGTTTGAGAGCGACCAGCTCGAGGCCGATCCGGAGGGCGCTGCGGGTTCGGTGATCCCCCGGGAGTCCGCCTTGGCGGCATTGCGCGATAGGCTCCGAGCCGCACTGGCGCCGCACCTCCACGTCGTCAACATTGAGATCGAAGTTGATCAGGACCTGGATGGGCGGGAGCAGGGCGAGGGTGTCAGTCCGCCGCCCTGACGCGACTGACCCGACGGCACCATCAAAGACCGATCCGCACCAACCGAGGGCTGATGGCAAGAGAGAGCGTCGAGTCGGTGTTCGGCCGGCTCAAGAAGGTGTCCTCGGGTGACCTCACCGAGCTGGAATCGGTCGAAGTGCTGAGCTACCTCACCAGCTACCCTGTATTCCTGAAGTTCTTCCAGGCCCGGCCCAGGATCGACCGCGATACGGTGATTCTTGGCGCGAGCCTGATCTATAGCTGGATGCCGACCGGGCTGACGCTCTTCGATGGGATCGACCGGACTGCCGAGATTCTCGAATCGGTTCGGAAGGGTGAAGATCCAACCGAGGAGGACTTGGATCAGGTGGCTTCGACCGTCAACAACTCGATGGTTGGTGCTTCGAAGCTGCTGCATTTCATCCAGCCGGAGCGCTTTCCCATATATGACAGCCGGGTAGCCAGGTTCCTGGGGTGGCCGATCTACGCATCGGCGATGCGAAGCGTCGATCGCTACCAGGAGTACCGCGCGCTTTGTGGGGAGCTGGTGGAAAGGCCAGGGTTTGAGAAGTTGGCGGCCGGCCTGTCCGCTCAGTGCGGCAAGGTCAGCCGGCTACGCGCGGTGGAGCTTCTGATGTTTCTTGGAGGGGCGAAGTAGGTCGGGAGGGCAACTGGGCATTGGAACTGCATGAGAGCCTTCGTCGGCGTTACTGACCGGGACTGGTGGGAATTCCTTCGGCGACAGCAGGGCATCGCCGAGGTCAACTTCTGGCAGCCGAGCGGGAGTACGACATTCAGGGCGCTCGAGCCAGGCCAGCCGTTTCTGTTCAAGCTGCACTATCCTGACAACTACATCGTCGGCGGGGGCTTCTTCGCGACCTTCTCCCTGCTTCCCGTGAGCATGGCGTGGGAGACCTTTGGGATTCAGAACGGTGCCCGCACGCTGGCAGAGATGCGGGAGCGTGTCGAGCACTACCGGCGGTCGGGTCCGACGCCGCACGAGGACTACCAGATCGGCTGCATCATCCTGTCCGACCCGTTCTTCCTGGATGAGCGGAACTGGATCCGGGCGCCAGAGTCCTTCTCCAGAAACATTGTCCGGGGCCGCGGCTACGACCTGCAGGCGGAGGAGGGCCAGGCGTTGTGGGAAGCGGTGGTACTGGCGCGGGCTGCGCAGCGCACCCGGGTGGCAGAGCCGGAGGTGAGCGGTGAGATGTTCGGCCAGCCCACCCTGTTCCGCCCCCGATTGGGCCAAGGGGGCTTCCGGGTGGCGGTGACTGACGCCTACGGAAGGCGCTGTGCGGTGACGGGCGAGAAGACACTGCCGGTGCTCGAGGCGGCGCATATCCGCCCGGTGGCGAGCGGTGGCCGGCACGAGATCAGCAACGGTCTCCTCTTCCGCTCGGACATTCACACATTGTTTGACCGGGGGTACGTGACTGTAACAACGGATCTCAGGTTCCGGGTGAGTACGAAGCTCAAGAAGGACTGGCAGAACGGCCGGCACTGCTTCGCTCTCGAAAACGCCGAGGTGGCAGTACCTGTGAAGGCGGCCCTCCGCCCACTTCGGGAGGGCTTGGAGTGGCATGGGGACAGCGTGTTCTTCGAATAGGAGCGCCGGGGAGGAGCCCACTCGGGAGATTGCAGGTGTGTTCAATGGGCATAACCATGCCAAAGTGAGGCGGGACCTCAAGTGCCACCTTCTGAAGCAGACCTGGCCGAGTGGAACAGGCATTTCCGTGAGGCGACTTCACAGGTTGCTAGGCTCTACTTCCAGCTCCCTGTTGCCGACGCGGACGCGGTCTATCGCGAGCGGGTCTATTGCTACGAACTTTACCACCAGCTGCGTCGCAAATGGGAGAATTGGAAATACTCGCTCACGGGGGAGGTCGATAAGTACGGCCACCCGCTGTTTCGCGACGACAAGTATGCACAGGCCAAACCCGACTTCTTGGTCCACGTGCCCGGTTCGATGGAGGACAATCTCGTAGTGATTGAGGTCAAGTCTTCGTCTAGCAATCCCTCGGGTTGGCAGAGTGACATTGCGAAGCTGGCATGGTTCACAACGAACGCAAAGTATGCCGGCCGGTGTGTTCCTGGTGTACGGCCACACAGACGTACATGACGCGATCGGCGAGCTCGCGGGGGCAGGGAGTTCCGGGCCGGCCAGGTGGAGCTATCACGGTTTGGCGACACCATGACGCGGGACAGCCAGCACAGCTGGTTCGAACTCTCGAATAGAGGGGCAGATGGCTAGCGGCAGTGACATTCAGATGACCCGCCAGATCGGTGAGTATCTCGTCGCGGCCGAGCTTGGCCGGCGGGGACGGATTGCGACCACTTTCACAGGCAGCGTGCCGAGGGTCGACATTCTCTGGCAGTCGACAGCAAGGGTCTTATGGTCGAGGTGCAGGTCAAAGCGATAAGGAGTGCTTCCTGGCAGCTCAACGCCGGGCAATAGATCAAGGTCGAGGTGTTGAAGGGCGTTCAACACAATCGCGGCATCCTGCCGCCAAGAAGTCCGTTCTCCAAAGGCGCGACTCTGGCCGGTGTGGTCGGACTCGGCAAGACGATCGAAGCGGGGTATCACCTTCCCCAGAAATGAGAGAGGATCTAGGGCTGATGTCGGAGGCTTCGTAGATTCATAGAAGCGGTTCGGCCCGGGAAGAGGGGCCATGCCCCCCCCGAATCTGCACTCTCTTGGCTCTAGCGAGATTTGGAATCTCCCAGGTACCGAAAATGGCCCTCAAGAAATCCGACCTCTACTCCTCCCTCTGGGCCTCGTGCGACGAGCTGCGCGGCGGCATGGACGCCAGCCAGTACAAGGACTACGTCCTGTTCATGCTGTTCATCAAGTACATCAGCGACAAGTACGGCAACAGCGACGACTTCGCCCCGCCGGTCACCATCCCGAAGGGCGCGAGCTTCACGGACATGATCGCGCTCAAGGGCAAGCCCGACATCGGCGACAAGATCAACACGCAGATCATCCAGCCGCTGATCGACGCCAACGCGCGGCTCGCCCGCAGCGACTTCCCCGACTTCAACGACCCGAACAAGCTCGGCGAAGGCCAGGCGATGGTGGATCGCCTGACCAACCTGATCGGCATCTTCCAGAAGCCCGAGCTCGACTTCTCGCAGAACCGCGCCGAGCACGACGACATCCTCGGCGACGCCTACGAGTACCTGATGCGGCACTTCGCCACCGAGAGTGGCAAGAGCAAGGGGCAGTTCTACACGCCCGCCGAGGTGAGCCGCGTCATCGCCCAGGTGATCGGCATCTCGCCGCAGAACACGAAGGCGTCCACCACCGCCTACGACCCCACCTGCGGCTCGGGCTCGCTGCTGCTCAAGGTGGCCGCCCAGGCGGGCAAGCACATCACGCTCGAAGGGCAGGAGAAGGACGTGACCACGGCGGGCCTCGCCCGCATGAACATGATCCTGCACGACTTCCCCACGGCCAACATCCTCTCGGGCAACACGCTGGCCGCGCCCGAAGTTCAAGGACGGCGAGCAGCTGCGCACCTACGACTACGTCGTCGCCAATCCGCCGTTCTCCGACAAGACCTGGAGCACCGGCCTCACCCCGTCGAACGACCCCTACCAGCGCTTCGCCTGGGGCGTGCCGCCCGCCAAGCAGGGCGACTACGCCTACCTGCTGCACATCATCCGCTCGATGAAGAGCACGGGCAAAGGCCGCCTGCATCCTGCCGCACGGCGTGCTCTTCCGCGGCAACGCCGAGGCCGCGATCCGCCAGCAGCTCGTCCGCTCCGGCATCCTCAAGGGCATCATCGGCCTGCCGGCCAACCTCTTCTACGGCACCGGCATCCCCGCCTGCATCGTGGTGCTCGACAAGGAGAACGCCGCCGGCCGCAAGGGCGTGTTCATGATCGACGCCTCCAAGGGCTTCATCAAGGACGGCAACAAGAACCGCCTGCGCGAGCAGGACATCCACCGCATCGTCGACACCTTCACCCGGCAGGCCGACGTCGCCGCGCTACGCCCGCATGGTGCCGCTGGCCGAGATCGCCGATCCGAAGAACGACTTCAACCTCAACCTGCCGCGCTACATCGACAGCACCGAGCCCGAGGACCTGCAGGACATCGACGGCCACCTGCGCGGCGGCATCCCCGAGCGCGATCTCGACGCGCTCGGCAGCTACTGGCAGGTGCTCCCCGGCGTGCGCGCCGCGCTGTTCGAGTCCGCCGGCCGCCCCGGCTACGCGCGCCTCAAGCTGCCGCTGACCGAGGTGAAGGCCGCCATCCTCGGCCATGCCGAGTTCACCGCCTTCCAACAGCAGGCGACGCAAGCGCTTCGCCGACTGGCGCAAGGCCACGACGCCCCGCCTCACGGCCTTCGGCAAGGACGGCCACCCCAAGGCGCTGATCGAGACCATCGCCGAGGACCTGCTCGCCGCCTTCCGCCAGGCGCCGCTGCTCGACGCCTACGACGTCTACCAGCACCTGATGGACTACTGGGCCGAGACGATGCAGGACGACTGCTATCTCATCGCCGCCGACGGCTGGGTGAGGGCGCGCACCGCGCGAGATCGTTCAGGTCAAGAACAAGGACAACAAGCTCGCTGGCCCGAGCCGCACGACTACGAAGGGCAAGCGGCGCTTCAAGTCCGACCTCGTTCCGGCGCCGCTCCTCGTCGCCCGCTACTTCGCCGCCGAACGCGAGCCATCGAAGCGCTCGACAGCCAGCTCGCCGACGCTCGAGCAGCAGCTCGACGAGATGCGGGAGGAGAACAGCGGCGAGGAAGGCTGCTCGCCGAGGTGATCGAGGGCGAGGGCGACAAGCAGAAGATCACCGCGAAGGCCGTGAAGGCGCGGCTCAAGGAGATCGGCAAGGACCCGCTCTACGCGGACGAGCGCGCGGCGCTCGAGGCGCTAGGCGGACCTGCTCGACCAGCAGACCGAGCCCAAGGCCAGGCGCAAGGCCGCGCAAGAGGACCTGGACAAGAAGCTCGACGCCAAGTACCCCAAGCTCACCGAGGCCGAGATCAAGACGCTGGTGGTGGACGACAAGTGGATGGCGCGCCTGTCGGCCGCCGTGCAGGGCGAGCTGGACCGCGTCTCGCAGACCCTCACCGGCCGCATCCGCGAGCTGGCCGAACGCTACGCCACGCCGCTGCCGAAGCTCACCGACGAGGTGGCGACGCTCGCCGCGCGGGTGGACGAGCACCTCAAGAAGATGGGGGCGTATGGAAGTGAGGCCGGGCTACAAGCAGACCGAGGCGGGGGTGATTCCGGAGGATTGGCCAGCGTGGATTCGATCTCGCCGCTATCGCCGGTCAGGGGATCACGGAAGCAGTCCTCAGGTCGTGAGTTCTGCGGGCGTCACCGATTACCATCGACGTCTCAATGGTCGATCGCTGCGCACGGAGTCGTCGACAGCGGTCGATCACGGCAGCACAGTCGGTGGGCGAATTGTCTACTTTGCGCTGAGCCGTACGTACTGAGGGCCAGCTTCGACAGACAACGCTCGACGTGCAGCGAAGATCGGTTCCACGGTGCAACGACACGCCCTGCTTCGTCGACTAGCCCTGATGCTCCGCACGATCTCGACTTCTCGCTACGATTCAGTGCGAGACGAGTGGCGTTCCCGGCGATCAACCGGAGCAGACCTGCAGCTTCCGTCATCCGCACGTTGCCAGCGGTCATTCGCCGAACAACGCGCCATCGCGACGGCGTTGAGCGATGTGGATGCGCTGCTGGGCGGGCTGGATCGGCTCATCGCCAAGAAGCGCGACCTCAAGCAGGCCGCCATGCAGCAGCTCCTCACCGGCCAGACCCGCCTCCCCGGCTTCAGCGGGGAGTGGGATGCTCAGGCTGGTTGAAAGGATCTGTGCGCGTTCCTATCGTGGCGATGCGTCAACAGCACGAAACGTCTAACAGGCGACATCCCATGCTTCGATTCGACAGATTTCGACGCACGCATCTCGCCGACTCAAGATCGTGAACAAGCGTGTCGATCTCGAGACAAGTCTCGGACACATCGAACCTACAGGTTTGCCAGCGGGGCACGCTGCTTGTTCGCTGGAGTCGGCCGACTTGGAGGCGATGCGCAATGCGTTGCCGAGTCACTGGTGTCGAAGCAGACGTTCATTGGGCTCGACATGCGATCGAGCCGGGCGGGCTTCCAATGTGTTCTTCTATTACCTCTCAATGACGCTCGCAAGGCAGATCAGCTCAACAACCTCTAGCCTGGGCACGAGCATTCCGTATCTGTCCACGGCGAGCGAGTTTGGAGAGTTCGACGATGTCTGCTCCTCGACAGATCCGAGCAAACCGCCATTGCCGACGTCCTCTCCGACATGGACGCCGAACTCGGACGCCCTCGAAGCCCGCCGCGACAAGACCCGCGACGCTCAAGCAGGCCATGATGCAGGAGCTGCTCACCGGAAGGACCCGCCTCGTATGAAGATCTCCACGATCCTCGACCACATCGACAGCGGGCACATGGCGCTGCCCGAGTTCCAGCGCGGCTACGTCTGGAACCGCGACCAGGTGCGCGGGCTGTTCGACTCGCTCTACCGTCGCCATCCGGTCGGCGGCCTGCTGGTCTGGGCCACGGAGTCGAAGACCGCGACGCATCGCGGCGACGGCACGCTCGCCGCCGGCGTGGTGAAGCTGCTGCTCGACGGCCAGCAGCGCATGACCTCGCTCTACGGCGTCGTGCGCGGCAAGCCGCCGAAGTTCTTCGACGGCAACGCCCAGGCCTTCACCGGGCTGCGCTTCCACCTCGACGCAGCGAGACGCTTCGAGTTCTACCAGCCGGTGAAGATGAAGGACGACCCGCTCTGGATCGACGTGACGGAGCTGATGCGGAAGGGCACGGCGGGGCTTGGGCGAGTTCGTCGACGCGGCTCGCCGCGCAGCCCGCACTCGCCGCCAAGGTGGGCGAGTACGTCGGGCGCCTGAGCCGCCTGCTCGGCATCACCGACATCGACCTCCACGTCGAGGAGGTCACCGGCGCCGACAAGACGCTCGACGTGGTGGTCGACATCTTCAACCGGGTCAACAGCGGCGGCACCAAGCTCTCCAAGGGCGACCTGGCGCTGGCCAAGATCTGCGCCGACTGGCCCGAGGCCCGCGACGCGATGAAGGCCAAGCTCAAGGAGTGGGCGAAGGCCGGACTATCCACTTCAACCTCGACTGGCTGCTGCGCTCCGTGAACACGGTGCTGACCGGCGAGGCCAAGTTCCAGCATCCTGCACGAGAAGAGCGCGGCAGAGGTGCAGGACGCGCTCGCGCGGGCCACCAAGCACATCGACACCAGCCTGAACCTGATCGGCGGCCGGCTCGGCCTCGACCACGACCAGGTGTTCTTCGGCCGCTTCGGCGTGCCGGTGATGGTGCGCTACCTCGACCAGCGGCAGCAGGCAAACTCGGGCCGATGGGCGAGAAGGAGCGCGACAAGCTGCTGTTCTGGTTCGTGCAGGCGGCGATGTGGGGGCGCTTCTCGGGCTCCACGGAGTCGTTCATCGACCAGGACCTGGCGGCGCTGGAAGGTCGCGGACGGCGGGCTCGACAAGCTGCTCGAGCAGCTGCGCCTCTGGCACGGCGGGCTGCGCGCCGAGCCGGGACACTTCACGGGCTGGAGCCTCGGCGCGCGCTTCTACCCCGTGCTCTATCTGCTGACGCGCATGGGCGAGGCGCGCGACTGGGGCACCGGGCTGCCGCTCAAGGCGAATCTGCTCGGCAAGATGAGCCGCTGGAGGTGCACCACATCTTCCCGAAGGCGCAGCTCTACAAGCGCAAGCACACGCGCCCCGAAGTGAATGCCCTCGCCAACTTCTGCTTCCTGACCAAGGACACGAATCTCGACATCAGCGACCGGCTGCCGGAGGAGTATTTCCCCGAAGTCGAGGCGGCCCATCCCGGCGCGCTGGCCTCGCAGTGGATTCCCGCTGACAAGGCACTTTGGAAGATCGAGAACTTCCGCGACTTCCTCGAAGCCCGCAAGGTGCTGCTGGCCGCCGAGCTCAACCGACGCATGGAGGAACTGCTGCATGGCGACACCCGCTGGCTCGCCGGCCCCGCATCGGCGGCTCCATCCGCCGTCTCTGTCGGGGGCGGAATCACCAGCGACGAGGAGGAAGCGGAGCTCGAGGCGCTGAACGACTGGGTGGAATCGCAGGGGCTGCCGCGCGGCGTCGTTCGCCTACGACTTCGCCGATCCGCAATCTGGCGAGCAGAAGGCGGTGTTCGACCTGGCGTGGCCGAACGGACTTCAGGAGGAACTGAGCCAGCCGGTGGCGGTCCTGCTCAACGAGGATGCTGCGACACTCAGGCTCGCCAGCCAGGCGCAGGATTCCGGTGCTTCACGGATGCCGCAGTCCTTCAAGCACTACGTTGAGTCAGAAGTGCTTGGTGGAGCCCGCCCGTGCCTGAGCAACCCCGATCGGAGCGCAAGACGCAGAACCGGGTCATCGCGCTGTTCACCGACCCGGCACGGCTCGACAACCTCGGTTACCGGTACCTCGGTGAGTGGAACAAGCGCGCAAGCAACCGCGCCATCGAGACGGCGATTCTCGCGCGACAACCTCGCCGCCCGCGGCTATTCGCCCGCCCACATCGCTGCCGTCCTGCAGAAGCTTGAGACGGCCGCTGATTCAACTGGTATCACGCTCTACCAGGCGAACATGCGGACCTACCAGCTTCTGCGGTACGGCGTGCCAGTGCAGGTAGCTGCGGGTCAGCCACACAAGACAGTCGACTTGATCGACTGGCAGCATCCAGAGCGGAATGACTTCGCGCTCGCCGAGGAGGTCACGCTCAAGGGAGGCTACGAGCGGCGACCGGACATCGTGCTGTACATCAACGGCCTCGCCATCGCAGTGATCGAGCTCAAGCGCAGCTCGGTGCAGGTCGCCGACGGCGTGCGCCAGCTCATCACCAATCAGGAAGAGACTTTCAACAAGGGGTTCTTCAGCACCGTGCAGCTGGTGATCGCAGGCAGCGACTCGCAAGGGCTGCGCTACGGCACTACGGGCACACCCGAACAGTTCTTCGTACAGTGGAAGGATGAAGCCGCCGGCGGGGAAGGAGCCCAGATCGAGGCAGGGGAACTCCTCGACCGTCCGCTGCTCACAGCTGTGCAACAAGGAGCGGCTGCTCGACCTGATTCGCAACTTCGTTCTCTTTGATGCCGGCCACAAGAAGGTGCCCGCGCCCCCACCAGTTCTTCGGCGTTCAAGGCCGCGCAGGAGCGCATCGCCCAGCGCGAGGGCGGCGTCATCTGGCACACCCAGGGAAGCGGCAAGAGCATCTGATGGTGCTTCTGGCCAAGTGGCTTCTGGAGCACGACCCCGACGCCCGAATTCTCGTCGTCACCGACCGGGATGAGCTGGACAAGCAGATCGAGGGGGTGATGAAGAACGCCGGCGTGATCGGTCCGGAGTCGCCCTCACCACGCATCGCCTCCCGGGCAGAATTCGTGCGGAAGCTGGGTTCGGCCACCCCGCGCCTGCTCTGCGCGCTGATACACAAGTTCGACCCCACCGACCTGAACGGTCCACCTCCGCCGCTGCACGGGCGATTCTACGTGTTCGTGGACGAGTGCCACCGCACCCAAGGTGGCGACATGAATGGGCAGATGAAGCGGTGGCTGGAGAGCGCCATCTTCGTCGGCTTCACGGGTACACCGCTCCTGCGTCAGGACAAGCAGATGACGCGCGATGTATTCGGGACCTATATCCACACCTACAAGTTCCAGGAGGGCGTGGCAGACGGCGTCATCCTCGACCTCAAGTATCAGGCGCGGGACGTACCCCAGCGGCTTACATCGCGAGATGCCATCGACAGGTGGTTCGAACAGAAGACCAGGGGGCTCAACAACTTCCAGAAGGCGGTGTTGCGCAAGCGCTGGGCGACGATGGAGGAGTTGATGAGCGCTGGTGAGCGCAAGCAGCGCATCATCGCCAGCATCGTCGAGGACTTCTGGCCTCAAGCCACGCCTGAACAACGACCGGGGCACGGCGATCCTGGTGGCGGCGTCGATTTACGATGCCTGCCACTACTATCGGCTCTTCCAGAACACGGCCTTCGGCCAGTACTGCGGAATCGTCACGTCCTACGAGCCGAACCACAACGCCATTTCGCGCGAACCGGCCGAACAGCGATGAGCGCTACAAGTTCGACACCTACACCCAGCACCTACTCAAGTATGGCCAGACCACGAAGCAGTACGAAGACGAGGTCAAAACGCCGTTTCATCGAGGAGCCGGCGAACCTCAAGCTCCTGATCGTGGTCAGCAAGCTCCTCACCGGCTTCGATGCGCCGAGCTGCACCTATATCTACCTCGACCATGAGCTGCACGATCACAACCTGTTCCAGGCGATCTGCCGGACCAATCGACTCGATGGAGATGACAAGGACTACGGGTACATCGTCGATTTCAAGGAGCTGTTCGGTGATGTACAGAAGGCGCTCGCAGTCTACAGTTCCGACGAGCTCGACACTGATGACGGTGGCGGCGGAGACAACAACGTCCGGCTGAAGGATTGGCTGGTCGAGGGAAAGAAGCGGCTCGAAGAGGCGCGCGAGGCGCTGCACTACCTATGCGAGCCGGTACCGCTGCCGCGCGAGGTGGAGCAGTACCTCCAGCATTTCTGCGGTGACGCGGCTAACCCCTTGGCCTTCCGGCGCTGGGTCAGCTCATCGCCAAAGCGGGCCTTGAGCCCGCGAACGGGAAAGCCGCAGACGCGGCATAATCCTCAGCGTTTGCGCCGTGCGCCTATAGCGGCGGAGCCGTTGCTGGAATCGCTGCGCCGCTCTAGGCTTTTGTTTTGTCGCAACGGTTTGGCGGAAAACCGCACACACTTTTCCGCACGTTGCTCCAGCTGATCGGCCCTGCAATTTTAGCTGTGCTTCCGCATAGAGCGGGGGAATTAGACCTACCGCGCGCGCGGGACGCGGCGGAGCATGCCGCTATCGCTCGGCCCATAGCGATGCATGGACGCGCCTTCGAGGCGGAGCCAGCGCCGCGGCCGCTCGGTGTCACCCACAAGCTGCTCGACCAGCGTCCAGAACCTTGCGCCGTAATTCATGTGGATGAGATGGGCCACCTCATGCGCGGCGACGTAATCGAGCACGAAGGGGGGTGCCAAAATGAGACGCCAGGAGAAGCTCAGCACGCCATTGGTGGAGCAGGAGCCCCAGCGTGTCGTTGGATCGCGCAAGGTGACCCGGCGCGGGGCGACGCCCAGCGCCTTGGCATAGCCGCGCACCGCCTCGCAGACTTCGCGGCGCGCCTCGGCGCGGAGCCAATCGCGGACCCGGCGCGGCACATGCTCGTCCTCGCCGCTGGCGATGATGAATGCCTTGCGCGGCCCTCGAATCGAGGAACACGCCGCGGCGCGCCTCGGGATCATGGCCGATGATGTGATCGCGGCCCCGATAGGGGACGATGTCGCCCGGCTCGAGCATGACGGGCGCGGGAATGGCTGCGAGCCTGCCGGCGATCCAATCCACCTCGTCGCGTGCGAAATCGAGGGCGCGCTCCAGCGCCTGGCGGCTCGGCGCCACCACGGCGACCTCCCCCGTGGTGGGGTGGACGCGCACAATGAGCCGGGTCGCACGCCATTGGTCCGCGCCACCACCGGCACGGCCCGCCCGCCGATCCGCAGGATATCGCGCCGCACGAGCGGCCCGCGCTTGCTGCGAAAGCCCGGAATTTGTGGCTTCATCCCCATGCGCAGAGCCCCCTTGCAAGGGCCCGCCAGCCCTGCGCGCGCCTTCACGCCATTGACCTTGGCGCGAGGGGGAACGGGGGGATGGTCAATCATCTTTGGCGGCTTCTGATGGTGCTGTGCGGCATAAAACCGTCAGCGGGAAGGAGCGACGCGACGACTTCAATTTATGATCGACAGGGGGGTGGACCGCAAGGGGTGATTAAGGTCTGGGAGCCCCGAATGTTGTGGACCGCGCGCGGCCGGGTAGGGCCAAGAAGGGCCATATAAAATATATAGCAATATCAATATGTTAGATTGACCCTATTGGGAGTAGGGCCGGGAAGGGCCGCAGCCCCTGCGGGTAGGGCGCCCGCGCTCACCCGAAGCCAGCGGGGGTAGGATTGGGCAAGGCAAAGCGGCAGGGTTCCGCCAGTTTCAGCCGGGCTTACCGGAGTTGAATTTCCCGGCGAATGCCGTAGCGCAGGGACCTATCGCGCGGGTGCCGGTGCGGGACCGATGGAGGCACCGCGGGGGCCAGGGCGCCCGTGCGAGGTAGGGCCCCCAAGGGGATGGAATGTTGGTACGCGGCACGCGCGCTGCCGCGCTTTTTCCCGGGCCTGAACGATCAGTGCTTATGCGTCAGCCCGCTGGCGGCGCGTTGAATTCCTTGATGAACGCCGCCACGCGGGGACGGATTTCATTGCGCCAGCGCGAGCCGTTGAAGACGCCGTAATGGCCGACCTTCAATTGGATGTAGTGCTGCTTCCGCTCGGGCGGAATCTGGTGCACAAATCGAGCGCGGCCGCGGTCTGTCCCAGACCCGAAATGTCGTCGCGCTCACCTTCCACGCAGAGGAGGGCAGTCTTGGTGATGGCGGAGGGATCGATGCGCCAGGCCGCGATGCTCCCAGGTCCCGCGGGCCAATTGCTGCTCCTGGAACACGCGCTTGACCGTTTCCAGATAGAATTCCGCGGTGAGGTCGAGGACGGAGAGATATTCATCGTAAAAGGCGCGATGATCGTCCACCCCGTCGCCGTCGCCATCGACGAGATCCCAGAAAAGCTGCTGATGAGCGTCCAGATGCCGGTCGAGAAATTCATGGTCATGAAGCCGGTGAGCTGCAGGAAGCCCGGATAAACATGGCGCAGCACGCCCGGATAGGGCGGGGGCACCGGGAAGATGACGTTGCGCTCGAACCATTCGATCGGGCGCGAGGTCGCGAGATTATTGGGCTGGGTCGGATTTCGGCGCGTGTCGATAGGCCCGCCCATCAGCGTCGCCGTCAAAGGCAGGCAGGGATCGTTGCCCATGCTCATCACCGAAAGCGCCACCAGCGCCGGCACCGAAGGCTGGCAGACGGCCATCACATGCGCGCCAGGCCCAAGCCAGCGCGGAGTCTCGATGACATAATCCGTGTAATCCTCGACCCCGAAGCGCCCCTCGATGATCGGCACGCGGCGCGCATCAGTCCAATCGGTGATGTAGACCTCATGATCGGGCAGGAGCGCCTCGACCGTGCCGCGCAGGAGCATGTGGCGTAATGGCCCGAAAGCGGGGCCACGATGAGGAGGCGCGGGTAGTTCTCGTGCCCGGTCTTCTTGAGCACGGCCGGATCGCGGGTGAAGTGGCGCAGGTGGCAGAAGGGCTTTCGCCAGACCACGCGGTCCTCGACCGCGCAGGGGCTTTCGCCCACCATGGTCTCGGTGAGGCCGAATTCGGGCTTGCTGTAGCGCCGGGTCGTGCTCTCGAACACATCGAGCGCGGCGGAGATGCTGCGGCCGGGCAGGGTGTCGCGCATGGGGTTCATGGGGCTCTTGAGCAGCAACTGGCTAAGGCCGGCGACTGCCCGGAGCGGCTGAACCATAGCGTAATTCAACTCGTAAACTTGATACAGCAAGAAGCACCCTCCTTCGGTGGCCTGCGCCTTCCAATACTGCCTCCCAAGGCGCCACAAACGGCGAAAGCGAGGAGGCGGAAAGAGCGGGGATCTTCTGACCTTAAGGGACCTGCCGTCCACTTCAAGATATGCGTAAACTTGTGCTGAGATCTTAACGACGACG